>JAHDLB010000050.1 GCA_018432315.1 Anaerolineae bacterium
GCAGTGGCAGCTCGTCGGGCTCATAACCCGGAGGTCGCAGGTTCGAATCCTGCCCCCGCTACCTGAACGAAGGCCCCAGTCGAATTCGGCTGGGGCTTTTGCGTGTGTGGGACGGGGGGCGGAGCGGGGCGTTTTTTCGCTCACTCTTCACCTGGGCCCACCAGCGCGAATTCATCGACACGCGGATCTCCGGTCGTGGCCTGTTCGTCCTCCCACATGGAGACTTCGTCGGCTTCTGTGTCGATTTCCCCGTCGCTCCGGAGCATCGCGTACAGGTGCTGGATCGTGGTAAGGCATACCTTGCTCACGTCGTCGAGCTGGTTGGATGTCAGCCGCTGGACGAAGCGGTGTGCGATGCCTACGGCTGGGAGTACGACGTGCTGGCCGACGAGGAGGCGATTCTCCGCCGCCTGCTGGCGCTGAACCTGGAGCGCGCCGCGCGGCAATCACAGGGATAAACCATCCTGGTCCCTTCGATGCGGCGACCAAATCGACCTTGCCTGAATATTCGGCTTTTGCCCCTTTTCAGGCGCGAGCGCACAATACGTCGCAGAGCCGCTGCGCGCGTGGCAGTGCAACTGGCAGTATCATGTCATGGATGACGGCGCCGTGTCCAAAGCCTAACCGTATCTGATCGGCGTCGGGTCCTGGCTCGACGGCGGCCTGCTGGAGACGGTCAAGCGGGAAAAAATGCCGCACAATCGCGTAGTCCGCGTCCGCCCGGTCGCGCCGCAAGAAGCGGTTACGCTGATCCTCGATCACGAGGATGTTCCGGTCCGTGACCGCTATCACCCGGTTGGGCGAGATGAAGCGACGCCAGCGCCTGGTTGCGGGCCGGATGGCGGGCTGGTACACGGCGGCAACCAGCCGTTCACCGGTTATCAAACTGCTGCGCAGGTAGCTCTTGAATTTGAAGGGAAACTCGGTCAGGTCGATATCGGACGGCGACTCGGGCTCCGGCAGTGGCTGGCAGGGGAATGACTCCCGGATGCAGGTAATGCCCCGCCAGATCAGCCAACTGCCAACCGAATTGTACTCGACCTTGATCGTGTCTACGCTGTCCTGGCCTCCCCAGACGAACTCGACCCAGGAGTACAGCAGTTCTTGGAAGAGATGAATGTCGAACAGCGCCGCCAACGGGGCCGACGTCATCGCGGTTACCGCGCCCTCCTCCGCTTCCAGTACAGTAACCACGCGCTCGCCAAAGGCCAGAAACCGCTCTGGCGTCTGGCGCCAGCCAAACGGTAGTTCGATCCCCCACATAGCGCGCCGCACCGGATATGCTCCCGGGGGGATCCTGATGATCACCCGGATAGCGTCAACGGGCTGAGACTGCGGGATGCTTCCGGCAACGAGCGCTGGCAGTTCACTGACCGAGCCGACTATTTCAGGAAACCGATCGCGAGTCCGGCGCATGGGACACCTCCACAATTTACGTATGACGTTTCCCCACGATACGATCACGCACGCCAACCGTGCCATCGTTCCTATTGGGAAGGCGCCGGTGGCTCACGTTCCGAGGCTGGCCGCCAACAGCGCATGGCGGTCCACGATGCCGATTGGGTGTTTGGCCTCATCCACCACGACGATCCGCTTCCGTCCCTCGCGCAGCATGAGCGTGATGGCGTCGGGGACGGTCATTTCTTGAGGACCGGTGAGCACCTCCTCGGACATGACATCGCGCGCCAGGGCATGGCCGCGCACCAGTCCCGTGCCTAGCACTCGCTCGGCAATGGTGCGCAGCAGGCTGCGCCGCACGCCTGGAGTCACGCGCTCGACCAGATCGCCCTCCGTGATGATGCCGGCTGGCCGCCTCTGCTCATCCAGGACGACCACGTAGGTGTTGTTGGTCTTCAGCATTTGCTGAAGCACATCCACCAGGTCGTCGTTGATATACACGGACGGAATCACCCGCACCATGATCTCGCCCAGGGTCTGTCCCTGCCTGGGAGCCGCCGCCGGTTCCTGTTCTCGCTGGCCGTCACCGGCCACCGCGCGCAGGATATCCAGGCGGCTCACCATGCCAACCAATCGCCTTTCGGCATCCACCACCGGGAATCGCGTGAAGCCGCGCTCTACCATCAACTGGGCCACATGCCCCAGCGCATCGTCTGCGCCCACCGTAGAGACCGGCTGCGTCATGATGTGTTGGGCGGTCTTTTCGTGGCGAATCTGGGCCAGAAATTCGCGGAGATCGTCCTGCTCCAGCCGCCCGGCGACGGTCAGGCGGGCGGGCATCTTGGCCTTTTCCAGCAGGTCATCCTCGGTAATGATGCCGATCACGTGCCGCTCGTCGTCGATGACCGGCACCGCCTTGAAGAGTTGGTGCAGCAGCAGCTCGATGAGGCGCCTGGCTGGCGTGTCAGGAGTCACCGCGGTCACGTCGCGGGTCATGATGCTGGACACTGGCAAATCGGCGGGCAGTGGATGCAGGTACCGGTGAGTGTATTTCACGATCTCCACATCCTCGACGGTGATCAAGCCCTCGCGCACCATCGGCTTGACCAGGGCCAGCGCCTTATCGATGTTCTCGGGCGTATCAACCACCGTGATCGTAATTGGCAGATCCATCGAGAGTCGCTCGATTCGCCATGTGTGGATGAGACTGTGTGCGCCAAACCCGGCATGTCCGCGTACCACAGTCGCCCCGGCGATGCCGCCCTTGCGCAGCGTTTCCAGAATACTTGTGTAGAGCGACCGTCCGCGCCACGAGTCGCTCTCGCCCACGTAGATCACCAGCCGTTTACCTAAACTGGACATAGCTAATACGCCCTCCTGGTTAAAGCTGTCTTCCAATTGCCAGCCCTGCAAGCGCTCCGAGCACGCACACCAGGTTGGTGCCCAGGATGTTACCGAGCATGCCTACGATGTCGCCAGATTCATAGAGCAGCGCGCTCTCGTTGGCGAAGGTGGAGAAGGTCGTGTAGGCGCCAAAAAAGCCCACAACGACCAGCATCCGCACGCGGGGATCGAGCGTGATTTGCTGCAGCGACCACCCGATGAACACGCCGAGCAGCAGGGACCCGCTGGCGTTGACCACGAATGTGCCCCACGGAAACGTCTGACCCCACCGGTCGGCGATCCAGCCCGCTACCCAATATCGCATGTTGGCCCCAATGAAGCCGCCTATTCCAATTAGCAGGAAGTTTTCCACACGAATCCTCACTCAGCCGCCTTTTCCTATATGATATGCTACACGCCGTCCGGGAGAGACTGCCGCCCGACATTTCCATCGGGCGGCAGAGATGCCTACCGCTTCAGACGCGCGAACGCACTCCAGCCTGCATAACGAACCGCACCGCCAAGCTCTTCTTCGATACGGAGGAGTTGGTCGTGTGTTGTGATGCGGTCCGATCGCGCAGGTCTTGATCTGCCCCGCGTTGATCCCAACCACCTGCCTGTCACCGATGTGATTGTTAGCATGACGGTCATCTTCTCAAGATGAAATGGAAACAATTATCGCAGGCTGGATGCCTGCGTCACACGCCATCAAGACTGCTGGTCCGACAACTGCTGCCGCAACCGCTCATTGGCCTGCTGCAAGAGCGCTTTCTCTGCCTCACAGGCGTTTAACTTCAATTCCAGGAGGTGCACCGCCTGCATGAACTGGAAGGCACGATATTTCATGACCGCCAGTTGGGACCGCATATCGATCACCTCGCGCTGGTATTGCTGCACGTCGCCTGTGCGATCAGCGCTCGATCCATCGGAAGTGTCGCTCCCGCTACTCATCTGGACATAAGCGCCGCCCGCTGCCAGAATGAAACGCAGACCTTCGTCATGCTCCCACTCGTTCTCCTCGATGATCTGTGACAGCGTCGCCCAATCATCGCTTGTAATCGTGAGCGTCAGCGTGTGAGGCTCAGTATTCGAGAAAAACTGGCTGCGGAAATCTTCGATCATTATTCCGAGACCTTTCCATTCATGCCACCGAAAAACGCGAGCGCCCGCAGCCAGGCCGTGTTCTCTGCCTCAGTCTTCGCCTCATGCCGGTTGTCCCAGGCATTTTTGCGCTCGAATTCACTCAGTTCATGCTGCAAGCTGCCCAACTGCCGTAACGCCGTCTCGACGAGGAACCGCGCGCCATCTTCGACATTCCGGTCCGCAGCGTTCAGTCCCTGACGGAGGTGAGGCAAACACAGGCCATCCGAGGCCGCATACCATTCACGCAGCTCGCTGTCTGAGCCGGATACCGCCTGCAACAGCCCTCTGAGATGGGTCTGTTCCGCCCGATCTCCGATCTGGCACACGCGGCAGCGAGCCTTGGGCCGCAGCTCGCGCGCTGCCAGCCGCTGAACCGGCCAGGGCCAGATCAGATGCAGCCACCGCCGCCACCAGGGACGGCGTGCCCAACCCATTCGATGAGCATAAGCACCCAACTGCTGGCGAACTACGCGGCAGAGGTGCTCGTACATGATGCTGTTGCCCAACGGGCTGCCGAATCGGTCGTTTTCCAACAGGCCCATCTGCCAGGTATGCTCGCGGCAGTATCCCAACGATCCAATGAAGTACCCCCGTGTCAAGGGATCATTCACGGACTCCCATAGCAGCGAGTGAATATAACGCAACTCACTGGCGGACCTCAGGTGGCAGATCGGGCATCCGGGCTGCTTGAGCGCCGCTCTCAACTGCACCGAAACAAGATCGCGCGCCACCGGATCAGTTCCTGTACGAGCTCAGAGCAACGATCATCATTACGGCCCCAAGTAAGGTCATGACCATGCTGTAGGCAAACCCCGCCGCGGGCGAAAACGCCGACCATAGCACGCCCACCACCAGGCTCGACACGAAATCCCCGATGCCGTTCACCGTCGCCAGCACGCCAAACCCCGTGCTTCTCACTTCAACCGGCACCAGATCGGCGGCAATGGCGCGCTCCAGTGATTGCTGTGACGCGTAGACGGCTCCACCAATGGCGAAAATGATGGCAAGTGACACGACGGATGACGGGGTTCCGATCAGAAGCGCATTCATGACAACGGCCAGAACGTAGGCGCCGACGAGCAGCCCGCGCTTGCCTATGCGGTCGGCCAGCGCGCCCACCGGATAGGCTCCAGCGGCATACAGGACATTGTGAAACGCATACAGTTGAATGACGATTGAGTCCGCCTGGTGTTGAGTTCGCCCGGCTGCCAACGTCTGTGCTGCGTACAAAATGAGCAGCGTGTGCGAGAAATCGCCCGCGCCGAAAATACCGATCCCCAACAGGTAGCGCCGAAAAGGGGCCGGCAATGCAGCCAGCGAGCCGCGAAACGAGCGCATATTCACGGCGCGCGTGGTGTTTTCGCGCACCAGCAACAAGATGCAGGCTGCGGACAAGAGCCCCGGAATGGCCGCCAGCACAAATGTCAGGCGATAGGCGGCGAGCGACGAATGAGATTGCGATACGGCGCCAACGATTGCCAGGGCAGCTAATGGTCCAGCGATCGCGCCCGCCGTGTCCGCCGCCTCGTCCAGGCCAAAAGCGCGCCCTCGTGCGCCTGGCGGAACCACGTCGGTCAACATCGCGTCGTGCAGCGGAGACCGAAAACCCCGCCCGGCCCAACCGACTGCGCGTGTCGCAAGGATGGCAGGCCAGGCGCTGGCTAAGGCATACATCCCGGTGGAGACGCCCGTTACCGCGTAACCCAACGCGGCCCAGGGCCGGCGCCTCCGAACCCGATCCCCCAGCCAACCGCCAAACAGCTTAGAAAAACTCGACAGGCCGTCCGAGACCGCTTCAATGGCGCCGAGTGCGACCGCTGGCGCGCCAATGACCGCCAGAAACAGCGGCAGAATAGCCGTTCCCGCTTCGTGACCAAAATCAGACAGGAACCGGTTCAACGCCAGGCCAATGACATCGCGGCTGATCCAAGACGTTCCGTGCTCGATCGGGGTATCCATGCTCAGCGATCTCTATCTCCAACGATCCAATCCAGCAAATTTCCTAAGCGTTGTCGGACCGACTCCGCAGCACCCCCCACAAGCGCTGCCAGAAACGGCGCTGCCGGGGCGCGGGAGGTTCATCCGCCGCCGGCACCCTTGCCTGAAGGGCGCGTCTCAGACGCTCGTTTTCCTTTCGAAGGGTCCACACCATCCCCTTGAAAGACCGGTACTCCTGTTCGATCGGCGCGAATTTGATCTCAAGGATACGGTGATCGCGCATGACATCGAACGCGAAGTTTTTGATGGAGGCATAGCGGGCTTCGATAACCATCAACCGGTCGAGCAACTTCTGGACCTCGGTTTCCGATAATCCGGAAACAGTCTGCGGCACGTGCAACGCGCGTTCTGCCCTCAGATAAGCCATCCCAGTCGTGAGCAAGATAACCAGGCCCTCGTTTTGCTTCCACTCGTGCACCTCGATAATTTTCAGAAGCTCATCCCACGTCTCGCGCATGAGCACGACCTCGGCCTTGACCTGCTCTTCTCCATTGAAGAACTGGTCTTCGAAGTCCTGGGTGAACGAGCGGAATTCAGGATCGTCGCTCTGAGGTAGTGGCTCTAATGGCGACACCGAACCGGTCATGGTGAAACTCCCAATACTCATCCATCGCCTTGAGTGCGCAGCAGGGCAGGAGGTGGCGCGTCCAACGCCCGCCCCTGTCCCGCTGCCGGAATCATGCTCGTGCTATGCGTGTAATGTCGTTCAACAACGCGATCAGATCGTCGATGACCGGATCGAGTTCTTGGGCCAGGTCCGGATCGACATCGCCGAACCCTTTCAGTTTCTGCGCGTGCATGTCGTGCAGATCGCTACGCAGCATGGCCAGCGGCCCGCGCAGCATGGCGGTGTTGTCAATCACTTCTGGCGGGAGATCAAACATCTGGGCCAGCACGGCGATTTGCTGTAATGCGGTCTCGACTAGCTGTCGCACTTGGGGGCGTTTGTCTTCTGGCAGCGTGATCACGGATCGGTACAGGATCGCTTCCTCTTCGTTCACCAGGTCGTGCAGAATCCCACGCAGCGTTTTTTCGACGTGCCGCAGCGTAATCGCCAGCGCCTTACGCTGGTGTGGGTTAAGAAGATCGCGAGTCAAGTCCGAACACTCCTTCCTCTCCGGCCAGGCGCGCCACTGCGCGACGCCAGCTATCCCCTTCTTCCCCCATCTTCTCCTCGCTCCGCCGGTAGTCGTGCTTATCACGAAATTCCTGAAGCTGCGCGTACAGCTTCTTCCAGATGGTTGTCTGGATCGACAGCAGGATTTCCGCATGCTCCGCGCTGGAGACACACCGCAGCGCCTGGCGAAAATGGGGCAGGCACAACCCGCCAGATGCCCGATAGGCCTCGCTGAGCTTGTCGTCCTCCAGATGTTGACAGAAAACCTGGATGTACTGTGCTTCTGAAGCGGTCAACTGGGCGCAGATGGGGCATTGTTCCACAGGTTCCAGGCGGTCCGCCAGCGCCGACGTGTTCGGCCTTCCCGCGCCGCCCAGCAGTCGCCCCATCCCCGATTGCGGATCAAGACCCAGCGGACCCTGGTCGACGATCTTCAGCACCTCATCGACGGCGGTCACGTACAACACAGCGATAGCCAACGCGTTGCCTGGGTGACGGAGAAGCTGCCAGCTGTGCTCGTTGCACAGGCCGCGTCGCTGGCGAAAGGTCTGGTGCGAGTCTGGATCGCCCACGTACTCGTACAACAGCGCCTCCAGCGAACGGTCCACATTGCGCCGCAAGAGATTGCAGATCGCGCAGCCGGGCTGGGAAAAAATGTCGATCAGATCAAAATAGGAAACCGGTGTGACCATCAGCACAGCCTCATCATCCACACTTTGCATCTCACCAATGCATACAAGCCAACAAAAAGCCTCTACCCGCGCACGATCTTTGTGCAGGTAGAGGCTATTAGTCCCGTGTCAAGGACGCTTTGGCCGGAAAAGTCCGGCTCGAGCGAGCCTCATCGCTATCTGTCTCTCACACCCATTTTCGCACTTTTGGCGCGAGACGTCAAAGATAACTAAACGCTTACCAGCCCGCTGCCGACGTTTTCAGGGCGGCTGAGCCCTCCCCAGGAGCTATCCGGCGACGGTTTCTGCCGTCTCGCGATAGAGCGTCTCCGTGTTGTCGTCATAGGCCAGCAGTTCGGCATACCGCCCCCAGTCGATAGCCAGGTCCACCTGGCGCGCGGCATCTTCCGGCGAGAACTCGAGCTCCAACGCCAGCCGGAGCACATCCCGGTCCAATTGCGCTTTGTCGGCAGCATCCAGCATGGCGAGCACCCATCTAAACATCGGCAGCCGCCGGATGCGCGTGGCGAAGATTTCCTTGCGCGCGAGAATGCGAGCTTCGGCGAAGGTTTCGCCCAACGGCGTGAGGGTGATGTCGCCTTTGGCAATCGTCGCAAAACCCAACAGCTCCGCTGCTTCGGTCAGTTGCAGCACCTCGGTCGCCCCCAGATTGAGTTCCTGTTCCAGCCGGTAGACGTCGATCCGGTCGTTGGGCGTCTCGTCCAGGAATTCCAGCAGCCCGGCCAGTTCACCCACCGAGATATCCGGCAGCGCGCGCGTGCGTCCGGCTTCGCCTGGCGCGGTTCCCAACTCAATATGCTCCGGCTGAGTCTGGCCGGCCAGCAGCGCGTAGACACGATCCAGCACGTCCAGGAATTCGGGCGATTTGCGCTGGCGCGGGTGAGCCAGCGGGATCTTCTGGTCGGCGATCACCCGCCCCGGCTGCTTGTCCATCACCACCACGCGGTCGGCCATCAAGACCGCTTCCTCGATGTTGTGCGTGACCATCAGGATCGCTTTGGTCGGAATCGCCCCACCAGTCCACAATTCGAGCAGCTCACCGCGCAGCGACTCGGCGCTGAGGACATCCAGGGCCGAAAACGCTTCGTCCAGACATAATAACTCCGGCTCTACCGCCATCGCCCGCGCAAAGCCGACCTTCTGCCGCATCCCGCCCGACAGCTCGCGCGGAAACGCCGTTTCAAATCCATCCAGTCCAACCATGTCCAGCAAATCGATGGAGCGTACCGTCCGCAGATTCGGCGGCATCCCGCGCGCTTTGAGAGCAACCTCGACGTTCTGCTGCACCGTCAACCAGGGAAACAGAGCAAAAGTCTGAAAAACGATGGTGGCGTGCGGATTGACTCCGTCTAGCAGCTCGCCGCGATACAGCACCTGGCCTTCTACCGGTTGATTCAGCCCGGTGACAATGCGCAGCAGGGTGCTCTTGCCACACCCGGAAGGGCCAATCAGCGCCACAAACTCGCCCTCGTCAATCGCCAGGTTCACATTTTCAACCGCCGTAAAACGGCGCTCGCCGCGCCCGTATTTCTGCGTGATGCCCTTGAGTTCCAACAGATGTCCGGTCATCGTTTACTCCATTCGATACTGTTCTTCGGCCCGGCGGTACAGCCGCCGCCAGAACAGGCGATTGATCAACACAACGGTCAAAATCATGCTCAACGTCGCCGCCAGCAGCAGGTGAAAATCACCTTCGGCGGTGGCATCAGCGATCAGTGCACCGACCCCGGTCACCTGGTGAGTTTTGCCGCCCAGTTGGAAATACTCGGCCACGATGCTGGCGTTCCACGCACCGCCGCTGGCCGTGATCGCCCCGGTGATGATGTACGGAAACAGGGCGGGCAAGAGAAGCGTGCGCCAGCGTTCCCATCGATTCAGCCTGAGCAGCGTACTGGTGAACTTCAGTTCTTGAGGGATCGCCGTCGCCCCGGCAATGATGTTAAACAGCAAATACCACTGCGTGCCCATCAGCATCAACACTACCGCGGCGATATTCAACCCGGCGGGCAGTTGCAGGACGACCAGCAGCAGCACGGGAAACAACGCGGTGGCCGGAATCGACGCCGTGATCTGCACCACCGGCTGCAATACCGCCGCAATACGCGGGTTGGTCCCGATGAGCACCCCGACCGGGATCGTCCAGGCGAGGGCGATTACCAGGGCGATCATCACCCGCAGCAGCGTTGCTGCCACACCTGTCGCGATGTTGCTCCACTGGGCTGCGGGGACTTCCGCCAGCATCTGCCCGGTCTGCGCTACCCCGTACACCAGCCCCAAGCCCACCGCCGCCAGGACGAGATAGGCGAACCAGGGGCGGCGCTGCCGCCCGTTTGTGCCATTGCGTGTAACACTGGTTTGGGGAGTACGGACCAACAGCGCGTCCAGTCCCCGCATGAGCGGCTGGCGCACGCGCCCATCCAGCCAGTTGGTGATATGCGCCGCGCGCAGCACGTCATAGAACCACGAGGTGGGCGGATTGTCGCTCTCGGTCATCTCCAGCTTGAAGCGATCGGCCCAGGCCAGCAGAGGCCGCCAGACCAACTGGTCCAGCAGCACGATCACCAGCACCAACGCCGCGATACCCATTCCAATCGCGCGATAATCTTCCTGATTGGCGGCTTCTTGCAGGTACGCGCCCAACCCCAACAGGCGGAAGTCTTTCTCACCGACGGTGAAAATCTCGGCGGCCATCAGGAAAAACCAGCCCCCAGCCCAGCTCATCATGCTGTTCCACAGCAGGCCAATGGCGGCAAACGGCAGCTCCAGCGTCCGGAAGCGCATCCAGGTGCTGAAACGGAAGGTGGTCGCGGCTTCGTTCAGCTCACCGGGAATCGTCGTCAGCGACTGGTACCAGACAAACACCAGGTTCCAGACCTGGCTGGTAAAGATCAGGACAATCGATGCGACCTCGGCAGCCACACCCTGGGGGAGCACGGCGCTCAGGCTGAGCAGAACGACCGGCAGGAACGACAGGATGGGCACGCTTTGCAGCACGTCCAGCAGGGGCATGAGCACCTGTTCGGCCCAATGGTGATAGGCGGCCACCCGCCCGTACACCAACGCGAATCCCAGCGACAGCACGTAAGCCGCCGCCATCCGTCCCACCGAGCGGACCGCGTAATACGGCAGCACTTCGGGGGCCAGGGAGATCGAGGGTCCCTCGATTTCTGCCGGGGTATCAATTGCCAGCCGCACGCCGGCGTAAATCACAACCACGACCAGCGCGAGTACAATCCCATCTGCCCAACCGAAGGTACGTTGGGCAGGCTGTTGGGTCTTGAAGATGCCGGAGAAAAGATTCAGCATGCGATGTTCACCTCTCGGTCACGAACCTAGTCACCGGTGACTGGCCGTTGAATCTCTGGCCTGGCAGTGGATTGCGGATCGGGCGCATCGCGCTGCAACATCACGTAGACAATATCGCCGTATTCCATATCGCGCGCAGTCGAGAATCCGATCACTTTCCAGCCATCATTCAGATATTGAGCCACCTGATTCTCTGAATCCGACCATGCTTTGCCCAACAACCGGTTCGCGATGATCTTCACTTCGATTGGCATGATGGAGCTCCTTATGGCTAGGTCGCTGCAGGGCCTATCACAGAACGAGCGACAGTGAAGTAAATGTGGAGGCCGGCCAACACAGTCTGGGTCTGCGCCAGGTTGATACTCCCCGTAAGCCAGCGGTCCTGTCAGGCTCCATCTCCTCGACGATGCGCACCCAGGGTAGCCGCAGGCAGGTTGGCGGCAATCTCAGCGGCTTCCTGGTCGTCGCGTTCCAGCGCGGCGCGCCCACGAGCCAAGACGCCGTCCAGGATGGGGGTTTCCATATCAACCTCCGATGCACAAGCCGCGCCTTCGGAGGTCTCGGGGGCATGTCAGAACAACAGCGGCAAGCGACCGGACGTCCGGGGGACACGGACGGTTCGATTGTAAAAGCCTAATACCTGGACCAGGTGCCCAGGACTAGGTAAGGGGTGATCGTCGTTCATCTCGTTTTCTACAACTCAACCAACGTTATGGTCTGAAGACACGCGAGGATATTGTCCACGAAAGGCGGAATCCGTCAATCAAACATATCAGTATCAAAAGAGTGGCATACGTCGGGGTCGCATCAAGCTATTGGAAAGTGTGGTCTTTGCAGGAACCAAGAAACGGATCGCAGATCTTCACCCCGACAGCCGCCCCAGCAGGGTGATACTCATCGCTTCACGCCAGCGCACATACTGCGCTCGCGCGCACCCTTTGGCTGTGATTCTCCCAATCGCTGGCACCGGTTGCATGTTACATCCCGCTTGCTCCCCCTCTTGTCCCGTGTGCGCTCTGGCGCCCCGCCACGCTTCAGGGCGCGGCTGACCGTGCGTGGATGCACCCCCAACTCGGCGGTAATGTCCTTTTGGTAGACACCGCGGCGTTAGTGTTGCCTTTCATATTGCGGCGCTGCTTGGGAATCAGCCACACGCGACCATGGAGATAAGTCAACTGCGGAAGCTCATGAGGCATGTGCAGGTTTTCACGAAAACTTCACAAACTAAAGGCAGCATAGATGATTAAATATACTTACAAGGCTCATCATTTTACCAAGCATCATGCTTTATGGATAGCTGTATTCGCTCTCTGTTTTTCCGTAAAAATAGTGATGCTTTTTGACATAGGGCTGGGGTGCTTCTCCTGGGGGGGCCAAAATGATATATCGTCGCAATACGCTGCGTATTGCTGTTGGTGTTTTGTTGGCTATCGCCGCGTTGGCGATAGTTTTGTTGTGGCGGTCTGCTGGCCCCTCGCAAAGCAGTGAGGTGGGAACAGCTACGGACAGTGCTGCCGCTCCCACGCATGACAGATCCACCGAAAACGCACCGTCTCCTGGCGAGGATACACCGCTCGAGTCGACAAATTCGGCCCAGGCTATTGCGGCCAACATGGCGCCCTCGCTCATTACCACACCGGACGCACCAGCGCCGGAACAGGTTCCGGTGGCTTCTTCTACAGCGACCGCGCGCCCGGTCATCCGGCTGGAACCCACGTCAGTCTACGTGGCGCCTCCTGCCTCGGCGACACCGGTTCCCTCCGAAGCAAACGCGACGTCCGCGCCGGCCCCGGTTCTGGTCGAGCCGGTGGCGATCCAGCCACCTCAGCAGGCCATTCCCAGCCAGGTCGTGATCCGCTTCGAGCCGGGCACGTCCCAGGCCGAGCGAACAGCTTACATCGAGTCTATCGGGGGACAGGCGGCACAGCAGATTGACGCGCTCGATGCTGTGGTCGTGACCGTGACGGATGAGCAGGCCGCGGTGTCGCTCCCGGAATCGCCGGCAGTGCGCGCCAGCGAGCCGGATTACGTCGTGACCGCGCTGGACGATCCGCTGACCGGGCCGTACAACGACCCGCTGTACTTCGAGCAGTGGGCGCTGCCGGTGATCGGCGCTCCCGAAGCGTGGGAGGCGCTGCCCGCCGATGCCCCACAGGTCACGGTCGCGGTCATCGACAGCGGCATCTGCGCGGAGCATCCCGACCTGGCAGGGCGCATTCTGCCCGGCTGGGATTTCCTCGAACAAGATGCGATCCCACAGGACGAGTTCGGCCACGGCTGCTCGGTGGCCGGCGTGATCGCCGCGCAGCCGAACAACGGCATCGGCATCGTCGGCGTCGCGCCCAACGCCCAGGTCATGCCGCTGCGCGTGCTGGATGCCTCCGGCATGGGCAGCTACTCGAACGTGGCGGCTGCGATCGTCTACGCGGCGGATCACGGCGCGCAGATCATCAACCTGAGCCTCGGCGGGGCGTACCCATCGCAAACGCTCGAAGACGCGGTGCATTACGCGGAGTTGCATGGCGTGATGGTCGTCGCGGCGGCGGGCAACACGGGCCAACTGGGCGTGCTGTATCCCGCCGCCTACGAGCCGGTGATCGCTGTAGGCTCGGTCGATCCGTCGCTGGAGCGCAGCGGGTTCAGCAGCTACGGCCCGGAGATCGACCTGCTGGCGCCGGGGCGCGACATCCTGACGACGAACCGCGACGGCGGCTACGGGCTGGCGAGCGGGACGTCCTTCGCCGCGCCCCACGTGGCGGGTGTGGCGGCGGTGGAGGCAGGACTGGGGTATTTCTTGACGGTCAATTCTGGGGTTGTTCGCATTGAAGGTGATACCTCTCTGTTGTCGACGCCCTCGCTCACGGATCAAAACACTTCAATTCCGTTTACTGTTACCCCGACAGCAACCCTTACAATGATTCCCCATGTAGGAACTGGCTCCAGCCCTGAAGAAGCCCTTGATGATGCCCTTAGCCTTTATATTCAGGTTAATTCCCCGAATGAAAATATCATTATTACTGAGAGGCATATTGGTGCTGAATTCGCTTATGCAATTGCAGAGCCATTTGATCAAATAGCTGGACAGCATCTTCCTGATAACCGATTCATAGCAATCTTGGCTCGTCGAAATGATGTTGAATGGCAAGCTGTTGCTCCTAGTCTGGTTACCACTGACGAATATATAAAATTGCTTGCCTCTATTCCTGATGATTTCATCGATGCGAATACCAAAGCCTATATCAGCTTGAGTTCCCCATCGGAAGCAGGAGTGCTGAACTTCACGGGCCATAAATTACCCTGGCCTTACGACGAAACCGGTGTAGTTACAAAGAAAGACGGCGCAAGCCATGAGAACCAAATAGATTTCGATATTCGAGGCGCAAATGTCAGTGGGGATGTGTATGCTTCCAAACCCGGAAAAGTTGTATTTGTGAAAGAGACTAGCAATTCTGGTAGCTGCAATTTCAGCGACTGGAAAAAAGCAAACATGGTAGTTGTAGAGCACAGTTCGAATGAATATTCATGGTATGTGCATCTCGCATACAACAGCGTGCCTGTTACAGTGGGACAAGAGATTGGCTTTGGTACGAGAATAGGAATTGAAGGGAATACAGGTTATTCATGTGGAGTCCATTTGCATTACATGACTTCGAGTGGACATGGAAGCTGGACGAATCCGAACGACCCTAATGATGCGCCCTGGGCTACCGGTATATCGGCAGTCGATTTTGTGGAGGTTACGTGGACACAGATCACAGCAGGGTCGCCCTACAAATCTCAAAATCGCACTGAAAGCGGCGAGTCCTCATGCCCCACGTACTCCTACAACGGGATTGTCCTGTTTGGCAGCGCCGAATGTAACGGCAGCAAGCGCGAATTCAACTCGGCGGGATTCAGAAACCTGTCTGACTTCAACGACGCGACCCGGTCCATTCACGTCGGTTCCGGTTGGTCGGTGCAAATCTACGAACATAACGACAGGCAGGGCGCACAGCAATGCTTCAAAGGCAGCAAATGGGACTTGTCGAAGGACTATTATGATAATGGTACCCCCATTATCAGAAACGGTGTTCCAACGATTTCATCGATAGAAGTCTTTAACAACACCAATTGCACTGGTAGCCCAACCGGTGTCAACTGGCGTGCGCGCTATGATGATGGTCATACTCTGTGGTGGGATCCCAATGCCAGCTTTACGCCCCGGTGTGAGGAGGATCTGGGTGGACCAGTGCTCGACAAGAACTATTACGCCTCGGGACCATGTGGCATGGATGGTGACACCTGGGTGGGCGAATACCGCGCCACGGTAAATTTCGCAGCAGGGAACTATGTTTTCCGGACCGAACATGACGATGGACTTAAGTTATGGGCTGATGGGCAGGAGATCGTTTCGGCTAGCAGTTCCGAATCACGTTGGATTTGCCCGGCGCGCTATATGAGCGGAACCAAATCGCTCCGGGCAATCCTGCGCGAAGATGGCGGCGACGCGCGCGTCAAAATTTACTGGACAACCGACACCAGCGTCTGCATCACTACCCCCTCCGCGCCCTCGCTCAACAGCCCGGCCAACAACGCAACCCTCAACCGCACCACCTCGGTCACGCTGTCCTGGAATGCGGCCAGCAGCGCGACTCAATACTATGCCGAGCTATGGGGTGGACCCTACACCGACCGCCTGAACTCCGGCTGGACCTCGGGGACATCCTGGCCGCTCAACCAGATGTGGGGCGGCACATATTATTGGCGTGTCAAAGCCCGAAACGCGCACGGCGAGAGCAACTGGAGCACCACGCGCACCTTCACCGTGCGCTATGGGACTCCCACCAACCTCACGGCGGCTGACGATTCAGGGCCATCGACAACCCGCATCAAGTTGGCGTGGTCCGCCTCTGCCGACGCGCCGGCCAACATCGACGGTTACCGGATCTATCGCGGCGGCAGCGCCATAGCCACGGTCAACAGCGCCACGACGACCTACTACAACAGTGGACTGGCCTGTGATACCACTTACTCGTACACCGTCAAAGCGTATAAGGGCAGTGTGGAGTCCCTGGCCAGTAATACCGCCAGCGCGACGACGCGCCCGTGCGTGCTTCAGCCGCCGCAAATGCTCGCTCCAGGCGTTGACGCGATCATCGACAGCCGGACCGTCCCGTTGGCATGGCAAATCGCCACCCCCTGGAGTGCGCAGATCGTTGTCAATCGGAGTCCGGATCCGGAGGGATGGCCTGCACTTGCGTCGTGGTACGTCACTAACGCGGACTCACCGAAAGATTTCTCGGCCCCTGCCGACGGCACCTACTACTGGCACATGCGCACGATGGAAAACCAGAGCACGGGCGGCCCCTGGGCTACCCGCCGCTTCTTCGTTGATACCGAAAACCCCACGGTGACGATCACGTCTCCGGGTGTTGGTGTCTCCTACCTGAGCCAGCGGTCAATTCTGATACAGGCGCAGGCCAGCGACACGGGCTCCGGCATTGACCGCCTTCAGTTCTTCGCCGGATACAACGATACGCTAGGCGCGGGCGCACAGGGTTTCCCCGAGGCGCCGCCCCCGCCACCTCCTGCCGGTTCACCTGCGGATCTGGCGGTTTCCACACCCGACGCAGTCGCCCAGGCGTGGGACTGGCACGAGATCGGCTGGGATTTGGACGGCAGCGATGGCTGGAGCCTGCTCTGGGACACATCGGGTGTGCCAGACCAGGCCGGAATTTCCATTTTCATATACGCCTACGACAAATCGTGGAAACTCGGGTCGGACAGCCACGGCATGTTGACGCTCGATCGCACGCCGCCTACCGGCCAGATGGTCGCGCCCACGCCGGGGAGCATCCAGGACGACCCGATCATCGTGTTACAGGCCGATGCCTGGGACAACGTGAGCGGCATCCACCATGTCGATTACTGGGGATGGTCCACGTCGCCCTGGTCCGATCAGGAATGGACGTTCCTGGGGCGCAGCTCGTCGTATCCGTTCCAGTTTGGGTGGAACGTCGGGCTGGTGGATGAAGCCTATTTTCAGGCCATCGACGCGGGCCTCGTTTGGGTGCTCGCGGAGATCGTCGATAACGCGGGCAATATAACCTCCCTGTGGGGGAACGGTGAATGGACCTACTTCACGATCCGGCACCCCCTGCCCGATGTGGAAGTCCAGGCGCTCGAAGCGCTCTATAACCGCACGAATGGCCCCAACTGGACGGACAACACCGGCTGGCTGACGTCCGATCACCCGTGCGACTGGTTCGGGGTGTATTGCGCTAACGGACACGTGACAGCGCTGGACTTGAGTTACAATAACCTCACCGGCAGCCTGCCGCCTGCCCTGGGGAATCTCTCCGAGCTTGAATGGCTGGCCCTGTCCAACAACCAGCTCACCGGATCGATTCCGGCATCGCTCGGCGGCCTGACCAACCTTTTCTATCTCTCGCTCTGGGCGAACCAGCTCAGCGGCGCCATCCCGGCGGAGCTTGGCAACCTCTCCGCGCTGCAAATACTCGAACTGGCTGATAACCAGCTCAGTGGAGCGCTCCCGGCCACCCTGGGCAATCTAAGCAACCTGTACGATCTGTGGCTCTCGTGGAACGATATCGGCGGCGCGATCCCGCCTGAACTGGGGAACCTCTCTTCGCTGGAATATCTCTACCTGTGGGACAACCAATTGACCGGCACGATTCCAGCCGAACTGGGCAATCTGACCAATCTCGCGGTCTTGAGCCTGGGCTATAACCAGCTTACCGGATCGGTTCCGGCCTCGCTGGGCAACCTGTCGAGCCTGGAGAGTCTCTATCTGAACGACAACCAGCTCAGTGGAGCGCTCCCGGCCACCCTGGGGAATCTGGGCAACCTGACCTGGCTGAATGTCAGCCACAACCAGCTCACCGGCAGCATCCCGTCCCAGCTCGGCAGCCTGGCGAATCTGGAAGGTCTGTACCTGTTCAACAACCAACTCACGGGGGCGCTCGCACCGGAGCTCGGCAACCTGACCAATCTGATATGGATGAACTTGTCCAACAACCAGCTCACCGGATCGATCCCGGCATCGCTCGGCAGCCTGGGCGGCACAGGGTTGGGAGCGCAAAGCGTCGCGCCTGAGATGATGGAAGCGGCTGAACGCGGCATCGCTTCGGGCGGCGGCGGCGCCAAGCACACCGCAGAGGGCGAACTCCAACCGCTGGCGCTAACCGGCCTGACCGGACTCTGGCTCTCCAACAACCAGCTCTCAGGGACGATCCCGGCGGAGGTGGGCGACCTGACAAATCTCACCACGCTCGATCTGTCTCGGAACGACCTGACCGGAAACATCCCCGCCTCGTTGGGCGATCTCAGCCATCTCGTGACGCTCGACCTGGGCGAAAACCACCTCACCGGCGGCATCCCGCTGCAGCTCGGCCAACTGGCCCACCTGGAGCGTCTGCTGCTGCCCATCAACCGGCTCGAAGGAAGCATCCCACCGGAGATCGGCAATCTGGCCGCCCTGAAGACGCTTCGCCTCACGATGAATCAGTTGTCGGGGGAGATTCCGGTTGAGCTGTCGAACCTGAACCTCGAAGAACTGGCAATCGGCTACAACATGCTCACGACCTCTGACGCTGCGCTGGATACGTACCTCAACAGCGTGTCACCGGGTTGGCGTGTGTGGCAGACGTTGCCCCCGACGAGCGTCCAGGCGACTGCCATATCCAACACCGAAGTTCAGGTATCGTGGAACGAGACATCCATATTCCCCGGCCAGTACCGGGTGAGCTATTCGACCACGCCGGGAGCGCCGTACACGGCTGGCTGCGCGACGCCCGACAAGAGCACGTCATCGTGTATCGTGGATGGCCTGCTGCCTGGAACGACGTACTATTTCGTGGTTCAGAACTTCACCGCCGCTCACGGCTATCAGCAAAACGATCTGCTGAGTGGCTACAGCCAGGAAGCCAGCGCCGAGACGCCTCTGCTGGGCACGCCGGCCCTCGTGGCGCCCGCTAACGGAGCAGTCACCACCGATAATCGGCCCACCCTCGCGTGGAATGCGGTCGCCGGTGCGGAGGCGTATCGCCTTCAGGTCGACGACAGCCCGGCGTTCGACAGCCCGGTGCTCGATCAAGTCGTGACCGGCACCAGTTTCCTGACAGATGTGACGTTACACGACGGCACCACCTACTACTGGCGCGCTCAGGCTCGGACAAACGCGGGAGAAACGGGGGCCTGGGGGCTGCCCTGGTCGTTCACGGTAGATACTGTGCGGCTGCCTGCCCCCAAGCTCAACGCTCCGCGCGACCGGACGACCACGCCAGACGACACGCCGCGCTTCACCTGGGCGAACGTGCGTGGCGCGGACCGGTATCACCTGCAGGTGTCGGATCAACCGGGCTTCCCGGATACGGATGAACACCCTCTGCGGGTGGACGACGCCACGCTGACCCGCCCGAACTTCACCGTGCCCGATGTCTCGCGCCTGCCGTACGGCACCTACTACTGGCGGGCCCGGGCGCACGACGCGGCGGGCAACTGGGGCGACTGGAGCACGGCCAACACCTTCACCGTCACGCCGCTCAAGACGCCCAGGGACGGCGACTTCACCAAAGACACCACGCCGACCTTCCGCTGGGCGGGGGTGCGCGGGGCGGCGCGCTACTGGCTGCAGGTCAGCACCAACCCCGACATCGACGCCGATCCGAACCCGCTCATCGATCAAGCTAATTGGGCCAGCGCGACCTTCACGCCCGCCGCTCCCCTGCCGTTCGGCCCGCTCTACTGGCGGGTGCAGGTCGACCTGGGCGGGGGCTACACGGGCGACTGGACGCCGACCTGGACCTTCACCGTCACGCCGTCGGTGCCGGTCAAGCCGGTGTTGCAGTCCCCGGCCAACCGCATCGTCACCAGCGCAACGCCGGACGCGCTCACCTGGCAGCCGCTGGGCGAGGGGGCGACGTACCGCTACCAGGTCCAGCTCGACGACCAGGCGAACTTCCGCAGTCCGCTGCAGGATGTCACGCTCGACCCGGACGTGACGACCTACGTCCCCGCGCCGCTGAGCGAGAACGGGCGCGCCTTCTGGCGGGTGCGGGCGATCAACGAGCACGGCGTGGCCGGGCAGTGGAGCGCGACGTGGTGGTTCCGGCTGGAGGCCCTGCCGCGCCCAACGCTGGCCGCGCCCGCCAACCGCAGCACGACCGAGAACGACAGCCCGACCTTCGCCTGGACCGCCGTGCCGGATGCCGCCGAGTACCAGGTCCAGATCAGCCGCGACCGCAAGTTCGGGTCAGTCGATCAGGCGGCGGCGGTGACCGATGCGACGTATCCCGCCGGCCCGCTGCCGGATGGCCGGTACTACTGGCGCGCCCGCGCCGTCAACGCGAACGGCATCGCCGGGACGTGGAGCGCGGTCTGGCAGATCACCATCGACCACTACGGGCCGGACGCACCGGTATTGCGCGCCCCCAGGCAGGGCGGCGCCACACCGGACACGACGCCGCGGCTGGCGTGGAAGGCATCACGCGGCGCGCAGGAGTACCGCGTCCAGGTGGCCGATAACCTTGCCTTCGACTCGCCGGACGAGTGGGCCGGGCTGGGCGCCACCAGCTTCACCCTGCCGGATGCGGCGGCGCTGGACTACGGCACCTACTTCTGGCGCGTGAGGGCGCGCGACGTGCGCAACGTGTGGGGCGCGTGGAGCGCGGTCGGGACGTTCACCGTGACGGTCCACAAGAGCCCGGCGGACGGGAGCGCGACCACCAATACTCGCCCGACGTTCAGTTGGGCAGGCGTGGCAGGTGCGCAGTACCGCCTGCAGATCAGCACGATGGCCGACATCGACGCCGACCCGAACCCGCTGGTCGACGAACTGCGGGCCACGAACAGCTACCGCCCGCCCGCCGGGCTGGCCTACGGGACGCTCTACTGGCGGGTGAGCCTGGACGATGGGACGAGCTGGATGCCCACCTGGGCGGTGACGATCACGCCTGCGCCGCCGGCAAGAGTCGGGCTGAGCGCACCCAAGAACGGGACGCTCACCAGCGACAGCACGCCGACCCTGCTGTGGAAGGCGGCGCTGCGCGGCGAGACCTACCAGGTGCAGATCGACGACGACCGGCGCTTCGGCAGCCCGGCGCAGGACGTGACGCTCGCCGTGGGCGCCCTGGCCTATACCGCGGACACGCTGCCGGATGGCGTGTACTTCTGGCGCGCCCGGTCGCTGAACGCCATCGGCGCGCCCGGCCCGTGGAGCGCCGCCTGGCGGCTGGAGGTCGACACCACTCCGCCGGACGTGCCCGCTCTCGTCGCACCGGAGGACACGGCGCGCGTGACCAACCGCAAGCTCAAACTGGAATGGAGCCGGGTGAGCGACGCCGCCCGCTACGAGGTCCAGCTCGATCCCGACCCGGCCTTCCCACTGCCGCCGGTCGACACGGCGCGCCGCACGACGTACCGCCCGCCCACGACCCTCGCGCAGAACGTCTACTACTGGCGCGTCCGGGCGGTCGACAAGGCGGGCAACGTCTCGGCGTGGAGCGCGCCGCGCAGCTTCAGCCTGGTGGCGGGCAACACCGCTCTGACCGAGCCGCTGCCCACTCCCACCCCGACCGCGACGGAAGCCGTCGAACATGTGGAGCTCATCACCGTCGAAGCCGAAGACCCGGCAGTGACCCGTTCCGGCGCGTGGGCGGCGCACGACACGCCCGACGCCAGCGGCGGCGCGTATCTCTACAGCAGCGGCAGCGCGGACGACGCGCTGAGCCTGCGCTTCCGCGGGACGCGGCTGGAAGTGGTCTACGTCGGGCACCCGGCGCTGGGCAGCTTCGTCATCGAGGTCGATGGCGCCCCGCTGGCGGTCGTGGACAGCGCGACGCCGGACAGCGTCTTCGGGACGCGAGCAGCGGTCGAGGTCGCGGACGGCGAGCACGTCCTGCGCGTGTA
>JAHDLB010000002.1 GCA_018432315.1 Anaerolineae bacterium
AGCGAAAAAACGCCCCGCTCCGCCCCCCGTCCCACACACGCAAAAGCCCCAGCCGAATTCGACTGGGGCCTTCGTTCAGGTAGCGGGGGCAGGATTCGAACCTGCGACCTCCGGGTTATGAGCCCGACGAGCTGCCACTGCTCTACCCCGCAACGTGGCCGGCGTTGTTCGCCAGCGGAGTGCTATCATACCAAACGCAGTCCTAACCGTCAAGGGTACGATCTGGCCGGGGCGACTCACAGGCGGGCGATCCGCCGTGATTCCGGTGCATTCACGCGCGTTTTGCTGCTGATCCGGCGGCACGCCGGGCAAAAAAACCGGGGCCCGCCATCATCGGCAGACCCCGGCTCCACCGTTAGCACTCGCTGAACCCGCAGCTATAGCACTTGCGGCAGCCTTCCTCGTTGACCAGCGTCGCCGCGCCGCACTCCGGGCACAGGTCGCCCAGTTTGGCCGGCTTGATCGGCAGCGCGAGTTGGGCCTCCGGCACTGGCGGTGGCTGGAGCGCCTCGTCGTCCGCGCTCTCGTCCAGATATTCCTGCAGCACCTGGGCCACGCCATCCGGCAGGCTGCTGACCCGCTGGGGACCAAAGCCAATCGATCGCATCCCGCCGATCCCGCTCAACTGGCGCACGATTTCCTTGACCCGGTTGCGCGGGCTGACCGGCGAGCTGAGCCGCAGGATGTACGAGATCAGGCGGCCCAGGGCCTCGGACACCGCAGCCGTTTCCGACCCGGCTTTGGACGTGTGCATGAAGACCTCGAACGGCTGCCCTTTGCCCTCGCCGTTCTCGTTGACGGTGACGTACGTCGTGCCGAGCGGCGTCCGGGCGCGGTAGGTCTTGCCGGGCAGGTGCCGCGGGCGCGGTTTTTTCTCCTCGTTAAACAGCCGCTGCTGCTCGACCGGATCGCCTGCTTTTTTCTTGCGCGTCTCCGCCGTCTCGAGCACCACCTTCTCGCGGCTGCCCGTCACGTAGACCGTCAGCCCCTTACAGCCGAGCTTCCAGCCCAGCATGTAGGCTTTGGCGACGTCGTCCTCGGTGGCGTCTTCGGGGAAGTTGCACGTCTTGCTGATCGCGTTGTCGGTGAAGGCTTGCAGCGCGGCCTGCATCCGGACGTGTTCTTCGGCGCTCACGTCGCCGCTGACGACGAACACGTGGCGGAGCGGCTCCGGCACGGCTTCGATATGCTGGCAGGTGCCCGTCTGGTTGACCTGCGCGACGACATTTTCGATTGCCTCGTCATCCAGCCCGGCCCGGCGCAGCGCGCGCTCGAACAGCGGGCTGGTGTATTGCAGGGAAAGCTGCTGGCCGTTGTCGTTGACGTAGCGGATGTAGGCCAGCGCGAAGACCGGCTCGCAGCCGTACCCCTCGCACCCGGCCACCGTCGAGATCGTCCCGGTGGGCGCGATCGTCGTCTGGGCGCCGTTGCGAATGCCGTGCTGCCGGATGCCCTCGACAATCTCGGTCCAGTCCAGCGCCGGGCGCCCCCAATCGCTCGTGTGGGGGACCAGCGGCTGTGGCGGCTGCCAGGTGAGGTGCTCCGGGTCGTAGATGCTGCCCGTGATGCCGGGGAAGGGGCCGCGCTCCTCGGCCAGCTCGATGCTGGTGCGCATCGAATGGAAGCGCACGAACTCCATCACCTGGCTGGCGAATTCCTGCCCTTGCTCGGAGCCATAGCGCACGCCCAGCGCGTACATCATGTCCGCCAGCCCCATGATGCCCAGGCCGATCCGCCGGACGCGATGCGCCGCTTCCTTGAGTTCGGGCACGGCGGGCACGTAGGCGTTGGCCGAGACGACGTCCTCCAGGAAGCGGGTCGAGGTGACAACCGACGCGCGCAGCTTGTCCCAGTCCACGCGCCCATCGGCGGTCATGTGCCGGGCGAGGTTGATCGACCCCAGGCAGCAGTTCTCGTTGGGCCCGAGGAACTGCTCGCCGCAGGGATTGGTGCTCTCCAGCTCGTACAGGTGCGGGACCGGGTTTTCGCGGTTGGCCGTGTCGAGGAACAGCACGCCCGGCTCGCCGTTGTGGTGCGCCTGCTTGACGATCATGTCGAACACGTCGCGGGCGCGGACTGTGTCCCACACGCTGCCGTCCTGGGGACTCACCAGCTCGAAGTCGGTATCGTCTTCCACGGCGCGCATGAAAGCGTCGGTGATGCCGACCGAGATGTTGAAGTTGGTGATCGCGTTCTCGCTGGTCTTGCAGGTGATGAATTCCCTGATGTCGGGGTGATCGATGCGTAATACACTCATATTCGCCCCACGCCTTGACCCCCCTTGCGCGATCTCGCCGAACGCCTCGTCGTACACGCGCAGAAAACCCACCGGCCCGGTCGCCAGCCCGCTCGACGACTTGACCAGCGCGCCCTTCGGACGCAGGCGGCTGAACGAGAAGCCGTTGCCGCCGCCGGTCTGCTGGATCAGCGCGGCGTTGCGCAGCGTCTCGAAAATGCCGGAGCCGGTGCGGCCCATGTCGTCGTCGATGGCGAGCACGAAACACGCGGCGAGCTGTCCCAGCGGGGTCCCGGCGCCGGTGAACGTCGGGCTGTTGGGGAAAAACAGTAAGTTGGTCAGCAGATCGTAAAAGCGGCGCGCGTTGCCCTCGACATCTCCCCCAAATTCCTCTTCCGCCTTCGCTACGTGGTACGCCACGCGCCAAAACATCTCTTGCTCTGTCTCGACCGGCTGGCCGTCGTCACCGCGCCGCAGGTAGCGCTTGCGCAGGACGGTACGGGCGTTGTCGGTCAGCGGAATCGCGCGGTCGAGGTCGGGCGGCAGCGGAACCTTCTGAAAGCCGTTAGCCCGTGGATCAACCTTGTTGGTCTGCTCTTTCGCTCCCACCTTGCAGTTCCTCCTTGTGTCTCGTCTGGCGCGTGCGAAACCGAAATCGTAAGTCCTGGTTCCGAGTAAGCCAGGCTCCCCAATCCATATGCAGTTGGTGTTTGAGATATCAGGACGACGAGTCGGGTGGCGGTTCGCTGTCGCTTCCGGCTGCCGTTGGCGCGGACCTCTTCCCCGTATCCGCAGCGCCGGACGCCGCCCCGGACCCTTTCGCGTTAGTATGGCTTTGCTGATCGCCCAATAGGCTGTCCAGCATGTCGCGCACGCTGGTCAGATTGTCCAATCCGAGATACACGATGGCGTAACGAATATAGGCGATCGGGTCCAGCCGTTTCAGGCCCTCGATGACCATATCGCCCACCACCCGGCTCGATACCTCGTCTTGCCCGATGTGCTGCAGGTGCGTCTCGATCTCTTCCACCAGGCTGTTGATGTCTGCCGCCGGGATGGGCCGCTTGGCGCACGAGATCTGAATGCCCCGGATCAGTTTTTCGCGGTCGAACGCTTCGCGGTCGCCGTTGCTCTTGATCAACATGGGGGTCGCCCGCAGCACGCGCTCGTAGGTGCTGAACCGCCGGCTGCACGCTTTGCACTCGCGCCGGCGACGGATTCCGTCATCCGAATCGTGGGTTGTATCGACCACGCGGAGTTGGTTTTCCGCACCGCAATATGGGCACTGCATAACGCTCTCTTTTCTGGACAGACAAAAAACGGAATATATGGCTCGAAAAGCGTGCTCACCGCCTGTTAGAAACATATACCCCCAGATGTAGGGGGTACGCCCCAGTCAAAGCCCTATATATGGCGGTGAGGTGGTTACCACTGTATCATGAACAGACATTCTAGCCCATAGTACCAGGGTACTAATTTGGATAATTTAAGGTTAGAGACCGTTCGCGGCCATAACGCAAATTGCCTCCCCTCCAGGCAGGCAGGCCAAAGCTACCTGGCCGGGGAAGCAATTCGTTCGAGGGTATCGACGGACAGCCCTTACCGCGCGCCCGGATTCCGGCGCGGGGCAGGGTCACATCCGGCTGGAGCGCCCGCTTAGCGGCGGCGCAAGAAGGCCGGAATGTCCAGGTTGTCGGTGTCGTACACCTGCGACGTGAACCCCTCGCCCACGTTCTTCGAAGCGGGCTGCTGCTTCGCGGGGGCGGGCTCTTCGTCATCCACCGGCTCGACCGTCGCGGGCGGCGGTTCGGGTGCGCGGCGTTGTTCCGGGCGGGCGGCTGGTGCGTGCGACGTGCTGCTGGCACGCTCGCGCGCGCTGACCGGGCGGCGCGTCGCCACGCGCGACTGCTCGAACCCGGTGGCGATCACCGTGATGCGGACCTCGTCGCCCATGTTCTCGTCGATCACCGCGCCGAAGATCAGGTTGACGTCCGGGTGCGACGTTTCCTTGATGATGGCGGCGGCCTCGTTGACCTCGAACAGGCTCATGTCCGGCCCGCCGGTCACGTTGAACAGAATGCCGCGCGCGCCGTCGATGGTCACGTCGAGCAGGCTGCTGCTGATCGCTTCCTCGGCAGCATTGCGGGCGCGGTCCTCGCCCGAAGCACGGCCCACGGCCATCAGCGCCGCCCCGCCCTCGGACATGATCGTGCGGACGTCAGCGAAGTCCAGGTTGATCAGGCCGGGCACCGTGATCAGTTCGGAAATGCCCTGAATACCCTGGCGCAGCACGTCGTCGGCCATGCCAAACGCATCCTGCAGGCTGGAGCGCTTGTCGACGATTTGCAGCAGCCGGTCGTTGGGAATCACGATCAGCGTGTCTACCTGGCTCTTGAGCGCCTCGATGCCAGCCTCGGCGGACTGAATGCGGCGCGCGCCTTCGAACGTGAAGGGCCGCGTCACCACGCCGATCGTCAGCGCCCCCAGCTCTTTGGCGACCTGGGCCACCACCGGCGCGCCGCCAGTGCCGGTCCCGCCGCCCATGCCGCCGGTAATGAAGACCATGTCCGCGCCGCGCAGCACTTCGTACAGCTCGTCGGCGCTCTCTTCGGCGGCTTTGCGTCCGATCTCCGGGTTGCCGCCGGCGCCCAGGCCACGCGTCAGCTTATCCCCAATCCGGACACGAGTCTTGGCTTTGCTCAACAGCAAAGCCTGCGCGTCGGTGTTGATCGAGATGAATTCGACCCCACCCAACCCTTCTTCAATCATGCGGTTGACGGCGTTCCCGCCGCCGCCGCCGATCCCGATCACCTTGATGCTGGCGAAATTATCACCCAGGGGCATAGCGTCCGTCATGAAAACACCCTCCTAATGGTCTGCAATGATTTCCCCGGTGGCCCGTGCGTGGCCTGCAAACCTCCGGGTAACGTCGATCGTGCTACTGCCTATTGTACGGCATTTTTAAAATAGCGAAAATGATTCTATGATCTATTATGCTAAATCCCTGTCGCTCAAACCTCATTCTCTTCACGCGGCAGGAGCCGGTCAATCGCCCGCCGGAAAATGCGCCCGATGTTCGGGCCGTGCCGCTCCGATCCATTCTGCCTCATCGAGAGCCGTCGATCATCTTCAAGATCCATGATCAGACCCAGTTTTAGCAATCCTACGCTGGTACTGTATGACGGATTTTTCAGCGCCTCGGCCATGCCGGTCAGGTTCTCCGGCTGGGCCACGCGCACCGGCATGCGCAGCACGTCGCTGGCGACCGTTTTGATCCCCGGCAGCAGGCTGCTGCCCCCGGTCAGGACGATGCCCGCCTTCAACAGGCCGTCGTACCCGCTGCGCTTGGCCTCTTTCAACACCAGCTCGAAGATCTCGGCCACGCGCGCGTTGATGATGTGCGCCAGGTCGGCGCGCTGCACCTTGCTGGGCAGTTCCTCGCCGAACGGCTGGATCGGGAACGCCTCCAGCGGGCTGACCGCCTTCGGGTCGGCATGGCCGTATTCGAGCTTGACGGCTTCGGCCAACTCGAAGGGCAGGTGCAGGCCGTGCGCCGTGTCGTTGGTGATGTGCTGCCCGCCGACCGCGATCACCGCCGTGTGCCACACCGCGCCATCGATGAACATCGCCAGGTCGGTCGTGCCGCCGCCGATGTCCACCACCATCACGCCGGACTCGCGCTCCTCGTCGGTCAAAATCACGTCGCCGGACGCCAGCGGGTTGAGGATGAACCGGTCGACGGCTACCCCGGCGGCCTCGACGCAGCGCTCCAGGTTGTGGATGCTGGCCGTCGCGGCGGTGATGATGTGCGCCTCGACTTCCAGGCGAAAGCCCAACATGCCCAGCGGGCTGCGCAGCCCGGTCTGGCCGTCGAGGCTGTAATTGCGCGGGATGACGTGCAGCACTTCGCGCCCGTGGGGCAGGCTGACGGCCCGCGCCGCGTCCATCGCGCGCTCCAGATCGGCCACCTGGACCCCGCGCTGGCCCGACACGCCCGCCGCGCCGCTGCTGTTGATCGACTCGATGTGCCCGCCCGCGATCGACACGAAGGCGCGCCCGATCTCATAGCCGCTGCTGCGCTCGGCTTTGTGGACCGACGACGAGATCGCGGCGGTCAGCGCGTTCACGTCGGTCACCATCCCCTTGCGCATCCCGTGGGACGGCTCGATGCCCAGACCGAGCACGTAGATATCCGTGTCGCGGACCTCGCCCACCAGCGTGCACACCTTGGTGGTGCCGACATCAATTCCTACAACCAGATCGCCCATTACATGCTTGCCCGGCTATTTACGCCACAGAACGGTATAGTAGGGCCGGTCTGGATCGGACATGACAATCTCGCCAGGCTGCACCTGCGCGACGATGGCCTCCACAATGGCGTTGTAGTTCAACAACTTGACGTCCATCTCGGCGCCATCGCCAAACCAGACTGTCCACCCCCGACCGTCACGATACCCCAACCCTTTCAACGAATCATATAACAGAACATCGATATTCGAATAGCGGCGCTTCAGATACAGCGCGCCATCGATGATCGACTGCGGGATGCGCGCGCCCACGTCGAGCGGCTCGGTTGCGTTGGGCACGACAATGCGCAGCAGGTCGGGGCGGTCTTCACGCTGTTTCATCACGATCCCGTTGACGTCCACCCACACCCGCACGCTCTGCTCCCAGATCAGGGCCGGCTCGCGCTCGACCACCAGGATCTGGACCATGTCGGGCGGCCACCCGACGTACACCGTCGCATCCGCGATATTCGGCACCTGCTCCAGCCGCCGCTCGACCTCAACCGGGTCGATCCAGAAGATGTGGCGCTGCGCGACGTCGCTGAAACGGAAAACCTCCTCGCGCGACAGGTATTTCTCGCCGCCAATCGCCACCGACTGGACGAAAAACGCGTCCGACGTCAGGAACAGGTAGAGCACGATGCTCAGCCCGATCACGATCACCAGCGACACCGCGCGCCAGCTCAGAATGGCGAGCGGGTGTATCCGCCGCCGCCGGGTCGCGCCCACGCGCTGGGCCTGTGCGACCTGCTTGCGGGCGCGCCGCTCGGCCCGGCGCTGGGCGACGCTGCGCGTGCTGGCCGCCTCCAGGCGCGAGCGCGGCGCCATGCGCTGCGGTAAAGGGCGCAAACGCTCAGCCGATCCCGATTCACCCACCGGGCGCACGTGTCCCGGATCGCGACGCGCACGCCGCTGCCTGGTTTCAACTGATGAGGGCATCGTTGGTTACGTGATTGTTGATGGACGGCTGTGACAATGCTCCGGTGCTCCCCCGCTGTGCTGACATTATTGTAGTCGCACTCGCCGAGATTTCCCACACATAATCCCACTATAATCCAACACGCGCCCGTTGTCCAATGCGCCACACTATCCGGTTATTAAGTCAGGCGCAGCCCCTGCTTGTAGCTGCGACACAGTTTCAGACTGCGGGGGAAGCGCGCGCTCAGTCCCACGTCCCGACGAACTCGATCTCCGGCTCCAGCGTCACGTCGAGCTTCTCGCGCACGACCTGCTGCGCCGTCTCGATCAGCGCGCGGTAGTCGCGGGCGGTGCCTTCGCCCTTGTTGACGATGAAGTTGGCGTGCACCGACGAGATCTCCACGCCGCCGATGGCCGTGCCCTTCAGCCCGGCGGCTTCGATCAAACGCCCGGCATAGTCGCCCGGCGGGTTCTTGAAGATGCTGCCCAGCGTCGCGCCCGGCGGCTGGGTGCGCTTGCGGTGCGCGACGAAGGCGCTGGCGCGGGCGTTGAGCGCCTCGGGATCGTGGCCCGGCTCCAGCGCCAGCGTGACGCTCAGTACCACCTGGCAGCCGGGCTGCCCCTTCAGCACCGAGTTCCGGTATTCGTAGCGCATCTGCCCGGCGGACCACAGCTCGATGTGGGGCCGGTCGTGCACGGTGAAAACTTCGACCCAGCGCACCGAGTCCGACATATCGCCGCCGTGAGCGCCCGCGTTGTTGACCACCGCCCCGCCGACGGTGCCCGGCACGTTGACCGCCCATTCCAGCCCGGCCAGTCCCTGGTTCATGCAGCGCCGGGCCAGCGTGGACAGGCTCGCGCCGCTTTCGGCCACGACGCGTCCCTCGTTCTCGAACCGGACGCCTTTCGCCTGGTTGATGATGACCAGGCCCCGGTAGCCCGCGTCGGAGATCAGCACGTTGGTCCCGCCGCCGAGAATGATCCACGGGATATCGGCCTGGCAGGCCAGCGTCACGACCTCGGTGAGATCGGTGGTGCTGTTGGCGGCCAGCAGCGCGTCCGCCGGGCCGCCCAGCCGGGCGACGGTGTAGCGGGCCAGCGGTTCGTCGCGTTTGAGCGCCACCCCAAAGCGGTCCGCCAGGGTTGCATAGCGATCGGTCATCGTGCCTCCTCCTGGTTGCGCGCGCGCAGCACATCGAGCACGCGCACGCCGATCTGTGGCGCATCCCCTGCCGACAACAGTAACACACAATCGCCGGGCCGGACATCCTCCACAAGTACCGCTGCGGTAGTTTCCAGCCCGCCGGTGTAACGCGCGTCCGGGTGCCCGGCGGCGTGCAGACGCCCGGCCATGGCGGGCGCGTCCAGCCCCGGCGCGACGGTTTCGCGCACGGAATACACGTCCGTGATCAGCACGTGATCCGCCGCACCGAACGCCCCGGCGAATTCCGCAGCCAGGGCGCGCAGCCGCCCGTAGGTGTGCGGCTGCCACACGGCCCACAGGTCGCGCACGCCGGGCCGGTCACGGAACGCGGCCAGCGTGACGGCGATGGCGGTGGGATGGTGGGCGTAGTCGCTGACCACGGTCACGCCGCCGGCCTGCCCCATCACCTCGCCGCGCCGCCCCGCGCCCATGAACGAGTCCAGCGCGGCGGCAGCGCGCTCGAACGGCACGCCCAGGTGATCCGCCACCGCCAGGGCGGCCAGCGCGTTCTGGACGTTGTGCGCGCCGGGCAGCGCCACGCGCGCCCGGCCCAGCACTCCCTCCCCGCGCCGGGCGGTGAACCGCATCCCGCCGCCGGCGTCGGGTTCGAGATCGGTGGCCGTCCAGTCCGGCGCGGGACCGGCCCCCAGGCCATAGGTGATCACCGGCCTGCCGGCAGCGCGGCGGCGCTCGCCCAGCGCGCGGGCCCGCCGGTCGTCCGCGCAGACGACCAGCGGGCCGTCATCCGGCAAGCGGTCGGCGAACTGCTCGAACGCCGCGATCACGTCGGCCTCGGTCGGGAAACAGTCGGGGTGGTCGTGCTCGATCGTCGTCACGACGGCCACGCGCGGGCGCAGGCCCAAAAACATCCGGTCGTACTCGTCCGCCTCGATCACGAAGTGCGGGCCGCGCCCCACGCCCGCGTTCGTGCCCGTGTTGCGCATCACGCCGCCGACGATGTAGGTGGGGTCCAGCCCGGTCTCGATCAGCGTGTGGGCCAGCAGGGCGGTGGTGGTGGTCTTGCCATGCGTCCCGGCAACCGCGATCCCGATCTGCCCGGCCATCAGCTCGCCCAGCAGGTCGCGCCGCCGCAGGACCGGGATTCCCGCGGCGCGGGCCGCGACGACTTCCGGGTTATCGTCCGGCACCGCCGACGAGATGATCACCTGCGCCGCGCCCCGGACGTGGGCCGCGGCGTGCCCGTGATAGATCGTCGCGCCCTCGGCGGCCAGCGCCTGGGTGAACTCGTTGGCGCGCAGGTCCGACCCGCTGACCGCGTGCCCGCGCTGGAGCAGGATGCGGGCAATCGACGACATGCCGAACCCGCCGATTCCGACGATGTGAATGGGGTGCCTGGATGGGTGCATGGCGATCTGTTTCGCGTTGACGCGCTCCATAAGCGTGATCAGGGTGTACCGTGCAGTTGGGGAATCAGGAATCAAATGATCGCGACGATCACGAAGATGAACAGGCCGATCATCAGCAGCGAGAGCAGGCTGCCATCGCCGCCGAGCATCCAACTGAGGGGCAGCATGTCGACCATATCCGCGCTGGGCGAGCCGGGCACGACCGGCACGATATGGTTGCTGAGCGGGTATTCGAGGTTGTCCATATACCACCACAGCGATCCCCACAGCAGGTAGCCATTGAGGCCGCCCACCAGCGCGCCGAGGATGCCCTCTTGCAGTCCCTCGCGGTTGGACGAGCGGCGCGACGTGCCGCGGAATGCTTCGGGCGACGTCTGGTAGGCGAAAAACCCGATGATGAACAGGATCGTCGCCTGCAGATAGAACTTGGACGCCTGCTCGCCGTTGGTCAGGGGATCGATCAGAATGCTTTCGAACTGCTTGAGCGTGAACAAGGCCAACACGATCCCGGCTGTAGCGACCAGTTCTTTCGCCCAGCCGCGCATAAACCCGATGCCGGCGAACATCAGGATCATGAGCCATAAGAAGGTGGATAGTTGTATCATCAGCCTCGTCCCCTGCCAGTCGTGATCACGTATTAGTATCGCTTAACTTTCCTGTCGCGCCAATAGAGGTCAGCCGCCGGAATCGCCTGCCCGATGCCCCGCCGTGCGGAGCAGCAGCCGCGCAATCGCCCGCGCGCCGTCCGGCTGGCGCAGCGACCGCGCCGCCGCGCGCATCGCGTCCAGCCGCCCGCGGTCGTCCAGCAGCGCCCGGATCAGCGGCAGCAGATCGTCCCCCAGGCGGTCGTCTTCCAGCACGACCGCCGCGCCGCGCGCCACCAGGTAATCGGCGTTGATCTTCTGGTAGCGCCACGCGTAGGGATACGGCACCAGGATCGCCGGGACGCCCAGCGCGGGATATTCGGCCAGCGTGGAAGCCCCCGCCCGGCTGATCGCGAGGTCGGCGGCGGCCAGGACGTGCCACATCTGGGCCACGAACGGAAAAATCCGGTAGTGCGCCTGCTGCTCGGCGGGGAGTTGCCTGTGCCACGCTTCCATTTCCGGCCAGTCGAGCCGGCCCGTGACGTGCACGATCTGCGCCCCACCGGCGATCAGGTCCGGCGCGATGGCGGTCAGCGCCGTGTTGATGCTCCGCGCGCCGCGGCTGCCGCCGAAGAAGACCAGTGTCGGGCGGGCGGGGTCCAGGTTCAGGGCGCGCCGGGCGGACGCGCGATCCGCGTCGCGGAATTCCGGGCGCAGCGGGTAGCCGGTCACGACGACCTGTTTGCCGGGGAAGTACGCGCCGGTGTCCTCGACGGTGGCCGCGATGGTGCGGGCGAAGTTGCGTCCCAACAGCCGCAGCGCCAGCCCTGGCTCGATGTCGGGGACGTAGATCACCACCGGGCAGCGCAGCAGCCAGCACGCCACCGCCGCCGGCCCGCCGACCCAGCCGCCGGTCAAAAACAGGGCCTGGGGCCGCAGCCGGGCGACCAGGGCCAGCGCCTGGACGATGCCGATCAGCGTGCGGAGAACGTTGGCGACTTGCTCGAGGCGCGGGACGCCGTGCAGCGGCCCGGCCAGCACCTCGTGATACGAGTCAAACAGGCCGCTGTTTTGCCGGACCAGATCGCGGGCCATGTCACCCCGCGCGCCGACGAAGCTCAGCGCCACGCCCGGCGTCTCGTCTCGCAAAGCGCGGGCCACCGTCAGCGCGGGAAACACGCCGCCGCCGGTCCCCCCGGCGGAGATCATCACTCGCACGAATCCCTCTCCGTCCCCCCGCGCCTACTGCCGGCGCCGGGGCTGCGCGCTCTGGCTGATGGCGCGCGAGACGCTCAGCATCAGGCCCACCCCGGCCAGCGCCGCCACCAGCGACGACCCGCCGAAGCTGATGAACGGCAGCGGCACCCCGGTCGGCGGCACGATGGCGGTCATCACCGCGATGTTCAGCAGGGCATCGTAGGCCAGCCAGCAGGTCACACCCGCCGCCAGCAGCCCGCCGAACATATCCGGCGCGTAGCGCGAGATGGTGAAGCCGCGATAGATCAGCAGGACGAACAGCACGATCACGAAAAACGTGCCGACCAGTCCCAGTTCCTCGCCGATCACCGCGAAGATGCTGTCCGTGTGCGGAAAGGGCAGGTTGTTGCCGAATTTCTGTTTGCCTTCGCCCAGGCCCACCCCGAACAGCCCGCCGTTGATGAAGGCGGTCACCGCCTGCTGCACGTGATCGCTGGCCTGGGTCAGGTCTTCGACGGCGGCAGTGTGCGCGGCCAGGCGCTGGCTCGCGTAGTCGATCCGCGTGATCAACTGCCAGCCGCTGACGCCCATCACCGCGCCAATCGCCAGCAGTTGGAACCAGTCGGCCCCGGCGATGAAGAACATGCTGAGCGCGGTCGCCAGGATGCTGGCCGCCGTGCTGAGGTCCGGCTGGAGCACGATCAGGAAGGCGATGGTGCCCACCAGGACGCTGAACGGGATGATCCCGTAGAAGATGTTGCCCAGCCGGCTCTGTTTGGCCGCCAGCCACGCCGCCATGTAGATCACGACGGTGAACTTCGCCAGCTCGCCGGGCTGGAACGAGCCTTGAAACAGCGAGCGCTGGGCCTGAAAGCGCGTTTCGCCGAAACGCAGCACCAGGATCAGCAGCAGGATGACGCCCAGCATCATCGCGATCGAGATCGGGCGCCAGATGTGGTAATCGAGCCGCGCCAGCATGACCAGCAGCACCAGCCCGATCGCCATCGAGCGAAGCTGCCGGATGAAGAAATACGTGGTGTTGTCCGGGTCGCCGGTGACCTGAAAGCTGACGTCGATCGACGCGCTGTAGACCATCAGCAGGCCGATCGCGCTCAGCACGCCCACCACCAGGATCAGGTACAGGTCGAACCCGGCGGCGTAGGCGCGGCGGCGCTCGGCCACGCGCTGCATGTCCACCGGCGGCGCGGCCTGCGGTCTGTGCCGCGGCTGGGCCAGGGCATCCGCGTAGTTGAAATCGATATCGTCTTCGATGTAGCGGGGCTCGGACATTACACACCCTTCGGCAATCGCACACTCGTGATCGCGGTCTGTCTACAATACCCCGATGGCCCGATCGATGCTAGTGGCGCCTCCGGCGATCACGTTTCCTGGCGGACGGTATATCCCTCGAACGTGGCCATGAACCCGTCGCCATCCGGCGAGGCGCACATTACGCCGACCGCCAGCGCCGGTTCCAGCGTCAGGAACGTTTGCCGCAGCAGGTGATACGCCGCCCGGTCGAGCGAATAGTGAACCTCGAACGCGTTGCCTTGCCGCGTCACGCGCAGCCAGATCGACGGCGGATTCTGCGGCAGCGGGACGATCGACCAGTCCGAATAATCGCGCGTGACGACGGCGCTGGCATGCTGCACGCCGTCCACGTACTCGATCCCGCACTTCATCCAGGTCGTTTCGTCCAGCCGCACCATCATCCCGGCCTGGTCGTAGAGCGTCCGGTACTGGCCGGACACCTTGACCTCGGCCACGAAGTCGCCCTCGACGGTGGCGCCGTAGAAGTGGCCGTTGTCGCGGACGAAGTCGTAATGCGTTTTGCGCCAGAAATCGGTCGTCGGCCCTGCCGTTACCGTGATCCGGTCGCCGTCGTGCTGCCAAGCGGGGGGTTCGTTGAGCCAGTTCATGCCTGTTCCTCTCCGTGTCCAGTCAAAGCGCGGACCAGGTCGCGAAAGTGTTGGCCGCGCGCGGCGAAATCGACATACGCATCATACGACGTGCCGCCCGGGCTGAGCAGCACCACATCGCCCGGCTGGGCAGCGCGCCGCGCCGCCGCGACCGCCTCTTCCAGCCCGGCGACGATTTCCACAAGTTCGAGCCGGGCGCCCGCCGCCTCGCGTTGGGCGCGCCGCAGGTGCTCGGCCACCTGGGGGCCATATTCCCCGAAGGCGATCACCGCCCGGCAGCGGTCGACAGCCAGATTGACCAGTTCATCCCACGGCAGGTTTTTGTCGCGCCCTCCGGCCAGCAGCACCACCGGCTCGCTGTAGCTGCGCAGCGCCGCGATCACGCGCTCCGGCGCGGTGGCGATGCTGTCGTTGACCCACGTCACGCCGTCGATCACGGCGACCGTCTCCAGCCGGTGCTCCACGCCGGTGAACGCTTCGATGGCCGCGCGCATGGCCTCCGCCGGGACGTAGCCTGCCCCGGCGACGGCGCACGCTGCCAGCGCGTTGAGGATGTTATGATCACCGCGCAGCCGGATCGCCGAGCGCGGGCAGATCACCTGGTACGCCGTGCCCGGCGCGCTGTCGCCGCTGGCGATCACGATCTGGTCGCTGTCCAGGTACGCGCCGGACACAACCTCGCGCTGCATCGAAAAGTAGGCCATGCGGCCCGGCGCGTCCGTGCTCAGGCGGCGGGCGACCGGGTCATCGTAGCCGAAGACGGCCACATCCGATGGGCGCTGGTTCTGGAAGATGCGCGCCTTGGCCGCGGTATAGGCTTCCATTGTGCCGTGCCGGTCCAGGTGGTTGGGCGTCACGTTGAGCACGGCGGCCACGGTAGGGCTGGCGGTCATCAACTCGAGCTGGAAGCTGCTCAGCTCCATCACGACGACGTCCTCCGGCGCGATGCGCGGCAGGGCGTCGAGCAGTACGTCGCCGATGTTGCCGCCGACGTGAGTCGCCCGACCCGACGCGCGGCACATCGCGCCGACCAGCGCGGTGGTCGTCGTCTTGCCGGCGCTGCCGGTGATGCCCAGTACCAGCGCGGGACAGCGCTCCAGGAACAACTGGGCGTCGTTGGTGACGGGCACACCGCGCCGCAAGGCTTCCCGCACGATCGGCAGCGTAGGCGGCACCCCGCCGCTCACACACAGCACGTCGCAGCCGTCCAGCAGCGCCAGCGGGTGCCCGCCCAGCGCAAACTGCACCGGCGTTCCGGCGAATTCGGCCACGCTGGCGGCCAGCGACTCCGCGCTCCGGCTGTCGGAGAGCGTCACGCGCGCGCCAACGGTGGGCAGCCAGCGGCCCAGCGCTTTGCCCTGGCGCGCCATCCCCAGCACGACGACGTGCTGCCCGGCCAGTGGATCGGTCGAGGACATCATCGGCTTTTCACTCACAGTTGCCTCCCCCCAGGCGCGATCGCGTTCTCCATACCTCTATACTATGATACCGCAGGCTCCAGGGCCGAGTCGCCAATGCGCGGATCACTCCGGCACCTCGATCTGCCACTGCATGATCACGCCGTTCTGGTCGCCGGACGCGAGACGCGCCCCGTCGGGCGACCAAGCCAGCGCCGTCACGTACGCGCCGTGTCCCTCCAGCGCCGCGATCGCCTCCCCACTGGCGACGTCGTACACGGTGATCGTCCGGCCCTCGTCCGGATCGGCCATCGCCAGCCAGCCGAAGTCCGGGCTCAGCGCGCCGCCCATCAGCGCCGGGTCGAGGCCCAGGGACAGCGCCTGATCGGCGGGCGGCAGGTCCGGCCCCGGCAGGGGGAGCGTCTCGGCGGGCAGGATCGACGCGCCGCCGGCTGCCTCGCTGACGTCCCAGCGGCGCAGCGTCCGGTCCGGATCGGTATAGCGCGGCGGGGTCGAGTAGGTCGCAACGTTGGACTGCACCGCGTAGCGGCTGGCGGAGAGCACCGTCTCGGCACCGGCGAAGCGCAGGTCGGTCACGACGCCGGTATGCCCGTCCAGCCGGGCCAGCGGGCTGTTACGATCCGCCATATCCCACAGCAGGATCGAGCCGTCCATGCCGCCGGTGAGCAGCCGCGATCCGTCCGGGCTGAAGGCCAGCACGCTGACCTGGTGCGGCGCGAGGATCACGTCCTGCTCGCCGGTTTCCATATCGCGGACCGAGACCGTGCCGCCACCGCTGGCCGTCGCCACGCGCTCGCCGGACGGATCGAAGGCCAGCGTGATGGACCCGCGCGCGTTCACCCCGGTCTGGTCGCCGAGCATCTGGCCGGTGGCGGGGTCCCAGCGCTGGACGATCAAGACGTCACGTCCTATCCCGGTGAGCATCCCCGCCGGGTCGAAGGCGAGGTTCATCCGCGCCAGGGGCGTGTAGATCGTCGTCTGGCGCTCGCCCGAGGTTGCGTCCCATACCTGGATCGTGCCGTCCATTCCGGCAGAGGCCAGGATCGCGCCATCCTCGGAGTAGATCAGGCTGCTGGCCGCGTAGTTGAAGGCTTCCAGCGTGTGCAGCACGTCCCCGCCCGCGACGTCCCACACGACGACCGTCCCGCTGGTTGCCAGGGCGGCCAGCCGCTCGCCGGACGGATCGAAGGCCAGCGCCCGGAAGGCCTCGCCAAAGCCGCTCTGCATGGGATCGGCGGTCAGCGAGCGGAGCACTTCGCCGCTCGCCAGGTCGAGGATGTCCACCCGGCCTGTCACCAGCGTCGCGCCGGTCGTGCGCGAGCCGCTCTCGTTGACGGCCACCGCCAGCCGCGCCCCGTCGGGGCTGATCGCCAGCAGGGAAGCGCGATCCTGCCGGTCGATGTCCAGGGCATAGGCGCGCTGCCCGCCCGGCAGATCCCACACGGCGGCGAGCGTATCGGTCAGCGTGGCGAAGGTGCCCTGGTCGATCTTGGTGCTCATCCCCACCAGCCGCGACCCGTCCGGGCTGAGGATGGCCCGCGTCATGGGGCCTTCCGCGTCGGTGATGGTGGTCACCGGCTCACCCGCCGCCAGGTCCCACAGCCGCACGTCGAGATCGAGACTGGCGGCGTTCACCTCCGGCCCGGTGCCCAGGGCGTCGGGGATAAACTGGAGCGGGCTGCTGCCGGTGCCAACGAGCAGCAAGGTGCCGTCCGGCGTGTAGGCGAGGTTCAGCACGAGCAGCTCGGGCACCTCGTATTCGGCCAGGACGTCGCCGGTGGCGGCGTCCACTTCGCGCACGGTGCCCTCGCGCACGCCCCAGGCTCCCGGCGACGAGGCCGTGTCTTCGGTTCCCTGCCCGATCAGCACAGCCAGCCGCGCCCCATTGCCGCTGAAGGTCGAGGTGAAATAGCGCGTGTCTTCGTTCAACGCGGCCACGGTCTCGCCGGACCCGGCATCGCGCAGCGTCACCGCGCCGTCCGCGTCCCGCGCGACGATGCGCGCGCCGTCCGGGCTGAAGGCCAGGTAGGCCAGCGCCGGATCGGCCAGAACCGGCTCCCCGGCGAGGTCGGTGGTCCACATCCCGGTCGCGCTGGCGATCACCAGCTCATCGTCGAGCCAGTGGATATCCCAGGCCATCCCGCGGCTCAACTGCGTGGAGTCAACCTCGGCGGCGGCGGTCACCACGCCGGGGGCCTCTCCGGCGTCGGGCGATTCGGTGGGCACGGGCGTGCGCGTCACGGACGGGCCGACCAGTTGAGGGGCCGTCTCTTCGTCGCCGCCACACCCGGCCAGCACCAGCGCGACCAGCAGCGCCGCGATCCCCCACCAGCGTGCTCTGTAAGACATCTTTCTCTCCTCCAGGCCAAAAACTCTACCTCAGCCGTCCCGGCCACGCGCAGGCCGGAGCGAGGCTATTCTCCCACGCGGACGGTCCGGCCCGTGCGCGCAGCCAGGTACAGCGCGTCGATGGCGCGCATGTTGCCGATGGCGTCTTCGGCGGGGAAGCGTGGCTCCTGGCCGGCGAGCAGGCGCTCGCTGAGATCGTCGATCATCAGCGTGTACGAATTGACCGGCGCGATCTCGACGCTGGACCGCTGCTCCCAGTCCGGCCCGTACTGCCGGATGATGTTGGGCCGGTCGTCTTTGGGATTGTAGGCGTAGTCGGCCAGCAGCCAGCCCTCGGTGCCCACCAGCCGGTAGTAGCGATCCAGCGCCAGCACGAAGCCGCCGTGCAGCTTGGCGAACACCCCGCCCGGAAATTCGAGCGTGGCGACCAGCAGATCGTCGACGCCGGTCTGGCCCCAGACCGCCTGGGCGGTGACGCTCACCGGCTCTCCCCCGGTCACGTAGCGCGCCAGCGCGACCGGGTAGCAGCCGACGTCGTACAGCGCCCCGCCGCCTTTGGATGGGTCCCAGCGCACGTCGCCAGCCCGGCTGAGCGGGAACGAGAATCCGGCCTCGATCAGGCGCAGGTCGCCGATCGCGCCGCTCTGCAGCAGGTCGCGGGTTTGCTCGGCGTGGGGATGGTGGCGCCACTGGAACGCCTCGGCCAGCGTCACGCCCGCCGCACGGCAGGCCGCGACCATCTCCTCAGCCTGGGCCGCGTCGAGGCCGAGCGGCTTTTCGCACAAAACGTGCTTGCCCGCCTGGGCCGCTTTGATCGTCCATTCCTTGTGCAGGTGGTTGGGCAGCGGAATGTACACGGCGTCCACGTCCGGCGAGGCCAGCAGGCTCTCGTAGTCGCCAAAGCTGCGCGGGATGCCATTCTCGCTCGCGTACTGGCGGGCGCGGTCGGCGTCGCGGCTGGCGACGGCCACCAGCTCGCCGCGCTGCGCGGCATGGCAGGCGGGAATCCAGGTCGTGGCAGCGTGCCGCGAGGTGCTCAGAACGCCCCACCGAATGGTATCGCTCATCGTGGTTTTTTCCTCCCGTCGGTCTCGTTGGTTCTTCGCGTGCATAGCGCCTGTACTATACCCGATCGGCCAGCGGCTTTACAACGCCCACCGATCCGGCTATACTCTGCGCAACGAATTGCACCAGGGGAACCAATCATGCCAGCGCGGGTTAGCCTCCAGCACCATCATTCCGGCAACCGGCCCTAACCAGGCGACCCGTACCCCCTGCGTCGAAAGCGTGGACAGTGGCCGCCACGCTTTTTTTGTGCCCAGTTCCAGGAGAGGATACCCATGGCCCCGATCAACACCCGGCTGCCGAAAGGTATGCGCGATTTTCTGCCCCACGAAGTGCTCAAGCGCGAGTACGTCTTCGGCGTGATCACGGACGTGTTCCAGACGTTCGGCTTCGAGCCGATCGCCACGCCCACGCTCGAAATGCTCGATACCCTGCTGGGCAAGTCCGGCGAGGAAGCCGACAAGCTGATCTTCCACGCGCAGCACCCCGGCGGCAAGGAAGCGCTCGCGCTGCGCTATGACCTGACGGTGCCGCTGGCGCGCTACGTGGCGATGCACGAAAACGACCTCTCGATGCCCTTCCGGCGCTATCACATCGCGCCGGTGTGGCGCGGCGACCGGCCCCAGAAGGGCCGCTACCGCGAGTTCTACCAGTGCGACGTGGACATCGTCGGCGTGGCGAGCATGGCCGCCGACGCCGAGATCGTCAGCCTGCTGGTGGCGGCGCTGCGGCGGCTGGGCTTTGCCGATTTCACCGTCCACATCAACAACCGTAAGCTCCTGAACGGGATCGGCATCTACGCGGGCGTGCCGGAGGCGCAGTCCGGCGACCTGTATCGCAGCATCGACAAGCTGGACAAGATCGGCCTGGACGGCGTGAAGAAAGAGCTGGCCGCCAGCGGCATCGCGGACGACGCGATCGGGCGCATGATGGACCTGCTGCAATACCGCGAGGACGGGCTGGCGGCGCTGGGCAGCGTGCGCGACCAACTGCGCGGCGTCCCGATTGCCCAGGAAGGCATCACCGAGATCGAGCAGATGGTCGATTACCTGGACGCGCTGGGCGTGGACCAGTTCACGGTGGACCTGGCGATGGTGCGCGGGCTGGGCTACTACACCGGCCCGGTCTACGAGACGATGATCACCAGGCCGGACAACCTGGGCAGCGTGACCGGCGGCGGGCGCTACGACCGGTTGATCGGCCTGTTCCGCAAGGAGAGCATGCCGACGACCGGCTCCAGCCTGGGCATCGAGCGCATCATCGACCTGATGGACCTGCTCGACCTGTACCCGGCAGAGGTCACGCGCACGGTGGTGCAGGTGCTGGTGTCGGTCTTCGAGGCGGGCACGCAGGGCGCCTCGCTGGCGCTGGCGAACGAGCTGCGCGCGGCGGGCATCCGCACCGAGGCGTACATGAACCCCAAGCGCGCCATCGGCAAGCAGGTCCAGTACGCGGACCGCAAGGGCGCGCAGATCGTCGCCTTCCTGGGGCCGGACGAGATCCAGGCGGGCCGGGTCAAGTTCAAGCGGCTGCGCGACGGCCACGAGGTCGAGGTCTCGCGGGCGGAGGCGGCGCAGGCCGTCCGGGCGCTGCTCGGCTGATCTTGCGCCGGGCTTTCCACACGAAATCAAAAACGGGGACCTGCGAACGGTCCCCGTTTCGTTTTGTACTGCGTTGTATTGCGCCGCCGTCAGGCCAGCGCCGGCTCGACCACGCTGAACTCCAGGTGATCGCCGTCCGGCGCGAGATCGGCGTAGACGGTGTCGCCCTCGCGCACGTGCCCTTCGAGGATCGCCAGCGCCAGCGTGTCCTGCACCTCGCGCTGGAGCGTGCGCTTGAGCGGGCGCGCGCCGAAGACCGGGTCGTAGCCGCGCTCGGCCAGGAAGTCCTGCGCCGCCTCGCTGAGCGTCAGCGTGATCCGGCGGTCGGCCAGCAGGTCGCCCAGGCCGCGCAGTTGGATCGCGACGATCTCCTTGAGGTGCTCCGGCGTCAGGGCGTGGAACAGGATGATCTCGTCGATCCGGTTCAGGAATTCGGGCCGGAAGGTGCGATCCAGCTCGGCCATCACGGCGCGGCGGACGTCGTCCTCCTGGCGGCTGGACATTTCCTTGATCAGGTGGCTGCCCACGTTGCTGGTCATGATGATCACGGTGTTCCTGAAGTCCACCGTGCGCCCGTGACCGTCGGTCAGGCGGCCTTCGTCCAGCAGTTGCAGGAACAGGTTGAAGACCTCAGTGTGCGCCTTCTCGATTTCGTCGAACAGCACGACCGCGTAAGGCCGCCGCCGGACCGCCTCGGTGAGTTGGCCGCCCTCTTCATAGCCGACGTAGCCGGGCGGCGCGCCGACCAGCCGGCTGACGGTGTGCCGTTCCTGGTATTCGCTCATGTCGATGCGCACCATCGCGTCCTGGTCGTCGAACAGGAATTCGGCCAGGGCGCGGGCCAGCTCCGTCTTGCCGACGCCGGTCGGCCCCAGGAACAGGAAGGTGCCCATCGGGCGATGTGGGTCCTGCAAGCCGGCGCGGCTGCGGCGCACGGCGTTGCTCACGGCGCGGATCGCGTCGTCCTGGCCCACCACGCGCCCGTGCAGGCGCTCCTCCATCTTCAACAGCTTTTCGACCTCGCCCTCCATCAGCCGCGACACCGGGATGCCGGTCCACTTGCTGACGACGGCGGCCACTTCGTCGGCGTCGACCTCTTCCTTGAGCATCGCGCCCTCGGCCTGGAGATCGGCTAGCCGGGCCTCGCTGTCCGCCAGCTCCTGCTCCAGCCGGGGCAGGTCGCCATAGCGCAGGCGCGCCGCCGCTTCGAGATCGTTGAGGCGCTCGGCGCGCTCGAGCTGCACGCGCAGGTCGTCGATCTGCGCCTTGATGGTGCGGATGGCCTGGATCGCGTCCTTCTCCTGCTGCCAGCGGGCTTGCAGCGCGCGCGAGTGCTCGCGCAAGTTGGCGAGTTCCTCGTCCAGGTCTTTGAGCCGCTGCTTGGACGCCTTGTCGCGCTCTTTCTTCAGCGCCTCGCGCTCGATCTCCAACTGCATCACCTGCCGGTCGACGTCGTCCAGCGCCTGGGGCTTGGAGTCGATCTCCATCTTCAGGCGCGACGCGGCCTCGTCGATCAGGTCGATGGCCTTGTCGGGAAGCTGGCGGTCGGTGATGTAGCGCGCGCTGAGCATGGCCGCCGCGATCACGGCGCTGTCCTGAATGCGCACGCCGTGATGGACCTCGTAGCGCTCTTTGAGGCCGCGCAGAATGCTGATGGTGTCCTCGACGGTCGGCTCGTCCACGAACACCGGCTGAAAGCGCCGTTCGAGCGCGGCGTCTTTTTCGATGTACTGGCGGTATTCGTCGAGCGTCGTCGCGCCGATGGCGTGCAGCTCGCCGCGCGCCAGCATCGGCTTGAGCATGTTCCCGGCGTCCATCGAGCCTTCGGCTCGCCCCGCGCCGACGATGGTGTGCAGCTCGTCCAGGAACAGGATGATCTGCCCGTCGGAGTCGCCCACCTCTTTGAGCACGGCCTTGAGCCGCTCCTCGAATTCGCCGCGGAACTTGGCCCCGGCCACCAGGCTGCCCATGTCCAGCGCGACGATGCGCTTGTTCTTCAGCCCTTCGGGCACGTCGCCGTTGACGATGCGCTGGGCCAGCCCCTCGGCGATGGCCGTCTTGCCGACGCCCGCCTCGCCGATGAGCACCGGGTTGTTCTTGGTGCGGCGGCTGAGCACCTGCACCACGCGGCGAATCTCCTCGTCGCGCCCGATCACCGGGTCCAGCTTACCCTGGCGAGCCAGCGCGGTCATGTCGCGCCCGTATTTTTCGAGCGACTGGAAGGTGCTCTCCGGCTCTTGGCTGGTGATGCGCTGCCCGCCGCGAATCTCGGCCAGGGCGCGCAGCGCGGTATCGTAGTCGACGCCGTGCCGCGCCAGCAGATCGCCGGTGGCCCGGTCGCGGGTGAGCGCCAGCAGCATGTGCTCGGTGCTGACGTACTCGTCGCGCATCTTCTTGGCTTCTTTTTCGGCGCCGGTCAGCGCGTCGATGGCGGCGCGGCTGGCGCCTATCTGCGCGTTGGCGCCGTACACCTTCGGGCGGTTCGCCAGCAGGTTCTCGAGATCGCCGGCCACGCCCTGGGGGCGCGCGCCGATCTTGCCGATCACCTGCGGGACGACGCCATCCGGCTGTTGGATCAACGCCAGCAGCAGATGAGCCGGTTCGAGTTCGCTGTGGTTGTAGCTCTCAGCCAGGCGTTGGGCGCTCATCACCGCCTGCTGGGCTTTGGTCGTGAATCGATTTAAGTCCATCGAATATCCCCTCGTCGGTTCCAGGAGTGTGTTTGCGTGTGTTTGATGGGCTCAGTGTACCGCCGGCCCGTTAAAACGGCGTTGGAGAGGCGTTAGAGGAATATCGAATCGGCTGCCGGGGCGGGCAGGGCGCGCGCCCGATTGGCGGATTTACCCAATGCTTTCGCGTTTTTTATCGTGTATAGTGAGGAAACCGACCAGCGCAGCGTCTGGTTTTCATTTGAGCATGAAGGAAAGCGTCCGATGCGTACCGACCTCGTCCTGTGGGAAGACCTAGACGACATCCAGGCGCGCACCCAGCAGGCCCTCGACCTGCTGCAGCGCATCACCCACGCCATCGAGACAGGCCGCATCGACCAGCCGACCCGCCAGGACAGCAAACGCCTCAACCGGCTGCTGGCGCTGGCTGAGTTGATGCACGCCGAGATCGACCGGTGGTCCGCCGAGCTGGGCCTCGGGTGCTGACCCGCGCGCCCAGGATGCCGTCCTCGCGCGTCAGCCGCGCCCCAGCGCCTCCACCAGGCAATCAAACAGGCGGTCGGCGCACGTCCCGGTCGGGTCGAGATCGGGATCGTAGATCGTCACTTCCACCCCGGCGCACTGCGGCGCGGCAGCCAGCCGCCTGAGCAGCGGCGTCAGCGCCCGGAAGGGCACGCCGTCCGGCTCCGGGCTGTCCACGGCGGGCATTTCCGCCGAATCCACCACGTCGGCATCCAGGTGAATCCAGAACCCGTCCGTCGCCGCGGTCACCGTCTCCAGCGCCTGGGCGGCGACCAGTTCCGGCCCCAGCTCGACGACCTCGGCGCTGGTGATCACGTTCATCCCCAGTTCTTTCAGCTCGTGCAGATACACGTCACTGGGACGCACGCCCACGGCGCACACGTCCGCTTCCCGGACGTACGGACCGCGGTTTTCGAGATCGATCAGGCGCAGGTCGCCCCGCCCGGTCACGATCGCCAGGTCCTCGCCGGCGGCGGCGCCGACCGCGGGCGCGTTGCGCAGGTGGCGGAAATCCGAGTGCCCGTCGATGAAGACCAGGCCATACCGCCCGCGGCGTTTGAGCGCGAGGGTGTGGCCGATGAGGATGCTGCAATCGCCGCCCAGCACCAGCGCGAAGGCTTGCGCGTCGAGCAGCGCCTGCACGCGGTCCGCCAGTGCCACCGAATACCGGGCGATGGCTTCGGCGTTCCGAACGCCGTCGCCGGGCTGCCATTCGGCGCGGTAGCGCGGCGGGACCACGGCTCCCGCATCGGCAGCGCCCAGCGCGGGCAGCAGCCCCCGATCGCGCAGCGCCCACGGCAGTTTGTAACACCCCGGCGCGACTCCCGCTTCGGGTGGGCGCAGTCCCAGGTTGGAAGGGGCGTCGAGAACCCTGATCTGACGTTCGGCCATGTCAAGCTCCTGTGCGGTGTCGATGGCTCCACAGCAACGCCTGCCCGGCGCGCCGCGCTCGTCGTGTGATCGAGGGGAATTGCCGGGCGTGTATGAACATATATTCTAGCACGGGCAGCGCGCGCTGTCACCGGGCGGGTGCGCTTGAACGTGGGTTGACAGGCTCGCGATCCCTGAGGTTAGAACTCATTTCAAAGTTCGGTCGATGTACCAGAGAATTATGGCAATCACGCAAAACATCTTGATCTGGGATTTCATGTTCAGGGAAACGCGTTCAGCAAGGGCACCGGTCAAGGACAGCTGCCCCTGCTAGAATTGCCAGCTTGATATTCGACAACCCTTCAGCGGCTACTCCGGCATTTCAGTGAAAAGGTCTCGCATGCGATCGCGATAGGTGCGGAAGGCCGCACGCCCTACGTTGGTCAGGGCCGCCATGGTCTGCGGCTTTTTGCCAACAAAGGTCTTTTCGATCTCGACATAGCCAGCATCCTCCAACTTACTGAGATGCGACGACAAGTTGCCCCAGGTCAACCCCGTCTGGTTCATCAAGAAGGTGAAATCCGCACTGTCTACCACAGCGAGATGCACCATGAGCAGCAGGCGGGCCGGTTCGTGGATCAAACGATCAATATCGTCCAGCGATAGCGGCTGCTCGTCGTTGCGCTTGCTACCAGCATCACGCGATCCCATTAGTGGGCTCCTCTGTTGGGGCAGGGGTGTAGGTGCGCAGAAAGCGGACAAGCAACACACTTCCTACCACGATAGCAAGACCCCCCGTCGCGACAAAGACACTGGGTGCGTCGTGAAGACCTGTATGTTTCTCCAGCAGGAGGCCTACCGGAAAGGAAGCCGCCCATAGCACCGCGTACACGAAGAGTCGGTCGTAGTCCAGGAAGTGGGCCATCGCGCCAAGGACAAGCAGGATATTGGCGGCGAAGACAATCGATAAGCCTGTCATTTCTAGAGAGTCGCCTGCAAGGGCAGCGAACACGATCAACCCGGATATAACAGACAAGGCCAGGACGATTCGCACCTTGGAGAGCTTGCGTTGGCGCTGTTGCCCAAACTTGACGTGGCCCAGCCGGGGGCGCGTGATTAACTTTTTGCCAGCCAGTAGAATGAGCATCGCGATGATCAAGAGGCCAATATGAACTATCATGGTGCTGTCTTCGGACAGCCCCAGACCACTGCGAAGTATCGGACCGATTCCGAAAGCTGTGAACACGATTCCCAGATAGATATCCCACAGCCCGTCTTGAAAGGTAGCACGGAAGGCCCGTCGTTCGATTTCCTTGAGGTCATAGTGCGTTTGCATGTGCCATTCTCCTAAAATTGCTCGAGCGAGATACTTTGCGCTGATGTGTACTTTGTGTTGCAAAGTACTCTGTAAGTATTGTAGCATCCAGCCGATAGAAGTGTCAAGTCGGGGATGGTTACACAACCGGATTGTCGGATCGCTGTCTTGCTTTACTACCGAAAAGGGGTATTGGATTCTGGTGCCCGGCGTCGTACGAACAGTATCGCGCGCCTCCGCAACTTGAAAAGCCTCGCGATCAGGCGCAGCCAATCGCCCTGCATAACCGGAAAATTGGAAAACGCTGTCAGGCTGACGCCCGCCACGCGACCCCTCGCCCCGGCGGGCGCTTCAGATCAGGCCCCCGGCCAGCGCCAGGATGCCGAAACCGGCCAGCACCACGCCTGACAGCCGGTTGATCCAGCGCATCCGCGGCGGGGTGAAGGCGCCCCGAAACAGGCTGACGCCGCCGCTCAACAGCAGCCACCACGCCGCCGACCCGGCGAAGACGCCCGCCACCAGTGCGAGCGCCGCGCCGTAGCTGGACTCGCGCTCGGCCAGGCCCAGCCCGGCGAAGATCGCGGCGAAGGACAGGATCGTGACCGGGTTGGTGAGCGTGAGCGCGAAGGTGGACGCATACGCCCCCGGCAGCCCGCGCCCCCCGGCCCCGGCGGGCTGCGCTGCCGGGCGCGTGGCGAAGGTCCGCGCGCCGAGGTACACCAGGAACGCCCCGCCGATCAGGCGCAGCCAGTCGCCCTGGGCGACCAGGAAGCCGGAGATCGCCGTCAGGCCAAAGCCCGCGATCGAGCCGTAGATCGCATCGGCGCTGGCCGCGCCCAGGCCGGACGCCAGCCCGTGCAGCCGCCCATCGGCCAGCGTGCGCCGGATGCACAGCACGCCGATCGGCCCGACGGGCGCCGCAATCGAAAACCCGATGATCATCCCGGTGAGAAAGGTGCTCATGCCGCCTGATTGTAGGCCGAAACGCGGGCGTGTCAATCGCTGGCGGGTGTGCGGTTGGGGCGGCACCCGTTATAATCTTGCCATCGCGGCGGGGCGCGGAAAGAGACATCATGGAGATCACATGGAGAAGAACATGATTCAACGGTTGGTAGTGTTATCGGTAGCAGCAGGGATCGCCGTCTTCGGCCTGTTTGCCGGAACGGCTTCGGCTGGCGCGCAAACGGCCCCGCCCCTATCCGAGACGTTTATCTGGGACGCGCACGGCGTGGCCCTGTCGTATCCCGCCGGGTGGACGGCGGTCGAATCCGCTGACCTGGTCAGCGTGCGGCCCACCGGGCGCGATGTGAGCGATGGCGCCGGGCCGGAGCTGATCCTGTTCATCGCCGTGGACACCGGGCCGGGCGAGCTCGACGCGGCCCTGGCGCGCTACGCACCCGCCGGCGGCAGCATTACGAAGCGCAGCGCCCCGGCGGTGGGCGATCGCGCGGCGCGGTCGCTGACCTTCGAGCGAACCAACCCGGCGGCGGTGGGCGGCATCACGCTCATCGCGCTGGACGACCACACCGCGCTGGGTGTGGCCTACATCGTGAGCGCGGTTGAGGCGCCGGACTTCCTGCCGGTGCTGGAGGCGATCGGCCAGAGCGTCGCGGTGGAAGACGCCCGCGCGGCGAGCGTTCCCACCGGCGAGAGCAGCTCGGCCAGCGTGGCCTCGGTTCAGCTTCCGCAGCAGGTCGCGTGGGCGGATGCCGGCCTGACGCTGTCCTTCCCGGTGAACTGGACGGTGTCGGCGGGCCCGGCCCAGGGCCTGACGGCCAGCCCCGACGCGGCGGAAGCGACCCTGATCTACGGCGAAACGCTCCCGCAGTCGGCGGGTGTGGACCTGCGCAAGCTGGTGCTGAGCGCCGCGGGCGACCGGAGCACGCTGACCGACCCGGTCGCCGTGACCGTGGCCGGTTATCCGGGCGTGACGTACGACCTCCGGGACAACGATCCGGACTCGCCGCTGTACATTCGCGCGCTGGCGATCACGATAGAGGAGCGCGATCTGGTCGCGGTCCTGTTCTTCGGGTCGGACGAGGCCGGGTGGGCGGCGTTTCGCCCGGTGGCCGATGCCATCGTGAGCAGCATCGAGCGGGCGGACAGCGGGCTGTCGGCGCGCAGCACGAGCGCGATTCACGTGCTGGCGTCGCGCGTGCCGCCGGTCACCCCGCTCCCCCTGCGCCAGGACGATCCACCCACCAAGACGTATGACTGGGAGGAATACGGGATCGTCTTCACCCTGCCGGAGAACTGGCAGGCGCTCAGCGGCGCGCAGGATTACGACCTGGCGCTGGTGTCGCCGGAGGTGCTGGAAGCCGGTGAGGGCGCTTTCATCACGCTGCGCGGCATCCCCTCGCTGGGTCCCGACACCAGCCCGGAACAGGCGCTGACGCCAATCGCGGAAGAGTCCGGCGGCGAGGTCACCGACTTCGCGCTGGCGGGCCGGGACGCCAAAGGCATCAGCCTCAACGACGACCAGCAGGGCGTGATCAACAACCTGATCCTGATCCCTTACGACGACAACGGCGGGCTGATGTACGCGCAGACGGTCGCCACGCCGGACATGAACGAAGACGTGATCGCCATTCTCGACAGCATGGCGATCGACCCGCCGGTGCCCGATTACGCCGCGGCGGATGCGGCTTTCCAGGCCAGCCTGGCCGACAGCGGGCGCCTGATCTACGGCGCCCCCGACGCGGCGATTGACATGGTCGAATACCTGAGCTTCACCTGCGGCCACTGCGCGAACTACAGCTTCGCCATCAGCCGCCTGATCGCGCTGGACGTGGACAGCGACCGGGTGCAGATCGAGCTGGCGCTGATCGCGGGCGACGCGTACGCTACAGCCGCGAGCCACGCGACGATGTGCGCTGCCGAACAGGGCAAGGGCTACTCTGCCTATACGGCGTTGTTTCGCGGTTACGTCGAGCGCGGCGTGCAGGAAGCCTTCAGCCGCGAGGGGATCAGCGACATTCTCGGCAGCGAGGCGCTGGGGCTGGACATGGACGCCCTGAACGCCTGCATCGATGATCAGAAATACCAGCCGCAGATCGACGAGTTCCGCGTCCGGTTCATGGACCACGGGCTGACCGGCACGCCGACCGTGCTCCTGGGCACGGCTGGCACCGAGCCGGACACGATCAAACTGCCGGACGGGCAGGTCTGGTCCGGCAGCATTCCGATCGAATACCTGCGCCAGATCTTCAGCCTGTTGGAAGATGGGGTGGCGCTGGAGGACGTGTTCGACGAGTTGAGCTAGCAGGCCCGCCATCTGGCGCGCGGCGGGGAACAGGTGCGGCAACAAAGCGGCGCGGTTCCCCGCCCTTGTTTTGGCTGGCGAAGTATGTCGTTCCGCGCGACTTGTGTGCGAGGAGGATTGCCCCGGTGTCCGAGTATCCCGCTTTGACGCCCGGCCTGACGGGCGAGATGTCCGTCACCGTGACGGAAGACCTGACGGCGACCGCGCTGGGCAGCGGCAGCGTGCAGGTGTATTCGACCCCGGCCCTGGTCGCGCTGCTGGAAGCGGCGGCGATCGAGGCGCTGGCGGGTCATTTGCCGGACGGCATGACCACGGTCGGGGTGCGTGTCGACGTGCGGCACCTGGCGGCCACACCGGTCGGGCAGACGGTCACGGCGCGGGCCACGCTGCGCGAGGTGGACGGGCGCCGGCTGGTGTTCGACGTCGCCGCCCAGGACCCGGTCGAGCCGGTGGCGGAGGGCACGCACGAGCGCTTCATCGTCGACCGGGCGCGCTTCGAGAGCCGCGCCGCCGCGAAAGCGACGTCTTAAGGCTGGCGCAGCCAGACGTTGAAAAACGCGATTGTCCGGTCGATGAACAGCCGGTCGCCGTCGCCGTAGAAAGTGTGCGGCTGGCCGTCGTACGAGAAGCACTCGACCGTTTTGCCGAGCGTCCAAAGCTGCTCGCACAACTCCTGCGACCATTCGGGCGGCACAAGCTCGTCGGCAGCGCCGTGATGGATGCTGACCGGAGTCTCGATGCGGTCCAGGTACTGGATCGGCGAGATCAGGCGCAGGTTGTCGTCCGGTATCCCCAGCTCGGCCCGGCCCCGGTTCCCGCCCGACCACTGCATGATCTTCTCGAAGTTGCGCCGCTCGTCACCGCTCATCGCGCCGTAGAGCACAGCGGCGTCGATGTCCGTATCCACCGTGATCGACCGCAGCGAAATGCCGCCGCCCATGCTGTGCCCCCACAGTCCGATCGCATCCGGGTTCGCCTGTTCGAGCGGCCCGGGCTGCCCGCCCCACGCCCGCACCAGCCCAATGAGATTGAGCACATCGACCGCCATCCCCACGCGGAACAGGTTCGGCCCGCTGTCGGACGGCCAGTAGCCGCGCAGGTTGGGATGCAGCACCAGGAACCCGGCCCGCGCCAGCTCGTCGGCGTAGCGCGTGGTGTAGTCGAGCGTGGCGTAGATCGCCGGCTCGATGTAGCCGTGAAGGGCGACGATCACCGGAAACGACCCGGCCATGTCCGGCACGTTCATGAAGCCGAAGATGGTCAGATCGTCGCTGGGGTAGGAGATCAGGTAGCGGGTGAAGCCGGGCCGCGTCTCCATGACCTGGTGAACCTGGAGCGTCCCGGCGCCGTAGCTGCGTTCGAGCAGGCTGTCGATCGTCAGATCGGCGTAGGGATCGGCGGTGGGGACGGGCGTGCCGTCCTGGGCGCGGCTCTGGGCCGGCAGGGCACTCAACAGCAGGAGCAGGCAGACGGCAATAACGATATAGCGGCGATCTTTCATCAGCGCGTGACCTCGGCAGCTATGCACGTTCGATAGAGGTCCGTCCCCCCGGATGGTGCCCGGACCGCGCAGCGGCGACCTCAATTGTACGGAGGGCGCGGCCCAAAATGCAAAAACGCTACACCGCGCCCGGCGGATAGGCGATCACGCGCGCGCGCCACAGCGCCCCGTTGGTGTGCAGCTCGAAGACGCGCTCGTCCGGCACGCGGGCCAGGACGTGAATCCCGCTCTCCGTTTTCCAGCGGCGCCCCACGTCGATCACGAACAGCGTCTCGCCATCCCAACGGAGTTTGAGAGGCCGGGGCCAGCCGTCCGGCGAGTAGGTGGCTTCGACTTCGGTCACGCGAAACGTCATGCCAGCTTCCCATCCAGGTAATCGAGCAGCAGGCGCAGGGCAGCATCGACCGTCTCGCGGCGGTTGTGCTCGCGGTCGCCCTGCCACACGAAGCGGCGCGCCCAGGTGCCGTCCGGCGCGCTGAGGCCGATGTACGTCAGGCCGACGGGCTTGGTGGCGGTAGCGCCGGTTGGCCCGGCGATGCCGGTGGCGCTGAGGGCGAGATCGGTCCCGAACAGGTGGCGCGCGCCGCCGGCCATCTCGCGCGCGACCGGCTCGCTGACGGCGCCGTGATCGATCAGCGTCTGCTCGCGCACGCCCAGCGTCTGCTGCTTGACGGCGTCGGCATACGCGACCACGCCGCCAATGACGTAGGCCGAACTGCCGGCGATGTCGGTCAGCCGGGCGATGATCAGGCCGCCCGTGCTCGATTCGGCGGTGGCGATGGTCATCCCCCGCGCGCGCAGCACCTCCCCCGCGGTGACTTCGAGCGGCGCGGCAGGTGAAGCGGTGTCAGGTCTGGTCATGAGCCCTCTCGTCTTCCTTGAGCGTGAATTCCCAGCCGCAGCCGGGCGTCGTCATCGGGTCCGGCGGGCAGACCAGGCAGCGCGTCTGAATCCGCGGATCGACGGTCCGGGCAAACGTCGAGAATTCCATGGTGCCGACCGGCTGGCAGTTGAAGGTCGGCAGGCCCTTGCGCGCCCGCGCCTGGTGGACCCGGCACTCGACCATGCGAAAGATCAGGGTATGGTCGCCGATCCATTCGACGGTTTGCGGATTCACGCGCGCATACAGCCGGTAACGCAGCGCCTTCGCCAGCGCCGGAAGTCCCCCGCCCGGCGGAATGTCGAACGCCCGCATGATACGGCGCGCCTCGGCTTCGGCGAAGCGCTCCCAGGCGCGGACGTCCATCTCGACGGCGGCCTCGTGCCCGTACGCTTCTTCGAGCGCGAGAAACCAGCTCCCATCGTGTGCCAGCCAGTTTTTAGCGTATACGTCCAACAGTTTCAAGAGTTGCGCGCGCGACAGGGATTCGTGGATGTCCATGCTGAGTTCGATCTCCGGGTGCTGGGCGTAAGATATGATACGCACATTTTAGACATCCCGGGCCGGTTCGGCCAAACGGCGGGGGGGGATGCTATCGGGCAACGGCATTTCGTTCTGGAGCCTATTCGAATACACTTGAGGATATTCGTCGTTGTCCGTGCCGGCACGGCGACACGAGACTCAACAATCTCCAGATTGTTTAAAGGCCATTCGAGAAGTACTTTTTTTCTCACTGGTAGAGCACTCAATGGGACGAACCTCGTCTTGTTCACCCTGCCCCAACGAGGGGGAAGGGAAGCGGATCCGAAGGGTTCGCGGAGATGGCGGTTTTCAAACGGTCTCTGAGTCCACTGTGGTACGTTAGCGGTGCTGTATTTAGATCGCTCGGAACGTGTGGAGAAGTCTTCAATGCAGTTTCAAGACATCGACCCGAAACGCCAGATGTTTATCATGCTGGGCAGCATTACACTGGTGGTCTCGCTAGGTGCAGAACTCTTTTATCAGTCCCCGGTCGGGTATGATCAGTTCTGTAATGTTGGTTTTCTGGCGGGGTTGGGATGGATCCTGGGGGGCATCGTTACTCGTACTAAGCGCGTAATAATGGCAGCTTATGTACTTCTCACAACCCTATCAGGTATAGGCATGCTACCCCTCTTTATGCTGGTGATCTTCACATTGAACCCGTTGGCAGGCGATCAATTCGTGCTTACCAACAACACGGTTCCAGATCACGAGTTGGGATTGCTCGTTCGGCCTCATGCATGGGGCCATGACGCGGAAGGCTTTCGGAATGCCGATGTGCCCGATCGCGTCGATATTGTTGCTATCGGTGACTCGCAGACTTGGGGTCTCAATGCACCTCGGAAAGAATCCTGGCCCCACGTGTTGGGCGAGCTAATGACCATGCGTGTTTACAACATGGGGATGATTCGCTTTGGGCCGATGGAATATTCCGTGCTGACCAATCGGGCGCTGGCGCAGCTTTCCCCAAAGATCATCGTCATCGGGCTGTATTTTGGGAATGATTTGTATAATGCCTATGCATCAATCTATACAAGAGATGTCTTCGCGGACCGTCGCCGGCCAGATGCCGATCCGGACTGGCTTACCGACACCATCGGACCGGCGGCCATCAAGATCGTGTCCGAACCTGACGCAGCCTATTCAGGGAACGGAGTGGATACCCGATTCACTGCCGCTTACCGGAGCATGGTCGTAGACCTCAGCCAGCCACGTATTGCCGAGGGATTGCGGAGTACCAGCGAGATTCTGTTGGACATCCAGCAGCAGGTTCATAACAGTGGGGCGCGACTGGTTGTTCTCCTGATCCCGACAAAAGAACTCGTGTATGCGGACTTGATGGCTGGACAATCGAACGCTGCGTATGCGCGGCAGATTCGTCTCGAAGAGGATGCGCGTTCCCGAATCGTCGATTTGCTTGATGCCAACGGTATTGAGTATGTTGACAGTTTACCGGCGCTCAGGGAGGCGGTTCAATCTGGGATCGCCATTTACCCTCGTGATACGGACGGCCATCCCATGCCTGAGGGCTACCGTGTTATAGCGAACACGGTAGCCTCGTATTTACAACATCCTTTCTCGCCGGAAAACGTCGAAAAAGAGACAGACTCGCCGTAGGGCCTTCCCTTGGTGGGAAGCGTCGGCCCATGCGTTGCTGTGACCGAATTCTGTCCCTGTTTGTCCATTTCCGAGGGAATATGCCCTTGCCAAATCGGGTTTCTTGATCTATACTGTTGCCATCCACGCGGGCGTGGTTCAGTGGTAGAACGTCTCCTTGCCAAGGAGAAGGTCACGGGTTCGAATCCCGTCGCCCGCTCAGGAACACCCCCCGCCGGTGGGAGCTTCCCCGCCGAGAAAACGCCCGCTGCGGCGTTTTTTGATTCCGGTACTCGGCGCCCAATCCACCATTTTGACGACAATCTGACGGCAATGTGCCCTCGCCAGGGCTCTCTAGCAGGAGGCTGTATCATGTCCAAGAGAGGCCATGGCGAAGGCACTGTGTACCAACGTTCCGATGGGCGCTGGCAGGCGTCAATTCAAATCAGTGGCAGGCGTCGCTCCGTGTACGCCAAGACCGAACGCGAGGCACGGGCCAAGCTGCGCGCCCTGCAGCGGGAAGCGGACAGGGTCAGCGGCCTGGCAGACTCTGGTCGGCGTACCCTGAACGACCTCATTGACGCCTGGCTCGATAGCGCACCCGACCTGAAGCCGTCCACTATCTCGCGATACCGGTGGTTCCTGGACTCATGCGTCCGGCCCGTTATCGGCGACACGCGCCTGGACCGGGTCACGCCGGACTGTCTCCAGGGATTGTATGCCGGTCTCACCCCATCGGTCGCGGAGAAGGTTCATCGAGTGCTGCACCGGGCGTTTGCAGTGGCCGTGATGTGGCGCTGGCTGGCCTCGAATCCGTGCGACCACGTGCTCAAGCCCGTCTACAAGGCGCAGCAGAAAACGCTGTGGAACCACGCCGAGCTGGAAGCCTTCCTGGAAAGTACGACCGACCACTGGCAACATCCGCTGTGGGTGCTGCTGATTGGGACGGGCTGTCGCGTGGGAGAAGCGCTGGCTCTGGGCTGGGATGACGTGGGCACAGACGACGCATCCGTGACGATAACCCGCACCCTGCACCGCATCGACGGTGAATGGGTCCTGGACCGCGCCAAGACAGACAGTTCGGCCCGGACCATCGTGCTGCCCGCCGTCGCCAGTGCTGCCCTGGGGCGGCAGAAGCAGCAGCAGGACGCCTGGAAAGAGGCCGCTGGCCCGGAGTGGGAAGACTGGGGACTGGTCTTCACCGGGGAAACGGGCAAGCCGCTGTTCGCCAGCACGATTCAGCACGCGCTCAAGCGAGAATGCAAGCGCCTGGGGTTGCCCGCTGTCACACCGCATGGCCTGCGCCACCTGCACGCCAGCCTGCTGCTCGACGAAGGGGTGCCCGTGACGGCCGTCAGTGCCCGCCTGGGGCATTCCAATCCACAGGTGACCATGAAAATCTACGCCCACGCCTTGCCCGGCCAGGACAGCCGCGCAGCCCAGGCAATTGCTAAGGTCTTGGGGCGGAGTGCTGGAAACGAGCCAGATACACAGCAGGAAGGTTAAGGCGGGGGGACACGCCACACGGCTCGTCGGGACATGCGCCTGGCGAGCCGCTGATACAGCCGGGTCAATTGTCGCGAGGCAACCGTCATGCTCCCGCGCAGAAGGTCGCCAACTCGTCGGGCGTAGGCGCGGTGACCGGCCACCCTTCCGGATTCGGCCAACCTGCGGGGGCGCCGTACTCCGGCACATCATGACCCAGCGGATTGGCGTAGCCCTCGCAAATCTGCGCCGTCAGGCTGGTCCGCTGCTGGTCAGACAGGTTCACCAGCGTCCCGTCCAGGCTCAGGATGTACCGCTTGACCTGGTACTCGCGGCCAAAGCTCCACCGCTCGGATTCGGCCAGCGTCGTCTGGCGGGTGCGTGCGCCACTGCCCCGCCCCTCGGTCTCGTAGAGGTACTCCTGCCACGAGTGTCCCACTTCCTCGATGTAGGTGGACAGCAGGTCATCGAAGGCCGGGCGAGGTGTCGCGCCGCCGCCCTCTTCGGGCGTGGAGAACAGCGAGGGGCCAAACCGCACCTGGCGCTCCAACATCTGGAACTGAGCGAGGCAGGCTTGCTCATCGCTAGCGACCTTGGGGTTCCCGCAGTCGGGGAATTCATCGTAGTCCAGCGAGGACCCGCGGATTTTGCGCGACATGTACGGGTCGTACGCCAGTTCATCGCCGGGGGCTGCGGACCAGGGACCCAACTCTGCCGCGGCTGCGACCACGAGTTGCAGGGCCGCCTCGCCCTGGCCGTTTTGCAGCATGTCAGCCAACGTGAGCATGTCCGGCCCGGTTGCCGTGGCGCGGGTAGCCTGCACAAGCTGGCTGGCGGTCAGCAGGATTACCAGGACGAGCGCAACAACGTGACTGCGAGATACTCGGTTCCGGCTCTTTTCCTGTGCTACACTGAGATTGTTGAGGGTGTTCATCGTCCGCCTCCCGGCTGCTGCTGTCTTCGTTGTCCTCACTCTAGGAGGCAGCCGTTTGGCGAAAGCTCAGGGAACGGTCGAGGGTCGTTCGGGTATCGTTCGGAGTTCGTTCGGAACGACTCAGGACCGGTCAAAAAGCCGCAAAACACCGTATACTAAGACAATAGATGCTTCTTTCGACTGACGTCGTACACCTCCGTTGCCCGCATTGAGTAGAAAGAAGCGGTATGTCTCCTCTCGAAATCCGCACCCTCGGTGGACTCACCGTTTGCCGCAACGGCACGTCTATCGCCGACTTCGACCAGCGCAAGGTTCCGGCGCTGCTCGTGTATCTCGCCTGCACGGAACGACCGCAGCCGCGCGAGGTGTTGGCCGAACTGTTCTGGGAGGACCGGAGCCAGTCGCAGTCACTGGCAAACCTGCGGGTGGCTTTAAGCAACCTGCGAAAAACGGCGGGACCGTTCGTGGACATCACGCGTGAGACGGCGAGTATGGCCGGGGACAGCAGCTGGTGGCTGGACGTGACGGCCTTCGAACAACGGCTCGCGTCCGCTGCCGATGACCCTGCGCACCTCGAAGATGCTCTTGAACTGTACCAGGGGGACTTTCTGGAAGGGTTCTATGTCGACAGCCAGGGCTTCGAGGACTGGGCGCGGCTGGAACGTGAGCGGCTGCGTTTCCTTGCCGTTGATGCCCTCGACAGACTCATCGCCACCCACCTGACGCAAGGGGATTATGCGGCGGGCATTTCTCACGCTACGCGATTGCTGAAACTCGACCCCCTGCGCGAGAAGACCCATCGCCACCTGATGCATCTGCTGGCCCTGGCAGGCGAACGAGAGGCTGCCCTGGCGCAGTATGAGACCTGCCGCCAGATAATGGAGACGGAATTCGGGGCGCAGCCGATGGAGGAGACTGTCAGTCTCTTTGAACGCATCCAGGCGGGGCAATTGAGACCAGAAACAGATTTGCCCGTTACGCGTATCGAGCCTGAATCATCGCCAGAGGACACATGGCAGCGTCCCCGGCACAATCTCCCCGTGCAGTCAACGTCGTTTGTGGGGCGTGAAGACGATATCGCCGTCATTAGCGCGCAACTGAGCGACCCCGACTGCCGCTTGCTCACCCTGGTCGGTCCCGGCGGCGTCGGCAAGACGCGCCTGGCGCTGGCGGTCGCCGAACGGCTGGTGGACGCCTTCGCGCACGGGGCGTTCTTCGTGCCGCTGGCCCCACTGATCTCGCCAGAAGGCATCGTGTCGGCCATCGCGACGGCGGTGGGATTCCAGTTCTACCAGAGCCAGGATTCCGCCGAGCAGCAGATGCTCAATTTCCTACGCGAGAAGGAGATACTGCTGGTGCTGGACAATTTCGAGCACCTACTGCATGGAACGGGACTTGTGGACAGCCTGTTGGCTAACGCACCGGGTGTCACCGTGCTAGTCACGACTCGCGAACCGCTTAACCTCGGCTGGGAATGGCTCTACGAGGTGCGCGGGCTGCTGCATCCGGCAGTGGATGACGTACAGCAGCCAGAGGACTACGGCGCCATTCGCTTGTTCATGGAACGCGCACGCCGCACACAGCCCGGCTTCCGCCTCGATGGTGAGCGCGAGCACGTCATCCGTATCTGCCAACTGGTCGAGGGGATGCCCCTGGGTATCGAAATCGCCGCCGCATGGTTGCGCATAATGCCACCCGCTGCCATCGCTGCCGAGTTGTTGGACCTGGAAGCACCGCAGCGCAACCTACCCGAACGTCACCGCAGCCTGCGCGCGCTGTTCGACCACATCTGGCGGCACCTGCCCGCCCCCGAACAGATGGCGCTCATGAGGCTCAGCGTGTTTCAGGGCGGCTTCACCTGGGAAGCCGCCGCAGCGGTGGTCGGGGCGACACGCCCTCAACTGGCGTCGCTGGTGAACAAGTCCCTGCTACAGGTGGACCACACTAGCCGTCGCTACAGCATCCACGAACTCCTGCGCCAGTACGCCGCTCAGCGGCTTGAAGCATCCGCTAAGGAACAGGAGGACATTCGCACTCGTCATGCTTTATACTTCGCTGATTACCTATCCGACCGCTACGTAGCCATCCGCAGTGGGCACCAGCGTGAACTGCTGCCCGAAATCGGCAACCTGCGTATGGCCTGGGACTGGATGGCCGAGAATTCAAACCTGCCAGCGATACGCCGGTCGATGCGGAGCCTGTTCTATTTTTACTGGCGGGAGGGTCTTCATCAACAGGGAGAAGAGGCGTTTGCTCATGCCCTGAACGCCCTGCAAAACCCAACCACGATGGAGCATAAAGGCATCTGCGGAGCGCTCACTGTTATGCATGCGACACTTTCGAGCTTCCGCAGCGAGGCGACGACAATCGATGGAGTGGCGCTGTTGCGCGAAACCAATCTGCGAGAGGAGTTGGCATGGGCGCAGGCGGTCGCCGTCTGGGGTCCCTGGCCCGGCCACGAAGCCGAGGTCAGGAGTCTCTACGAATCCAGCCTGGCCATTTATTCGGAGCTAAACGACCGGTGGGGCATAGCCTGGTGTCTGTACGGTCTGGGGAGAATTCCTCTTTTTCACAGTCCTCGCTTCGAGCAAGCAAAACAGTATTTTACAGAAGCCCTCGGCATTTTTCAGGAAATTGGCGACCAGATGGGCATGGCAGACACGCTCGAAATGTTGGCTGTGGTTTCTCATGTTTTAGGGCACTACGACGACGCGTGGCAACACTATGTGTCGTGTCTGGAGCTGGCACGGTTGCTCGACAACCGGCGCGAGATAGGTCGCTGTTTGAATGGTATGGCATGCCTGGCAATGGACGATGGTCAGCCAGAAAAAGCACAGGAGCTCGCGCAGCAGGCCGTGGCCGTCGCCAAAGCACTGGGCGACCAGAGCCTTCGATTTCTAAGTCTCGACACATTGGCTGACACCTACTACATGCAGGCCGACTACACTGCCGCCAAAAGACTGTACGACGAAGCACATGTGCTGGCAGAACAGCTTTTTGCTCAACCTGCCCTCCCGTTCGAGAAGTTGGGCGATATTGCACGGGCCACGAGAGACTATACTTTGGCACGGCGCTATTATTACCAGGCACTCAAGCGACTCCATGATAACGGCTATTTACCCTATGCTGTGGCTTGCCTCGTACGCGTGGCATTGCTCTACGCATCACAGGGAATGGGTGAACGGGCCCTGGATATCCTTGGTGTCACCATTCCCCATCCGGCCCTAAACAAAAATATGCGCGACGAGGCCCGCCTGCGCGCCGAACTGGAAGCCGAATTCGGGCTGGAAGCCGTCGCCGAGGCAATCGAGCGCGGCAAAGACCGCGACGTGTTCGAGGTCGCGCGCGAGGTCCTGGCGGAGCTGGAGACAGACTGATGGATACTGGCACAACCTACTATCTGGCCTGCAAAGGGGAGCTCCTCATGTTCTTCAGGGATGAGCAGCAGGAGTCCTAATACTCAGGGCCCCGTGTTCACTTTGGACCCCTGACGGTCTTAGTACCGTCTCTCGCCTTCAACATGCGGGATGCGAACGTTACGCGTAACGGCGGAAAAAACGACCCTGCGCACGCTATAGGCAGGGCTGGCCTGACCATGTTGGATGTCTACTGCGCCGGGGTATCGGGCGACGTGCAGTATCCCATCACCAACCTGCTGGTATCGAGCTTGTTCCGCTATGAGGATGTGCGCCAACCTATAGCGCGTCATCAGGGTTGGTCGGCTGATTCCACCGTGATGATGACTTTTCCGCGGGCATGACCCGTCTCAAGATACCGGATGGCGTCAGCTGTCTCGCTCAATGGGTAACGTCTATCGATGACCGGCACGACTTTGCCGGTGTCGAGCAGCTCTTTCACAAAACGCAAATCATCCTGGTCCGGTTTCGATTCTCCCATCAGCAGGATTTTCTGGCTGCTGGTCCTGGAGACCCAGGTTCCCAGGAACACCACCTGGACCAGCAGATGAGACAGGGTCGTGAAACCGGCCACGACACATCTCCCGTTGGGGGCTAACGCACGCTTATACGCCGCCGCCGAACGATTTCCCACCGCGTCGAAAATCAGGTCATAGCGCTGCCCGGTCCGGGTGAAATCTTCCCGCGTGTAATCCACGACGTGGTCGGCGCCGATGGCCCGCACCAGGTCCAGATTCCGCGTGCTGCACACGCCGGTGACTTCCGCCCCAAAGTGGGTGGCAAGCTGCACGGCGAACGTGCCGACACCCCCAGATGCACCATTCACCAGAACCCGTTGCCCGGATTGAATCTCTCCCGTCTCGCGCAGACCTTGCAGGGCGGTGAAGGCCACTACCGGGACGGCTGCCGCTTGCTCGAACGACAGATTGGCTGGTTTCAGCGCCAGGTCACATTCACGAGCCAATACATACTCGGCAAACGCGCCCGTCACACACCCAAACACCGCATCACCCGGCTGGAACTGCGTGACGCTGCTGCCAACGGCCTCAACCCGCCCCGCCATGTCAAGTCCCGGTATCGGGTTTTTGGGTTTCAGAAACCCATTTCCAAAGCGGACAATGAACGGTTTGGCCCTCATCAGGTGCCAGTCGGCTGGATTCGCGGCTGCCGCATGCACTCTGACCAGAATCTCATTGTCCCTGGGCGCGGGCTTTTCCACCTCTTTGAGCTGAAGGACGTCCGGTGGTCCGTATCTGGTGCATACAATCGCTTTCATGAGTTCCCCCTGCCGGCTCTTGTACGGCGTGTTTTCTATATCGTTCTGAGTAATCACCTATTACGTAAAGGGGGATTAGTGCGTTGCGCCATCACCGGTAAGGCTTTTCCCCGGCCAACGTCAACCGGGTCTCGAACCGCGACGCCCCAGGTTCACTTTGGACCCCCAACGGCTCAAGTACCGTCCCCCGCGTGTCCCCCGCCTTCACTTCACCCCTTTGGTTCCCCTGGCTTGCCCCATTTTCGGCATGAGTCCATAGCTTTTCATAGAACATTTGTGCTATAATCAGGGTGAAGATGAGACCTGGAAAGGACCGTCATGCCTGCCGGTATCCATTCCCCATCCCGCCCGAACACCTCCCAGCTTGTGCCCTTCTGGCGAGCGCGGCTGGCCGAACGCGGGTTATCCCCGGCGACCATCGAACACTTCGCCATCACTCCGCGCGGTGACGGCTGGCAGTATCCGGTTCATCCGGCGCTCGACGCCACGCGCTGGAAAGCCTTCGACAGCACCGCCACGCCCAAGTATCTCTGGCTGCCGCACAAGCCGGATGCCGTCCGGTTCTACAATGTCGATGGCACGTTGCGCGACGCGGTGGCGTTGGTCGGAGGTATCCTGTGGTTGGCGTCAGGCGAGCCGGATGTGTGGGCGTTGTGGGAAGGCGGGGTGCGGAATACCACGTGCCTGTTCGACGGCGAGACGCGCCGGATGCCACCCTGGTTCGCGCCGGAGCTGACGCGGCTGGGCGTGCGCGTCCTGCACCTGGCGCCCGACCGCGACCGGGCCGGGATGCGCTTCGTCATCCAGGTGAGCCGCGCGGTGAGCCACACGCCGATTCGGGTCATCACGCACCACCTGCCGTTCCCGCCACGCAGCAAGGGTGATGTCGGGCGGCTGCTGGTCAACGTCGGAGCGGCGCGGCTGAGGACGACCCTGGAAGGGCTTCCTGCCTACGAAGCTGTGTTCGAGCCCATCCCCCCGGATGAGCGGCCCACGGTCGTCCAGCGCCCGCTGCCGCACCTGTTCCCCAACCGTGACGACCTGTACGAAGCGTGGTGCGTCGAGGTGGTCGAGCCGGCGGCGGTGCGCGCCTGGGGCATCTCGCCGCCGGATGCGCGGGGATTCAGCAAGAACTTCCGCTGCCCGTTCCATGACGACCGGCACCCCTCGGCGGGCTGGAGCTATGAGACGCACGGCATTCACTGTTTCGCCTGCGGCTACCACGATGCCAGAGAGGTCGCCGAGCAGCTCGGCCTGCCGTCGTGGGAGAGCTACCGGGCCGGGCAGGGGGCTGAATAGGGTAGTTCCGTTCTAGCACCTCCCACCTGCCACACCCACGAATGATTGAACCTGCCGCGTTGTGCCGTTACGCGTAACGGGTGCTGTTCCTGCGAATGACTCTCCGCACTATTTGGACTGGGTTTTTCTGCAACCGGGTCATTGGTTCAGGCGTATAAGTTGTGCCAGCTCCGGCCTCAAGAACCTCAACGGGGTGCGGGAGTGCCTTGGGCCTGCCGTCCACGTTACGCGTATCCCACCGTTGAGGAAGTCATCGTATTGAACGCCTGGGCGGAATGAAAACATGTCCAATTTTCCCTTGACGCTACACAACTATGTCATATACTTTTGAGCATATAAGTAAGCAGTTTGTCCTCTACAGTGTTGTGAATATCCCCATTGTATCTGCTGGTCGATTTGCAGTCTCTGATATAACAAGCTTTTCAAAGGTCCCCCTTCAGAACATTTTGAAGGACCGGTGAACCTCAATCGCGAATCTGTACCACTCTGCTTGACTGCGCTAAAGAGAGCATGCATCCCTGCCAGGAGCACATGCTCGCCCGAGACTAGGAGACCGCGACATGAACCGTGCGCGGACTGCCGCGCAAAAGCTACTACGCCGAGATTGGCGAAGACCAGCACCAGCAACTGCTGAACCTCTTCGGGACGATGATTGGCGAACCCAACGCCGTCAAGCAGATGGGCAAGCACATCCTCGACTTCAAGATTCTGCCCCGCGAGAAGGACGGCGCGGAGTCGATGTACTCCCGGTTCCTGCGCATCTTATGCGCTCACCGGCGACCATGACCCGGCCCTGCGCAGCAAACATTGTAACGTTGTCTCCGTTACGCGTGACGTGGACGTGGCGGGGGTCCTCAACAGGCGGGCGCAAATCATCCGGCTCCTCCACGCGGGCTACACCTGTCAAGATCGAGTTTAGACCCGATCATGACACCGGAACGCAACATGATGGCCTATAGCGGGCTCTCATTACCCTCGCACATCTTCAACACCCCAGGTGCTCTTCGTTGGTGGATGGGACTGCAAAGTGAACATGGAGGGCGCTCATCAGCCCAAAGAGCCGACGCGCCGCCTGTAGCTGCCGTGGAGACTGTCTCTGGAAGAACGAGCAATCTGTGTCATAATGTGCCCGCGGCAGGGCCGGCGTAGGCAAATTGCGCCTTGCGATGTGCTGTACACTCAGAGGAAAACCAGGCTGGCCGCGAGACGAGCTTTGTCTCGAGTCGGTCCCATCTCGCATTTCCATTTCCTACCGGTATCCTTCGCTGCCGGTAAGCCCCAGAGTGGTGAGGAGGCAGTCCAATGTTATCCCCTGGTCACCGGATGTCAGTCTTAATCGGCATGTGGGTTGCTGTGGGACTCGGCTTTTTCGCCCTGGGCATCTACGGGGCGGAGACGGGCCGGGACGTGGGGTGGTTGTTCGTCGTGACGCTTCTCGCCACCCTGTTCACCACCATCGTCTTGTCGGGCGCGCTGCCGGGTGTATTCTTCGGAGCACCAGGCCAGGAGAAAACAAAGCGACACCGGGACGACAAATTAGCGCTCTTGCTGGAACTCATGGACGACGATGAGCGCAGAGCCTTCAAAGAAGCGCTCAAACAACAGGTGTTGGCAGGCGAGAGTGACGGCGAACTGCCGTATGACGCGGAGCTATTGGAGGCGCTTGAGCAGGAGCAGACTGCTTCCCGCCGTTCCCGCTAGCACAGTGATTCCCCGGTGATGGGGGAGACAGACGTTTGGGCGCGCGGCATTCACTTCACGCCCGTCGTCACGCTGACCGCCGAAAAGATTCGGCCCAGGAAACTGCTCGGCACGGCGTGCAATCGCCGCGTCGCCGTGAAGCCGTTCTGCCCGGCGAGCCGCTCCCAGGTGGCGTAGCTCAGCGGGTACGGCACCCAGCGGTTGCCCCGGTCCGTGTCGTACTCGACGAGAATCAGGTGCCCGCCGTCTTTCAGATAGCCGTGCACCTGCCGCAGCACCGGCGCCTTGTCGCGCACGAAGTGCAGGGCGTTCGCCATGACGATGCCGTCCAGCGGCGGCAGGTCGAGCGGCGCGGTGAAGTCCGCAACCTGGTAGTGCACATTCACCTGCGGGAAGCGGGCCTGGAGGGCGCGCTGCTGAACGCGCAACGCGGCGGGGTCCCGGTCGATGGAATGAATCTGGCCGCCGGGGCCCAGCAGGTCGGCCAGGGCGAGCGTGAACGCGCCCTGACCCGAGCCGAAATCGGCCCAGGTGCCGCCAGGAGCGTGGATGCCGTCGCGCAGAAGTTGGACGTGGTCGGTGTGGTTCATGGGCAGGATGATGTCACAGGACAGATGGCGCCGCGATTATAATCCAGGAGCGCGGCACGGAAAACCCACCGGGAACCCCGCTGGCGCGTGGAAGCTGCTAAAATCGCGCATGAAGGAATGGCATGACGACGCAGCCAACGGAGCCCGCATGAGCCAGAGCGATTCGCATCGACCGGACTACGACGACTCGCCCGTCATCTACGCGAGCGATATCGGCCAGTTCCTCTACTGCCGCCGCGCCTGGTGGTACCGTCTGCAAGGCGAAGAGAACAGCGAGCTGGCCCGCCTGCGCCAGGGCGCAGACCAGCATGAAGCCCTGGCCGAATCGGTGCAGGACGTCGAGCGCGCTGAGCGCGGTGCGCGGGTGCTGGTCTGGATCGTCGTGCTGATCATCGTGGCGGTGGTCGCCGCCCGGATGCTGTCGGGAGGGTGACAGTGCTCGATGCGGTCCTGATCCTGCTGGCGGCGCTGCTGTTCGCCGGCCTGACGGTCCTCTGGCTGGCGCGCCGGCGGCGGCGGAAGCTCGGCATGCCGGCGGGCGCGCTCGTGTACCAGGACGCGCTCCGGCGCAACGACGAAACGCTGTACTCCGCGCGGCTCCACCTCGCTGGGCGCCCGGATCACATCGTGCGCCAGGGCCGCGACTACATCCCGGTCGAGGTCAAGACGGGCCGCACGCCAGACTACCCCTACCCCAACCAGGTCATGCAGCTCGTCGCCTACTGCGCGCTCGTCGAGGAGCGTTACGGGGCCCGCCCGCCGCACGGCATTCTGCTCTTCGAGGAGACCGGCGCGCAGTTCGTCGTCGAGTTCACGCGCGAGCGCGAGCGCCAGCTCCATGCTATTCTGGCCGAGATGCGGGCCTGTTTCTTCGCGGCGGACGTCCCCCGGAGCCACAACAACGCGCGGCAGTGCGCCGCCTGCGGCTACCGGGACATCTGTACCGAGCGGCTGGCCTGACGGCGCCCGGCGACAACTCCCTATTGACACGCCCTGTCCCGCGTGAGAAAATGAGGCCGACAACCCGTGCCCCCGTGCCGGGTTGTTGCGTTATACTCTCCGGGTGACGGTGCGCCTGGGGAGTTTTGTTTTCGCTCAGGCGCGAGGAGGGCGGCATGGTCTGGAAACGTCCGTTTTTCACGTTATGGACCGGGCAGGCGTTTTCGCTGTTGGGCAGCCAACTGGTCCAGTTTGCGTTGGTGTGGTGGCTGACCAGAACCACCGGGTCCGCGGCAGTACTCGCGACGGCGTCCCTGATCGCGCTGCTGCCGAACGTCTTCCTCAGCCCGGTGGCGGGACCGCTGATCGACCGCTGGAACCGGCGCGTGGTGATGCTCGTCGCCGACAGCGGGATCGCGCTGATGACTCTGGTCCTGATCGGGCTGTTCGCCGTCAGTGAGGTCCAGCCGTGGGTGATCTACGTCGCGATGCTGGTGCGCGCGACGGGCAGCGTCTTCCACATGCCCGCCATGAACGCCTCGACCTCGCTCATGGTTCCCAAGTCGGAGCTGGGGCGCGTGCAGGGCATGAACGCCGCGCTGAACGGCTCGATGACCATCGTCGCGCCCCCGCTGGGCGCGCTGTTGATCGAAGCGCTGCCCATGCAGACGGTGCTGGCGGTGGACATCGTGACGGCGGCGCTCGGCGTCGGCGCGCTGGCGCTGGTCCACGTGCCGCAGCCGGTGCGCGCGGCGGCGCCCGGCGCGCTCAACGTGCCGCGCGAGCTTGCCGAAGCGCTGCGCTACATGCGCGGGATGCCCGGCTTGATGATCCTGGTCGCCATGGCGGTCGCGATCAACTTCGTGCTGATCCCCGCCGGCAGCCTGCTCCCGCTGCTCGTCAAGAACCACTTCGGCGGCAACGCCCAGGCGTTCGGCTGGATGGAATCCTCCTTCGGGATCGGCGTGGTCGCCGGCGGCGTCGTGTTGAGCGTGTGGGGCGGCTTCAAGCGGAAAATCGTCACCTCCCAGGTCGGCGTGGTGGGCATCGGCATCGCTCACCTGGTGTTGGGCGTCACGCCGGGCACACTGTTCGCGATGGCGCTGGCGTCGGTTTTCGTGTCCGGGTTCATGATGTCGTTCAACGGGGCGGCCTATGCCGTCCTGCAAGCCACCATCGCGCCGGAGATGCAAGGCCGCGTGTTCACGCTCATCACCAGCCTGGCGACGGGCGTCTCGCCGTTGAGCCTGGCCGTGGCCGGGCCGCTGGCCGAGCGGCTCGGCGTGCAGTTCTGGTACGTCGTGGGCGGGGTTGTGTGCGTCCTGATGGGATCGATCGCGCTGACTATCCCCTCGGTGGTGAACGCCGAACAGCTCGCCGCAGAGCGCGCGGCGCTGCTGGCAGCCGAACAGGGATAGTCACTGTGGCACGCGCCCACCACGCGCGTATGGGCTGGGCGAATCCGGGCGCAAAACACCAACCCCCAAACCTATCCTTTGGCAGGTGTGCCGCCCCTCGCGACCGCGTATACTGGAACCATCATCAACGCCCACATCGTAGCGCGAGGAGCCCTCACCCATGTCTGCATCACTGTCCTCTGTCAACACGTCGACTCGCTTCCAGGAAGTGCAGCCGATATCGGCCCGCCACCGGATTCCGTTCGCGCTGCGCAGATTGCTCCGCGCCCGGCGGCGGGCGGTCGAGCGCGAGCCGCTGACCACGAGCCGGACCATGCGTCCGCCCACCATCAGCCACATGCATCCCTTCGTGTAACGTCACGATCACCGGGCCTGAAACGGGCCCGGTTTTTTTCGTTCGTCCCCATCACCCCTCCCCCCCTCGCCCACGTTTCCCCACTATACGGCCTCGCCCAGCCTGACCCGCTGGCGTCGGCGGTGGCAGTGTGTTACCCTTGCGATCGAAGGTCGCTGCTATCTGCTTATCGACGGTCATGAGCGCGTTAGTGAAAACGAATCGCTCAGGTGATCACAAGCTACTTGCTAGGTGAATGAAGGCTCCAGCTTGCACGCGCTGAGGTCTTTTGTTTTACACGCTTTTTGTGGGTAGCGATAGCCTCATGTCGTGGGCGCGGCGGAAAGCGATGAGAGATGAAAAACCACCTGGAACGATTGAAGTCAGTGATCCCCCGCTTGTTGCTGGCCTACTGCATCGTCTATACCCTGACCTCGCTTCTCATCGATCACGGAAGCTCGACCTACACCGGCATCTCCGAGACGGCGTGCTCTCCGAAACCCGTCGAGGCCGACTCTTACGACGAGCTGAGACAGCTCCTGGTCGACGTCTTCGCGCCCACGCTCGTCTTTTCGCCGGGAGAACCCACTAACCTGAGGGAAGAGGTCGCGGTCCCTTATCAGATCGTCTCCGACATGCAGGACATGGGGCGCTACGTCGTGCGGGGAGCCGTCACCTACCCGACGGATTACGGCGCGACGTCGTTTGGCGTGCGACTGAGCATCGGGTCCGATGGGCATTCCTTCTGGCTGTCGAAGACCGTGCTCAGGACGTTAGGCTGGATATTCGGCCAGGCGCACGTGGATTCGCATAACGGCGATGTCGAAATGTTCGAACTCTACCTCAAACCCTCCGAGGAGATCGGGTATTGGGAAATCGACAGCCTCAGCCTCTTCCCGCATGGCCAGCGCACCACCTACAGTGCCGACGAAATACACTGTTTCCGCGACTCGCCGATTCTCTACGTGAGCCGGGGGAAACACGCCATGTATCCCACGCTCCAGGAATGCAATCATTCGAGCGTCGCGCGCACCAGGGGGGTGCAGCTCACCGCGGAGCATTGCAGCATTGGCGAGTTATACTTCCCGGCGATGACGCCGGAGTTCGACGTGGGTGATAGCGAGGACCCGGTCAACGTCTTCGAAACCTCTCCCACCCTGGTAGAACGCGAGCTGTTCCAGGGTGAGGACGTATGGGGAGAGTGCTTCCTGGGCGGTCACGGCGACGGCAGTTCGGACGCGCCGTGCCGGGCGCGTTTCAGGTGGTGGTGAGTGCGCGGCAGCCCTCAGAAGCGGTTTGAAGCGGGTGAGGATACCGGATAAAGTTTTGTACGGTTCTCAGCGCATGATACCCGTTCGCCGTGTCGGGCCTCTGAAGGAGAAGTTGAAGCCCGACACAGCACGAATATTCAAAGATAGTGGCGAGGTTTTGACTGATGCCTGTTTTGTCCCCCCATCCTCAATCTTTCCCCCACAAGGTGGGGAAGGCGGTTTTTCCCCTTCCCTCCGCCTGGCGTGGGGGAAGGGGCCAGTTGAGCAGCCGCTATCAGTCCATTGTTCACCACTACCTATTCAAAAACTTCCGGTGGTAACCGCGCCCGCACGCTCGTAATTCACGATGATGATGCCATTTGGGGAGACTTTGCTCTCCGTCACCTTGAACGCCGCCGGGATGGTGCCCCCGGCAAACAACCGTTTTCCACTGCCCAACGTCAGCGGATATATCTTTAGCCAGAACGCATCGACCAGATCATGCTTCATCAGCGTCTGAAGGAGATTTGCACTGCCGTAAACGTGCAAATTCGGCCCCGGCTGTTGCTTGAGTTGGCTGACTTTTTCCGCGATGTCTCCGCCTAAAAACACGGAGGGCTGCCATTCGCTCGACGTCATGGTGTTCGAGGCGACGTACTTGGTCGCCGGATTGACGCCCGGCCATATGTCCGCATGGTGCGGCCAGTAGGAGGCCCAAATTTCAAAGGTTTTGCGCCCTAACAACAGATCGAACGGCATGTTCATCTGCTTGTTCATGACGGTTCCAAGAACCTCGTCGGAATATGGAACTTGCCACCCGCCATACGCGAAGCCGCCGCTGGTATCTTCCTCTGGCCCGCCTCCGGCTTGTATGACACCATCGAGGGTGATAAATTCGAGCGCAATTACTTTTCTCATGACCGATCTCCTTCGACATCTGGCCTGTTATGGTCAATACAAGATAGCACAGATGTTCGAATGCGGCAAAAATGCGGCAAATCAGACGACGGCGCCTGTGTCTCTCAGCCGCCAGTAGACGCAGGCGAAAAGCTGCCTCTACACGAGTGTTCGAACAGCCCGTCACGCCTCCCCGCCCACGTAGCGAAACGGCCAGTCCTCGGCGCGCGGGGCCAGCTCCATCTCGACGGGAAGCTGCATCATCTCGTACAGCGCGTTGCTCAGCCGGTATTCGGACCAGAAGCGACCCAGGTGATAGCCCGCCTGCCACACGCGGTACAGCGCGCCGCCCCACACCGGGCTGTAGCGCAGCACGACATCCAGCGCGTCATCATCGGCGCGGCGGATCGCCGCCAGCAGGTGCGCCGACGTCTCGGCCTTGACGCGCGCCACGAACGCATCGATGGCCCCCTCGCTCCCCGGCCCTACGATGAACCGGACCGTCTCCGGCAGGACGACGCAGCCCCACAGGCGGCCCGGCGCATCCGCCGCGCAAGCCTCCACCCCGGCCAGAGCCTGTCGCGCATAGCGTGGCGCGGCCAGCAGCGGCGCGTGATCGATCACCGTCACGATGATCTGGGCGTAGCAGTCGAGCGCCTCGCCCGCCGCCAGATCGTCATCCTGCCAGAACCATGATTCCATAAATCCTCATAAAACTCTCATGTTTATTTGATATAACAGAACGATAAATGCTGTTCCAGTGCCGGAGGGCCCTCATGAAACCATTCGCCGCGCTCATGGGCGCCATCTTCGGCGGCCTGTTCACGCTGCCCCTGATGGCCCTATTATACCTGGCCGACCAGGCCGGGCTGCCCCTGGTCATGTACGATCTGTTCGATTGGTTGGCGCGCGTCTTGCCCGGCAACGTCGTCATCAACAGCATCGAGACGATGGTCGAGATCATCGACGAGCTGAACCTGGGCGCCACCGACTCCACCGCCAAGACGCTCGAACACCTCGCGGCGCTGGCGATGTTCCTCGGCATCGGTATTGTGACCGGCGCGCTCCTGTTCGCCATCCTCGATCGCCGGGGCGCGCCCCTCACCGGCGCGGCGCGTGTCGTGCCGGGCCTGCTCGCCGGGCTGATCGTCGCCGTGCCGGTCATCCTGATCAGCCGCGAGGTCAACGTCACCGCCGAGGCGTCCGACGCGGCCAGCGCCGCCTGGATCGCGATCGCCTTGCTGGCCTGGGGCGCGCTGCTGAGCTGGGCCCATGCCCGGTGGACCGCCGCGGGCGAGCCGGTCCCGGTCGAATCCGGCGCGATGCTCGCCAGCGCCGAGCCGATCAGCCGCCGCCAGTTCCTGGTCCGGGTGGGTGGCGCGACCGCCACCATCACCCTCGTGGGCGCGGGGCTGGCGCGCTATCTCGAACGGCGCGACGAGCAGGCGTACCAGGACCTGATCGCCGAGCGGCGCGACGCCGTGCTGCCCGCCGGGCTGCCCAACGAAGGCGCCGCCGTCGAGCCGGCGCCCGGCACGCGCCCGGAATACACCCCGCTCGAAGACCATTACCAGATCGACATCAACGCGCGCCCGCCGGAGATCAACGAGGACGACTGGCGGCTGGCGATCACCGGCATGGTCGAACGCCCGCTGACCCTGACGCTCGACGCGATCAAGGCCGGTTACGAGCCGGTCGACCAGTACGTGACGCTGGCCTGCATTTCCAACCCGGTGGGCGGCGACCTGACCAGCACCACGCGCTGGACCGGCGCGCGGCTCAGTGACGTGCTGGCCGATGCCGGCGTGCAGGACGGCGCGGCCTACCTGCGCATCACCAGCCAGGACGGGTTTCACGAAATGCTCGACCTCGCCCTGGTCGAGGCGGAACCGCGCATCATGCTGGCCTATCACTGGGACGGCATCCCGCTGCTGTACAAGCACGGCTTCCCGCTGCGCATCTACATCCCGGACCGCTACGGCATGAAGCAGCCGAAATGGATCACGCAGATCGAAGTCACCGACCGGTACACCGAAGGCTATTGGGTGGAGCGCGGCTGGGACGAAGTGGCCCGCATGCGCACGACCTCGGTCGTGGACGTGGTCGCCGGTGACAGCACCTTCGAGCGCGACGGCCAGGTGTGGGTGCCGGTGGGCGGGATCGCCCACGCGGGCGCGCGCGGCATTTCGAAAGTCGAGGTGCGCGTCGACGAGGGCGAGTGGGCCGAGGCGGCGCTGCGCACGCCGCTGTCGGACACGACCTGGGTGATCTGGCGCTATGACTGGCCGTTTGCGGAAGGCCGGCACATCTTCGAGGTGCGCTGCGTCGATGGCGACGGCGAGCCGCAAACCACGGCCAACAGTGGCACCTTCCCCAGCGGCGCGACCGGCATCCACCGCCTGACGCGCACCGTCTGAGCCCGCGCCGCGCGTTCCGCCTACCCGATCAATCTCCGCTGCCCGCGAGCGCCGCTCCTGGGCAGCGCTGTTTTGAGCCGCGAACGCGCCGGGGCAGTAGTAGCGCGTTCGCGGCGCGTCCGGTAAAGTCGGGCGGCGTGATGGAACGGGCAGACAGGTGTCAGGCAGAATGGATGTCGTGATCAGCGAGCCGGTGGCGACCGACGCCGATGGGCTGGACGGCGCGCCCTCAGAGGGGATGGTCCGCGCGACCGGCGTGATCGCGCTGGGCAACGTCGCCAGCCGCGTGCTCGGGCTGGTGCGCGAGATGATGCTCTCGACGCTGTTCGGCGCGGGCGTGGCCGTGGACGCCTTCAACCTGGCGATCGTCGTCCCGCGCAGCCTGTACGACCTGCTGATCGGCGGGCACGTCAACTCGGCGCTGGTGCCGGTGCTCAGCGAGTATGCCGCCCGCGAGGACCGGCGCGAGCTGTGGGACCTGGTCAACGCGCTGCTGGGGCTGGTGGTGATCACGCTCGCGGCGCTGATCCTGGGGCTGGAGCTGCTCGCCCCGCAGGTGATCGGCATCGTCGCCAGCAGCAAAGCCACCCCCGAGGTCATCGACGAGGCCACGCGCCTGCTGCGCGTCACCGCCCCGGCGCTGATGTTCCTCAGCCTGTTCGCCGTGCTCTCCGGCCTGCTGTACGCCTTGCGCCGCTTCACGTGGCCTGCGTTCGCGTCCGCCGTCTTCAACGGCATGATCGTGCTCGTCACGCTGGTCTTTCACGCGCGCCTGGGGATCACGGCGGTGGCGGTTGGCTGGCTGGTGGGCGCGGGTGTCCAACTGGCGCTGCAAGCGCCCGGCCTGCGCGACGCGCGTCTGCGTATCCGGCTGCGCGGCATTCTGGCGAGCCCCGGCGTGCGGACTATCGGCCTGCTGTACATCCCGGTGATGGCCTCGCTGGCGCTGGACGTGCTCGTCAACCGGACGTTCAGCTACAACCTCGCGTCCAGCACGGGCGAGGGCAGTATCAGCTACATGAGCTGGGCCACCACGCTGATCCAGTTCCCGCAGGGGCTGGTCGCCATCGCCATCTCCGCCGCCATCCTGCCGACGCTCTCGCGGCAGGCGGCCCAGGCGGACGGTCTGCCGGCTTTCAAGAACACGTTGGGCCAGGGCCTGCGGCTGGCGATCGTGCTGATCATCCCGGCGGCGGTGGGCCTGTTCGTGCTGGCCGCGCCGGTGGTCAGCCTGTTGTTCGAGCACGGCAAGTTCACCGCCACCGACACGGCGTTCACCGCGCTGGCCCTGCGGCTGTACCTGCTGGGGCTGCCCTTCGCGGCCATCGACCTGCTGCTGGTGTTCGCCTTCTACGCCCGCCAGAACACGCTCACCCCCGCGCTGGTCGGGCTGGTCAGCCTGGCGGCGTACATGGTCGTCGCGGTCGTGCTGCTGCGCTGGTACAGCTTCTTCGCGCTGATGATCGCGGACTCGGTCAAGCACCTGGTCCATACGTCCGTCTCGGCGTGGCTGCTGTGGCGCGGCCTGGACGGCTACGGGGGCCAGCGCCTGACCTCGACCATCCTGCGGACGCTGCTCGCGGCGGCGGGGATGGGCGTGCTGGCGTGGCTCGTCGTGGCCGGGCTCGAAGCTGCCGTGCCGTTCGGCGGGATCCCCGCGCGGCTGGTCGTGGTTGGCGCAGCGGGCGCGGTCGGCGTGGCCTCGTTCAGCCGGTTCGCCTCGTGGCTAGGGCTGGAAGAATGGCGCTGGATGCAGCGGATGGTCCAGCAGCGACTGGGGCGCTGACCGCGCTGGTGTCGAATACGTGGTTTGCAGCTATAATGGGCGAGCAGATACGCTGCTTCTGGCGGGCTATCCAGGCCCTTGTCAGCCCGCGAACTTGGTGCTATAATGCGCGCATCTGTGGGCGCGTAGCTCAGCTGGTTAGAGCGCACGGTTCACATCCGTGAGGTCAGGGGTTCGAGTCCCTTCGCGCCCACTCGCGACAAAAGATGCCGCAGGCTGCACTGCGGCATTTTGGTTTCTATCGACTGTCATGAACCGGTAAAGAGCGAGAGCGTATTTCGTGTCGAGCCTCTCATCCGCCCACCGTCTGGACCAGACCCTGTTCTGGCTGCGCTGGCTGTTTTTGCTCTGCGGCGCGCTGCTGGTCTGGGCGGCTCACACTGCGCTGCTCGACCGCGAGTTGGCCGACCCGGCTCACCTGTTCGTCGCGCTCGGTGTGGCGGCGGCAGCCAATCTGGTGATCGGCCTGCTGTCGGCGGTCAGGCGGATCGGCGACCGGTTCCTGGCCGCGCTTGGCGTCCTGCTCGACGCCGCGCTCGCCGCGACGTTCTTCTGGGTGTTCGACGGCGCGCTGCTGCCGCTGCTGGCGCTGGGCGCGCTGGCGATCGTGCCGGCTGCGTACCGCTTCGGCTGGGGCGGCGCGGCCCTGGCCTGGATCGCGACCGCCGCTTTCAGCCTGGTCGCGGTGTTCCAACTGAGCGATCCGCCCGACTCGACGCTGGTGGATTGGGGGCTGGGGCTGGCCTTCCTGCTGGTGACCGGCCTGCTGGGCGGCGCCCTGCGATCCAGGGGCTGGGCCGCGAGCGGGGGCGAACTCTCGCTCGAAGCTGAGGCGCAGCGGCTGCGCGTCACGCGCGAGCGGGCCCGCGCCATCTACGAGATGGCGAACACGCTCAGCTCCACGCTGGATCACCGGCGCGTGCTCGAAGCCGCCCAGGCGATCGGGGCGCTGGGGCTGGCTGACCTCGCCCCGGACGTGCGCGTGATGAGCGCCGTCCTGCTGTTTCAGGGCAAGGACAACATGCTGCGCGTGGTCAGCTCGCGCCGCCTGCCGCGCTCCGATGAGACGGTCGCCGTGCCCGGCCACCGGGGCGTCCTGGGGCTGGCGCTCAAACAGGCCGAGCCGGTCTTCGGCGGCGACGCCTACCGCGATCCGGAGCTGCGCTACTTCATCGGCTTTCAGGATGCCAAGTCCGTGCTGGCGATCCCCCTCCGCTCCGGGTTCGAGAATTACGGCGTGATGGTGTTCGGCTGCGAGCAGCCCAACGCCTTTTCCGACGAGCACGTCGAGCTGATGGCCGCCATCGGCACGCAGGCGACGATCTCGCTGCAAAACGCCGTACTCTACCAGAACCTGGTCATCGAAAAGGAGCGCATCGTCGAGGTCGAAGAAGACGCGCGCAAGAAGCTGGCCCGCGACCTGCACGACGGCCCGACGCAGAGCGTCGCCGCGATCGCCATGCGCGTGAACTACATCCGCCGCCTGCTCGAACGCCAGCCGCAGCAGGCCACCGAAGAACTGTGGAAGGTCGAAGACCTGGCCCGCCGCACGACCAAAGAGATCCGCCACATGCTGTTCACGCTGCGCCCGCTGGTGCTGGAGTCGCAGGGGCTGATCGCCGCGCTGAGCCAGCTCGCCGAGAAGATGAAAGACACGCACGACACGACCGTGCTGCTGCGCGGGCAGACGGACATCGAGCAGTACCTGGACACCAACGCCCAGGGCGTGCTGTTCTACATCATCGAAGAGGCGGTCAACAACGCGCGCAAACACGCCCAGTCCCAGCAGATCTGGGTGCGGCTGTACAAGCGCGAGGCGTTTGTCGTGGTCGAGATCGAGGACGACGGCGTGGGCTTCGACGTGAGCGCGGTCGATGCCAGCTACGACCAGCGCGGCAGCCTGGGCATGGTCAACATGCGCGAGCGCGCCGAGCTGATCGAAGGCACGCTGCGCATTCAGAGCGCCAAGGGGCGCGGCACCAAGATCAGCGTGCTGGTGCCGATCGAGCGCGTGGGGGGCAGCGGCGCACCGCGCGGCGATTCCGGCCCGGCGCCCCAACTGAACCTGCAGGGCCAAAACACCGGCGCGCGCCGCCCACCAGCCGATCTGGACAACGGCGACGCGCCGAACGGTATGGCCTGATTTTTCCCCAAAACACCAACGCTTACGGGCCGCGCAGCCGCGAGGTGCGCCCGGCTAGATGAACAGCGACATGAACACCAGCACGACCAGCAGCCCCGCCGCCAGGATCGCCATGTTGCGCATGTCGGAGAGCACGTAGGCGTACTCGCGCCGCAGATCGGCTTCGCTGGTCAGGACGGCGCGCCGCTGCACGGCGGGTTTGGGCCTGGGAGCTTCCGCCGCCTGGGGCGCGGGCTTCGGCTCCTCGACCGGGGCAACGCCGTACAACTCGCGGCGCGCGCGTTCCAGCGTGTCTTGCGGCAGGTTGGGCTTGCGGCTTTTCTTCGTCATCGTATTTCCTTTTGAACGGAATCAACTCGGTTGTAATTCGGCAAAGACTACCATCCGCTGCGTGTCCACGCGGTACGGATGGCAGGTGATGAGCGTCACAATGGGCTGGTTGCCCCGCGCCAGCACCCAGGTCGCGTCCGGATCGACGATCTGCTTCTCTCGCACGACGTACGTATACCAGCGGCGATTATTCGCCATGACCCGCACCTCGTCGCCCGGCTCCAACAGTTGCAGGTCGCGGAAGATCTCGCCGTAAATGTCGTTATGGGCGGTGAGCACCATGTTGGCGCTCTCGCCGGGGTTGGCGCTGCCCAGCAGGTGCCCCACCCCTTTTTGCAGCGAGTACCAGTCGTCGCCGCCGTAGATCGAGGCATTGACGCCGATCGCCGGAATTTCGATCTGCACCGGGCTGATCGGCTGGGGCGTAGCCAGCGCGGTCTGCGGCGCTTTGTTGAGCTGGGCCATCGCCAGGGGCCGGACGCTCTCGGGCAGTTCTTCCAGGTTGAACGCCTCGCCGCCCCCGGTTTCGTCCGGCGAATAGTGGCCGCCCGGCAGCACGTAATCGGACAGGCGCACGCTGAGCAGCGGCGCGGGGGTGGGCGTGGCGCGCATCGCTTCGGCCTCGCGCTGGATGTCCGCCGATTTTTGCTCCAGCGCCTCGATCTTGCTGCTCTCGGTGGCGATCAAATAGCCGCCCACCGCCAGCACGCCGATGATCCCGATCACGGCCAGCACCTCGACGCCCAGCAGCAGCCGGTCGAACGTGGAACGCCCGCGCGGGCCAGCGGTAGATACCGGCGACGGGGCCGGCGTGGGGCGCCTGGACTTGCGCGGCGCGAGGATTTCGATCTCGCCATCGTCGTCATCTTCGAAGCGCGGCACGTCGTCGGTCAGATCGTAGGTGACCGGCGGCTCCAGCGGCGGCAGGTCCTGGGCGGCCTCGTGGCGCTGCGGGATCACGTCCGGCGCGGGCTCGTCCGGCGCATCCGCCGCGTTCGGTTCCGGCGGCGGGACCTGTGCCACGCGGCGGCCTCGCTCGCCGTAGCGGCGCAGCCGTTCCTGCCGGGCCTCGCGGCGGCGCACGATCAGAATGCGCTCCAGCTCTTCGATGGAGAGTTCGTCGACGGGACGTTTATCGCGCATACGCACCCTCGCCCTCACACCTTCTTGGCCGCGACCGCGAAGACCTCGCGCTCGAAAAACCACCGGAACGGCGGCCAGTTGAACAGCGCGAAGCGCAGCGCGGCCAGGATCGCGTTCTCGTGCCGCTGCTGCGGCGGCGAATCCAGCCAGACGTGGCCCGCGAACCCAGCCTGAGCCAGCACGCGCCGCAGGCCGAACAGCGACTGCTCGTTGACGTGCACGTCCTGGTTGTGCTCCACCAGGAACTGGCGCGGATCGGCGGGATAGCCTGCGCCCTGCCCGGCCAGCCGCCGGAACGCGCGCACCACCGGGTAGGCATATCGATCGTACCACACGTTGGGCGCGGTGTGGATGATCAGCCGGCCATCATCTTTGAGCACACGCCGGGCTTCCAACAGTGAGGCGTGCAGCTCCCAGGGGTGCAGGTGCTCGACGATGTCGAACATCAGCACGCGGTCGAACGTCTGGTCCGGGTAGGGGTAGCGCTTGGCCTCGGCCTGGGCCAGCGCCATGATCCCGGTCGCGCCGTCCGCCCCACGCGCCAGCACCTGGCGCGCCAGCTTGATCGCGGCGTGGGCGTAGTCGAACCCGTAGGCGTCCGCGCCCAGCAGCGCGCACTGGCGCACGATCTCGCCGCGCCCGCACGCCACGTCCAGCACCTTCATGCCCGGCTCGACCGCGGCCAGCTCGAACGCGGCTTTGAGGCGGCGCGAGAGATTCTCGCCGTCGCTGGCGATGAAATCTTCATAACCCTCGCACGCCGTCAAAAAGTATTCTTCGGTATACAGCTCCGGTGAGACCGGTTGTGGCCGTTTGTCGGTCAAGCCAATATCCCCACTCGGTGATGTCAATCTCCGCGATTATACAAAGCGCCCCGCCAGGATGCCACAGCCCACCATGTTCTATTCCCATGCGCCCCGGATCTGTGTTACAGTCTCCCTTGTGCGGCCCCGGCCATCCGGTCGCCGGGCCTGGTCACGGGGCCGCGTTTCCGGTGGGAAGGCTGCGCACCGCCGCGCCAATTGTCTGAAAACTGTTGAGTATTGATTAAAAACATCCATTCTCAATCAATCGTCGATAAATATAGATTATAATGCTAGAAGCGACACACGTCAGACGAGATGAAGGGTATCGCCGTGAGCGCTGTTGTACTGGTTGGGTTCGTGTGGTTGATGGTATCGATCCCGGTAGGCATGCTGATCGGCAGCCTGTTCCGCCAGCAGCAACCTCTGCCGCCACCCGAGCGGCCCCTGCACGATGCCAGCCCGCACCCGTCGCCGCATCCCGACCCCTCTAGGGCGACTCCCGGCCTGGTGATGTGGGTGGATAAAACGCATCATACAGGCGTTCATTCTCCTCATAAAACGTCACTCCCGCATCAGTGATCACCACCAGGTTCTGAATCTCGCTTTGAGGCCGGTACACCTCGCGCATCAGCGGCGGCTCCCGGTCGCGTAGCTGGCGCAGCACGGGCCACGCGCCCGCCTTGCCATACCCTCGACCATCGTACGGGATGCCCGCCCGCCCCGCGATGTAAAGCTGGCGCAGCGCGCGCCACTGCGCCTCGGTGAGTAAATGTGCCATGTGCTGCGTCTCCGTGATTTGCCGGTCGCCTTCAGCGCGTGAGCCACACGCTGAGCACGAACACGCCCAGGATCGCCGCGCTGGCCCCGAACTCGACCGCGAAGCTCACCACGTACAGCCTGAACGTGTTGTGCCCTGCCTTGAGCGCCCGGTCCAGCTCGCCCACCCGCATCAGCTCGAATGCCAGCGCGCCGATCACCATGCCGATCACCGTGCCCAGGATCGGAATCGGGATCGCGAACGTGCCCACCAGCCCGCCGGCCAGGCTCCCGATCGTCGAGAGGCACGAGCTGCCCTCCATCCGGATCCCGAAGAACTGCATCCAGACTTCGGACGTCGAGCCGGCGATCATCAGCACGGTCATCACCGCCAGCGCGGGCACCGTCAGGCGCTCGAACCCGTCGATGACGGCGAAGACCACCCCCACGCCCCACACCAGCAGCGGGCCGGGCATGAGCGGCACGATCGACAGCAGGGCGCCAATCGCCATCAGGATGATGGCAACGGCGATCAAAGCGGAGTCGGCGAGTTCAATCTGCCTGTGCTTTCCGGGCCAGGGACAACGGGCAGCGCACCGATCGGCGTATCCGGCGAGCCGCCCGCGTCCGGCTGAAGGCTCAGCGAAGCGAGAAGGTCAGGTACTGCCCCTCGACGTAGTCGCCGTAGGGATCGAACGAATAGCGCAGGTCGAGCGCGCCGGTCAGCGGGACCTCGAAGCTCAGGCAGCCGCTGGTCGTTGCCCCGGCTTCCATGTCGACGTAGTCGAACAGGCACTCGGCGACCTCTTCGATGTAGATCGAGTCCATCAGGTTGCCGGTCGAGTCGCTGACCTGGAAATTGTCCGGCCCGATCTCCGCGATGTAGTCCGGCCCCAGGTTGCGCGCCGCCAGGTCCACGATCAGCAGGGCGTATCCCGGCGCGGCGACCGAGGACATCTCCGTTTCGGGCACGAAGCGCGCGTTCTGGACGGTGACCTCCACGGTGTAGGTTTCGTCGAACTCGTCGTTGTACAGCGGCCCGAACTGCTTTGTTTGCGGCCCGGCGAAGGTCAGCGCCTGGGGCGGCCCGGTCTGCTCCGGCACGTCGGAGGGCGCGGGCGGGCCATCGGCGCCCATGATGGGCGTGGGCTGGATGGCCTGCGGCGGCTGGTCCGGCTGCTCAGCGGCGGGGCCGAGCGCCCAGCCTGCCGGGCGCACGTCGCGGAACGCGTCCGCGCCGAAGCCGAACGGCCCGCCCAGGGCGTCGATCACGTCATCGTCGCGCTGGCGATAGTCGGCCAGCCGCTCCTGAATCTCGCGCACGCAGGCGGTGTTGGCCGCGCCGCCACAGGTCAGCAGGTACTGGAGATTGCTGTACAGGTAATAGGTCCACAGCATCGCCTCGTCGGCGCAGCCGGGACGGTCCAGGTCCTCGATCTGTTGGAGGTGATCGTGCAGGTAATTCCGGGCGTTGGGCACCGACATGCCTTGCGCGTCGAGCACGTCCTGGGTCGCGTTGCGCCACGCCTGCCGCTCGGTCAGCCAGATCTGGACCTCGTTCGGATCGCAGTCCGCGCCGGTGGGGTCCTGGGCCTGGGTCGGGAAGACGGGCACCAGCAGGGCGAGTACCAGCAGGGTAATAATCACTCTCATGTTCATAGACCACCCACTTCTCCGTGTTGTTCGGTTTTCATGCGGCTATTGTAACGTCGATCAACCAGAATCGGGAATAGGCTCGTCGGGCGCGGGCGGGCGCAGCCGCAGGATGATCAGCAGGCTGGCGAGCGCCACCAGCCCGCGCCACGCCGCCACCGGCCACGCGTCCGCCGGGCCGAGCAGCGCGGCCATGATCTCGGCCACGGCGTGCAGGAAGATCGCCGCGAACAGCCACCCGATCTGCCCGCGCAGAAACACCTGCAGCACGATCCAGCTCAGGGCCATGTGCATCACCAGCGGCAGCGTGCCGTTCAGCGCCTCGGCCACCGCCCCGCTGAGCAGCGCGCCCAGGTCATCGGGCCGCTCGGTCCCGTAGCCCAGCAGCGAGAACCCCAGCCCGAACGCCAGCGCGCCGGTATAGATCGTGCCCACGAAGCCATGCCCCAGCCCGATCATCAGCGCCTGGGGCCGGGTGACAGCGCCCCGCGCCAGGAACTGGTAGCCCAACAGCCGCGCCGTCTCTTCCGCGAACCCGGCCAGCAGGCCCAGCGTCAGCGCGCCGATCGGCAGGATGCTCAGCAGCGCCCGGTCGACCAGCGCCAGCAGCAGCGCCTGGACCATCAGCGCGCCGATGAACGTCAGGATGCCGACTGTCAGCAGGGCATACGGCAGCCCAAAGCGCCGGTGCAGCCAGACGGCCAGCGCGCCCGCCGTGCCCAGCAGGCTGATCCCCACCAGCAGGATGAGAAGCCCGTAGACCGCCATGCGCCGCGCTCAGCGCCCCGGCGGCGGGGCGAACTGCCCTTCCAGCCAGTCGATGGCCGGGGCGCCGCCCCACTCGTGGGCGCCGGGGAAGAAGTGGCTCGCCACGCGGTCCTCCGCGCCGAAGACGCGATAGACCCGCCGCAGGTCGTCCAGGGCGCGGCGCGTCGCCTCCGACGGGAAGATCGGGTCGCTCTCGCCGGACTCGACGAAGATCGGGCGCGGCGCGATCAGCCCGGCGATGTCGGCCATGTCGGCCACGTTCAGAATGCCGGGGATGTAGTTGCACGCGCAGTGCCGCACGGCCATGATCGAGTCGCGGAAGGTGTTGAGGTAGCCGCTGATCACCGCGCAGGTGATGCGCGGCTCCAGCGCGGTGGCGAACAGCGTCACCGTCCCCCCGCCGGACAGCCCGGCGCAGGCCAGCCCCGGCGCGGCGGGCTCGGCGCGCGTCTCCATGTAGTCGACCAGCCGCAGCATGTCCCAGACGCGCAGGCCGATCAGCGTCTTGCCGCACAGCAGCGCGCTCATGCCCACCGCGTGGCACGACGACTGCCACGCCGGCCCGACCGCGTCGCGCAGAGGGGAGTCTTCCATCCGGTCGCCCAGGGCGCGCAGGACGGGGACGAACACCACGAAGCCGCGCCGGGCCATCTGGCGGGCGTAGTCGTAGTTCAGCTCGGCGATCAGCCCCGCCTCGACCGGATCGGCAGGTTCGCCGGTGAGGAGGCGCGCGCCGCCCGTCCCGTGCCCGTGCACGGCGATGGCACGCCGCCAGGGCGCGGTTCCCCCACGCGGGATCAGCACGTGGACCGGCATGTACTCGCCCGGCTGGGTCTGGATGACGAGCGTCTCGCGGGTGAGGTCTGGCCCCTCGACGCGCTCGATGGCGTGCGGATCGAGATCGCAGCGCGCCGCCGGGAAGCCGCCCAGCAGCCGGACGATCTCCTCGCGCAGCGCGGCCTGCCATGCTTCAGCCTCGGCCCGGTCCCCGGCGCGGAAGGCCATCCGGCGCGGGGCATCGTCGGCCCAGCGCCACAACCCCGGCATGGTGCGCAGCTCGAAATCGGATAACTTGGGCATGATATTCTCCTAACCGTGCGTCCCGCCCTGAGAGTAGTGTACGGCGTTCGGGGCGTAAGGCAAGCGCCCGGTTCGGGTGTGAGGCGTCCGGCGGCGGGGCGTGTATGATGGAGTGGTACCCGCTGCACCAGGAGGGGCAATCGCATGAGCACGACACTCGGTTTGATCTCTGATACGCACCTGGCCGACCGCTGCCGGGCCCTGCCGGAGGCGGTCTTCGACGCGCTGGCCGGAGTCGACCTGATCCTGCACGCGGGCGACGTGGGCGAGCTGTCCGTGCTGGACCAGCTCAGCCGCATCGCCCCGGTGATCGCCGTCCACGGCAACGACGAGCTGGCCGGCGCGCCGGACGTTCTGCCGGGCCGGCAGGTGATCGCCCTGGCCGGGCGGCGGATCCTGCTGGCGCACGGGCATCACCCCGATCGCGCCGAAGAGATGGCGGATCGCAAGGTGGACGACTGGCATCCCAAGCTGGCGCGCTGGGCGGGAATGGCGCGGGCGGCGGGCGCGTCGATCCTCGTGTACGGCCATACGCACGTCGGCTGGGCGATCGAGCACAGCGGCGTGTGGCTGGTGAACCCGGGCGCGATTGCCGGGGGCAACCACATGCTCCGGCAGGCGCGGCAGACGGTCGTCCGCATGACGCTGAACGGGGGCCAGCCGCCGAACATCACCTACCTCGATCTGGCCGAGCCGGAGCGGCCCTTCGCGCCCGCCGTCGATCCGGACGCGGGCTTCCTGGCCGCGTTCGCCCACGTCGCCGAATCGATCGCCACGCCGGCCCTCGACGCGGAGCGCGACTGGTGGATCGAGCACGTCTTCGCGCTCGCGCCGGACCCCGTCCGCGACGCGCTGCGCCGCGTCATGTACCGCTGCCTGGATGGGGAACTGCCGCAGATCGACCTGCCCGACCTGTCGGCGGAACTGCTGGCCGCGCCGGACGTGCCCGCCGAGGTCAAAGATCGCGTGCGCGCCCGGTGGGGTGCGGCGTAACTGGCGCGTAACTCGCCCGGCGTATGGTACGATCACCAAGAGAGCCGTTTTTGTTTAGCCGACCCTGGAAACACTTTATGACAGCCATCGAACTCCCCCCGATCGGCATCGCGGGCATCGGGACGTATATCCCCTCGACGGTCGTGACCGGCGCCGAGATCGCCGCGCGCACCGGCCTGCCCGAATTCGTCGTGCTGGAGAAAATGGGCATCCGCGAGATTCACGTCGCCGGGCCGGACGACACGATCACCGCCATGGCGAGCCGGGCCGCCCAGTGCGCGCTCGACGATGCCGGCCTCGATCCCGCCGAGCTCGATCTGGTGGTCTATCACGGCAGCGAGTACAAGGACCATATCGTGTGGTCCGCCGCCTCGAAGATCCAGAACCTGATCGGCGCGAGCAACGCCTACGCGTTCGAGATGTACGCGCTGTGCGCCGGGGCGCCGATCGCCTACAAAGCCGTGCGCGACATGATGCGCGTCGATCCGCGCCTGAACAACGTGCTGCTGGTGTCCGCCAGCCGCGAGAACGACCTGATCGACTTCGGCAATATGCGCACCCGCTTCATGTTCAACTTCGGCGCGGGCGGCGGCGCGACGATCTTCCGGCGCGGGCTTGAACGCAACCTCGTGCTCGAGTCGGCAGTGCGCACCGACGGCTCGCTGGCGGATACGGTCGTCATGACGCCCGCCGAGGGCGATCCGGCGCTGCTGCCCGCGGAGATGGGCACGCTACACGGGCGGCTGGACGTGCGCCACGCCGACTACATGGCCGAGCGCCTGGGCGCGGTGTCGCTCGATCGCTTCGTCGAGGTCATCACCGAGGCGGTGCAGGTCAGCGGGCGCGACCTGCGCGACCTGCGCTTCCTGGGGATCACCCACATGAAAAATTCGTTCTACCGCGAAATCCTCGGCGCGGTCGGCCTGACGCCGGAACAGTCGGTATATCTCGACCACTACGGCCACATCCAGAGCGTGGACCAGGTGCTGGCGCTGGAGCTGGGGCTGGCCCAGGGCCGAGTCCGCGACGGCGATTTGATCGTCCTGGCCGGGGCGGGCACCGGCTACACGTGGAGCGCCACGGCGGTCCGCTGGGGCTGAGAGGAGGACGGCACATGACACCATCGGCATTGATCGTCTATGGGGGATATGCTGGCCACGAGCCGGAGAAGACGACCGGGCTGGTCGCCGGGATGCTGGGCGCGCTGGACTTCGAAACCGTCCAGGTGCCGGCGCTCGATCCGCTGGTCGATGCGGACTACCTTGCCGGGTTCGACCTGGTCGTGCTCAACTGGTCGGTGGATACCGTCACCGACGAGCAGGTCGCCGGGCTGGCCGCGGCGGTCGAGCGCGGGACCGGCTTCGCCGGGTGGCACGGCGGCCAGGGCGTCACGCTGGAGGGCAGCGGGTCGCTGATGTTTCTGGCCGGCGGGCGCTTCGTGGCGCACCCGGGCGGCAAGATTCGCTACACCGTCCAGATGGCCGACCGCGAGCACCCGATCACCGCCGGGCTGGACGATTTCAGCCTGCACTCCGAGCAGTACTACATGCTGGTCGACCCGTCGAACCAGGTGCTGGCGACGACGACCTTCGGCGGCGAGCACCTGCCCTGGATCGCCGGGACCGTGATGCCGGTGACGTGGGTGCGGCGCTGGGGCGCGGGGCGGATCGCGTACTGCGCGCTGGGGCACGACGCCGCCGAGTTCGAGATCCCCCAGGTGCGCGAGATGGTTCTCCGCGGGCTGCTGTGGGCGGCTCGCGCGGCACACTAAAGCGAAAGAGGGCATGTGATGGACAAACGTTTATCGAATCGCGTGGCGCTGGTCACCGGCGGCGGGGGCGGCATCGGCAAGGCGGTCGCCCTGCGCTTCGCCCGCGAAGGCGCCAGAGTGGTCGTGATCGACATCGTCGCGGAGGCGGCGCAGGCCGTCGCGGACGAGATCGTGGCGGCGGGCGGCGCGGCGCTGGCGGTCACCTGCGACGTCACGCAGCGCGACCAGGTCGAGGCGCTGGTGAGGCAGGTGCTGGACGCCTATGGGCAGATCGACATCCTGTGCAACAACGCCGGGATCACGCGCGACGCGCGGCTGGTGAAGATGACCGAGGATGAGTTCGATTCCGTGGTGGACGTCAACCTCAAGGGCGTGTTCAACCTGACGCAGGCCGTCGCCCCGCACATGATCGAGCGCGGCTATGGCCGCGTGATCAGCACATCGTCGATCGTCGGCCTGTACGGCAATTTCGGCCAGACCAACTACGTCGCCACCAAGGCGGGCGTGATCGGCATGACGCGCGTCTGGGCGCGCGAGCTGGGCCCGAAGGGCATCACCGCCAACGCCATCGCGCCCGGCTTCATCGCCACCGACATGATCAAGACCGTGCCGCAGAAAGTGCTGGACGACTTCGCGGCCCGCACGCCGGTTCGCCGCCTGGGCACGCCCGAAGACATCGCCAACGCCTACCTGTTCCTGGCGTCGGAAGAGTCGTCGTTCGTCAACGGGATCGTGTTGAGTGTCGATGGTGGGCTGGTGTTGTAAACTGAGAGCAGTAGCACGTCGCCGGGGCGCCCCGCGCGTCCCACGCCTTTTTTGAAAAGTCTTTTTTGAGCGAGCGATGATCGAGCAAAAATCCAGTTTCATCACCGATTTTCTCCAGCGGCGCGCCCAGCTCACGCCGGACCGGCTCGCCGTCCGCGACACGCTCACCGGGCGGGACATCACGTACGCCGCCTGGAACGCCCAGGCCAACCAGACCGCCAACTTCCTGCGGAGCCTGGACGTCGCCCAGGGCGACCGCGTGGCCGTGCTGGCGACCAACTCGATGCCCTACATGGACGTGTGGATGGCGTGCGGCAAGATCGGCGCGATCCTGCAAAACCTCAACTGGCGGCTGGCCCCGGCGGAGATCGAAGGGCTGATCCGCGACGCCGGGCCGCGCGTCCTGGTCTACTCGGACGCGTTCATCGACGTGGTGAACGCGCTGCGCCCGGCCATCGCCGGTGTACAGCACGTCGTCGCCATCAACCGGCAGGCCGCGCCCGCCGACCGGCAGTTTGCCGAGCGCGACGCGCATCCCGCCGAGCTGGTCGCGCCGCGCCCGGATCTCGAATGGGACTCGCCGTGGGTGATCTGCTATACCGGCGGGACGACCGGCCTGCCCAAGGGCGCGATCCTCTCGCACGGCAACATGACCTGGAACAGCATCAACACGGTGATGAGCTGGGGGCTGGATCAAAACGACGTGGCGATCCTCAACTCGCCGCTGTTCCACACGGGCGGGCTGAACGTCTTCACCCTGCCGCTGATTCACTGCGGCGGGACGAACATCCTGTGCGGCGGCTTCGATCCCGACCAGGTCTTCGACCTGATCGACGGCGGCGGCGTGACGCTGTTCTTCGGCGTGCCGACCATGTTCGTCGTCATGCAGGGGCACCCGCGCTGGCCCCAGGCCGATTTCAGCCGGCTCAAGCTGGTGATCAGCGGCGGCGCGCCCTGCCCGCTGCCCGTCTTCGAGCGATTTTGGGCGAAAGGCGTGGACTTCAAAACCGGCTATGGCCTGACCGAAGCCGGGCCGAACACGTTCTGGCTGCCGGGCGCGGACGTCCGCCGCAAGCCGGGCGCGGTCGGCTTCCCGCTGATGCACGTCGATGTGCGGGTGGCCCGGGCCGACGGCTCGACCTGCGCGGCGGGCGAGCCGGGCGAGCTGTTGATCCGCGGGCCGCACGTCACGCCCGGCTATTGGAACAACCCGGAGGCCACCGCCCAGGCCATCGTCGATGGCTGGCTGCACACCGGTGACCTGGCCGTGTGTGACGACGAGGGCTATTACACCATCGTCGGGCGGCTCAAGGATATGATCATCTCCGGCGGCGAGAACGTGTACCCCGCCGAGGTCGAGAGCGTGATGTACCGCCACCCGGCGATCAAAGAGGCGGCGCTGATCGGCGTGCCCGACGACAAATGGGGCGAGGTCGGGCGCGCGGTGGTGGTCGTGGAGCCGGGAACGGCGCTGGACGAGGCCGGCCTGATCGCCTTCCTGCGCGAGCATCTCGCCCGCTACAAGGTCCCCAAGTCGGCGGTGTTCGTGGACGCGCTGCCCAAGACCGGCGCGGGCAAGATCGACAAAAAGGCCCTGGTGGAACGGTACGGAGACTGAACAGGAGAGCGACACATGCCAACGGCAGCGATCGGCGATCTGAAGATGCACTATCTCGAACAGGGGAGCGGCCAGCCCGTGGTGCTCATTCACGGCAACACGTCGAGCAGCGCGTGGTGGGAATACACGCTGGCCCGGATGGGCGGCGCGTACCACTTCATCGCGCCCGACCTGCGCGGGCGGGGCGACACCGAGGGCCCGGCTGCCGACTGGACGATCGAAACCCTGGCGGGCGACGTGCGCGGCCTGGTGGCGCACCTGGGGCTCGGCCCGGCGCACCTCGTCGGCCACTCGCTTGGCTCGAATGTCGCGCTGCAATACGCGCTCGATGGCCCGGCGGACGTGAAAAGCCTGACGCTGTTGAATCCCGGCTGGGTGGCGGGGGATATGCCCGCCATGCTGGCGGATGCGGCGCGCATCGCGGCGATGGTCGCCAACAAGGACCAGCTCAAGCTGGCGCTGCGGGCGACGGCCATCAACCACCCGGACGATGACAACTGGAAACGCCTGGAAGCAGCCAGCCTGAAGCAGCGAGACGAGGCGAGCTTGCGCGGCCCGGCGGCGCTGCAAGCGTGGGCCGTGGCCGACCGGCTGGGCGAGCTGGACGGCATCCCGACGCTGGTCGTGCGCGGGGCCGAGGACCAATTCCTGAGCACGCGCGCCGTCTGCCAGCACATCCTGGACAACCTGCCCGGCGCGCGGTACCTGGAGATCCCCGGCGCGTCGCATTCGCCCAACGTCGAGACGCCGGACGCGTGGGTCGCGGCCCTGCGCGAGCATCTCGCCAGCGTGGAATAGGGACCGGGCCATGCCGCGTCACGCGCAGATCATCAGCACCGGGCGCTATCTGCCCGCCAGGGTGCGCACCAACGCCGAGCTCGACGCGCTGCTCGGTGAGCCGGTCGACCAGTGGCTGATCGACAACGTGGGCATCCGCGAGCGGCGGCTGATCGGTGACGACGAGGTCACGTCCGACCTGGCGGTGCACGCCGCCCACCAGGCGCTGGACCGGGCCGGGCTGGCGCCCACCGATCTGGACCTGATCATCGTGGCGACCGATACGCCCGATTACGTCTCGCCGGGCACGGCGTCGGTCGTGCAGTTCAAGCTGGGCGCGGCCAACGCGGGCACGTTCGACATCAATAACGCCTGCGCCGCGTTCGTCACCGGCGTGGACATCGCCAGCCGCTACATCGCCACCGACGCGGCCTACAATCGCGTCCTGGTCGTCGGCGCGTATGGCATGACCCGCTTCGTGGACTGGACCAACAAGCGAACCTGCACCCTGTTCGGCGACGGCGCGGGCGCGGTGATCCTGGCGGCGGGCGACCGGCCCGGCTTCCTGGGCGCGAACGTCAAGTCCGACGGCGCGTTTCACGACTACATGGGCGTATTCATCGGCGGGACGGTGGAGCCGACCGGCGGCGACGGCACCCGCCCCCAGCGCCTGGAGATCCGCAAGCGCTTCCCGCCGGACACGAACAACAAAGGCTGGCCGCCGCTGGTCCGCGCGCTGATGGACAAGCTGGGCCGCCCGGTGGAGGCCATCGACAAGATTTGTTTCACCCAGCTCAACCTGCGCACCATCGAGTACGTCATGCGCGAGCTGGGCCTGCCGATGGCGCGCACGCATACCACCATGGACAAATGGGGCTACACCGGCTCGGCGTGCATCCCGCTGGCCCTCGACGACGCGATCACCCAGGGCATCGGGCCGCGTCCGGGCGAGCTGGTGGTGTTCTGCGCCAGCGGCGCGGGCTACACGATGGCCGCTGCCGCGTTCGAGTGGACGGCAGACTAGGTTTTTTGGAGATCGTCCTATGTTCATTGGGGACACGCTCGCGCGCCGCGCGATCTACTCACCCGACCGGCTGGCCGTGGTCGACGCGGGCAAGGCGGGCCGCCCGGCCTACACCTACGCCCGGTTGAACGAGCGCGCCAACCGCTTCGCCAACTGGCTGCGCGACGTCGCCGGGATCACCAAAGGCGACCGGGTGGGCATCGTCGCCTTCGACGGCGTGGAGTTCCTCGACGCGTTTTTCGCGTGCGGCAAGCTGGGCGCGATCCTGGCCTGCTACAACTGGCGGATGCACTGGCGCGAGCTGGTCCGGGTGATCGACGATACCACGCCGCGCGTGCTGATCTTCTCCGACGAATTCAAGGAGTCGATCGGGCAGGCGCTGCCACACGCGCCGAGCGTGACTCACACGTTGCACATCGAGGGCGAGGGGCTGCCCGGCAGCCGCCATTTCGAGTCCACTTTGCAGGCCGCGCCCGCCGTCCCGGTCACGACCGAATCGGTGAGCGAGGAAGACGTCGCCGCGCTGATCTTCACCGGCGGGACGACCGGCGTGCCGCGCGGCGCGCAGATCAGCCACCGGATGATCGCCTGGAACACGCTCAACACCGTGATTCACGACATCCTGCCCGGCGATACCACGGTCAACGTCTTCCCGATGTTTCACACCGGCGGCCTGCTGGTCTACACCACGCCGCTGATGATCGTCGGCGGGACGGTGGTGCTGGTCCGCCGCTTCGACCCGGCGCTGGTGCTGGACCTGATCCAGGAATACCGGGCCGACTTCTTCGCGGGCGTGCCGACCATGTACCAGATGCTCACCCAGGCGCCCAACTGGGCGGACGCCGACCTGAGCAGCCTGCGCTTTTGCACCAGCGGGGGCGCGCCGCTGCCGGTGACGCTGGTCGAGCAGTTCCGCGACGAGAAGGGCGTGCGCTTCAAGCAGGGCTTCGGCATGACCGAGTTCGGCCCCGGCATTTTCGCGCTGGCGCCCGACGACGCGATCCGCAAGGCGGGCAGCATTGGCCGGCCCAACTTTTTCGTCGATGCGCGCGTGGTGGATGAGCGCAACCGCCCGCTCGGCCCCGGCGAAGTGGGCGAGCTGGTGCTCAAGGGGCCGTCGTTCTGCTCGGGCTATTTCAACATGCCGGGCGCGCTGGACGAGGTCGTCGACGAGGATGGCTGGTTCCACACCGGCGATATGGCGCGTTATGACGACGAGTGGTATTTCTTCATCGTCGATCGCAAGAAAGACATGTTCATCTCCGGCGGCGAGAACGTCTACCCGGCGGAGATCGAGCAGGTGCTCTACCGGCACCCGGCGGTGCACCAGTGCGCCGTGATCGGCGTGCCGGACCCGAAGTGGGGCGAGGTCGGCAAAGCCTGTGTGGTGCTGGCGCCCGGCGCCGCCGCCGCCGAGGATGAACTGCTGGACTATCTGCGGGCGCACCTGGCCGGGTTCAAGGTGCCCCGGTCGGTGGCCTTTCTCGACGCGCTGCCGATCTCGGCGGCGGGCAAAATCTTGAAGCGCGAGCTGCGCGAGCGGTTCGCGGAAACCGGATGATAGCTGTGTGATTCGACTGTGCAACCGCACGGTAGGCTGTCGTGGAGCGAAAAGGAGGCAACGCTGAGCAGAAGCACCCTGGTTATGGTCACACTCTCTTCACTGTCCTGGTGATTATCAAAAAGGAGCTTTGACATGCGTAAAGTAACGTTAAGCCTGCTGGTTCTCGTCATGGCGCTGGCGCTGGTCGTGATGCCAGCCTACCGGGCGGACCGCATCGCCCGCGCACAGGACGGCGAGCCGCTCAAGGTCGGCCTGATCACCGATCTGTCGGCGGTGCTGGCCCTGTACGGGATCGAGCTTCAGAACGGCTTCACCCTGGGCCTCGAATACGCGACCGAGGGCACGATGGAAGTCGCCGGGCGCCCGATCGAGATCGTGGTGCGCGACTACGCCAACGACGCCGAGCTGGCCGCCACGCAAGCCCGCGAGCTGATCGAAGTCGAGGGCGTCGAGGTGCTGGTCGGCGCGCCGTCGTCGGGCGTCACGCTGGGCCTGGTCGATATCGCGGCGGAGTATGACGTCGTGCTGTTCGCCGCCCCGGCTGCCGACCCGCGCATCACCGGCGAGTTCTTCAAGCCGACCACCTTCCGCGTCTGCCGCAACTCGTACCAGGACGCGCTCGACATCGCCGCCTGGGCCGTCGAGAACGTGGGCAGCAAGTACGTCCAGCTCGCGCCCGACTACGCGTTTGGCTATGGCTCGGTCGCGGCGTTCGACTACGGCTTCCTGCAGAAGGGCGCCGAATTCGTGCAGGACGCGATCTACGCGCCGACCGACACCACCGAGTTCGGCCCGTACCTGCAGCAGGTTATCGACTCCGGCGCGGACGGCGTGATCATCACCTGGGCCGGCGCCACCTCGATCAACCTGTTCCAGCAGGCGACCGAGCTGGGCCTGGGCGTGGACCCCGACAAGCCCGTGATCATCACCGGCTTCAACTCCAACGACATCTTCATGGCCGTGGCGGACGAGTCGCAGATCGGCAACATCGGCCTGATCGTCTACCACTACACCGCGCCGGATACCGAGATCAACGACTGGCTGGTCGAGCGCCACCGCGAAACCTACAGCGACGTGCCGGACCTGTTCACCGAATGCGGCTTTGCGACTGCCCAGGCGCTGGTCGCCGGTGTGGAAGCCGCCGAGGGCTCGACCTTCACCGAGGACCTGGTCCCCGCGCTGGAGGGCCTGCAGTTCGAGGGGCCGAAGGGCACCTACACGCTGCGCGCCGAGGATCACCAGGCGCTGCTGCCGATGTACGTCGTCCAGGTCGATAACGTCGACGATCCGGACCAGGCTTTCTACACGCTGGTCGCCGAAGTGTCCGCTGAAGAAACCGCGCCGCCGTGCGAGGCGGGCGCCGACCGCAGCAGCGACACGCTCGACTGCACGCCGCTGGTCGAGCGCGGCGAGTAGTCCCGTTCGCCTTTTCCGTGATGGGGGGCGCGCCCCGGTGCGTCCCCCACGTGTCGAGCACTCAGTCAAGCGAGCAGACGTATGTCGGAACAAATGCACCTCCTCGAAGGGCGCGGGCTGACGAAGGAATTCGGCGGGCTGGTGGCCGTTTCCGGCGTGGATATCCGCGTGCGCCAGGGCGATCTGCACTCGATCATCGGGCCCAACGGCGCGGGCAAAACCACGCTGTTCAACCTGCTGACCGGCAACCTGCCCCCCACCCGCGGCCAGGTGTTGTTCAAGGGGCAGGACATCACCGGCGAGCCGCTGTACCGCCGCGTGCACCTGGGGATCGGGCGGTCGTTCCAGATCACGAACATCTTCCCCAACCTGACCGTGCTGGAAAACGTCCGGCTGGCGGCCCAGGCGATGGGCGGCGACAGCGCCAAGTTCTGGTGGCATTTCCGCCGCTTCAAGCAGTACGAGGTCGCCGCGCTGGACGCCATCGCGCAGGTTGGCCTGGGCGACAAGGTCGGGATCCCGGCGCGCATCCTGCCCCACGGCGACCAGCGCAAGCTGGAGCTGGCGATCCTGCTGGCTTCCGACGCCGAGCTGCTGCTGCTCGACGAGCCGACCGCCGGCATGGCGACCGAGCAGGTGCCGGTCTTGATCGAGACGATCCAGCGCATCCAGCAGGCGACGCACAAGACGATCATGCTGGTCGAGCACAATATGAACGTCGTGATGAACATCTCGGACCGCATCACGGTGATGCACCAGGGCGAAGTGCTGGCCGAGGGCACGCCGCAGGAGATCACCCGGAACGAAACCGTCCAGAAGGCGTACCTGGGCGAGCTGTACGGCGATTTTGCCGAAATGATGGGGGGCGAAGCGCCATGAGCGCCACACCAACCCCGGCCCACATTCTCGAAGTGCGCGGCATCCACACCTTCATCGGCGAGTTTCACATCCTCGAAGGCGTGACGGTCGAGGTGCCGCCGGGCAGCATCACCGTGCTGTTGGGGCGCAACGGCGCGGGCAAGACGACCACGCTGCGCAGCATCATCGGCTTGGCGCCGCCCCGCGCGGGCGAGATCGCGTTCAAGGGCGTGCCGATTCACGGCCTGCGGGCGCACAAGATCGCGCAGATGGGCATCGGCTACGTGCCGGAGAAGCGGATCATCTTCCGCGACCTGACCGTGGGCGAGAACCTGCTCATCGCCGAGCGCGACAAAGGCGACCTCGAGCGCAAGGCCGATTTCATCTTCGGCCTGTTCCCCGACCTCAAGCGGCTGTACCACCTGCCCGGCGGGCACCTGTCCGGCGGCCAGCAGCAGATGCTGGCGATTGCGCGCGCGCTGGTGGCCGACAACAGCTTGCTGCTGATCGACGAGCCGAGCGAAGGGCTGGCCCCCGTGCTGATCGAGCACATGATGGAGGCCATCCGCCAGCTTTCGGCCAGCACGACCGTGCTGCTGGTCGAGCAGAACTTCCAGGTTGCCAGCCAGCTCGCCGAGCGCTACGTCATCATCGAGGAGGGCATCTCCGTGCACAGCGGGCTGATGGCCGACCTCGTGCAGGACAAGGCCCTGATCACGACCTACCTGGGCGTCGCGTAGGGACCGGAGGATCACATGCAAACGTATTGGACGAACCTGACGCCCCAACACCGCCGGTCGTGGCTGCTGGTGGTGGTTTACGTCGCGCTCTTGCTGGCGATCAGTTGGCTCGATTTCGGCTACAACACCGCCGGGCAGACGGTGTTCCGCGGCATTCTGTTGGGCATGCTGGTGTTCCTGGTGGCGTCCGGCCTGTCGCTGATCTTCGGCCTGCTGGACGTGCTCAACTTCGCGCAGGGCGCCTTTCTGTTGATCGGGGCCTACGTCGGCTACGACATCTACCACTCGCTGGATGCTAGCGTCGAAGTGCGGTTCCTGGCCGCGATCGGAGGGGGGGTGCTGCTCGTGGCGGCGATCGGCGCCGTCATGGAGGCGGGGCTGATTCGCCCCCTGTACGAGCGCCCGATCTTCCAGATCGTGCTGACCTTCGGGCTGGCGGCGATCTTCCTCGACTTCGTCGAGCGCATCTACGGGCGCAACCCCAAGCAGCCCCTCAGCCCGCCGCCCCTGCTCAACGAGAAATTCACCCTGTTCCAGCAGAGCCTGAGCGTCTACCGGCTGTTCATCATCGGGCTGGGCCTCGCCATGATGATCGGCGTGTACATTCTGCTCAACCGGACCCGCATCGGGATCATCATCCGCGCCGGGGTACAGGACCCGGAGATGGTCCAGGCGCTGGGCATCAACGTGCGCCGGGTGTTCACGCTGGTGTTCATCCTCGGCTCGGCGCTGGCCGCGCTGGGCGGGATCGCGCTGGTGCCCTACCAGGGCGCGACGCTGGAGATGGGCAACCAGTTCCTGATCCTGGCGATCGTCGTGGTCGTGATCGGCGGCATGGGCAGCTACGAAGGCACCGCCGTCGCCAGCATCGTCGTCGGCCTGACGCGCGCCGTGGCCGAGCAGCTCTCGCTGGAGCACTTCGACGCGCCGGTGCTGGCCGAGACGTCGATTTTGCTGCTGATGATCGCCGTCCTGCTGGTGCAGCCGAGCGGCCTGTTTGGCAGGGGGGAATGATGATCGAGCGCACCGTCTACCGCACCATCGACCGGATCGGCGACCCGGCGCTGCGCCGCGCCGCCGAATCGCTGGCGCGGCTGGTGTTGGAAAACTGGTTTTACGCCCTGGTGGTGCTGGTCTTGTGGCAGTTCCCCGCCATCGTGGCGGACCTGTCGGGCAGCGAGGTCACGCCGCGCCGCCCCACCGGCGAGTCGGCCTTCTGGCAGAGCGAGATGGCCCGCGCCCTGGTGCTGGCCTGCCTGGCGATGAGCTACAACCTGCTGTTCGGCTACAACGGCATCATCTCGTTCGGCCACGCGCTGTTCTTCGGCGCGGGCGGCTACATCACGTTCATTCTGCTGGCGCGGGTGGACCAGTCCTACCAGCAGGAAGCGCTGATCGCCGTGCTGGCGGTGGTGCTGGCGCTGGCGATCCTCACCCGGATCACCGCCCGGCGGCTGGTGACGCTGGCGCTGGGCGGCGTGCTGCTGGTGCTGCTGCTGGTGCCGAACACCCCCGGCATGACCTTCTACCAGGCGGCGGCGCTGGCCGTGCTGGGCAGTATCGGCCTGAGCCTGATCTCCGGCGTGGTGACGCTGCGCCTGCGCGGGATCTACTTCACCATGTTCACGCTGGCCCTGGCCGAGATGTTCTTCGTGCTGGCGAAAAGCGGGACCTTCCGCAACGTCACCGGCGCGGAGGACGGCCTCGGCTTCGGCGACCTGCTGCCCGCCGCGCTCAACCCCACCCCCACCGGCGACGGCAGCCGCTTGCAGATGTACCGCGTGACGATCGTGTTCTTCGTGATCGTCTTCCTGGCGATCCGCCGCTACCTCAACTCGCCGGTCGGGCGCGTGATCGTCGCCATCCGCGAGAACGAGGAACGCGCGCGGACCATCGGCTACAACACGTTTTTCTACAAGCTGCTGACGATGATCTTCGCGGGGGTGATCGCCACGCTCAGCGGCGTGCTGTTCGTCATCTGGGCGACCGACAAGCGCGTGCACCCGGAGATGCTCAGCCTCAAGTTCACCGTCGATCCGCTGCTGCACACGCTGATCGGCGGGGTGGGCACGCTGACCGGCCCGGTCGTGGCCGCGCTCGGCCTGATCCTGGGCGAGACGTACCTGCGCAACGAGACGTTCACGCTCGAAACCGAGGTGCTGGGGCTGGTGCCCCTGTGGCAGTTCGCGGTCGGGCTGATCGCCGCGCTGCTGATCCTGTTCCTGCGCCGGACCCTGCGCCCCGCGATTCACCGGCTGGCCGGGGATGGCGGGCGGTGGTCCGTCCTCGGCGCGTACCTGGCCCTGTGGATCGTTGTCAGCGCGGCGGGGCTGGTCGCCGGCGGGCAGGTCGTCCCGGACCTCGATCTTCAGGACGAGGTGTTCGACGTGTCGGACCTGTGGGACCTGTTCCTGGGGATCGTGTTCGTGATCGTGGTGATGCTGCTGCCGCACGGCATCGTCGGCACGTGGAACCGCTTCTGGATCACTCGCCGGATTCGCCGGATGGAGCGCGCCCTGCAGCGCGAAAAAGCGCCGTAAAAGCGTAGTAAAAGCTCAATCCCCGGCCAGCACGCTGGCCCGCACGGACGCGGAGACGTCGGCCTGCTGCGCCGGCGTCTCTACGCGTAGATCGGCGGCCAGGGCGAGCGCGATCACCAGCAGGGCGCCTTCGAGAGCGAACACCGTGCCGTAGGCGATCAGCGCGTCGCCACCGGTGAGCCAGCGCACCACGTCCACCACGGCGCCGCCCAACACGCCGCCCATCGTCTGGCCGAACTCCGCCGCCATGCCCCACACGCCCATCATCAGCCCGGCGCGCGCGGTCGTCGTGTGCTCGATCACCGCCGTCAGCAGGCCCGCCATCGACAGGCCCGTGCCCAGCCCCAGGGCGAACACCAGCCCGCGGAACAGCGCCGGGCTGCCCAGCCACCCGGCCAGGATGAACCCGGCGAAGACGGCCACATTCAGCGCCAGCCCCACCCGCAGCGCGGACAGGTAGCCCACCCGCTGGATCAGCCAGCTCCCGCTGGCGATCATGGCGAGGATGGTGCCCGCGCCCCAGATCGCCGTCAGGCGCGTGGTCTGGGCGACGCGCATGTCGAGCACCAGCGCGCCGTAAGGCTCCAGCAGCACGTCCTGGGCCAGTGTGCCCAACACGCTGAGCACGACCAGCGCGAAGAACCGCCGCCCCTGCGGGTTGTCCAGCACGACCGCGCGCATCGCCTCGCGGAACGGCACCTCGGCGGCCTGGCGGCTCAGCGCGCCGATCGCGGCGCCGCGCGGCTCCTGGCGGACGACGGCCAGCGCGGCCAGCCCGGCGAACAACGCCGCGATCCCGATCACAATCGCCACCAGCCGGGATTCGTCGTAGGGGTCCAGCAGGCGGCCCAGGACGAGCGCGCCGGTGAACAGGCCGGTGAACATCGCCACCTTGTAGATCGTCACGGCGCGGGGACGCTGGGCACCGTGGAAGACGTCGGCCAGCAGCGCCTCGAAGCTGTTGCTCGCCAGCGTATAGCCGAGCGCGTAGGCCAGGAAGGCGGTCAGCGTCCCGCCGGCCAGCACGATCCCCACCGCCGCCACGTTCGTCACGATGAGGGTGGCGCCGATCACGCCCAGCCCGGCGACGATCGCGCCGAGCGCGATGTATGGCTCGCGGCGCCGCCCGCCGACGGGGTGCGCGTCGGAGAAGTAGCCCATCCAGGCGCGGGCCGGGGCCACCGCCAGCGACACGGCGAAGAACAGCCCGACCAGCGCGGCAGGCAGCTCCAGCTCCACGATCATCACGCGGTTGAGCGTGCCGCTCACCAGCACGAGCATCAAGCCCAGGCCCAGCGGGAAGCCCGCCAGTCGAATGTAATGGATCCAGCGCAGCAGCATGGCGTTTGTCCGGATGCAGGTTTTTTCAGGTTTCCCGGTAGATTATACAGATTTTGGTGAGCAAAAGCACCCGTATCACCGCACCAACGCGGACACCAGCCCGGCGACGCCCCCGCCGAGGATCAGCCAGATCGTGCTGACCTTGTAGCGAATCAGCAGGACCGCCGCCAGCGCGGCCAGCGCCACCGTGATCCCGTCGCGCAGCGCGTCCCGGCCCAGTTCCACGGTGACCGCTGCCATCAGGCCCAGCGCCGCCACGTTGACGCCGTCCAGCAGGCCGCTGAGCCACAGCGAGTTGCGCAGGCGCGGGATGAAGGGGTTGGTCGCCAGCACGAAGACGAGCGAGGGCACGAAAATGCCCAGCGTCGCCACCAGCGCGCCGGGAAAGCCGCCGGTGACGTAGCCGATGAAGGTCGCGGTGGTGAACAGCGGCCCCGGCGTGACCTGGCCGACGGCGACCGCGTCGAGAAGCTGCTGGGTGCTCAACCAGCCGAGGCGCTCCACGAAATCGTTGCGCAAAAAGGCCAGCAGCACGTAGCCGCTGCCGTACCACACCGAGCCGATTTTCAGGAACGTGAGGAACAGGCCGCCCAGCGAGAATGCTGCCACGGTGCTGGCCGCCGGCGCCAGCAGCGCGCCGGGGATGCCCAGCGCTGCGACGGCAGACGCGCCGGTCCGCCCGCGCAGGCGCCGCAGCCGCGCCGCGTTCCGGACCAGCATGAACAGCAGGCCGCCGCCGAACAACAGCAGGATTTCGTTTAAGCCCAACAGGTACAGGGCGAACGCCGCCGCGCCGATGATCGCCAGCAGCCGCCCCTTGACGGCGGTGCGCAGCAGGCTCCCCATCGCCTGGGCGATGATGGCGATGACGACCGGCTTGATGCCGTACAACAGCCATTCGGCGGCGGGCGTCGTGCCGTATTCGACGTACAGCACGGCCAGCGCCAGCACGATCAGCACCGCCGGCAGGGCGAAGCACACGCCCGCCGCCAGCAGCCCGCGCCAGCCCGCCCGGACGTACCCGACGTGGAGCGCCATCTCCGACGAGTTGGGGCCGGGGATCAGGTTCGTCGCGCCCAACAGGTCGAGAAAGTGCTGGTTGCTGATCCACTTGCGCCGCGTGACGACTTCGTCGCGGAACATGGCGATATGCGCGGCGGGTCCGCCAAACGCCACCGCGCCCAGCCGCAGGAACAGCAGGGCCACGTCGCGGACAGGGCCCCTGGCGTCTGGAGAAGGTTCGGCAGGCTGTGGTGCGTTCATCGGCGGTGCCTCGTTTGGTCTGGTGAGTTGCGCGCAGACTGCGCGCCTACTCCGGCTTGGCGTAGGCCGCGACGATGTGCTCGTACATCCCACGCGGCAGGGCGCGGACCAGCGCCGCGTTCAGCCGGAAGATCAGCGGGTGGAACGCGAAATAGGTCGGGTCCTCGACGTGGTGGAAGGCGTGGCATTCCAGCCCGGCAGCGCGCGCCAGCGCCTCGATCTGGCGGCGGGTGTTGGCGCGGTACACGACCGGGAACGCGTCGGACTCCTCGCGGCCATACAGCCGGGGCACCAACCGCGCCTGCAGCGGGCGCAGCGCCCGGTTGAGCAGCGCGGCGGGGCTGTGGGCGCTCGGCGCGACGAAGAGGAACGCGCCGCCGGGCCGCAGGATGCGCGCCACCTCGCGGAAGGTCCGCGCCGGGTCGGGCAGGTGTTCGAGCACCCAGCTCGACAGCGCCAGGTCCACGCTGGCGGCGGGCAGCGGGATCGCGTCCGCGCTGGCGACGGCGCGCGGCAGGCCCGGCAGGCGGTGCTCGGCCAGCGACCGGAGATCGGGATCGAGCCCCAGCGGGCGATCCGCCGCCGGGCCGAGCTGTTCCAGCACGCCACCGCGCCCGCAGCCCAGGTCCACCACGCGCATGCCCGGGCGCAGGTGCTGGCGGATCAGGACCTCGTACTGCTCGGTGGCCGGGCGCCAGCCGGGGCGCAGCGCCGCGTAGCGGCGGCGGTAGGCATTCTGGCGGTCGAGCGACAGCGGCATGGGGCGCTCACCCGACCGAGATCCGGCTGCCGTCGGGCGTCTTGGTGATGCTGATCTGCACCGGGAAGGCGTCGCGCAGGTCTTCGACGTGCGTGATCACCAGCAGCAGGTCGAAGTGATCCTGCACGGCAGTGATCGCCTCGACCAGCCGCTGGCGGCCCATCTCGTCCTGCGTGCCGAAGCCCTCGTCCATGAACAGCGTGCGAAGCTGCGCCCCGGCCCGCCGGGCCAGCATCTGGCTGAGCGCCACGCGGATCGCGAAGTCCACGCGGAACGCCTCGCCGCCGGAATACGTCTCGTAGCTGCGCGTGCCCAACTCGTCGCTGATCAGGATGTCCAGCGTTTCGGCCACGCCGCCGGTGCGTTTTTCGCGCTGCGTGTCCAGCCGGACGTGCATCCGGCCATCGGTCATGCGGGCCAGCAGGTGGTTGGCGGACTCCTCCAGCTCGGGGATGGCCGCCTCGATGATCATGGCCGGGACGCCGTTCTTGCCGAAGGCGGCGCGCAGGTCTTCGTAGATGCTCTTCTCGGCGCTCAGTTCCATCTGCCGGGTTTCCAGCTCGGCCTTGCGCTTGCGGGCGTTCTCCAGCGCCGAGAGCGCCTGCTGCGCCCGGATCACGCTCTCCTGGGCGCGCTTTTCGGCGGTGCGCCGCTGCCGGACTTCCTCGTCGCGGCGGCGGGCCTCTTCGACCTGCTCCTGCAGCCCTTCGATTTCCGCCTGGGCGGCGGCCACTTCGGCGCGCTCCTCGTCCAGCACTTTCAGCCAGCGGTCGCGCCGCGCCGACGCGTTCGCCAGCGCCGTCTGGACCTCGGGAAGCTGTTGCAGCGCGGTTTCGAGATCGCGCTGGCGGCGGTCGAAATCCTCGTAGGTGGAGAGCGTCTCGCGGACGGCGCTGTGCGTGTCCGAGTCGTAGCCCAGCGTGTCGATCTCGGCCTGGATCGCGTCGCGCTGGGCCTGCAATTCCTCGGCATACGCGCCGGACTCGATCAGTTCTTCCACCGCCGCCAGCTCGGCCTGCTCCGACCGGATCGTGTCGGCGGCGTTGCGGGCGGATTCCAGCGAGACGTTGAGCGCGGCGGCGCGGTCGCGCAGGGCTTGCAGCTTGCGCAGCTCGACCTCGATCGCCTCGATCTCGGCGCGGTGGGCGGCGATCGTCTCGGTGATCTCGGCCAGGCGCGCCTGGTTGCCCCGGTGCTGGTCGCCGCGCTCGGTGCCCTCGGCCACCAGTTCCTCCAGCAGCGCCGCCTTGTGCGCCTCGTCGAGCGGCTGGCCGCACGTCGGGCAGGTGGCCTCGGCGGCCTGCACGTCGTCGATGCGCGTCTTGATGGCCTGCATCTCGCCGTACAGCGTCTGGTTGAGCGCGCGCAGCTCGGCCTTCTCTTCGTTGAGCGCGTTGATATCCTCGCGCAGGCTGTCGCGCCGCGCCTCCTCGCTTTCGAGATGCCGGACCTCGGCCTGCACGTCGGCCAGGTCCGCCTGGAGCGCGTCCAGGTCGGCGGCGGTGCGCTGCGCGTTGGCGATGCGGTCGCGGTGCAGGTTGGCCTGCGACTCGAGGTCGGCGCGGGCGGATTGAATGCGCCCGGCCACCTCGTTCAGCCGGTCCTTGATCGTGCTCATGGCCTGCAATTTTTCGCCCAACTGCTGGTCCGCCTCGCGCGCGGCCTGGAGCTGGGCGTAGCCTTCCTGGATCGACTCGCGGTTCTCGACCACGCCCTGCAACTGCCCGATCTGCGTTTCGTAGCGCTCAAGCTCGGCTTCGATGTCGTCCAGGTCGGTCTGCCGCTGCTTGATGCGGTGCTCCGCCTGGGCCAGCCGCGCCTGGGCGGCGTTCATCTGCTCCTGCGCGCCGGCGACCTCGTTGTAGCGCGCCTCGGCTTCCTCGCGGAGCGCGGTCGCGTCGGCCAGCGCCACCGTCGCCAGCTCGAGATTGCGCACCAGGGCCGGTTCTTCGGCTTCCTGCTGGGCGATCTCCTGCAGGCGGTAGTCGATCACACCCAGGTCGTGCTCGATCTGGCGCAGGGTTTCTTTGGCCCGGTCCTCGTAGGTCTTCCACTGGTTCAGCCCCAGGATCTCGCCGAGAATGTCCTTGCGATGGGCGGGCGTTTTGGTGGTGAAGGCGTCGGCGCGGCCCTGCTGCAAAAACGCCGAGTGGATGAAGGTGTCGTAATCCAGCCGCAGCAGGTCGCCGATCAGCTTGTTCGTCTCCGGGATCGAGGGGGCGCTCAGCGGGCGGAACTGGTTCGCCTCGTGGTCGAAAACGAACAGGTCGAGCTGGCTGCGCCCCGCGCGCGCGGTTTTGCCCTTCTGGCGGCGGCGCACCACCCGGTAGAGCGTGTCGCCCTGCAAGAAATCGAGCTGGACGAACATCTCGGACTGCCCCTGGTGGATCAGGTCGTCGTCGCTGCGCACGCGGGCCTTGCCCCACAGCGCCCAGGTGATCGCGTCCAGCAGCGACGACTTGCCCGCGCCGTTCGCGCCGGTCAGGCAGGCGAGGTGAATGCCGTCGAAGACGAGCGGATCGGGCTGGCGATAGGCCAGGAAATTGTACATTTCGAGTCGGGTCGGGAGCATACGAAACCTTTTACATCATCCGGTCCAAACCATCAGAGCGACCGGCAGGCGATAGAGCGCCGCCGGTCCAGGACGTCTGGTTCATTCTTCCTGGGTGAAGATCCGCCGCGCGTGGTCGAGCAAGACCGCGATCCGGTCGGGCGGGACCTCTTTGCTGCCCAGGTACCGTTCGAGCAGTTGGTCGGGGTCCAGCCCTTCGGGCGAAGTGCCCAGGCGCAGCCGGGCCGGGCGCTCGACATCGCGCTGAATGGCGGCGACGTGGTTCGCGCCCGCGTCGAGCAGGGCGCTGTGAATCAGGCGATCTTGCAGCAGCAGGTCGGTTTCCGGGTCGGCGGTGACGATCACGCGCACGACGGCGTCGCGCAGGTCGTGCCGCGCGATGGTTTCGAGCACCACCTGGTTCGGGTCCCCGGCACGGCGCACGTCCACCCGCAGCGTGACGAACGGGCGGCAGCCCACCTCGACGAACTTCCACCGGGCGCGGCCCCGCTCGACCTCGGCCCACACGAAGCCCTTCGGGTCGGCCTCTTCGCCGAAGTCGATCCGCTCCAGGCTGCCGCTGTAGACCACCGGCGGGACGTCGGCGCGGCCCAGCGTCAGGCACTGGTGCTTGTGGATGTGGCCCAGCGCCACGTAATCCCACGCCGGATCGGCCACCGTGCTGAGCATCACGGTCACGTCGCGGCCCAGCATCACGCTGCGCTCGCTGCCCAGCACCGCCCCGGACACGCTGAAATGCCCGGTCAGGATGCGCGGCATGTCGTACGTCCCCGCCTCTTCGGCCATCGCTTGCAGCCGCCGGTCGAGGTGCTCGCCCAGGAGGCCGTCGATCTGGGCGATGGTCCGGTTGTGGGGCAGGTCGACATCGCGCAGCAGGTGATTGCGCACGGGATACGGCGCGGTGCCGACCAGCACCGGCCCGCGCTTCGTCTCGACGGTCATCAGCGCGTAGTCGCGCCCCAGGATGGTGTTGGGCACGCGCAGCGTCTCGTAGATCTCGATGCTCGAGGCGCGCTTGTCGACGTTCGGCAGGTCGTGGTTGCCCACCAGCAGCACGACCGGGCACAGCGCGGCCAGGTCCTGGATGCGCCAGGCGAACTCGCGCTGAAAGGTCGGGTTGGGGCTGCGCGACTTGAACGCGTCCCCGGCGAAGATCGCCAGGTCGACCTCGCGCTCGCGGGCGCGATCGATCATCTCGTCCATGCGGCGCAGGAAGTCGACCACGCGCGAGCTGAGGCCGGTGGCGGGATCGGTGCGCCCGTAGTTTTCCATGCCGATATGCACGTCGGCGAAATGTAACACGCGGATCGGGTCAGTCATGCGTCACTCGTAACAGGTTAACCGCCGGCGTGGGCGATGGCGTCCAATATGGCGTCGTGCAGATACCCGTTGGTGACCAGCACGCCGCGATTGTTCGTCATGCGGGTGCCGCTGGTCCAGTCGATGGGCTGGCCGTGGATGTCGGTCATGCGCCCGCCGGCCTCGGTCACGATGGCGTATCCGGCGGCGTGATCCCACATCTTCTCGAAGTAGGTCGTGTCGGGCACGACGCGCAGCAGGATGTCGCCCATGCCGCACGCGACCATCGCGTGTTTGTCCTGGCTGTCCAGGCCGCGCTGCGGCGCGTCCGGCCCGCGCCCCAACAGGCGCGCCACCTCGTCGATCAGGCCGAGATTGGTGTGCCCGCTCTCGAAGCTGGTGAGCAGCGTCGCCCGCGCGGGATCGCTGGTGGCCGACACGCGAATCGGCACGCGCTCGCTGCCGCCCAACGCCTCCATGAAGGCGCCACTGCCCCGGCTGGCATAGCTCAGCACGCCCAGGTCATCGGGGGGCATCTCCTCGTCGCTGTAAAAGCCGGGGCTTGCCAGCACGCCCGCCACCGGCTCGCCCTCGATCAGCAGGCCGATGGCGACGCAGTAGTGCCGCCCGCCGAGAAAGCCCTTCGTCCCGTCGATTGGATCGATCACCCAGGTGCGGCGCGCGGTCTTCTGCTTGCCGAAGTCCAGCCACGCGCAGATCTGCTCCTCGAACACGTAGCCGCCCAGCGCGTCGGTCACGAAACGCTGGACGAGCGCGCGCTGCTTGTCGTTGAGCAGCAGCATGAACTCCTCCGACCGCTCTTCGGAAAGCACGGCGTCGTCGGGGAAGTTCTCGGCCAGGGCGTTGCCGATCACGGCCTGCGAGGCGTAATCGGCGATGGTGACCGGCTCGCGCCCGCCTTTCTGCGCGGGATCGACCAGCTCGGTCTGGATCGTCTGGCATACGGAGGCGGCCATGCGGGCGATCGTCTTGGCCGTTTCGAGTTCGTGTGACAAATTCACGCGGTTTGCTCCCTGATCGTCAAGAATCCGCGCGTTATTGTAGCGCACCGGGCGGGCCGGCGCACCTCGCCCGGTGGCGATTGCTGCGCTGCTTTTTCGGAAGCCAGGACGTCACACGGGCCGGATTGGGTTACAATAGATTCACGTGCAAACCCGATTCATCGCGCCTGTTGCGTGGCGCTGTAAAAAACGGAGTGAGGAACACCACCATGACCGTTGCCGAACTTATGGAAAAAGCGGAAGAGCTCATGGAGAAGCTGAAAGCATTGAGTCCGCAGGAACAGAGTGAGTTATATAAGTTCCTCGTTGACCGGCTTGCAGATTTCCCACGCGAATCACTCCCCCAGAAGCCGCATCGCCTATCTGACCTGCGAGGGCTGGGCGCCGAAATCTGGCAGGGAATCGACGCGCAGGAGTACGTCGACCAACAGCGTGACGAGTGGGACGCACGCCCATGAGGCTGAGCGAGATTCTCCCCGCCACGCAGCGACTATAGCAGCCACCCCGCAGCAACAAAAAACGCCAGCCGGGCGGCTGGCGCGTGTACCCCCGGACGGATTTGAACCGCCGACGCCAGGTTTAGGAAACCTGCGCTCTATCCTCTGAGCTACGGGGGCATGGCTGAGAGTAGTTTACCACGCCCGGAGCCGTTTTCAAGCGCGAGATCCCCGCCCCAGCCGCCGCTTGAGCGCCCCATACGACTCGCTGAGCCGCCGGGCCCAGCGATCCCCGAACACGTCGCGGACCAGCATCACGACACCGCGCCGCGCAGCCAGGACCGGCTGCTGGCCCAGTGCCCGCGCCCAGTAGGCCAGCCGGTGCCGGGTCCGGCCCTGCGCGCCCGCCAGGTCCGCCAGGTGCAGGTACGCTTCGGCGCGGTCGGCGCGCGTCGTCCAGCCCAGGCGCGGCAGGTTGCGCAGGATCGCCGTTTCGCGGGCGCGCAGCACGCGCGGCTTTTGCTGCCCGGTGAGCGAGGCGGCATGCTCGCGGTACAGGTACAGGTCGCGGTGCAGCGCCGCGATCGGGAAGCGGGCCGACACGCGCAGCCAGTAATCGTAATCCTCCGCCAGGTACAGGTCTTCGGCATAACGCCCGACCGCCTCCGCAACGGCGCGGCGATACAGGAAACACGGCCCCACCACGGACTTGAACATCAGGTCGCGGCGCTCCGGCGCGCGGAGCGCCCCGGTGACGTTTCCCCCCTCGTCGATCAGGCTGTAATCGGCGTACACCAGCCCCACGCCGGGATGATCCGCCAGGAAGCGAACCATCTCCGCCAGCGCGTCGGAACGGTACAGGTTGTCGTCGGACGTCCAGGTGAGCAGGTCGCCGCGCGCGGCCTCGAACCCGGTGTTGAGCGCGCCGGGCAGCTTGCGGTTCTGCGCGTGCCGGATCACGCGGATGCGCGCATCGTCCGCGGCGAAACCGGCGGCGATCTGCGGCGTGTCGTCCGTCGAGCAGTCGTCGACGACGATCAGCTCCCAGTGCGGGTAGGTTTGCGCCCGGCAGCTCCGGATAGCCCCGGCCAGGAAGCGCGCGCCGTTGTAGACCGGCAGCACGATCGACACCAGCGCGTTCTCGCTCATCGCGCGCCGCGCTCCAGCAGGATCGCCGTGATGCGCTCCGCGGCCCGCCCGTCGCCGTAGGGATTGCCGCCGCGCGCCATGGCCGCGTGGGCCTCCGGATCGCGCAGCAGGCGCTCGGCCTCGCTTACGATGCGCTGGCGCGAGGTGCCCACCAGCCGCGCCACGTTCGCCGCGATACCCTCCGGGCGCTCGGTCGCCTCGCGCATGACGAGCACCGGCACGCCGAAGGTCGGCGCTTCCTCCTGAATGCCGCCGGAGTCGGTCAGGACGAGCGTCGCCCGTTTGAGCATCTGCACCAGCGAGTGGTAATCGAGCGGGTCCAGCAGGTGCACGTTGGGGGCGTCCGCCAGCAGCTCGCGGACCGGCGCCTGCACGTTCGGGTTCAGGTGGACCGGGTAGACGAACCGGACGCCTTCCGCGGCGAAACGCTCCGCCAGGTCGCGGATCGCCAGGCACAGCTCGCGGAACGGCTGGCCGAAGCTCTCGCGCCGGTGCGCCGTGACGAACACGATCCGGTCGTCCAGCGGCAGCCCGGCCAGCGGCCCCCGCGACCAGTCATAGGGCTGCGCGGCCATCTCCAACAGCGCATCGACCACGGTGTTTCCCGTCAGGTAGACGTCCTCCGGCGGGCAGCCCTCGCGCAGCAGGACCTCCCGCGCGTGCTCGGTCGGCGCGAAGTAGGCGTCGGCGGCGAAATCGGCCACGCGCCGGAAGATCTCCTCCGGGAACGGGTGCCACTTGTCGCCGGTGCGCAGCCCGGCCTCGACGTGGCCGAACGGCACGCGCCGGAAGTGCGCGACCATCGCCGCGGCGAAGACGGTCGTCGTGTCGCCCACGCCCAGGACCCAGTCGGGCTGCACGCGCTCCACGACGGCATCCAGCTCGGTGAGCAGGGTGGCGCTCACCTCCGCCAGGTTCTGATCCGGCTCCATCACGTCCAGGCGGATGTCGGGCCGGATGGCGAACAGGTCGAGCACCTGGGCCAGCATCTCGCGGTGCTGCCCGGTGGAGCAGGCCACCGACCGGATCGCGTCCGGGCGCCGGGCGAAGGCTTTCAGCAGCGGGGCGATCTTCACCGCCTCGGGCCGGGTGCCGAAGATGCTCAGAATGGTTAGCATGACACTCACTCCTGCGAACGTGAAGCCGATTTCACCACGCCCAGCCGCGCCAGCAAGGGCCGCAGCCCGGTCCGGTCGATCACGAAACGCGGCCCGGCGCGCAGCGCCTCGTCCCACGGCTTGAGCCGCTGCCGCCGCTGCCACCTCCGCCAGCGCTCGTCCGCGCCGGGGCCCCACAGCCGGTCCGCGATCTCCGGCGGCGGGTCGGCGTCCTGGCGGCCCCACTCGTCCCAACAGGCGCGCATCAGGCGCGGGTCGGCGGGCTTGAGCGCGTTCCAGTTGCCGCCGCGCAGGTGCACGATATTGTCTTCCACGTTCTGCCGGGGATCGCCGGTGCCGCTCAGGTTGCGGGCGCCCTGGGTGAAGACCCCGCCCAGGCTGTCGCCCGCGCAGAAATCGACCAGCCGCCCGGCGCGGACCAGCCACTCGAAATCGCCCGCGATGTGGAAACGTTCGTCGAACGGGCCCACCCGGTCGTAGAGCGCCCGGTCGAACAGGTAAAACGTGCCGGTGCGCGAGGTGCGCTCGAACGCCGCCCGGTCGAAGGGCCGCGCCGGGACGTCGATCATACGCCGGGTGGTGAACAGGCCCCACCAGCGGCGCTCGCGCAGAATGACGTACGGGAAATAGACCAGGGCGCAGCCTTCGCTGATGCGGCGGTATCCCTCGACCAGCGCGCCCGCTTCGCGCACGTCGTCGGCATTCCACACGCCGATGTAGCGCCCCCGCGCCGCCCGCACGCCGCGATTCCACGAGGCGTAAATCGTCTCGCGCGGGACGTGCAGCACCTGCACCGCCAGCTCGCCAGCCTCCCCTGCCGCCACCAGCGGGGCCAGCAGCGCGCGCTCGCGGTCGGTGGCGTCGTTGGCGACGATCACCAGTTCCAGCGACAGGCCCGCGCTGCGCACCTGGGCGGCCACACGCCGCACGTGCCCGGTATACGCGGCCAGGTACGGCTCGGCCCGGTAGAGCGACGTGATCAGCGAGAGGTCCACGGCTCGCCCTCCGCCGGTCCGAACGCGGCCAGCGCGCCGGACACCGTCCCATCACAGACCGCGCCGCGCTGCGTGTCGTAGGGGGCCGCGCCGGGATCGTTGCTTAACTCCAGCATGAACGCCGCGGCGGGATGCAGCGCGGGCGACCGGCGCACCACGGCGCGCTCCAGGGCGCTCGACAGGCCGCGCCAGCCGTGATACAGCCCGAATCGGCCCCGGCTGTGGCGCATCCGCTTGAGCCACCACAGCGCGCCCAGCCAGGGCCGGACGCGCTCGAAAGCGGCGCGGTCGTCGCCGTCCAGGTGGCGCTCGTAGATCGCGAGCAGCTCCGCGCGGCGGCGCCCCCCGCCGGAACCGGACTTGTGCGCGCCGTGCAGCCGGTAGCAGGCTGCCGTCGCCGGGATGGCGGCGGGACGGGCCAGCGGCGCCATGCGAATGAAAAAATCCCAGTCGAAGGTATAGGTCAGGCCCTCGTCGAGCGGCCCGGCGGCGGCCCACAGGTCGCGCGTCCACAGGCAGCCCGGCTGGTCGAAGGCCAGGACGCGCCGCAGCATCTCCGGCGCGAACGCCTCGATCCGCGGCTGGAGTCGGACCGGCGCCGCGCGAACGCCGTCCTGAAAGCGGATGACCGCTCCCCCGGCCCACGTCGCGCCCGCGCGGGTCGCGCCTTCGACCAGGGCCCGCAGCGCGCCGGGCGCGTAGCAGTCGTCGCTGTTGAGCCAGCCCAGCCAGCCGCCGGTCGCGCGGGCGAAACCCAGGTTGATCGCGTTGCTCTGGCCGCGGTCGCGCTGGCTGGTCCAATGCGCCAGCCACGGGGCGTAACGCTCGATGATCGCGGCGCTGTCGTCCGTGCTGCCGCCGTCCATCACGATGTATTCCAGGTCCGGATACCCCTGGAGCAGCAGGGAGCGAATCGTCTCTTCGAGGAACGGCGCCTGGTTGAAGGACGGCGTCACGATCGTGATGCGCGGCCAGGGGCTGCCGTCCGGCAGCGTGGCGGGGGCCGGCGGCGCTTCGACCGTCCAGGGCCAGCCGGATCGTCCGGGCGGTGGCGCGGGCAGCTCGGCGAGAGTCGGCACGGCTCAGCCCTCCCCCGCCAGAATGGCCGCGTACAGGTCGGCGTAGCGCCGCGCCTGCACGTCGATCGCGTATTCCTGCACGGCGACCCGGCGGCAGTTCTCGCCCAGCGTGGCGCGGCGGTCCGGATCGCGCAGCAGGTTCGCCAGGGCGCGGCGCAGCCCCTCGACGTCGCCCGCCGGGGCCAGCGCGCCGGTTTCGCCGGGGCGCACCATGTCGCCCGTCCCGCCCGCGTCGAACGCAGCCACCGGCGTCCCGCAGGCGAGGGCCTCGATCACCGTGTTGGGCAGGTTGTCCTGCAGCGACGGCAGGGCGAAGACGTCGGCGGCGCTGTAGACCAGCGACAGCAGCCGGTCGCTGTCGACCCGCCCCAGGTGCAGGTGCGGGAACGGCAAATCCAGCGCCGGGCTGCTGCTCCCGATGGACAGCAGGTGCAGGTCGCGGGCGTCGTCCAGGCCGCGCAGTGCCTCGACCAGGGGGCCGAATCCCTTGCGCGCCTGGTCCATCTGGTCGGCCACGAACAGCACCGCCGGCACGCCGGGCGGGATGCCGAGCGCGTCCCGCGCCGCGGCTCGGTCGCGCGGGGCAAAGTCGCCGGTGTCGATGCCGTTGGGGATCACCGTGACCGGGAACCGGCCCAACAGCGCGCTGCGCCCGGCTTCGGCGGCCATCCAGCGGCTGGGCGCCACAATGTGCAGCCGGCCTTCCGGCACGCGCGCGAAGGCGTCCCGTTTGCGCCGCCAGATGTCCCGCGCCAGATCGTCTGGGCGGCTCGATCCGAGAGCCGGGCACGCGCCGCACTGCCCGCTGAATTTGCCGCAGCCCCAATCGTAATGGCAGCCGCCAGTGAAGGGACTCATGTCGTGCAGCGTCCACACGACCGGCGTGCGCGCCGGGATCGCGCCGAAGAAGGCCCGGTAATCGACGAACTGCGCGATCCAGTGCAGGTTGATCACGTCCGCCGGAGGGATGTGCCCGGCCAGCGCCGCGCCATGTTCGGTCCGGTCGTCGCTGAACCACTCGCCGCGCCGCCGGGTGGACGCGTAGCGGGCCAGGTCGCGCGCGACTCGCGCGCGGCGCAGGCGGCGCGCCAGGCGGCTGCGCAGGTCCATCGGGCGGCGGAAGGCCACCACCGACGGATCGCGACTGGCGCGGCGCTCAACCAGCATCGTCGAGTCGTGGCCGAGCGTTCGCAGCCCGTTGTGCAGGCGGTAGGCGGCGCGCGCGGCCCCGCCGGTGATGTCGTAGGTGCTCAGGTGCAGGATCTTCATGGCGTTTCACCGGGCGGCGCGACTCGCCACGCGGGCAGATCGCGGTCGAGCAGAGCTTCCAGCCGGGCGATGTCCTCCGCGTACAGGCTGTACAGCCGGTAGGCCAGCGCCGGGTCGAGCTGGGGCCGCGGATTCTTGAACAGCCGGATCATCACCCGCCGGTCGAACTGGCGGATCGCCTCGCTCGCCCACCGCTGGAGCCGGTTTTGCTCGCGCATGCTCATGCCGGCGCCCTGCGGCTCGATGTGGTAGATCAGCCGCCGGTTGCGGAGCGCCATCAGCCGGATGCGCGGAATCGAGTACAGGCTGGCTTTAGGGCGGTCGTTCAGCGCCTGGGGCACGTAGGCATCGTCCACGCCCACGAAGCGGTAGACCTGCTGCACGATGCCCAGCCGGTCGTGTTTCAGGTCGTCGTAGATCAGGACCAGCACCCGGTCGCGGGGGAAGTAATCCAGGAAACGCGCGATCTGCTCGCCGTAAAAGCCGTAGTCGATGATCCGCGCCGGGCCGGGGTTCGCCGCCCGGTAGGCCGCGTCGAACAGCGGCGGCAGGCCCCGCTCGATCGGGCGGACGGGGGCAATCCCGTTGAGGATCTGGTGATAGTAGGCCGAAACCGCTCGCTCGACCGGGTTGCGCAGGATGGCGATCAGCCGGGCGTCGGGCACGTCGGCGGCCATGCGCGCCGGGCATTCCGGCTGGCCCAGGAAGTTCGGGCGCTTGATGCCGCGCCGTTGGTCGGGCCCGGCCCCGAACAGCAGACGCGCGAGCCAGTCCCGGTCTCGCCGCTGGTAAAACGGGTCTTCGAAAATCGGCGTTTCGTCCAGCGGCATGTAGACCTGCGGATGCTCGCGCAGGCAGTGATGCAGGAAGGTCGAGCCGGCCTTCTGCGCGCCGATGATCACGAAATGGGGCAGGGTGAGATCAGTCATGAGCAGGTGTGTGCAAGCAGCATAATACAATCGTCTAGGCCAGAGTGTTCCAAACCCGCCTCCACAGCTCGTCCAGCTCTTTACTTTGACTGTCATGATCGCGCATATATCGGTGGAAAGCCTCCATGCTTTCGGTATAGGTGGCGACTGCATTTTGCCACGGGACAGCCAGAGCATCAAACGGCGGCGATCCATGGTACGCGTCGAAAGCGCCACGGATCAGGTTGGCCGTCAGCGGGTAGCAGGATGGAAACGTCAGGCGATAGGGTATCCTCTTCAGCTTCCACGACACGCGCCGGGCAGTGCGCATGGGGGACCAGCCTGGCTCGTCGAGGGTATGGGTGAACTCGATGACGATGTGTTTGCCCGCGCTGCGCGGCCTGATCACGTCCGAATACGGGGGCCGCCGTTCCCACGCTTCGTCCAGCCACCACGTCTGCAGGTCCCAATCCGCAGCGTGGAGGAAGTGCATCGCCTGCGCCAGAGCGTCCAGGGCCAGGGCCGCGCGCCGCGGGCCAGACGCAGCTGTGATCTGGGATCGAATCGTTTTCCCCCACTTGAGGATCGATTCGCTTTCGTCCGGGCGATTCAGAATGCGGTAATAGGCCGCGGCCCCCTGGCCAAGGTTGTTGATGACCAGCAGCAGCAGTCGCAGCGGGTGTTTGTCATAGCGCAGCTTCAGCGCCACGCGCCAGAAATAGCCGTTCCAGATGATGGCGCTCAGGGTTTCGAGCGGGCGATGGGGCTGCTCCGCAGCATCGATCAGCGTCCGGTCGCCCCACAAGGCGCGCAACTGCGAGAACGTGTGCAGCACCCGGCCCGGCTGCCACAGCGACAGCGGAATGATGCTGGCGGGATGCCAAAACATGTACGGTCCACTGGGCAGCGCCTGGACGATCTCCTGAGACAGGGCTTCAGCCGCGGAATGGCGGTCGTCTTCCACCAGCACCAGCAGATCGATATCGGACACTCCCGGCATGTTGATCGATCCGAACTGGCCGATGAACAGCACGCCGGGCATCTGTGACATACGCTCCACGTAAGATTCAATGGCGTGTTGGTAATGGGCGCTGGAAAGGTCTATCAGATCATCCCAGATCTGGTGTGGCTGGGGAACCATTCGAGCGAACGTGTCGAGCGGGATCATGGTTCGGTGCCAATGACGTGAATCAACTGATCGGCACACTCATCGGTCATGCGGAATATGGCGGAGATAACCTCGTCATTCAGAAAGGGCACGCTCTGACTACCGACCGCGGGCGAGTGATTCCGGGCAATGCGCTCGAGCACATCTCGTCGAAATGGAAGGATTCGATTGATCGTCTTCATACGTTCGACCCACCCGAAGCCGGGGCAGGTGTGCCACATCTCCCGAATGTGCGTTGCCCAGGTGATGGCCGGTGACGCTGCTTCCGACAGGATTCGCTGATGGGCGTCAATCGCGGTCCGTTTGTCGATCTGCTCGCCGCGCACCTGCAAGACCAGGGCCGGTACCAGCGAAATGCTCGACACCAGGTGTTTCAACTCATACAGGTTGAGCGTATCTCGATCCAGCTTCGTTGCAGCCTGCCGGATTGTCTGGAGATTATACCAAAGGATTCGCTGCAACTCGGCTGTATGCTGCCGCACGGAGGCACTGAGCGCAGCGTGACCGGTCAGGAGAACCGCGTGTTCAAGGACCTTCAACGGCATGACGCTCTGATCCAGGCACACGAGATCGTAGTCCGAGAAGACCCAGTGCCCGTGGTGCTGCAGCGGATCGACGCGCTGGAAAAAGACTGCGGCGCGTTCCAGGGCCTGTACCGTTCGCCGGAGGCTCGAAAGCGATTGCCAACTTTGAGAGTGGATGATGACCAGATCGTCGATATCCGAAAAAGGCGTGTCGTCCTGGGTAGCCATGCTGCCGTGCAAATAGACCGACACCGAATTCTCCAGAGGCGACACCATCTCCTGGATGCGCCGTGTCAGGCGCCGCTCTAGGAGCCCGGACGCCATCTGGCGAGCGGTGACGTGCACCGGCCTCGTTTCGATATCAGGGGGGCACACTGACAGAAAAGACGCGGCTTCGTTCAAAACCTGGTACAGATCAGCCAGCTTGAACCAGCGCCGCTGTAGAAGGCGTTTCAGTTGTTGGCTGTAGACACCTTCTGGTTCGATTCGTGCAGATCCTCGCCACAGACGAGCGTCCGGATACACGTAACGGAAGATCCAATCGCCAGGGTAACGCCGGGCAAACCGCGAACATCCATTGACGATTTCGGCCAGCCAGCGATTCACATGGGTTTGGCAGCGCAGCCAATCGCGGGTTGAAGGCGAGTACGCCATCAAATCCCGCGCGGGATCGCTCAAGCGCCGGATTGCCGGAATTTCGTGTGGATGAACCAAAAAACCGGACTCAACCCGATATCGGCCAGTCATCCCCGTTTCCGTCTTTCTCGACAGGCGCGTCTTGCGCGTGTTCGCCAACCTGGCGCGCTCACTTCATATACCGTTCGATGATGCCGACCATCTCTTCCATGCGCTGGCGATAGGTGTGGTCGCGCAGCGTGCGCGCCTGCCCCGCGCGGGCGATGGCCTCGCGCTCGGCGGGATGCGCCAGATAATACCGGATCTGCTCGGCGCATTCCTCCAGGCTGTGATACGCCACCACCTCGGTCCCCGGCTCGAACAGCTCGCCCAGGTTCTGCTTCCAGTCCGTGATCAGCAGCGCGCCCATGCCGGTCGCCTCGTAGAGCCGCATGTTGTTGGCGTAGGGCGGCACGCCACCGTGATGGACGTTCAGCGTGATCTGGCTGCGGCCCAGCGTCCCGAACAGGTCCTGCCCCCACGCCTGTCCCTGGTAGCTGCGGCGGATCGGCGAGTCGGGGCGCAGCCGCCTGACGTCGGGCGCCCACACCCGGATCTCGAGCTGCTCGCACAGCGCCTCGACGAACTCGGTCCGGTTGCTGTGAATGTCGAAGAACGAGCCGATGAAGCTCACCGGGACGTCGCGCTCCGGCTGGCCGGTGCGGTCCAGCACGCGCGGGTCGAAGCCGTAGAGCACCAGTTCCGACGGCACGCCCCGCCCTCGGAACCAGTCCACGAACGGCGGGAACGTCACCAGCACAAGATCATACGTCGCCCAGTCGTAGCCGTCCGGCAGCGGCGTCGAGTCGTGCAGGCCGACCATCAGCCGCGTGTAGGGGCGCATCGTCTTCAGGAAATCGGTCGGGATCTGGTTCATCGCCGGGACGAGCAGCACGTCGGGCCGGTAGTGTTTGATCTGCGCCTCCAGAATCTCGGTGATCCAGCGCTTGTTGGTGTGCCAGCGCGGCCAGGGAACCACCCCGCGCCGCAGCCGGAGGCCGGGCGTGCGGTCCGGCGAGACGCGTACGCCGCGCTCGCGGGCCCAGGCTTTTTGGGTGTGCGGGTCGTTGACGCGGATCTCGTGCGCCTCGTGGCCCAACTGCGCGAGGTTGTAGGGGTAGAACGTCGTGCCGCCGTGAAAGCCCTCGATCCGCACGCGCACCTGCTCGTCGTAGGGGCGTTTTTCCAGCCCCGGATGCGCCGCATACAGCCACTGTAGAAGCTGCTCGTAGATGCCGTTGACGATCAGGAATTTCATAGTTCAGGTTCCCTGTTGGGGCCGGTGGCTCCGGCCTCGCCTCGCACGAGGACGGAAACGCCATCCAGGGCCGGGAAATTCAGGAAGTAGTCGGCCACCAGGTCTTCATCTTCGACCAGCTCGGCCAGATAGAGGTGAACCAGGTTGTGCGCGTAATCGAGTTGGGGATACGCGCCCGCGCGGTTCAGCCAGCGGTTGCCGTAGCGGATGATCCGGTCCGCGGCCCGGCTGCGCGCGGGATAGGCGGCGTGCCGCACCGCCAGCGCGTGTCCCGCGGGCAGTTCCCAGAACGTCCTGACCAGCTTCCCCACCGACCGGTTCAGATGCGGCGGCTCGTCGAACACGGTGCAGCGCTCGCCGGCGGTGACCCGCTGCGCGTCGAAATCCAGGAACTGGAAGGCGAGCCGTGTGCTGGCCGCGTGTACCTGCCCCCAGTTCTCGGAATTGCGGGCGATCTCGTCCTGGTGGCGCATCCGGTGCTGCTGGATCCGTCCCCAGGCGCCCACCGGCATCAGTCCGAACGCGCGAAAGCCGGAGTGCGGGTGCCACTGGTGGAACAGGTGCGTGCGATCGTTGAGCCAAACCTCGCGCAGCCCGGCCAGCTTCAGCCGGTGGTTGAGATCGATGTCTTCGATGCCCCAGTAGCGGTAATACTCGTCGAACCCGCGGATGTGCTGCATGAGCGCCGTGGGCACGCACTGGCAGCCGCCGTACTGCGACCGGTCGCCGCGCTCCAGGCGCGGAATGTGGCGATCGAGGTGCGCCCAGTCGTCGAAGTCCTGCGGCAGGTAGTAGGGCGAACAGTACAGGACCCGGTCCGGCGCCGCATGTTCGAGCAGAACGGCGACGAAATCGGGCGGGAAGATCATGTCCACGTCGGTCGTCATGACGAAAGCCGACTCCGCCCGCCGCACCCCGACGTTGAGCGCCCGCGAGCGGCTCCACGGATAGCCGCGCGTCTCGGAGTAGACGTAGCGGCAGAAGGCGTGCTTCCCGGCGGTGGCCTGGGCGGCGCGGGCGGTCGCCGGCGCGCTGCCATAGTCGACGACCACGACCTCGAAATCTGGCACGGTCTGGTTTGCCAGCGACGCCAGGCAGCGTTCGAGCAGGTCGATCGCCCGATCGCGGAACCCAACGACGATCGTCAGCGCGGGCGGCTCGTTCATGACCGCTCGTCGTACCCGGCCAGCTCGCAGAGGTCGCGGTACACCTGCGCCGTCTGAGCGGGCACCGGCTCGCTGGACCGGCTGCGCTTGAGGCGCGCCTCCGGGAAGCTGCGGTCGATTTTAGCATCGACGAAGGCTTCGAGCCGGTCGAGCCCCTCCGCCGTGAGAAGCTGGTTGTAGTGCAGGAACAGCCATTCGCCCCGGTGGCGGTGTTTCTCGATCACGTGGCGGTACATCAGGTTCCAATGCTCGAATCCCTCACCGGTCGAGATCGAGATGCCTTGCAAATAGTCCCGGTCACTCACCTCTTTCTGGATGCTCGCCACCGTGACCTCGGGCTCGCGAAACACGCAGATGAAGACGGTATCGTTCAGGAAGGGGCGCCACGCGGACAGCGTGTAACAGAAGATCGGCGACTTGAAGGCGTACGGCTCGCGCTGGAGATAGGCGCGCATCCGCTCGCTGAGCTCGGGCGTGACCGCCGGCTCGCGGTCGACGGGGACCATCGCCAGCCAGCGGGTCAGGTGCCTGAGCTGCCGGTTGAATCGGGGATAGCGCATCCGTTCGCGCAGGCCCAGCCGCCGCAGCAGGCGATCCCCGTAGGACGAGACGAGCATACTCGCCAGAATGTCTTCGTTGAGCACGCCCAGCGCGTTCGACTCGAAGTAGCCCTTCGGATTGCTCGCGTTGGGCGCGTGGAGCTTGTCGCCCATGAAATAGCCGGCGCCATAGAGCGTCCCGGCGACCATGCTGGTGCCGCTGCGCCCGGTGCCCAGAATGAAACAGTTTCGCATACCCTATCCTTCGCCGTCGTCGCCGGACCTGGAAACCCGCGCTTGAGCAGGTCAGACGTCATACTCTGGAAACAGATCGAACACGAGACGCTCTTTCCGTCGCACGTAGTGTTTCAACTCGAGCGTATAGTATTTTCCCCATTTTTGCTCCGTCGACCGGCCACGCAAGGGCAGTATTTTTTCAGCCGACAAAATGAAATCTATTTCGTCCCTCTCGTACCCAACGCTCAACAAAAAGCGGTGCAGTTCCTGGTTGAGGTGCTCCGTGTGGATGAAATGCACGTTGTACATATCGCGCTTATACGCGCCGGACGTGATGTAGTTCGGAGTCAACGATTTGAAGGTGTCGGCGGGATTCTTGAAGAAGAAATCGATGAACTGGTGAGTATGGAACCCCGGCGTTTCATCCGTCCCAAAGCCTGAGTCCGGCCTGGTGGAATAGATCTCGTTCATCAAGGTGACGTATTCCGCGAACGACAGGTCCGGAAAATGGGGGTAGAGGCGGCGCGCTCGATGCTTCCACAAAAAATCATCCTGCGTCCATTGCCGGTATTCGTATTGCGACACGTAGCGATCGTACGGGTTTCGCGTCGTCGCCAGGATGGGCCGGTCCAGATAGCGTTCGGGGATCATGTAGCACTTGATATGCTGGGTGACGATGCCGTCGTGGTTCGCAAGATACACCCGCGCAAACTGTGACGGGGCATCACCGTGCTCGGCCAGGACGCGTTCGGACTCTAACCTGAGCCGCCGGCACTTTTCCCGTGACGGAATCCGGTCCGGATCGACGCCGTCGCTACGAAGCAGGTCGAGCAGCGCCCTTTTCAACCGGCTGGGTTTCTGGCTCTCGGATGCGCGGATGATTTGGACGCGATCGCCTCGCTGCTCGTGGATGCGCTGGAGGGTCTTCGCCACGAAGGTGCCGCCGGTTTTGGGGATGTGGACGTACAGAAACCTGTCGGTGATGATCATGGCCCTTCTCGCTTGGCGCTTCCGTGCAGCCGGTCGCGATCAACCGGCATGTTCGGCCACCCGGTGGGCCCAGTGGTGCTGCAGGACGATCAGGCCCCGGTTGTTTTTCAGGGCCATCCCGCTGCCATAGACGTCTTTCTCGGTGACGTCGACCGCGACGACGTCTTCCAGCCACACCAGCCGCTCGACCCGCTGGGCAACCAACCGGACGTCGATGTAGTACTCCCCGCCCGTCACCGGCAGCGACTCGATGGTCAGCTCGACACACCCGCGCGGCCCCAGGCGGGGGATGTCGAAGCCGCTGATCGGCATGGTGCCGAGGCGGAAGATCTCCTGCCCGAACATCGATCGGAACCGGACCACAAACGCCGGCACGGCGATCTCGGGGTCGGCCTCGTAGGCGATGCGCACCATGAGCGGATCGTTGGTGCGCAGCAGCCGGAGCGGCTCGCCATCGACGGTGTGCAGAGACACGTCCGTGATCCGGATGTCCGCCCGGTTTTGCGCGGCGAGCACCTCGCGGTTGACGCGATAAGCCAGGTTCGCCTCGTCCTGGTCGGGCGTGCCGGCCCGGTGCAGGTACTGGGTGATGACCTTGGGCACGTCCGTATCATCCAGCGCCACGCGGCCCTCTTCCAGCAGCATCGCCCGCGTGCAGAGATGCTCGACCGCGCCCATGTTGTGGCTCACGAACAGCACGGTGCGGCCCTCGCCGGCCACCTCGCCCATCTTGCCCAGGCACTTTTTCTGAAACTCCGCGTCGCCCACCGCCAGCACCTCGTCCACCAGCAGGATGTCCGGCTCCAGGTGGGCCGCCACGGCGAACGCCAGCCGCAGGTACATGCCGCTGGAATAGTGCTTGACCGGCGTGTCGATGAACTTCTCGACGCCCGAAAACGCCACGATCTCGTCGAATTTGCGGTCCACTTCCTCGCGGCGCATCCCCAGGATCGCCCCGTTGAGGTACGTGTTTTCGCGCCCGGTCAGCTCCGGGTGAAAGCCGGTGCCCACTTCCAGCAGCGAGCCGACGCGCCCGCGCAGCCGGATCGTCCCCTCGGTCGGGTTGGTGATGCGCGTCAGGATTTTGAGCAGCGTGCTCTTGCCCGCCCCGTTGCGCCCGATGATCCCGACGACCTCGCCGCGCTCGACGTCGAACGTCACATCCCGGAGCGCCCAGAACGTCTGCTTGCCCGCGTGGGCCGGGTTTTCGCGCCGCAGGAGCGCGCGGGCGATCTGCCAGGGCCGGGCGAGCGAATCGCTCAGCGTTTCGGCCAGCGTGCGCTCGCGCGCCTGGAGCGCGCCGATCCGGTATCGTTTGCCCAGCCCGGCGATCTGGATCGCGAGGTTCTCGTTCATGCGCTACACCACATCCGCGAAGGTTTTTTCCATGCGCCGGAAGTAATACGCCCCGCCGATCAGCAGCAGGACGGCGACCACCGCCGACACCGCGACCATCGGGCCGGGCGAGCTGCCCTTGCCGAGCAGCGTCCAGCGGAACCCTTCGACGACGCCGACCATGGGATTCAGTCCGTAGAGCGTTTTCCACGGGTCGTTGAGCAGGCTGGCCGGGTAGACGACCGGGGTGGCGTACATCCAGAACTGGGTGATGAAGCCGATCAGGTAGCGGATGTCGCGGTATTCGGCATTCAGCGCGGCGAACCACAGCCCCACGCCCAGCGCCGTCACGCCCGCCAGCAGCAGGAACAGCGGCAGCCAGATGATCGAGGCCGCCGTCGGGTAGATGTCGTAATAGATCATCATGCCGAACAGCACGAGGAACGACAGCAGGAAATCGGGGATCCCCGCCAGCACGCCGGAGATCGGCACCACCAGCCGGGGAAAATAGACTTTCTTGATCAGCCCGGAGCTGCCGACCACGCTGCCGGCAGCGCGCGTCAGCCCCCCGGCGAAGAACGTCCACGGCAGCAGCGCGGTGTAGTTGAAGATCGGGTAGGGCATGCCGTCCGAGGGCATCTTCGCCAGCCGCCCGAAGAAGATGCTCATCACGATCATGGTGAAGACCGGCTGCAGGATGGCCCAACTGGCGCCCAACAGCGTCTGCTTGTAGCGGACCTTGATATCGCGCCACGTCAGGAAGTAGAGCAGCTCGCGGTACTGCCACAGCTCGCGCAGCCCCAGCGACACCCAGCCGTGCGCCGGTTCGATCAGGATGATGTCGTCCGAGTCATCGTCGGCGGCGGAGGGCAGCGGTTGAGGTTGGACGTTGGAGAGCGACATCGACAACAGGCTTTCTATGCCCCGGCGCGGGATCACATTCGCGCCGACTGCGGGCGTAAAGGTGTGAGCGTGGCGCCTATTGTACCCGGCGGCATACCTCTGTCAACCGTCGCTCGCCCGATGCGTCCCGGCGTGGAAGCTGTGATCCCGATCTTGACAAAACAAGGTCGTTTCGAGTTAAATAGATGTGTCAACAGTCGCTGCTGGCTGTTTGCGACGCGCATCATCCTTAGCCCCGTCATTCATACCTGGACGGGGCTTTTATTTTTTAGGGCTGCGCGTCGGGGGGGACCACCTCGTAGATGCGCGCGCCGTTGCCGTCGTACACCAGGCGCAGGTAGGGCAGGCTCTCGATGGCCTCGGCGTGGTACGACGCGGCTTCGTCCAATGGCGGGCGCCAGCGGATCATATCCTCGAAGCGTTCCGGCTCGCCGAAGACCTGCGGCACCAGCACGTACTGCACGCCGTATTCAGCAAAGAGGTCCCGGTGATCCGCCGCGTCGTCCGCCGGGTCCAGCCAGAACGCGCGAAACGCGTCCTGCTCAGCTTCGGCCCGCTCGGTGTGGCGGAAGAACGGCTGCGGGCGGAAGAAGACCGTGTCGCGCTCGCTGATCACGGGCGCCCAGTCGGCTTCGTGCGGCCCCGGATGGTTGAGCACGCGCGCGTCTTCGGGCGCGTTGTCGCGCAGCCAGAGCATAGCATCCACGTCGGCGGCGGACGAGAACGCGCCGTAGAACGACAGGTGCTCTTTGCTGTAGGCCAGCAGCGGATCGAAGAACACGACCGCCGCGACGATGCCCGCCAGCGCCAGCGTCGCGACCGGCAGCGCCAGCCGCCCGATCCACCGGTCGATGCGCCGCGCGCCCAGTCGGTCGATCAGCCACAACAGGCCCAGCCCGCCCAGGACGGTGTACGGGATGATCGGCCCGTGCCACGCCAGGCTGAACGGGTAATCGTACTTGAGCAGCGGCTCCATGACGTCGGGGAAATTCGACTCCAGCAGGCCCAGCGTCGAGAACTCCACGATGCCCACCAGCCAGACGAGCATCAGCAGGTGGGCGGGCTTGCGCTGCCGCAGGCCGATCAGCGCGCCGATGGCCGCCAGCCCGACGATGATTCCGCCGTGCATGACGACCAGCGTGCGCCAATGCTGGCGGTCGACGGCGAACGGCGATTCGATGTCCGAGCCGAGCAGGTCCAGCAGGCTGTTCAGCCACGGCGAGATGATACCCAGCGCCACCAGCGGGATCACGGCGGCGATCACCAGCCAGGACGCGGCGCGGGGCCGGGGGCGGCTGAAGACGAGCAGCACCAGCCACGGCACGTAGCCGATCATCAGGGCGATGGTCGTGTCCGGCTGGCTGAGCGGCACCCCCGCCAGGCAGATCGCGGCGAACAGCGCGCTGGACCAGCGCCACGATTGCAGAAAGCGCAGCGTGAAGAACAGGAACCCCAGCGCGAACGTCAGGCTGAGCAGCGCCGTGTAGTGCGAGTCCATGAAGGCGGTGACCATCCCCGTCCCGCCCAGCGCGGCCAGCATGAACGCGCGCCCGGCGCGCGGGCCGTCCAGCTCGCAGCCGAAGTCGTAGGCCAGCCACACGAACAACACCGCCGTCGCGGCGCCAACCACCAGTTGCAGCGCGTGAATGCCCAGCGTGAACCGGGCGCTGAAGTGCGCGATCAGCCCGACGAAGCCCGGCGAGTAGAGATAATCCGTCTCCGGGTGCCAGGGCGCCAGCGTGGTGAAGTCTTCCCCGTCGCGCAGGGTGAGCGCCAGGTATCCGAATCCCTGCGCGTCCGTGTCGAGCGGCACCGGCAGCACCAGCACCACCGCGCCGAACAGCGCGATCACCAGGACCAGGAAGGCCATGTCCCGCTCGCCGGGCCAGCGCCACGGCGCCGGAGAAGCGACGCCGCGATAGTGCAGCGCCGTGATCCACGCCAGCAGGGCCACCAGCCCGAACGTCACGAGCCACACCGTATCGCCCAGCGCCGCCGACCACCCGACCAGGGGCGCGGCGAACCACGTCGCGTCGACCACCACGGCCAGAAACAGCACGGCGCCCAGGCCGATGCGCGCGCCACCGGTCGGCAGGATCGACGCGACCAGGGTACCCACCCCCAGCAGCACGACAACCAGCACGAGATACGCGATAATAGCCATGAAATCCGAACGGTCCTTAGCGTTCCAGTGGGCGGATCACGCGGGCCGGGTTGCCCGCCGCGATCACGCCGGGCGGAATATCGCGCGTGACGACGCTCCCCGCGCCGATCACGCTGCGTTCCCCGATTGTAACACCCTTCAACACGAGCGACTGCATTCCGATGAACGCGCCGTCCTCGATCACAACCGGCGCCGTCGCGCCGTCCAGCGGGCGGGCCAGCCGCGCCGCCAGGTCCAGCGGGTGAAAGTCGGTATCGGTGATCGTCGTGTTGGCCCCGACCCACACATCATCCCCGATGGTGATCGACTCCTCGACGCAGATCGTGCCGCCGGTCATGCCGAAGCCGCGCCCGATCACCAGCCGCGCCCCGGCCCGCCGCGTGGAGAGGATCACCGGGTGGAACGGCCCCAGCGCGTTGCTGTGCGGGGTGGAGCGCAGCTCCAGGCCATCGCCGATCAGCATCGTGCTGCGGCGGTGTTTCTGCACGATGGGCACGCCGTAAAACCGCCAGCCGCGCCCCCAGGGCACCCCGGCCAGCGCGAAGACCAGCCGCGCCACCGGCCAACTGACCAGCCGGCGCAGTTCCAGCCGGGCGCGCCAGGGCGTGTCGAGCGCCATCCGGGCAGCCTGGGGCGATAGCATCGACGGGGGCGGCGCGGCGTCGTGATCGGGCGGCTCGCTCATAGGTATCCCTCGATCGTGTCTACGAGCTGGCGGGCGCGGTGGCGGAAGGTGTGCTCTTTGAGCAGGCGCTCGCGCGCGGCGGCGCCGATGGCGCGGCGGGCCTCGTCGTGGGCCAGCAGCCAGCGGTAGCGCTCGATGGCTTCCTCGGCGCTGCGCACCAGGATCAGCTCTTTCTCCGGCTCGAACCAGGTTTCGATGCCCTCGTACGGGCTGCAGACCATGCACGCGCCCAGCGCGGCCAGCTCGAAGGGCCGCGAGCTGGACGAGGCGAAGACCGACGCGTGCGCCTTGCGCGTGATCACGAGGTTGAGCTTGCTGCGGCAGGCGTACTCGCGCAGCTTGCTGAACGACAGGTAGGGCAGCAGCGTCACCCGGCCCAGGTCGCCCAGGTTCGTGCCGCGCACCGCGAACGACATCTCCGGCAGCGCCCGGCTCGCGTCGCGCAGCAGGGCATCGATCCACTCGCCACGATATTCGCGCCCGTGCCCGTAGAAGAACGCGTCCACGTCCTGCGGCACGTCCAGCGGCGCGAACAGGTCCGGGTCGGCACCGTAATACAGCGTGTGGACCTCGCGCGCGCCGAGCGCCCGCAGCCCTTCGGCGCCGCCCAGGCTGTTGCTGAAAAAGGCGGTGTACTCGGCGGGGTCCGCGCCCTGGTAAATGCGAAAGCCGGACGCAAACCCGCGAAAGTTGGGCAGGCTGGCGGGCACGTCGCCGTCGTAGAAAAAGACCGGCGTGCCGTGGCGCTCGGTGATGTGGCGGGCCAGCCCGGCGATGTGGTTGAGCGGCACGGTGATGATCAGCACGGCGTCGATGTCCGGCTGGGCGGCGAGAATGCGATCGACGTGGCGCCGCCAGCGCGGCCCGATGACCGTCTGCGCGACGCGCCGCACCAGCCGGTCGGAGGCGCTCTCGGCTTCGGTTTGCGCGCCGGTGGCCTGGGCCTCGCGCGCGCCGCCGATCCGCCGCCAGCTATCGCGCAGCAGCTTGAAGGCGTCGCCCTCGCGCCGGGCGGGGTTGGGCGCGGCGCGCCACCACGGCGCCTCGATGGCCGGGCCCTGGTACGGCGTGGCGATGACCTCCGCGCCGATCTCGTACAGCCCCTTGAACAACTGCCACCAGGCGGGCGTGGCGCTGAATGGCTGGGTGAGGTCCAGCGACGAGACGATCACGAGCAGTTTCATGGGGCGTCCTCCTCCGCGATCAGGCCCACCTCGCGCAGCCAGCTCGCCAGCAACTGCGCGGTGAGCGCGTGCCCCGCCGGGGTGAAATGCCCATCGCCGGGGAAGTACAGCCGCTCGCTCGCCACGCGAAACGGCTCCAGCAGGTTCAGCGCCGGGATGTCCTGCGCCGCCAGCAGCGCGACGGCGGTATCGGTCGGGCGGTCGCGGTCCAGCGCGGCGGCGTCGAGGTCGGGCAGGCGGTCGAGCGTGGCGTCCCACTCCTCGTCGTAGACCTGCCGCCGGTCTGGGATCAGGAACACACCGAGCCGCGCCCCGTCCGCCTCGACGGCCCGCTTCAATTCGGCGAAGGCGTGATCCGTCACCGCCCAGCCATCCTCCCAGGTGGCGTCCGGCGGCAGGTACGCGCCCATCGGCACGCGCAGCGCGGCGGCGCTCACCTCGTCGGCGCCGCCCACCTCCACTCGTTCGGCGCTGCCGCCCTCGCCCAGCGCCCGCGCCGCCAGGTGGCCCAGCGTCGTGTTCTGGCGCAGCCACGTCAGGATGCGCCGCCCGGTCGCCATGCCCGGCTGGTGGAGCGTCCCATCCGGCGAAAAGGTCGGGAACTCGACGGTGGACACGTCGTTCCAGGCTTTGATCAGCGGCGCGTGGTTGTCGACCACGTCGTTCCCGGCGTAGAAGCCCACCAGCACGAGGTCGGGATCGTAGCGCCGCCCCTCGACCGTGTAATACAGGTATTCCTGCGTCGTGCCCAGGCCGAACTGCCCCGCGTTGATCACCTCGAAGGTCCGCCCGGCGGGCGCGTCCTCGTCGAGGGCCGCCTCCAGCCGCCGCGCGAAATTCGCCTCGATGGGGACCTCGCGCGCCTGCCCGTACGAATCGGACAGGATCAGAATGCGGAACACCCCCGGCGGCTTGTCGAGCGCGTGCTCGACGTCGTGCAGGCCGCGCGCGTTGGTGCGGACCTCGTTCTCGAATTCGCCGTCGCTGCTGGCGTAGGTGTACGCCTCGTGCGGGCGCAGCTCGTAGCCAACGCGGCTGTAAAAATCCTGGGCCCAGCCGGGCAGCGGCTCGAATCCCAGCGCGGCCCGCCCGGCGATCTCGATCAGGGCCAGCGCGAGGACCAGCCCGAAGATCAGCGCCAGGACGCGCCCCCGGACGGACATCCCACGGGCAGCGGCGGGGCGGGTATCAGCCATCGGCCCGCTTCCTCCCGCGCCGGCGGGTCATCGCCCGCTCGTAAACGGCCAGCATGTTCGCCACCTGGTGCTCCAGCGTGAATTCCCGTTCGATCCGTGCCCGGCCCGCGGCGGCCATGCGGCGGCGCAGCGCCTCGTCGCTCAGCAGGCGGGCCAGCCGGTCGGCCAGCGCGTCGATGTCGTACGGGTTCACCACGAAGCCGGTCTCTCCGTCCTGCACCAGCTCGCGCCCGCCGCCAAAACACGACGTGACCGGCACCGCCCCGGCGGCCATGCCCTCCAAGTTCACCGTCGGGAACGAGTCGAAGCTCACCGACGGCGAAACGACCACGTCCGCCAGCCGGTAGGCCGCCGCCAGCTCGCCGCCTTCCAGCCAGCCGCCGAGCACGATCTGCTCGCCCAGGTCGGAATTCTCGCGCAGCATGCGCTCGGTGTAATCGGACGGGCGGGCCAGCACCAGCACGGCGACGTCCGGCACGCGCTGTTTGACGTGGCGCAGCGCGGCGAACAACTGCCGGTCGCCTTTGTGCTCGCTCAGCCGCCCACCGAACACGATCACGCGCCGTCCTTCCAGCCGGTAGCGCTGGCGCAGCACCTGCACGCTCACGTCGGGAATGTCGTACGCGTCCAGGTCGATCCCGTTGTGCACCACCTCGAACGGTGGCAGGCGGTTGGCCCGCAGCGCGTCGCTCAGCGCCCCACTCACGGCCACGCGGGCGTGGGTGTAGTAGGTCATGGTGTGCCGGATCGACAGATTGCGCGCCGGGTTCCAGCGCAGCCGCATCTGCCGGATATTGTAGCCGAACGGCAGCCGGTAATCCCACCCGTCACATTGATCGGGCCGCTCCGGGTCGATGAAGCGCGTCAGCTTGGTGTAGGCGAAGGGCATCACGTCGTGCGCGGTGAACACCACTCCCGCCCGGACGCGCCGCGCCAGCACCAGGCTGTGATAACTCAGGTGGTGGTGGATGTTGTGCGCGTTGACCACATCCGGCTTCAGCTTGTGCAGCAGGCGGCTGAGCCGGAACACGGTCTGCGGATTCGCCAGGCTGTACCACGCGACCCAGCGCTCGGCATAGCGCGAATGGACCGCGTAGACCGGGATGCCCTGGCGGTCTTCCTGCGTGGACGGCCCGCGCGTGCTGGTCACGAACGTGACGCGATGCCCGGCGGCGATCAGCCCCTGCCCAAGCTGCCAGGCGATTTTTCCGGCCCCCCCTGGGCTGTCGGGGGGCAGCGTGTCGCTCAGGATGACGATGTGCATCAGGACTACCAGTTTGGGACGCTCAAAACGCCTTTAGCATAACACACGCCGCAGCGGTCAGGCCAGAGCCGCGTAGACGTCCTGCACCCGCGCCGCCACGGCGGACCAGTCCTGTGTCCGGGCATAGTCACGCCCGGCGGCGCCCATCCGCGCCCGCAGCGGCTCGTCCCGCAGCAGCCGCGCGATCGCCCCGGCCAGCGCGCCGGGATCGTCCTGGGGCACCAGCAGGCCGGTTTCGCCCGCGATGATCGCCTCTTCGACGCCGCTGCCGGTCGTGCCAATCACCGGCAGGCCGCTGGCGCTGGCTTCCAGGAATACCAGCCCGAAGCCCTCGAACCGCCCGCCGACGGCGAGCGACGGCAGGGCGAACACGTCCGCGCCCTGGTACCAGCCGAGCAGCGCGTCGCCGGGAATCTGCCCGGTGAGGTGGACGTGGTCGCCCAGGCCCAGCGCCGCGATCTGCGCCCGCACCTCCGCCAGGTAAGCCGGGTCTTCCTGGTGGCCGGTCACCACGAGCTGGACGTCCGGCACCTGCTCGCGCACCTGGGCCAGCGCCGCCACCAGCAGGTGCGTGCCCTTGCGCCGCTTGACGCCGCCGGACGCCAGCACGGTCGGGCCGCGCTTCTCCGGCGCGGGGGCGGGCGCCTGGAACCGGGCGAAGGTCACGCCGTTGTGAATGACGAGCGGGTCGCTGCCCGGCAGCGCGGCGCGGACCTGTTCGGCGGTGTAGCGGCTGACGGCGATCAGGCGGGCGCGGCGATACGCGGCGCGGTACAGGCCGCCCACCCACCGCCGCCGGATCGTCTGGGGAACGTACGTGCCGTGAGCCGTCACCACCAGCGGGCGGCGCCCGGCGATCCACGCGCCCAGCGGGGCGTAAGGCTCCGCGATGACGTGCAGCAGGTCGCACCCGGCGGCGGCGCGGCGCGCGCGGGGAATGCCGATCAGCGAACGGGCCAGGAATCCGCGTGGCGCGGGGACCAGCGCCGGCAGGGCAGGCTCGACACCGGCCAGCCAATCGTGGTCGGCGGGCAGGGCACCGCCCGGCTGCGTCAGCGCGACGACCTCCACGCCCCGCTCGCTGAGGGCGCGCGCCAGGTCGAGCGCGTAGCTCGCCCAGCCGTAGCTCGCGCTGAGATCGGGCGTCAGGAATCCCACGCGCATCAGCCGCCCCCTTCGATGAACGCCCGGATGCGCACCGCCCGCGCGTCCCAGGTGTAATGTTGCGCGTCCCGTTGAGCCTGCGCGCCCAGCCGCGCGCACAGATCGCGGTCGCCCCACAGCCGGAGCAGCGCGGCGGCGAACGCCGCGACGTCGCCCGGCGGGGGCAGCAGCGCCGACTCGCCATCGCGCACGACTTCCGCCGTGCTGGGCAGGTTCGAGGCCAGCACGGCGCAGCCCGCCGCCATGTACTCGAACAGCTTGATGGCCGAGGCGTAATAGGCGAAATGCTCGGTCCAGGGCAGCGGCATCGCGCCCACGTCCATCGCCGCCAGGTGACGCGGCACGTCATCGGGCGGGACCTGTCCTACGGTGTGCAGCCGGTCCGGCGGCAGGCCGAGCGCGGCCCACTGCTCGCGCAGAAGCTGCACGCCCGCCTCCGGCCCGCCGACCAGCAGCAGGTGAATGTCCGCCCCGGCCCCCGCGGCGCGGGCGATGGCGTCGACCAGCGTGTCCAGCCCTTTCGACATCGCCATCGTGTGCAGCCGCCCCGCGTAGCCCACCACGAACGCCTCCGGCACGATGTTCAGCGCCCGCTTGGCGTCCGCCCGCGCGGGCAGATCGGCGAACCGGGCGCGCCGGATGCCGTCGTGCTCGACCCGGACGCGCCGCGCCCCGAGCGCGCGCACCTGTTCGGCCAGATGCCCGGTGATCGGGATCGCGACCGACCGCCGCAGCACGAATCCCTGGACGCGCCGCCCCAGCCCGGACCGGTGCAGTTGGTGGACCTCGTAGGCCAGCGTGGCGCGCGGGCGGGTGAGCGCGATCAGCAGGCCGATGAACAGGTCGCGCGTGTAGAAAACGTCCGCCCGGCGCGGCACCAGCCACACCGCCAGGGCCAGCAGGTAGGTGAGCGTCTGGATCAAGAACGCGACGTGCGGGATGCGCTCGGCGGGAATCAGGCGGAACAGGTCCAGGCACGGCAGGCGGCGCAGCGCGAAGGTCCGGTCGATGCCGTAATAGGTCCACAGGTCCCCGGCGGCGCGCATCTGCGGCGTGTTGGCGCGGCGGGCGGTGACCAGCGTCACGGCGTAGTCGGCCCCGGCGAAGGCTTCGCACATCTGCGCGATCTGCAGGCCGTTGGCTTTTTCGGTGGGCAGGCGGCTGTTCGCCAGGTAGAGCAGGTCAGGCATGGCCCGCTTCCTCGCGCATCAAGGCGGCCAGCCGGTCCATCAGGCCGTCGAGCGAATGGGCGGCCAGCGCCCGCGCGCGCAGCCCCGCGCCGAGCGCGGCGCGCTCGTCCGGCGACAGCGCCAGCAGGCGCGCCAGCCGGTCCGCCAGATCGCCGTCGGAGGCGTCGGGCGGCAGCAGCAGCCACTCGCCCGCCTCGCCGAGCAGCGGCAGGAAGTCCGGGTTGGTGACGATGGTGGGCTTGCCGGCCAGCATCGGCTCCAGCGCCCCTTTGTCGAACAGGCCGGGCGGGCTGAGGTTGACCGCCGCCGCGCAGCCCCGGATCAACTCGGCGACGCGGCTGTGCGGCAGCGCCCCGGTGAAGGCCACGTCCGGCGCGGGATCGAGCGATTCGGCCAGACGGCGCAGCGCGGGGAGGACGTCCGGCTCGTGCTCGACCGCCCCGCCGATCAGCGCGACGCGGAAGGGGCCGGTCGCGCCGCCCGCCAGCGCTCTCGACGCGGCGCGCAGCAGCCAGTCCTGGCGCTTGATGCGCGACAGCCGCCCGATCATCAGCACCTCCGGCGGGGCGCTTTCGCCCGCGCTGGCGGGGAATAAATCGGCCTCGATGCCGTGGCCCATCACGGCCACCTTCGGCGAGGGCAGCGGGAAACTGCCCGGCGCGGCGGTCAGGATGTGCGTGGCGAGCCGGTGCGCCAGCCGCAATTCGAGCGTGACCTGACGGTGGGTGTACCAGAAGAACAGCGGCTTGCCGCCCAGCCGGGCCCACGGCGCGGCGAAGATCACGTAGCGCGGGATCATGTGGCAGAACACGCCGTCCGCGCCCGGCACCAACCGCCGCAGATGCCCGGTGAAGCGCGCCGCCTGCGCGACCCGCCCCGCACCGGATTCCTTGCCCATGCTGCTGACGGTCACGTTGGCGGGCAGCGGCGGGTTGGCGCTTTCCTGGCAGATCACGTCGAGGCGATCCAGCCGGGCAGCGAGCGCCTCGACCCAGCGGGTCACGAACCCCGCCCGGTCGTCGGCGGGATCGAGCTTGCGGGTGATCATCAGCCAGCGCATGTCACCGCCTCGCCCGCGCCAGATCGCGCGTCCGCCGGAAGGTGGCGATCACCGCGTCCAACTGGCGCTCGTAGTCAAACCGGGCCAGGGCGTCCGCCTGCCCCGCCGCGCCCAGCGCCCGCGCCCGCGCCGGATCGCGCAGCAGGCCCAGGATCGCGTCGCCCAGCGACTCCGGCGTGTGATCGGCCAGCAGGCCATTCTCGCCGTGGCGGACGATAGCCTCCGCGCCGTCGCTGCGCGTCGCCACGACCGGCGTCCCGGCGGCCAGCGCCTCGACCAGCACCTTGCCGAAGCCCTCGTAGCGCGAGCTGTGGGCGTAGACGTCCGCCAGGGCGTAAAGGGGCGGCAGGTCCTCGTGGGCCACGCGTCCCGCCAGCCGGACGGCATCGCGATCAATCCGCGCCGCCAGATCGGGCCGCCCGGAAAAATCGCCCGCCAGCACCAGCCGCGCGGCGGGCAGGGCATCATGAACGCGCGCGAAGGCGTCCAGCAGCAGTTCAACGTGCTTGAACCCGACCGGCAGCCCGACCCACAGCACGACCGGGTTCTCCGGCGACAGGTCGAGCCGGGCGCGCAGCGCGTCGAGGGCCGCCTGGGGCACCGGCGCGGCGAAGATGTCCACGTGCGTCGGCGTGGGGAGCACCGTCACGCGCTCGTCGGGGATGCCCATCGCCCGGTAGTGGCGCTTCTCGCCCTCGGTCAGCACGCGGTTGGTGTCCGCGCGCCTGACGACGAACCTGCCCAGGACGTGAAATACCCGGTTGCGCAGCGGGCGCTCGCGGATCCAGTCCCGGTTGTTGAAGAACGAGCTGTGATTCTGCACGTCGAGCGGGATGCCGAAGCGCCATTTCAGCGCCAGCCCGACCAGCCCGGTCGAGAAAGGGTCCTGCGTGGTGACGACGTCGGCGGGGCGCTCGCGGTGGACCCGCGCCGCGATGCGAAAGGCCGGGGCCGGGAACAGCAGCGGCGCCGGCACGTTCGCCGGGTAGACCGCCAGGTGCTCCGACAGCCGCGTGACGGGCTTCGCCTGCGACGATGGATTGTACACGACCACCGACACGTCACCGGCGCGCCGGGCGTATTCGACGTGGCGCTGCACGGTGTTGCCGTGCGGATTGCCGAGCAGGCTGGTGTCGAGGCTGATCATCAGGACGTGCATACGCTCTCCAACACGCGCGCTGTCTGGTCGACCAGCGTCTCCCAGCGAAAACGCTCCAGGCCGGTGGCGGTTCCGGCGGCCAGACGCGCCCGCACGTCGCCGGAGAACGCCGCGCGGATCGTCTCGACCAGCGCGCCTATATCGACGTAGGGCACCAGCAGCCCGTTCCGGTCGTGATACACTACCTCGGGGTTGCCGCCCTTGTCGCTGGCGATGACGGGCGTTCTGGAGCGCAGCGATTCGAGCAGCGTGTGCGACAGCCCCTCGTATCCCGAATAGAGGACGGTGTAATCCGCCGCGCGAAAATAGATCGCCAGCCGGTCGCGCGGCACCAGCCCCAGGAAGATCACCCGGTCCGCCACGCCCTCGGATTCCGCCTGGGCGCGCAGGGCCATCTCGTCGGGCCCGTCACCGGCCACCACCAGCCGCACCTCCGGCACCTGGGCGACGGCGCGGATCAGGTGCGCGACGCCTTTCCAGGCGGTCAGCCGGGCGACGGTCAGCAGCAGCGGCCCGGCGGACAGCTCCAGGGCCTGCCGCGCGTCGGCCTGCGAAAGCGTGCACACCGGGGCATCGGCATCCAGCGCGTTGTAGATCAATTCCACGCGCTGGGGCTGGACGCCCCAGCCGAGCACCATGTCGCGCAGGTACCGGCTCGGCACGATCACGCGGTCCATGCGGCGCACTTCGCGCGCGTGCTGCGCCTTGAACCATTCCACGCGCCAATCATAGCGCCTGTGCTGGAAAAGGTCGATGTCCGTGTCCGGCGCGATCCACCGGCGGCGTACGGCGCGCTCCCACGCCAGGTCGCCCACGATCTTCAGCACGCGGGGCCGAGTCCGCGCGCTGGGCCAGATGGGCAGCCCTACGCTGTTGATATAGATCAGGTCGGCCTGGGGGATCGCCCGGCGCGAAGCCAGCGCATAGTCGAGATTGCGGCGGAGATAGCCCCGGTAGCGCGAAATGCGCTGCACCGGGTAGGGGTACCCGGCGACGGGATCGTCACCGAACGCCAGCACGCGCACCGTGTGGCCGCGCGCCTGCAATTCCGGCAGCAGCCGGTACAGGTACGTCGCCGGGCCGCCGGATTCGGGATGGAAGATGCCGGAGGCGATGAAAAGATGCATGGCACGGTCGCCGATCCGTTCCGAGCCGGGGCGGCGGGGGCGTCGGGTGTGGTGCGCCCCCGCGCGCTGCCAACCAGCCGGCGGCGGTTGGCCCGGTTGCGGACTTACAGGCGGACGACGCGGGCGCTGCCGGCGTGGTCGCGCGTGGCGTTGCGCGTGTCGACCACCAGCCGGGCGCGCTGCAAAATGTCGTCGTAATCGTACGCCGAGTGGTTGGTCACGATCACCACGCAGTCCTGCGCCGCCAGCCATTCCGCCGATAGCGGCACGCTCTGCGCCGTCCGCTCGCCGGAGAGCCGCACCGACGGCACGTGCGGATCGTTGAAGCTCACCTCCGCGCCCTTTTCTTCGAGCAGTTCGTAGATGTCCAGCGCCGGCGATTCGCGCACGTCGTCGATGTCCTTCTTGTAGGCCATGCCCAGCACGCCCACCTTCGCGCCCTTCAACGCCTTGCCGTCTTCGTTCAGCGCCTCCATCACCAGGTCGACCACGTAATATGGCATCTGCGTGTTGATCTCGCTCGCCAGGTCGATGAAGCGCGCCGTGTAGTTCAGCGCCCGCAGCTTCCAGCTCAGGTACAGCGGGTCGATCGGGATGCAGTGGCCGCCCAGGCCGGGGCCCGGATAGAACGGCATGAACCCGAATGGCTTGCTCGCCGCCGCCTCGATCACTTCCCACACGTCGACGCCCAGCCGCGCGCACATCAGCGCCATCTCGTTCACCAGCCCGATGTTCACCGCGCGGAACGTGTTTTCAAGCAGCTTGACCATCTCCGCCGCCGCCGTCGACGACACGGTGACGACCTGCGAAACGGCGGGCGCGTACAGCGTGCTGACCATCTCCACGCAGGCCGGCGTCACGCCGCCGACGACCTTGGGCGTGTTGTGCACGCCGTAGGTCGGGTTGCCGGGGTCCACCCGCTCCGGCGAAAACGCCACGAACACATCTTCGCCCACCGTCAGCCCGTTGCCCAACAGCCGCGGCAGGATCACCTCGTCCGTCGTGCCCGGATACGTCGTGCTCTCCAGCACCACCAGCAGCCCCGGATGGCAGATCTCCGCCACCGCGTCCGCCGCCGTGATCACGTAGCTCATGTCCGGGTCTTTGGTCTTGCGCAGCGGCGTCGGCACGCAGATGCTGATCGCGTCCGCGTCCCGCAGATCGTCGTACGACGTGGTCGCCCGCAGATGCCCCGACGCGACCAGCGGCGCCAGTTCCGCCGTGGACACGTCCGGGATGTAACTCTCGCCCCGGTTGAGCTGGTCGACCTTGTCCGGCAGTACGTCCAGCCCCACCACCTTGTAGCCTGCCTTGGCGAATTCCACCGCCAGCGGCAGCCCTACGTAGCCCATCCCGATAATCCCCACCTTCGCCGTCCGCGATTGCAGACGTTCCCGCAGTTGCTGCTTGTAGTCAGGCATCGTCCTATTGTCCTGTTGGCTAGTTGTCGGACAGAGTGAAACAGACTCGTGTAATGAGCGAAAACTGCGCGAGAATTATAGCCCGCCCGCGGGCGCTCGACAATGACCATTGACAGGCGCTCGTCTGACGGTTGTCACCATATTGTGAAAAATATCACATTTGGTTCGCTCTCGCACAATCCCCCCCGGCGCGCTATACTGAAAAATCGACTGACGCCTTCGCGACCGGCATTGCCCGGTCGCGCTATGCTACACCAGGATTGAGCATCATGCGACTGGGGATCATTGGCTTGCCCAACAGCGGCAAGACGACCATTTTCAACGCGCTGACTGGCGCCACGCTGCCCACCGAGCCGTTTTCGTCCGGCCAGCTCGAAGTACATACCGCCGTGGTGAACGTGCCCGACGTGCGCGTCGACCGGCTGAGCGCGGTCTTCGCGCCCAGGAAGACCACCTACGCCACCGTCACCTATACCGACATCGGCGGGCTGGACAAAGGCATCGGGCAGGGCGGCCTCAGCGGGCCGATGCGCAACGAACTCCAGCAGGTGGATGCGTTCGTGCACGTCGTGCGCGCGTTCGCGGATGATGCCGTGCCGCACCCCCAGGAGACGGTCGACCCGATCCGCGACCTGGAAACCATCGACAGCGAGTTTTTGCTGGTGGACCTGATCAGCGTCGAGAACCGGCTGGCGCGGCTGGAGGAGGAGCGCAAGAAGGGCAAGGTCGAGAACCGGCAGCAAAACGCCCTCGAAACCGCGCTGCTCGAACGGCTGCACGCCCAGCTCGAAGCCGAGCAGCCGCTGCGCGACGTCGATCTCACGCCCGAGGAGCACAAGTCGCTGCGCGGCTACGGGTTTCTGACGCTCAAGCCGGTGCTGGTCGTCTTCAACGCGGGCGACGACAACAGCGACCCGGCGGCGGGCCTGGACTACGCTCACCGGCAGACGCAGGTGATCACGCTGCGCGGCCAGCTCGAAGCCGAGATCGCCCAGCTCGACGATCCGGACGACGTGGCGCTGTTCCTCGAAGAATACGCGATCGACAGGCCGAGCCGCGAGCGGGTGATTCACCTGTCGTACGAGCTGCTGGGCATCCACAGCTTCTTCACGTATGGGGACGACGAGGTCCGCGCCTGGAGCCTGCGCAAAGGCGGGACCGCGGTCGAGGCCGCCGCCACGATTCACACCGACCTGGCGCGCGGGTTCATCCGCGCCGAGGTCATCGCCTACGAGGATTTCATCGCCGCCGGCAGCGTGAACGAAGTCAAAGCGCGCGGCAAAATGCGCCTCGAAGGCAAGGAGTACGTCGTCCACGACGGCGACATGATCATCATCCGCTTCAACGTGTGATGCCGGGTCCGGGGCGCGTCCCCGGACCGTTCATTTCCGCCCCGCGAAACCCCTGACCCGCCGCGGAATTAATCCACGATTATATCAAATTCGATTGTTTGATTTTGCACTGATGTTAATGGTTTAATATAGGTAAGGACGCAGCTCGTTAGCGCCCGCCTGTTCGCACCGGTACCTCAGCGGTTAGCATGAGGAGGTGCAGCCATGTTCGAGAATGAGGTCCTGGTCTTCTGGTTGATTCACGTTGTCATCGGGGTGGTAGTGCCGGCGCTGGCGTATTTCGGCTGCTGCCGGGCCGATGAACCCGACCCACACGAAATGTTGTAGCTAGTACGAGCGGCCTGCAATCAGGCCGATACGAATCAGGCAAACCGGGCATGTCCCGGTTTGCCGCGTTTAGAGGCCCTGCTCGAACCACGCCACCACCCGCGCGTGGTACGTGGCCGGGTGGCGGTCGAAAACCTGGCGGTGCCCCGCGCCGGGCACGCGCCACAGCCGCGCCGGGCCGCGCACCTGGGCGGCCAGCGCCTCGATCTCGTCTGGCGAGACGAACGGGTCCTCGTCGCCGTGAATGAACAGCACCGGCGCGCGAATCCGCGCGGCGACGTCGACCGGGTTGGCGCGGTCCATCCGGCAGCGGGCGCGGGCCGACCCGGCCAGGATCAACGCCCAGGCCATCGCGTTCGCCGCCGGGCGCGGCATCCCGCGCGCCGTGCCCCAGCCGCTCAGCAGGCGATCCAGCCGCGTGTAAGCGCCATCGAGCGCCAGCGCCCCGATGCGCTCGTCCTGCGCTGCCGCCAGCAGCCCCACGCCCGCCCCCATGCTGAAGCCGAGCACGCCCGCCCGCAGCACGCCGCGCTCCCTCGCCAGCATATCCAGCGCGCCGAGCAGGTCGCGCCGTTCGAGCGCGCCGAAGGTGACCAGCTTCCCGCCGGACAGGCCATGCGCCCGGAAGTCGAACATCAGCACGTTGAATCCCGCCCGGTGCAGCGGCACGGCGTGGACCAGATCGTCGTTCATGCTGGCGCGCTGGCCGGGGCAGAGGATCACCGTGCCGCGCGGCGCTGCCGGGGCGGGAATCCACCACCCGCCCAGCCGCGTCCCGTCCCGGCTGGCGAACCGGACCGGCTCGAACGGCAGGCCGAAATCGGCGGGCGTGTCCGGGCTGCCGGGCGCGCGGCGGCGCATCAGCGGGATGGTCAGCGCCACGCTCACCCCCGGCACCGCCACCAGCCCGATCGCGGCGATCCGCAGCAGGCCGGCTGCACAGCGATTCGTCATGATTCCCCGTGGGTGGCCCACCACTCGGTCGACCACGCGACCGCTTTGGGGATGCCCTCTTCGAGCGTGGTCGTCGGGTTGTAGCCCAGCAGCGCGTGCGCCTTGCCGATGTTCGCCACGTAGTGAGTCACCTCGCCCACGCGCGCCGGCTCGATCGTCATGTTCGGCTCGACGCCCAGCGCCTTGCCGACCAGTTTCGCCATCGTGACCAGGCTGTTGCCCTGGCCGTAGGCGAGATTGATCGTGTGGCTGCCCGCGCCGCCGCCCACCAGGTAATCGATCCCCCGGCAGATGCCATCGACGCAGTCGTCGATGTACGTGAAGTCGAGCACCTTGTCCTCGCCGTAGATCGTGATCGGCTCGCCCCGGTTGATCTTGCGGATGAACAGCGGGATCACGCGCTCCATGCGCTCGAGATCGTTGTCGTAGCGGCCATACACGTTGCTGAACCGGAACACCAGATAGCGCAGGTTGTAGCACTGCGCGTAGGAGTAGATCAGCGCCTCGCCGGAGATCTTGCTGGCCGAATACGGGCTCTCGGTGAAGGCGAAGTCGGCGTAGGATTCCTCGGTGATGTAGCGGTGGATGTCGCCGTAGACCTCACGCGAGCTGCTGAAGATGACCGGCAGGTTGTTGTGGCGGCAGAATTCCAGCACGTTGAACGTCATCACGATGTTCTTCAGCGCGCGGTCGGGCTGCTCGACCAGCTCGTGCACTTTGGCGTTGGCCGCCAGGTGCACCACCACGTCCAGGTTTTTCGGGTAATCCACCCCGCCGATGCCCTTCTCGTTGCGCTGGTAGGGCACGCTCAGGTCCTGCAGCAACGTCTCGATCTCGTGCGTCCAGGTGTTGGGGCGCTGGTCCACGCCGAAGACGTAATGCCCTTCCTGCTGCAAGCGGAGCCCCAGGTTGGTGCCGATCTGCCCGCTCGAACCGGTGATTAGAATACGCATGAATCCTCCTGCTTGTCGATTGCGAAGTGCGTGTGACAACCCGCGATCACGGGCCGCCGTCCCCGGTGATCGTGACGCCGATCACGCGGTCGCCCGGCGGCGGATTCGGGAAGTTGATCGGGTCGTTGGCGTTGCGCGGCGCCAGGCTCTGCACGACGTCCAGGCCCTCGACCACCACGCCGAAGATCGTATACTGCCCGTTCCATTCTTCGGGCGGCGCCAGTGGTGCCAGCGTGATGAAGAACTCGCTGCCCGCGCCATCCGGCGTGCCCGGCGGGTGAGCCATCGCCACCAGCCCCGCCCGGTCGAAGGTCAGGCCGTTGTCGTGCTCGCCGGGGATGGTATAGCCCGGCCCCCCGCGCCCGGTGCCGCTGGGATCGCCGGTCTGGGCGAAGTAGCCCGGCAGCACGTAATAGAACGTGTTGCCGTCGTACCAGCCGTTTCGCGCCAGGAACACGAAGTTGTTGACCGTCACCGGGGCATCGCGCGGGAACAGGTCGATCACGATGTCGCCCTTCTCGGTGGCGATGGTCGCGCGCAGCGGCCCCGCCGGGTCGATGGTGAGCGGCGGGGCGGCGGCGAACTGGCGCGGCCTCAACAGCGCCAGCCGGACCTCTTCCTCGAACCCGAACAGGTCATCGCGCCCGCTGTAGGGGATGCCGTTGAACAGCAGCGTCGGCGCGCCGACGAGCTCCAGCGCGGCGGCATCCTCCAGCGCCGCGTCGATCAGCGGGGCGTAGTCGCCCGCGTCCAGCTCGGCATCGAAGCGGGCCACGTCCAGCCCGACTGTCGCGGCGTAGCCGCTCAGCACGGCGCGGAAAGCGTCCGGCGCCAGCTCGCGCCATTCGGCCTGGTGGGTGAAAAGCTGGTCGTGCATCGGCCAGAACTGCCCCTGGGCGGCGGCGGCTTCGCTGGCCTGGAGCGCCAGCGCCGCTTTGTCGTGGGCGCGCGTGTCGGGCAGGTGCCGCCAGATCAGGCGCATGGCGTCCGGGTAGCGGCTGCGCAGCACTTCGAGATCGCGCGCGTAGCGGGCGCACGGCTCGCACTGGAAATCGCCGTACATGACCACCGTCAGCGCGGCGTCCTCTGGGCCGAGGGTGTGCCCCTCCAGCGGCGTGTAGTCGTCGCCGGGCGTGGCGGTCGGTCCCGTTTGGGTTGGCTCGGCGGTGGGCGGGATCGCGGTCGGGGCGGGCCGGGTGGCGGTTGCAGATGGCGCAAGCGTCACGGTCGGGGCGGGCGTCGCCGTCGCCGTTGGATCGCTGCCGTTCTCGGATGATCCGCACGCGGCCAGCGCCAGCAGCGCCAGCAGGGCTATCCAGCGGCGCACGGCTAGTCTCCCATGTTGGTGCCCAGACGCCGGGCGCTGATGATCCACGGGTGATCGGGCGGGACGGTCTTGCGCTTGCCGGCCACCTGGTCCAGCGGGACCGGCTCGGTGCCGTCGCCGCGCGCCGCGACCATCACCCCATAGATGCCATCCTGGATCATCTCGGCGCAGGCGGTGCCCAGCCGGGTCGCCAGCAGGCGATCCGCTGCGGAGGGCGTGCCGCCGCGCTGCAGGTGTCCCAGGATCGTCACGCGCGATTCGAGCCGGGTGAGGTCTTCGAGCTGGCGGGCCAGCCGGACGGTGTGCTCGGCTTGCGTGGCGGTCAGCTCGCGCAGCCGGGCGTTGGCGGCCTTTTTCTGTTTCTTGCTGCTGGCGTTGGCCTTTTCCTCTTCCAGCTCGCGGATCTGGACCGCGTCTTCTTTCGAGAGCGCGCCCTCGGACACAACCACGATGCTGAAGCGCTTGCCGCCCTGGCTGCGCTGGAGAATCGCCCCGGCCACGCTCTCGACGTCGTACGGGATTTCGGGGATCAGGACCACGTCCGCGCCGCCGGCCATGCCCGCCCCCAGCGCCAGCCAGCCCGCGTTGTGACCCATCACCTCCACCACGATGATCCGGTGGTGGCTGTGGGCGGTGCTGTGCAGGCGGTCGACCGCTTCGGTGGCGATGCCCAGCGCGGTGTCGAAGCCGAAGGTGGTGTCGGTCATCGCCACGTCGTTGTCGATCGTCTTGGGCAGGGTGATGATGTTGAGCCCTTTTTCCAGCAGGCGATACGCGTTTTTCTGCGTCCCGCCGCCGCCCAGACACACCAGCGCGTCCAGGTTGTGGCGGTGGTAATTGTCGACGATCACGTCGGTCATATCCAGATATTCGTTGCCCATTGGCATCTTGTGCGGCTTGTCGCGGCTGGTGCCCAGAATGGTGCCGCCCACGGTGAGAATGCCGGACAGCGCGCTGCCTTCCAGGCGCATGACGCGGTTTTCCATCAGGCCGCGGAAGCCATCGCGAAAGCCGATCACGTTCATGTCGAATGAGTTCTGCGCCGCTTTGCCCACGCCGCGAATGGCCGCGTTGAGGCCGGGACTGTCGCCGCCTGCCGTCAATATGCCAATGTGTTTTGCCATGCCGGTTATGTCCTCAACTCTTATCCTGATGTGCGGGACGCCTCTACTATAACTTTCCTGGGATGATCCGTCTATTGGGCCGTTTATTTGAGCAGTTCGCGCCAGATCACCTCGCCATCGACCGTGGGGATGGGCGCGAGGGCCACGACGCCCAGCGCCACGTTCATCACGCCGAACGAGTCGATCAGCGATCCCTCGACGACCTGCCCGGCGATCAGCGCGAGGGCGCCCGCCACCAGGTTCATGACCGGGCCGCCCAGCGCCCGCCCCAGATGGACGCGCCGTGGCAGGTGGCCCTGGTGGCCGCGGTAGATATTGATGTGGCGCGTCGCGGTGACCAGGTTGGCATCCATCGGGTGGCCGGCCCACTTGCCGCCGATGATGTGCCCCACGCTGTGCAGCACGTTGGCGATCAGCAGCAGGACGCCGTAGCCCAGGCCCAGCACGGCTCGTTCTTCGCCGGTCTCACCGGCGCCGGCGATCACCGCCAGCACGATTCCCGCGGCGAGGAAGGCCGGCACGCTGGCCCATGCCCAGGGCGTCGCCAGCCACGGCACGCCCCACAACGTGAACAACCGGCGGCGAGGGGCGGTCTTGACGTTTTCGAAGACCATGAGCGGGTTGCCCATTGCACACATTCCCTCCATTTCCAGACATACACGCGTCGCATACCGCTATTGTAGCCCGATTTGTGCCTGGCACGGTACAATGCGGACGGCCCGGAATTGCACTGCATTCCGGGGCTGCATCCATCGCACCAAGCCGGGAGTGACCATGCTGAAAAGGATGACCGCGCTGCGCTGGTTGGGCCTGATCGTGCTGCTGGCGGTGGCGGGGCGGCTGGCGTTCATCGTCCTGTTCGACGACACGCTCTCGCTGCAAACGTCGGGCTACGACACCTACGCCGTCAACCTGATCGACGGGCGCGGCTATACCCGCTTCGACGACCGCGACGCCGACTCCGACCTGCCGCCGTTGTACCCGTTCTTCCTGGTGGGCGTCTACGAGGTCTTCGGGCGCGACCCGATCCCGGTGGCGCTGGTCCAGACCGGCCTGGACGTGCTGACCGTGCTGCTCGTCTACTGGATCGGGCGGCGCGTGGCCGGGGAGGCGGCGGGACTGCTGGCCGCGGCCTTCTATGGCCTGTACCCGTACCTGCTCTACCAGAACCTGACGCTCAACGATACCGGCCTGTTCATCCTGCTGCTGGCGGCGGGCATCGCCTGGGCCTACCACGCGCGCGACCGGCGCGACTGGCGCGGCGCGGCCCTGCTCGGCGCGCTGTTCGGGCTGGCGGCGCTCACCAAGGCGTTCGTCCTGCTGATGCTGCCCCTGCTGGCGCTGTGGTGGTGGTGGCAGATCGGGCTGCGGGCGGCGATCCGGCTCGCCCTGGCGGCGGGAGTCGCCGCCGCGCTGGTGCTCGCCCCGTGGGTGATCCGCAACGTCCGGCTGCACGACGCGTTCGTCTTGATCAGCACCAACGGCGGCAGCAACCTGCACCAGGGCAACAACGCCTGCGTGGCCGATTACCTGGCGCGCGGCTGGGACGCGCAGTGGGTCAACTGCATCGAGGCGCCGCCGGACGGGCTGAGCGAGGTCGAGGCCGACCGCTGGCACCGCGAGCAGGCGCTCGACTACCTGCGCGCGAATCCCGGCGACTGGCCGCGCCTGTTCTGGACCAAGCTGTGGGTGCTGTGGAGCCCGGCGATCATGCCCTACGACCTGCCGCCCGACCCGTACCTGATCGACGATGCCGTGCTGCAATACCACTCGACGGCGTTCGAGGTCGCCCGCGTGGTGCACGTGGCGTATTTCGGGCCGCTGTGGGTGCTGGGTATGGCCGGCCTGTGGATCGCGTGGCGGCAGCGCCTGACAATCGGCCCGCTGGAGATCGTGATCGTGACCGTCACGCTCACCTACCTGGTCTTCCACCCCTCGACGCGCTACCGGTCCCCGGCGGACCCGTTCGTGTTCATCCTGGCGGCGGTGGCGCTGGTCCGGCTGTGGGAGTGGTGGAGGCAGCGCCGGTGAACCTGCTGCACGTGATCCCCTACTACGCGCCCGCCTGGGCCTACGGCGGCGTCGTGCGGGCGGCAACCGACCTCACTCGCGCGCTGGCGGCGGCGGGCCATACCGTCTGGGTGCTGACGACCGACACCCTCAGCCCGGCGGCGCGAATTGCTGCCCGCGAGGAGACGATCGACGGCGTGCGCGTGATGCGCGTCCGCAACGCGAGCAACGCCCTGCGCGGGCGGCTGAACCTCGCCTCGCCGCTGGGCATGGGCCGCGCTGCCCGCCGCCTGATCCGCGAGCAGGGGATCGACGTGGTGCACTGCCACGAGCTGCGCACCGTCGAGAATCTGGCCGTGGCGCCGGTGGCGAATGCGCTGGGCGTCCCGCTGGTCGTCTCGCCGCACGGCACCCTGCCGCTGGACACCGGGCGCCCGGCGATCAAACGCGGCTGGGACCGGCTGGTGGGGCGCGGGCTGATGCGCCGCTTCGACCACGTGATCGCGCTGACCGCCGACGAGGCCGCCGACGCCCGCGCGATCTGGGCGGCGCGGGGCGCCCCCCTGCCCGGCGACCGGATCAGCGTGGTGCCCAACGGCGTGCACCTCGCCGAGTTCGCGGCGCTGCCGTCCGGCGAGGCGTTCCGCGCCCGGTGGAACCTGGGCGGCGGGCCGGTCGTGCTGTTCCTGGGGCGGCTCCACGCGCGCAAGGGGCTGCACCTGCTGATCCCCGCCTTTGCCGGGGCCGTCAGGGACGCGCCGGACGCCCGCCTGTTGATCGCCGGGCCGGACGAGGGTATGCTGGCGGCGCTGCGCGATCTGGCCCGCGCGCACGACGTGGGCGAGCGGGTGATCTTCACCGGGATGCTGGCCGGGCAGGACAAGCTGGCGGCGCTGGCGGCGGCGGACGTGTTCGCGCTGCCCGCCGTGGGCGAGGGGTTCTCGATGGCCGTGCTCGAAGCGATGGCTTGCAAGCTGCCCGTCGTGCTGACGCCCGGCTGCCACTTCCCCGAAGTGGAGCCCGCCGGAGCCGGGCTGGTCGTCGAGCGCGCGGTCGAGCCGCTGCGCGAGGCGCTGCGGGCGCTGTTGACCGATGCCCCGCGCCGCGCTAGTATGGGGCATTCGGCGCGCGAGCTGGTCGGCGCGCGCTTCACGTGGCCGCAGGTGGTCGCCCGGCTGGAAGCCGTGTACGACCGCGTGGCGAGCCGCCAGAAAGGAGCTTCGCAGTGAGCGCTATCAAACAGGCCGAGGTCGCCCGCGAAACCATCGCGCCGGGGCGCACCCGCTACCTGGCCCACACCGATCACCTGATGATGGTGGTCATCGACTTCGAGGATGGCCCGGCGAGCCAGCCCGATCCGCCCCACTCGCACCCGCACGAGCAGGTGACGTACGTGGCGGCGGGCGAGCTGCTGTTCTTCCTGGACCAGGAACCCCACCGGCTGGGGCCGGGCGACATGATCACCGTCCCGCCGGACGTGCCGCACACCATCCAGCTTTTGAGCGAGCGCGTGCGGCTGGTGGATACTTTTTCGCCGATCCGCGAGGACTTCCTGAAGGCGTAAGCGCCCATGCTCGATACCGTGCCCGGCCTGCCGGAGTCCGGCGAGCCTGTCCCCGGATTCTCGTCGGCGGTTGCCAAGCGCGCGGCCCGCAACGCGACGGCGCTGGCGCTGTCCGCCATGGCCGCCAAGGGGCTGATGTTCGTCTGGCAGTTGGTCCTGGCGCGCTGGCTTGGCTCGGAAGGGTACGGCATCTACGGCACGATCGGGGCGCTGCTGGCGGTGGGCGCGGCCATCCCGGAGTTCGGCATGGGCATGATCGTCGTGCGCGACGTGGCCCAGCGCCCGGCGGAGGCCGCCCGCTACCTGGGCGCGACGCTCAGCATGCAGCCGCTGCTGGCGGGCGCGGGCTACGCCGTCCTGACGCTGGCGGCGATCCTGCTCGGCTACGACGCCGAGATTCGCGCGCTGCTGGCCTTCGCCGCGATCAATTTGCTGGTCGACGCGCTGGGGAACATGTGCCACAACCAGCTCCTGGCCGCCGAGCGCATGGTCATCCCGGCGATCATCAGCACGGCGCACATCATCGCGCTGGTGATCCTGGCCGGGACGGCGCTGGCGCTGGACGGCGGGCTGTGGGGCCTGTACGTGGGCACGCTGATCGCGGGCCTGCTGCGGACCAGCGCCTACTGGATCGTGCTGCTGCGGTCCGGCGTGCGCCCGGCCTTCCCGGTCGATCGCGCGGTGGCGCTGGGGCTGCTGGTCAACGGCGCGCCGATCGCGCTGACGTCGTTCCTGGCGCTGGCCTACACGCACACCGACAAGCTGATCACGACCGCGATGATCGGCACCGAGGGCACCGGCCAGCTCACGGCGGGCTTCGTGATCGTGTTCGGCGTGATCGAGCTGCTGAGCACCACGGTGCTGGTCGCCGTCTTCCCGATGATGTCGCGCGCCTATGCCGACCGGATGCGCGCCATGTTCGAGTTCATGATCGAGAAGCTGTCGTTCTTCACGCTGGTGATCAGCCTGCCGATCGGCATCTTCACGTCGCTGCTGGCCGTACCGCTGGCGGCGCTGCTGTTCGGCTCGGAATACACGCGCACCGCCGACGTGCTCCAGATTCTGATCTGGTACACGGTGGTGACGATGGTCGCCAACGTGTTCGCCCAGGCGCTGCTGATCGAAAACCGCCAGCGCCGCACCCTGGCGATCCGCAGCGCGGGGCTGGCGATCAACATCAGCCTGAACGTGCTCCTGCTGCCGCGCATGGGCGTGCCGGGGGCGGCGGTCGCCAGCCTGATCGCGGAGTGCATCGTGCTGGCGCTGATGGTCCGGTCGTTCACCTTCCCCGCCGGCTGGTGGGCCAACGTCACCCACCGCCTGACCCGGCTGGCGGCGGTCGGCGCGGTGCTGGCCGCGCTCGTGTTCGCGCTGCGCGGGGTGCATCCGCTGGTGGCGGCGGGCGTTGGCGCGCCGGTCTACGCCGCGCTGGTGCTGGTCAGCGGGGCCATCGCCAAAGACGACTGGGACCTGATTTACCGGCTGGCAATTGCCATGCCCGGCGGGACGGTGATCGGGCGCTACTGGCAGCGGCAGTTAGGATGAGCGAGTAGACCTATGTGCGGAATCGTCGGCATCATCGATCAACGGGGCGCCGGGCGCGCCGATCCCGCGCTGGTCCGCGCTATGAGCCGGACCATCGCCCACCGCGGGCCGGACGGCGACGGGTTCTTCCACTGGCCCACCTCCGCGCCGCGCGTGGCGCTGGGGATGCGCCGCCTGAGCATCATCGACTTGAACACTGGCGACCAGCCGATCTTCAACGAGGATCGCAGCGTGGCGCTGGTCTTCAACGGCGAGATTTACAACTACGTCGAGCTGCGCAAAGAGCTGGAAGCGCGCGGCCACACCTTCCGCACCCAGGCCGACACCGAGACGCTCGCCCACGCCTACGAGGAATTCGGGCTGGACGTGTTCGGCCACCTGCGCGGCATGTACGCTTTCGCGCTGTGGGACGAGCGCGCCGAGCGGCTGGTGCTGGCCGTCGATCACGTCGGGATCAAGCCGCTGTACCTGACCGAGCACGATGGGCGGCTGTTGTTCGCGTCCGAGGCCAAAGCCCTGTTCGCCGATCCGGCGCTGCCGCGCCGCCTGAACCTGGACACGCTCGACACGTTCCTCAGCTTCGGCTACATGATCGGGACCGACACGCTGTACGAGGGGATTCGCCGCCTGCCGCCCGGCCACGCGCTGATCGTCGAGGGCGACCGCTCGCGGCTGATCGAGCACTGGAACACGAGCTACCCGACCCCGCTCGACCGCCCGACCGACCGGGAAGCCGTGGTGGCCGAGGCCCGCGAGCGGCTGATCGAATCGGTGCGGCTGCACCTGCGCAGCGACGTGCCGCTGGGCCTGTTCCTGAGCGGCGGGATCGACTCGGCCACTATGCTGGCGCTGATGAGCCGCCTGGAGCCGGGGCGGATCAAGACCTTCTCAGTAGGCTACGACGTGGGGCGCGGCGCGGACAATCCCGACGACGAGACGCTCATCGCCCGGCGCATCGCGGGGCATTTCGGCGCGGATCACCACGAGCGGATCATCACCGCCGATGACTGGTGGCGCTTCCTGCTGGCCTACGTCTACCACCATGACGAGCCGAACGCCAACCCGTCGATCATCTCGCTCCAGGCGCTGGCCGAGGTCACCGCCCAACACGTCAAAGTCGTGCTCAACGGGACCGGCGGCGACGAATTGTTCTGCGGCTACCGGTCGCACCGCCGCTTCCCGTGGGTGATCCACACCGCCGCCGCGCTGGACCGGCTGGTCCCACGCGGGACGCGGCGCCGGCTGGTCGGCGGCCCGTGGAAGCACGTCGAGGCGCTGTATCCCGCGCTGCGCCGCCGCCGGATCATCGGCGCGCTGCCCGCTTACCTGCCGGAGTGGCGCGCGCTGTTCCTGCCGCTGGACGACGGGCTGCGCCGGCTGGCGTCGTTCGAGGGACTGGCTTTTTCGGACACGCTGCGCGACCGGCTCTACGGCCCGGCGCTGCGATCCGCCTGGGAGAAGGCGCAGCACAAAGAGCAGACCTACGCCGCGATCCTGCGCCGGGCGTGGGCCGACGATCCCGGCGACCTGGCCCAGGCGCTGGCGATCCACACGTGGCTGCCCGGCAACGGCCTGCTGTCGCTCGACAAGGTGACGATGGCCCACTCGCTCGAAGCGCGGGTGCCGTTCTTCGATCCGCCGCTGCTCGAATTCGCCCTGCGGGTGCCGTCCGCGCTGCGGCTGCAGAGCAACAAGGCCATCCTGCGCGCGGCGATGCGCCCCGACCTGCCCGATTTCGCCGCCCAGCGCCCCAAGCAGCCCTTCGGCACACCGATCCTGCGCTGGTTCGACACCGTGCTCAGCGAGCGCGTGCGCGCCGTGCTGCTCGACGAGCGGAGCCTGGGCCGCGGCCTGTTCGAGCGGGCCGCGCTGGAGACGCTGCTGGCGCGCCATTTCAGCGGCGAGATCGAGCGCGTGGAGGTCGTGTTCCGCCTGCTGCTGCTGGAGCTGTGGCAGCAGTCCACCATCGACGCGCCGCCGCACATTCCCCAGCCGCAGACCGAAAAGCTGGCCGTCCCATGAAAATCCTGATCGTCGCCGACCTGCACCACCCCGAAGAGCTGGCGAAGGCCCGCCAGGCCGCGCTGAAACCCGAGGACCAGCCGCTGCTGTTCCCGCCGTCGCAGGGCGCCTTCTTCTGGACGCGGGCGCTGCGCCGGCTGGGGCACGAGGTCGAGGCGTTCATCCGCAGCGACCCGGCCCTGTTCGGCGCGCGCGCCAGCCGCCTGCACAAATTCACCGGGCGGCGGGGCCTGGGCACGCTGGCGATGGCGCTCGCCCAGCGCGCGCCGCGGCTGCATCCCGACTACCGGCTGCGCAACCGGCGCTTCGTCGAGACGGTCGCCCGCACCCGCCCCGACGCGATCTTCCTGACCGGCGGCAACTGGGTGATCTACCCGGAAACGGTGGCGGCGGTCAAGGCCGAGTTCGGCCCGGCCATCGTCTACCTGAGCGGCGTGTCGCCGATCGTGTTCTCGAACGCCATCGAGCGCGCCGCCGCCCGGTCCTACGACCTGGTGATCGTCAACGACCACTATCACGGCGTCCAGTGGCTGGAGCTGGGCGCGCGGCGCATGGAGACGCTGCCCATGTCCGCCTGCGACCCGGACTTTCACCACACCTTCGAGCTGACCGCCGCCGAGCGCGAGCAGTACGCGTGTGACGTCGGCTTCGTCGGGACGCTGATCCCCAACCACCTGTACGGCGAGCGGATCGCGGCCCTGGAAGCGCTGCGCGATTTCGACCTGGGCATCTGGAGCGTGCACGAGGTCCCGCCCGCGCTGCGCCCGTACTATCGCGGCCCGGCGCTGGGCGAGCAGATGCTGCGCGTCACGTGCGCCGCCCGGCTGACGGTCAACACGCACGGCGATTTCATGCGCTACGGCGGCAACATGCGGCTGTTCGAGGCGTGCGGCGTGGGCACGTTCCAGGTCGCAGACGACCGGCCCGGCGTGGCACAGTGGTTCACCCCCGGCGAGCACCTGGTCACCTACCGCGATCACGATCACCTGCGCGAGCTGGTGGCGTATTACCTGGCGCACGACGACGAGCGGGCGCGCATCGCGGCGGCGGGGCAGGCGCACGTCCACGCCCATCACACCTACGACCAGCGCATGGCGCGGCTGGCGGCCCTGGTAGAGGAGATTCGAGCGAACTAACATGAGCGACCTGTACGACAAGACACGCCAATCGTGGGAAGACATCTGGGCCGAGGCCAGCGTCGATATCGAGTTCGAGGTGCTGGACCAGAAGCGCACCCAGGAGACGCTGGGCGTCTACCCGGCCTACCTGTCCAAAGAGGGGATCATCCTGGAGGCAGGCTGCGGGCTGGCGACCGTGCTCATGAAACTGCGCGACATGGGCTTCACCGTCATCGGGCTGGACTACGCCGAGAAGGCGCTGCACACCGCGCGCGCCTACGCGCCCGGCCTCGATCTGCAGGTGGGCGACGTCCACGCCCTGCCCTATGCCGACAACTCGCTGCACGGCTACCTGTCGTTCGGCGTGCTGGAGCATTTCGAGCACGGCGTCATTCCGGGGCTGCGCGAGGCCAACCGGGTGCTCGTCCCCGGTGGCACGCTGGTGCTGACGATCCCGTATCCGAACGTGGTGCACCGGCTGGTGCGGCTCAAGCGGCGGCTGCGGGGCCAGAGCGTCCTCACCGACGACGATTTCTACGAGAGCACCTACACCCAGCACGAGCTGATCGCCGCGCTGGAAGAAACCGGCTTCGAGGTGGCGCTGTGCGCCCCGACCAGCCACAGTTACACGCTGTGGGGCCTGGGCGGGCCGTTCCGCGCCAAAGGGTATTACCGCACCTCGCGGCTGGCCGATGCGCTCGGCGCGGTCCTGCGCGTGATCGCGCCGTGGCCGTTCAATTTCACCACCATGCTGATCGGGCGCAAGGTGCGGCACGTGGGTCGCTAGAACCCCTCGACCGGGCAGTTCGCCGGGTTGCAGTACACCACGATCTCGAACTGGTGCCAGTAGCTGACGTCGTCCGGCGTCAGGTCTTCGGCGGGCCAGGGCATGCGCGGGAAGCGCGCCAGCTCGATCCACTCGTTGCGCAGCACGGCGCGGATGCCTTCTTCGCGGGCGATGCTCGCCTCGCCCGACCGCGCGCGATCGCGCAGGACGGCGTGCGGATAGGCGGCGGAATACACGATGATCTGGGCACGCGCCCGCTGGACCTGTTCGGGCGTGCGGTCGCCGGCGAAGGAATAGACCGTCTCGTAGTCGAGCGGGTCGAGCGGGACGTTGTACGGCTCCAGCAGCAGCACGCGGCTCCCGCGCGGGACGTGCTGGTAGATCCATTCCTGGGCGCGCATCCGGTTGTCCGGCGTGGCGATCCGGGCGACGAACAGCAGCGAGAGCGCGCCGATCCAGGCGAGGGCCAGCGCCAGCCCGGCCCAGGCCAGCCGGGGCCGCCGCCCGCGCAGATGCGCCGCGCCCGCCCCGCCCAGCACCGCCAGCGCCGGGATCAGCGGCGGCAGCAGGTTGTTCTGCAGACGAATGCCCGGCAGCGCCAGCGCGGTATACACCACCACGTAGGCCAGCAGCACGGCGCCGATCCACGCGCCCTGCCAGCGGCGGCGCCACGCGCCGATTGCGCTCGCTGCGCCCATCACCGCCGCCGCGAGACCGAGCGGGCCGATGCCCACCAGGACGAGGTAGCGCCAGTGAACGATCATCGAGTCCGGTCCGCGCCCCGCCGTGAACCCCGGCCCGCCGCCGGAGACGCGGTACCAGTGCAGGATGTCGCGAACCTGGCGGATGACCTCGTCGGTGGCGAAGACGATGCCCGGCGTGCCCAGCGCGAATCCCAGCGGCATCATGCCGAAGCCGAGGATCACCGGCAGCGGGCGGCGGTCGCGCCACCACGCGGTCAACAGGGCCAGCCCGGTCACCAGCCCGATCACCGCGAAGTTGTAGCGGGCGGCCATCGTCAGCCCGACCAGCAGCCCGCCCAGGGCAGACAGCGCGCTCGGCGGCAGGCGGGCGGGGCGGGCATCTTTCAGGATGGCGATCGCGGCCAGCAGCGCGGCGGCGGTCAGCATGGTGGCCTGGGCGTTGGGCGTGGCGTAGTGGGCATGTTGGACCATCAGCGGCGACAGCGCGACCAGCCCGGCAGCGGCGCGCCCGGCGTAGGCTCCGAAGGCCAGCCGCCCCGCGGCGTGGGTCAGCGCGACGGCCAGCAGCGTGTACAGCGCGGACAGGTAACGCGCGGTGACGTACAGCGCGAACGGCGCGATTTCGCGATCGTTGTAGTCCAGCACGGCGGGCAGATCGCGCGCCCCGGCCAGGATGAACACCCCGATATTGGAATAGATGTTGAGCGAGGGGTTGTGGTAATAATGCGGGTTCCACTCGCCGGTGTGCAGCATCCGGTAGGCCAGGCCGACGTAGGCGAACTCGTCCGGGTGGTACACCGTGACCGGGTGGAGCCAGTCGCGCTGGGTGGTGGACGGTGAATAGGCGGGCCGGGGCCTGCCGTGGGCCAGCCCCAGCGTGAAAAGCGCCATCGAGACGAGCAGCAGAATCGTGACTCTCCAGGGATGTCTCATGCGCGCCGACCTCGTGCCGTCCGATCACCCCGGTAATTATACACGCGTTCGGCGCTTTGCCGGCCCCGGCGGTTTTCGCCCTTCTTCAGGCCGTTTCTTTTACGCTATACTTGGGCTGCTTTCAGGAGGATCGGATGCGCCTCTCGACGGTCATCTGCAATTACAACACGCGCGACGACCTCGCCCGCTGCCTGGAGTCGCTGGAGCGGACCAGCCGCGACCTGCCGCACGAGATCATCGTGGTGGACAACGGCTCGCGCGATGGCAGCGCGGCCATGGTCCGCGAGCGGTTCCCGGACGTGACGCTGATCGACACCGGCGCGAACCTGTGGTATTCCGGCGGCAATAACCGGGGCATCCGGGTCGCGCGGGGCGAGTACGTGCTGCTGCTGAACCCCGACACGGTGATCGTCGAGTCGCTGGCGCGCGTGGTGGCCTACCTGGACGAGCAGCCCGGCGTGGGCGCCGTCACCGCGCAGGAGCGGTTCGCGGATGGCCGCGTGATCTTCACCGCGTCGCGGCTGGCGGGCTATGCCGATTTCGTGCTGAGCTATACCCTGGTGGGCGCGATCCTGCGCGGCTGGCGCGAGCGCCGCCGCCGCCGGATGTGGTACGACGGCTGGGGGCGCGACAGCACGCGCCCGATCGAGGTCGCGCCGGGATCGTTCCTGATGGCGCGGCGCGACATCTTGGCCCGGATCGGCGGGTTCGACGAGCGGCTCAAGCTGTTCTTCACCGACGACGACCTGTGCCGGCGCATCCTGGCGACCGGCGCGGCGATCCATTACGTGGCCGACTACTGGCTGGTCCACGACGAGCACGCCAGCATCGACCAGGTGCCGCGCCTGACGCAGCGCGTGTATTTCGAGGACCTGCTCGCCTACACGCGCAAATATCACGGCGGGCCCGCGGCGTGGCTGTTGGCCGCGCTGCTCGTCCCCACGCGGATCGGCATGGCGCTCAAGCGCAGGATGCAACGATGACCGGAAACAAGAACCTGATGTTCGCCTCGTCGTACACCGGCCTGGGCGGCGGCGAGACGATCCAGCTCAACCTGATCGAGGCGCTCGGCCCCGATCGCTACCGGATTCACCTCGTCGTGCCGGGCGAGGGCCAGTTCGCCAAGAGCGCGCGCAAGCTGGGCGTGCAGGTGCACATCCTGCCCTTTCGCGGCGCGACGACGTGGTTCGTCCCGGCGATCTGGACGCGCCTGCCGGCGGCGCGCCGGTTGGGCGCGCTGGTGAAACGCCTGGACATCGACGCGCTGGTGAGCAATTACCACGCGCTGCCGTTCGCCGTGGCGGCGGGCAAGGCGGCCCGCATCCCGGTGACGTGGTACTCGATCGGCTGGTGGTTCCCCATCCGGCCCTGGCAGCGCGCCTTCTTCCGGCGCGACGTGACGCAGATCGCCGCCGCGTCGGGGTCGGTGCGCGACCGCTGGCTGAGCCATTCCCCGGTGGTCGCGCCGGACCGCGTCCCGGTGATCTTCCCCGGCGTGAATCCGGACACCTTCCATCCCGGCGTGGACGGCGCGCCCATCCGCGAGAAGCTCGGCATCGGGCCGGACGTGCCGCTGGTGGTGATGCTAGCCCGCTTCCAGCACGTGAAGGGGCACGACGTCTTCCAGGCGATGATCCGGCACGTGCACGCCCAGGTGCCGGAGGCGCGGTTCGCCGTCGCGGGCGAGAACGTGTTCGGCGTGCGCAAGGACGAGCACTACAAGCTGGCGATGCTGACCCACGCCCGCGAGGACCCCGTGCTCAGCCGGACGCTGACATACCTGGGCTTTTACGAAGACCCGCGCCCGGTGGTCAGCGCGGCGGACGTGGTCGTCTGCCCGTCGCGCTTCGAATCGCTGGGCATGGTCCACCTGGAGGCGATGGCGATGGCCCGCCCGGTCGTCAGCATGAACAACGGCGGCCCGGCGGAGACAATCCGCGACGGCGTGACGGGGTTCCTCGTCCCGCCCGAAGACCCCGCCGCCCTGGCGGATCGCGTGGTGCGCCTGCTGCGCGACCCGGCGCTGCGCGCCCGGATGGGCGAGGCCGGGCGGGCGCACGTCCTGGCGAATTTCACCGCGGACCGCTTCGCCGCGCGGTTTTCTGAGTTGATCGACGGTTTGATCTGATATTTCGAGCGTTTCGAGAAAAGAGTCTGACCCGAGTCTATGGACGTTTTACTCATTTCGCGCTGCCCGCCGTTTCCGTTGTATCACGGTGACCGGCTGATCCCCTACCACCTGGGCCGCGAGTTGTCGGCGCGGCGCTATCACATCGACCTGCTGGCCTTCTACCAGCGCCCGGAAGACGTGGCCGAAGTGCCGCGCTACGAGCAGCACTTCAACAGCGTGACGCTCATCCCCGAGCCGCGCCGGTCGCTGCGCAGCTACTGGCAGCGCAACCGCCAGCCGGCCCGCCGCTTTCCCCGCCGCGCAGAAGAGAGCTGGTCCCCGCCGATGTGGGAAGCCATCGAGAGGGCCATCCGCGACCGCGCGTACGACGTGGTGCACCTGTTCGGCGGCGTGCACGTGTACGAATACTGGCCGCTGGCCCGCCAGCTTCCGAACGTGATCGTGCCTTACGAGTCGTATACCCTGTGGCTGGAGCGCGCGCTGGCCGAAGAAACGCGCCGCATCCCGCGCCTCGTCAAGGGGGTGCAGCTCCGCATGGCGCGCCAGTACGAAAGCTGGATGTTCGAGCGCTTTCAGCGCGTCGTCGTGCTCACCGAGCTGGACGCCCAGGCGCTGACCGGCCTGAACCCGGACACGCCCGTCGCTGTCATTCCCAACGGCGTGGACCTCGATTACCTGACGCCCACCGGCTACGAGCCGGACGAGCCGACGCTGTTGTTCATCGGCAATTACGACTACCTGCCCAACCTGGACGCGGCGCTGCGGCTGGTCCGCGACATCTTCCCGCGCATCCAACAGCGCATGTCGCGCGCGCGGCTGATCATCGTCGGCGGCAACCCTCCGCCGGAACTGCGCGCCTATGCCTCCGCCAACGTCGAGATCACCGGGCGCGTGCCGGACACGCGAACGTATTTCGAGTCCGCGCTGATCTTCATCAGCCCGCTGCGGCTGGGCGCGGGGATCAAGAACAAAATCCTGGAGGCGATGGCGATGGAAACGCCGGTCGTGGCGACCCCGCTGAGCTGTGACGGCATCCCGGTCACGCCGGGGCAGCACGCCCTATTGGGCGTCACCGACGAGGAACTGGCTAACGCCGTGTTTCGCCTGTTCCAGGATCCCCGGCTGCGGCGCCTCCTGCAGCGCAACGGGCGCCAGTTGGTCGAGCAGCAGTTCACCTGGGGCCGCGTCGCCGAGCAGTACGAGACGCTCTACGCCCAGGTGATCGAGGAACACCGCAATCGCGTGCTGGACAACGTTCAGGCCGGGAACGGGCAGCCAGATTGGTCCTGATTGGCCCTGTTGCTGGTCTTATAGCCCTGATAAGATTAAAGACATGGACGAGATACTGATCGCCAAAGACTCAGTCGAGCCGATCTACCAGCAGTTGGCGCGCCAGCTTCGCCTGCAAATCGAGAGCGGGCACCTGGCGCCCGGCGACCGCCTGCCCCCCACGCGGGACCTCGCGCGCCGCTTGAAGATTGGCCGGATCAGCGTGGTCAACGCCTACAGCCAGCTCCAGGACGACGGGCTGATCGCCGCGCACCCTGGGCGCGGGACGTTCATCACCGGCGCGCGCGCCAAAAGCGGCGGCGGGGCGCGCTGGGCGGAAGTGGGCGCGCCCAACGTCAGCATGCGCGAGCTGACGCGGATGGCCCGCCAGCCCGGCGTGATCGCCTTCAGCGGCGGCACCCCGCCGGAGGAGTTTCTGCCGGTGGAGGCGCTGCGCAGCGCGATCAATACCGTGCTGGATCGCGACGGCGCGGCGGCGGTGGCCTACGAGGACGCCGAGGGCTATCCGCCGCTGCGGGCGTGCATCTCCGAATACGTGACGTCGCTGGGGATTCAGTGCCACGCCGACGACGTGCTGATCACCGGCGGGGCGCAGCAGGCGCTCGATCTCGCCGTGCAGGCGCTGCTGGGCGAGGGCGACGCCCTGGTGACGAGCAACCCCACCTATTTGGGCATGCTCGATATCGCTCACGTCCGGCGGGTGATCCCGGTCGGGGTCCCGGTCGACGCGGAAGGGCTGCGCCTCGACGTGCTGCAGAACGTGCTGGAAGACCGGCGCCCGGGCCTGATCTACGTCGCGCCGACGTACCACAACCCGACCGGCACAGTCATGCCGCTGCACCGGCGCCGCCAGCTTTTGCAGATCGCCCGGCGGTATAATATCCCTGTGCTGGAAGACGCGGTGTATCACGAGCTGGGCTACGCGGGCGCGCCACCGCCGCCGCTCAAGGCGCTGGACGAGGACGGCGTGGTGCTGCACGCCAGCGGTTATTCCAAGATCCTGCTGCCGGGCACGCGCATCGGCTACCTGATCGCGGATGGTGACATGCGCGACCGGCTGGCGCGCGTCAAGCAGGCGGCGGACGTGTGCACACCCGGCCTGAACCAGCGGGCGATGCACCTCTACCTGGCGAGCGGCGCGTTGGTCGGCCACCTGAACCGCGTCCGGTCCGAGCTGCGGGCGCGCTGTGAGGCGGCCTGCGAAGCGGCGCGGCGGTACCTGCCGCCGGGGACGCGCTGGGAGGAACCCACCGGCGGCCTGTATCTGTGGGTCCAGCTTCCCGACGAAGGCCCGACCGCGGCGGAGTTGTACGTCACGGCAGTCCAACACGGCGTGGCTTACGCGATAGGCACGCTGTTTCACACCGATGGCAGCGGCAACCGGCACATCCGCCTGAATTTTGCCACCCAGCCGCCCGCGCGCATCGACGAGGGATTCCGGCGCCTGGGCGAAGCCTGGAAGGCGTGGCAGGCGAGTTACGGCCCGGCGGTCCGCCGCACGCCGATTCTATAGGGGGAGTCCTGGCGGGGCGAGCGTCCGCGCCGGGAGAAAAGGATAACGTTCATGGTACGTGTTTTGAGCCAGGTCTTGCTGGTGATCGCGCTGGTGGTGGCGGTGAGTCTGTCGCCGGCGCTGGCCCAGGATCGCGATCCCGAGGCGATCGTCCAGGCCATGGTGGATCACTTGCTCGCGGAAGACTTCGAAGCGGCGGGCGCCGACTTCTCGCCGGAGATGCAGCAGGCGCTGCCGCCCGATACGTTACAGGCCACGTGGGAAGGTCTGGCCGAGCAGGTGGGATCGTTTCAGGAGATTGTAGGCGCGCCCCAGGTGACGCAGGTTAACGGGAACACACTCGTCGTGATCGCGATGCAGTTCGAAGCCGCGCTGCTCGACATGCAAGCCGCGGTGAGCGCGGACGGCCAGATCACCGGGCTGTACTTCCAGCCCAGCGCGGCGGCGCCCCCGGATGCGGGCGATCCGAAAGCGATTCCCGACGACCTGCCGGACTACATCGATCTCCAGGCGTTCGAGGAGCGCGAGGCGGTCCTCAACGAGGGCACAGACTGGGAACTGCCCGGCACGCTGACGGTGCCCGCGGACAAGGGTCCCTTCCCGGCGGTGGTGCTGGTGCACGGCTCCGGCCCGAACGACCGCGACGAGACGATCGGCCCCAACAAGCCGTTCCGCGACCTGGCGTGGGGGCTGGCCTCGCAGGGGATCGCCGTGCTGCGCTACGACAAGCGGTCGCACGTTCACGGGCGCGCGATGGTCGAGCTGCCGCAGATGACCGTCGATGACGAGGTGATCGAGGACGCGGTCGCCGCGGTGCGCCTGCTGCGCCGGGAAGGCGAGGTGGACCCCGATCGCGTGTTCGTGGTAGGGCACAGCCTGGGCGGTTACCTGGCGCCGCGCATCGCTGCAGAAGCGGACGGCGTCGCGGGCGTGGTGATCCTGGCCGGGAACGCGCGGCCCCTGCACGACCTGATCGTGATGCAGACCGAGTACCTGCTGGGGTTGGACGGCGAGCTTTCGGAGCAGGATCGCGAGCAGATCGGCCAGGTCGAGCAGGTCAAGGAGGCGATCGACAACCTGAACGCTGCCGCGCCGGGGGCATTTTTCGGCGCCCCGGCAGCCTACTGGGTCGACCTGCGCGGCTACGATCCGATCAAGGTTGCCCGGTCGCTGGACGTGCCGCTGCTGATTCTGCAGGGCGAGCGCGATTACCAGGTGACGATGGAGGATTTTGCGCGGTGGCAGGAGGGGCTGTCGGGCCAGGACGACGTGACGTTCATCAGCTACGCGCGCCTGAACCACCTGTTGATGAGCGGTGAGGGGCCTGGCAGCCCCCAGGAATACGAGCAGCCGGGATATGTCGCTACAGTTATCGTGGGCGACATCGCGGACTGGATTCTCGACAATTGATCCTGTTGGAAGATGCGCCGGGTTCGGAAGCAGCCGACCGCGCGCGATAGAGCATAAGTCTAGGGAGTGAACACAATGGCAGACAACACCACATCGAACAATGGCGCCCAGAAGGGCACCGAGACGCTCAAGCGCGGGTTGGCGCAGATGCTCAAGGGTGGCGTGATCATGGACGTCGTCACGCCGGAGCACGCCAAGATTGCCGAGGAAGCCGGGGCCGTGGCCGTGATGGCGCTGGAGCGCGTTCCGGCGGACATTCGCGTGCAGGGCGGCGTCGCCCGCATGAGCGATCCCGGCCTGATCGAGTCGATCATGAACGCGGTGAGCATCCCGGTCATGGCGAAGGTCCGCATCGGGCACTTCGTCGAGGCCCAGGTGCTCGAGGCGCTCGGCATCGACTACATCGACGAGAGCGAAGTCCTGACGCCCGCCGACGAGCAGTTCCACATCAACAAGCACGACTTCAACGTGCCGTTCGTGTGCGGCTGCCGCAACCTGGGCGAGGCGCTGCGCCGCATCGGTGAGGGCGCCGCGATGATCCGCACCAAAGGCGAGGCCGGGACCGGCGACGTGGTCGAGGCCGTGCGCCACGCGCGCTCGGTGCTGGGCGAGATTCGCCGCCTGCAGGCCATGCGCGAGGACGAGATGATGACCTTCGCCAAAGAGACCGGCGCGCCGTACCACCTGGTCAAGGAGACGGCGGAGTTGGGCCGCCTGCCGGTGGTGAACTTCGCGGCGGGCGGCATCGCCACCCCCGCCGACGCGGCGCTGATGATGCAGCTTGGCGTGGACGGCGTGTTCGTCGGATCGGGCATCTTCAAGAGCGGCGATCCGGCCCGGCGCGCCAAGGCGATCGTCGAGGCGACGACGCACTACACCGACCCGAAGATCATCGCGGAGGTCAGCCGGGGGCTGGGCGAGGCGATGGTTGGCATCAACGTGACCGCCATGCCCGCCGACGAGCGCATCGCCGGGCGCGGGTGGTAGGCTGGGCAGTTCCGGCTACACGGGCACATTCTTCCAGGCGGAGGGATGTGCCCTTTTAGTTTCCTTCTTTTAACGGCGGCATGAGACATCTGGCGGGACGGGCCCCAGATCGTCCCCGACTATGCCTCACACCAACGACCGCGCTGCGTGAAAGAAATCCTCAAGACAGGGCCAGACGATTAGAGGCCGTTGGCGGCGGCGTATCGATCACTTTCGCCGATGATATACTGGACAAATTCCAGTGTCGCCTTGAAGTCTTCCGGGTCGGCGCGCTGCCGCACAGAGGCCGCCGGGTCCGGACGCCCCGCCCATGTGCGGTCGATGAGGCCGGTCCAGGACGGGTCCAGGGTAGCTTTGGCCCACTCCGCCCCGGCACGCTTGGAGCCGGGATACCCCCGCCGCAGATCGTGCAGCATCCGGCAGTAGTTCAGCACAATAAACGCCTGATAAAACCGGTTGTTGAAACGATCGGGATCGTCCAGAATCTCCCTGCCCCAGTCCCGGATGGTCGCCAGCATTTCCCGGCGCAGCGTATCCACTGGTATCGGATCAACCAGCGTCACCGGATGTGGCCCGGCCAGGGTGACGCCGTATTCGCGCATCGTCCACCGGACCACTACGGTGTTGCAGTGGTCCGACTGGACCAACGAGCGGCTGCCGTGATCAAGATACCAGAGCGGACGGCCACTGTGGGCGGCATGCCGCAGGATGTCCTTCGGGAAGTAGGAGCCTTCGAGATGCTGTGCCCAGGGGATATCCAGGCAGTAAATCCGCTCGTGCATAACTTGAAGCGTCTCAACGTCATCCTCTGACAGTTCGTTTTCGATGGCGACGATGAAATCCACATCGCTGTGAATATCAAAATCTCCCACCGCGAACGAGCCTTGCAGATAGACTCCGATTAAATTGCTACCCAACGCCGCCTGCATACTGCTGACCAAATTGCGAAGAACACCGTTGAGTTCTGGATAAGGTGTTGGAATCATCTTGTTCCTGTCTTCAGCCGTCATTTTACCGCCTGGTGGCCAATCCATCACCGCGTCACCGCTGGCACCGGTGCGATTTCTGCGACTCGAAACCACACTTTGACACCCCGCGCATTTTTTGAAATTCTAGCGGGCTTTGCTTTTTTTGAGCGGTGAAGCGGTGACAGCGGTGACAACTTCCGGGGCGGTCCAAGATGCGAGCGCAGCCTCGATTCTCACGGGCGATCATCCCATTCGCTGCGCAGCCGATCCACGTAATCTTGAGGGTCTTCACCGTCGGCCTGATGTGCCGCGATCCCCTCGAAATCCAGGATGTTGTGCGGTTTCTCTTCACCCTCGGCTTCGGTCAGCGAATCTACAATGAACGCGATCAACTGCTTGCGCTGTTCCACCGTCAGAGCACGCACCTCGTGCTTGATGTCTTCCAGGGTCATTGTGCCGGTCTCCTGCAAGCTGACCATCAATCTTATTTTAGCCGAACCCGACTCCGATTGACAGGATCAGCATTCGTCACCACCCCGCCGCCCGCCCGGCGAGCGCGCCTAGTTGCGGCGGCTTTGGGGCCGGGTGGGCAGGTCGTCCTGCTCCGGCGCGCCCATGCGCGAGCCGTTCGACGGGCGCGCGATGTGCGAGCCGTACACGATTGGCCCGGTGAACAGCGGCTCCTCGTGGCGCTTGCGCTTGAACTTGCGCTTGGCGCGCCCCTGCTGGCCCGTCAGCGTGCGCGCCAGCAGAACCAGCCCGCCCGCGATCAACAGCGCCGACAGCAGCCACGCCGCGCCGCCCGCGTTGAAGACGACCTCCATCAAGAACGCGAACGCCACGAACGCGATCGCGCCCGCTTTGACGAACCCGCGCCCTATCACCGGCATCGCCGGATCGTCCATCAGTTCGCCCATGAGGATGAAGCCCAGGCCCAGGAAGACGCCGTAGAGCGTCCAGGCGTAGGACCAACTCACCCAGTGGCCGGTCAGGTTCTGGACGAACAGCAGCGCGCCCGTCCCGGCGATGATCATGCCGGGGATGGCGAACGGTGCGGTTCGCCTGCCGCCCGAATGCGCCATCGCCAGGAAGACGAGCCCCGGCGCCAGGATCGACAGCGGCCAGATGGCGCTCAACCCAAACAGCGGTATCGTCCCCAGCGCGATCAATCCCAGGGCTGCGACAACTCGTGCTCCACCAGTGGACATGTTCCAATGCATTTTCCGACTCCTCGATGGCTGGCTCGACGACGATTGTGTCACGTCTTCTACCCATACATACGCGCAGGGCGCGGCAAAGTTTTGCCCGTTCACGAAGTTTTCATTTTTGCGTTTTCCAGAGCGTGTATAATCGGGACAACAGCCTAACCAGAAAGGTATCGAATGGCCGATCAGAGTCACTCCACCCCGCCGACCGTGGCGCCGCCCGTCTCGATCCCCGAAGCCGCCTCGCCGCCGGGAAGCACCGCGCTGCAGTGGCAGTGTGTGCGCTGCGGATCCGTCGATCTCGCGTCGGCGTACCTGATCGATTACAGTGACAAGTTCCGCCAGCTCCAACTGGCGCCCAAGGCGCTCAAGCTGGGCAAGATCTCGCGGCTGCTGCGCCCGTTTCGCCAGATGATCAAGGTGAACGCGCAGGTGTGCCGCCAGTGCGGGGCCGTGTTGCTGGAAGTCGATCCGGACGACTTCGCCGACGCCGAGCAGCGCTACGGGCGCCGCTGACGGGGGACCATGCGCCGCAAGCTCGCCTACAATCCCGCGCGGGACTATTACGCCATTCTCGGCATCGAAACCGCCGCCACGACCGAAGACGTGCGCCGGGCCTACCGCCGCCGCGTGTTGGCGTATCACCCGGACCGCAACCCGGACCGCGTCGACTGGGCCACCGATCAGATCCAGCTCGTCAACGAGGCGTATGACGTCCTGCGACAGCCTCACCTGCGCCGGGAATACGACCGGCTGCGCTGGCTGCACGTCCCACACCAGCCGCGCGCCCGGCCATCCTACCGCGCGTACACCGCCCCCGCGCCCGATCCGGCCCGCCCCTGGTGGGAACAGGCCGCCGCTCACGCCTCGACCCGGCAGGCCGCGGCGCAGGCTGCCCGCCCGCCGATTTGGATGGAAGTGTCGGCCTGGCTGCGCGATCACGGCCTCGGCGCGCTGGACTCGACCTGGCTGACGCTGGTCGGCATCTGGCGCAGTCCCTACGCCGGGCTGTTGAGCATCCTGGCCGTGCTGCTGGCCTTGAACGTCGCCGGGATTGTGTACGCCTTCATCAACCCCGGCGGCCTGGAGGAACTGGCGAACATGCTCGCCGCGCCGACCGCGACGCCCGCCGAACTCGCCGCCGCGCCCGACACCACGCCGGACCGCCTGCGGCAGCTCTGCCTCGATCCGGGCGTCCAGATTCGCACGCCGGTCAACTATGAGCCGGTGGGCGATATGTTCTCGGTGTTTGGCACGGCGCGGCACGCGGATATGTGGAGTTACGTGATCGAGTTGGGATACCTGGGGAAGACCGTCGCGCCGGACGCGCTGCCCACCGAGTGGCGGATCGTGCGCCTGCCGCCCGACGACCAGACTCTGCCCGAGCCACCCGTCGTCGATGACATGCTGGCCGAAGGGATCGACATGACCAACCGGCCCGAAGGATTCTACGCGGTGCGCCTGCGCCTGATCCTGAGCGGCGGCGAGACGCTGCCGTGCGACGTGATCATCCGGCGCTGAGCGTCACAGCAGGTCGTCCGGTGACGCGTCCTGCCCGTAGGCGACCCCCTCGATGAAGCCCCGCGCCCGCTCGACGTGCGGATAGCGCGCCAGGTAGTCCCAGAACGCCGGGCTATGGTTGGGGTGCTTGCGGTGGGCCAGCTCGTGCGCGATGACGTAATCGATCACGTAGTCCGGCCAGTGGCGAATCCGGTCGCTGATGCGGATGTCGCCATCGGTCGCGCCGCCGGTCGTGCAGCTCCCCAGCCGGCGCGTCATATTGCTCACCCAGCGGATCGAATGCCAGCGCAGCTCGCCGCCGAAATAGGCGCGGTTGATGGCCCGCGCCCGGCGCTCGAGATCGCCGTCGTTGCGGCGGCGTGCCCTGGCCCGCTGGCGCAGCACGCGCGCCACCACGTCATCGATCAGGTCGTCCAGGCGGCGCGGCGGCAGGCTCGCCGGGACGCGCACCGCGATCGTGTCGTCGCGCAGCGTCCACCGGGCGGACGTCCGCAGCCGTTTGTCGCGCGTGACGGTGACCGTCAGCGTGAACGGGCCATCGTCGACCCGGCGCGTGATGATCGGGGATGGATCGCTCACCGGTTCTCCCCTGTGAGGAAAACACAACGCCGCGGGCGGCGGCGCTGTGCGATCGAGCGGCGCGTGCGGCAGCGCCTAGACCGTCGAGATTACGTCGTACAACTCGCGCGTGTCCTTGGATGGCTGGATGCCGAACATATCCTGGAGCGTGTCGGTGAGCTGCCGGTACTGGTCGATGGCGTCGGCGCGGCGGCCCTGCTGATAGTAGATCAGCATCACGTCCTGGTGAACGTCTTCCCAGTCCGGTTTTTCGCGCAGCGCGCGCAGCAGGTACCCCAGCGCCGCGTCGAGCTCGTCCCGGCTGCGGTGGTACCGCCCCAGCCCGATCAGCGCCTGGGCGTACTTGTTCTTCAGTTCGTCGCGGCGCGCCTGGACCCACGGCGTGTGGATCTCCGGCAGGAAGTCGGACCGGTAGACCTGCACGGCCTGGTACCAGTTGGCGGGGGCGGTGCCTTCGGACTCGATGGCCGCCTGGACCGCCGTCTCGAACACGCGCACGTCGTAATGGACCGACAATCTAGGTGATGGTACGTAAAACCCAGCCGCATAATTCGTCAGTTCGTAACCCAATCGCTCGCTGATTTTGCGCTTCGTCACGTGGAAGACGTTGGTCGCCTCTTTGACCGTCATGTGCGGCCAGAAGACCTCGAAGATCTGGTCCCGCGTGACCATCGGGTGATCGACGAAGAAGTAAAACAGGTGGCGGGGCAGCGAGCCATCCCAGCTTGTCACCGGGCGCCCGTCGATGTAGACGTGCCCGCCGGAGAGCGCCAGCACTTCGAGCTGGCCCAGCGCGGGGTCCTCGCCGTAGATTCCGCCGCCGAGCGCCTCTTCGTTGCCCACCACGGCCACATTGCCCTCGTGCAGCATATCATTCCAGGGCTGGAGATCGAGCAGGCGCCCGTTGATCACCACCTGGACGTGGCCCGGAAGGGCGCCAGGCAGCGCCCGGAAGAAGCGATTGGTCGCCTTGTCCGTTTTGAGCTCATCGAAGGAGTCCAACAGCAGCATGAAGCGATCGGAGCGCAGCGCGGCGAGATCGGCGCCGAGCGCGGCGGCGAGGTCTTCGGGCGATGCCTTCGCCTTCAGCGCGGCGCGCGTCTGGTCGCCAAAGCCGGTGGGGAAGATGGCGTCGTCGATCATGTTGCCCAGCCAGGCTTTCAGGCTGGAATCGGCTGCCGTCAGGTTGTAGTAGATGACGTCATTCCGGTAATGCTGCAAGAACATGGCGACGAGCGCGTTACGCCCGCGGTGTCGCGGGTAGATGATCGCGATCGGCTTGTCGCGCAGCTTCTGCTCGAACTCGGCGAACTGGGTTTCTGCCACCACCTCAACGTATGTAGTCATAGGTGTTTGATGCTCCTGTCCCAAACAATCAGAACTTGACTCACTAAACCTTGTTAGATACCAATACGTCCCGGCCAACCTATCAGACACGAGCAAACACCACGCGTTATCTCTAACGGCGGCAGAGCATCTTAAAACCCTCCCCCAGGTTTATCTAGATGCACCCCACTTCTCTAGATATTTAATTTTTACCATAAACTCATATTCTGTCAACAATCTCAAATAGCTTTTCCAGTTGTGTACAGAATCGTATTGCACACAAATGACAGTTCGGTTTGCCACTATGACCTGTCCGCACGGCTGCAAACCGGCTATAATCGAGCAGGTCGAACGAAATGGAGCGCTTGACTCGATGAAAGGCCGACGATCAAGACTGGTTCTGCTGCTGGCGCTGCTCGTCGCGCTGACCGCCTGCTCAACTGTGGGCTCTGAGGAGCCGGTCCCGACGGTGGCCCGTCTCGATACCCTCCCGACGGCCATCTTCCTGACCGAGCACGCCCCGCCCACCGGGTACGATCGCGTCACGTTCGATCCGATCGACGCGCGCCTGCAGGACCGGCAGGGCTGGCGCTACATGGTGACGGGGCGCTTCGAGGGCACCTACGACGCCACCGGCGAGCCGGCGAACGGCGTGCTGGACCTGTCCGTGCAGGTGGACGAGCTGGGCGAAGCGCGGCGCGTCGTGCTGCGCGTGGAGGGCGGCGCGCTGTCGCCCGACGACGACCCGCGCCGGTTGGAAGGCGTCCGGCTGAGCAACGACTACTACATCGTGGACACGAACGGCGTGTGCAGCGCCGGCGGCGACAACGCCTCCGTGATCGCCGACCTGTCCGCCGGCCAGATCGTCGGCGGGGTGTCCCAGGCCCTCCCGACCGGCCACCAGGACACGATCAACGATGTGCCGGTCTGGCAGTACACCTTCACCCCCGACAACGTGCGCCTGCCCGCCATTCACCTGGATGAAGACAGCTTCGTCTCGGTTGACGCCGACCTGTGGATCGCGCCAACCTACAACGCGGTGCTGCGCTACGATCTGACGGTCACCACGCGGGGCGTGCGCATTCTGTCCGGCAGCGAGCCGGTATCCGGCATTTTGACGCTGCGTTACGAGCTGGACGTGCCATCGCTGGACACGCGCCCCAACATCTCGATTCCCAACGGCTGCTGACGCCCCGTGCCGCTTGGCGGCGACTCGGCAGCCATGTATAATTGCTGAATGCGTCGGCGCAGCGCGCGATTGTGTCGCGTATGGCAACCTGCTTGGTAGGGAGACTAAGGTATGCGCGTTTCCGTTCTGCAAGAGAATTTCCACAAGGGACTGAGCATCGTCAGCCGCGCCATCCAAAGCCGGCCCAGCCTGCCGATTCTGGCGAATGTGATGCTGACCACCGACGACGCGCGGCTGCGCCTTTCGGCCACCAACCTGGAGTTGGGCATCAGCGCGTGGATTGGCGCCAAGGTCGAAACCGGCGGGTCGATCACGGTCCCGGCGCGCACGCTGCAAGACCTCATCAGCACCCTGCCGCCCGAACGCGTCGATCTCGACCTGGACGTGCGCACGCTGACGCTGCACCTGAGCTGTGCGGGCAAGTCGGCCAACATCAAGGGCATGGACGCTGCCGAGTTCCCCGCCATGCCGGACTTCAACCCGGAACAGGCCATCGTCCTCAAGGCGCGGACCTTCAAGGAGATGGTCGACCAGGTCGTCTTTTCGGCGGCCAAAGAGGACAACCGCCCCATTCTGACGGGCGTGCTGATGCGTTTCGAGGGCGACGTGCTCACCCTGGCCGCCGCCGACGGGTACCGGCTGTCGGTGCGAACGACGGAGCTGGAATTCAACGCCGGCGAGCGCGAGCCGCTGATCGTGCCGGCGCGCACGCTGCAAGAGCTCAGCCGCGTGATCAGCGACGAAGACGACGAGCTTCAGATCGCGCTGCCCAAAGGGCGCGGCCAGGCCATGTTCAGCCTGAGCAACGTCGTGATGGTGTCGCAGTTGATCGAGGGCAAATTCCCCGACTACGAGGCCATCATCCCGCGCCGCTACGAGACGAGCATCCTGGCCTACACCGACGACCTGCTGGCCGCGTGCCGCAGCTCGGAAGTCTTCGCCAAGGATTCGGCCAACACCGCGCGGATCCTGATCGAGCCGAGTGGGGTGCCGACCGTGCCGGGCCGCGTAGTCGTGGCGGGCCAGTCGCAGGAAAAAGGCGACGCCGAAGCGCCGCTCGATGCCAGCATCGAGGGGCAGGCCATCGAGGTCGCGTTCAACATCCGCTACCTGATCGACGTGCTGAGCGTGATCCGCGAGGAGCAGGTTGTGCTCGAAACCAGCGGGCCGACCTCGCCGGGCGTGGTGCGGCCTGCCGGGCGCGACGATTTCATCCACGTCATCATGCCGATGTCCACCGCGCGATAGCCGCCATCGCCGCTTCGTTCGAGTTCTCATCGCAGCCCGGCCCCACGACACGCGCCGGGCTGTGTGTCGTCTTGTAGAGAGGATCGCTGCATGAACGACCAGGCCCGCTACCGCCGGCTGTATGACCGGCTGGCCCCGGTGTACGGCCCGGCTTTGAGCCTCTTTCCCATGTGGCGGCGCTATACCGAGGCCGCGCTGCCCTGGCTGCCCCCTTCCGGCGCGATCCTGGAGATCGGGCCAGGACCGGGCGCCCTGCACCGGACGCTCGCCGCCCGCTATGCCCACACCGTCGCGCTGGACCTCTCCCCCGGCATGCTCGCCCAGGCTCAAAAACGCTTGCAGGCGGCTGGGCTGTCGTCGGGGCTGGTGCGGGGAAATGCGGTTCGCCTGCCGTTTGCCGCCGAGTGCTTCGATGGCATCGTGCTGACCTTCGCGTTTAGCGCCATTCCCGACGGGGCGGCGGCGGTCGCCGAGATGGCGCGCGTGCTGCGTCCCGGCGGCGTGATCGCGTTGGTCGATGCCTGCGATCCGGAGAACGGCAATCGGGTCGCGCACTGGTTGGCGCGGCTGTGGGAGCGTTTCGGCGATTTCATGCGCGACGAGGCCGCCTTGATGCGCGCCGCTGGCCTGGCGATCGACGAAAAGCGCGAGTTCGGCGCATTCCACAGCATCCGCCTGACAGTGGGGCGCAAACCCTCCGTACAGGTGGGCGATTCGCGCCGTTTCGCTTAAAACATGCTATGGGTTCATCACGTACACGAAGGAGTAAAACCGTTATGAAATACCGTCGATTAGGGCAGGCCGGCCTCAAGGTAAGCGAGCTCAGCCTGGGCGGCTGGACGACATTCGGCGAAAGCCTGACCGACCAACAACTGGCGCGCGACATCATCACGCACGCTTACGAGAGCGGCATCAACTTTTTCGATATCGCGGACGTCTACGCGGCGGGCGCGTCCGAAAAGATGATGGGCGCCGTCCTCAAGGACTTCCCGCGCCACACGCTGGTGATCTCCAGCAAGCTGTTCTGGCCGATGAGCGACGACGTCAACGACCGCGGCCTGTCGCGCAAGCACGTCATGGAGAGCATCGACAAGTCGCTGCAGCGCATCGGCACCGATTACCTGGACATTTATTTCTGCCATCGCTATGACGAAGAAACGCCGCTTGAGGAAACCGTCCGCGCCATGGACGACCTGATCCACCAGGGCAAGATCCTGTACTGGGGCACCAGCGAGTGGAGCGGCGCGCAGATTCAGGCCGCGCTGGACCTGTGCGACCGTTACAACCTCTACAAGCCGCAGGTCGAGCAGCCGCACTACAACATGCTGCACCGCGACCGCGTCGAGAACGATATCCTGCCGGTCACCGAGCCGAACGGCATGGGGCTGGTGGTGTGGAGCCCGCTCGCCAGCGGCGTGCTGACCGGGAAGTACGACGACGCGCTGCCGGACGACAGCCGCCTGGCACGGTTCGACTGGCTGCGCAGCGACCTGTATCGCGACGAGGTGATCGGGACGGTGCGCCATCTGAAGCCGATCGCCGATGAGCTGGGCGTGACGCGCGCGCAGCTCGCCATCGCCTGGACGCTGCGCCAGCCGGGCGTGAGCAGCGCCATCACCGGCGCGACTCGCCCCGACCAACTGGACGAGACGCTGAAGGCCATCGAGATCGAGCTGGACGACGAGACGCTGCGCCGCATCGAGGACGTAGTCTCCGCGGTGACGATCTAGCGGTGTGCAACCGGGGGCGCGGTTGCGTGCCGCGCCCTCGACACGCCATTGACAACCCCCCGAAACCGCCGTATAGTGTAGGGCATGAACACAGTAATTCGGGTTTCGACGGGCGTCTGGAGCGCCATGATGCGGATGCCGCGCTTGCCGTGGTCGGATCCACTCCGACGATGGCGTTGTGCGCGTGGCTAGCCCGCGCAGCCGCCAAACCCGCTCACGGCAAGCAAACCGTCGATAAAAATCGGCGGTTTTTTGTTGTGGTGAGGCGGCCTGTTACAATGTTTGCGGCCCGGCGAGCGACAGCCCCGGCCCCTAGCACGCACAAGGGAGAATACCATGCCTGAATACATCCACGTTAGCCTCGCCTGGCCCTATGCCAATGGCGATATGCACGCCGGGCACCTGGCCGGGTGCTACATCCCGGCGGACATTTACGCCCGCTACCATCGGCTGAAGGGCAACCACGTGCTGATGGTCAGCGGGTCGGATGCGCACGGCACGCCGATCACGGTCGAGGCGGACCGGCTGGGCGTCCCGCCGAGCGAGGTGTTCGAGTTCTACCACGCGCGGTTCCTGGAAACACAAAAGCAGATCGGGATCAGCTACGACCTGTTCACCCACACCGACACCGAGAACCATCACCGCATCGCGCAGGACATCTTCCTCAAACTGCTGGAACGCGGGCACCTCTACATCCAGCAGCAGCGCCTGCTCTACAGCGAGACGGAGAAACGCTTCCTACCCGATCGCTACGTCGAGGGCACCTGCCCGATCTGCGGGTACGCCGACGCGCGCGGCGACCAGTGTGACAACTGCGGCAACCTGCTCGACGCCGTGGACCTGATCAACCCGCGCAGCAAGACCGACGGCAGCACGCCGGTCGTCCGCGAGACGGAGCACTATTTCCTCGACCTGCCGGCCTTCATCGACCGGCTGCGCGAGTACCTGTCCGACGGCAAAGAACACTGGCGCCCGAACGTGCTGCGCGTCTCGCAGAACAAGGTCGGCGAGCTCAAGGGGCGCCCGATCACGCGCGACATCGAATGGGGCATCCGCGTCCCGCTGGAGGGGTGGGAGAACAAGCGGATGTACGTGTGGTTCGAGGCGGTGATGGGCTACTTCACCGCCAGCGTGGAGTGGGCGCACAACACCGGCCAGCCCGACGCCTGGAAGAAGTGGTGGTACAACCCGGACGCCAGGATCTACAACTTCATTGGCAAGGACAACATCGAGTTCCACACCATCATCTGGCCGGCGGAGCTGATGGGGATCGATGGGCTGTACGCCACCGAGGCCGACGGTCACCTCAACCTGCCCTATGACGTGCCCGCCAACGAATTCATGAACATCGAGAGCCAGCAGTTTTCCAAGAGCCGCAACTGGGCGATCTGGATTCCGGACATCCTCGAGCGCTACCACCCGGACCAGATTCGCTACTACATCGCCATGACCGCGCCCGAAACACGCGACTCCGACTGGAGTTGGGACGGGTTCGTCACGCGCAACAACACCGAGCTGCTCGCCGCCTGGGGGAACCTGGTCAACCGCGTGCTGAAATTCGCGCACAAGCACTTCGACGGCGTCGTGCCCGATCCGGGCGAGCTGCGCGAGATGGACCGCGCCATCATCGAGCAGGTCGAGAGCGGGTTCGACCGCATCGACGGCCTGCTGAACGCGGTCAAGCTGCGCGACGCGCTGGCCGAGACGATGGCGCTGGCCCGCGAGGTCAACGGCTACCTGGACCGCGCGCCGTGGTTCAAGGTCGTCAAGGAGGACCGGCAGGCCGCCGCAACCACCATCTACACGGCCCTGCGCTGCATCGATGGGCTCAAGACGCTGTTCGCGCCGTTCCTGCCGTTCACGTCGCAGCAGGTGCACGAGTTCCTGGGCTACGACGGCGCGCTGTTCGGCGAGCAGGCCATCCGCACCTACCAGGAATCCGAGCGCGCCCACCAGGCGCTGACCTACGATCCGAGCGGGGCTATCGGGCGCTGGGAGCCGGGCAACCTGCCGGTCGGGCAGGCGCTGCGCGAGCCGCAGCCGCTGTTCCGCAAGCTGGAACCGTCGCTGGTGGACGAGGAGCGCGCTCGCCTGGGCCAGCCGCGCGACGACGTCCCCGTGCCGGGCGGGCGCTAGGCCGGGCCGCGATGATCTCCCGCCGCCTGGAATGGGGCGCGCTGGCCGCCGTCCTGCTGGTATACGCGGCCCTGGCCGGGGCGTATGCGATCCGCACGCCGGACTGGCAGACCCCGGACGAGCCGGCCCATTACAACTACGTCCGGCAGATCGTCGACGACGGCGGCCTGCCCGTGTTGGAGTTGGGCGACTGGAACCAGCCGTACCAGGAGGCGCTGACCGCCGCGAGCTTCGACCCGGCGCTGGTCGAGTGCAGCGCGCCGCCGGCGGGCGTGCCGTGCCCCGGCCTGGAGACGGTGCAGTACGAAGATCACCAGCCGCCGCTATATTACCTGCTGCAAGCGCCGGTCTACGCGCTGAGCGACGGCGACCTGACCGCCATGCGGCTGTGGTCGGCGGTGATCGGCGCGGGCGTGGTGCTGTGCGCCTGGGCGACACTGCGCGTGGTGCTGTGGCGGTGGCCGGTCATGGCGCTGGCGGGCGCGGCGTTCGTCGCGTTCCTGCCCCAGCGGCTGTCCGTCATGGGCAGCGTGAGCAACGATGCCCTCGCCGAGCTGGTCGCCGGGGCGACGCTGCTGGCGGCGGTGATCTACCTGGGCAACCGCCGCGATGGCGCGCCGCCCGCCCCGGTCGAGCGGCTGCACCCCGCGCTGCTGGGCGTGCTGGCCGGGCTGGCGCTGGTCACCAAGACGACGATCTATTTCGTGGCCGGGATCGCCGTGCTGGCGGTGCTGCTGCGCTGGCGCCGCGAGCGGTGGATCGTCCCGCAGGCGGCGCGCCACCTGGCGTGGGTCCTGGTCCCGGCGCTGATCATCGGCGGGGCGTGGTGGGCGCGCAACCTGTCGGTGTACGGCGGGACGGACTTCACCGGGCTGGCCCGCCACGACGCGGTGACCATCGGCCAGCCGCGCACCGGCGACTACATCGACACGGTATACGGCGGCAGCACGCGCGTCTACCTGGAAAACTACGCCAAAACGACCTTTCACAGCTTCTGGGGCCAGTTCGGCTGGATGGCCGTGCCCATGCCGCCCAACGTGTATCGCGGCCTGCTGGCGCTGTCGGTCGCCGTGGTCCTGAGCGCGCTCGCCTTCGCGTGGCGGGCGGGCTGGCCCGGCGCGCTGAGCGGTCCCCAGCGCGACGCCGTCCTGGTGCTGGCGGCGGCGCTGGCGTTCGTCGTGGCGGCGTACCTGCTGTACAACCTGGACTTCGTGCAGTTCCAGGGGCGCTATCTCTACCCGGCGCTGATCCCGCTGGCGGCGGTGGTGGGCGTGGGCGTCGGCGGCCCGGTGTACCTGCTGCGCGAGCCGCCGCGGGCGCTCGTCTGGCTGCCGCTGGCGGCGCTGTTCGGGCTGGCGGTTTTCGCGTGGTACGCGCTGGACCGGTACCTGGTGCCGAACCTGCCCGCGTGGTGATCCGGCGCGCGGGTAAAAGGCGGCTTAAGCACCTTTAAAATCCGGTTAAAAACGCCCGCGCAGCGGCGATTCTCACTTTACAGAGTGTCCGAAGCGTGGTATAACACAACTCAACCCTGCCGTGCGCGTGATCCGCACATAGTTTTGAGCCAACACCCAAACTAAGGGCATCCCCGTCTGGTCACGAACGCATTAGGTTAACTCCAAAGCGGGAGTGCCAGGTAGATGACCCACCTGCGAAAGCAGGTTCAAAACACAGCGGCACACGGCATGGCGGGAGGACTCATCGAGCGCCCTCGTTCAATCGGACGGGGGCGCTGATCGTTTTAGCCTTGATTCCGGTTTCGCAAATCGTTATACTTCGGCCAGTCTGCTACCGATCCCAGTTCAGGATGCTCGTAACGTCATGCAGCGTGAACGCGTCGCCGATGATATCTACGTCTTTACCAGCGAACTCTATGCCCAAGTCACCGCCGGGGCGGTCATCACCTCGGAAGGGGCGATCCTGATCGACACCCTGGTGTTTCCCGAAGAAGCCCGCGCCATCAAGAACTTCCTGGAAACCCGCCTCAACTGCCCGGTCCGCTACGTGATCAACACGCATTATCACGCCGATCACACCTACGGCACGTGTTTTTTCGAGGGGGCCCAGGTCGTGGCTCACGCCAGGTGTTACGACCTGCTGGCGACGCGTGGCCGCGAGGGGCTGCTGCAAGCACAGCAGAGCGCGCCGGACCTGCGGAACGTGGAGATCGTGCTGCCGCACCTGGTCTTCGAGAGCGGCTCGCTGAGCGTGCACCTGGGCAACAAAACGGTCGAGATGTGGCACTCGCCGGGCCACAGCCCGGACTCGATCGTCTGCCTCGTGAAGGAAGACCGCGTGCTGTTCGCCGCCGACACGATGATGCCCATTCCCTATTTCGTGGACGGCAGCTACGACGACTTCGTGAACAGCCTCCACGCGCTGAAGAATGGCGGTTACGAGAACATGGTGCAGGGCCACGGCGAGGTGGTGCTGCGCGGCGAGATCGAAGAGGTGATCCAGAACAACCTGGACTATCTCTCCACCATTCGCGCGCACGTCGAGCGCGCGGTGGAAAACCACGAGCCCCCGTCGGCCCTGGACGCGATCGACATCGAGAGCTGCGGTAAGAGCCGGATTCCGCTCAACGGGCTGGTGCAGGAGCTGCACCGGGCCAACCTCCAGGCGCTGTACCACGAGGTCCACGCCGCCTACGCCAGGCAGACGTAACGCCCCTGCCGGAACGCCCGCTCGCTCTGGAAACGGCAAGCGGTACCGAGATGTCTCGATACCGCTTGATTCCGCTTTGGGTTGGCGTGCTCATCAGTGTGGCGGGGAGGACAGGATTCGAACCTGCGAACCGGGTATAAGCCGGTTAACCGCTTAGCAGGCGGCCCCAATCGTCCACTCTGGCACCTCCCCGATCGGGTTTGAATGGCGGAGGGAGAGGGATTCGAACCCCCGGAGACGTGAAACGCCTCAGTGGTTTTCAAGACCACCGCCTTAAACCACTCGGCCATCCCTCCGGGTGACCATCCAGAGATACTCCCCCCGGATGCCCCAGAAGTATAGCATGTTCAGCAGGGAGGGTCAACCGCGATTCGCCGCCTGGCGCGCCGCCAATCGGCGCCATAGTTTTGAATGCGAGGGCGCGCCGGGTACAATACGCGCCTGGTAGATCAGACATCTGGAGAGCATACCTGTGACCCAAAGCGCGAATCCCCCCCCCATCATCGTGACCGACGCCGCGTGCGACCTCCCCGCCGACGTGATCGAAAGCTACGGCATTCACGTCGCGCCGCTCACGATCTTGTTCGGTGACGAGGCCTTTCGCAGCGGCATCGACATCACGCCCGACGAATTCTACCGGCGGCTGTCCGAGAGCGGCGTGCACCCCACGACCTCGCAACCGACGGCGGCGGAGTTCGCGGATCTCTACCGGCAGTTGGCCGCCGAAAACCAGCCGATCCTGTCCATTCACCTCAGCGAAGGCTTGAGCGGGACGGTGAACGCCGCGCGCCAGGCGGCTCGCAACGTGCCGGAAATGCCCGTGACCGTGCACGACAGCGGCACCCTGACGTCGGCGCTGGGGCTGCAGGTGCTGGTCGCCGCCCGCGCCGCCCAGGCGGGCTACTCCGTCGAGCAGATTCTCCCGCTGCTCGCGCAGACGCACGAAACCGGCGGGATGTTCTTCACCGTAGACGACCTGTCGTACCTGCATCGCGGCGGGCGCATCGGCTCGGTGCGCTACCAGCTCGGCCAGATCCTGCACATCAAGCCGATCATCACCGTCGCCAAGACCGGCCCCAAGGTGGGCACCTACATCCAGGCGGGGCGGGCGCGCAGCATGGCGAAAGCGGTCGACGCGTTCGTCGCCCAGATCGTCGAGCATGTGGGCGCGGGCAACAAGCTGCGGGCGATCTCGCTCTACGGCGACAGCCCGGAGCTGGCCGAGCAGCTCAACCGGCGGCTGGCCGAGACGTTCGAGTGCGTCTACCTGGAGATGATGCCGACCGCGCCGGTACTGGGCGTGCACGTCGGCCCCAAGGCGCTGGGCGTGGGATACGCGGCGGGCGACTGGCCGGTGTAGGTCGTGGTGTAGACAAAAATAGAACTTGTGTTTTGGGCGGCTATCCTGCTAAGATCAGGTTGAGATTGCGGCACCAGCCAGGAGAAAACGGACATGCCAGACCATATCGCGGACGGCGATAACGCCCAGGCACCGGCGGAAGAACGGCTCAAGAACCTGATCGAGAATCTCTCCTCGTACATCGAGTACTATCACGGCGGATCGGTCGAGTTAGTATCGTTCGATGGTAAGGTGGCGCGCGTGGCGTTCGGCGGGGCGTGCGATGGCTGCCCGCTCTCGCTGAACACGCTCCACGGCTGGATCGCCGGCACGGTGCGCCAGTTCTTCCCGGACATCGTCATCGAAGAGGCGCCCGCCGGTCACTAGCGGGCGGCCCACCGAGAACTGTACGGCCAACGCTCTGCTGACCGGCAGGGCGTTCTTTGTTGCTGCCATCAGGGGGCTAGCATGAAAAACTGGGGTATGTTCTGTCTGTTGGGCCTCATCTGGGGATCGTCGTTCCTGCTGATCAAAATCGCCGTGGACGAGCTCGGCCCGCTGCCGCTGGTAGCCGTGCGCATCGGGCTGGCCGCGCTGTTCATGGGGGCGTTCCTGTGGCTGACTCGCCGCGCGCTGCCGAGCGGCCGCACCGAGCGGCTCGCGCTGGTGTTCGTCGGCGTGATGAACACCGCCGTCCCGTTCACGCTGATCACCTGGGGCGAGCAGGACATCGACAGCGGGCTGGCGACCGTGCTCAACGCGACCGTGCCGCTGTTCACGCTGGTGTTTGCGCACGCCGCCCTGGCCGACGAGCGCATCACGCCGCAGAAGCTGGGCGGGCTGCTGGTCGGGTTCGCCGGGGTTGCCATCCTCGCCAGCCGCGATGCCGAGTCTGCCAGCCCGAACCCGCTCGGCGGGCAGGCCGCGGTGCTGGCGGCGTCGGCCTGCTATGGGATGTCGGTGGTCGTGATCCGGCGCTACCTGCGGCGCGTCGACCCGATGACGACGGCGGGCGTGTCGCTGATCGTCGGCGGGATCGTGATCGTCGCGGCCACGCTGGCGAGCGGCGACCTGCCCGATCCCGGCGCGCTGAGCGCGGACACCGTGCTGGCCGTGGTGACGCTGGGCCTGCTGAACACGGTGGTCGCGTATTTCCTGTTCTACCACCTGATCGATAGCTGGGGCGCGACGCGGACCTCGCTGGTGACGTACGTCATGCCGCCGGTGGGCGTCACGCTGGGCGCGCTGTTCCTCGACGAAGCGGTCGACTCGAAGATCGTCACCGGCGCGGCGCTGATCCTCGGCGCGATCATCCTGGTCAATTGGCGCAAGCGCCAGCGTCCCGCGCTGGCCGTGCCCGCCCCGACCGATCCGTCGGGCTGCTGCGCGGACTGACGGCGCCCAGTCAGGGAGGGGGGGACCATGTCGGGACTGGTCATCGGGGGATTTCTGGCGCTGGCCGCCTGGGGGACCGGGCGCATGGTGGCCGGATCGCGCCGCCGCCAGGTCGCCCAGGCGCTGGTCGATCACTTCAACACCGACCGGCGTACCCTGCTGTGCTTTCACAGCGAGTGGGGGCGCTTCCGGCTGGACACCATCAACGGGGCGCGCTCGCGCTGGCGCTCGTTCGTGGTTGCCATCACGCCGGACCAGATCGTGATCCGCGACCTCGCGCCCGAGCCGCGCCAGGCGATCCGGTTCGCCCCGGGGGACCTGCGCTGGTTCGGGCGCCCGATGAAGTACACGTCCGGCACGAACACGATCTGGCTGCACGTGGCGCGGGACGGGCGCTGGCACCTCGTGCGGGTGCGGCTCACGCGCGGGCCCATGCAGGCCCTGGTGCGCGCGCTGAAGCAGGTCGCCACGCCGGAGCAGGTGACCGCCTACCGGCGCCGCCGGCCCTACGTGCATTTCGGCCCGGCCCCGGCCCGGCCTGCCCGCCAGGACATTTACGGCGCGTGGGCGCTGGGCGAGCCGGTGACGCTGTATCTCACCCCGGCCCATCTCGTCGTCCTCGACGGCGAAACCGTCGGGCAGGCGATCCCGCTGGAGACGATCCAGAACGTGAGCGCGGTGCGGCGTATCGACCAGCCGGACGCGGCGGGGCTGGTCCGCTTCTCGCTGGACGGCGCGGCGGTGGCGTATGCGCTGGACGATTACGAGCCGTTCGCCACGGCGCTCTCCGAGGCGGCGCGCCGCACGCTGGAAGACCCGGTGGGGTGGCAGCGCAAGAAGAAAAAGCCCGGCCCGGACGGCGAGGACGAGGACGAGAGCGACGACGCCGATCTGTTTGACTGAGCGGCCTGGGGGCGTATAAGGTAATAGGAAACGGGGCCACAGACAGGAGCGCGCGATGCTGAAAAAAGGGATCTTGTGGGGACTCATCGTCCTGGTCGGGGTGAGCTCTGCCGCCGCCCAGGGGCCGGACCAGGGCGCGGACGGCATCGGCGACGCGTATTATCCCCAGTTGGGCAACGGCGGTTACGACGCGCAGCATTACACGCTCGACCTGGTCGTCGACGTGGAGCGCAACACCGTCGAGGGCAGCGCGACGATCGACGCGCTGGCGACTCAGCCCCTGGCGACGTTCAATCTCGATTTCGCCGGGCCGGAGGTCGAGGCGGTGGCGGTCAATGGCGCGCCGGTCGAATACGACCACCAGGACCGCGAGCTGGTCATCACCCCGGCGGCCCCGCTGGCGGACGGCGAGCCGTTCACCGTCGAGGTGACCTACCGCGGCCAGCCGCAGCCGGTGCGCCCCGAAGCGCTCCCGGTCCAGATGGGCTGGATCCACTACGGGACCGGGATCGTCGTTGCGGGCGAGCCGGTCGGTGCGTCCGGCTGGTACCCGGTGAACGAGCACCCGCTGGACAAGGCGACCTACACGCTGCGCGTCACCGTGCCGGAGCCGTACGTCGTGGCGGCCAACGGCCTGCTGCAAGAGACGGTTTCCCAGGGCGACGGCGTGACCTACGTCTGGGAAGCGACCGACCCGATCGCCAGCTACCTCGTCACGGTCAACATCGACGATTTCGTGATCCAGACCGAAAACGGCCCGGATGGCCTGCCGATCCGCAACTACTTCCCCGCCGACATCGCCGATGAAGCCGCCGCCGACTTCGCGCCCACTGCGGACATGATCGCGTATTTCAGCAGCGTATTCGGCCCGTACCCCTTCGAGGCGTATGGCGTGGTGGTCGCCGACACGCGGATGGGCTTCGCGCTTGAGACGCAGACGCTCTCGGTGTTCAGCCGCAACTGGGTGACCGACTCGCGTTCCATCGAGGAGACGGTCGCGCACGAGCTGGCGCACCAGTGGTTCGGCAACAGCGTCAGCCTGGCGCAGTGGCGCGACATCTGGCTGAACGAGGGATTCGCGACCTATGCCTCGTGGCTGTGGTTCGAGCACAGCGCCGGCCCGGCGGCGATGGATCAGGCCGTGACGCGCACCTACCAGGGCATCGTCGAGGGCACGCGCCAGCATACGATCACGGTCACCCGCTCCCAACTGGTGGACCACGTGGCGCAATCGGCGCCGGACGCCGCCACGCTCGCGCCTGACGCGCTGGCCGAGGTCGCCCGCCTGCTGCTGCCCGCCGAAGACGCCGGGCCCGTCGTGGCCGACCTGCTGCCGGGTGGCGTGGCGGGCGCGGACCTGCCCGACTGGATCCACAACCTGCCGTTCCAACAGGTGACCCTGGGCGGCGCGGAGCTGGCCCGCCTGGGCGAGCTGCTCGGCTTCGACGCGTGGGGGGGCCGCGATCTACGCCTGCTGTACAGCCCCTTCGCCCCGCCAGGGCTGGCGCCGCCCGACGACCTGTTCAACCCCGGCGTGTATTATCGCGGCGCGCTGGTGCTGCACGCGCTGCGCGCGCAGGTTGGCGACGACGTATTCTTCGACATCCTGGCGACGTACTACGACCGGCACGCCTACGGCAACGCGACGACGGCGGACTTCGTCGCCGTGGCCGAGGAGGTCAGCGGCGAGGACCTGGGCGCGTTCTTCGACGCGTGGCTGGCCGGCCCGGTCCTGCCGGACATCCCGGAGATGGGCCTGAGCGCGGGGGCGTAAACTACCGTTCCCACTCGTCGATATCGGGATGGAAATCAACCTGGTAGTCGGGTATGCCGAGCGCGATGCCGTAGCGTCGCGCTTCGTCGTACTGGGCCTGGCTGGTACGGTCGATGAGGAAGATCTGGTCTGGGAAGATGATGTAATGGTGGGTCGCGTTCTTGAAGTCGGCGTACCACGCGCCGCCGTGTGCGCGGTCAAGCGACTGGCCGATTTCCTCGGCGATGCGCCGCGCCTCGCCTTCGGGAATCTCGACGGTGTGCAGCGTCCACTGTGACAGCCAGGGTGTCCGGTGCGCTTCCACCACTTTCTCGACCCTGGTCGCGGTGATCTTTACCCTGGCGAGGACAGCTTTGTCCTCAAGGGATTCCTCGATGATGACGCCCTCGTAGTCGTTCATGTTCGCCACCTTTCCGGCCCCTCTCTTGAGCGAGCCTGCCTGGGGTCACCCTCACAGTCGAGCGATGCTGATGGAGAAATTGTACCACGAGATGATGCACCTTCCCTCGGCGGGACGCGGCTCATGACGCGTTCGGCCAGCGCGCAATGTGATCTCCGGCACTTGAACCCCCGCGCCGCAATTCTGTATACTGAGATCAGGATACCGTCCCGCATGTCTCACCCAGTCCGTTCGAGTGAGAGGAGGACACCATGGCCGCCGCGTTGGAAGGATACGTCTTCGCGTGCCCGGTTGCGGACGTGCCGGTTCGCGGCAAGAAAACGGTCCACGTCGGCGAGACGCGCGTGCTGATCGTGGCGTGCGAGTCGGGCATGTATGCGATCGAGGACCGCTGCCCGCAAACGGGCCGCCCTATCGCCCACGGCAAAGTGATCGACTGCGTGATCACGTCGCCGGCTACCGGCGCCGAATATGACCTGCGGACAGGCCAGTATATCGGTGGCGGCCTGTCGCCCCTCCAGTCCGAGCGCCTGCGCACGTTTCCGTTGAAGGTAGACGGCAGCAAGGTCTACCTTCTCGTCGCCTGACCCTGCCAGCTCATCCGCGTCTCAAGGCCCGCGCCCCACCCCGGCGCGGGCCTTTTTGTTGGGATGCGGCGCGGTTGCCTATAATAAGGCGCAGAGCGGGACCCATTTTTTACGAAAGGCGGCTGATGATGGCGAAGTATATTTTGGCGCTGGACCAGGGCACGACCAGCTCGCGCGCGATCCTGTTCGACGAAACCGGCCAGCCGGTGGTCATCGAGCAGCAGGAATTCGAGCAGATTTTCCCCCGGCCCGGCTGGGTCGAGCACGATCCGCGCGACATCTGGCGCTCGCAGCGCGACGTGGCCCGCGCCGTGCTCGACCGGCAGGGCGTCAGCGCGTCGGACGTGGCGGCGATCGGCATCACCAACCAGCGCGAGACAACCCTGATCTGGGATCGCGCGACGGGCGAGCCGGTCTACAATGCGATCGTGTGGCAGTGCCGGCGTACGGCAGCCATGTGCGACGCCCTGCGCGCCGAAGGCTTCGACCAGACGATCCGCGAGCGGACCGGGCTGGTGACCGACGCGTATTTCTCCGGCACGAAAGTCGCCTGGCTGCTGGATAACGTGCCGGGCGTGCGCGCGCGTGCCGAGGCGGGCGAGCTGGCCTTCGGGACGGTCGATAGCTGGCTGATGTGGAACCTGAGCGGGGGCGCGCTGCACCTCACCGACGTGACCAACGCCAGCCGGACCATGCTCTACAACATCTACACCGGCGACTGGGACGACACGATCCTGGCGCGGCTCGACATCCCGCGCAGCCTGCTGCCCCAGGTCCGGCCTTCGAGCGAGGTGTACGGCGAAGCGGTGTCGCACCTGTTCGGCGCGGCGATCCCGCTGGCGGGCATCGCGGGCGACCAGCAGGCGGCGACGTTCGGGCAGGCGTGCCTGTCGCCGGGCATGGCGAAGAACACCTACGGGACCGGCAGCTTCGTGGTGATGAACACCGGCGAGCAGGCCAAACGATCCGACGCGGGCCTGCTGACGACCATCGCCTGGCAGCTCGACGACAGCCCGGTGATCTACGCGCTGGAGGGCAGCATCTTCGTCACCGGGGCGGCGGTACAGTGGCTGCGCGACGGGCTGAAGATCATCGACGACGCGGCGGACATCGAGCCGCTGGCGGCCAGCGTCGAGAGCGCGGATGGCGTGTATTTCGTCCCGGCGTTCGTGGGCCTGGGCGCGCCGCACTGGGACGCCTACGCGCGCGGCACGCTGGTCGGCCTGACGCGCGGCACGACAGGGGCGCACATCGCGCGCGCCACGCTGGACGCAATCGCGCTCCAGTCCCGCGACGTGCTGGAGGCTATGCGCCACGACTCCGGCATCGCGCTCAGCGCGCTGCGCGTAGACGGCGGCGCGGCCCGCAACAACATGCTGATGCAGATCCAGGCGGACGTGCTCGGCGTGCCGGTCCAGCGCCCGGCGGTCACCGAGACGACGGCGCTCGGCGCGGCCTACCTGGCCGGGCTGGCGGTCGGCTTCTGGCGCGACACGGACGCGCTGGCCGACCAGTGGACCATCGAGCGCACCTTCGAGCCGCGCATGTCCGACACCGAGCGCGACGCGCTGATCGCCGGGTGGCAGCGGGCCATCGAGCGCGCCAAAGCCTGGGAACAGGCCTGATCGCCCGCACGCTGCACCCCGCAGGCCGGGGCACGCCACGGAGAGGAACCCCATGCAGCCCTATCGCGTTCCCCCCAACAGCCCTTACCCGCGCTGCGTCGATGGCCGGGCCGCGGAAGCCTTCGTCGAATGGCAGGCCGGGCGGTGGATCGTCAGCCAGCGCGGCGCGGCGGCTCGCGCCGAAAACGGCCCTCAATTTCCCGGCGCGTCGCTGCTCTTCGTGCGCGCGCTGGAGGTCGCCGGCGGGCGCGACCGCGAGTCGGCCTTCTACCTGACCGAGCAAGCATCCTGGCGTGCCGGGCTGGGCCTGCAAATCCACGTCGACGATCACCGGGGCGAGTACGACTTCGCCGCGCTCGACGACCGGGCGCTGATCGACGCGCTCGCCGGGCACCATAGCGGCTGCGGCTTCGCGGCGGCGGCGTGGGGCGACGAGGCGGAGGCCGTCGTGGCCGAGGCGAAGCGGCGTCACTGGCGGGTCCAATGCCTGGCCGGGCCGCAGGCCGGGCGCGGCGCGACGCTCAATTACCGGCCCGGCGAGACGTTCGACACCGCCGCCGCCGTCGCCGGGGGCGCGCCGGTCTTCAACCTGGACGTGCTCCCCGCGCGCCGCATGTTGGAGATCCTCGAGTCGCTGGGCGCGCTGCGCGGCTTTGCTGCCGACGCCGAGGCGTGGATGGCGAGCGCCTTCCGCGACGTGGTGACCCTGCTCGGCGGCGTGGCGTCGCCGGACGAGGTGCGCGAGCTGCGCTGAGTGTCGATTGTTATGAACCACGTGGGAGCGAGCAAATAATGGGTATTTCCCGCTTGTTGGCCGGGCAGCACGTCCGCCTGACCGCCATCACCGACGACGATCTGCCGGCCCTGGTCCGCTGGTACGAGGACACGGCGTTCCTGCGCCTGTTCGACGCCGAGCCGGCCTATCCGCTGACGACCAGGCAACTGGCCGAGATCATTGCCGAGGAGCAGAAATCGAAGACGGGCTTCGTGTTCGCCGTCCGCCGCCTGGACGACAGCACCTTGATCGGCTACGTCGAGCTGGACGGGATCATCTGGTCGCAGGGCACCGGCTGGGTGTCGATCGGCATCGGCGACCCGGCGCACCAGGGCCGGGGCTACGGCAGCGAGGCGCTGCGGCTGGTGATCGATTTCGCGTTCGGCGAGCTGAACCTGCGCCGCGTGCAGCTCACCGTGTTCAGCTACAACGCGAGCGCGATCCACGTCTACGAGAAGCTCGGCTTCCGGCGCGAGGGCGTCTTTCGCGAGTTCATCCGGCGCGACGGCCAGCTTCACGACATGATCCTCTACGGCCTGCTGCGCCGCGAGTGGGAGGGAGCGTGAGGTGGCGCCCCAATTCCCGCCCCTGGACGAGCCGTACCGGACGGCGCTGCGCGAGGCGGTGGACTTCATCACGGCGCGCTATGACCCGCTGGGCATCGTCGCCAGCGGCACGATCGTGCGCGGCGATCCTGGCCCCACCAGCGACCTCGACCTGTACGTGATCCACGCCGCGCCCTGGCGCCAGCGGGTGCAGCGCCGCTTCAACGGTGTCCCGGCGGAGATCTTCGTCAACCCGCCGGGACAGGTGCGGCGCTATTTCGCATCCGACCGGCGCGACGGGCGCCCGATCACGGCGCACATGCTGGCGACGGGCGTCGTCGTGCTGGACCGCGACCCGGTGGTCGAAGACCTGCGGCGCGCCGCCCGCGAGGCGCTCGCCCAGCCGCCCGATCCGCCCGCGTGGGCGCTGCGCTTCAAGCGCTACATGATCGCGACGGCGTTCGAGGACGGGACCGACGTGGCCGACTCCGACCCGCTGAGCGCGGACATGATCCTGCACGTGGCCGTGCGCGAGATGCTGCGCTACCGGTTCCTGAGCGCCAACCGCCCCATCCCGCGTGACAAGGACCTGCTGCGCGACCTGGAGACGCTCGACGCGCCGCTGGGCGCGCTGGCGCGGGCGTTCTACGGCGCGGAGACGTTCGCCGGGCGGCGGGCGCTGGCCGAACAGATCGCGGACGCTGTGATCGAGACGCGCGGCTTTTTCGAGTGGGAGTCCGATCCGCAAGACGTGCCGGACTAGCGGATGACCGGCCACGCCGCCGGGCGCAGGATGTCGCGCCACAACTGCGCCATGCCCGGCAAAACCGGCCCGGTCTGCGCGAGGAGCGCCTCGACGGGCCGGAAGGCAAGCTCGCTGATCTCGGCGTGATCGGCGTGCAGCGTCCCGCCGGTGACGCGGCATTCGAAGGCGATCCCCACGCCGTGAATCTGGTCACCGTTCGGGTAATCGGACTCCATGCCCTCGCTGTAAACGCCGATCACGCGCACCGGTTGGACGGTCAGGCCGGTTTCCTCGTATACCTCGCGGATGATGGCGGCGGTCGTCGTCTCGCCCAGGTCCGCAAAGCCGCCGGGCACGTCGAGCAGGCCATCGTCGACGCGCCGCGCGGTGAGCACCTCGCCCGCTTCGTTGCGGATCACCGCCATCGCGCCCGGCAGGATGACCGGCGCGTGCCCGACGTGCGCGCGCAGGATGGGGAAATACGGGCGGCGCGGCGGGCGCGTGTGGACCGGCTCCAGCACGGCGTCACGCGGCGAATCCAGCGCGGCGCGGACCATCGCCCGGTACGCGGGCGGGAACTGCGGCAGCGCTTCGTCCACCCCCATCCAGCACGCGGTGAGCGTCTCGCCGCCGTCCGGGTTGAGCTGTCCGCCAACCGGGCGGGCCACCACGCACACCGACCAGGGCTGTACCTCGTCGCCGTTGGGATACAGCAGGTTGTAGTCTGGGTGGCTGAAGACGCCCACCAACCGCTCGATCGTCACGTCCAGGCCGGTTTCCTCGCGCGTCTCGCGGACGGCGCAGGCGGTGACGCTCTCGCCCAGCTCCAGCGCGCCGCCGGGCACGCTCAGCCAGTCGAAATCGTAGCGGCGCTGCACCAGGATGCGCCCCGCCTCGTCGAAGACCAGCATGGTGGTGTAAACCAGGTAGATCAACTGCGGGCCGACCTGGGCGCGCAGCCATTTCACGTAACCGTCGGCCAGGCTCTCGAACCGTTCCGACACGATTGCACCGTCCTATCCTTGTCGCATATACTACGAGGTGAATTCTACCGGGACAGCGTGCGGCTGTCACGCTCAAACCAATCCGAGGTCATGATGCAACCCCCAGCGTCCCCTGATAATGTGACGTCCCCGGCCCTGAACCTGGCCGGCCTGCTCCCGCGCGCGGTGGCGCTCGCCATCGACGGCGCGATCCTGCTGGTGATGGAATGGCTGCTGCTGTTGGGCAGCGATGCGGCAGTGGGCGGCACCCTGGGCGTGGTGCTCGGCGGGGCGTATTTCTGGTTCTTCTGGACCGATCGCGGCGGCCAGACGCCGGGTAAAATGCTGATGAAGATCCGCGTGGTCAAGCTCGACGGCGGCCCGCTGACCTCAGCCGACTCGCTGATGCGCTATGGCGGCTACCTGATCAACACGCTGCCGTTTCTGTTCGGCCTGGGCTGGCTGTGGGCGTTCATCGATCCCCGGCGCCAGGGTTGGCACGACAAGCTGGCGCGGACCTGCGTGGTCGTGGTCGAGCCCCCGCTGGCCGAGGATGGGTAGGCGGGCGAGGGGCGATGCTGCGATAATCCCTGCATATCGTTCCGTCATGTACGGTGTTATAACGAGTGTTGGTTAAGCGGCAATTCAGGGAGGGAGATCATGAATCAAGCAAGTCTGGTATCGCGCCTGGTAGCGTTAATCATCGATTCCATCATTCTGGCGATCATTGGCGGGCTGGTGAGCCAGATCGTCGGCAGCAATATCCTGGGCGTCGGGGTCGGCTTCATCGTCGGCGTGGCCTATAGCTGGTACTTCTGGACGCGCAACAACGGCCAGACGCCGGGCAAGCAGTTGATGGGCATCCGCGTGGTGAAAACCGACGGCTCCGGGCTCAACGATCTCGAAGCGGTCATTCGCTATATCGGGTACTACATCAACACGTTCCTGCTGTTCCTGGGCTGGCTGTGGGCCATTCCGGATGGCAAGAACCAGGGCCTGCACGACAAGCTGGCCGGGACGGTCGTCGTCAAGGCATAGCGCCGTTCGTCCGGCATTGCCATCCCCCAGGGGCGTCCGCGCGGCGCCCCTGTGTCGTCCCCCTGCCCGGCGGATGGGCGCGCGGGGCTATTTTCTTTATGCGCGGAATGCACTACACTTGGGATGTATCCACGCGCCAGGAGGCCGACCGCCGAGCCGTGCGGGGCGAAAGGAGCCGGTGACCCATGGGGTTTGTGTTTCTCGCGTTGTTCGCTGTGACGTTGTTCGTGTTGTATATCGCCATCCGGCGCGCATGGGGCCAGACGCTCTTCAACGGCGCGATCGGCGCCATCCTCTCGACGGTGTTCGTCATGCTCTACGCGCTCACCTACGAGAACAACTCCGCCGCCCAGGCCATCCTGGCCGGGCTGGTGGTGGGCCTCGGTTTTTCGGTGATGGTGGTCATCATCGCCGTGTTCTTCCGCACCAATCAGCCCGGATCGGATGTCAAACTAGTCAGCCGACTGCCTCAGGAGGATATATCCGGTGGACAAAGACATGATCATCGTCAAACGCCAGACTAAGCGGCGTCCCCAGTTCTGGCTGAAGACCATCTTCAGCCTGGGGCTGTGGCTGCTGTGGTGGCGCAATAATTACCTGGCCCTGACCAACCGCTCGGTCGTCCGGCGCAAAGGCGTCTTCACCAAAGAGGAACGCGCCGTGCCGCTCAACCAGGTGCAGGACGTCTCGATCAGTTATGGCATTATCCGGCGCATCCTGGGCCACGGCGACGTGGAAATCGAGACGGCGGGCAGCGCCGGCACCGAGATCGTGATGCAGAACATCGACAAGCCGGAGGAGTTCCGCGCGCTGGTCTTCGAGCAGATCGACCAATTCTACGACGACGATTCCCCCCGCGACAAGCGAGGATAGGGCCGCCCGGACGCCCGGATCATGCGGTGGCCCGCCCGCCAAACCGCCGCCCTGCCGTCTTGTGGACGTAGGGTGATGGTTTGGCGGGCGCTTATTTCGGCATGTTAAAATGAGACCAATTCGACCGAGAGCAGGCCGGGCCGGTTGTTGCCCGGCTGGAGCACCGTATGAACTATCCAATGCAGTCACCGCGACCGCCCCAGGAACCCCCGCGCCGGCGCGGGCGTCCCAAGCGGAGGCGGCAACCGACCCCCAGCCAGCCGCAGCGCGGCACGCCACCGCCCGGCTATGGCCCCGCGCCGGAGTACGGCGCGCGGGCGCCCTACGGCTCCGGCCAGCCGAACTATGCCCCGGCCCACCGGCCCCGCCGCCGCGGGCGTCGCGGGTTTGCGATCGGTCCGGGCTGCATCTTCGGCTGCGTCGGGATCGTGGGCGTGCTGATGTTCGGCTTCCTGATCACGGCCTTCCTGGTCTACGACTTCTACAGCGGCAAGCTCGAAAACGAGATCGACAACCTGGAGCAGTTGATCGATTACAAGTCGTTCGAGACGACGATCATCTACGACCGGCACGGTAACGAGCTGTACGAGGTCTTCGACGAGGGCCGCCGCACGCGGATCACGCTCGACAAAGTGCCGCAGCATGTGATCGACGCGACCATCGCCATCGAGGACGGCACCTTCTACGAAAACCGGGGCGTGGACATTCCCAGCATCGCCCGTGCAGCGTGGCAGTACGTCCGCTACGGCTACATCGTCTCCGGCGGCAGCACGATCACCCAGCAGGTGATCCGCAACGTGCTGTTCACCGACGAGTACCGCTACGAGCAGTCGCTCAACCGCAAGATCGACGAGGCGCTGCTGGCGGTGATCCTCACCCAGCGCATGAGCAAGGACGAGATCCTGGAGCTGTATCTCAACGAGATCTACTACGGCAATCTCGCCTATGGCATCGAGGCCGCCGCGCAGACGTACTTCAACAAGTCCGTCACCGAGCTGACGTTGGGTGAAGCGGCCCTGCTGGCCGGGCTGCCCCAGGCGCCCGCCGACCTCGACCCGCTGAATCCCGATCCGAACATCCAGCGGCGGGTGATGCAGCGCCGCCGGTTGGTGCTGGACCTGATGGCCGACGACGGCTACATCACCCAGGCGCAGGCGAACGAAGCCTATGGCGAGCAGTTGAACTACGCCAGCCCGTACATCGGCCTGGAATCCGCGCCGCACATGGTCGTCTACGCCCGCAGCGAGGTCGAGAGCCTGCTGGTGAGCGAGCTGAGCCTGTCGCAGGACGAGATCCGGCGCATGGTCGCGGGCGGCGGGCTGCGCGTCTACACCAGCGTCGACATGGATTACCAGCGGCTGGCCGAGAACATCGCCCGGCAGCAGGTCGCCGCGCTGAAAGGGCCGCACAACCTGAACAACGCCGCCGTCGTCGTCCTGCACCCGGAAACGGGCGAGATTCTGGCGATGGTCGGCAGCGTGGACTACGACGACGAGTCGATCGACGGCAACGTGAACGTCACCATCGCCCTGCGCCAGCCCGGCAGCGCGTTGAAGCCGTTCACCTATGCCGCCGCGATAGAGAAAGGCTGGACCGCCGCGTCGATCGTCTGGGACACCGAAACGCATATCGGCGTCGCCGGCCAGCCGATGTACACGCCGGTCAACTACGACGGGCAGTATCACGGCCCGGTCACCGTGCGCGAGGCACTGGCGAACTCGTACAACGTCCCGGCGGTGCAGACGCTGCGCCAGATCGGCGTCGATTACCTGCTGTGGATGATGCACCGCGTCGGCGTGCGAAGCCTGGCCGACGACCCTTCGCGCTATGGCCTGTCGCTGACCCTGGGCGGCGGCGAAGTGTCCCCGCTGGAGCTGACTACCGCCTACGCGGTGCTGGCGAACGGCGGCGTTTACGTGCCCAGCACGTCGATCATCTGCGTGACGGATGCGGATGGCGCGGTGCTGTACGAATACGAGCGCCGCTGCCCCGCCGATGCCCGCCTGACGGACACGTCCAGGAGCGTGCTCGCCAGCGGGACGCAGGTCCTCGACCCGCGCATCGCCTTCGTGATCAGCCACATCCTGGCCGACAACGCCTCGCGCACCCCGGCGATGGGCGCCAACAGCCCCTTGCACACGCCCGGCCTGCCGACCTCGGTCAAGACCGGCACGACCAACGATTTCAAGGACAACTGGACGGTCGGCTTCACGCGCAACGTCGCGATCGGCGTGTGGGCGGGCAACACCGACAACACCGCGATGGTCAATATCTCCGGCTTGCAGGGCGCCGCGCCGATCTGGAACGAGCTGATGACCGGCATCTACGGCAACCCGGCGCTGCTGGACGTGCTCGGCCCGCGCCCGCCGGACGACGCGCACCTGCAGCCGCCCGGCGGCGTCAGCCAGGCGCAGATCTGCGACGTGTCGCGCACCAACCTGCGCGATCCGGCGCTGAGCTGCACGCCGGGCCGAACCGAGTGGTTCCTCGACAGCCCGGCAGCCGTGCCGGATAACAGCGGCAACATGGTCGCGCCGCCGCCCACCGAGGTCCCACCGCCGGGCACCACCGGCCCGCAGCCGGTCGAGGTGCAGCCGAGCGTGATCCGCGTGGCGGTCTACCCGGTCGCGCCCGATCTGGCGAACGCCGTCGCGGCGCTGGACACCAGCGGGCACACCATCCCGCCGCGCTACTGCCAGGTGCCGGTCGAGGTCGTGAACGTGATCCCCGGCGTGCAGGAGCAGTTGTTCCTGGCCCCGCCGCCGGTCGAGGACGACGCGTTTTACGCCCGGCGCTGGGCCCAGTCTACCGGGGTGGCGATCCTGCCCCAGTTCGCCTGCAACGAGCAGATGCTCTCCGCGCCGCCGCCGGGCGGTGCGCCGGGCGTGGTGGCGAACATCGTCTCGCCCGCCCCCGGCTCGACCATCTCCATCGCGCAGCAGTTAGACATCGTGGGCACGGCCAGCTACGAACCGGGGCAGGCGCTGCACTACATGGTGCAGATCAAGGGCGGCCAGTGGCCGGACTGGGTGGTCGTTCACGACATTCACGCCATGTCGGTCACGAACGGCGTGCTGGAGTCCATCCCGCCGGGCGGGCTGCCGCCGGGCGACTACAGCCTGCGCGTGATCGTGGTGGGCAGTGACGCGAACTGGCTGGCGACGTCCTACGAAGTGCCGTTCCGCGTGACGGGCTGACACGCCCGCCGCGCCCGAATACCGCCACCAGCCGACCGGCCCGCCGCTGTGCGCGCCGGTCGGTTTGGGTTTTTTACGCCCCAGGGGCCGTATAATGGTCAGCACCGGAATGTTTATTTTGGGAGGACGCATGGAAGCGAAATTAGCGGATTTGAAGAATCGCCTGCAAGAAATCTACGACCTCACTGCCGCCGCCGGCCTGCTCTACTGGGACCAGTCCACGTACATGCCGCGCGGCGGCGCGCCGGCCCGCGCCCGCCAGCTCGCCGCGCTGGAGCGCCTGACGCACGAGAAATTCACCGATCCCGCGCTGGGCCGCCTGCTGGACGACCTGCGCCCCCACGAGGAGAGCCTGCCCTACGAGCACGACGACGCCGCGCTGATCCGCGTGACGCGCCGTCACTACGAGCGCGAGACGCGGGTGCCGGTCGAGTTCGCGGCGCGGATGTCCAGCCACGCCGCCGAATCGTACCACGCCTGGACCGAGGCGCGGCCCGCCAACGACTTCAAGCGCGTGCAGCCCTACCTGGAAAAGACGCTCGACCTGAGCCGCGAGCTGGCCGAGTTCTTCCCGGACAAAGATCACCTCGCCGACCCGCTGATCGCCTACAGCGACTACGGCATGCAGGCCGAAACCGTGCGGGCCATCTTCGCGGACCTGCGCGAGCGCCTGGTGCCGCTGGTGCAGGCCATCAGCGCCCAGCCCCCGGCGGACGACTCCTGCCTGCGGAAGACGTACCCCGAAGACCGGCAACTCGCCTTCGGCCTGGAGGTGATCAAGCGCTTCGGGTACGACTTCGAGCGCGGGCGCCAGGACAAGACGCATCATCCCTTCGCCATCAAGTTCTCGATCGGCGACGTGCGCATCACCACCCGCGTGAAGGAGGACTTCCTGGGCGAGGCCCTGTTCAGCACGATGCACGAATCCGGCCACGCCATGTACGAGCAGGGACTCGCGCCCGGCTATGAGGGCACGCTGCTGGCGCGCGGCACGTCGTCCGGCGTGCATGAGAGCCAGTCGCGCCTGTGGGAGAATCTCGTCGGGCGCAGCCGGGGCTTCTGGGAGTTTTTCTATCCGCAGCTTCAGATGGTCTTCCCCGATCAGCTCAAGGATGTTTCGCTCGACACGTTCTACCGCGCCATCAATAAGGTCGAGCGCTCGCTGATCCGCACCGACGCCGACGAGGTGACCTACAACCTGCACGTGATGCTGCGCTTCGATTTCGAGCTGGCGATGCTCGAGGGCCGGCTGGCGATCGCCGACCTGCCGGAGGCGTGGCACGAGCGCTTCAAGGCCGATTTCGGCATCACCGCGCCGGACGACCGCGACGGCGTGCTGCAAGACGTCCACTGGTTCAGCGGGCGGATCGGCGGGGTGTTCCAGGGCTACACGCTGGGCAACATCCTCAGCGCCCAGTTCTACGAGGCGGCGCTGGCCGCGCAGCCGTCCATCCCGGACGAGATCCGGCGCGGCGAGTTCGGCACGCTGCACGGCTGGCTGAAGGAGGCGATCTACCAGCACGGGCGCAAGTTCACCGCCGCCGAACTGACCGAGCGTGTGACCGGTGGTCCGCTGAGCGTGGAGCCGTACATCCGCTATCTGAAGACCAAGTACGGTGAGTTATACGACCTGTCCGGCGCCGAAGCGTGACGGACGCCGGGCGCGGGCGGGATCATCCCCGCCCGACGTAGTGCGCCGCCATCGAATCCACGCGCCCGCCGTAGCTCTCGCCGAACAGGTTGAGGTGCGCCAGGATGTAATACAACTGGTAGAGCGTCCGGCGCTCGGCGTAGCCGTCGAGGGGATAGGCGGCGTGGTAGGCGTCGTAAAAGCGCTGGGGGAAGCCGCCGAACAGCTCGCTCATGGCGAGGTCCATCTCGCGGTGGCCGTAGCACACCGCCGGGTCGATCAGCACGGCCTGGCCCCGGTCGTCCAGCAGGTAATTGCCGCCCCACAGGTCGCCGTGCAGCAGCGAGGGCCGGATCGCGCCGTCGTCCAGCAGGTCGGGCAGGCGGTCGATCAGCCGGGTGAGCAGTTTCTCGCGGCGGGCGGGCAGCCGCCCGTTCCGGCGGGCCAGCGCCATCTGGAAGCCGATGCGGTGCCGGGCGTAGAACTCGGACCAGCGCGCGGTCGGTGTGTTGGGCTGGGGCAGCCGCCCGATGAAATTGTCCTGGTCGAGACCGTGCTGCGCGGCGGTGTGGCGGTGCAGCTCGGCCAGCCCGGCGCCGAAGGCTTCCATCGCCCGGTCGGAGCGCGCGCCGCCGGTCTCGATCCACTCCAGGACCAGGAACGCCGGGCAGGCCCCGTCCGCGTCGCCCTGGGCGATCACCTCCGGGACGCGCAGCGCGCCCGCCTCGCGCAGCAGCCGCAGGCCGTAGGCTTCGGCGGGGAACATCGCCGGGGGCGCGTTGGCGCTCCACTTGACGAAATACGCCGCCCCGCCACAGGTGAACGACGCCGCCTGGTTGATGTCGCCGCCGTAGACGGGCCGCGCCGCCTCGATCGGGCCGCCCAGCCGGTCGGCCAGCGCGGCGCTCAGCGCAGCAGGCAGGGCCATGATCTACAGCCCTTTCTCCGCGCGGATGTGCGCCAGCAGTCCCTCGGCGCCCTGGCGGACCAGCTTGTAGACCTCCTCGAAGCGCCCATCGTAGTAGGGATCGGGCACCTCGCGGGTGGGGACGCCGTCCGCGAAGTCGAGGAAGCGCCTGACCACGGTCTGGCTCCCGTCCGGCAGCATCCGGCGCAGGTCGGACAGGTTGGAATCGTCCATCGCCAGGACGTAGTCGAAGCGGTCGAAATCGTGCGGCGTGATCTGGCGCGCGCGGCCCTCGTAGGCGATGCCGTGCTGGTGCAGCACGTTGCGCGTGCCGCGGTGGGCCCGCTCGCCGACGTGCCAGCTACTCGTGCCCGCCGAGTCGACCTCGATCTGGTCGCTCAGGCCGGCCTCGTCGACCAGGTGCTGGAAGATGCCCTCGGCCATCGGCGAGCGGCAGATGTTACCCAGGCAGACGAACAAGACGCGTACCGTCATCATCTCGATCCTTTCACTTTACTGTCAAACGCTGTCGCACGACTCACACGGCGATCTGGCCGCGATCGATCAGCCAGCTCACCGCTTCCTGCACGGCCTGGAGCGACGTATAGCGCGGCTCGTAGCCGAGCAGGCGGCGGGCCTTGTCGATGCTGCAATTCGGGCTGTGCGCGATGTGGTCCCAGGTGGCCTGGGCTTCGTCCGGCGCGACGGTGCCTTTCCACTCGTCCCACGGCAGGAAGCGCAGCCGCGCGGGCTGGCCGAACCAGTCCGCCATGGCCTCGGCGTAGCCGCGCAGGGTGAGCGCCGCGGGCGATACGGTGTGGAACGCCTCGCCGACCGCGCTGCTCCAATGCGCGATCGCGCCCATGAACGCCCCGGCGACGTCGTCGGCGTGGACGTGATGCACCGTTTCCATGCCCAGGTTGGGCAGAGTGATCTCCTCGCCGCGCGCCAACTGCTCGAACACGCGCAGATTGAAGTGTCCCGCCGGGTTGAGCGGCGCCCAGCCCGGCCCCACAATGTGACCCGGGTGCAGCGCCGTGGCCGGGATGTTGCCGCGCCGCGCTTCGTCCAGCAGGTACGCCTCGATGGCCGCCTTCTGGATGCCGTAATCTCCGAACGGGCGGCGGGGCTGCATTTCGGTGGTCGGCACCTCGACGCTCGGCCCGTGAATCCAGATCGTGCCGCAGTGCAGCAGGTGCTGGACCTGCCCGCGCAGCGATTCGACCAGATGCTGGGCGCTGGCGAGCGTGAAGCAGATCATGTCGATCACGATGTCCGGCTCCAACGCGCGCACGCGCGGCCCGAACTCGCCCGCCCCCTCGGCCTTCTCGCGGTCGATGGCGACCTGGCGCACCGACTGCCACGCGGCGTGGGGCCGGTAGGGCTCGCGCTCGCCGCGGCTGATGGCCGTGACGTCGAACCCGGCTTCGACCAGCCGCGGGACGAGATAGGTGCCCACGTGGCCGCTGCCGCCGATGATTACAACGTGCATGATGGTTCCTCCTGTGTGGGTAGCGCAGTGCCATATTATACCAGGCCCGATCCGCTGACCGGCGCGGCGTCAATAGATGAGCGGGATCAGCTTGGCGACGCGGGCCTGGTAGGCGGCGTAGTCCGGGAACTTGCGCGCCAGCCAGCGCTCCTCGCGCCGCGATTTGACGTCGAAGAAGGCCAGCAAAATCGCCGCGTAGACCAGCGTCAGCAGGCTGGTGTTCATCAAGGCCCACCCAAACGCCCCGACGATCAGCCCGCTGTAGATCGGGTGGCGCACGACCCGGTAGGGGCCGCTTTCCACCAGCGTCGCGTCGTCTTTGGGATGCGGCAGTGCCGACAGGTTGTCGCCCAGCCACCACAGCCCGGCCAGCGCCAGCAGCAGCCCGACCGCGCCCAGGGCCAGCCCGGCGACCAGGGCGGCGGCGCGCCACCCGTCCGGCAGGTCGGGCCGGGCGTCGATCCAGCCGGGCCCGAACGCGATCAGCGCGAATAGGAACGTCTGGAAGACGACGAACCATTCGCCGCGGGTGTTCTTCCACCATGGCGGGCGCGGGGTTTGGGCGGTCATACGCGATTCTCCTGGTGACATCCGGGCTGTTGGAGATTGTAGCAGGGCCGGCGCGGCGGCGGGTAGAGGACTCGCCGGTTTCGTATCCGGGGCGGCTGATGATGTGTTAAAATAGGTACACGCTTGCACTGTGCTGACCGGGGGACTGCACCAGCATGGCCAACGTGTTCGAGGCCACCGATCCAAGGGGCCGGCGTGTGACTTGTACAGACGAAACGTGGGACAACCACATTCTGACCGGCCATCCCATAATGGAAGGCCAGGAAGGCGACGTGCAGGCGGCCATTCAGAAGCCAACCATCGGCATTTTTCGGGACGCCCACTTCGAGGATCGTGAAGTCTACTATTTGCTGAAACGAAGAACTTACGTAAAAGTCGTCGTCCGCTTCGATGGTGATGTGGGAACAGTGATCACCGCGTTTGAAACAGACTCGCCTAAGCGTGGAGAGAGAATGATATGGCCGGTCTCGAGCGACTGATGCCGACATCGGAGTTGAAAACAAACGCCCTGAAGGCGTTCCGCCCCGGGCCGTACAACCCGCTGTTTTTCAAATACGATCCGGTGTTCGACGCCCTCAAGATTCAGATCGTGCCCCCGGAAACGAAAACGATCGTTCATTACGTGGATGATTACGTGGGGCTACTCTATACTCCGGACGATCTGGAAATCGTAGGGCTTCAGGTCGAAGCCTTCGAGCACGGCTTTTTGCCGAGCCATGACGCCGTCCGGCGGGTGTGGCGGCTGAGTGATTCCTGCGAGCTTGAAGACTTCGGCGACATGATTCTTGCCGTAGAGCGAGCCAAGCCCGAAGTTGCCAGGGAAGTCGTCAAGGCCACCAAAGACACACTGGATGAGCCGATAAGTGAAGCCCTGGAACACGCCTATGCCTGATGGTTGGCGTTTGTAGAGGACTTGACAAACCGGGCCGCGCTGCCCGGTTTTTGATTCTCTATCAGGTCGACACGATCCCTTTGCCCGCTTCCTCAAGCGTGACGGCGATGGGAAGAGCGATGGTCGGGGTAGTGTACCGCGCGTGGGGGGCTATGCTATACTACGGTCAGGAAGTCGTTCCCGCCTGCCCCCCTTGCCCCATCGACACAGAAAAGGCTGAGACACACGATACGATGCCGACTGAACCCGATTTTGGCCTGATGCGCGACCGGATGGTCCGCGACCAGTTGATCGCCCGCGACATCGTCGATCCGCGCGTGCTGGACGCCATGCGCACCGTGCCCCGGCACCGCTTCATCCCCCAGAACCTGCACCCGATGGCCTACGCCGATGGCCCGCTGCCAATCGGCAACAACCAGACGATCTCCCAGCCGTACATCGTGGCGCTGATGACGCAAATGCTCGAGCTGAGCCCGGACGACGTCGTGCTGGAGATCGGGACCGGCTCCGGCTACCAGGCGGCGATCCTGTCCCGGCTGGCGCACGCCGTCTATTCGCTGGAACGCTACCCCGAGCTGGGCGACCGCGCCGCCCGGCGGCTGGCCGAGCTGGGCTGCGACAACGTGGAAGTGCACATCGGCGACGGCAGCCAGGGCCTGCCGGACATGGCCCCGTTCGACGCGATCGTCGTCACGGCGGCGGCCCCGGCCATCCCCGGACCGCTGCGCGCGCAGTTGGCCGACGGCGGGCGGCTGGTGCTGCCGGTCGGTGACGAGCGCCAGCAGGTGCTCCAGCGCGTGCGCCGCACGGGGCCCACCTGGAAGATCGAGAACCTGATCCCGGTGATGTTCGTGCCGCTGTACGGGCGGCATGGCTTCCGCCCGCCCGCCGGTGAGGCCGGCGACGAGTCGCTCGATGACGACGAGCCGCTGTAGGGGGAAGCGGGGATTCTTTACCCGGCGTGGTGGTTGTCGAAGCGGCGCAGATACTCCGCCGCGAAGCCGCCACCATCGGTCGCCACCAGCGTCCCGGCCAGCTTCTGGACTTGCAGCTCGCCGAAGTGCCGGATCAGGCGGGTGATCTGTTTTTCCATGACTTCCATGAAGTCGTCCCACGACACACCCGCGGGCAGGTAGGGCGCCCGGATCGCACGAAGGCTGTTCAGATAGTCGAGCACCGGCTCGACCGCCGGAAAGTAGAACGCGCCCGGCAGATCGTAGCGGGCCACCGCGCGGAAGACGCGCGCCAGCCGCAGCGTGCCGTTTTCGAGCGTGAAGTGCCGGTGCGGGGCGAGGAATTCCTGGCGGGGAAAGCCCAGCAGCGTGCAGGCGCGGCGGCTCAGCGTCTCGAATTCGGGCATGGTGTTCTGCCCGTTGGCCGTGGCGATCAGGCAGCCGTCGGGGCGCAGCACGCGGTGAATCTCGGCCAGCGCTCGGTCGATGTCCGGCACGTGGTGCAGCACATGGTTGGCGAGCACGACGTCGAAGCTGGCATCGGGAAACGGCAGTTGCTGCGCGTCGAGGTTCAGCGCGTGCGTGTGGAGGCCGTCCACCTGCTCGCGCGCTTTGCGGGCCATGCCCAGCGACAGGTCCCCGGCGACGTACGCGCCCTGCGGCGTGCGATCCTGCACGAGCTTGGCATAGCTCCCCGGCCCCGACCCCACGTCCAACACGATCTCGTCGCCCCGCCAGTGCAGCGTATCGACGACCCACTGCGCAAAGTCGACCTTGGGGCGGCTGTACAGCTCGTGCGTCCGGTAGCGAATCACCAGGTTCTCGTCGTTGGAATACGCCTGGGAAGTCAGGATGTCGGGATCGGTGCCGGGATTACAGTTATTCATCAGGTCTTTGGTCCCACCATGACGCGCATCACGCGCAAACCGGGTAGCTGGGGTTGCGCCAGCTATCAATATGGCTATTTTACCATCACACGCGCCGCCCTGCCGATTTGACGGATCACGCGAGTAGGGACAGAATCGGGGCAGGAGGAGCGAACGACGGTGACCGACAGCCAGCCAGGACCCACGATCCCCGAGTCAGACATCGCCGAGGTGGCGGCGGTGCTGCGCCGCAGCGCGCGCCCGGTCGTGCTGACCGGGGCGGGCGTCTCGAAGGAGAGCGGCATCCCCACCTTTCGCGATGCGCTGGATGGCCTGTGGGCCCAGTACGATCCGGAGCAGCTCGCCACGCCGCGCGCCTTTCGCCGCAACCCCAAGCTAGTGTGGGACTGGTACCAACACCGGCGCGAGATGCTGGCCGCGGCGCGCCCCAACCCGGCGCATCGCGCCATCGCGGAGGTCGAGACTGTCCTGCCGCAGCTCGTCGTCATCACGCAGAACATCGACGGGCTGCACGTCGCCGCCGGCAGCAGTGACGTCATCGCGCTGCACGGCGATATCCGGCGCAACAAGTGCTTCGACAACTGCCAGGGCGATCCCACGCTGGTCGACGTGGCCGCGCTGGCCTGGGATCGCGATGCCGGCCCGCCGCGCTGCCCGCACTGCGGGGCCTGGGTGCGGCCCGACGTCGTGTGGTTCGAGGAGATGCTGCCCGCCGCGGCGCTGGAACGCGCCTACGACCTCAGCCATTCCACCGACGTGATGCTGGTCGTCGGGACGTCCGGCGTGGTGCAGCCGGCAGCCAGCCTGCCGTTTGCCGCCAAGCAGCACGGCGCGACGATCATCGAGATCAACCCGGAGATGACGAGCATCACCCTCATCGCGGACTGGCACCTCTCCGGACCAGCGGGCGCCATCCTGCCGTTGATCGTGGCGGCCCTGCGCGCCGTGCCCGATCATCCGCCGGAAGGGCCGCCCGATGCGTGATCGTTTTCGCCTGCTGCTGGCCCTGGTGATGATCGCCTGCGGCGCCTGGCCGGTCACCGTCCGGGCGCAAGAAGGTACCGCCGCCAGGGCCGACGTGTTCGTCGGCGTCGATCCGGATACCGGCGAGCCGACGGTGTATTTCGTCGATGCGCTCAGCGGCCTGAGCACGGTCGTCGCCGCGCCGTCGGGCGCGCGCTTCACGCTGGCGGGGGATTACGTGATCTACGAGAAGCTGCAAACCGGGGCCATCATGCGCGCCCGGTCCGATGGCATCCTGGAGCCGCACCCGTTCATCCGGCGCGGCGTGGATACGGCCTCGGTGGCCTGGGTCACGTCGCCCGACCGGCAGGCGATCGCGTGGGTGACGGTCAGCACGGGCGGGGTGTCCGCCGCGTATGCGGCCCGCGCCGACGGGTCCGACCTGAGCCAGCTCCCGATCACGACGCCGACCGCGCCGCTGGCGCTCGCGCCGGTGGACATCCGGGGCGACCTGGGGCGTTTCGTCTACGACGCGGCTCACGCGCCCGAAGCGGAGTCGCCGTTCGCGGTCTACGATCACCTGGTCGCCTACGACGTCCGGGCGGCGACCTTCACCGATCTGCCCCAGGAGCCAAACTGCCCGTGCGGCGCGGCGTTCTCGGCAGATGGGCGGATCTTCGCCCGGCTCGAGGCGGCGGATGGGCGCGGCCCGTTCGCGCTGCACGTCTGGGACCTGCCCACCAACGCCGATTTCCTCATCCCGGCCCCGGACCTGCCCTACCGGCTGGCCGGCGACCTGATCGTGAACGACACCGGCACGCTGGCGGCGTATGGCGTGGCGGCGCAGGTCGAGGCCGAGGACGGCGTGTTGGAGGAGCAGTACGCGCTGGTCCTGGCGGATACGGTGGCCCAGCAGCAGTACGCTGTGTTAAGCCCAGGGCCGGACCGGTATCGCCCGCTGGCCTTCATCGACGGCGACGACGCGCTGCTGCTGGCGGGCCTGTTCGATGGCGGCACGTACAAGCTCAGCCTGACGACCGGCGAGCTTCGATTGGTTTCGGACAAACTGTATCTCGGCAGCGTGACCACGCCCTGAAAGGCCATTCGAGAAGTACTTCTATTCTCGCTGGCAGAGCACTCAATGGGACGAACCTCCTCTTTTTCACCCTTCCCCAACGAGGGGGAAGGGAAGCGGACCCGAAGGGTTCGCGGGGATGGGGGTTCTCAAACGGTTTCTGAGACCCGTGCCCGGCGGGACCGGCCCGGCGCGATCGGCGCCCCGGCCCCCGGCTATGTGAAGGAATCCCTGATGCGACTATCTGCCACCCGTCTCCGCAAGTTGACCATCGCCGGGGTGCTGCTCGTGCTCGCGTTGATCGGCGTGGCGGAACGTGTCGAGGCGTCGGACGGGATGCGCGGTGACCGGTGCGAGGTGGCCGAGGGTGACGTCATCGTCGAGGACTTCTACTTCTTCTGCCGCATTCTGGACGTGCGCGGTACCATCGACGGCGACCTGATCGGCGTGGCGACGGACGTCACCATTCACGAGTCGGCGGTCATCACCGGTGATGTGTGGGTGGCGGCGGGCCGGTTGACGATCGCGGGGATGGTGGGCGACGACGTCCATTTTGGCGGCGTCACGCTGCTGGTTCACGAAACGGCGTCGTTCTCTCACGACCGGGTGGACATACTGGCGATCGGCATCAACACCGAGCTTCACGAGGGCGCGTTTCTGCCCGGCGACTTGCTGATGTACGGCTACCAGGCCCGCGTCGACGGCACCATCGGCGGCGACATCGATTTCGGCGGCGAGGCGCTGATCATCAACGGCACGGTGCGGGGGCGCGTCGATGCCGAGGTGGGCGATACCCGGCGCAGCGCGGACGTGCCCAACCTGCCGGTGTACGACCTATCCTTCAGCAATCCCGGCCTGCGCATCGGGCCGGACGCGAGCATCGAGGGCGACCTGGCGTACCGGTCGCGCTCGCCGGGGCTGATCCCGCTGGGGGCCGTCGAGGGGCAGACGCGCTTCGAGCAGACCGGCTCGCAGATGGACATCACCCGCGTGGGGGAGGCCGACGACGCGGCAGAGATCCTGGTGAACTACGTGGAAGCGGTCGTGCGCGACGTGGTCACGCTGATGCTGATCGGCGTGGTGGGGCTGCGCCTGGTGCCGAACCTGATCCGGCAGCCGGCCCAGCACGTCCGGCGGCGGACCGTGCCCACGGTCGGCTGGGGGCTGATCACGTTCATGCTGTCGATCCCGATCACGATCGTGGTGACGGTAATCGGCCTGATCATCGTGTTGGTCCTGTATTTCGTGAACCTGAACGAGCTGACCATCATGGTCGGCGTCGGGCTGTTGATCGTCAGTTCGGGGCTGGTCGGCGGCTTCGCGTTTCTGCTGTTGTTCATGGGGCGGGTGGTGGTCAGTTTCACGCTCGGCCAGCTTCTGTACCGCTACGTGCTGCGCCTGCCGGAGGGGATCGCTTTTCGGCGGTGGGTCGCTATCCTGGCCGTGGGGACGGTCGCGTATGCCCTGATCACCAACGCGCCGGTGCCGCCGATGGGCCTGATCTTCGAGCTGGTGACGGCGCTCGCCGGAGTCGGCGCGCTGGTCATGGTGGTGCGCGCCTTCGTGTACGAGCCGGCGCGGGTGGCCCCGCCGGCGCCCGTCCTCCGGCCCGTTCCGCTGCTGTCGCCGCCGCCCGCGCAGGCGCCCCCCGACGATCACATTCCCGCGCCGGGCATGGAGAACCTGCCCGAAGGCTTCACCGGCTTCGACGACGACTGGTGAGTCGCTCGCCAGCCCGGAATCAACGAGGCCGTCCAGTGGACGGCCTCGCGCGTTAGTGGAGGGGGATCCGGTCGCCGATTTACTGGAACGACGCCTGGATTTCGTTGGCCGCGTTGGTCAGTTCCTGCATCGCGGTTTCGACATCGCCGCCGCTGGCGAGCAGGTTGGCGAAGGCCGCCTCGGCCTCGTCGCGGACGACGTCATAGCTGGCGATCTGCGGCTCGATGCGGGTTTCGCCCTGCAGCAGGTTCCACGCCTGTTCGTACTGCGGGAAGTCGTCGAAGTACTCACCCAACTGCTCGCCGGTCGAGAAGCGGACCGGGAAGTAGTTGCTCACCTCGGCCCAGGCCGCCTGCTGCTCGGCTTCGGTCATCCAGCGGACGAACAGCCAGGTCGCAAGCTCGGCTTCCGGCGTGCTCTTGGTGATGCTCACGCTGGCGCCGTAGATGTCGCTGACCGGCACGTCGGAATAGGGCAGCGGGATCACGGCCCACTCGAACGGCTGGGCGAAGGCTTCCTCGATGCCCGTGCGCACGAACGGCAGCCCGGAGGTCGAGCCCATGAAGAAGACCGCGCGACCGGCAGTGAACGCGTTCTGGTCGCCGTAGGCTTCGGCGATCAGCCCGGCGCAGCCGTCATTGTACAGGTTCACCATGAACTGGATGTATTCGATGGTCTGCGGGTTGGCGTAGCTGTATTCGCCGTTGGCGTACACGTCGCCGCCCAGCGCGAACGTGCCGGCGGCAATGTTCGACGCGTCGGTGCGGACCAGATAGCCCACCTGGTCGCCGCCATCATAGCCGCTCCAGCCCTGCTCGGTGAACGTGCAGGCGATCTCGCGGAACTGGTCCCACGAGGTCGGCGGGCCCTCGAAGCCCAGTTCTTCGAGCGCGGTCAGGTTCACGTACAGCGCCTCGAGCGAGCGGTTGGGCGGGAAGCCGATGCGGGCCGAGCCATCGGGCAGGTAGTCCTGCGTGAAGAAGGTCGGGACGAAGTCCGCGATCTCGGCTTCGTTGAGGCCCCAGGTATCGTCCATCACGTAGACGTCCATATCCTGAGTCAGGCCGCCGGCCAGGTAGTAGGCCGCCGACTGGTTCTGGTAGGCAACGACCAGCTCGGGGATGTCGCCGGTGGGGATGCCCGCGATCATCTTGGTGTAGATGTCGCCATAGCCGCCCTGGTTCGACGCCGAGACGACGATGCCCCACGGGTTGTTGGCGTTGAATTCCTCGATGATGCCCGCCAGGAATTCCTCGCGCAGCCCGCTGTGCTGGTGCCACCACTCAATTTCCTGGCCGCTGGGGTCCACGCCCGCGAGCGGGCCTTCGGCGGCAGGCTCCGTTGGCAGATCAAAAGTACTTACGAAACCGCTGCCGTCCTGCGCGCTCGCAGGGACAAGCGGCAGCGCGAGTGCCACTACCAGAAGTAAAGTAGCAAGAACACCCAATTTACGCATTTCGTTTCTCCTTAACCTCGTTGGAAGTAAGATACGATCTGGGATGGTGCTACGTGCTGAAAACCATAGACGACGAGTGTGAAACTCACCCAAAGGTGAGGTTAAACGATAGGATCAAACGGGTTAAATTTTGTTATCTTTTCGGTCCCGTTTTATCCCCGACTACGGACGATCTTAAGTGTATACCGGCTTGACCCTTTGCACAATTGACCCGGTGGGCGCACCGCGTTTTATAATGCTTTTCTAACGCGGCTTTAGCGCCAATCGCCGGTTCACTGTAGAATGGCCCTGGTGGCTGAATCCCGATTTGTTCGCCGGAGGAACCGTGACCGACCAGGAGAGTCCGAATTATCCCGATCTGCTGGGCGCAGTGACCGGCGGCGCTCGCCTCAACCTCGACCTCATCCAATGCGCGCTGGCCCTCGACCCGCCCCAGGTAGCAGCCGGGCGGTTCATCGAGTTGATCCTGCTGCTTCAGAATGCGTCCGATATCGATGTCGATGTGGTCGTCGCGCCCGACCTCCCCCCGCGCGACCTGCAAGGCAGCCGGGGCCGTTTCGTGAGCAAGAGCGCGCGCCTGCGCGTCGGCCTGCGCCCCGCGGAGGTCGGCTTTTTACGCCTGCCCGTGTCCACCTCGCCCACGACGGCGCCCGGTCCCGGCTACGTGATGGGCCTCACGCTCGACATCAAGCGGCTGGACAAACACTCCAGGCGCGTCCGGGAGGCGACCGGCGGCGGCGCCTTCGTGATGCAGGAGCTGCCCCAGGCGGCCCAGCAGCACCTGGAAGTGCTGCGCGGGCTGCGTTTCTCGGCGGAGAGCGGCGGCAAGAAGCACGCCATCCAGGCGCCGTTCGAGGTGCTGCCGCCGGCCATCAGCCCCCTGCGCGAGCTGAAGCCGGACTGGGTCAGCCTGTGGACCATGCGCGACTACATGGACGAGTACACCCTCGCCCAGAAGGTCTGGCGCGAGGTGGAAGCCGTGCTGCCCAAGCTGCGCCGCGAGACGCTGTTCATGCCGCTGCTCAAGAGCACGCAGGACCATTTCAAAGCCTGCGGATATCCGCTGCTGCCGCCCGAGGCGATCTACATCACCAAGCTGCTGACGCTGATCCTCGAAACGGGCATTCAAGAGCCCACGCCCGCCGAGCCGCGCCCGGCGTGGCCGCGCTGGTTCACGCAAATGTGCCACCGGCTGTTCCAGGACCCGGCCCTCGCCAGCCACGCGGAGGCGCTGCTGAGCCGGCTGCTGTATACCGACGTGGTCTACGACGCGATCCTGTACGCCTTCAGCAGCATCAGCACCGTGACCAACGAGAGTTTTGGCACGCCCGAAGAGGCGGCGGACTATGCCGAGCAGGTGGTCACGGCGCTGGTCGAAGAGACGCCGCTGGGCTTCGAGCAGGCATATTTCCCGCTGGTGTTGGGCGGCCTGATCGCCAATACCCGGGTCACCATGCCGCGCGAGCAGGCGCGCGAGACGGTGTTCATCCTCTCGAAAGCGCTGGACAACCGCCGCGACGAGCGCCGCGAGGACAATGCCTTCGTGTTCGAGATCGCGGCCCAGCTCGTCGAGCGCGCGCTCGACATGACCGCCTGATCGAATCCGTGAGCCAGACGACGAGGACGCGACCCATGAGCGAGGCGATCTACCCGGACATTGTAGGCATGTTGGCTGCCGACCGGCTGGAGCTCGGCAGCGAGCTGCACGCGGCGGTCGGCGTGTTCCCGGAGGCGACCGCGCTCGGCCAGCCCGTCGAGATTCTGCTGCTGCTGCAAAGCCGGATCGACCAGCCGCTGCCGCTCGCGATCAGCCTCCAGCCGCCGCTGCGCGACGACGGGGGGAACCTGGTCAATTTCTTCACGCCCCGGCCCCGCGTGTCGCTCACCCTGCCGCCGGGCGAGTGCGGCCTGTTCCACCTGCCGGTGACGCCCGAGCTGCCCACGCCGCCCGGCACCGGCTACCGGGTCCGCGTCCGGATTGAGGCGGCGCCCCCGGCGATGGCCCGCCAGATCCGGCCCTCTTCGGGCGGGCCGCAGCCGAGCCTGCTGGCGATTTCGCCCTTCCGGCTGGCGGTGCTGCGCGATATCGCGTTCCAGGGGCCGCCGCAGGGCAGCGAGACGCTCAAAGTGGCGTTCGACGTGCTGGCAGGGCGCTTCCCGCCGCGCCCGGACGATCCCGCGCCGCGCTACGAGCCGCTGTGGACGTCCGGCGATCTCCAGCAGGAGCAGGCCCGCGCCCGCGCCATGAGCGTCGAGGCGCTGAGCTTCGCCCGCCGCCTGGACCGGGGCGCGGTCGAGCTGGGCCTGCGCGAGCGCACGCGGCTGGCGTTCGGCGGGGCGGGGATGCCGCTGCACCCCGGCGAAACGCTGTTCGTCGCCAAGCTGCTGGCCTACGTGATGGCCGATGGCCTGGACCTGGAGCCGGGCTTCTCGCTGGCCGGGAGCCACTGGTTCGGGCGGCTGTGCTGGCTGATGGCGAACAGCCCCGATGCCCTGGACGACACCGGCGAGCTGCTGCGGCTGGTGTATACGGCGGTGGTACAGGACGCGGCCATGTTGGGCTTCGTCATGGTCGCGCACAGCACCGGGGCCGATTTTGGCGACCGGGCCGAGCAGATCGCCTATGCCGGCAGGCTGATCGCGGCGCTCGAAGGGCGGGCGCCGCTGGGGTTGGAGCACATTTACGTCCCGCTGGTCATGGCCGGGGTGATGGTCGCCCCACGCGTGACCGTCCCCGGCGAGAACCCGTGGCACAGCCTCGCCCAGCTCGAAGAGGCGCGCGACGGGCGCATCGACCTGGCGGGCGCGGCCTTCGGCGAGGTGTTCGACATCCTCAACCACCTGATCGAGAGCGCGCAAGGAGCGCTGCACGCGCTGCGCATTCTGCCCGGCGAGGGCGAAGCCGGCGGCGAAACCCGGCAGCGTTAAGGGAACGCTAATGCGGTTCCAATGGGAATCTGATAGCTCACGCCCGGTTTTAGGTGTAAACTTGCACCATACCGGCGTGTCGCTGCCGGTCGTGGGACCGGCTGGCGCACCACCTTTCTGGACGTGACATCGACATCCAACACACAGGGAGCCGGGCGGCCCCCTGCCAGACCGGGTTGACGCTAGAACGAGGAACACACGAGCCATGATGCGTTTTGACCGATTCACCGAGCGCGCGCAAGATGCCGCCGTCCGGGCGTATGAAATCCTGCAGCGCTACGGCCACAACCAGGTAGATACCGAGCACATGCTGCTGGCGCTGCTGGAGCAGGCCGGCGGCGTGATCCCGCAGATGCTCGAGAAAATGAACGTCGACCAGGAAGCGATCCGCGATCGCCTGGACGAGGTGCTCAAGGCCAGCCCCAAAGCCGCCATCTACGGCGGCGGCGCGGGCCAGGTCTTCATCACGCCGCGCGTCAAGCGCGTGGTGGATGTCGCCAACGAAGAGGCCAACCGCCTCAAAGATGAGTACATCAGCACCGAGCACCTGTTTCTGGCAATCCTCAGCGAGCGGCGGACTGCCGTCGCGCGGATCCTGGCCGAAGCCGGGATCACCAAGGATCGCGTGTACGACGTGATCAAAGAGATTCGCGGCGGCCAGCGGGTGACCGATCCCCAGGCCGAGGCGCGCTATCGCACCCTCGAAAAATACAGCCGCGACCTGACCCGTATGGCGATGGAAGGTAAGCTCGACCCGGTCATCGGGCGGGACGACGAAATCCTGCGCGTGATCCAGATCCTGAGCCGCCGCACCAAGAACAACCCGGTGCTGATCGGCGAGGCGGGCGTCGGCAAGACGGCCATCGTCGAGGGGCTGGCCCAGAAGATCGCGACCAACGACGTGCCCGAAATCCTGATGGGCAAGCGCGTCGTCAGCCTGGACCTGGGCGGCATGATCGCGGGCAGCCGCTTTCGCGGCGAGTTCGAGGAACGCCTGAAAGCCGCCATCGAAGAGATCCAGCGCTCCGAGGGCGAGATCATCCTGTTCATCGACGAGCTGCACCAGGTCGTCGGCGCCGGGGCGGCGTCCGGCGCATTGGACGCCAGCAACATGATGAAACCGGCCCTGGCCCGCGGCGAGCTGAACTGCATCGGCGCGACCACGCTGGACGAATACCGCCAGTACATCGAGCGCGACTCCGCGCTGGACCGGCGTTTTGCGCCGGTGTACGTCGAGGAGCCGTCGGTCGAAGAGACGATCGACATGCTGCGCGGCCTGCGCGACCGCTACGAGGCGCACCACAAAGTGACCTATTCCGACGCGGCGCTGATCGCGTCGGCGCGGCTGAGCCACCGCTACGTGACCGACCGCAAGCTGCCCGACAAGGCCATCGACCTGATGGACGAGGCCGCGTCCAAGCTGCGCGTGGCGCTCTATTCCATGCCGGACGAGCTCAAAGACATGAAGAAAGAGCTCGACCGCCTGGAGGCCGAGGAAGAAGAGGCCAGCCTGGTGCGCGATTACGAGCGCGCGGCGCTGGTCAAGTCCAACCGGCTGAAGCTGGAGCAGGATTTCGAGGAAGAGCGCGAGCGCTGGCAGCGCGAGCACACGCTCGATGAAGTCGTGGACCAGCACGACATCGCCGAGGTCGTCGCCCAGTGGACCGGCATCCCGGTCAGCCAGATGATGGAAACCGAGGCCGAAAAACTGCTGCGCATGGAAGACGAGCTGCACAAGCGCATCATCGGCCAGGGGCCGGCAGTGGCGGCCATCGCCGACGCGATCCGCCGCGCGCGCAGCGGCCTGAAAGACCCGCGCCGGCCCATCGGCTCGTTCATCTTCCTGGGCAGCAGCGGCGTGGGCAAAACCGAGCTGGCGAAGGCGCTGGCCGAGTTCATGTTCGACGACGAAGACGCGCTGCTGCGCATCGACATGAGCGAATACCGCGAGCAGCACACCGTCAGCCGCCTGTTCGGCGCCCCGCCCGGCTACGTGGGTTATGAGGAGGGCGGCCAGCTCACCGAGGCGGTCCGCCGCCGCCCGTACCGGGTGATCCTGTTCGACGAGATCGAGAAGGGGCACCCGGAGGTGTGGAACGCGCTCATGCAGATCCTGGAAGATGGGCGCATGACCGACGGCCAGGGGCGCACGGTCGATTTCCGCAACGCGGTGATCATCATGACCAGCAACCTGGGCACCGAGTTCGTCAACAGGGGCGGCGCGCTGGGGTTCGTGCCCAGCGGCGACCCGGACGTGGTGGCCGATCACAAGAAGATCGAAGACGCCATGCGCAAGACGTTCCGGCCCGAGTTCCTCAACCGCATCGACGAGGTGATCATCTTCGAGCCGCTGTCCGTCGAGCAGGTCGAGCAGATGGTCGATCTGCAGATGCGCGAGATCGCCAAGCGCATGGAGGAGCACGGCCTGTACATCGCCATGACCGAGGACGCGCGCGCCAAGCTGGCCCGCATCGGCTTCGACCCGCAGTTCGGGGCGCGCCCGCTGCGCCGCACGCTGCAGCGCTACGTCGAAAGCCCGCTGAGCGTCCAGCTTCTGAAAGGCGAGTTCGCGCGCGGCGACCTGGTGGAGGTCTTCGTCAACGAGGACGAGGAGATCGACTTCCGCCGCGTGGAGGGCGGTCACGTGCCGCCGAACATGCGCGCTGCCGTCGAAGAAGACGTCGAGCACGCCGACGCCGAATAGCCTCCCCACCGCCTGATACTGTTAACGACCAGGGCCGCCGCGTGACGGCCCTGGTTTTTTTTCGCGTCTGTCGCCAGAACGGGCTATTGCGGATCGAACGCGCAGGCCCCCGCCCCGACGGCACACGTCGCCAGGATGTCGTCGTCGTGCCGGACCTCGAACATCGCCGCCGGATCGTCGCTGATCCAGAATTCGCGGCGAGGGGCGATCTCGCGCCAGGCGTGGCGTGTGCCGCAGGCCGATGGACGCGCGATCGTCGTGTTCGTCAGCCCGGTCGTCCACACCTGGAAGCAGTCGCCGGGCGGCAGGGCGCCGGGTGGCTGGCTGCCGCCGCTCCACCGGTCGGACTCGAAGACCAGCCGCTCGCCATCCGCCCCGGCCTGGATGAACGCCAGCCCGCTCACGTCCACCGGCTGGTCCGAGCGGTTGATCAGGGCCAGCGTCTGGTCATCGTAGACCAGCAGCACCGCGCCGGACAGCGCATTCGCGGCGGCGGTCGGCACCGGGGTGACCGGCGCGGGTTCCACTTCAGATGCCAGCGCCAGCGCGCACGTCCCGCCGCCGAGCGGGCACGTCGCCAGCAGGTCCGTCCCCCGGCGCACCTCGAAGACCGCATCCGGATCGCCGCCAAACCAGAACCAGCGCAGCGGCCCGACCTCGCTCCAGGCGTGGCGCAGCGCGCACGTCCCCGGCTGCAGGCCCGCGGTCGACGCCAGGCCCGATCGCCAGATCTGGAAGCAGTCGCCGGGCGGCAGGGCGTTGGGCGGCTGGCTGCCGCCGCTCCACTGGTTGGACGAAAAGCTCAGGCGGCGGCCATTCTCATCCGTCCGGGCGAAGGTCAGCCCACTCACGTCGACCGGCTGGTTCGAGCGGTTGACCAGCGCGAACGCGTCGCCGTCATAGACCAGGATCACCGGCGCTTCGTCCTCGCCAGCTTCGCCGGCTTCATCCGTGGGCGCGGGCGTTGCGGATGGCGCGGCGGTGGCCGTGGCGGTCGGCGGCGGGGTTGGCGTCCGGGATGGGGTGGCCGTGGCGGCGGGCGGCGGGGTTTCCGTCACCTCGACCGCCGGGCGCAGCGTGGCCGTGGCCGCCGGTTCGGTCGGGCTGAGCGCCGCTGCTGCCGCGCCCGCCGTCTCGCCGGGCTGCAGGCTCACCAGGCATTCGCCCGCCCCCACGACGCACGTCGCCAGGATGTCGTCCGCGCGGCGCACCTCGAACGTCGCCGCCGGGTCGTCATTGATCCAGAACCAACGCGGCGGCGCGGCTTCGCGCCAGGCGTGGCGCGTGCCACAGGCATCCGGGCGCGGCAGGCTGGTCGTCGTGATGACGGTCGTCCACACCTGGAAGCAGTCGCCGGGCGGCAGGGTGTTGGGCGGCTGGCTGCCGCCGCCCCAATCGTCGGACTCGAAGGTCAGCCGCTCGCCGCTTGCCGCCTGGATGAACGTCAACCCGCTGACGTCGATCACCTCGCCGGAGCGGTTGATCAGGGCCAGCGTCTGGGCGTCGTAGGTCAGGATCACCGGCGCGCGATCCGGGCCGGGGACCGCCGTCGCGGTGGGCGGGGCGCTGGTCGGCGGATCGGTGGGCGCGGGCGTGTCCGTCGGCGCGACCGTGGGAGACGCGGTGGGCGTGCGCGTGGCGCTGGGCGGCTGGCTCGTCGGAGCCGCCGTTGCCGGGAGCGCTGCGGGCCCGGTCGCGGTCGCCGCCAGGGCCGCCGGTTCCGTTGGCGCGGGCGTCTCGGATGGGGTCGCGGTGGGCGTGGCGGACGGTTGATCCGTGGCGGTCGGCAGATCGGTCGGGACGCCGGTTGGCTCTTCGGTGGGCGGGAGCGCCGTGGGGCTGGCCGTCGCCAGCGGCGTGATCGTCGGCGCGGGGGTGGGATAGGGCGTGGGCGAATTCACCATCGCCACCGCCTGCGCTTCCTCGTCGCACAGCGGCTCGACGCGGTACTGCTCGCGCTCCTCGCAGGTGATGTCGCGCACGTAGCGGTTGGCATACGTCCAGTCGATCAGCGTGTGCAGCGACGAGTCGACGCGCCACACGGCCACGCGCGTATCCGCCGAGCCGGACACCACCGCGCCGCCGTCGGGACGGAAGGCCACGCTGTACACCGCCCCGCCATGGCCGACGTAACGGCGCACCTGCTGGCCGGTCGCCAGGTCCCACAGGATCACGTCCCCGGCGCTCGTGCCGGAGATCGCCCGCGCCCCGTCCGGGCTGAAGGCCGCGCCGAACACCGGCGCCCCGTGCGCGAAGGTGGTGCGCGGCTGGCCGGTGGCGGCGTCCCACAGGATCAGCGCGTTGTCCGCCCCGCCGGAGAGGATCGCGTCGCCGTCCGGGCTGAAGGCCGCCGTCAGGACGGTGTCCGCGTGGCCGGCGAAGCGGCGCTGCTCGTCGCCGGTCGCCACGTCCCACAGCACGAGCGACGCATCGACCAGCCCGGCCAGCACGCCCTGCCCGTCGCGGCTGAACGTCACCGCCCGCACCGACCCCGCCCCGGTGTCGATGCGCCGGACGATTTCGCCGGTCGCCACGTCCCAGATCAACACGGCGCCGTCGTCCCCACCGGAGGCCGCGTACTGCCCATCCGGGCTGAAGGCCACCGCCCGCACCCGGTCCGCGTGGCCCTCGAAGCGGCGGACGATCACGCCCGTCGCGACGTCCCACAGGATCAGCGTCGCGTCATACGAGCCGGAGAGCACCATCCCGCCGTCCGGGCTGAAGGCCACCGCCCGCACCCAGTCCTGGTGGCCCTCCAACTGGCGCAGCAGCGCGCCGGTTTCCAGGTCCCACACGATCAGCGTGCCGTCGCCGGAGGCGCTCACCGCCGCCCGGCCATCGGGGCTTGTCGCGACCGCGTACACGGTGTCGGCGTGCCCGCTCAGGCGGCGCATCTCGGAGCCGCGATGCAGCTCCCACAGGCGCAGCGTCATGTCCGCCGAGCCGGAGAGCACGTCGCGGCCATCGGGGCTGAAGGCGGCGCTGGTCACGGCGTCGGTATGGCCCAGCAGGCGCAGCGCCTCCGCCCCGCGCTCGATGTTCCACAGGCGCACGCTGCCATCACGCGAAGCACTGAGCGCCTGGGCGCCGTCCGCGCTGAAGGCGACGCTCGTCACACCGTCGGTGTGGCCCTCGAAACGCCGGACCTCCAGGCCGGACTCCAGGTCCCACAGGCGCAGCGTGCCGTCCTGGGCGCCGGAGAGGGCGCGGGTCCCGTCCGGGCTGAAGGCGGCGCTCAGCACGGCGTCGGTGTGGCCCGCCAGCGTCAGCAGTTCCGCGCCGGATTCGAGGTTCCACAGGCGCAGGGTGCCGTCCTGCGCGCCAGAGAGGGCGCGGGTCCCGTCAGGGCTGAAGGCGGCGCTCAGCACGGCGTCGGTATGGCCCGCCAGCGCCAGCAGTTCGTCGCCGGACTCCAGGTCCCACAGGCGCAGCGTGCCGTCCCGCGAGGCGGAGAGCGCGCGCCTACCGTCCGGGCTGACGGCGACGCCGGTCACCGCGTCGGTGTGCCCCGCCAGCCGGGCCAGGACGTCGCCGGTTTCCAGGTCCCACACGATCAGCGTGCCATCCCGCGAGGCGGACACGACCGTCGCGCCGTCCGGCGCGAACTGGACGCCGGTCACCGCGTCGGTGTGGCCTTCCAGCCGGCCCACCATCTGCCGGGTCTCGACGTTCCACACGATCACGGCCCCATCCGCGCCCGCCGAGGCGGCGCGCCGGCCATCGGGGCTGAACGCCACCTGGAACACCGCGCCGCTGTGGCCCTCGAACCGGGCGTGCGTCCCCGGCGCGTCGGCCACGTTGAACAGGGCGCGGGCGGCCTGCTCGGGCGGGGCTTCCTGCTCGGCGGCCTGCAAGGCCAGCAGGATCGCCAGGTCGGTGTCGCGGTTGGTCAGCGCCAATTCGGCGCTGGCGGCCAGCAGCAGGCTCGAATTCAGCCGCGCGATGCCCGCCTGCTGCTCGGCGATCCCGGCCTGCGTCTGGGCGATTGCCACCTGAGTCTCGGCCAGGTCCTTGTTGAACTCCGAGGTTGCCAGCGCGTCCTGGCGCTCGGCGCTCTGGCTGAAGGCGAACAGCGACAGCCCCACCGCGCCCACCAGGAACACCACCAGCGTCGCGACCAGCATCCGCAGCCGGTTGGCCGCGCGCCGCTCGGACGCAATCGACCGGCGCTCCAGGGTGATCGAGCGCTGTTCCAGCTCGATCTCGCGGCGCAGCCGTTCCTGCTCGGCCTGGGTGCGAGCCTCCTGCTCGGCCATGCTGGCGACGAGGTAATCCCATTCCTCCTGGGCGAATTCGAGATCGGTGGCCGCGATCCACTCCTCGTACTGGGCGAGGCGCGACCCCGTCACCAGGAAGCCGGGGTCCTTGCCCGCGTTGATCCACTCCGCCGCCGCGACCATCAGCCGCCGGTGGAGCCGCAGGTCTTCGCGGCTGGTGTCGAGCCAGTCGCGCAGCCGCTGCCACTCGCGGATCAGCGCCTCGTGCGCCACCTCGACGGTCGGGCCGTGCGTCACCGGGTCGCGGTCGAAGGTCAGCAGGCGGTACTGGCTGAAGACCTGCATCACGGCGTCCATCGCCGGGCCGGCCACGGCCAGCGATTCCAGCTCGGCCAGCCGGACGCGCCGCCGGGTGTCTTCGGTGCCCTCGCCGGGCGTCACCAGCCGCAGGAACAACTGGCGCGTCGCCTCCTGGCGCGTCTCGTCCATCTCCGCGTAGAGTTCCTCGGCGCGGCGGGCCAGCGCGCCGGATACGCCGCCCACCGCCCGGTAGGCGTTCAACGTCAGGGCGCGGCCCTCGCGGCGCTCGAACAGCTCGGTGAGCGTGTATTGCAGCAGCGGCAGCGCGCCCGGCTGCTCGCTCACGTCGGCGATGATCGCAGCGACGAGGTCGGTGCCCAGCACCAGCCCGGCCCGCTCCGCCGGGTTGACGATCGCCTGCTCCAGCTCGTCCGGCGACAGCGGCAGCACGATCTCGGTGCGCTCGCGCATCACGCGGCCAAACTCGGCGTAGCGCAGCGGGCGGTCGTAGAAATCGGCGCGCAGCGTGACGATCACGCGCAGGCGGCTGTGCGGATCGCCGAGGGCGACCATCAGGCTGTCGAGGAAGTGGAACCGGGCCGATTCGTCCTCGACCAGCGTGAACAACTCCTCGAACTGGTCGATGACCAGCACCAGCTCGACGCCGGGCCGGTCCGGCAGGATGCGCTTGACGGCGCGCATCAGACCGCGCTCGTCCTGCCGGAGCTGGCTGAGCAGTTCCGGGATCGGCGTATCCGTCGCGCGCAGCAGCGCGGACTCGAGTTCTTCCAGCGGGTAGGCGCTGGGCAGCATCTCGATCACCACCCAGCTCTCGGACCCCGGCAGGGCGCCCTTGCGCAGCGCCGGGATGACGCCCGCCTTCACCACGCTCGATTTGCCGCTGCCGCTGGGGCCGACCACCGCCAGAAACCGCGCCATCGCGTCCGGCTCGCCCAGGCGCCGGACCAGTTGGTCGATGAGCGCGTCGCGGCCAAAGAAGTTGTCGGCGTCTTCTTCCTGGAAGGCGCGCAGACCCTTGTACGGGTTGCGCAGCGGCTGGGCCGTTTCTTCGGGCGCGGGCAGCGTTTCGGCTTCCGGCTCCACCACCGGCGGCGCGGCGGGCGGCGCGACGACCTGCCGGGCCTCAGCCGCCGGGAAGTCCGCGGCGGGCGGCAGCGTGTCCTGGTTATCTTTGGCGTGCTGGCGCAGGAATTCGTGCATCTCATAGCGCCCGTCCGAGGTGCGCCGCAGCAGCGACTTGTCGACCAGGTCGAGCAGCGTGGGCAGCGAGACGTTCGCCACGCGGCGGGCCGTCTCGTGGCGGAAGCCGCCGGGCAGCGCCGAGAGTCGCTTGAGCACCTCCTGCTCGCTGGCAGAGAGCATGTTCCACGACTGGTCGAAGACGGCGCGCAGGCTGCGGTGCCGCTCGGGGACGTCCTGCAGCGAGGTCACCAGGAAGTCGAGGTTGCTCTCGATCTCGCTGACGATTTCGCCCGGCGCGAGCATCTGCACCCAGGCGGCGGCCAGCTCGATGCCCAGCGGCATCCCTTCCACCAGCTCGATGATGCGGTGGACGGCGGGGCGCGTCGTCTCGTCGAGCACGAATTCGGGCCGCACGCGCCGCGCGCTCTGCACGAACAACTGGGTGGCGCTGTCCAGCGAGCCGTCGCCGGGCGCGGCCTGCATCCCGTCGATCTTGAACAGCCATTCGCCTTGCAGATTCAGGCGCTGGCGCGAGGTAACCAGCAGCTTCACGTTGGGCGCGTGGGCGAGAATGTCCGCCAGGACGCCCGCCGCGTCGAGCACGTGCTCGAAGTTGTCCATCACCAGCAGCAACCGCTTGTCGCGCAGGTGCTCCAGAAGCTGGGCGCGCTGGTCCTGCGTGCCGTAGACCGGCGGCTTCAGCGCGTCGAAAATGGCCGGGATCAGCAGGTCCGGCGCGCTGACCGAGGCCAGTTGGACGGCGTAGACCCCGTGCTCGAACAGGTCGATCTGCTCGGCGGCGACTTGCAGCGCGAGGCGCGTCTTGCCGATGCCGCCCGGCCCGACCAGCGTCAGCAGGCGGCAGTCCGGATCGGCCAGCAGGTCGGCGATGCGGGCGCGCTCGTCCTCGCGGCCCACGAACGGGGTCGGCTGGGGCGGCAGGTTGTGCGCGCGCGAGGTCAGCGAGCGCAGCGGCGGGAATTCCTTGATCGGCAGGTCCGGGTGCGTCAGCGCGTAGATGCGCTGGGGATTGTGCAGGTCTTTGAGCAGGTGCACGCCCAGGTCCTGCAAAGTGGCCTGGGGGGGCAGCGTGTACAGGTTGACCACCGCCGGGGTCAGCAGGATCTGCCCGCCCCAGCCGGCGTCCATCACGCGCGCCGTCCGGTTGAGGACCGGGCCGAAGTATTCCTCCTTCTGGCCGATGGTCTCGCCCTCGAAGACGCGGCGCTCGGCCTGCCCGGCGTGCAGCGCCAGCCGGATGCGCAGCGCGGGGACCGGTCCCCAGTCCTCGGTGGCGAACTGGCGCTGGATGGCGATGGCGCACTCCAGCGGCTGGCCGTCGTCCTCGAACACGGCGGAGATGCCGTCGCCCCGGTGGCGGAGAATGCGCCCGCCGTACTGGCCGATCACGCTCTGCAAGATGGCGTCGTGCCGCGAAACGGCCTGACCCATCGCGTCCTGAAATTCTTCCCAAAGCCGGGTGGATCCTTCGATGTCGTTGAACAAGAAAACCGGCATAGCGCCTGCCCCCGCGTGTTGGTGCGCACAAAAGCCAACCAAACAATTCACATATTATCATGACACATATCAAAAATTCCAAGAAATGGACGCGGGGATTTTTCCGGGGCGGGGCGGCGGCGCGGCGGTTCGCGCAAAACTGGACATTCATCAAAAAAATGTGATATAGTTGGTGTGCACTCGCCTGTCGTGCGGCACGTTCCCCGCACGAACACACCGGCCAACGATCGGGGTGAGCCAGAGGCGAGGCATGAGCAACCGCGCTCCCCAGCGACACTGACCTACACAACTTTACGCCAAAACGGTCGCGCAGAGCTGAGATGTCATTTGGGGGCTGGTGGAGGCGGCACGGCGTTCTTTCCTTTTCTGTATCGCTGGTGGCTGGTGCAGTGCCCCGTGTGGTGCGGCGCCAGCCGGACAAGCACCTTTCGTTCCAGCCTGCATCGATTTCGATCGGCATCTCAGCTTCTAGGCTCGTGGCAATGCTACCTCGCCCGTTTTGGCCTGGTAAGAAGAATACTAACTATATAATAGTTTGAGTCTTATTCCAGTGGAACGGCATAGAAACGGAGGCTTAGTATGCAGCAGAGTAGTTACACGTACCAGCCGATCACCCGGCACAACGTCGAGTCCTTGCCCCAGTTTCAGGCTCTGCGACCTGAGCTGCGGCAGAGCATCAAGGTGGTTTCGAGCGTCTTCCCCTTCCGGACGAACCGCTACGTGGTCGATCACCTGATCGACTGGCATCGCGTCCCCGACGACCCGATGTACCAGTTGACGTTTCCCCAGCGGGGGATGCTCTCGGACGCGGACTACAATACCATCCTGGCCCTGATGCGCAGCGACGCCCCGCGCGCCGAGCTGAAAGCGGCGGTCAACGCGATCCGGCTGCGACACAATCCCCACCCTGCCGGGCAGATGACCTACAACGTGCCCAAGCTCAACGGCCAGCCGCTGCCGGGGTTGCAGCACAAATATGCCGAAACGGTCCTGTTCTTCCCCAGCCGGGGGCAGACCTGCCACGCCTACTGCTCGTACTGCTTCCGCTGGGCGCAGTTCATCGGCGAGCAGGACCTGAAATTCGCCGCGCGCGAGGCCGATGGCCTGGTCGCCTACCTGCGCCAGCACCCGGAGGTGTCCGACGTGCTGTTCACCGGCGGCGACCCGGCGATCATGACCACGCGCGCCATGCGCGAATACATCGAGCCGCTGCTCTCGCCGGACCTGGAGCACGTCCAGACGATCCGCATCGGCACCAAGGCGGTCGCCTACTGGCCGCAGCGCTTCGTGACCGACGACGACGCCGACGACCTGCTGCGCCTGTTCGAGGAGATCATCCAGGCTGGGCGCCACGTCGCGATCATGGGCCACTACAGCCACACGCGCGAGATCTCGACCGTGATCGCGCAAGAGGCGATCCGGCGGCTGCGCGACGTCGGCTGCGAGATCCGGATGCAGGCGCCGATCATCCGCCACGTCAACGACAGCGCCCAGGTGTGGGCCAACCTGTGGCGGAACGGCGTCCGGCTGGGCATGGTCCCGTACTACATGTTCGTCAGCCGCGACACCGGCCCGAAGAACTACTTCGAGGTAACGCTGGCCGACTCGCTGCGGATCTTCCGCAAAGCCTACAGCCAGGTATCGGGCCTGGGGCGCACCGTGCGCGGCCCGGTGATGTCGGCCACGCCCGGCAAAGTGCTGGTCAACGGCATGACCCACGTCGAGGGCGAGCCGGTCTTCGTGCTCAGCTTCTTGCAGGGGCGCAATCCGGAATGGGTCGGGCGCCCGTTCTTCGCCAAGTACGACCCGGCGGCCACGTGGCTGTTCGACCTGGAACCGGCGTTTGGCGCGGCGGAGTTCTTCTTCGATCCGGACGCGGAATATACCAAAGTGACGAGCCGGAAAGACGTCGTGATCACCTGACAGTGACTGCCCCATGCAGCCGATTTTCCCCGGCTGCATGTTTTTTTGCCCCGTATTGTGAAGTTTATCACAAAAAGACCGGACAGATGGCACCGCCGCCGGGCGCCGATCGGGAGTACGATCGTGCCGTTATATTTACGAGTAGGGTCACCCTCCGGTCGGCTTGCGCGCCCGATCGCTGACCCGAAAACGGGCAGCCGCCGACCATCTCCGGTCAGGGGCTGCCCGCTCTCTTTTGTGCCCAAAGGCGCGGCTTAGAAGCTCTGGAAGTCCCACGGGTTGGCCGGCGCGCCGCCCGGCCCGCGGATCTCGAAGTGCAGGTGCGGCCCGCTCGACCGGCCCGAATTGCCGCTGACGGCGATGTTCTGCCCGGCGGTGACCGTCTGGCCGCAGCTCACGAAGTCGCCGTTGAGGTGGCCGTAGACGCTCAGCGTGCCGCCGTGCGCGATGACCACCGTATAGCCGTAGCCCCACGTGCTCCAGCCCTTGAAGATCACCGTGCCGCCGCCCGCCGCGAAGACCGGCGTGCCGGGGGGCACGGCCAGGTCGATCCCACCGTGCGTCCAGTTGAAGTCCTGCGTGATGCGGTAGTTGGCGTAGATGGGCGCGGACACCGGCGGTGACCCGCCGACGACCGCCTGCTCGCCGCACGAGCCCGGATCGCCGACCGCGAACGAGGCGCGCGTCGCGCCGGGGTTCACGCCGGTCCCGACCGGGTTGCTGCCGTCGGTGCTGGTGATCACGATGCCGGGGTCCCAGTAGATCGGCTCGGTGGAGCCGGTGCCGCCCGGCACGACCACGCGCAGCCCTTCGGGCAGCGTCACGTTGGGCGTGGCCCCGAACAGGTTGTTGTATTCCGAATCGATGATCGCGTAGGGATCGACGTCGTACATCTCGGCGAGCGACGCGATCGACGTCGGCTCGTCGACCTGGTGATAGACCCCGTCCACCGGCAGGATCGTCATTTCCATGCCGATGCGCATCGCGTTGACGTAAAACCGGTCGTTGGACCAGATCAGCGTGGATTCCTGCAGGCCGAACTGCTGGGCGATGGAGCCGAGCGTGTCGTCCGGCTTGACGCGGTAGGTGATGATCTCGCTGCGCGACCGGGCGGGCAGGATGGTGAGCGGGTCGATGGCGCGGTAGACCGCACCGGCCCCCGGCGCGTTCACGACCGGCGCGTCGAGCGCGGCAGCGATGGCGTCGGGATCGGCGGTGGGGCGGACCCAGTCGACCGGGGGTTTCTGTTGGGCCGGGAGCGCGGTGGGCAGCGGCGTGGGGTAATCGACATCCGCAATCCCCAGCGGCATCGCGGGCGGCGCATCCGGCCCGCGTGGCGGGGTCGGGTCCGCTTCGTCGCGGTCGAACACGATGCGACCGGCGATCAACACGACCGCGAGCGCCGCTACCAGCATGGCGCCGGACAGCGCCCGCTGGAGCCAGCGTCCATTGTCGAACATACCAGTACTCCTTCACCCCCCACGATCGATCAGTCTACCAGTAAAACGCCGTGCGAATACTACCCCGCGCCCGGTGAGAGCGCAAAAGTCGCCGCCCTTACCGCACGCGCACCGTCCCCAGCCGCAGGCGACCGTCCGGCTGCGGGCTGCCGTCGACCAGCGGCGTCAGGCGGTCGCCGGTCTGCCACGTGTACACGCCCAGCCAGACGGTGTACGTCCCCGGCGGCAGATCGCCGGGCAGCGCCAGCGCGACCGCGTCCGCCATCCGGTCGCCGGCGCGCCATGCTCCGGTCGGGTACGTCCCGCCGAGCAGGTGATCCGCCTGGGCGAGCGGCGGCGCGTCGTCCTCAGCGCTCAGGTGTACGAACAGCGAATAATCGACCGGCGGGCGGGCCAGCGTCTCCCACGCGATATCAAGCGCCAGCGTCTGGCCGGGCGCGGCCTCCCACGTCTCCCCAACCGGCAGCGGCGCGCCGTCCAGCGCCACGTCCAGCCCGGCCACGGCAAAGACCTCGCCGAAGTGCAGCGGCCAGGGCGGCGGCGCGCCGGGCGCGATCTCGGCGGGCGGGAGCGGGTAGCGCAGGTCCGGCGCGCGCGCGACGCGCAGCCCGCTGTCGGCGTCCGGCCCGGTCACCGGGACGCGCTCGTTTTCCAGCAGGCGGTACAGCCCGGCAACCAGCGTATAGCGCCCGTGGGCCAGCTCGTCCGGCACGACGAACCAGTGATGCGTGGCGACGACCTCGCCCGGCTCCCAGATGCGCGAGCGGTACATGCCGCTGTAGGGGAAGTCGTGCGCCCCGCCGATCGAGTTCCCCGCGTCGTCCCACACCTGGGCGAACACCTCGTAATCCTCGCCGGGGCGGTCGCCGATGGCCTGCCAGAACAGCGTGACCGTCGTGACCGCGCCGGGCGTCAGGTCCGGGTCGGGCAGCGTGTAGCCGCGCAGACGGATCTCGTCCGCGCCGAAGACGGCGTCGAGCGGGGTGTCGATGGCCGGGCGCGGGGCGAACCAGTCGCGCGGGGTCGGCCCGGCGTAGAGCGTCCCGACCGGCGTGTCGCTGCGGTCGATTACCGTTTCCGGCGCTGCCGCCGCGATGAACGCGTCCAGCGCGCCCACCTGCGCCGCCGTCAGCGGGGGCAGCAGCAGCGCCTCGTCGCCCGCCAGCAGCACCCACAGCCGCCGGTCGAACTGGGCGGTGCGGGCGTCGTGCCGGGCGCGGTATGGGTCGGCGGCGATCACCACGGCCAGCTCGCCCGGCAGCGCCGGGACGTGCAGCATCCCGTCCGCGTCGATGGCGCTGCGCCGCTGGCGAAAGACGTCCGACAGCAGGAACGCGACGTTCGAGCGCTCGTACTCGCCGTAAGGCAGCAGGTAGGCGCGCTCCGGCTGGGCCAGGATGGCGCGGCTCAGGTCGACGTCGATCTGCTCGTGCCGCCAGCCGGTTTCGGGATCGGCATACTGCGCCGGGATGAACTCGTCCAGGTAGCGGACCAGCCCGATCGCGGACGGCACGATCGCGGCGGCCAGCAGACCCGCCGCCAGCGCCCGCCGCCCGCCGGCGCTCGCCAGGCGCGCGTCGAGCGCGTCCCACAGGATCGCCAGCCCGGCGCCGGACAGGATGAACGCGAACGGCAGCACGCCCATCTGGTGCAGCGCGTGAATCTCGACGACCGCCCCGCTAATCAAATCGGTGACCAGCAGGACCGGGATCGCCAGGAACGGCCACGCGAAGGCGATCCGGCGCGGCCAGCGGACCAGCGCGCCGATGCTCACCGCCAGCCCGACGAAGAACAGCGGGGCCAACATCGGCTGGTCGATGACCGTGTATGGCCCGTCCCAGCGGATGCCGAACGCGGCCAGTGTCAGGCCGATCTTCTTGACCAGCACGGCGATCAGGCCGCCCTCGCCGCTGGTGTCGTATTTCCAGATCCAGCCGCCGGTAGCAGCGGTGCCCGCGTCGGCGCGCGAGGTGAACGCTTCGGGCGTGGCGACGAACAGGATCAGCGCGGGCAGCGTCAGGACGAACGAGACGCCCGCCATCACCAGCCAGCCGCGCCATTCGGCCCGCAGGCGGTCGCGCTCCGCCCAGGCCGCGTGACCGATCCACAGCGCCAGCACGACCGGCAGCAGGCGCGCGGGCAGGTAGATGTACTGCGCCAGGGCCAGCGCCGCCCCGGCCAGCGCCCAGCGACCCCAGCCGCCGCGCCGCCACGCCCAGGCCGTCAGCCAGACGAGCAGCGCCACCGCCGCCATGAACGGCGGGGATTCCATCCCCAGGCGGCTGAGATAGCTCGCGTGGAGGCTCACCGCCGCCGACAGCGCGGCCAGCAGGCTCGCCCGGCGGCGGGACGCGTCCGGCCAGCCGTCGAGCAGCCACCACGTCGCGGGGACCAGCAGCGCGATCAGCAGCAGACCCGATCCGGCGGTCATCAGGCGCGAGGGCAGAAAGCTCACTTCGCCGGTCAGCTCGATCAGGATGCCGACGACGTACACGACCGGGAACTCCGGCGAATACAGCTCGCGCACGTAGAACGGGCGCACGCCGCGATCGAGCCAGTCCAGCGCGTTGATGCCCACCCAGGCGACGTCGCCGTGCCCGCCGACCGGCGCTTCGGTCAGGTCCACCAGGCGGAAGACTGCGCCCAGCGCCACGATGGCGGCCAGCGCGAAGAGAGTCCACAATGTCGAAGTTCGGGTGAGTTTTGGCATCCGTCCGCCCCACGTGTCCGGCTCCCAGCGGCGGGATACTACCGCGCCGGGCCCCATTTAGCAATTGCCCCCGCCTGCGCTATAATCCGCCGCCATGAGCGAAACGACACCTTCTTCTCCCCGTACGCCCTTCGGATTCCGGCCCCGCACGCTGACGGTGGCGCTCGTGGTGATCGCGGTCGGCGCGGCGGCGCTGGGCCTGGACCTGCGCTATCACGGGCTGGTGTACGATACCCTGTGGGGCGTGACCGGCGAGACGGCGCCCGCCCAACAGATCCTCGGCTTCGGGCAGTACCTGATGCGCTACACCCGCGCCCAGCCGGACACGCAGCCCGGCGCGCGGATGGATCACACGGACGTCAACCCCTACGGCGTCAACACGTTTCTGGAACAGGAGGTCGAGCCGGAAAAACGCGAGCGCCAGATGCAGATGATCGCCGAGGCGGGCTTCGGCTGGATTCGCCAGCAGTTCACCTGGGAAGACATCGAGATCGACGGCAAGGGCGACTTCATCGACCGGCGCAACCTGGACGTACACGGCGCGATCAGCGCGTGGGACAAGTACGATCACATCGTCGATCTGGCCGAGCAGTACGGCGTCCGCGTGATGGCGCGGCTCAGCCAGCCGCCCGCCTGGAGCCAGCCGCCGGGCACGGAGAACGCCTACACCCCGCCCGCCGACTTTCAGGATTTCGTCGATTTCGCGGTGGCCGTCGCCGAGCACTACCGGGGGCGCATCCAGTACTACCAGGTGTGGAACGAGCCGAACCTGTACCCGGAATGGGGCGACCAGACGGTCAACGCCGAAGCCTACACCGACCTGCTGTGCCGCACCTACGACGCGCTGAAAGCGGTCGATCCGGCCATCGTGGTGATCACCGGGGCGCTGGGGCCGACGGTCGATCTCAGCGGGCGCAACGCCTACGACCTGCTCTACCTGCAGCGCATGTACCAGGCCGGGGCGGGTCGCTGCTTCGACATCCTGAGCGTGCAGGGCTACGGCCTGTGGAGCGGCCCCACCGACCGGCGGCTGCGCCCGGTGACGATCAACTACCAGCGCCACCTGCTGATCCGCGACATGATGGTCGCCAACGGCGACGCCCACAAGCCGATCTGGATCAGCGAGGCCGGGTGGAACCCCGTCCCGAACGATCCCACCATCGCCGACCTGGAGCGCTATGGGCGCGCCACGATGGACGAGGCCGCCGCGTGGGCGCCGCTGGCCTACGAGCGCGCCCGGCAGGAATGGCCGTGGATCGGGATGATCGCGTGGTGGTATTTCAAACCGGCCAGCGACGCCAACCAGGGGCAGAGCTGGTATTACTTCCGCATGGTGGAGCCGGACTTCACGCCCACGCCGGTCTACGAGGCGCTGAAGGCGTACATCACCGGCGAGCAGCGCGCCGATCTGCCGGCTAACCCGTTCGCCCGCGACCGCCTGCCGTGGACCATCACCGGCGCGCTTGCCGCGCTGGGCGCCGCGATCGTGCTCGTCGCCGCGATCTACGTCCGGCTGGGCCGCCCCGCGCTGTGACGCACCGGGATCGGGCCATGCGTCCCCGCGCCCCTGTCACGCTCGCGCTGTTCGCCCTGCTGATCCTGCTCGCCTTCGGAGCGCGCGTCCACCGCCTGGGCGCTCAATCGCTGTGGAACGACGAGGGCAACAGCCTGCGCCTCGCCCAGCGATCCGCCGCCGACCTGATCGAGTCCGCCGGGCACGACATCCACCCGCCGGGCTATTACCTGGCGCTCAAAGCCTGGATCGCCGCCGCCGGGGAGAGCGAGTTCAGCCTGCGCTTCCTCTCGGCGCTGCAAGGCGTCCTGGCCGTCGCCCTCGCCGCCGCGCTGGGGCGCATGTTGTTCGGGCGCGGCGCGGGCTGGCTCGCCGGGCTGCTGGTGGCGCTCAGCCCCTTCGCGGTGTACTACAGCCAGGAGACGCGTATGTACGCCCAGCTCGGCCTGCTGAGCGCGGCGAGCATGGCGCTGTTCGTATGCTGGCTGCGCGACAAGAGCTTTTCACCACAGAGGGCGCAGCGGACACAGAGCAATATCTTTGAAAACCTCTGTGCTCTCTTTGGTTCATCTTCTGGAATCGCGCTGGCGCTGGTCAACGCTGGCGGGCTGTACACGCAGTATTCGTTCCCCTTCACCATGCTGGCCCAGGGAGTGCTGTTCGTCCTGTGGAGCGCGCGCCAGCCGGGCCCGGATCGCCGCCGCGCCGCCCTCGCCTACGCCGCGCTGAACGGGCTCACGTTGGCGCTGTTCCTGCCGTGGCTGCCCACCGCCTGGGACCAGATCACCGGCTGGCCGCGGACCGGCGTCGATCTGGCGCTTGGCGAGCAGATTCGGGCGGTGCTGACCTGGATCACCTACGGGAACACGGCGGGCGAGGTGAACTGGCCCTGGCTCCTCGCGCCGGGGCTGCTGGCGCTGGCCGCGCTGCGGATGCGCCGGCGGGTGGTGGTGCCGCTGGTGTGGGCGCTGGTCGGCATCGCGGCGCTGTTCGCGTCCGGCGCGTACCGCGAGGCCAACCTCAAGTTCCTGCTGCCTGCCCAGATCGCCGCCGCGCTGCTGATCGGCGGGGGCGCGTGGCGGCTGTGGACGATGGCGCGCCCGGTCCCCCGCGCGCTGGCCGCCGCCGGGCTGGCGATCGCCCTGGGCGGGCAGGTCGCCGCGCTCGACGCGCTGTACACCGATCCGGCCTACGCCCGCGACGATTACCGGGCCATCGCCGCGCGCATCGTGGCCGATCCGCGCCCCGGCGACGCGGTGATCCTCAGCGCGCCGAATCAGTGGGAGACGTTCACCTACTATTACGACGGCGACGCGCCGGTCTACCCGCTGCCGCGCGGGTTGGGCGGCGACGACGCGGCGACGCGGGCCGAAATCGAGGACATCCTGGCGCGACACGCGCGGGTTTTCGCGCTGTTCTGGGGCCAGGACGAGCGCGATCCGCGGCGCGTCGTGCAGGCCGCGCTCGACGCGGGCGCCTACCCGGTCGAATCGCGCTGGTACGGCGACGTGCGGCTGGCGGTGTATGCCGTGCTGGGCGGCGAGCCCGGCGCGCCCCAGGTGACGACCGAGGCCCGCTTCGGCGAGCACATCACGCTGGCCGGCTACACGCTCAGCGCGGCGGCGGTGCGCCCCGGTGACGCGCTGGGCGTCACCCTGTTCTGGACGGCGAACGCGCCGCTCGACGCGCGCTACAAGGTGACGGTCCAGTTGTGGGGGCCGGAGGGGACGCTGATCGCGCAGCACGACGCCGAGCCGGCCAACAACCTCGCGCTGACGCCCACCTGGGCGCCCGGCGAAACCGTGATCGACCCGCACGGGCTGGCCGTTCCGGCGGGGGGCGATCCCGGCGCGTACCGGGTCGTCGTGGCCCTGTACCCGATCGACGCACCGGGCGACCGCCTGCCGGTGATGGTGGACGGCGCGCCGGTGGGGGATGTCCTGCCGATGGCGACCGTCACGGTGGAGTGACGCCGCGATTCTCCATTCGCCATTTTCCCCGCGAAATGTGTACAACCTTACATAACTGGGGCATCGATAGGGGAGGTTGGCATGATACTGGTCACCGGGGCATCCGGCTATGTCGGGAGCAACCTTGTGCGCCGCCTGGTGGCGGCGGGCAAGCCGGTCCGCGCGATGGTTCACAGCCCGGCCAAAGCCGAGGTCCGGCTGGCCGACGTGCGCGACCGGATCGAGATCGTGAAGGGCGACGTCACCCGGCCCGAAACGCTCGCGCCGCTGATGGACGGCGTCAGCGCGGTGGTGCATCTGGTGGCGATCGCGATCGAGCGCGGGAGCGCGACCTACGAGGCGATCAACACGCAGGGCACGATCAACGTCGTCGAGGCGGCCCAGGCCGCGGGCGTGCGGCGCTTCGTCAACATGAGCCAGAACGGGGCCGACTCGTCGCTGCCGTACCGCTTCCTGGCGAGCAAGGGCCGGGCGCAGGACGCCGTCGCCGCTTCGGGCCTGGACTGGACCGCGCTGCGCCCGTCGGTCATCTGGGGGCCGCAGGACGAGTTCGCCAACGTGCAGGCCCGGCTGATCCGCCTGACGCCGCTGGTCTTCCCGATCGTGGGCGACGGGGGAGCCAGGTTCCAGCCGGTGTGGGTCGGGGACGTGGTCGAAGCGGTGGTCCGCAGCCTGGACGATGACGGCACCATCCACCAGGAGCTGAGCCTCGGCGGGCCGGAGGTGTTGACGTATGAGGACATCGTCAAGCGGGTGCTGGCCGCGCTGGATACCCGCCGCCTGACGGTGCGCGTGCCGGTGCTGCTGCTGCGCCCGGTAGTGAGTCTGATGGCCGCGGCGCTGCCTAACCCGCCGGTGACGCCCAGCCTGTTGGACCTGCTCAAGATCGACAACACCGTCGCGCACAACGCGCTGACCGAGCGCTTCGGGATCGAGCCGCGCCCCTTCATCCCGGAGAATCTGGGCTACATGCGCGAGTTCACCGCGCTGGGATCGCTCAAGCGGCTGTTGGGCCGGTCCGGCGACGACTGACGCGCGCCCTGCAACATCACAGGAGACGACATGGCCGACCTCTATTGCAGCGCGACCTCGCGGGACGCGGGCGAACAGCTCTTCGGCACCGCCCCGCGCACGGATGTCTGGTTCCTGCTGGAGTATTCCGGGCGCTGGGAGCCGGAAGCCCTCGACAGCGCGCTGCCGGAGCCGGTGAAACAGGCCCTGTCCGCCCAGCTCGAAGCCGCCGCCCCGGCGCGCTTCGGCCTGATCCGCCGGGGAAGCGAGCCGGCGCCGGCCCCTGGGCTGGCGTTCTACGTGGCGGTGATCCGCGAGCAGCGCCCGGCCCTCTACGGCTTCCGGCTGGACGACAGCGCCGACCTGCTCGACCTCGACCTGGCGGCGATTTGGGGCGAAGACCCGGCCTATGACGCGGCGCGCACGGCGGGCCCGCTGATCCTGGTGTGCACGCATGGCCGCCGCGATCGCTGCTGCGCGCGCGCCGGGCTGCCGGTCTATGACCGGCTGTGCCAGGAAGCCGGCATCCCAATCTGGCAGGTGTCGCACGTGGGCGGGCACCGCTTCGCGGCGAACGTGATCGCGCTGCCGCACGGCATCTACCATGGCCGGGTGACGCCGGAGAACGCCGTGCCAACCGTCAGCGCGTATCGCCGGGGCGAGCTTCACCTGGAGACGTATCGCGGGCGGGCGTGTTACCCCAAGCCGGTCCAGGCGGCGGAGTATTACCTGCGGAGCGAAACCGGGATCGTGGACCTGGACGGGCTGGCGCTGCAATCCGCCGTCCAGCCCGCGCCGGGCCGGTGGACGGTCCGGTTCGCCGAGACGCGCGGCGGGCAGTCGCATACCGTGTCGCTCGCGGCGGAAACCACCCCCGGCCTGGCGTATCTCAACTGCACCGATACCGAACCGTCCAGCGTGACGCAGTACCGGCGGGTCTGAGCGGGACTATTCGCTGTAGTAGTCCACCAGCGCGCTCCCGATCGTGCCCAGGCAATCGGTCAGATCGACCCAGGCCACGTTCGGGATCGTGCCCACGTTCCACAGGTTCACGCCCTTGACGTAAGGGTCTTCCTCAAGCTGGTAGATGTACTGGATCGCGTCGATGGTGATGTCCTCGCACGACTCGATCGTGTAGCCGCTGCCCTGCCCCGCCTCGGTGTAGTAAACCGGCACGTCGGTCACGTTGGGAACGCGCTGCTTGAGGAAGTCGTAGATCAGGCGGTGGCGAAAGGCCAGCCACACGCTCGCCTCGGAGAGCCGCCCGCCTTCGTTGCCGGTGTAGGCATGCATCGCCACCCCGTGCAGCCGCCCCGACGCGCACGGATTCGCCAGGATGTGCTCGAACACCGGGACGAGCGTCTCGTAATCCTCCACGTCGGGCACCCCGGCGGGGAACGAGAACAGCAGCAGGCACTGGTCGTACTCGCTGGCGACCTTCATCGCCTCGATCGAAAAGTCGCGCACCCAGTCGATATTGGCGCCGCACTCGTTCATCAGCTCGTAATAGTCGGCGTTGACTGGCGCCCAGTGGCGCTGGAGCGACTCCACCCACTCGCGCGCCTCGGTGATCGGGTCGTTGTCGCCGTTGGGGCAGTCGCCGCCGGTGAAGCCGTGAATGATCGAGCGGAAGATGGTGACGGTCTGCGGCGAGATGCGCTTGGCCTCGTTGAGCGTGCCCTCCGCGCCGGACAGCCCCTTGAGGGTGCCCATCGGCTGGCCCGCGTCCACCAGACGCTGGACCAGCCCCAACACCTGGGCCTGGCTCGCCCAGTTGAGCAGGTGCAGCCCCAGCAGCGTCGTGTCCGGCTCGTCGCCCGCCAGGACCGCGCACGAGCGCAGCGCCCCCAGCGTGGCGAACTGCATCGCGCCGTCGCTCAACAACAGCCATCCGGCGTCGGTATTGGCCCAGCGCAGGCCCTCGCCGTCGGTGTACATCTCGCGGACGGTCAACTGCTGGCGCTCGGCAGCCGCGCCCACTGCCTCGGCGGATCGCTGCGGCGCGCCGTACAGCGTGACCTGCGGCGCGGTGATGATCGCCGGGCAGGGCCGCTCGCGCGGGATGTTGGGCAGCGGTGTGTAGAGCGGCTGCGCGGTGTATTCCGGCCCGACGATTGGCCCGTAGTTCACACCCGGCGGCAGCGTCGCCGCGGGGGTGCCCTGCCGGGACGCGGAGCTAACCGGCCTCATGCCCGCCGTGTCCGGCAGCGGCGTCGCCGGGGGCGTGGCCGTGACCGCGGGCGTGGGCGTGACGTAAACCGGGATCGGGTCCGGGCTGCCACAGGCGGCCAGCGCCAGCCCTCCCGCCATGAGCAAGATCAGTGTGAGTAGGGGGAGTTGGGTGTTTGGTTTCATGCCCCAGAGTCTATACTACGCGGCAGAAGACTCAAAAAACTCGATTCGAATCAAAAACCGGGACGGAGAGCAAAGCTCCATCCCGGCAACAACCCGGTTCTGCGCGCTTAGACGGTCTCGACCTTGATGCGCTTGGGCTGGCTTTCGGGCCGCTTGGGCAGCTCCAGGGTCAGCACGCCGTTCGCAAAGGTGGCGTTGATGTTGGCGGCGTCGAGCGTGTCGGCCAGGCGCAGGCTGCGCTTGAACGCGCCGCTGTAGCGCTCGCGGCGGTGATAGCGCTCGCCGTCCTGCTCCGCGGTGTGGCCCATCTCACCGCTGATCGTCAGGAGGTCGCCCTCGACCTCGACGTTGACGTCGTCCGGGGTCATGCCCGGCAGGTCCAGGCGGATAGTCACGCCGTTTTCATGCTCGCTCACGTCCATCGCGGGGCGAAACGCCGGGGCTGCGGCCTCGCCCCAGGACTGGCCAGGGCGCGCCCATGCCGTCCGCCACAGGTCATCGGCCAGCCGGTCCATCGTCCGCAGGTTGGTATGCGTTCCAATACGGGTCTTGGGGGTCAGGTTCATCATCTCGTCTCGTCTCCTTGATCGCATCCTTACATACCAGACTATCGCACAGGCGTGTAAGAATTATCTCGACGCCGCGTAAGAAAACGCTCGACAAAACGTTAGCGTTTTACAAGAATGCGCGCTAGCGCCGGAACCAGTTGCGGTCGACGCCGGTCAGCTCGTCCAGGCGCCCCATCTCCTCCTCCGAGAGGCGCAGCCCGACGGCGCCCAGCGACTCCTCGAGCTGCTCGACTGTGTTGGCGCCGACGATGGGCGCCGTCACGAACGGTTGGGTGAGCAGCCAGCCGAGCGCCATCTGCGCGAGCGTCTTGCCGCGCGCCTGACCCATGGCGCGCAGCTCGTCCAGCAGTTGGAAGTTCTGCTCGGTCATCCAGCGCTGGACGCCTACGCTGGTGGTCCCGCGCGAGTTTTCCGGTACGTGATCGCGGGTGTACTTGCCGGTGAGAAAGCCGCCCGCCAGCGGGCTGTAGGGGATCATGCCGATGCCCTGATCGAGGCACAGGGCGGCCAGGTCCGGCTCCACCTCGCGGCGGTTGAGCAGGTGATAATGCGGCTGGATCGAGTCGTAGCGGGCCAGGTTGTGCCGGTCGCTGGTCCACAGGGCCTTGGTCAGCAGCCACGCCGCGTGGTTGCTCGCCCCGATGTAGCGCACCTTGCCGTCCCGCACCAGGTCATCCAGCGCGCGGAGCGTCTCGTCCAGGGGCGTGTCCCAGTCCGGCGCGTGCGTCTGGTACAGGTCGATGTACTCGGTGTTGAGGCGGCGCAGGCTGTCTTCGACGGCGCGCATAATGTGCTGGCGGCTGAGGCCCTCGCCGTTAGGACCGTCCCACATCTGGCCGCGCACTTTGGTCGCGATCACGATCTGCTCGCGCGGCCTGGAGCGCAGCCACTGGCCGATGATCCGCTCGGCGACGCCGCCGGGGTTGCCCGGCGCCCACCGGCTGTAAACGTCCGCCGTGTCGATGAAGTTGATGCCCGCCGCCCAGGCGCGGTCCAACACGCGGTAGGACTGCTCCTCGGTGGCCGTCCAGCGAAATGTCATCGTGCCCAGGCACAGCTCGCTGACCTTCAACCCGGTACGCCCCAGCTTGCGGTATTCCATGATCGTTCCTTTCCCTTTGACTATGTCGATATACAACCCATTGTGGAATCAGAATCTTACCAGCGCCAGGTCATCGCCCGGAAAGCCCTGGTAATAACCCTGTTTTTCGCCCGTAAGACTTATAATTGAGGTTACGGTTGGTACTATCACTAATTGTAATTCTATTATATGATAAAAGATATTTGGACCGGGCTGCAGCCTTCGTCGTACCCCCTGCAGGAAGAAGAAACGCTCTTGGGCCTTCAGATCATCCTGTTTTTTTCGATCGTGTTCCAGCTCACTGCTGCCGGTCTCGCCCTGAGCTTGATCCGGGTGACCGAGAACTACAAACGAACGTGGTTTTTCATCGCTGCGGCAGCGCTGGTGATGGTGCTCCGGCGGTTCACCATTCTCGGCCACCTGCTCAAGGACAGCGATGCAGTATCATCGCGCATGGCGGGCGAGCTGCTGGCGCTGGCGACCTCGATTTTGCTGGTGCTGTTCATGCTGTATATCCGCCCGCTGCTGATGGCGATCCACCAGGCGCAGGAAGACCTCAAGCGGCGCGTCGCGGAAGGCACCGAGCAGCTCACCCGCACGAACGCCGCGCTGCAAAACGAGATCGCCCTCCGGCAGAGCGAGAGCAAATTCCGTCTTGTGTTCGAGTACACGCCGGTGTCGTTGTGGGAAGAGGATTGGTCCGACGTCAAACGGTACATCGACACCCTGCGCGCGCAAGGCGTGACCGACTTCCGGGCCTACCTGACCGAGCACCCCGACGCCCTGCGCGAATGTGTGTCGCGGGTCCGGGTGGTGAACGTCAACCAGGCAACGCTCGATCTCCTCGACATCGCCAGCCGCGACGTGCTGCCCCGCAACCTGGCCTGGCTGCTCGACCTGCAGCCGCCTGACGTGTTCATCGAGGAATTCGCCGCGCTGGCCGAAGGCAAGACCCGCTTCACCATCGAGGAAGAGCGCCGCACCCTGACCGGCAGGCAGATCAACACCATTCTGGGGATCTCCATCGCCCCAGGCTTCGAGGATAACTGGGGCAAGGTGTTGGCCTACGTGCTGGACATCACCGAACGCAAGCAGGCCGAAGAGGCGCTGAGGGCCAGCCAGGCGGTCCAGGCCGCCATGATCGAGGCGATCCCCGACATGCTGTTCCGGTTCAACCGCGAGGGACGGTACCTGGCCGCGTATACTCACCAGGAAAGCCTGCTGGTGGCCCCCACGCGCGAGTTGATCGGGCACACGATCGACGAGATGCTGCCGCCCGATCTCGCCCGGGCAACCCACGAGCATTTGCACAAGGTGCTGGAGACGGGCGAAACTCACACGTTCGAATACACGCTGCCGGTGCAGGAAGATCTGCACTATTTCGAGGCGCGCTTCGCGGTCAGCGGGCCGGACGAGGTCGTCCTGATCGTGCGCGACGTCACCGAGCGCAAGACGGCGGATGAAGCGCTCCAGGCACAGCGCGCCTTCCTGCGGCAGATCATCGACGCGATCCCCAGCCTGGTTTTCGCCAAGGACCGCGAAGGCCGCTACATCCTGGCGAACAAGGCGATGGCCGACCGCTACAACGTGACGGCGGACGAACTGCTAGGCAAAACCGATGCCGAGCTGAATCCGGACCCCGAAGAAGCCGCCCGGTATCTTGAGTCCGACCGCGTCGTGTTCCAAAAGCGCGAACCGTGGCTCATCCCGATCGAGCCGGGCGGCCACACGGCCAGCGGCGAGCCGAAATGGTACCAGACGATCAAGGTCCCGCTGTTTTCGCCGGACGGCGAGCCGGAATACCTGCTGGGCGTCGCAACCGATATTACGTCGCGCAAGCAGGCCGAGGACGCGCTCGCCACCCAGCAGGAATACCTGCGCGAGATCATCGACGTCACCCCTTCGGTCATCTTCATCAAGGATCACGAGGGGCGCTATACCCTTGCCAACCAGGCGATGGCCGACCTGGCCCAGGTGCCGGTTGAGGACCTCATCGGGCGGCTGGATGCCGATTTTGCGGGCACGCCGGAAGACCGCGCGCGCCGCGAAGCGGAAGATCGTCACGTGCTCAGCACACTGCAGCCGCTCGTCATTCCCGAAGAGGGAATCTACGATCCGGGCACCGGCGAATGGCGCTGGTTCCAGGTTGCCAAAGTCCCGATCATCGCGCCGGACCGCGACGAATACCAGATCCTGGTCGTCGCCGAAGACATCACCACCCGCAAGCTGGCCGAGGAACAGGCGGGCGCCCTGGCGCTCGAAAAGGAGCGCAGCCGCATTCTCTCCGAGTTCATCCGCGACACGTCGCACGAGTTCGGCACGCCGCTGTCGGTCATGCGGACCAGCCTGTACGTGCTCGGCCAGCTCGTGGACGGCACGGCTGAGGAACACCACCTCCAGTTAGTCAACAAGCAGGTCCAGTACCTCGAGACGCTGGTGCAGAACCTGCTCACCATGTCGCGGCTGGACAGCGGCGACGAGTTCAAGGCGCTGCCCGTCGATCTCAACGGCCTGATCGAGAGCGTGCACGAACGGCTGGAGACATACATCCGGGACAAGGGGCTGGCCCTCCGCCTGGAACTCGATGCCGGGCTGCCGCCGGTCAAGGGCGATCCCAAGTACCTGCACGTGGCGCTCGAAAACCTGGTCGATAATGCGATCCGCTACACGCCGGAGGATGGCGCGATCACGATCCGCACCTGCCGCGAGAACAACCGCGCCGTCGTCGAAGTGCAGGATACCGGCGTCGGCATTCCCGCGGACCAACACGATCTCATCTTCGCGCGGTTCTATCGCATCGACCAGGCGCGGTCCGATCGCGGCGCCGGGCTGGGGCTGCCCATCGCGCGGAAGATCGTCGACAACCACCAGGGCGCGATCACGATCGACAGCGCGCCCGGTGAGGGCAGTATCTTCCGGGTGTTTTTGCCAATTCCCCCCGCTTAATTTAAGATTCTGCCTTGTGCCACAATCCTAGCCACACCTAGTCACAGGGAAGAATCCATGCTCAAACACGTTCGACGTTACCGCGCCGTAGGGATCGGGCTGTTTGGACTCGCGAGTCTGGTCGCAGCGGTGATCGTGCTGGTGGCGCCTCACTACGCCGATGCAGCGCCCTTCCTCCAGGCGACGCCATCCCCCACGCCCGGCTCTTACGGGCCGATCATCACCGCCGCGCCGCCTTCGACGGCGCCCACCGACGCCACCGCCGGGGCCGATACCGCTGAGCCCGCAACCGAGCCGGCGGAGACGCCGTCGCCCGAAGCCACTCCCGCCCCCACGACGCCCACGCCGCAGCCCACCGCCACGCTCGGCGGCACGCCGCTGCCTACCTTCGACGCCAGCATGATGGGCATCCAGATTCACCCCGACCTGTCCCGCGAGGATTTCCAGAACCGGCTCCAGCAGGTCAAGGAGATGGGGATGGAGTGGGTCAAGTTCCAGTTCGGCTGGGACCTCCTGCAGCCCTCGCCCGACTCCGAAGGCGACCAGATGGGTCGCTATCGCCTGTTCGTCCAGAGCGCCTACGGGCTCGATCTCAGGGTGCTGGTGAGCATCGCCAAGGCGCCGGACTGGGCGCGCTCGACGACCGAAGAAGACGGCCCGCCCAGCGATCCGCAGGCGCTGGCCGCGATCCTGACGCGGATGCTCGAGCACATCGATCTCGACCTGTTCGGCAACCACCCGGTCACCGCGGTCGAGGTGTGGAACGAGCCGAACCTGCGCCGCGAGTGGAACGGCAACCCGCTGAACGGTGCGGACTACATGCGCTACTTCGACGCGGCCTACCACGCCGTCCGCGCGGCGCCCGGCGGCGAGCGAATCACGGTGGTGACGGCGGGCCTGGCGCCCACCGGCATCAACGATGGCGTGAACGCCGTCGACGACCGCGTCTACCTGCGCCAGATGTACCAGGCCGGGCTGGCGAATCCGGCCTACCAGAACATCGCCATCGGCATCCACCCGTACAGCGCCTGGAACGCGCCGGATGCACACTGGTGCGGGCAGGCGCAGTGCAGCGAGCGCGGGTACGACAATCACCCGTCGTTCTTCTTCGCCAACACCATCGAGGACTACCACAACATCATGGTCGAGTTCGGCGACAACACGCGCCAACTGTGGGCGACCGAATTCGGCTGGGGCACGTTTGACGGCCTGTACTACAGCGATGGCACGCCCGCCCAGTCACCGGAAGGCTTCCCCTACTACGACTACATCGACGAGTGGGACATGGCGAATTATGTCATGCGCGCCTACGAGATCGGGCAGAACACGCCCTGGATCGGCGTGATGTTCTTGTGGAACCTGAACTTCGCCGATCCGTACTACGTGGACAACCAGGACCCGCGCGCCGCGTATGCCGTCTGGGGCACCGAGCCGCAGCCGGAGCGCCCGGTCTTCACGCTGCTGGCGCGCGCGCCGAAGATTCACAGCGAATACCCGCCCCAGCAGTAGCCGGGCGGCGCAGCGTCCCTTCACCAAAAAACGGCGCGACCGGGATGTGCGATCTCCCGGTCGCGCTTGTGATTCACGGGGCGCGGCGGCGCGGCTACGAGCGGCGCGTCAGCAACAGGCCCAGGGCGCTGCCCACCGCGAAGACCCCCGCCGCCGCCAGGACGATCAGCCCGCTGTTGTCGTAGAGCTGGTCCAGCGTGGACTTGTCGCCCTCCGTCTCGACCGGCATCTCGACCATCGGCGCGACGGCCCCCGGCGGCACGACCTCGGCGGCGACGTCACCGGCTTCGCCTTCCGGGATCGCGGGGGGGACGTAGCCTTCCGCACCACCGAACGCGATGTCCACCTGGCGACCGCTCGCCAGCCGCACGGTCGCCGAGTCGACGGTCGTGCTGCCATAGCCCTCCGGCAAAATCGCGCGGACCTCGTACCAACCCGGTTCCAGGTCCACGCACAGCGGCCCCTCGACGTAATCCACCATGTTCTCGACGCTGCCCGGCTGCGCGGTGACGACCTGCCCGCCGGTCAGAATGTCTTCGGCGGCGTCCTGCCTGCCGTTCATGTCGTCGTCCCGGTACACGGTGATGCACAGCGTCCCCTCGGTTGCCAGCAGTTCAGGCGCGGCTGCCACTGCGGGGGCGGCAGGCTCAGGCTCCTCGGTCGGTTCCTCTGTGGGTTCTTCGGTGGGTTCGGGCGTTGGCTCCTCGGTGGGTTCCTCGGTGGGCGCGGCTGTGGCAAGCGCGCCGCCCGGCCCCGGCAGGGGCTGCGTCTCGGCGGACACGGTCGGCCCTGCCTCGACGTCCTCGGTGGCCGCTTCGGTCGGTTCCTCGGTGGGCTCCGGCGTGGCGTCCGCGGCGGGCGCTTGCGTCGCGGGGCGGGTGGCCTGGGTGGGGACCGGCGTGGCGCGCTCGCCCGGCTCCAACCGCCGCCCGGTCTGCGGATCGACCGAGCCCGGCGGCAGGATCACGATCTCCTGGCCGATGCTCAGGAAACGCGTGTGGGTCTTCAGGTCGTTCAGCTCGGCGATCGAGGCCAGCGTCACGCCGTAATCGTCGAAATAGGCGAAGGCGATGCTCGACAGGGTGTCGCCTTCCTGCACGACGTGGACGATGCTGCCATCCGGGCGGACGCCCTGCGGCACAACGAACGGCACTTCCTGGGCCGGCTCCGGCTCGGCGCTCAGGTCCGACGCGCGCACCAGCGACGCCTGATCGAGGAACGCTTCGTTCAGGGCCAGCCCGGCAGCCTGGCTCACGTAGATGAACACGGTCACCGCCTCGCCGCCGGCGGTCGTGGCGACCGTCAGCGCGCCCCACCCGTCATAGGGCGAGCTGTCCGCCGACCACACGATCGCGCCGGACGAGGGATCGGTCCCGCCGGTCGGGTCGATGCCGATGCGCACCACCGCGCCCGCCGCCCGGTCCGACCGGACATACGGCGCCTGGTCGATGGCGCAGCCGGTCTGGGCGTTGTCGCAGGTGAACAGCCAGGCGTAAGCTTGCGCGCGTAGCGTTTCGCCGGGTGTCACGCCTTCCACGCGCTGGTAGGCCGCCGCTGCGAACGCCGCGCCGGGCTGTTTGATGTGCCACGACACCTCGCCATCGCGCACGCGCGTCCGGTCGTTCTGCGGCAGCGCGTCGGGCGCGCCGGTGCCCACCCACAGGTTCCACCCTTGCGGGGCGGTGCGCGTCGGGGCGCCCTGGCCGTAGTAGGGCCGTTCCAGGCTGGCGTTCGCCAGCAGGTTCGTGTCCTGCGCGGTGACGCGCTGGCGCGGCAGCCATGCGCCCAGGGCCGCCAGCGTCGCCGCAAACAAGGTCATGATCACAAAATAACGATGTCTTAACATACTTACAACTCCGCACTGAAAAAGCGCCGGGATTATACCATACGGGCGAGCCATGTCAACGACGCTCACCCGGCGCTCGGCACACGCGCGGGTCAGGGCGCGACGTCGAGCAGGGCGTCGAGGTGCTGGATCGCGCCTTCGGGATTGTCCTCGGTGACGAAGTGGCCCGCGTCGTCGAGCAGGACCGGCCCCTGGGCGCGCGCCAGCATCGATTTCCAGTGCTGGGCGACGTCGGGCGTGAAAAAGGGATCGGTCCGGCCCCAGACGATCAGCGCCGGAATAGACGCGAGCTGCGCCAGCCCCTGCTCGATCTCGCGCATCAGCGGCGCGGACGGATGGCTGGGCGAGGTGTTGATCATTCGCGGGAACTGGTAGAGCACGGCGCGGTTGCGAGCGTCGCGGAACGGCGCTTTGTAGGCCGTCAGCACCGCTTCGGACAACTGGCGGGCGGTGCCGCGCTGCATGACCAGCGGAAAGGCCAGGTTGAGCGTCCCGAACAGCAGCTCGCCGATCCCCGGTTTGGTCATCCAGCGCACCAGCGAAGACAGCCGCTGGTGGTAGCTGTCCTGAAACGCCCACGAGTTCATGATCACCAGCCGCCTGACGTTGGTCACGTGGCGGACCGCGTACCCCAGGCCGAACGGGCCGCCCCAGTCCTCCATCACCAGCGTGATGTCGCGCAGTTCCAGCGTGTGGATGCATTCCATCAGATTGTGGATGTGGCGCCGCAGGGTGTGATAGCCGCGGTTGGACGGTTTATCGCTCAGGCCGCAGCCGATGTGATCCATCGCGATGCAGCGATACCCGTGCGCGGCGTAATAGACGATGAACGCCCGGTATGCAAAACTCCAGGTTGGGTAGCCGTGCGAAAAAACCAACACCTCGCCATCTTCGGGCCCCTCGTCGATGTAATGCATCCGTTTGCCATCACTCAGGGTCAGGTAGTGTGACTTGAACGGGTAGAGGGTACGGGTGGTTTCCGGCAACACGACAGTTGCCATCTAACACTCTCTCATTGTATGTCATGCGGCGGCGGCCAATTCGAAACGATCTCCATTGTACGTCAGGATGCGTGATGAGGGAATCGCGGGGCTGCCGGGCCGCGGTGGACACCTGCCGCGCTTGGCGGTATGCTTTGCCCGGTGAAGGACTCCCTTGGACGTCGCATAGATCGAGGAGTGAAGCGAGTGGTTGCGTGGCAAAAGTGGATCGGGATCGGGTTGGTGTGCGCGCTGCTGCTGGGGGGAATGATCCCGGCAGTTCGCGCCCAAGAGGACGTAGAGCGCGCGCGGTTCAATGCCGAGCAGTGGCTGCTCAGGACGTTGGGAAAACCGGGCCTGATCCTGGTCGAGTACACGTTCACCGGCACCAGTTGGCCCGATACCAGCATGGGCTGCCCGGCGGCGGGCGAAACGTACCAGCCGGAAACGGTGCACGGCTATAGCTGGACGTTCCTGTTCGATAACCTGGTGCGCTACGAAGTGCACAGCAATCTCGACGGCACGATGGCCGTGCTGTGCAGCTCGACCAACGTCGCGCCGGACGTCCGCCTGACGACGTATTCGACCCCGGCATTCACCATCCTGGTGCCGGAGCCGTGGCTGGTGTTTGCCAACGCCGACAAGAGCGAGGTCCTGTTCGCGCCCCAGGCCAGCGACGAGTGCGACCAGCCGGGGATGCGCGTGCGTGTGCTGGGGCGCGTCGCCAGCGGCGTGACGCCCGACCGGTTGATCGACGACTACCTGGACGAGGGCGGCTACACCGACTCGCCCACCGCCCGCACCGCCGCCGGATCGTTCGGGCGCACAGCGGAGTTCGAGTCCGCGTGCGACGCGCTCACGCGCCAGTGGCGGCTCAGCGCGTTCGTGCAGTACGGCAGCGCGTACCAGGTCGAGCAGTGGGCGCCGGGGGACGCGTTCGGAGACTGGGCCGAGTTGTTCGCCAACATGGTGAACCAGTTCACGCCCGCCGGCGCTTCGGCGGCGCTGCCCGGCGAGCCTGCGGACGAGCCGCCGGAATCCGGCGCGGAAGAAGCCGCCGAGCCGTCCGGGCCGGTCGAGCTGGCGGGCCTGCCGATGGCGCACGTGTTCGTCGGCGATATCTTCATCGGCGCGCTGAACGAGATTCCGGGCCGCAGCGTGACCACCGTCCCCACCTGGGAGCGGCGCTTCCTCACCTTCTCGCCGGACGGGCTGCGGCTGGCGTTCGTGGACGTGACCAACGCCGAGCTGCGCGTGATCGACACGACCGGGGGCCGGTCGCCGCGCCGCGTGGCCGCAGAGATCGACCCGGCCTTCCCGCCCGCCTGGAGCCCGGATGGATCGCGGATCGCGTACGTCGTGCCGCCGAGCGAGGACGGCGCGGTCGCTTACGAAATCCGCGCGGCCCCGGTGGGCGGCGGCGAGCCGGAGGCCCTGGGCACGTTCGCCCTCGGCGGCGAGTGCGCGCCTGTCTCGGACGATCCGGCGGATGTGGCGTATTTTGCCGAAGCCGGACCGGGCGGCCACGACCCGGTGCTGGCGTGGCTGCCGGACGATCTGTTCCTGGTTTCGACGCGCTGTGATGGCGGGCTGGGCGTGCTGTCGCTGGCCGAAAACGAGGTCACCGAGCTGGGCGCGGACCTGATCGATGGCGCGCTCGCGCCGGACCGGGCGCGCTTCGCGGCGCGGACGCCGGAGGGAGTCGCTATCCTCGACTTCCGCACCTGGGAGCGCACGAATCTGGGGCTGGGCGAGGGCGTGGGCCAGGTGGCCTGGAGCGCGGACGGCGCGACGGTGTACGCGGCGCTGGCGCGGCCCGCCGACAGCCTGACGCTGGACAGCGCCGCCGACCGGGCACGCGGCGAAGAGGTGTTCGGCGTCTGGCCGGTGACGATCCACGTCAACGACCTGACCCTGGTGGCGGTGGACCTGGAAACGCGGCGCGAACGCGTGCTGTGGCGCGGCCAGGGGCGCGGCATCGGGCGCATCGCCCCGGCGCCGGACGGCAGCGGGCTGTTGTTCGCCCTGGTGCCGAGCGGGGCGCTGGTCGCGGACGTCTTCCGGAGCGGCGGGGACGCGTTCGCCCTGCGCGAAAACTGGCCCGCCACCGGGCTGTACTGGCTGGGGGCGGGCGAAACGACGGCGCGCCTGCTGGCCTACTCCGGCCAGCCCGCCTTCGCCCCGGTGACGGTCGGCGGGGAATAGCGGGGAACAACACGGCGAGCGGCCTCGCCAGCCGCTCGTTTTCGCGCGTGGCACTGCGCCGCGATCAGCCCTGGGCGGGGGTCCATTCATCGACCGGCTTGATCCGGATCGACTCGATCATGGCCTGGATCGTCTTGTCGTAGTCCCTGTCGCGGATGTCCGACGAGATGGTGACGGTCATCCACAGCATGATGCCGTCGTGCGGGATGTACACGTCGTAGGCGACATCCCGACCCGGCCAGCCGTTGCGCTCGGCCTGCGGGTCTTCGCTGGCGTATTTGTAGTAATAAGCCGTGTAGCCATCGAGCGTGCGCTCGCGCCGGTCGTAGACGACGGTCGCCTTGTCGCTCGACAGCCCCCAACCTTGCTGTGACCATTCGTACTTGGTCTTCGCCATGCTGCCGTTGTCGTAGGAGGGCGACGCCTGCGGCACGTCCATCACGATGATCGAGACCTGCTCGTCGGGCAGCTTCCCCCCGGTGAAAACCGAGGACAGCGCCTGCGACATCAGCTCGCCCAGGTTGACGTTTTTGCTGGCGTACCAGTCCACCTCGTTGTAGAACGAGCTGTTGGCGATGCCGCACACCGGGTAGCCCAGCGGCTCCGTCCGGCACCGGTGATCCCAGCCGGTCGGGTACTGGATCGTGAACGAGCCGCCGTCGAGCGTCGCCAGCGCGGGCACGCCGTCGCCGCCGGTCCCGATCAGGCCGCGCTGCCCGGCGGCGTAGAGCAGCAGCCCCACCAGCACGACCAGCGCCACGCCCACCACGGCCACGCCGATCACTTTCTCGATGTTCGCTTTGGGCGACGGGGCGGGCTCGTCGTCCTCCACGGCCAGGACGGGCGGCACCATCCCGCGCGGGCGCGGCGGCTGCGGCGGGCCACCGGCAGGCGGCGCGGCCCCGTCCGTCACGTACGCCAGGCCGGGCCCCCATTCCGGTTGGTTGCCGGTGCCCGGCGCCTGGGCCGGAGCGGTGTCCGGCGCGGCGGCTTTGGCCTGGGCTGCCGGGTCGAACGGCTGCCAGACGGACGCGGCGCTGCTCGCCGGGATCGACTCGAACGGGTCGTCGGCGGGCGGCGCGGCGAAAGGGTCCGCGCGGTCGCCGGCCTGGGCCAGGTACGCCTCGAAGGTGCCGTTCGTTCCGTCCGGCGCGGAGTCGGGCGCCGGGCTTGCCGGCGCGGGCGGCGGCGTGGACGCTTTGCGGCGGGTGAAGAAGGTGTCGTCCGGCTCGCCGTCCGGCGCGGTGCTCAGCGCCGCGAGCTTCTGGCGCGCGCCGTTGTGGTTGGGGTTCAGCTTCAGCACGGTTTCCAGGCACTGGCGCACGTGATCGTTCTTGCGGACGGCGTGCGCCATCAGCCACCACGCGTTGGGGTCGCGCGGGTGCGCGGTGAGATATGCCTTGAGCACCTGTCCGGCCTGGGCGCGCTGCCCGGTTTTGATCAGGTGATGAGCCTCGGTGAGCTCCGGCGGCGGGGCGGTCGAACCCATATGAATCCCTTTTTTGCTTCGATGAGCATGTATTCTTTTAGTATAGTGGAGAATGAACTCATGGGTAATAAAAAATTTAGAAAAAGATGTGGCGGCGCGCCTCGTAGATCAGGATGCTGGCCGACACCGCTGCGTTGAGCGATTCGGCGCCGGGCACCATCGGGATGCGGATGCGGGTGTGGGGGATGTCCGCCGCGGCGCGGCTGAAGCCGTGCGCCTCGCCGCCGATCACGAGCATGGCGGGCTGCGTCCAGTCGACCGCGGTATAGGGCGTGTCGCCCGCAGCGTCGGCCAGGTAGACCGCCAGGCCGGGGAAACCGGCGGTCACGCCCGGCCAGTCCAGCGCCCGGATCGGCACGCGAAACTGGCCGCCCATCCCGGCGCGCAGCGTCTTGGGGTTGAAGGGATCGACCGTGCCCGGCGTCAGGATAACCGCGTCGACACCCGCCGCGGCGGCGGTCCGGATCGCCGTGCCCAGGTTGCCCGGATCGCGCCAGCCGTCGGCCACCAGCACCAGCCCCGGCGCGGGCGGCAGCGGCAGGTCCGGCAGCGGGAACACGCCCAGGATGCCCTGCGGCGTTTCGGTGTCGGCCATCTCGCGCATCAGCGAGGCGGCCACCGGCCAGCACGCGATCCCCGCGGCCTGGACGCGCGCCACGAGATCGCCGGTGGGCGTCCCCGGCTGGCCCGCTGCGGCATCGTAGAGCACGAAATCGGGCTGCGCGCCGGAGCCGAGCGCATCCCCGACCAGCCGCGCGCCCTCCAGAACCAGCCGGTTGTGCTGGCGGCGGGCTTTGGACCGGCTTTGCAGCAGCCGGACCAGCTTGACGCGCTCGTTATGCGGGCTGGTGATCATCGGCGTAGCCCGTGCCCGCGCTGCGCAGCGCGTCCAGGTAGGCGTTGAGCTGCCCGGCCAGCGTGGAGAGCTGGGTATCGGGCGTGTGGCATCCCTCCGGCAGCGTCAGCAGCGCGACCGGCCCTTCGGCGGCGGTTTCCATCACCAGGATGCAGCCGCCGCGCGGCCCGGCGGCGTGCTCGGCCAGCCGGAAGAGGACGACGTCGCCGAGCGGGTAGCGGCCCGCGCGCCGTTCTCCCGCGACCAGGTGCAGCGTCACCCGGCGCTGGGCGGCGTCGAACACCACGCGCAGCCGGCGGCGCAGCACGGCCCACACATAGCCGAGGTACAGCAGCACCGCCCCGGCGGCGGTCCCGGCGGCGAGCGCGATCCGGAACGCGCGCCAGTCTCCATCCACGTCCAGCGTCCCGGCGACGACCAGCGCCAGCGCCGCTGCGATCCCGATCGCCAGGCCGCCCACCAGGCACCAGAACCACGCCGCGGGCGACAGCAAACGGCCCGGCAGCCGGTAGGTGACGGTCAGGCGGTCGGACGTCTGGCGGACCCGAATGCGCGCGCGCGGCATAGGCTGCTCTCGAAAAAACACAAAAACCGGCTAGGGCCTCACTGGGCCGCCGGTTTTCGATGTCGTGGTGAGGCTGCGGAAAATCAGCCTTGTTGGGCCACGGAAACCAGGCTGGCGAACGTCTGGCTGTCGCGCACGGCGATGTCGGCCAGCACTTTGCGGTCCAGCTCGACATTCGCTTGCTTCAGGCCGTGCACCAGCCGGCTGTACGACATGCCGTTCAGGCGCGCCGCCGCGTTGATGCGGGCGATCCACAGCCGGCGCAGGTCGCGCTTGCGGTTGCGGCGATCGCGGTAGGCGTACCACTGGCTTTTCATCATCGCCTCGTTGGCGCGACGGAACAGCCGGTGCTTGGTGCCCCACTGGCCCTTGGTCATCTTCAGGACTTTTTTGTGACGGCGGCGCGTCGTGTAGCCGCCCTTGACACGAGTCATGCTCTAGCTCCTTGATTGGATCGCGCCGGCAGCTAGGCCGGGGGATTCTGCTTGTATTTGCCGAGATAGGGCGCCAGCCGCCGCACGCGCTTGACTTCCTTCGCGCCGTTGACCTCGAGCATCTCGGAAAACTGGGCTTTCGTCCGCTTCGATTTGCGACGGCGCAGGTGGCTTTTGCCGCCCTTGGTGCGCATGACCTTGCCGGAGCCGGTCACGCGGAAGCGCTTGGCCGCCGCCTTGTACGTCTTCAGCTTGAATTTTTTCTGCTTCTTAGCCACGAACAGGTCTCCCTATAAACACGTGAGCACCGCACGAGCGTGCGGCGCAGATGAACCGTACGGATTCCCCAACAAGCCCAACCGCGTTACGTCTTCACTTCTTCTTGTCGGACGCCGGCGCCAGAACCATCAACATCGTGCGGCCTTCCATGTTGGGGGCCTGCTCGACGACGGCGATGTCGTCCAGCTCGGCAGCGACTTCCTGCAACATCTCGTGCGCGATCTCCGGGTAGGTAATCTCGCGCCCCCGGAAACGGATGCGCACCTTGACTTTCATGCCCTCTTCCAGCCAGCGGCGCGCGTCGCGCACCTTGAAGGATCGGTGATGGTCGTCGGTTTTGGGCCTTAAGCGGATCTCTTTGACTTCGATCTGTTTCTGCTGTTTGCGCGCTTCGCGTTCTTTCTTGGCGCGTTCGTACTGGAACTTGCCAAAGTCCATGATCCGGCATACCGGCGGGTCGGCATTGGGCGCAACCTCTACCAGGTCCAACTCGCGATCGGCGGCGAGCTGCAATGCCTTTTGGATCGATACGACTCCAATGTTCTCGTTTTCGTCCGTGATTAAGCGGACTTCGCGAGCCCGTATGCGATCGTTAACCCGATAATCTCCAGCGCTTATGGCCCTGATCCTTTCTCCTGAAAACTGGTCTGGCGCTAAGCTGACTTTGGCAAGCCAGTTTAGCATAGCGCCCGCGTTTCGTCAACCGTAGCTCGCGGAAATCGCCGCGTGTGATGGCAGGCCGCGCGCCGGGGCGCGCCCGCCGCAACTCGCGCGCGTCCCACGCGTATACTATGCTACAATGAGGCAGTGGTTCGGCACGACGAGGGGAGGGACCTGTGGACTTCGTACGCGCGATCAAATTCCCATTCGATGATGAGGACTGGCCGGTCAAGGTGATCGTGGGAACGCTGCTCAGCTTCATCCCGTTTTTTGCGCCGGGCTACCAGGTGCGCGTGGCGCGCAACGTGATTCGCGGCGAGCGGCGCCCGCTGCCCGGCACGAGCAATCTGGGCCAGATCTTCGTTGACGGTGTGATGGCCTCGATCGCGCTGTTCATCTACTTCCTGCCGGCCACCCTGCTGATGTGCCTGATGATCTTCCCCGCCATGTTGACCGGCGACGACGAACTGGGCGGCCTGATGATCTGCCTGTCGTCGGTCTGCATCGTCGGCTTCATGCTGCTGTACGCGATCCCGGCGACGGGCATGTACACGATGGGCGTGATCCGCTACGCCGAGACGGGCAATTTCTCCGAGTTCATGCGCTTTGGCGTGTTGTGGGCCGACGTGCGCGACAACCTCGGCCTGCTGCTGACGCTGCTACTGTACTTCCTGGCGCTGGGGCTGATCGGGTCCGTGTTGAGCGTCACGGTGATTATTGTGCCCTTCCTGGGCTTCCTCTACCAGGTGGCGAGCGGGCACCTGATCGGGCAGGCCGGGCTAGAGATCTCGCGGGGGTATTGATATGCGCGACAGTGCACGTTTGGGGGCGACCCTGATCATCTGGCTGGCTTTTGCCGTGACGGTGGATATGCTTCTCACCACGCCCACCGGGGCTATCGCGGAGGCCGACGGCGCGACGGTGTTCGGGATCGTGCTGGTCATGGCGGTGGCGGCGCTGGTGAGCACCGTGTCGGTGTGGGCTGCCACGCGCGACAAGGGCGCGGAGCTGCAATCGCGCAGCAAGGCCAAGCGCAGCGGCGGCAGCCGCATCGAGCGGCTGGTCGAGACGCTGGACGATGACGAGATTTACGACCTGGAGGCGCTGCTGCTGGCCCGCGACGAACAGGCGCGCGACCGCCGGCACGAAGGGGGCTAGCCGCTAGAGCGGGTCGTGGCGCACCACCGCGCCGAACGGGCAGGAGGGAATGCACGTCAAACAGCCCCGGCAGCGCGCCGAGTCGACGAACGGCGCTTCCCCCCGATCGATTACCCGAATCGCTTTGCCCTGGCAGGCGGCTTTGGCGTAACAGGTCGTGCAGACGTGGCAGCGCGCGCTGTCGATCCTCAGCACGATCCAACTGCGACCGGAGCCTTCCATACGGCGGCCTCGTTTCTTCCGATGAATCTATTATAGTACGGGTTACCCCCTGTGAATCAACCCAGGCCGCGCGCCCTCCGCGACGGGCATTTTGTGCTGCCGTCCACGAAGCGTTATACTGGGAGCGAGATAGCACGAATGTTCTGTCCCGTCCTTCACAGGAGGCCGCCATGCGCGCTCAGATCGCCCTGATCACGATTTTCACCGACGATATGCCCGCCATGCTGCGCTTTTACCGGGACGTGCTCGGTTTCGAGCCGCAGCACGCCCCCGACAGCGACGCGCCCGACTACGTCGAGTTCAAGCACGACGGCGTGCGGTTCGCGCTGTGCCGCCGCGCGGTGATGGCCCAGACCGGGCTGCCCGGCTATACCGAGCCGTTCGCCGGACATCCGTTCGAGCTGGCGTTCCCGTGCGACTCGCCGGAGAACGTCGACGCGAGCTACGCGGCCCTGGTCGCCCAGGGCGCGGCAGCCATCAAGGGACCGGCGGACATGCCCTGGAACCAGCGCACGGCATTCATCGCCGATCCCGACGGCAACATTCACGAGATCTTCGCCGACCTGCCGCCTAAGGCGTAAGGCATCACCAGGACAGGGTGCCCTCGATCACCGGGACGGTCTGGCCGCCGACGCGCACCATCTCGATCGCGCCCGGCGCGCCATCGACCTCGATCGTGATCCGGCTGGGGCGCTGCATCTCGATCCCCTGCTCGGAGACGAACGTCGTCGTGGGCGGCGTCGCCGGGACGATCCCGTGCTCGACCAGGTAGGCGCCCAGGCCGCCGCTGGCCGAGCCGGTCGCCGGGTCCTCGCTGACGCCCAGGCCGGGCGCGAACATGCGCGTGTGAACGGCGGCGTCCGGGCCGGTCGTTTCCGTGGTGAGGACCATCACCGCGTCGTTGCACCGCTGGACCGGGTCCAGTTCGGCGAACAGCGCACCGAGGGCGGCGGTATCCTGGCGCTTGGGCGTCATGCTATGGACGTCGCGCAGCGAGCGCACCGGCACGAACAACTGCCGGATGCCGGTCGAGACGACCTGCACCGGCCAGCCCGTCGCGGTGATGGCGTCCGGCTCCAGGCCCAGCGCCCGCGCCAGGCGGGCGGCCTGGTCCGGCGTGGCCGCCGCGTGGAATTCGGGCGCCTGGTGATCCATCACCACGCGCGTCACGGCGCCGCCGCGCACGTGCAGCGCCGCCGCCCGCACGCCCACGCCCAGCTCGAAGCGGACCGTCGTCACCGGCTCTTGCAGGACCACCCGCCCCAGGCGGGCCAGCACCCAGTGCGTGCCCACGACCGGGTGCCCGGCGAAGGGCAGCTCGGACTCCGGCGTGAAGATGCGCACCTTGAAATCGGCGGCGGGATCGTCCGGCGGAAGGACGAACGTGGTTTCGGACAGGTTCATCTCGCGGGCGATGCGCTGCATCTGCGGGGCGTCCAGCCCTGCCGCGTCGGGGAACACGGCCAGCGGGTTGCCGCCAAAGGCGCGATCGGTGAACACATCGACCTGGAGAAACGGGTATCGGGGCATAGCGGTGCGACTCCTTTGCTGCGTCAGGACGCCAACGGGCGACCAAATGTAAAAAACTTAGAGAAACGCCCTCTGAATCTGGTAAAGGCGCTTTCGCTGATCGTTCTCTCGTGTTACCGTAAAATATGATGCATACTATGTCTGTGGATGAATGGTTACGCTGGACCGTGGCAGGCTATTATGACTCCTTTGGAACGTTGGACCAAGCAGATACAGGACGCGATAGCCGAGAACAGCGCCCTGCGCGAAGGGCTGCAAGACGACGAGGTAATGCCCCTCATCGACTGGGGCGCCCGGCAGGCCGAGCAGCTCGGCGCGCGCATGTCCGCGCCCGCTGCCCCCGAGCCGGACGAGGAACAGGTCGCCAACACGGCCTATTCGCTGGTGCGCCTGATGACGCGCGTCACCTGGCTGGCGGTGTATCGTCACAAGAAAGACGAAACCTGGCTCACGCGCACCTTCCAGACCATCAACGCCCTCAACCGCGAGCTGAACGGTCCGGACGCGCCCATCTTCTCCGACGACGAGATCGCGGCCTGGATCGCCAGCCACGCGCAGTACAGCAACGCCGAGCTGGTGAATAACCTGATCGCGCACCTGTCGCCGGCCCCTGCCGGGGACGAGGCCGAACCCCCCGCCGCCTCGTCCACCCCACCCGCTTCGCTCCCCGGACGGGAACCCGGCCCGGCGGCGGAACCACCCGCCCGGCCCGCCTCACTTCCGGGGCGGGAACCCGGCCCGCCGGCTGAGCCACCCACCCGGCCCGCCTCACTCCCCGGACGGGAAGCGGAGCCGCCTGTTGACCCTGCTTCTCACCCAGGAGATAGTTCGTAAATGACGAAAACTCCCAGCCGCCGGCAGCGGCGCGGCACCGGCTCCTCCACGGCGACACCCCGCCGCGTGCAGATCGGAACGACCAGCGGCTTGATCATCGTAGCCCTCGTCTTTTTCGTTCAGTTCGTGCTGGACATCGACGTGCTGCACCTGGACGAGCCCACGCTGACGCCCGTTTCGACCGCATCCACACCCGCCCAAACGCCGTCGTTGACGGCGCCCACGCCCCACCCGACGATCGTCGCCGCCGCGCCGGGCGAGGCGCTGGTGCCCATTCCCGGCGGCTACGATGGCGGCTGGTTCCAGTTGTATTTCACCGAGCCGATCAACACCCGCGACGAAAGCCGGTTCACCGGCTCCCCGGTCGAGGAAGCGCTGGTCGCGGCCCTGGACGGGGCGCGGTCCACCATCGACGCGGCGCTGTTCGAGATGAACTCGCAGCCGGTGACCGATGCGCTGCTGCGCGCTCACGAGCGCGGGGTTCGCGTGCGGATCGTGACCGATGGCGAGTACGGCCTGGAGCGCCCCGACGGGACCTTCGACCAGATCGAGTTCTCCGGGATCGAGCTGCGCTCGGACCAGGCGCGGCGCGGGCTGATGCACAACAAGTTTTTCGTGATCGACAGCCTGTACGTGTGGACCGGCTCGACCAACGTCACGCATAATGGGTTATACAATAACAATAACAACGCGATGCTGATCCGCTCGTCGCGGCTGGCGCAGAACTTCACCGCCGAGTTCGAGGAGATGTTTGGCGGCAGCTTCGGCGTGACCTCGCCCGCCACCATCCCGAACCCGGTGGTGACGATTGACGGCACGCCGATCGAAACGGTTTTCGAGGCCGAGGGCGACGTCCCGGCGCGGCTGGTCGAGTTGATCACCAACGCGCGCTCGGTGCGGTTCATGGCCTTTTCGCTCACGCGGGACGACCTGATCCAGCCGATGGCGGCGCGCGCCCAGGCGGGCGAGCTGGACGTCATGGGCGTGATCGAGGCCAGCCAGCGCCGGTTCCTGACCGATCTGGTGTGCGCCGGGCTGCCCGTCCGGCAGGACGGCAATCCGAACATCCTGCACCACAAGGTGTTCATCATCGACGAGTCGATCGTCGTCATGGGATCGTTCAATTTTTCGGGCAACGCTGCCGACAGCAACGATGAGAACACGCTCATCATCCACAACACGGCGATTGCCCGCGCCTACCTGGAAGAATTCGCCCGCCGCTGGAACGAGAGCCAGCCTATCCCGGAATCTGAGTTCGACTGCTAACCGGTACCCGGCGTGAGGGGGATCACCATGAGCGAGACGGATACGCCAACCTCGAAAGACGTGCTGAACAGCCTGAACCTGCTGCGCAGCGAGGACCCTGCCGACCGCAAGCGGGCGATCGCGATCCTGGCGCCGCTGCGCGAGGACCCGCGCGTGCAGCAGGTCTTCGAGCACCTGTACGAGAACGATCCCGATCCGGAGATCCGCCAGCTCGCCTGGCGCGCCATCAACGAGGCCGGGCCATCGATCCCCGCCCCGGCACCGGCTCCCCCCGCGCCAGCCGCCGCGCCGCGCCAGGGACGGCTGCGGCGGAAGGCATCCAACTCGTCGCGGGGCGTGTTCCTGATCAACCCGGCGAACGCCAGCTTTCTGGCCCGCGAATCGCAGCGGCGGCGTCCGCGGCGGCTGGCGGGGTGCCTGTGGCTGGTGCTGGCGCTCGCGCTGCTGGCGGTTGCGGCGCTGCTGGTGGTGATGGTCGCGCCCGACTGGGTCGACTGGTACCGCCTGGAACAGGACGGCGTCGAGGTCGATGGCGCCGTGGTCGAGCGGCGCGTGGCCGACGACGATTACCGGGGCGAGCGCTACTTCCTGCGCTACAGCTTCAACGTCCCCCTCGCCGCGCCGGACGGCGTGCAGGTGGAAGGCGAGCAGGCTGTCGCCAGCCGCGACTATGCCGCGCTCGGCGAGGGCGACGCGGTGACGGTGACCTACCTGCTCGACGACCCGGACGTGTCGCGCATCGCGCAGGACGATCCCCGCGACGAGGAGCGCTACTGGATCACGGCGCTGGCGGTCGCGCTGGTGGCGTTGGTGTTCGTCGCGCTGGGGATGGCGTTCCGTCAGCGCAGGCGGCTCGCCGGGCGCCTGATCCGGGGGCAGGTCGTGGCATGCACCGGCATCCCGGACGCCGAGGGCGACTACACCGTCAAGCTGCGCTACCGGTTCCACTCGCCGGACGGCAAGGTGCTCGTGCGCCAGGCGACCCAGATTCGCAACGACATGAAGACGACCCGGCTGCCGGAGCCCGGCACGCCGGTCGCGGTTTACTACCGCAGCGACCGGTCGTACCGGCTGCTGTAACGCGTTCTCTTGCTCACCCGATCCGAGGTTCGTTTATGATCGTCCAAATCTATACCATGCAAACGCCCGACGAAGCCCGCGCAGTCGCCGGGCTTGGCGTGAATCACGTCGGGATCACGCCGTCCGCGCTGGGGCTGCCCGGCGAGGTCGACCTGCCCACCGCCCGCGCCATCGCCGGGGCGGTGCGCGGCATGGCGACGACGGTCGCGCTGTCGGTCGATGAAGACCCGGACGCGATCGAGGCTATGGTCCGCGCCGTCGAGCCGGACATCCTGCACCTGTGCGGCGAGTTTGGGACGGTGCCGCCGCCCGCGATCCGCGCGCTGCGCGAGCGCCTGCCGGGCGTCGAGATCATGCAGGCGATCCCGGTCGGCGGGACGGAGTCCATCGGCGACGCCCTGGCCTATCAGGACGTGGCCGACTACCTGATCCTCGACACGAAAGACGCCGCGGTGACCGGCGTGGGCGCCAGCGGCCAGACTCACGACTGGTCGATCAGCCGCGCCATCGTCGAGGCCGTGCGGATCCCCGTGATCCTGGCCGGTGGCCTGGGGCCAGAGAACGTCGCGGACGCGATCCGCGCCGTGCGGCCCTGGGGCGTGGACTCGCTCACGCACACCAACGCGCCCCTGCCGGGCGGCGGCTTTCGCAAGGACCTGGAGCGCATCGGGGCGTTCGTGCGGGCGGCGCGCGAGGCAGCGGGCGCATGACCGACCGGCCCGTGATCGCCCTGGGCGATGCCAATGTGGACCTCGTGATCTGCCTGCCGGACCGCGCGGCGGGCAAGGCCGACATGAGCGGATCGGTGCCGCGCCTGTTCGGCGGCGGCTCGGTGGCGAACGTGGCCGTGGCGCTGGCCCGGCTGGACGTGCCGGTGAGCTTTGTGGGCATGATTGGCGACGACGGCTACGGGCGGTTCGTCCAGGCCGACCTGCAGGGCGAAGGCGTGGACACGTCCGGGCTGTGCGTCAGCCGCGAGGCCATGACGCCGATGGTGATCGCCCTGATCGAGCCATCCGGCGAGCGGATGATCGTCGTCTGGCCGCCCGAAGGCGGCGCGGACAAGCGACTCGCACCGGAGCACGTGAATCGCGGCGCGATCGCCGGGGCGGCGTGGCTCCACACGTCGGGCATGATCATGCGCAATTCGCCGTCCCGCGAGGCCGCCCTGCACGCCATGCGGCTGGCGCGTGACGCCGGGGTGCCGGTGTCGCTCGATCTCAACCTGCGGCTGGAGCTGTGGGGCTGGGGCGACGACATCGCCGCGACGATGGCGCAGGCGGTCGCCCTGGCCGACGTGGTGCTCGGCAGCGCGGACGAGGAGATCGCGCCGCTGGCCGGCGTCGAGCGGGTCGAGGACGCGGCGCGGTCGCTGGCCGCGGGGCAGCGGACCGTCGTGGCCCGCCTGGGCGAGGGGGGCGCGCTGGTGTGCGATCCCGCGGGAAGCCTGGCGCGCATCCCCGCCTTCTCGACGGAGGTGGTCGATACGCTCGGCGCGGGGGACGCGTTCAACGGCGGGTTCATCGCCGCCCGGCTGGCCGGCTGCGACTGGGCCGAGGCGGCGCGCTGGGGCAATGCCGTCGCCGCGCTGAAGATCGCGCGGTCCGGGGCGCGGGGCACGCCGGCGCGCGCGGAAGTCCTGCGCCTGTTGGGCGGCTAGCCTCCCTCTATTTGACGCTTCACATACTCCTGTAGGATGCTGTACTATAATACGGTGAAGTTCGTCCAATCCCATCATACAGGAGCTTGCACCGATGCAAACAATCTCGAGAACTGTGGCGCTTCTCGCCGTTGTGGCGGCGCTGGTCGCCGGGGTGATGCCGTGGAGCAGCGCGGCGACGCCCGCCGAGGCCGGCGGCACGTGGTCAGCCTGGCTGTACAACCCGGAAGCGGGCCGGTTGGTCCATGCTTTCCCGGATGGCACCCCGCCGGTCGAGATACCCTTCCCGCTGCCGCCCGACACGTCGCGCTATCCCAGCCTGAACCAGGTCGCGATCTCGCCGGACGGGTCGCTGCTGGCGATGTGCCTGTACAACGACAGCGACGAGTTCAGCGTGCGCGTCTACGACATCTATAACGAGGTGTACGTCGCGGCCTATATCCCCGGCGGCCCCGTGATCGAATGCGGCCTCACGCCGGAGTCGTTCAGCGCGGATGGCACCCAGGTCGCCGTCGGCATCTTCAACCACTATCCCGATCCCGCCGACCCGCGCCCGGAGTGGGAGCTGGTCGTGATGCAGATGAACACGAGCGCCATCCTGCACCGCATCGACGCCACCTCGCCCGCGATCACGGCGCTGGGCGTGGACGCCAGCGGATCGGTCCCGTTCGTGCGGTGGTTCGACATGGCGACGCCATCCTTCCCCGGCGTGCTGGCGTTCATCCCCGTGCGTTGGGGGACCGAAGGCTTTCCCGAGTATCCGAGCATGGTCTGGCAGCTTGGCGATGGCTCGGTGTCGATCGGCGGGCCCTATGGCAAGACCTCGCTCGACCTGCTGCCCAACCCCAGCGAAGCCGTGTGGATCGACGAGGACGACGCGTTTCCCAAAGGCGAGCTAATGGGGCCGGGCTACCTGTTCAACATCGTGATGTATTCCAACAAGGCCGGCGAGCGGTACCCGATCTTCAGCGGCGCCGGCCAGATCGTGGGCTCGTCGGTGTTCGTCGACAACGGGCGCCGGCTGGCGATCCGGACCTTCGACGGCATGAGTGACGCCGAGCAGTGGTGGGTGCTGGAGCGCAGCGGAGAATACCGGGCGCTGCCCATCCCGCCCCGCGTGTACCAGGTGTGGGGCACGGTCGATGGCTATACCTTCATGACGGGCGGCAGCGATCCGAGCGCCAGGCCGGAGCTGCACTACCACCGGTTCACCGGCGGGCCCGCGCCCGATCAGTTCATCGCCTGGACCGGGACGCCCGGCGGATACTGGAGCATCATCTGGGCCAACCCGCTGGAAGGCGAGGCGGGCATGGCGCCCTTCGCATCGCTGACCATCATCGGCCCGCCGCCGGTCATGACGGACACGCCCGCGCCGGTGACGCCGCCGGTTGGCGGGGTGCTGGCGCCGGGCGGGACGGCGCGCGTCCAGACCACCGAGGGCGACATGCTGCGCGTCCGCACCGGGCCGGGGCTGAGCTTCGCCATCTCGACCCAACTGGCGGACGGCACGCTGGTGTCGGTGCTCGAAGGGCCGGTGAGCGCGGATGGCCTGAACTGGTGGCGCATCGAGGCGCCGGGGCGCGGCAGCGGGTGGGCCGTCGAGGGGGTGATGGACGGCGGCAGCTTCCTGCAAACGCTGGTGCCGCAATAAGCCGCTGAGCAAAACAAACCGGGGGCGATCCGGACCGGATCGCCCCCGTGCTCGTGTCAGGCGGTGGGGTTACTTCTTCTTGCCGCCGTTGTTGCTCTTGTCCTTGGTCTGGCCGGGAGGGCCGCCCAGTGGGTGATCGTTCGGCGGGCCGCCGGCGTTGCCGTTATCGTTGACCTTGTCTTTGTTCTGGCCGGGAGGGCCGCCCAACGGGTGACCGTTCGCGTTGCCGTTATTGCTGGGAGCGCTGGCCGGAGCGACATCGACGATCTCGCCGTCACCCTCGCCGGTGTCGGCATCGTCATCCTCGTCGATCACGTCGCCCTTCTTGACCTTCTTCTCTTTCTGCTGCGCGGAGATCACGCGGCCCATTGCCAGGCTGCTCGGGTGCACGTCGTAAGCCTGCTTGATCGTGCCCCAGCCCGCGCCGCTGGCGAACTCGTCGAGCACCGCCTGGGCGCTCAAGCCGTCGACCTGTTCGGCCAGCAGCAGCGCCTGGGCGATGTCGCCGAAGCCGAATCCCTGGCAGTGCCACGACATGATCGTCTCGTATTCGACGCCGAACTCGGTCGCCAGCGCCATGCCTACCGGGTGGGGAGTGGCCCCGACACACACGTTGTCGCCATCCTCGAAGTCGGAATCGCACGCGTTGCCGATACCGTCACCGTCGGCGTCGGCCTGGTCGGGGTTGGCGACCAACGGGCAGTTGTCCATGCTGTCGACGAAACCGTCGCCGTCCGTGTCGATCAGGTCCCCGTCGCAGGCGTCGCCGACACCGTCTTCATCGGCGTCTTCCTGGTCCGGGTTGGGGACGAGCGGGCAGTTGTCCAGGCTGTCGGAGATGCCGTCCTCGTCCGTGTCGAGGAAGTCCGGATCGCAGGCGTCACCGATGCCGTCCGCGTCAGTGTCTTCCTGGTCCGGGTTATAGACCTCGGGGCAGTTGTCCAGCGTATCCTCGACGCCGTCGCTGTCCATGTCGTCGAAGTCCGGATCGCAGACGTCGCCCACGCCGTCCCCGTCAGCATCGGCCTGGTCCGGGTTGTAGATCAGCGGGCAGTTGTCGACCGCGTCCAGCAGGCCATCTTCATCGGTGTCGATCAGGTCCGGATCGCAGGCGTCGCCGATGCCGTCACCGTCGGTATCGGTCTGGTCCGGGTTGGCGACCTCGGGGCAGTTGTCATCGTCCCCGACGAGCCCGTCGCCGTCCGGATCATCGGCCATCACCAGGCTAACCGTCTGGATGGTATCGTCCGGCAGCAGGTAGCCGGTGATCGTCACCACGTCGCCCAGGTTGAGCGAAGCCGGGCTGAACACGCCCGCCGGGTGAACCCAGACGCCGCTCACCAGGATGAGATCGGGCTGAAGCAGCTCAACCGTCCCGGTGAACTCGACCAGCGTCTCGTCGCCGCCATCATCCTGGGCGACCGCCGTGCCGGACGGCATCAGGCCGAACGCCACCAGGGCCGCCAGCAGGACGAACAGAGGTACAAGGGTGAGCTTTCTATGCATCGCGGTATTCTCCTTTGTTGCAAAGGCTTTGTAAGGTATACCGCAAAACAGCCCGCAATATTCGCTAGTACTTTGGGACCATGTTACGGGCTGCGAGCCGCGAATGCTGTTTCTCACCCGTTCCGCGCCGGGACCAACTGCGGCTGCCCGTTCGCGATCACGATCCAGTACGGTTTCCAGCCGATGCCGAACACACCCAGGTAGATGTCTTTTTTGTAGGGCGTGATCTTGTACTCCTCGACCTGCGCCGCGATCTGGCCCCACCTGGCGTTGACCTGGGCCAGCTCCTGCTCCATGCGGACCTGCGTCTCGTCGAGCTGGGCTTCCAGCTCCGCGATGGTCTGTTCGGTTTCCAGCAGTTCTTCCTGGGCGCGGCCCTTGTAGCGCCGCGAGCGGCTCACGCGCGAGAGCGTGTACGTCGTGCGCCCGCGCAGCAGGCTGAGGATCGCCTCGCCCGTGGTGAACAGCTCCTCGTTGCGCAGCTCGTTAAGCTGCTGTTGGTCGGCGGAGAGGTCGCGCACCGCCGCGCGGAGCTTGCCCTCCAGCCGGTCGAATTCCTTCTCGTAGCGCGCCATGATCTTGTCGATCTCGGCGTCGCGCCCCTGGCGGGCCAGCGCCTGGGCCTGGACCAGAAAATCGCGGTGATTGGTGCCCGGCTGGCTGTACAGGTCGAGCTGGGGGTTGCTCAGCAGCGTCAGGCTGGCGGCCTTGTACAGGTAATCGACCAGCTCGCGCTGAAGCTCGGACATGCGCTTGGAGTCGGTCAGCCCCGGCGAGAGCGTCCCGAAGGCGGCCTCGCTGGCCGGGGCGTGGCTCAGGTCGCGCGGGTCGATGGGCGGCGCCAGGAATTCGTCCCAGTGAATGAGGCCCGCCTTGGCGACGAACGGCACCTGGTACGGGTAGCGCCGGACCTCGGTCACGTTCGCCTTGCGGTCGCCATAACGCACGTCCGCTTGCGCGAGCAGGATCGGCTGGTAGGCCAGCAGCGGCTGCTCGGTGCTGTTGGCGGGCAGCCCGGTTTGCTGCGACCACGCGATCACCGCCTGGTCCGCGGATACGTCCACCGGCAGGAAATACTGCGCCATGCTCGACGGCAGCGGCGGCTGCGTCATGCCGAACCCCTCCGGCAGCCGGGGCTGGGGCTGGCTGGTGCGGACGGGGGGCGTGGCGCCGGTCCGGGACGGCGCGGGCGGCGGGGGCGGCGTGCTCGCCGCGGGGGCCGCCTCGAAATCGGGCAGCGTCGCGGGGGGCGGCGTAGCCTGCCGGTCGGGCATCTCCGGCAGCGTGGCCGGGGGCGGAGTCGCGCCGGGCGGCGTAGGCGGCTCGGTGATACGGGTGGGAGCCGCCCCACCCTGCCCGTACAGATCGGCATAGGTGGGGTAGTACGGGCGCTGGCGCTGGTCGGCCATCAACGACTTGATCTGCTGGCGGGTCAGCGGGCCACGCAGGTAGCTCATGGCCCAGCGCGTGTGCAGCGGGATCGCGCCGAAGTTGTCATGCACGTTGTGCATCACGAACACGCGCGGGTCGATGCTGCTCAGCAGCCGGTCGATGTCGTCGATGTTCACGCTGCCGTCGATCGCCTCCAGGTCTTCCAGCCCGCTGAGCAGCCGGTTTTTGTCGTTCTCGGTTTGCAGCTTGCCGATGAACCACGTCCCGGCGTTGGACAGCCCCTTGTAGTCGATGTCGGTCGGGTTCTGGGTGGCGAGCACCAGCCCCAGGCCGAACGCGCGCGCCTGCTTGAGCAGCCGCAGCATGGGGACTTTGCTGGGCGGGTTGTACGGGTGGTGCGGGAAGAAGCCGTACACCTCGTCGAAATACAGCAGGGCGCGCAGGCTGGTCGTGCCGCTGAGCGTGCGCATCCAGGCGAGCATGTTCTCCAGCAGCAGGGTGACGATGAACATCCGCTCGGCGTCGCTGAGGTGCGCGATGTAGAAGATGCTGACGCGCGGCTTGCCTTCCGGCGTGTAGAGCAGGCTCTGAATGTCGAGCGGCTCGCCCTGAATCCAGCTCTGGAAGCTGGGCGAGGCGATGATGTGGTTCAGCTCCATCGCCAGGCTGAAGCGCTCTTTTTCGGGGAAGAACGTGTCGATGTCGAAGACGCCGAGCTTGCCGAACGGCGGTTTTTGCACCTGGAGGATCACGTCTTCGAGCGTCAGGTCCTGGCCGCGCCGCCACGCGTGCTCGAAGATATTGGCGATCAGCACGTGCTCGCGGTCTTTGACCGGCTCGACGTTCTTGCCGATCAACGCCAGCAGCGCGGTGACGATGCCGCTGATCTGCTCGCGGTGGAATTCGTCGTCGCCCGGCTGCCAGCCGCCATCCGGCGCGCTCATCGCGTCCACGATGCTGATCGGCAGGCCGGAGTCCGAGCCGGGGGTGTAGATGCTGAAATGGGCGTTTTGCTTGAAGGCGGCGATGCGCTCCGGCGGGATGTCCCAGCTTGCCAGCCCGTCGCGCCATTTCTGGGCGACGTTCACCGCGAACTCGTCCACTTCCATCCCGGCGCGGCGCGCGTCGTCGATGTTGACCCAGGGCGCGAAGTCGTCCGGCTTCAGGTCCGGAAAGGCCAGCAGCAGGTTGGTGATGTCGCCTTTCGGATCGATGATGATCGAGGGGATGTTGTCCAACACGGCTTCTTCGAGCAGGGTGATGCACAGGCCGGTTTTGCCGCTGCCGGTCATGCCGACGACGACGGCGTGCGTTGTCAGGTCGCGCGAGTCATAATAGACCACCTCGTCGACCAGGCGGCGGGTGGTCGGGTCGAAGCGGCGGCCCAGGTAAAACGTGGTGGGAGCTTCGATAAATGGCATGGGATCCCTTGCCTTTGGGTGCTAACCGTCGATAGTGCACCAATGGTAGCACGGATTTTCTAGTATTAGAAGTCCGTTTAAAATTCCGGCCCGCAGCACCCCGCCATCCGCCAAGGCCGTACACTATACAGACCACCTAGATGAGGAAGCGACATTTGCGCCCCGATACCCATTCCATCCCCTCGACCGAGTTCGCCGGCGCGCGGTCCCAGTACCGGCGCCTGCTGCGCTATCTCGGCCCGTACAAGGGCCGCCTGATCATCGGGCTGGGCGGGCGCATGATGGCGTCCGGCATGTTCTTGCTGCTGCCCGCCGTCGTGCGCGACGTCGTCGATTCCGTGCTGGCGAACAAGGACATGGCCCAGCTCAACCAGATCACGCTGCTGTTGATCGGGGCGGTGGTCGTGCTCACCATCGGCTCGATCATCGGCAACTACCACATCAACTACGTGGGCGAGCGGATCGTGGTCGACCTGCGGCGCGAGCTGTACGGGCACCTGCACACGTTGTCGGTCAAGTTCTTCGCCACGCGGCGCGTCGGCGAGCTGGTCAGCCGCATGTCCAGCGACGTGACCGTGATGCGCCAACTGCTGACCGAGAACCTCACGCGGCTGATCCGGCACACGCTGACCATTGTGGCGGGCATCGCGATCATGATCGTGCTCAACTGGCGGCTGACGGCGTTCATCGTGATCAGCACGCCGGTGGTCGCGTTTCTGGGCGTCATCGTGACCCGCTTCTCGCGGCGGGGCAGCCTGCTGGTCCGCGACGAGCTGGCGAACGCGACGGTCGTGGCCGAAGAAGCGCTGTACAACGTGCGCGAGGTCAAGAGCTTCGTCCGCGAGGACTACGAAACGGGCCGCTACAACAACGCCATCGAGCGCGCGTTTCAGGCGGCGCTGCGGCTGCTGCAGATTCGCGCCGTGGTCAGCCCGACGGTCAGCCTGATGTTCGTGGTCAACATCGCGCTGATTCTGTGGTACGGCGGGCGCGAGGTCATCAACGACCGCCTGACCGGCGGCGAGCTGGTCGCCTTCCTGGTCTACGTGACGGTGATCGGGCAGATGTCCTCCGAGCTGAGCTGGCTGTATACCCAGCTTCAAGAGTCGCTGGGCGCCACGCAGCGCATCTTCGAGCTGCTGGACACGGCGCCCGACCTGCACGATGCGCCGGGCGCGCGCGTCCTGGATCGCGTCGAGGGGCGGATCACGTTCGACGACGTGAGCTTCACCTACGACGAAGACGAGGAGCCCGTGCTGGAAGACATCGACCTGGACATCGCGCCGGGCGAGATCATCGCGCTGGTGGGGCCGAGCGGCGCGGGCAAGAGCACCATGTTCAACCTGATTCCGCGCTTCTACGACGTGACACGCGGCGCGCTGCGCGTCGACGGCTGGGACGTGCGCGAGGTCACGCAAGAGAGCCTGCGCGAGCAGATCGGCATCGTCCCGCAGGAAACGCTGCTGTTCGGCGGCACCATCCGCGAGAACATCCTCTACGGGCGGCTCGGCGCCACCGATGACGAGATGATCGCCGCCGCCGAGGCGGCCAACGCGCACAGCTTCATCGCGCAGCTTCCACGCGGCTATGACACCATCGTCGGCGAACGCGGCATCCGGCTCAGCGGCGGGCAGCGCCAGCGCGTCGCCATCGCCCGCGCCATCCTCAAGGACCCGCGCATCCTGCTGCTGGACGAGGCGACGTCCAGCCTGGACAACGAGAGCGAGCTGCTGGTGCAGGAAGCGCTGGAGCGCCTGATGCAGAACCGGACGACGGTCATCATCGCCCACCGGCTGAGCACGGTCCGTATCGCGCACCGCATCGCCGTACTGGACCGGGGCCGGATCGTCGAGCTGGGCACGCACGACGAGCTGATGAGCCTGGGCGGGCTGTACGCGCGGCTGTACGAGATGCAGTTCCGCGCCCAGGAGCGCGACGCGCTGACCGGTGTGGTGTGAGCGATCCCTCCCCGGCGCGGCCCGTTTTTGCCAGCGGCGCGGGCGCTGGTAGACTCGGACGCTATCGGTGGTTGGCACGTCACGGCAACGGGTGCGCGGCAGCGGTATGAAGAAGCTGATCAGACTGGCAGGGATCCTCGCGTGGAGCGCCGCGCTGCTCGCGCCCGTCCCGGCGCGCGCCCAGGGCGACGAAGGCTGGCTGCTGGAGCAGATCAACGGGCTGCGGGCGAGCGTCGGGGTGCCGCCCTACGCGCTCAACGCCCAGCTCAACGCCGCAGCGGCCCAACACAGCGCCTACATGGCCGAGACGTGCGACGTCTCGCACACCGAGGCGAACGGCTCGCGCCCCATCGACCGCGCCCGCGCCAACGGTTACACCGGAAGCTGGATCAGCGAGAATATCTACGGCAGCAGCCGGGCGCAGGTCACCGACGCGTGGGCGTTCTGGACCACTTCGACGATTCACTACAACGGGCTGGTCAACACCAACACCAACGAGGTCGGCATCGGGGCCGTGTCCGGCGAATGTGGGAACTACTTCACGCTGGTGTTCGGCCACCGGCCCGACGTGACCGCGCCGCCCGCGCCACCGCCGCCGCCGGAGCCGCCCGCCCCGGAACCGGGCGCGGATGAGGACGAGCCGGAACAGGCCGTCGCCGCCGCGCCGCCGCCCACCCAGGCGCCCTACGTCCCGCCGCCGCCCTCGCGCACGCCCACGCCGACGATCCCCACGCTGACGCCCTCGGCCACCTGGACGATCACGCCCACGCGCACCCCCACACCGACCGGCACGGTCCAACCCGCCACGGCGACTCCGCTGGTGCTGCCGACCGTGGCCGCCCAGGGCGCCCCATCGACCCGCGTGGCGGTGGCCGCATCGCCCACCGGCGAGCCGGTGACGGTCGCACGCACCCCATCCGGCACGCCCGCCGCGCAGCCGGTCGCCGTGGCCCAGGCAGCAGCGAGCGCCTCGGCGGGCGGCAGATTCGACATCCGCGACCTGATCCCGTTTGCGCTGGTCGGGCAGGTGGCGCTGATCGGAATCGCCGGATTGGCCTATTTCCGCCGCGGGCGGTAGGGTATACTCTGTCTGATTCTGTGCGAGATTGCCTATCCACGGGGGAGCCATGCCCGACTCAGATCCCACTTACGTGCTGATCACCGTGCCGTTCGATGAGGAAACGCTCGCCACGTTCCGCACCGTGTCGGACCGGGTGGAGATCCTCTACCATCCGACCGAACAGGCCCGCGACGTGCCCGAGGACGTGTGGGCGAATGCCGAAGTGCTCTACACGCTGAATACCGTCCCTGAGCCGTCGCTGGCGCCCCAACTGCGCTGGATTCACGCCCACAGCGCCGGCGTGGATCACCTGCTCGACCAGCCGGTGATCCAGACGGAAGGCGTGCTGCTCAGCTCGTCGAGCGGCATCCACGCGACCAACATCGCGGAATACGTGTTCATGATGATGCTCGCCTTCGGGCACCGCCTGCCGACCATGCTGCGCTTCCAGGCCGAGGCCCACTGGCCGGACGAAGGACGCTTCCGGCTGTTCATGCCGCGCGAGCTGCGCGGGAGCACGATCGGCATCGTGGGCTACGGCAGCCTGGGCCGCGAGATCGCCCGGCTGGCGTTCCTGTTTGGCATGGAAGTGCTCGCCTCCAAGCGCGACGTGCGCCAACCCGCCGACCCGGACGGGTACGTGCTGCCCGGCACCGGCGACCCGGATGGCAGCTTCTTCCACCGGCTCTACCCGCCCGAGGCGCTGGTGTCGATGGTGCGCGAGTGCGATTTCGTGGTGCTGACCGTGCCGCTGACCGAATCCACGCGGATGATGTTCGGCGCGGACGTGTTCGCCGCGATGAAAGAGACGGCCTACCTGATCAACGTGGCGCGGGGCGGCATCGTCGACGAGGCGGCGCTGTTGGACGCGCTGCAAACCGGCCAGATCGCCGGGGCCGCGATGGACGTGTTCGAGGCCGAGCCGCTGCCCGCCGACAACCCGCTGTGGAAACAGCCCAACATGATCATCAGCCCGCACATTTCGGGCAACACCGCCGACTACAACGACAAGGCCGCTGCGCTGTTCGTCGAAAACCTGGGGCGCTACCTGGCCCGCAAGGACCTGCTCAACCTGGTCGACCGCACGCGGGGCTATTGAGGCTGCAACCGGGTGGGGCTATTTTCGTAGTATAGTGTAGATAGAATCGGAAATCGTTTAGCTGAGTGAGGATGGAGCGTAATGGTCAAGCGAAAAGAGACACCCGAGGCCGCCGCCGAGGCTGCCAAGCCGAAATCGCCGCTGTCGGCGTTCGTCGAGCACCAGACCGCCGCGCTGGAACAGACCGGCAAGGCGTTCGCGTCGCTGCTGCCGGAGAAATTCCGCGAGCACACCAACCGCGCCCTGGAAGAGGGCCGGGCCGGCTGGGAAGCCCTGTTCGACGGCATCATCGATGGCGTTGAGCGCGGGCTGGACAAGCTGCGCAGCACCCCGTCGGAGGACGAGCCGAATAAGGTCAAGGTCGAGGTCGAATAAGCCGCGTCCGGCGTTCACAAACAGTATCTCGACAGCATCTCGAAAACACTCAAACAAGCAAAAAAGAGAATGCCCTGTGTCGTTGATGGCACAGGGCATTGTGTTTAGCTGCGGTATTGTGTGGATCGAGAACCTAGTTGAGCCGCATCACTTCGCTGGCCTGCGGGCCTTTGGGGCCCTCAGTGATCGAGAATTCGACTCGTTCGCCTTCCTCCAGGTTGCGGTAGCCTTCGCCGACGATGGCGCTGTAGTGTACGAATACGTCGGGGCCGGTTTCCGGCTGGATAAAGCCGTAGCCCTTCTGCGAGTTGAACCATTTGACGACGCCAGTAAGACGCTCTGACATGTTTGGGGACTCCTTCTGCCCACTTTCAGGATCACGATCTACGTGGGATGGGTGTTGCGGAAGGGCGAAAAAAAACACCCGGTGCGTTGTTCTTGCTACACCGGATGCCTTACTTTTCGTGCCGGTACTGCAAACAACCTGCTCCACACACATCAAATTGTAGTATAGCTTTTATAGCTTGTCAAACAAAGTTGTGACGTACTGTTGTAACCCATTTTCCACAACAACATGAGCCTCACCACGCGGCGCGCTCAGCTCGACAGGCCGCTGAGCAGCACGCGCAAAAACACCAGCCCCGCCAGCCCCAGGCCGACCAGGCTCAACGTGTGCTCGCCCGCGCTGTACAGGATCGCGCTGGTGACCGCCAGCCCGGTGAACAGCACCGCCCCGGCCAGCCGGTGAACCGCCGCGCTCAACTGGCGCGCCTCGTGCTGGGACTCCGGCGTGGGGGCGACGCGAACCGTGATCTCGCCCCGGTCGGCGCGGCGCAGCACGCTGTCGGCCAGCGCGGGAAGCTGAGCCGTGCGCAGGGCCACGTCCAGCCCGGTTTCCAGCGCGGACTCGACGTGCTCGGCGGTCAGCAGGGCGCGCAGCGTCTCCGGGCGCAGCAGGTCGCGCGGCCTGAAGCCGAACCCCATCACCGCCGGGAGCGCGTCCCCGTCCTCGGCGACCAGCGTCATCACGAAGGGCAGCACCTCGCGCCAGGGATCGAAATCCGGATCGAGGCCGGTGCACATCCCGAACAGGATGCCCACCGCGCGCATCAGGTAGAGGAAGTCCTGCGGGACCTGGAACGGCAGCGAAAACAGCAGGTCGCTGAACTCGCGGCCCAGCGACGTGATCTCCGAGAACGACAGCCCGCTGATCTGGGCCATGTTCATGCCCCACACCCGGTCGAAGGCGGCGCGGCTGGCCTGCTCGATCCGGTCCAGGTCCGCGCCGGGCAGCAGGATCCCCAGCCGCTGGTACGACTCGACCAGCCGGCGCGCGTCGCGCGTGGTCAGCGCGATGAGCGTCTCGCGCAGCCCTTCCGCGATCTCCGGCGTCAGGTGGCCGGCCATCCCGAAGTCGACGAAGATCAGGTAGAACGGGCGGCCCAGCAGCGGCGTCCCGTTGGCGTGATGTCCGACGGGCGCGGCGGTGTCCGGCGGCAGCGGGTAGACGAACAGGTTGCCGGGGTGAGGGTCGGCGTGGAAGAAGCGCTTGACGAACACCATCCACAGGTAGGTGGCGATCAACCGGCGAGCGACGTCGCGCCGGGCGATGCCCGCCGCCGCGATCGCGGCGTAGTCGGTGATCTTGATCGCCGTCACGTCTTCGAGCGTGACGACGCGCGGCGTGCTCAGCTCGCGGTACAGCCGGGGAATGTAGATCCCGCCGTCGCGGGCGAACAACTCGGCGAACGCCTCGGCGTGATCGGCTTCCTGGCAGTAGTTCAGCTCCTCCCACAACACGGCGCTGAACTCGTCCAGCAGGGCCGGGACGTTGGCGCGGCGGCGGATCAGCGGGATGCGCATCAGCCAGCGGGCCACCACTTCCAGCGCCTTGAGGTCGGTGTGCACCAGCGTGCCGATGCCGGGCCGCTGCACCTTCACGACCACGCGCGTGCCGTCCGGCAGCCGGGCGCGGTGGGCCTGCCCCAGCGAAGCCGCCGCGGTCGGCGCCGGGTCGAGCCAGTCGAAACGCTCGTCGACCGGGCCAAGCTCCTCTTCCAGCCGCGCGCGGATCACGTCGAACGGCACGCCGGGGACCTCATCCTGCAGGCTCGCCAGCTCCTGGATCACTTCCGGCGGCAGGATGTCCATGCGGCTGGAGATGAACTGGCCGAGCTTGATCATCACGCCGCCCATCGCCACGGCCATCCCGCGAAAGTCGCGCGCCCAGCGACGCATCCGGCCCGAGCGCCCGCGCCCGACCGTGCCCTCGCCCAGCACGCGCCGCAGGACCAGCTCCCAGGCGAAGATGCGCGCCATCAGCCATCCGGCAAACCACAGCGTGCGCCGGTAGCGCCACCAGTCGATTCGATAGCGACCGGCCCCGGCGGCGAGTCCGGCGGCGGGTTGGGTGTCCGCCGGGTTGTCGGGTGGCGCGGCCCGGTCAGTCACTCGCGAAGTGGATGCGAAGCCGGGATTGCTCGAATCGGGCATTTTTCACGTCCAGCTTCCACAGCGCGTAGGGTAAGACGATGTTGCGCCGGTACGGCCCCACCCGCAGCGTCAGTTCGTCGGCGGACCGGTAGAGGTCCAGGTCGCTTTTTTCGGCGAACGGCAGCGGCACTTCCAGAATGTAGCCGCCGTTCTCGTCCGGCGTGATGCGGTGCGTCTGCTCGTGGGCGAGCACCGACGCCGGGTTGGTGTCGCCGTAGAGCGCATCGGCCAGCCGCCGCAGCCGGTCGAAGCCGCCGATCTCCTCGCTGAACAGCGGCGCGCTGAGCATGGGCAGCTCGCCGAACGCCTCGCGGATGAACGCGATATTCTCGGACTGGCTCTCTTTCCAGGCGGCGAAGTAGGGGTCGGTGACTTCGTCCGGGTACACGCGGTTGACCAGCACGGCGTCCACCGCGTAGCCGTACAGGTTCAGGTAGGTGTAGGTGCGCTGCGTCTCTTTGATGACCATGCGCTCCGGGTTGACCACCAGGCGCAGGCTGCTTCTGTCCGGATCGGTCAGCAGGTCGCGCACGCGGTCGAGCGTGTTGAACAGCCCGTCGATGCTTTCGAGTGTGTCGTCGTCCGGCAGGTCCGCGCCGATCAGCGGCTTGGAGATCGGGCGCAGCAGCCGCCCGCTGGTGCCGCGCATCAGCGACGTGATCCGCTGGAACCACCAGCGCGTGGTGTCGGGCAGGCTCAGCAGGCGCAGCGTCTCGGCGGTGGGCGCGGCGTCGACGATCAGGACGTCGTGCTCGTCGTCCTCGACATACTTGTTGATCCACAACAGGTGGGCGCCCTCGTCCAGCCCCGGCAGGATCGTCACTTCTTCGGCCACGATGTCGTTGACGTGGCGCGGATTGAGCACGTTGAGCATGTATTTCTGGATGCGGCCCCAGTACTTGTCCATCGAGTAACGCGCGTCGACTTCCTGGGCCCACAGGTTATCCCGGATCAGGATCGGCTCCGGCCCGATCTTCACGTCCAGCGAATCGGCCAGCGAGTGGGCCGTATCGGTGGAAATGACGATCGTGCGCAGCCCCATCTCGGCGCAGCGCAGCGCGGTTGCGGCGGAAATGCTGGTCTTCCCGACGCCGCCTTTGCCGGTATGCACAATGATTCGCATCGAATTCGCTACCTTCTACTCTGTGGATACTCCCTACAAGCATTACGTACCGGGGCGACAAACGATGCGCCGGCGACGTGTTTCCAATACAGATTTTACACACATCAGGCGGCGGTTCCCCCTGTCGAGGGGCGGCGGCGCGGCGACGGCGCCCCGCCCGCTCAGCCGATCAGGCCGCGGTCGTAGATCAGCCACATGCCCAGGGCGTACCCGATCAGGATCAGCAGCGCGTCGATTTCGATGATCAGGCGGCGCGTGCCGCCCCAGGTGAGGTTGCGCGCCAGGTTGCCGATCAGCGCCAGCGTGATCAGCAGCAGGCCGATGATCCCCGCCAGCACCATGTCCGACGACACAGCCTCCAGAAAGCGCCCGTCGGTGTAGAACAGGTCGGTGAGGCCCAGCGCGAAAATGTTGAACACGTTGCTGCCGAACAGGTTGCCCGCCGCCAGGTCGTAGGCGCCGATGCGCGCCGCCGAAATAGTGGTCACGACTTCGGGCAGCGAGGTGACGACCGCCACCAGCGCGATCCCGACGAAGCCGGTCGTCAGGCCGGTTTCCTCGGCGATCTGCGTCGAGCTGCTGACCAGCAGCGGCGTGATGGCGATCAGCGCCGCCGCCGCGACGGCGAAACCGATCCCCGCGTAGGCCAGGCTGGGCGTGCCTTCGGGAATTTCCGGGGCGGGGATGGGTTGTTCCGGCGCGCCGGGGCGGTTGCCGCCAAACAGGATGCGCGTCCCGCCGATGTACACTACGATCAGCACCAGGCTGTCCAGGCCCAGCCAGCCGATCTTCACCGTGACCTGGGCGAGGATGAAGAACACGGCCAGCCCGGTCAGCAGCACGCCGACGCTGGCGCTGAGAGTGTGCATCATCGTGATCCGGCGCAGGATGTGCAGCCGGTGATAGAGCAGGTCCAATAGGGCGAGCAGGAACATGTTGAACATGGTGCTGCCGAAGATATTGCCCACCGTCAGGTTGGGCACGTTCTGGTCGATGGCGTTGATCGCGGTGAGCAGCTCCGGCAGCGACGTCGCACCGGCCAGCAGCAGCGTGCCCACGAACATCCCGCCCAGCTTGGTGCGCAGCGCGATGACGTCGCCGTACTGGGCCAGCTTGGTCGCGGCGAAAACGATCAGGGCCGCGCTGGCGACGAATTCGATCCAGATCATGAAAGGTCGTCTCCTGGGTTGCGCAGATGATCCGGTACGCCTTTCACGAACGGGAGTTCCCACGCGGTGAACACGCCGGTATTGGGCTGCGACAGGTCACCGACGATCGACTCGACGGCCTCCAGGCAGTTCTGGACGGTCGCGGCGTCGGGCACGATCACGAACAGGGTATAGTGGCCCACTTCCACGTTTTGAGCGCCCAGGCCCATGCCGAACGCATACCGCGCGCCGACGCGTTTCGGCTCGCGCCGCCGGTACAGGCCCGACGACTCGATGATGGTCACGCCGCTGACGCCGAGCGCGCGCCACGCGTCCAGCACCTCGTCGAGCCGGTCGGGGTTGTCCAACACAAGCATCACCATCTGCATGACAGCGTCCTTTCCCTTCCACGCGTGCACAGGTACGCCGCGAGTATAACCGAGAGCCGGTCCGGCGCCCACGCAGCCGGGCCGCCATTCGCCTGTTGCGAAGCGGAGTGGGAATGTGAGGAGGGAATGGGGCGAGGGCGCGCGCCCTCGCCGGGTCACTTCACCAGGGCCGCGGCCAGCCCATCGCCCACCGGGATCACCGTGCTGAACAGGCCGGCATGGGTGGCGAGCGCTTCCAGAAACGCGCGCGTGGCGTTGGCGGTGGGGTTGTCGTCGTGCAGGTGCCCCTCGCGGAAGGCGTTGTGCGCGGTGATCAGCCCGCCGGGGCGCACGTGCGCCAGCGACCACGCCAGGTAATCGCTGTTGGCTTCCTTGTTGGCGTCGATGAAGACCATGTCGAACGGCTCGGCCTGTCCCAGCCGCTCCAGGCTGGCGGCGGCGTCGCCCTCCACGATCTCGACCCGGTCCGAAACCCCGGCCAGCGCGAAGTGCTGGCGCGCGATCTGGGCGTGGCGCGGGTCCAGTTCCAGCGTGACGAGCCTGCCGCCGGGTGGCAGGCCGCGGGCCAGCCAGATCCCACTATACCCGGCCAGCGTCCCGATCTCCAGAATGCGGCGCGCGCCGATGATCGCGGCCAGGAATTGCAGCATCTGGCCCTCTTCGGGCCGGATCTGGATCTCCGGCAGGCCGTGCGCGACCGTGTTGGTGCGGACGGTTTGCAGGATGCGGTCTTCCGGCGCGAACCACTGGCGGATGCTCTGCGTCAGGCGGCGCTGGACATCGGGCGCGAAGGTGAGAATACGGTCATCCAGCATGATCTGCTCCTCAGTCGATAAGACAAACTCTACCAGCGATTCATCCCGCCCGGCAGCAGGACCACGCCCACGAACACCAGCACCGCCACCGCGATCACGGTCAGCGCGTCGTTGCGATAGCGCACCGGGGCCGGGGCCGACCGCCAGCGGCGCGGCAGGTGAGCCACGCCCGCCGCGACCAGCATCACGGCCAGGTGCTCGAACCGGTAGCGCGGCCAGTAGTCGGCGTCGATGCCGTTCCAGACGAGGTAAATGAGGCCGACCAGGACCTGAACGTCCACGCCGATGGTGAACAGCAGCATCAGGATGCGGCTCGCCCGGTCGTACGGCGACTCGCCGCGCAGCCAGCCAACGGCCAGCCGGACGGCGGCCAGCACGGCCACGGCCACCAGCAGCCAGCGCAAATCCGAGTGAATCCGAAACAGGGTGCTCACGGTGTGCTCCTCCGGATGCAGAATGGGCGTTCAGACGAAGCGGCTGGCGCCGCACGCGGCGAACGCGCCAGGCCCGACCAGATTGTACAAAATCGACCGGGCGCGCGCCCACCACCGGGCGCGGCGATCCGGCAGACCGGCGTATGCAGTTGGGGCGAGGGAAGCGGGCTAGCTGATCCAGTCGCGGTTATGCGCGTCCCACTCGCGGTGCCGGTAGGCGTTCTTGCAGTCGCGGCAGATCAGGGCGCTCTCGACACGGCCATTGGCGCGCCAGCGCCAGCGGACGCGCCCCATGTGAAAGCGGCAGGTGGGCCGGTGACACACCGGGCAATAATCGCCCTGGGCGAGCGAGGCGTCGCCGTATTGGCGTTTCTCTGCTTCGTTCTGCTCGCAGATATGACAGTAGGGGACAGGCATACCGTTTCCTTACAACACACAGTCGTCAGCACGTGCAGGTTCGACATTATACCCTGTTAGCAGCAACTTATACAGACCATCTTTCCCCACGCGCCCTTCCTCAACGATTCTATCAATCTTGTTTGATATATAGTTAATTTTGTCTTAAGGTATGGTACCATAGCTACAAGCTGCGACGTTCATAGTGCGCGGCACGCTAGAGAGGAAAGACTCGTCATGGGTGGCGGAGAGGAACAGATCTTCTGGTTGATTCACATCTTCATCGGGCTGGCGCTGCCGTTCTTCATGTTCAGCGGCTGCTGCCGCAGGCAAGAGGAAGAAGAAGCCAAACAGGAAAAGTGACTTCCCTCGTCGGGTTGTCGGCGCCCCGGTGACACCTCGCTCCAACACGAGCGCGGCGCATCCCCTCGCGGGCGGTGCGCGCCTGCACAACGTACTGCTTACCAGGATTTGCCCCCATCTGGCCCAGGCCGGGGTTAATTGGCCTTCGTCGCGTTGAAAAACACGATCAAATGCAGCGATCCCAGCACCAGGTGATCGCCGTCCGCCAGCACGTAATCGCGGTGCGGCAGCAGCAGCTCGCCGTTGAGATACGTGCCGTTGGTGCTGCCCAGGTCGGTGACCACCAGGCGTTTGTCGCGGCGGCGCAGCAGGCAGTGCGACCGCGAGACGCCGTGCTGGTGCGCGTTGTACGGGGTGAGGTCGATCACGTCGGGGTGAGACGTCTCGCGCGGGGCCGTGCGGCCCAGCATCACCGACGCGGTGATCGTCAGGGGCAGGCAGGCGCCTGAGGGCAGAATCTGGAGCAGGGCCGACGCCGTCGCCTCGAACCGGTCGCTGCCGTGGCTCTGCGACGTGACGACCAGCGGGCGTCGGCTGAGCAGCCGGGTCGAGCGTCCGTGGATCGGCTCGGTGTGCTGCAGGTTGGCGCGGCAGCGCGAGCAGTGAGTGTCGTCCGGGCGGCAGAAATGGCCGCACTGAGCGCACTGCACGGGTCGCTGATCGACCGGCCACACGATGTCTGACGAGCTCACCATCACGATCCCTGACGCTTCCCCAAGCGTAAGTAAGTCTTCAATTACAGCTTGATTCGAAGTATACGCGGCGCTATGCAACAGTGCGCTTACCCGCCAAAAACGCGATTCCGGTTCGCCGCGCCGCCGGTGCGGGCCGGGATGGGGAATTCGGGCCGCGCTGGCCGGGCGATCTAGCTGTAGGCCACCTCTACCGGCTGGATGCGCGGCTTGCCTTGGTCGTCCGGGCGCAGGTGGCCCGCCGCGGTGATCGTGTCGTGCTGAAAGATCAACAGGCCGCCCGTTTCCAGCGCCCAGCGCTGCCAGCGGCGCTTGCTTTCGAGCGTGACCAGCGGCTCGACGTCGTACGCGGTCATCCAGCCGAGTTTTTCGAAGTGGATCGCGTAGCTCGCCAGGTCGGCCACGAAGAGCGCGCGCTGGCCCCCGCTCTCGAACAGCACGGACTGGTGGCCGGGCGTGTGCCCCGGCGTGACGATCGCCGTGATCCCCGGCGCGATCACCGCGTCGCCGTCGAGCAAGGTGAGCTGACCCGCGCGGTGGAGCGGCTCGTAGTTGACCGGGAAGTAGCTCCCGCGCGTGCGCTCGTTGGGCTGCATCGCGTCCTCGAACTCGCGGCGCTGCACCACGTAGCGCGCGCGGGGGAACGTGGCGCGGGCTTCGCCGTCCCCGGTCACTGTCGTGTTGCCCGAGCAGTGATCGGCGTGCAGGTGCGTGTCGATCACGATGTCCACGTCTTCGGGCGCCACGCCCAGCCGCGCCAGCCCGTCGAGCAGCGTCCCGCTGGCGCGTTCCAGCCCCCAGATCGCGATCTCGCGCTCGCTGAGCTTGTCGCCCAGGCCGGTGTCGACGACGATCGTCTGCCCGGCGGCGCGCACCAGCAGGCAGGTGAGGATCATCGGGACGCGGTGTTGATCGTCGGGCGCCAGGTATTTGCTCCACAGCGCGCGCGGCACCAGGCCCCACGGCCCGCCGCTGTCCATCATCACCACGCCGTCGCTGATCAGGTGAATCTCGATCTCGCCGATTCGTATCATGTGGGCATCCGTCCTGTGAAAGGCTTATATTTTTTGGCAACAGGACACGAGCGAGGTATAATAGAACGTATGTGCGGACGATTCACACTCACCCAACTCGATCCCGACCTGCTGTCGGCCACGTTCTCGCTGCCCGACGTGCCGGACCTGTCGCCGCGCTATAATATCGCACCCACCCAGCCGGTGGCAACCGTGGTGCGCGACGCCGAAACGGACGAGAACGCGCTGCTGGTCATGCGCTGGGGGCTGATCCCTCACTGGGCCAAAGACCCGTCGATCGGCTCGAAGATGATCAACGCTCGCTCCGAGACGCTGGCTGAAAAGCCGAGTTTTCGCAACGCGCTGCGCTACCGGCGCTGCCTGGTGGTGGCCGATGGCTTCTACGAATGGCGCGCCCAGCGCGACGGCCCCAAGATCCCGATGTACATCACGGTGGACGATCACCAGCCGTTCGGCTTCGCCGGGTTGTACGAGCGCTGGACCGAGCCGGAGAGCGGCGAGACGGTGCTGTCGTGCACCATCATCACCACCGCGCCCAACGCGCTGATGGCGCCGATCCACAACCGGATGCCGGTCATCCTGCCGCGCGAGCATTACGGCGCGTGGCTCGACCCGTCCGAGACGGACGGCGCGCGCGTGCTGCCCCTGCTCCAGCCGTACCCCGCCGAGCGCATGACCGCGTACCCGGTGTCGCGCCGCGTGAACGCCCCGACGGTCGACAGCCCGGACCTGATCGAGCGGGCGGGCTGACCCGATGCGTCCCGGTCCCGATCGGATGCGGCCATGAGCGAGTACGATCCCGGCGACCTGTACGAGCCGCCGCCCCCACGCAAGCGCCGCCGCCCGTACCTGCGCGAGAACGAGCTGGACGACGCCTGGGCCGCCGCCGCCGAGGACGACGCTTTCGACGACGCGGTCGAGATCGAAGACCTGGCGGCGGGCTACGTGTGGGACGACCGCGACCACCTCGGCGTGGAGCGCGATTCGGCAGACGACGTCCCCGGCGACCTGCCGCCCGGCCTGGGCCCGCTGCCGCCGTCTGCCCGGCGCGCGCGCCCGCGCCGCCGATCTGTGTCCCCTGCCCGGTCGGCCCTTCCCCGGCCCGATCGCGAGCCCGCGCCCCCGCCCGGCGGGCTGCCGTTCTGGGGCATTCTGATCCTGGTCATCCTGGCGATTGCCGCGCTGATCGCGGTCGGGCTGGCCTGCGTGTTCGCGCTCAGCGTGGCCTGAGCCCTCCCCCCTTTTCCCGGCGATCATCGTTCACCGTGCCGCGCGTTGTTCTGACGGGCGGCGGATATGTTATAATTCCCACGTGGTTTAACGTGAGTTGACTGGTCAGGGAGGCGCCGGGTTCCCCGCCCGATCGAACCCGGCCATTGTGAGGCATAATGTTCAAATCAATCGTCCGAACCGTTTTCGGTGATCCCAACGAGCGCGAGCTCAACCGTCACCGTGAAGTCGTCGAACAGATCAACGCCCTGGAGCCGGAAATCCAGCAGCTCAGCGATGACGCGCTGCGCGCCAAAACCGACGAATTCCGGGCGCGGCTGGAACAGGGCGAAACGCTGGACGACATCCTGCCGGAAGCCTACGCCGTCGTGCGCGAGGCTGCCGTGCGCACCATCGGCCAGCGCCATTTCGACGTGCAGTTGATCGGCGGCATCGTGCTGCACCAGGGCAAGATCGCCGAGATGAAGACCGGCGAAGGTAAGACGCTGGTCGCCACCCTGCCGCTGTACCTCAACGCGCTCACCGGCAAGGGCGTGCACCTCGTCACGCCCAACGATTACCTGTCCAAGTTCGGCTTGCAGCAGATGGGCCCGATCTACTATTTCCTGGGCCTGTCCTCGGCGGTGATCCAGAGCCGGGGCGAAACCGACAACATGCACTCGTTCCGGTTCAACCCAAAACATAACAGCGAAGACGCGCGCTTCCAGTTCCTGGAGCCGGTCGACCGCCGCGACGCTTACCAGACCGACATCACCTACGGCACCAACAATGAGTTCGGCTTCGACTACCTGCGCGATAACATGGTCCACTCGCTGGAACGGCTGGTGCAGCGCGGGCACTACTTCGCCATCGTCGACGAGGTCGACAACATCCTGATCGACGAGGCGCGCACACCCCTGATCATCAGCGGCAGCGCCGACCAGCCCTCCGACCTCTACCGGCTGTTCGCCCGGCTGGTGCGCGATCTCAAGCCCAGCAGCGAAGAGAGCGTCGAGCTGGAAGACCCCGACGGCGACTACATCGAAGAGCTGCGCACGCGCAGCGTGTACCTGACCGAGCGCGGCGTCGAGAAGATGGAGCGCGTGCTCGAGCGCGAGGGGCACCTGCAGGGCGACAACCTGTACGCGCCCGAAAACTCGGAGATGCTGCCCTATCTCGACAACGCGCTGCGCGCCCACGTCGTGTTCCAGCGCGACAAAGACTACGTGGTCATGAACGGCCAGGTGATCATCGTCGACGAGTTCACCGGGCGCATGATGCACGGGCGCCGCTTCTCCGAAGGGCTGCACCAGGCGATCGAGGCGAAAGAGGGTGTCGAGGTCCGGCGCGAAAACCTGACGCTGGCGACCATCACCTTCCAGAACTACTTCCGCATGTACGAAAAGCTGGCCGGCATGACCGGCACGGCGGCCACCGAGGCGAGCGAGTTCGAGGAGATCTACAACCTCGAGGTGACCGTCATCCCCACCAACCTGCCCTGCATTCGCGAGGACAAACAGGACCTGGTGTACATGTCCGAGAACGCGAAGTGGAAGGCCGTGGTGGCGGACATCAAAGAGCGCCAGAAGAACGGCCAGCCGGTGCTGGTCGGTACGGCGGCCATCGAGACGAGCGAGCGGCTCAGCAAGCTGCTCGATCGCGCCGGGGTCGATCACGAGGTGCTCAACGCCAAGCAGCACGAGCGCGAGGCGGTGATCATCGCCCAGGCGGGGCGGCCCGGCGCGGTGACGATCGCGACCAACATGGCCGGGCGCGGCGTCGACATTCTGCTGGGCGGCAACCCCGACGGGCTGGCCCGCGAGAAGCTGCGCAAGCGTTACAGCATCGATATCACGGAGGCCACCGACGAGCAGTGGCGCGAGATGCTGGCCGAAGCCAAAGCGGAAATCGCCCAGGACCGCAAGACGGTGCTCGACCAGGGCGGGTTGTACGTGCTGGGCACCGAGCGCCACGAGGCGCGGCGCATCGACAACCAGTTGCGCGGGCGCGCCGGTCGCCAGGGCGATCCCGGCGAGAGCCGCTTTTACCTGTCGATGGAAGACGACCTGATGCGGCGCTTCGGCGGCGACCGCGTCAAGAACTTCATGAAGTGGGCCGACATGCCCGAGGACATGCCGATCGAGCACGGCATGATCAGCAAGTCGATCCAGCAGGCGCAGATCCGGGTCGAGGGGCACAACTTCGACATCCGCAAGCGCGTGCTCGAATACGATGACGTCGTCAACAAGCAGCGCGAGACGATCTACAGCCAGCGCCGCAAGATCCTCACCGCCGGGCCCGGCGAGCTGCGCGACCAGATCCAGCGCATGATCACCGAGCAGATCCAGGCGCTGGTGAAGCAGCACCTGTCCGGCGATCCCTTCGATTGGGACCTGGAAGAGCTGCACCGTTCCGCGCTGAACATCTACCCCGTGCCGGCGGAGATCACGCCCGACGTCATGGCCGGCACCGAGGACCCGGACGAGATCGAGCTGATGCTCGTCAAGGGCGCGCTGCAGGTGTACGACCGGCGCATCGAGCAGTTCGGTGCCGAGTGGATGGACCGCGCCGAAAAAGAGGTCATGCTCAACGCCGTCGACCAGTTGTGGCAGCGCCACCTGACCGACCTGGACATCCTGCGCGAAGGGATCGGCCTGGTCGGCTATGGCGGGCGCGATCCGCTGGTCGAGTACCAGCGCGAGAGCTACGCCATGTGGACCGTGCTCCAGCAGGAGATTCAGGACAAGGTCGTGCAGGACATCTTCCGCGTGGCCCCGCGTGAAGAGGCCCAGCTCATCCCCACCCGGCTCCAGTTGAGCAACATCCAGGCCGGGCGCGGCGCGGTGCCGGGGGGCGCGCAGGCCCCGCCGGAGCCGGTGCGCAACCTGGGCATGTACGACAACGTCGGGCGCAACGATCCGTGTCCCTGCGGCAGCGGCAAAAAGTTCAAGCACTGCCACTATGCCGAGGTCCAGAAACAGCGCCGGACGGTAGCTCCCGAAGCCGTGCGGCGGACGGCGGGGGGACGCCGGCGGCGCTAGCGGGCGGGGCAGGATATACCCGGCGGGGCGGTGGGGGCGTGTCGTGCGATCTCACCGTCCGCCGGTCGGAGAATCCGGTATACAGCACGGCAAGGAAGGCCGCCATGCCAGATGGTGATGATTTCGCTACCAGCCTGATGAACGACATGGATCCCCGCCTGCTCGAGCTCATCCAGACGCGCATCAACTCGTTCATCAAGTGGGACCTGGTGCGGTTTTTCCACGACAACCCCCACACCGCCGACACCGCCGACAGCATCGCCCGCTACACCGGGCGCGACGTGCGCATCGTGGAGCCGGAGCTGCTCCAACTGGCGCGCGATGACGTGTTGGACGTCGAAGACCTGGCCGGCATGCGGATCTACACGCTGGTCGACGACCGCGACGTGCGCGAGCTGATCGCGGCCTTCATCCGGGCGTGTGACGACCGCCAGTTCCGCGTCAAAGCCATCTACCACGTGATCCGCAGCCTGCGCTGAAAGGGCCCGCCTCATGGAGTCACTACGTATCCCCACCGGAATCGCGGGCCTGGACGAGATGCTGCATGGCGGCTTCCTGCCACAGACGGCGAACCTGGTCGAGGGCGCGACCGGCACCGGCAAAACCACCCTGGGCATGCAGTTCATCCAGCACGGCATCGCGGCGTGCGCCGAGCCGGGCATCATCCTCAGCTTCGAGACATTCCCCCAGCACTACTACCGCGACGCCAGCGCGTTCGGGTGGGACTTCCAGGCATACGAAGCGCAGGACCGGCTGCGCGTGATCATGTCCAGCCCGGAGGTCACCCGCGCCGATCTCCAGCAGATCAACGGGCGGCTGGAGGCGGTCGTGAACCAGATCGGCGCGCGGCGGGTGCTGGTCGACAGCCTGAGCCACTTCGACCGGCTCAGCGCGGACCCGGTCGAGCTGCGCCGCATCACGTATGAGTTCATCAACGGGCTCAAACGCCTGGGGCTGACCGCGGTGCTCACCCGCGAGAACGCGGCGCTGTTGGGCGAAACGCCGGACAACGAGGAAGAGCTGGCCTTCGTCGCGGACTCGGTGGTGATGCTGCGCTACGTCGAAATTCAGTGCACGGTTCACCGCGCGCTGCTGGTGCTCAAGCTGCGCGGCAGCGACCATCACAAGGACATCCGCCAGTACGCCATCACCGGCCAGGGGCTGGAAGTCCGGACGCGGTTCGAGGGCACCCAGGGACTGATGAGCGGGACCCCCACGATGACCCAGGCCGAGGCGTTCGTGGCGGCGTTCCTCTCGCCGGACGCGCGGTGATCCGGGGCGGGCCGGGCGGCAATTCTAAATTTTGCATGAAGATTCCTTGCGCGCTTAATTGTTTGTCATTATCATGGAGTTACAGCGCACCGTGGATGCTATCAACCTGCACCAATTGTTGACGGTCTATATCTGGTTCGGGATGAGCATCCTGATCGCGTTGCTGGCCTTGATCGCGCGGTTTTACGAGCGGCTGTCCGGCCAGCAAACGTATTACCGGTTTTTCGTCGTCCCGGTGATCGCATTTGGGGCTGCTGCGGCGCGCTTCTCTCACCTGGATCGCATCACGGGTGATGCCTGGGGGGATATTTTACTGTTGTGCGGGGGGCTGAGTCTGGCCGCGCTCTGCGTTCACGTGTATCGCTTGATGACCAGCGGGCGATGAAGGCCGGATAACGGGGGAATAGCATGACAACCGATCTGCTGACGCTGTTGGGCGTTGCGGCCCCACTGGCGGCGATGTTCAGCCTGTGGGTGCTGGCCCAGATCAGCCGTCGTTTTGGCGAAGTCACCCACCGCCCTCCTCTCTATCGCGGGTTTTATGCTGCCGTGGCGCTGTGGTCCTTTCCCCTGGTGGCGCGGCTGCTGGCGATTGGCCTGACCGGCGACGAAACCACCACCCTGGGCGGCAACTCGCTCGAAGCCCTGGCCCACAACGGCCCGGCGGCGCTCAGCGTCACGCTGGCGGTCGTCATCGCGTGGCGTTACTGGGGATGGCTGGTGATCGCGCGCGAGACTCAGGCCCGGGCGAAGGCTTCGGCTCCAACACCACCTGGCAGATCACAATGACCGTTCCGTCCGATTTCTCTTCGATGGCTGTTCCGAACGTTCGAGAAGCCATTTTTTTGATCCGCGCCGACGGGGTGATCGAGTTCGTCACGCCGATGACCGCGCACCTATACGGGTACACCGTCGCCGACGTGATCGGCCAGCCGGCGCGGCGGTTCATCGTTCCCGAAGACGTCGAACTCGCCCGCCAACACTGGTACGCCCTGCGCGACAATCCGGATCGCTCGTTTGCCGAGCTGGACGTCGCTGTGCTGACGGAAGCGGGCCGCCACATTTCGGCCAGGGTCTCGATCTGGCGCCTGCCGTGTGGGGATCGCTTTCTGGTGGCGCATCACGTCGTCGATGTCGTGCGCGACCGCCTGCAAACGCTGTATTCGGTCCTGACGGCGGTGGCGGGCACGCTCGACCCGGAGCAGGTGGTCGACATCGTGCTGCGCGAAACCCAGCGGCTGATCCCGTGCGACAGCGGCACGATCTTCGTGCTGGGCGCGTCCAACAAACTCGAATTCGTTCGCTCGTATGGCCGCACGGCGGACAATTACTCGACGTGGGTGCTCACCCGCCAGATGGAGTTCGAGACGGTCCGCACCATGCGCGAGACGGGCAAGGCGCTGTTCATCAACGACTGCGAGAACGATCCGCGCTGGACGCCCGATCCCAGTGCCGCGTTCATCAAAAGCTGGCTGGGCGCGCCGCTGCTCTATCACGGCGAGTTCCTGGGCGTGTTGAACCTAGACAGCACCAACCGGGACGCGTTCACGGTCGAGGACGCGCAGCTCGCCCAGGCGCTCGCCAGCCAGGCCGCGGTGGCGCTGCACAACGCCCGGCGCTACAACGAAGAGATGCTGCGCGCGCGGCGCCTGCAGGCGATCAACGACGTCAACCTGGCGCTCAGCCATCTCGACCTGGCGAGCCTGCTGGAAGTCGTCTATCGCAAGGCGAACGGCCTGATGGACGCTACCACGTTTTTCATCGGCCTGTACGACGCCGAGGCGGGATTGGTGCACCTCGTCGGGTCTTACGATCACGGCAAGCCCCGCCCCGACGAGTCGCAGCCTGCCGCGCTGGGCATCACCGGGCTGGTGCTGCGCACGCGCAAAACATTGATCCTGCACGACACCGAAAGCGAGCCTGTCCCCGAGGAGATCATCGTTCAGGACGAGATGCCGCGCAGCGTGCTGATGGTCCCGCTGACGACCCAGGACGAGATCGTCGGCGTGCTGTCCGTGCAGAGCTATCACCCGCACGCCTACACTGCCGAAGACGTGTCGATGCTGGAGAGCATCGCCGGGGCAACGGCGTCGGCCATCCGCAACGCGCAGTTGTACGACCAGACCGCCAGCCGCCTGGGCGCGCTCGAAACGCTGCACCAGATGGCGCTGCAACTGGCCTACGCGCAAAGCCCGGACGTCATCGCCGAGCTGGTCATCACGGCGGCGCACGAGCTGGCCCACCCGGCGCAGGTGTTGTTCGTCCTGGATGCTCACCAGACCAGGCGGGCGCAGGCGTGGATCTCGGCGGCGAGCGATTCCGGCGCCCCGCCCGCCGCCCAGGCGACCGGCAGCCTGCCGGCCAGCCGCCTGATCGAAAAGGCGCGCATCACCGGCCAGCCGGTCATGGCCGGCGACCTGCGCGACCAGCCGGGGCGGCAAACCGAGTTCGGCACTTCCTGGCCCGTCCAGGCGGCGGCGATTTCCCCGGTGCGCAGCGGCGAGGAACGGTTGGGTGTGCTGGCGCTGCTCTACGACTCGCCGCAGATTCTGCGCAGCGACCTGCAGCGCACGCTGGAACTGCTGTGCATCCAGGCGGCGGCGGCGCTCAAGAATGTCGAGTACACCATCACGCTGCGCCGGCAGTTGAACGAAACCGCCGCGCTGCACGAGCTGGCCCGCCGCGTCAGCAGCAGCCAGACGCTCGATGAAATCCTCGAGCTGGTCGTCAACACCATGCACGACATTTTCCGCTGCAAGGCGACCGGCGTCGCCCTGTATGACCCGGAAGCAGACATGGTCGTGATGCGCGCGGCGATCGGCCTCAAGGAGGAGCACTTCAAGCAGGCGCGCTTCGCCCTGGGCGAATACGTGGCCGGGCAGGTCGTCGCCACCGGCGAGCCGATCTACGTGCCGGACGCCTACGCCGACCCGAATTTCCGCATCATCGACCCGGAACTGCGCAGCCTGCTCGCCGTCCCGCTGACGGTCCAGGATCGCACCATCGGCACGCTGAGCATCGACAGCGCCGAGCCGCGCGCGTTCACGCCCGATCACGAGCGTCTGCTGACCATCGCCGGCAGCCAGATCGCCGCCGCCATCGAGACGGTGCGCCTGTTGGAAGAGACGCGCCAGCACGCCGAACAGTTGGCGGCGGCTAACGCCGAGCTGGCCGCGCTCGACGAGCTGCGCACCAAGCTGCTGCAAGACGTCAGCCACGAGCTGCGCAGCCCGCTGGCGCTCGTGCGCGGGTACGCGGGCCTGCTGCGCGATGCCCAGTTGGGCGAGGTCACCCACGAGCAGGTCGAGGCGCTCGATATCATCGACCAGCGCGCCGACTTGATCACCAAGCTGATCGGCGACATCCTCGCCGCCGAGCAGATCAGCCCCAAGACGCTGGAGCTGGGGCCGGTCGATGTGGCGCAGTTGTGCGCCAACGCCGTCGAGGGGATGCGCCTGGTCTATCACGACGCGGGCGTGACCTTCCAGCTCGATCTGCAGGCCGGAGAATGTTGGGTCCACGGCGACCGCAACCGGCTGAGCCAGGTGCTGGACAACCTGCTGGGTAACGCGGCCAAGTTCTCGCCGGATGGCGGCACCATCACGCTGCGGGCGCGGCTCGATGACGACGGGAAGCGCGTCGTCGTCAGCGTGACGGACGAGGGGATCGGCATCGCCGCCGACCGGCTGCCGCACCTGTTCGAGCGGTTTTACCAGGGCGACCGGATGATCAAGCACCGCTTTGGCGGGACGGGATTGGGGCTGTACATCGTCAAACAGATCATCGAGGCGCACGGCGGGACGGTGTCGGTCGAAAGCCAGGAAGGCGAGGGCAGCACGTTTTCGTTTGTGCTGCCGGTCCGGGAAGGATGAGCGGGCGGTGTGTCTGAACGTGGGGACGGTGATTGACCGGCAGAGCGCGCTGTGGCAGCGCCTGCGCGCGTGGCCGAAGATCGAGCTGCACCGCCACCTGGAAGGCTCGATTCGCCTGTCGACGCTGCTCGACATCGCGCGCGAGTTCGACCTGCCCGCCACCGATGCCGAGCGGCTGCGCCCGCTGGTGCAGATGACCGAAGACGACGAGCCGACCTGTTCGGCGTTCCTGAGCAAGTTCGACACCCTGCGCCAGTTCTACCGCTCGCCGGACGTGGTGCGGCGCATCACGCGCGAGGCCATCGAGGACGCCGCGCGCGACAACGTCACCTACATGGAGCTGCGGTTCACGCCCGCCGCGCTGGCCCGCCAGAACGGGCACGATTACGAGACGATCATCGGCGTGGTGAGCGACGCGGCCCGCCACGCCCAGGCCGCCTACGGCGTCACCGTCCGGCTGATCGTCTCGGTGAACCGCCACGAGAGCGTGGACGTCGCCCGCGCGGTGATCCAGGCCGTGCTGGCGCTCCGGCTGCGCGAGGTGGTGGCGGTGGACCTGGCGGGCAAGGAGATCGGGTATTCGGTGCGCCCGTTCGAGCCGCTGTTCCGCCGGGCGCGCGAGGCCGGGCTGCGCGTCACGGTCCACGCGGGCGAGTGGGACGGGCCGCACAACGTGCGCGAAGCGGTCGTGCGCACCGGCGCCGAGCGGATCGGCCACGGCGTGCGCACCGCCGAAGACCCGGACGTGATCCGGCTGGTGCGCGAGCGCGGCGTCACGCTCGAAGTCTGCCCGACGAGCAATCTTCACAGCGGCGTGGTGGACAGCCTCGCCGCCCATCCCCTGGGCGAGCTGGCCCGGCACGGCGTCCTGACCACGATCAACACCGACGACCCGGCGCTGAGCAATATCGCGCTCACCGACGAGTTGATGGTGGCGCACGTCGGGCTGGGGCTGTCATTGGACGCCATCCGGCAGAACGTGCTCAACGCGGCGCACGCGGCCTTCCTGCCGGACGGCGAGCGCGCGGCGCTGGTCGCGTATTTCCGCCACGCGCTGGCCGTCGACGGCGCGGCCCCTGTTCAGTAGCACGACACGCCGAGCGCCTGTTGCAGCGAGGCCGCGTCCGGGATGCCGGTGTAGGCGACCAGCGCCAGGTTCGCGCCCAGGATGCTCCACCGCTGCGGCACCAGCGGGTTGAAGTTCACGCGGAAACAGCCCCGGTACACCCCCAGGCTGCCGTCAGTCCGGTAGCCGAACACCACCGCCGGGATGCGCCCGGCCTCCAGCGCGTTGGTCTGGCCGCTCCACTGGTAATGGCCGTAGAACAGGACGGCCTCGGTCGTGTCGGCGAACCCGCCCGCGAAGCTCTCGTAGGTCTGCGGCGGGTTGGTCCACAGGCTGTAGGCCGTGGTGAAGTCGCGCCGGTTGATCGCGTTGTAGTAGGCGACCAGAAGCTGCTGGACGTCGACGTACAGCCCCTCGAACGTGACGTGCGGGTAGCAGTTGGCGGCCAGGTAGGGCGCGATCATCTCCGGACTGGGCACAATGGGAAGCTGCGCGAAATCCGCGCCGGTGATCGCCCACTGGCCGATCCCGCTGGCGGACCCGGTATAGGCCAGCTCGTAACAGCCGTCGAACGCGGCGACGCTGCCATCGGCGCGGTAGCCGATCAGCAGGCCGGGCACGGCGCCCACCAGCGCCCCGGCGCCCCCCGACTGGAAGCCGCCGAAGTAGGCGTCAACGCGCACCGTGTCGGCGTAGCCGGCCACGAAGCTCTCGTAGGTCTGGGGCGGATTGGACCACTGGTTATAGGCGACCGCGTAGTTGCGGCTGTTGATGTAGCTGTAGTACGTTTCCAGCAAGCCGCGCGGCGAGATATTCCCCCCGGCGCTGACGGCGGCTGGTGCGGCCAGGATGGCGGCCAGCGCCGCGATCAGCGCGGCGGCGACCAGACGGTAGGCTCGGCGAGTCATGGTCAGGCCCTCCTGTGTGGACTTGGATCGGATGGCAGATAAATCCAGTATAGTCGATTCGGGCGCCCGGCGGGGGGCGGCTGGGCGACGTCCCGCCACCTGTTCCGCGCCGCCCGGCCTGCGACCGGCTTGAGCTTTTGGCCCATCGGCGCTACGATTCCCGGACACTGGCACACCCGGATCAACCTATGGCCCGCAAGATTCTGCACCTGGACCTGGACGCGTTTTTCTGCGCGGTCGAAGAACAGCGCGACCCGTCATTGGTCGGCAAGCCGTTCGCGGTCGGCGGCCAGCCGGACCGGCGCGGCGTGGTCGCGTCATGCTCCTACGCGGCGCGGAGCTTCGGCGTGCGCTCGGCGATGCCGATGGCGACGGCGGTTCGCTTGTGCCCGGACCTGATCATCGTCCCGCACCGGTTCGGCGCGTACCGCGAGGCGTCGCGCGCGGTGATGGATCGCGTCAACGACCTGACGCCGCTGGTCGAGCAGATCTCGATCGACGAGGCGTTCCTCGACGTGACCATGCTGCCCGACCCCGCCGAGGCGATCGCGCGGCGGCTGCAAGCCACCATCAACGACGACCTGCGGCTGCCCTGCTCGCTGGGCGTGGCGACGAACAAGCTGGTCGCCAAGATCGCCAACACGGTCGGCAAGGCCCGCGCCCGGACCGGCCACCCGCCCAACGCGATCCAGGTGGTGCCGCCCGGCGAAGAGGCCGCGTTCCTCGCGCCGCTGCCCGTCGAGGAGCTGTGGGGCGTCGGGCCGAAGACCGCCGAGCAGCTCGCCCGGCTGGGCCTGCGCACCATCGGGGACATCGCGCGTTGGCCGGCGGACGACCTGGTCCGGCGTTTTGGCAAGCACGGCGAACAGCTCGCCGAGCGCGCGCGGGGCATCGACGAGCGTCCGGTCGAGACGGTCCGCGAGACGAAATCGATCAGCAAGGAGACGACCTTCGCCCGCAACGTGACCGACGCGGCCACGCTCCGGCGCACGCTGCGGCGGCTGGCGGACGGCGTGGGCGCGCAGGTCCGGCGCGAGGGGCTGAGCGGCACGACGATCAAGATCAAGCTGCGCTGGCAGGACTTCACCACGCTCACCCGGCAGGTGACGCTCGACCACACCACCGACCAGGACGGCGAGATCGCGGAGGTGGCGCTGCGGCTGCTGGAGGAACACTGGCCGCCGGGCCGCCCGGTCCGGCTGATCGGCGTGGGGATCAGCGGCTTCGAGACGCCGCACCGCCAGCTTGGCCTGTGGGACGACCGGGGCGCGATCGAGCAGAACCGCCGCCTGCAATCGGCGCTCGACGCGCTGCGCGAGCGTTTCGGCAGCGACGCCGTCCAGCGCGGCAGCGACCTGGGGCCAGACGACGAGTGATCGCTCAGCCGCCCACCGCCGAGCGGCCCGCCAGCCAGCCGGTCGAGAAGGCCGCCTGCAGGTTATAGCCGCCCGTATCCGCGTCCAGGTCGAGCACTTCCCCGGCGAAGTACAGCCCCGCCACCAGCCGCGACTCCATCGTGCGCGGATCGACCTCGCGCAGGTCCACGCCCCCGGCGGTGACGATCGCCTCGTGCCACGACCGGTAGCCGGTCACGTCCAGGTAGAACCCCTTGAGCCACGCGCGCAGCCGCCGCCGGTCTTTGGCGGTGACCTGGTGGGCGGGCTTGTCGGGCGGGATGCGCGCCAGCTCACAGCACACCGGGATCAGCGTGCGCGGCAGCAGGCCCTTGAGCACGGTGTGGAACTGCTGCCTGCCGTGCGCGTCCAGGTCGCGCAGCAGGCGCGCGTCGAGCTTCGCCTCGTCCAACGCGGGCTTGAGATCGATCGCCAGCCGGACGCGTCCCCCGGCGTCCAGCGCATCGACCGCCGCCCGGCTCAGGCTCAGGATCACCGGGCCGGACACGCCGAAATGCGTGAACAGCATCTCGCCGAACGCGCCCGCCTGGGGTTTGCCGTCCGCGCTGAGCGTCACGCTCACGTTGCGCAGGCTCAGCCCTTGCAGCCGGGGCGCGACGTCCCCGGCGGTTTCGAGCGGCACCAGCGCCGGGCGGACCGGGATCACGGTATGGCCCACCGCCGCCGCCAGCCGGTACCCGTCGCCGGTGGAGCCGGTGCCGGGATACGACGCGCCCCCCGTCGCCACGATGACCGCCGGGGCACGGTAGAGGCCCGCGGCGGGCGGCGTCCGGGGTGTCTGGCCGCGCCGGGTGGCGGGCATGCCCACCTGGACGCCAATCACGCGCCCCGCCTCCACGACCAGCCGCTCGACCGGCGCGCCGGGCTTGATCGCGGCGCCGCCGGCGGCGGCCCACCGGGCCAGCGCGTCGACCACCTCGCCCGCCTCGCTGCTGGCCGGGAAGACACGCCCGCCGCGCTCGACCACCGTCGGCACGCCGAGATCGGCGAAAAACGCGATCAGGTCGTCGGCGAAGAACTGCTGAAAGGCGGAATACAGGAAGCGCCCGTTGGGGCCGAAATGCTCGATGAAATCCGGCAGTGGCGCGGTGTTGGTGAGGTTGCAGCGGCCCTTGCCGGTGATGCGCAGCTTGCGACCGGGGCGGCTCATCTTCTCGAGCACCAGCGTGCGAGCGCCCAGCCGGGCGGCGTGCCCGGCAGCCATCAGCCCGGCAGCGCCGCCGCCGATCACGATCACGTCATAAGCGGTCACGGGCTACTCCGGCAGGTATTCGGCGAGGAAGTCGTGCCAGATACCCTCCGGATCGTGGCGCCGGGCCGGGTCGGGGTGCAAGGCGTGGCGGTTGTCGCGCACCAGCTCGCGCAGCTCGCGCCCCTTTTCGTCGAGCACGGTGTCGAGCAGGTCGAACCGGTCCGCGTCGATCACCTCCGGCAGCGTCACCTGGAAGCGCCGCAGGTCGATCTCCGGGTAGGCGAAGACCAGGTCGCGCGACTGCTGGCGGATAGCCGTATCGGTGAAGATGTCGATCACCCGCTGGACCCATTCCAGCGCCCACCAGCGGGACGGGTCGCCGAAGGTCTGGCGGTAGATCGCGGCGGACACCGTCCCCGTGCCAAACGAGAACACGGTCGTCTGGGCGGGATTGTAGCGCCGCGTGTCGTCCGGGTTGCGCGGGTCGCACAGTTCCCAGGCGGCGACCAGCGCCGGGTTGCCGAAGATGCCCACGCCACCATCGACCAACCAGCGCTTGACCGGCTCGCCGGTGGGCAGCTCGACCAGCGGGAAATAGGTCGGGATGCACGACGAGGCCAGCAGCGCGTCGATCAGCTTCATGTGCTTGTGCTGCTCGGTGGCGGTCGTCTTGAGGAAGTGCGTGCGCCGGGCGGCGACCTCGCTGGCGGTGATGATCACGGTCGGGCCGTGCGTGGCCTGGCGGAGATGCTCGCCCACCTCGCCGAGCGTGGGATCGGCGGTCGGGATCGGGTGCGCTTGCAGGATGCGCCCGATGGCCGCCCGCAGCGGGTCGAACGAATAGCGCGCGGGCAGCAGCGCGTACAGGACGATGTCGCCCAGCGGCAGGCGCTCGAGCAGCGCGATCAGCCAGTTGGGCAGGCGGACCCGTTCCAGCAGCGGAATCCGCCGCCCGAAGGGGCGCAGCGGGCCGGGCTGGGCGAAGATGCCGGGGCCGAGCGAGCGGTAGAAGGCCAGCAGTTCCTCGCCGGAGACGCCCGCCGCCAGCGCCACCGCGATCAGCGAGCCGGTGCTCGTCCCGGCGAAGACCTTGACGCGCGGCGAGTCGATCAGCCGGTCCACGCCCAGCAGGCGCTCCAACTCGATGATGCCCTGCGCGACGATCGCGCCGCGCACGCCGCCGCCGTCGATCGCGATGCCGATGTGCTCCCGAATCCCGTGCGCGTTGTCTGCCGCCATATCGCGTTACCGCTCTCCCCCGTTCAGCTTTCCACCACGCCCCACAGCCGGACGGTGTCATCGTGCGAGGCCGAGGCCAGCAGCCGCCCGTCGGGGCTGAACGCTACCGCGCACAGCCCGCCCTCGTGACCGCTGAGCACGCGGAGCGCGCGCGTCTGCCCGGCCATGTCGATCCCCTTCCACAGGCGGATGTTGCCGTCCAGCGAGGCCAGCGCCAGCAGCGCGCCCCCGGCGCTGAAGGCCAGCCCGCGCACGGTGTTCGCGTTGAAGTCCGCGTACCGGATCGCGGTGACCTGGGCGCGGGTCGCCACGTCCCACACGACCACGCCGCCCACTTCCAGCGCGGCGGCCAGCAGGGTGCCGTCCGGGCTGTAGACGACCCGCCGGATCGCCTCGCTGCCCGGCAGGCTGGCCGTCACCGCCCGGCCCTTCACGTCCCACAGCCGGATCGCGCCGTCGCCGCAGGCCGCCGCGAGCGTCTCGCCGTTCGGGCTGAAATCGACGTCGGTCACCGGCCCGGCGTCCGCCTTCAGGACCGCGAGCGTAGCCCGCCGCGAGGGGTCCCACAGGCGGGCGGTCCCGTCTTCCGAGGCCGAGGCCAGCCGCCCGGTGTGCGCGTCGAAGCTCACGCCGGTCACGGGGGCGGTGTGGCCGGTCAGCGCGGTCAGGCAGTAGCGCTTCTCGACGCTCCACAGGCGCACGGTCCGGTCGTCGGACGCCGAGGCGAGGATCGCGCCGTCAGGACTGAAGCGCACCGCGTTGACCGGCTTTTCGTGGCCGATCAGCATCTTGATGCGCGTGTGCCGGGCGGCGTTCCACAGGCGGACGTTCTTGTCTTCCGAAGCCGAGGCGAGCACGGTCCCGTCGGGGCTGAAGGCGACGTCCTTCACGCTCTCGCGGTGGCCGCTGAGCACGACCAGCGTCTCGATCTGGCGCGCGCTGTTGAGCGTGATCGGGAGCTGCCCGGCGCTCCGGCGGCGGCGCGGGGATGGCGCGGCTAGCTGCGGCCCGCGCCGGTCGCGCAGCGCGGCGATCAGCTTCGCCAGCGCGTCGTCACCGCCCGCGGAGAAGTTCACGTACTGCACCAGCCGCAGCCGGAACGGGATCTCGCAGTCTTCGAGCAGGACGGGATAGATCGGCTTGCCCAGCTCCAGGAAGAAGCTCCACTCGACCTTGACATTGGTCGACTCCACCGAGGCGGGCGTCAGCACCAGGATCATGGCGCGCGCCGCTTCGAGCGCCGCCTGCACCTCGGCGTCCCAGTCCTGGCTGGGCAGGATGTCCTCGTGATCGACCCAGGTCGGCAGGTTCTGCGTGCGCAGGTCGGTCGCGAGCCGGGTCACGAACGCGTCATTCTGGCTGGAGTGGCTGATGAAAATCATGAGCAGATCCGTCTGTGCGCGTGAGCGGACGTGATTTGCTGCCAAGTATACCGTAACCTATGCTACAATGCGTGTAGCGCGCAATCACGGGGAAGGCACGGAACTCTGATGACCGGTTATGAGCCCGCATACCGGCGCCTGCTGCGCGAAGGCGGCTTTCCGGAGCGCGTCCGGCAGGCACAGGCCGCCCTGACCGACTGCAACCTGTGCGCGTGGCAGTGCGGCATCGATCGCACGCAGATGGTGGGCGTCTGCCGCACCGGGACGCGGGCATCGGTCGCCAGCGCGTTCCCCCACATGGGCGAGGAAGCCCCCCTCACCGGGCGTCACGGGTCCGGCACGATCTTCTTTGCGCGCTGCAACATGCGCTGCCAGTTCTGCCAGAATCACGACATCAGCCAGGCCGACGCGGGCGAGCCCGTCGAGCCGGACCAGCTCGCCGGGTTGATGCTGCGGCTCCAGGCGATGGGCTGCCACAACGTCAACTTCGTGTCGCCCAGCCACGTCATCGCCCCGATCATCGCCGCCGTGGCGATCGCGGCCCAGGCCGGGCTGTCGATCCCGCTGGTGTACAACACCGGCGGCTACGATTCGCTGGCCGGGCTGGCCCTGCTGGACGGCATCATCGACATCTACATGCCGGACATGAAATACGCCGACGCAGTCCTGGCCCGGCGCTACTCGAAAATCCCCGACTACCCGGCCCGCAACCGGGCCGCCGTTCGCGAGATGCACCGCCAGGTGGGCGACCTGGAACTCGACGGCGACGGAATCGCGCGGCGCGGGCTGCTGGTGCGGCATCTGGTGCTGCCGGACGACGTCGCGGGGACGGCGGCGATCGTGCGGTGGCTGGCCGAAGACATCTCGCCCAACACGTACATCAACGTCATGGGTCAATATCGTCCGGCGTGGCGGGTGAAGGCGCAGGACATCGCGCCGCTCAACCGCCCGGTATCGTCCGGCGAGGTCCGGGCGGCGCAGCGGCTGGCGCGCGAGGCCGGGCTGCGCCTGGATCAACGCTGGCTTTAGTGGCCTGGAAGACCAGGACTGTGAGGGGAGCCCCATGGAAGAGTACGAACGTATCGGGACTGTCACCCACTACTTCGACCGGATCGGCGTGGCCGTGGTGCTGCTGGAGAACGAGCTGTTCATCGACGACTGGATCCTGTTCTACGGCCCGCACACGGACGTCGAGCAGCAGGTCGTCTCGATGCAGATCAACCACGAGGCCATCGACCGCGCAGTGGCGGGCGAGGAGATCGCCATCAAGGTGAACGACGCGGTGCGCGAGGGCGACGACGTCTTCCTGATCCTGGACGAACCGTCCTAACGGATCCCGAACTGCCCGGCGGTGCTCTCGATGGCGCGGCGCGGGCTGGTCCCTTCGTCGCCCATGCCTTCGGTCGCGAACCGGTAATCGTACTTGCGCATGAACTCGGCCAGGTCGCGCTGGAGGTCACCCCAGATCGCCTGTTGGATGGCGAGCAGGCGCACTTTGTGCTGGACCCGCCCGGCGATGTCGAGCGCCTGCCGCAGGTGAGGCAGGCAGATACCCTCCGACCGGCGGAGTCCGTCCGCGAACTCAGCCTGATCCAGGTGATCGAGCAGGTTGCGCAGCAGGTGATCCTCGACGGTGGCCTGGTGCACGCAGGCGGGGCAGGGTTCCCTGGGCTGGAGCGCGCTGGTCGCCTGGCCGACCTGGCGCCGGCCATCGCCAGGGCTCACCGTCCCCATATCCTCCAGCAGGTGGCGCAAGATGCCTTCGTACAGCACGGCGACGCCCAGGGCGCTGGCGTTCAGCTCGCGCTGGACGTGCCACGCGTGCGCCGGGCAGAAGCCACGCGCGGCGCGCATCGACTCGTGCGTGGCGGGCTTGTTGACGTACTCGTAGATCAGGCTGTCCAGAAAGTGGTGGACACTGTCCAGCGTCAGGCGGCAGACCGGGCAGCCGGGCTTGTCGAAGGCTTCGAACAAATTATACGCGCGTGACGATAGTTTCATGCGAACTCACTTCCTCGGTGTGCGTGGCGTGATTATACCGCAGCCGCGCCAGCGCGCGGGCCGATTTGACAAGGGATCGGGCGCATGCTACAGTACGCAAACAGGCGCGTTGTCGCTTGCCTCTTTGTTAATGCTGTGTTAATGTTATTTGAGTCCTCACGGCAGTTGAAATCCAACACATCAGGAGAACGACGTTGGCTAAATCACGCACCGATCAGTTAGTAGAGCGCCTGCGCGATTTGCAAGTCAGCTCGCCCGATGTCGAAGCTGCGGCCATTGTCAGCGTTGACGGGTTGAGCATGGCTTCATCGCTGCCCAGCAACGTGGAGGAAGACCGGGTATCGGCGATGTCGGCGGCTATGCTGTCGCTGGGCGAGCGGATCGCGAACGAATTGGGACGTGGCGGCCTGGAACAAGTCTACGTCAAAGGTGAGCACGGGTATGTGATCCTGAGCGCGATCGGCGACGAAGCCGTGCTGACCGTGCTGGCCCGCGAGCAGGCCAAGCTGGGCCTCATTTTCCTGGATATGTCCCGCGCCGTCAAAGAGCTGGAAAAGCTGGTCTGACGCGCGTTCCGGTTGGTTCTAGTTCGACATCCTCTGCGCTGCCGGCGGGCGTCGTGCTGCGCGCCGCCGCGAGGCGCATTGCCAGAGAGGGCACCGTGACCGACAAAGCCCAGATATTGATCGTCGAAGACGATCTCGACCTCTCCGATATGCTCCGCGACTTTTTCGACGTCCAGGGCTACGAGGTGCACACCGCGGCCTGGGGCGAGGACGCCATCCGGCTCACCAACGAGCACCATCCCGACATCGTCGTGCTCGACATCCGCCTGCCCGACATCGACGGGTACGAAGTCTGCCGCCGGCTGCGCACGCAGCACCGCACCCACGACATGCCGATCATCTTCCTGACCGAAAAACGCGACCGCGTCGACAAGCTGGCCGGCCTGGAACTGGGCGTCGTGGATTACATCACCAAGCCGTTCGACATTCAAGAGCTGCGGCTGCGCGTGCGCAACGCGCTGCGCCGGGCCAGCCTCGCCGCGCCGTCCAACCCCGTGACGCACCTGCCCGAAGGCCCGGCCAGCGACGAAGCGCTGGGCGCGATGCTGGCGCGGGACGAAGCGTGGGCGGTGCTGTTGGTGACCGTCGAGGGCCTGGACGGGTTCCGCGAGCAGTACGGATTTGTCGCGGCGGACGACGTGCTGCGGGCCATCGGCCTGATGATCCGCAACACGGCGCGCGAGGTGGGCGGCGAGGTCGAGATCGGCCACCTGGAACCGCACGATTTCGTCATGATCACGGGCGAGCCGTCGCTGGGCGCCGTGCGCGAGCGGATGGAAACCCGGCTGAGCCAGTCGGTCGAGTTCTTCTACCCGCTGAACGATCGCGACGACGCGGGCGAGATTCCGCTCCCCGGGCGCCTGACCATGCTGGTCGGGCAGATCACGCACCGCGAAGGCCCCTTCGACGGCGTGGAAGCGCTCAAGTCCGCGCTGCTCGCCGCGCGCGCGCCGTACCGCTAGGCGGGCGACCGGCACGGACGGGGCCGCGACCGACACTGACCAACTGAGGCCAAACCATGACCGACCGACTCTTGATCGTAGATGACGATCCCGAAACGCGTTCCCTGCTGCGCGACCTGGTGCTGGCGGCGACGGAAGCGACCGTCGTCGAGGCCCAGGACGGGATGGAAGCCCTGCTCACCCTGCGCCAGCACGCCCCCGACCTGATCCTGCTGGACCTGGACATGCCCGGCCTGAGCGGCAAGGACATGTTGATCGCGCTCAAGTCGCACGGGTACGGCGGGCCGCTGATCGCGCTGGCGAGCGGCGAGGGCGAGCAGTCCGTGCTGGAAGCCTTCCGGCTGGGCGCGACCGACTACGTGACCAAGCCGCTGCGCGAGGCCGAGGTGGTGGCCGTTCTCACCCGCGCGCTGGAGACGCTGGGCCGCCGCCGCCGGGGCGACCGGCTGGCAGCGAATCTGCAAGCCGCCCAGGCCCAGGTCGAAACGCTGGCCGGGCAGCTCGACGCGCTAGCGGTGGTGGGCGACATGGTCGCCCAGGCGCGCGACCTGAAAAGCCTGTTCGACCGCGTGCTGGACACGGCCATCGACCTCACCGGGGCCGGCTATGCCATGCTGCTGCTGCGCGACGAACGGTCCGGCAAGGTCGTGCTGCGCGCGGGCAAAAACCTGCCGCTGGCGATGCTCGATCGCTTGGACGAGCCGGTGCAGGATCAACTGGCCGACCTGGTGCTGACCTCGCGCGAGGCGTTGATCGTGTCCGGCGAGGCGCTGCGCCGCTTTGCCGTGGCGAAGGATCTCCACGCCGCCGCGTACGTGCCGCTGGCCGTCCAGTCGAAGGCGATCGGCGTGCTGGCCGTGGCGTCCTCCACGGAGGGCGCGGCCTTCAGCGAGGCGCATGGCCGGGCGCTCAAGACGCTGGCGAACCTCGCGGGGATCGCCCTGGTGAATGCGCGGTTGTTCGCCCTGGCCGCGCGGCGCGCCCAGGGGCCAGCCCCCGCGGCGGATGGCCCGGTGGCGCTGGCAGAGCGCCAGAAGCGCCAGATGCAGGTGCTGCTGGTTCACCTCAAGCAGCCGCTGGACGCGATCGAGGCCGAGCTGAACCGGCTGGTTGGCGGCGGCGAGGGGCCGCTTGCCAAGAACCTGGGTCACCGGCTGGCCGGCGTCCGGCACCAGGTCCGGCAGCTTCAAGCGCTGGTGAGCAAGCTGTCGTCGGGGCCCGAATGAGCCAGGGTGCAGAGGGCAATCGGGTGACCGGCGAGCGCGTGCTGGTGGTGGGGGGCGCGCCCCAGACGCGGCACTCCCTGGCCGAGTCGATTCTCCAGCCGGCGGGGTACGACGTGCTGGCGGCGGCGGACGTGGCCGAGGGGATGATCCTGGCGCGCGAGCTGCTGCCCGACGTGATCCTGGCCTGCCACAGCGCGGACCATCCGGCGGGCATAGAACTGCTGGAGGCGCTGCACGCCGCCCCGGTCGACGCGCCTGTGATCCTGGTCGCCGCGGAAGGCTCCGAAGCGCTGGCCGTCCGGGCGCTGCGCCTGGGCGCCCACGACTACCTGGCCGCGCCGTACGAGTCCGGCGATCTGCTCGATACCCTCGCGCGCACGCTCCGCCGCTATTGGATGAAGCGCATCCGGGCGAACGTGCCCGCCCAACTGCTGCACGCCAACCACCAGCTCGAACAGCGGCTGCGCGAGCTGAACACGCTGGTCCAGATCGGCAAGCGGATCACGTCCCGCCTGGATCTTCAGCCGGTGCTGACGCGCGTCGTCGAGGCGGCAGTCGAGCTTGCCCAGGCCGAAGAGGGCACGCTGATGCTGGTCGACCAGGCCACCGGCGAGCTGTATTCGGTCGCCGCCACCGGGGCGCTCGGCCAGGTCGATGCGTCGCTCCGCCTGCCGGTCGCCGACAGCCTGGCCGGGCAGGTCGTCAAAACGAGCCAGCCGCTGGTCATCACCGGCGAGGACCTGCGCAAGATCAAGACGCACTATTACTTCCGCGACGTGGCGTACGTCCCGCTGGCGTTTCAGGAGACGGTGATCGGCGTGCTGGGGGTGAGCAACCGCGAGAAAAGCGCGGCGTTCAATCCTCACACGCTCCAGTTGCTGAGCGTGCTGGCCGACTTCGCCGCCATCGCCATCGAAAATGCCCGGCTGTACGATGCCACGGCGCAGGAGCGCAACACCCTCAACACCATTCTGCGCGACACGGAAGCCGCGATCGTCGTCGTGGATACGCACGACGCGATCCTGTTCGCCAACCCGATCGCCTGCCAGAGCTTCGGCATCGACCCACAAACGGCCCAGGGCCGCCCGCTGACCGAGACGATCACCCATCTCCAGGTGCTGGACCTGTTTGCCAAAGACGCGCGCGGCGAGCGCAGCCGCAGCAGCGAGATCGCGCTCGACGACGGCGACCGCGTGCTGAGCGCCCGCCTGACCGCAATCGACGACGTGGGGCGCGTGCTGATCACGCAGGATATCACGCACCTGAAACAACTCGACCGCGCCAAGACCGATTTCGTGACGGCTGTCTCGCACGACCTGCGCTCGCCGCTGACCGCGATCCTCGGCTACGTGGAACTGCTCAACCGGGCCGGGCCGCTCAACGAGGGGCAGCAGAAGTTCGTCGAGCGGATCGTCTTCAGCGTGCAGTCGATCACCGCGCTGATCAACGACCTGCTGGAGCTGGGCCGGATCGAAGCCGGGTTCGACCGTGACTACGAGCCGGTCGCCATGAACCTGGTCGTGCGGTACGCGGTGGAAGGGATGCGCCACCAGTGGGAGAGCAAGCACCACGACCTGCAGGTGACCGCGCCAGATGCGCTGCCGCCGGTGTCCGGGTACCCGCTGCGGCTGCGCCAGATGGTCAACAACCTGCTGGAGAACGCGATCAAGTACACGCCCGACGGCGGGCAGATTCGCCTGGCGCTCGGCACGCAGAGCCAGTTCGTGCTGCTCACCGTGAGCGACACCGGGATCGGCATCCCGCCCCAGGACCAGCCCTACGTGTTCGACAAGTTCTACCGCGCCGACGAGGCCATCGATCGGTTCGCCGGCACCGGCCTGGGATTGGCGATCGTCAAGGGCATCGTGGACCAGCACAAGGGGCGCATCTGGATGGACAGCCAGCCCGGCCAGGGGACCACCTTCACCGTCATGCTGCCCACCGAGGGCGTCGAAAAACGCGAGGACAAGCGCCCCGAGTCGCGCGAAAGCTGTTGACTCGTCTCGGCGCGTCATGCTATCCTGAGGTACGGCTGACTGAACGCCGCGTTCGTATCGTTGGGTGAGAGGAGAGCGCATCATGACCGGTTTGACTGAGGTTCGCGCTCTGTGTATCCGCTGCCAGGAGGGCCATGTCTGATCGTTGCGAGATGTGTGCTGAGGTTCCTGCGCTGCGGAGAGGTTGTTCGTGGCGTTTTTTTATGACAGGCCTGGGCGGCGCGCTGCCTGAGTGAGTCGGATCTGAGGAACCTGCATTGGCTGAACAACTCGAAGGACTGGTCATCCGGACCCAAAGCGGATTTTTCACCGTTCAAACCCCTCAAGGCCCCATCATTTGCCAGCTTCGGGGCAGGCTCAAGGAAGTAGCGAAAGAAACCGATATCGTGGCGCTGGGCGACCGCGTGACGCTGGAAACGCTGCCCATCGAGGCCGATACCGTCGGGGGCGTGATCGTTGCCGTGGCCGAGCGCGAGCGCGTGCTGTCGCGGGTGGCGCCCTCGTCGGCGGTGGGCACCTCCGCCGAGCGCGAGCAGGTGATCATCGCCAACCCCGACCAGGCGATCTTCGTTTACGCCGCGGCCCAGCCCGCCCCGCACACCCGGATGCTCGACCGTTTCCTGGTCGCCGGGGAAAAGGCGGAGATCCCCGAGATCCGCATCTGCGTGAACAAGATCGATCTGGTGCAGGATGCGCCGGACGAAACGCGGGCCACGTTCGCGGTCTACGAGCAGATCGGCTACCCGGTGCTGTACGTCAGCGCCCAAACCGGCGAGGGGATCGACGCGCTGCGCGAAGCGCTGCCCGGCAAGATCTCGGTGTTCACCGGGCCGTCGGGCGTGGGCAAAACCAGCCTGCTCAACGCGATCGAGCCGGGGCTGGGACGGCACGTGCGCGAGGTGAGCCTGGCAACGGCCAAGGGCCGCCACACCACGCGCTACAGCGAGCTGGTCCCGCTGGCAGGCGGCGGCTATATCGCGGATACGCCGGGCATCCGGGCCATTTCTCTATGGGATGTGGAGCCGGACGAGCTGGACGCGTATTTCGTCGAGATCGCGCCACACGTCGAGCAGTGCAAATTCCAGGACTGCACGCACGTTCACGAGCCGGGCTGCGGCGTGCTGGCGGCGATCGAACGCGGCGAGATCACGCTGGAGCGCTACGAGAGCTACCTGCGCCTGCGCGAGATGCTCGAAGAGGAATACGTCTACTAGGCGCCCGGTTGTGCTGGCGCGGCAGCCGCCTCACGCCCGTCCTGCGACGCAGGGATGTGAGGGAGAGTGACGCGGAAAGTCGTCCCCTCGCCCGGCGTACTGTCCAGCGAGATGGAGCCGCCGTGCAGCTCCACCGCCTGCTTGACGATGGACAACCCCAGGCCGTTCCCCGGCGTGTCGCCCACGTTGCTAGCGCGGAAGAAGGGCGTGAACAGCCGCGCCTGTTCCTCGGCGGGAATGCCCACGCCCTCATCCTGGACTGTCAGCGTGGTTTGCTGCGCGTTCTGGCTGAGGGCGATCTGCACCAGCTTCCCCGCCGGCGTGTATTTCACGGCGTTCGACAACAGGTTGCGCACGACGAGCGTCGTGATGCTGGGATCGACCTCCACCAGGCGGGTGTACGTCGATGGCGAAAAGGCGATCCTGGGCGCTTTGCCATTGGGCGGGGTGATCTCCTCGATAATCGTGCCACACAGGGCGTTCATGTCCAGCGGCTCGGGATGCACTTCGAGCCTGCCTGTTTCGGCTCGAATGTGGGTCAGCACGTCATCGGTCAGCTCGCGCATCGTCTGGACCGAATTCCTGATCTTGCTGAAATGTTTGTCCTTGTCCCCATCCGAAAGGCGATCCGAGTAGCGTTCCAGAATCTCGACGGAAGATAGGATGACCGCTAACGGCGTGCGAAATTCGTGACTCGCCATCGACAGTGACTTGGTCTTCAGGTCGTTCAGCTCGATTTCTCGTTCGAGCGCGTTACGCAGGTGCTGTTCCATGCTCTTCTGTACTGAAATGTCGTGGAACGTCACGATGACGCGCTGGTCGCTCCGGGACCGGGTCGGGAAGGGCGAGAGGAGGGCCTCGTACTCGCGCCGATCTCCGAAAGCGAGCTGCAAGAGGATCGAGACGTTGCGCAGGCGTGGCAGCGCGCGCCGGTCCGCGACGCCGGCCAGTTGCCGGCTGAACTCATCACGCTGCTCGGGCCGGACAATGTCGAGGATGGACGTTGTCTTGTTGCCACACACGGCTTGGAAGGTGCTGTTGGACTGGAGGATGGTTCCGTCGTGCCGGACGACTGCGATGGGATCGCTGCTGTTATTCAGAATGTCGCTCAGCTCCACACCGGCGCGGCGCATCCGCGTGATCAACAGGGCGATGATCAACGCGCAGACACCCGTGAGGAACAGGATCAGGCCCGTGAACAGAATCCGGCTGGAGAGACTATGCTGGTAGGCTTCACGCGTATCGACGATCCGGATGATCCCGACCGGGCTGCCGAACAGATCGTCCAACTGAGCGTAGGCGGCGATTTGGTTGCTGTCGATGACGTGCACGAAGACGGGCGCTCCATCGGAGATCTCGCGGCGGGCCATTTCAAAATCGGCTGGCCGCGAGTCGTCATCCCAGGCGACGAAGGAGATGTCGTTCTGGGTCAGCGCGCGGAACCGCTCGAGCATCGTGCGATCCACCGAGCGGCCAAAGAACAGCGTGCCATTGCGCGGGCCGGACCTGTCACTGGTGAGGATAGGCTGGGCGGCGACCAGCAGCAAGCCCTCGGACGTGCTCAAGATTCCCGTCTGGCCGTCGACCGGCTCCGCGATCCGGGCCAGAACGTCGGGCTGCATCTCGGTGGGGATCTCGGTCTCCTGACCGGCTGCGAGGTCGAATCCCTTGCTGAACACGATGGCGCCGGACCGATCGGTCATGACCGCCAGGCTCAACTCCAGATTCTCGAACGTCTCATCGACGTAATTGACGCTCACGTATGCGGCGTTTCGGTCTTCGACAAAGTCGTAAGTGTCGTCCCAATGGGCCCAGTCCGCAGTGAGGGCGAACAGGGAACTCAGCTCGTGATCGTAGACGCTTTTCAGGCGGGCCATATCCCGGCGCGCCTGCTCTCGCTCTAGCTCGGTGAAGGTGTGATCGATCAAGACGTTCGATACAACCAACAGAATGATCACAAGCCCCACAATCAGGGCCATGATCACGGCGGGTGTTCGCTTTGGAAAGATCATGTGCTGTTCCGAATCTACAATGGGTGGGTCTTTCTCAAGGAGCTATTCAAGCGAACTATCTCAGGCGAAATGCTGTATAGCATTAACATTGTATTCGAGAATGATAAAACTACCATAAGGAATTGTGAACATTTTGTGAATCCCTGGCCGCCTCCTGGCGACGGGTCCGTCGATTCTCCGGACACCGTCGAGAGCCAGGCGAACCCGGTAAGCCGCCCTCCGGTCGTGCTGGCGCGGGCGGCGGTTTGCGCCTATAACTCAGGGGGAAAGGCGATCGTGTCGATCTCTCTATGACGAAAGGGGGCCGGGTATGACCAGCACGGGGACGACGTTTCAAAATCTGCGCCGCTTCAACCTGTTCATGGGGGTGTTTCATTTTGCTCAGGGCCTGCTGATGTTGGTGCTGAGCGATCTCGATTTCAAGCTGCCCGTCACGACCGCGTTTCTGGAATTCGACGAGATAACCGAAAAACTCGTGCCCAATCCGGAAACAGCCTTCAATATTCCGCTGGCGCCGCTGATCGCGGCTTTTTTGTTCATGTCCGCCCTGGCGCACTTTCTCATCTCGACGCCGGGCATCTACGAATGGTACGTTCGCAACCTGAAGAAGGGCGCCAACTACGCGCGCTGGATCGAGTACGCGTTCAGTTCCTCGGTGATGATCGTGGCGATTGCGATGCTCTTCGGCATGTACGACATCGCTACGCTGCTGCTGATCTTCGCGCTGAACGCCATGATGATCCTGTTCGGCTGGATGATGGAGCTGCATAACCAGACGACGGAAAAAACGGACTGGACCGCCTTCATCTTCGGCTCGATCGCGGGGATCGTGCCGTGGATCGCGATCGGCATCTATTTCGTCGGCTCGGTCACCAGCGGCGAGCAGGTCCCCAATTTCGTGTATGCCATCTATGTCTCGCTGTTCGTGTTCTTCAACGTCTTCGCGATCAACATGATCCTGCAATACAAGAAGGTCGGGCGCTGGCGGGATTACATCTTCGGCGAAAAGATGTACATCGTGCTCTCGCTGGTTGCCAAGTCGCTGCTGGCGTGGCAGGTGTTCTTCGGCACCCTCCAGCCCAACTGAGCGACCGCCCGGCGGATCGGACGGGCGCCGGTTTTCCGCGCCGCTGCGTCAGGCTTGCGGCGTGAGGCGGCCCGCTAAAACAACGTAGGGCAGGGGAACAATCCCTGCCCTGCGTTTCGTTAGGTGCTGGCAACCTGGTGTGGTGGTCGGGTTGCCAGCACGCGGTCGATTACCCGGTTTCCGGGTATTGGCAGTTTACTCCACGATTTCCTCGCTCTCGCCCACGCTGTCACCGTCGCTGTCGGGCGGCGGCAGCGGGCAGCCGTTCTCACCGAGGCCGTAGCCGGCGTCACCCTGCGCGGGGCACGCGTCGATGTCGTCGGTCAGGCCGTCGCCGTCGCTGTCAGGCGGCGGCAGCGGGCAGCCGTTCGCGTCGAGGCCATAGCCGGCGTCACCCTGCGCGGGGCAGGCGTCGCGCTCATCGGTCACGCCGTCACCGTCGCTGTCGGGCGGCGGCAGCGGGCAGCCGTTCGCGTCGAGGCCATAGCCGGCGTCACCCTGCGCGGGACAGGCGTCGCGCTCATCAGTCAGGCCATCACCGTCGCTGTCGGGCGGCGGCAGCGGGCAGCCGTTCGCGTCGAGGCCGTAGCCGGCGTCACCCTGCGCGGGGCAGGCGTCGCGGTCGTCGGTCAGGCCATCACCGTCGCTGTCGGGCGGCGGCAGCGGGCAGCCATTCGCGTCGGGGCCGTAGCCCGTGCTGGCTTGATGCGGGCACATATCGATATCGTCGGTCAGCCCATCACCATCGCTGTCCACCGGCGGTGCGACCCGGATGGTGGGTTTGACCGTGACCGGATCGGGCCGAGCCTCAGGTAGATCGGCGCGGCCCAGCGGGCACCCCGCTTCGTTGGCGGCCTCGAACAGATTCTTGACGGTCTCATAGCTGCCGGTTGCAGAGGCATCCTGGACCATCGCGATCACTTCCGAGACGCTGTACGGGTAAGCCACATTGGGATTCGCGGCGTTCAGCAAAGCGGCAACGGCATGGCGTGCCAGGGCCTCCACGCCACCACCGCCCAGCTTGACCGCGTTGAGGAGGGTGATGTTCGGGTCGAAGAAGTTGACGCCGAAGACACTGTCGAAGTCGCTATCCAGCGGATAGGTCCAGTTCCCGAAGTGCTGCTTCTGCTTCCAGTAGCCGGGCGTGCAGCCCTGATAGGTCATCGCGGGATCGAAGGTCACGGTTTCGTCATCCGTCGCCGTGTCGCTCGCCCCGTCGATGTCGGTACCGACCGCCGTCACCGTGTTGGTGTGCGGGGTTGCGGCGCTGCCGCTGAGCCAGTAGGTGACCGCGCAGGTATAGCTGTTGCCCACGGGGATCAGCCCGCCGGTGACACAAGTCCCCTGGCCGTTCAGGTTGCTGAACACGTTGTCCGTCAGGCTGGTCAGCGTCACGTCCACCGCGCCGACGTTGGTTACGACGAAGGTGAACGTCACGTCGCCGCCCGTCTCGGGCACGTGCGTCGGGTTGGCCGTCTTGGTGACGCTGATGTCCGGCGCGGCGTGGGTGTTGGTGACGATCGCGCTGGCGGTCTGGTCCGCGACGACGGTGGCCGGCGATCCGCTGATGCTGACGGTCCAGCCCGCGCCCGGATCGGTTTCGGTGACGGTGTAGCTGCCGGGGGTCAGGTCGTACCAGGTCAGGGTTGCGCCGTCATAGTCGGCCACCATGCACGAGCCGTCAGGATAGGTTGGGCCGGTGATGCAGATCTCGAAGGTCTTGCCCGGATCAGGCTGCGCGCCGTTCCAGTAAACCGTCTTGGTCACCGCGAGGTGGCCGCGCGGTTCGACCGGCGGGAAGCAGTCCGCGATTTCGGCGTAGGCGTACAGGCCGCCGCTGCCACTCGTCTGGAAGACCATCGTCCCGCCGCTGGTCTGGATGGGCGGTTCGAAGACCTGGCTCTCACCCGCGCCGAGCGCGTTGGTCGTGCTGGACGCGATCAGCCCGTTGTCGTTGGTGATGGTGTACGGCACGCCTTCGGACATGGCCGAGCCATCGTTGAAGAGCGTGAAGGTCACCTGCCCGGTCTCGATGGCGCACATGCCTTCGACCCTGAGAGCCGGCATGGGCGGGTTGTAGCGGTTGGTGAACCCCAGCTCGACCGTGTCGCCGCCGACGATGGTCGCCTTCTGGATGCGGTCGGTGACCACGACCCAGGCGGGATCCAGTGGGGTCTCGGTGATGGTGTACAGGCCGGGCAGCAGGTTGTTCCACGTCACGCTACCGCCGTTGGAGCCGACCGTCTGGCAGTTGTACGACGGATCGACGAACGACGGGCCGGTGATGCAGAACTGGAAGGTCTGGTTTGGATCCGGCGTGAAGCCGTTCCAGTCGACCGTCTTCGTCACGACGACCTGACCGGCTACCTCAGGCAGGACGGTCACGGTGGCGCTGTCGGTGTCGGAGGCGGTGTTGTTCTCGTTGTCCTGAACGGTCACGTTGGCGACGTTGTTGTAGGTGCCTGCGTCGGTGTGCGTGACGGTGTAGGTGCAGGACGTGCTCTCGCCCGCCGCCAGCGAGGTGCCCACAAGCGCCTCACATTCGGCTGACAGGGCGTTGGTGTCCGTCAGGGCCGCGATAGTCACCGGCTCCAGACCGGGGTTGTGGATGGTCAGCGTGAAGGTGAAGTCGCCGCCGGGCTCGGTTAGCTGGAGCGGGTTGGCCGTCTTCGTCAGGTCGACCCTGGGCGGCTTGTCCCCGTAGGTGACAGTGGCATCATCGCTGCCGGTGACGTCCACGCCCTGGTTGTCCTGGGCGGTGACGGTCACCACGTTCCGGTGGCCCACTGCCGGCTCGCCCGCTATCCACTCGGTGAACGAGTAGGTGGCGATCTCGTACATCCCCAGATAGGTCTTGTCGAACAGGTTGACGTCGATCGGGCCGAAGACCGTGTCGATCGCCCCGGTCAGGGTCACCGGCGTGGTGCCCGTGTTCTTCACCCTGATCGTGAACGTGACGTTGTCGCCGGTCTCCGGGACCCACGTCTTGTTGGCCGTCTTGCTCACCTGGATGGCGGGCGCCACGTAGTCGAACGTGACCGTCTCGTCATCCGTGTCGCTGGCCGATGTGCCCTCGTTGTCGACGGCCACGGCGGTCACCACGTTGTAGTGCGCGGTGGGCGGCTCGACGCAGAAGGGTTTCGCCAGGACATTGAGCTCAAGAGGCGGTAGGAAGGCATTGCCGCTGCTCAGGAAGGTGGTGATCTGGCAGCTATAGGTGTCACCCACCAGGATGGTCTGCGGAACGCTGCAGGTCCCCTGGCCGTTCAGGTCGCCGAAGACCGTGTCCGTCAGGCTGGTCAGCGTCACGTCCTCCTGCCCGGTGTTCTCCACCAGGAAGGTGAACGTCACGTTCCCACCGTCCGGCGGCACGCTCGACGGATTGGCCGTCTTGGTGACGTTGATCTCCGGCGCGGCGACGTCGGTGAAGGTCACTTCTGCGTCATCGCTGCCGGTAGCCGGTGTGCCCTCGTTGTCCTGGGCGGTAACGGTCACCACGTTCTGGTGTGGCAGCGCCGGTTCGCCCGCCAGGGTTTCCACGAAGGCGTAGGTCGCCGTCTCGCCGGGCAGCAGGTAGGTGCTGTCGAACAGGCTGACGTCGATCGGGCCGAAGACCGTGTCGACCGCGCCGGTCAGGGTAACCGGCTCGGTGCCCACGTTCTCCACCGTGATGGTGAACGTCACGTCGCCGCCCGTCTCCGGCACGCTCGCCGGGTTGGCTGTCTTGGTGATGCGGATGTCCGGCCCCACGTCGGTCACGGTGACGGTTTCTTCGTCACTGTCGGAGGCCTGACCACCCTCGTTGTCCTCGACCGTCACGTTGGCGACGTTGTCATAGGTGCCAGCGTCGGTGTGCGCGACGGTGTAAGTGCAGGCGGTGCTCTCACCCGCCGCCAGCGGGGTACCGACCAGCGCCAAACATTCGGCGCTCAGCGGGTAGTCGTCCGTCAGCGCGGTGATGGTCACCTGCTCGACCGAGGTGTTGTGGATGGTCAGGGTGAAGGTGAACTCGCCGCCGGGTTCCGGC
>JAHDLB010000006.1 GCA_018432315.1 Anaerolineae bacterium
ACGCGCGGGTCGGGCATATCCCCAAAGTAGACTTCCAGGCTGACGTGCGCTTCGTCGTCCATCTCAACCTCTTCTCTCTCCGTTGCGATGGATTCTAGCGCCCCCCAGCTTTTATTCACGTTTTGATGCGTTTGCCCTGGCTCCGTGCTGCTCGCCATTGATCCGCGTGACCCATCGTGGTAGGATTGTGTATGTTTGCCGCCGTAGCTCAGTGGATAGAGCGCTAGTCTTCGGAACTAGGCGTCGCGGGTTCGAATCCTGCCGGCGGTACTCTGGTCTTTTCACCCTGCCAGAAGTATCCGGCTCTGCCTCGCACCATACAGGACGATCACGCTATGAATTCACACGTTTCCAAAACGCGCAAGCGCGTCTTATCTGGCGTCCAACCATCCGGCAATTTGACCATCGGGAATTACATCGGGGCGCTCAGGCAGTGGGCGCGCGAACAGCACAACTTCGAGAGCTTTTTCTGTGTGGTGGACCTCCACGCGATCACAGTCCCTTACGATCCGGCTGAGCTGCGTGCCAAGACGCGCGAAGTTGCCGCGTTGTATCTGGCGTGTGGCATCGATCCCGACATTTCTACAATCTTCGTGCAGTCTCACGTACCCGCCCATTCTGAGTTGACGTGGCTGCTCAACTGCATCACGCCGCTCGGATGGCTGAACCGCATGACGCAGTTCAAGGACAAGGCCGCCAAACAACAGGCCGACTCGGTTGGAACTGGCCTGCTGGACTACCCGGTGTTGATGGCAGCCGATATTCTGCTCTACCACGCCGACGCGGTGCCGGTTGGCGACGATCAGCGCCAGCACCTCGAACTGACGCGCGACATTGCCCAGCGGTTCAACCACCTGTTTGGGGAGACGTTCACCATTCCCGAGGCGATGATCCCGCTGTCCGGTGGGCGCGTCATGGGCCTGGACGATCCGACCAACAAGATGAGCAAGAGCGAGACGTCGTCGGAATATCACGCCGTCTATCTGCTCGATCCCCTTGATCGCGCCAGAAAAAAGATCATGCGCGCGGTGACCGATTCCGGGCGTGATATCTCGTTCAACGACGATCCGCAGCGCGCCGGTGTGAACAACCTGCTGGAAATCTACGAGGCGCTGACCGGCAAGACTCGGTCCGAAATCGAAGCGCACTTCGCCACGGCGCGGGGTTATGGCGATCTGAAGAAAGAAGTGGCCGATGTCGTGATCGCGGCGCTGGAACCCATTCAACAGCGGTACCGCGAGATCACCGGTGAGCAGGGCTACGTCGACTCGCTGTTGGCCCAGGGCGCCGAACGCGCCGCCGAGATCGCCCGGTCTACATTGGACACGGTTCGTGATAGAATGGGATTCATCAAGACGCATTCCTAGGCATGGATAAGGTCAGCATGTCTGACAGCGCGGCCACGCCGCCCCCACTGCAAGGATGTTTATTCTGCCATACCGAGCAGTCAACATTCCTGGTTGAGGGGCGGCGCTTATTTGGCATGGGGAACAACTATCCTGTCCTTCGGTGCAGTCACTGCGGCTCGGCAGCGTTGTTTGACGACGGCGGCGATGAGCCGGACAGGTGGCGCATCCGTTATCGCCGCGTGAACAGGGCCGACGCGTACTATTACGTAGCAGATCGCCTGGGAAAGGCTGGCTGGTTGTCTGCGCGCGATGCACTTCGCATCAGCCAGGATGGCTTCGTGCAGCGCAAGCGGGTTCAACAGGCGCACCTGGGAGATCTCGATTGGCTGCAACCCGCGCCGATGAATCCGCCTCCCCCGTTTGTGGAAACCGACGAGGTGCTGTTCCTGGCATTACGCGCCGTTTCCTACCAGGAAGGCTCTCTGCCGGGGTTGTGGTCGCGCTTTGGGCCCCGAACGGTTCTCGACTCGGGCAAATTCTACGTCACCGATCGCAGTCTTCATCTGATGGGGCAGCGCAAAACATGGTCCCATTCCCTGGCCGAGGTGCAGCGCGTGGCATTCAATCACCGGATGTGGCTGGTCGATATTGCGGCGGGCAGCCAGATATACCAGTATCAGGGCGCCAATCTAACCGATCAATACGATCCCCAGTTGGTGGCGGCAGTGATCCGCTCGTTGGCGGGCGCCTGATCCACTTTCTTCATTCAGCTATGGCGGGCCATGCCTAACGCGTGGCTGGCAAAAGCTTGACAATCTTCTGTAAGTTTTTTATACTGACGTCAATAGTCCATTACAGGACATCCCACCACCCCACCCGCTAGAGCGTCGCGTATCCCCACACGCGACGCTCGCGTTTATGGTGGCGATATCGCGGCAGCCACGGCGATGGTCTGCAGATGAATATCGACGATATCCTGTATGTCGCGGGCATATCCGCCCGCCATGACGACTGCCACCGGCAGCCGGCGGTCGCGACACATCCCCAGCACGTAGTGATCCCTGGCAAGCAACCCCGCCTTGGTCAGGCTGAGTCTCCCCAGGCGGTCACCAATATACGGATCGGCCCCGGCCAGGCAGATCATCAGGTCGGGTACGAACGCGCCAAACACAGCTTGTAACCCCATCTCCAGCGCGTTCTGGTAGGCAGCATCGTCGGCGCCATCGTCCAATTCGATGTCCAGATCGCTCGCCTGTTTGTGGAACGGGAAATTTCGCTTTCCGTGAATCGAGAACGTGAATACGCTCGTGTCGTCGGAGAAGATGTACGCTGTGCCGTCTCCCTGGTGCACGTCGCAGTCGACGATCAGGATCTTCTCGGCCAGGCTCTCGCGCTGGATGGTTCGGGCGGCGGCGGCAGCATCGTTGAACACGCAGAAGCCGGCTCCAAACTCCGGGAATGCGTGATGCGTGCCTCCGGCGAGATTGACGGAAACGCCCCTCTTGAGCGCGGAACGGCATGCACTGATCGTTCCCCCAACCGATCGGCGCGATCGCTGGACCAGCGCGGGCGACCATGGAAACCCGAGCCGCCGGATTTCCTTATCGGTCAACTGGCCGCCCACCACGCGGCGGACATAGTCCTCGGTGTGGACGTACAGCAGTTGTTCATCGGTCGCCGCGTCAGGGACGTCGAGGTCCTCGTTGCGCAGGATGCCGGTGGCAACAGCCTGTTCGCGGACCATCGCGTATTTCTGCATCGGGAAGCGGTGCCCTTCCGGCAGCGGCAGCACGAACTGGTCGCAGTAATACGCTTTCATCGATCACCCGCGCAGATCCGCCGTGGTCTGCAAAGGTGTTGCTTTCTGGTGGTTGGTGTGGCGCAAGTACGCTTTGGTCAGTTCTTCCACAATCGCTGGCAGAATGGTCAGCGGCAGCACATACACCCAGTGCACAGCATCCAGCGCCACGGTGTCGAACACGCCCTGAAGGAAGGGCACGTACACGACCAGCAGCAGCAGCGCGAAAGACGTGAACACCGCGTATTGCATGTATTTGTTGCTGAAGACGCCTATTCTGATCAGTGCGTTTTGCTCCGAGCGCGTGGTATAGGCACGAAACAACTGGGAAGCCGACAGGGTGACGAAAGCCATGGTTCGGGCCAGCATCCAATTGTCGTCCGGTGCCAGATGCCGTCCCAGCGCGAACGCGCCCAACGTGGCAACCGTGATGATGATCGTCTGGACGAGCATCCCAATGCGCATCTCGCGGTTGATGATCGGCTCGTTCACCGGGCGCGGAGGATGGTCCATGATATCCGGGTCCCCCTTTTCGACTCCCAGTGCCAGGGCCGGCGCGCCATCTGTCAGCAGGTTCAGCCACAAGAGCTGGATCGGGGTGAGCGGAGGGGGAGTACCCGCCAGGGTCGCCAGGAAGATCACGGCAATTTCGCCCAGATTGCAGCTTAACAGGAAGTACACAAACTTGCGAATGTTCGAATAGATGACCCGGCCCTGCTCGACGGCAGAGACGATGCTGACGTAGTTGTCATCGGTCAGCACCATATCAGCGGTCTCCTTTGTGACGTCGGTGCCGGTGATGCCCATCGCCACCCCGATGCTGGCACGCTTGAGCGCCGGTGCATCGTTGACGCCATCGCCTGTCATGGCGACCACATGATCGCGGGCGCGAAACGCCTCGACGATCCGGAGCTTGTGCTCAGGTGACACGCGCGCGAACACGTCGATATCATCGATAATACGGGCCAGATCGGACGCGGACATCGCCTCGACCTCGCTGCCGTGGACGACTCGACCGCCCTCGCGGAGCAGCCTGATATTTTGGGCGATGGCCCGCGCCGTGTCGGGATAATCCCCGGTGACCATCACCGTCCTGATCCCGGCGCTGCGAGCCCGTTCGATAGCCGGTTGGACTTCTGGTCTGGCCGGATCGATCATGGCGATCAGGCCGATGAACGTGAGGTGGCATTCGATCGAATCGGGTGTAATCTCAGGCGGCATCTCGTCCAAATAGCGTCGGGCGACGGCCAGCACTCGCAGCGCTTGGTGAGCAAATTCCGTGTTCACCGCGCGGATCTCTTCGGCGGCCCGCTCCGTGAGAGGGATGACCTCGCCATTCTCGAGGATCGTGTCGCACCGCTCCAGGACGATCTCAGGGGCTCCCTTGCAGTACACGACCAGCCCGGCCCCATTGGCTTGCTCGTGGATGGTGCTCATCCGCTTGCGCGTCGAGTCGAAGGGGATTTCGTTGGCGCGCGGGTATTGCCGGTCAGTGTCGTCCCGGTCCATGCCCGCTTTCGCCGCGGCCACTACCAGCGCCCCCTCGGTGGGATCCCCGATGATGCGATGGCCCGGCGGCATACCGTTGTTCTCCGAATCGATCACCAACTGCGCGTCGCTTGCCAGCAGTCCACCCAGCAAAAGCTGCTGGACTTCCGCAGATTCGTTCGGGTCAACGCTGTCCCCTTGATACCGGAACTGCCCCTCAGGGATGTACCCCTGTCCGGTGATGTCCCAGTGCGCGTGATTGGCGTACAGCTTCACCGCCGTCATTTGGTTTTGGGTGAGCGTGCCCGTCTTGTCGGAGCAGATCGCGCTGGCGCTGCCCAGCGTTTCGACTGCCGGAAGCCGCCGGACCAGCGCGTTGCGCCGGATCATCTCGCGCATGCCGATCGCCAGGTTGATCGTCACGATGGCGGGCAGTCCTTCCGGCACGGCTGCGATCGCGAGCGCAACCGCCGTCATCAACGCTTCCTCGAATGCCTCGAGCAGGTTGTAGTCGGTTTGGGTGATCTCGCGCGCGAAGATCACGATACCGACGATCAGGCAGATCACCAGCGCCCCAATGCTCAGCGTGCGTCCGAGTTGGTCCAGGCGGCGCTGTAGGGGCGTTTCTTCCGTTTCGGTCGACTGGATGAGGTCCGCGATCTTGCCAATTTCGGTCTTCATCCCGGTATGCACGACGACCGCTTTTCCTCGTCCATAGGTAGCTGTCGAGCCCATATAGGCCATGTTTTTGCGGTCGCCCAGCAGGCTGTTTGGTTGGATCTCGATGTCGACCCGTTTGTCGACGGGGACCGATTCGCCGGTGAGCGATGCTTCGTCGATTTTGAGATTCACGGCTGTTAGCAGGCGAACGTCGGCGGGAATATAGTTTCCCGCATCGAGGAGGATGATGTCGCCGGGCACGAGCGCCGCTGCCGGGATGTGCTTCTGGCGGCCTTCCCTGACGACGATGGCGTCAGGTGATGTCAGCTTTTGGAGCGCGCTCAGCGCCTCTTCGGCCTTGCCTTCCTGGATGATCCCAAGAATCGCGTTCAAGATGACGATGGCGGCGATAGCGGCGGTTTCGACCCAGTCGCCGAGCGCTGCCGACAGAACAGCCGCAAAAATGAGAATGTAGATCACGAAGCTCTGGAATTGTGCGAGCAGCCGCTGCCAGAAGGAAGGCCGGGGCTGTTCCATGAGCTGGTTCGGCCCGTAGCGCTCGAGGCGTTGAACGGCTTCCTGTTCGGACAGTCCCTTGACCGGATCGGTGTTGAGCGCTTCGAAGATCTCTTCTGGCGGCGCAACATACCATAAGTGTGCGGGAGTTGTCATGGGTTAAGCTTCTCTTGATTGCTGGTAGCACGCGCAAAGAACCAATGCCTTATATGGTATCATGAGGTTTCCGAGCGCGCCGCAATGCGCTATCTTGTGCATTTTCTGTTTGCCGTTCGGGTGTGCTATACTCTGTATCGAACATCTGTTTGTGTGAGAGCGAGTCGGGATTGCGGATGAAAACAGCACAGTTTGTCGAGGGGCCCGCCGGTTCAGGCAAGACAACCCACGCGATCGAGCATATCCGATCGCTGATCGTCGATCAAGGCGTGCGCCCGGACGAAATCTTGCTGCTGGTTCCACAGCGCGTTTTAGGGCGTCCCTACCAGATCGCGTTTTCGTCGCCCGACTGGCCCGGCGGCGCCGACATCACTCCCGTGACGATTGGCGGGCTTGCCCGGCGCAGTCTGGAATTGTTTTGGCCGCTGATCGCTGAAAAGGCCGGTTTTGCCCATCCAACCTGGGAACCGGGGTTTCTCACCATCGAGACGGCGCAGTATTTCATGGCGCAGTTCGTCAACGAGGCGGTCGAGACCGGCGTGTTTGACAGCATCAGCGTGACGCCGTTTCGAATCATGAACCAGACTCTCGATAACCTCTCCAAAGCGGCGATGAACCAGTTCACGCTCGACGAAGTTGCGTCGAGGCTCGTCGCTGCCTGGGGCGACCGCCATTCGAGCCGTCCCCCGGTCTATCGTGCCAGCCTGGACCTTGCCGCACGTTTTCGGGATCACTGTCTCGAGAACAGCTTGTTGGATTTCTCGCTGCAAATCGATCTGTTCATGAAGGACCTGTTGCAGGAACCGGTGTTTGAGCGGTATGTGAAGCGGGCGTATCGGCACCTTGTTGCGGATAATCTCGAGGAGAATTTCCCGGTTGTGGCCGACTTCATCCGCTGGGCCTGGGATATGTTGGACTCCGCCCTGCTCGTCTATGATACCGACGCGGGGTATCGCAGCTTTCTCGGCGCCGATCCAGCGGGGATGCACGATCTCGCCGATTTGTGCGATGAGGTGCTCGCCTTTCAGCCTCTGCAATCGGCCAATTCGGCGATACTCGCCCTTGCCGGTGAGTTTTCCAGCCGCCTGGATTCCGCCACGCCGGTGCCCGCCCCTTCACCGGCGAACCCGTTGGAGGCGGTCCATTTTTCAACGCATACCTTCTATCCTCAGATGATCGACTGGACCGTTGATCGCATCAGCGAACTGGTTGCTGGGGGCGTTTCCCCGCGCGAGATCGTCGTGCTGGCGCCATTTCTGGGCGATTCGCTGCGTTTTTCCCTGGCCCAGGGCCTCGAGCAGCGGGACATTCCGGTCGTTTCGCACCGTCCCTCTCGTGCGGTGCGCGATGAACCCGCAGCCCGCACCGTTCTGACGCTCATGTCGCTGGCCTATCCCGAATGGGGCTACGCGCCACCCTCGGCGGACATCGCCGACGCGTTGGGCCAGGTTATCGACGGCCTGGATCCCGCGCGGGCGTGGCTGCTCGCCACAATTGTCTATAAACAGCAGTCCGGCGAGCTGAGTTCGTTTGATGCAATTGAAGCTCGCGCGCAGCAGCGCATCACGTATCGCGCTGGGGAGCGGTACGAGGAACTGCGGCAGTGGCTGGTGGACTCGCGCGATCTGGCGGCATCGAACCCGCCGGACGTCTTCATCAGTTACCTGTTTGGGGAAGTTCTGTCACAGCCAGGGTTTGGTTATCATGCGGACCTGGACGCTGGCCGCGTCGTCGCGGAACTGGTGGAATCCGCGCGGAAATTTCGGCAGACTTTGTACCCGCACGGAATCGAGGACTGGAGTAGCGTTTCGAAGGAATACGTCACGCTGGTGCGAAAAGGGTTGCTCGCGGCCCTGTATGTGGCAAGCTGGCACGCAGAAGATCAGGACGCAGTTTTTGTGTCTCCGGCCTACACGTTCCTGATGCGCAACCGTCAGGTGGATTACCAGTTTTGGCTCGATATCGGGAGCAGCCACTGGTGGGAGCGCCTCGAACAGCCGCTCACCCATCCTTACGTGCTGTCGCGTAATTTCCCTGCTGGTCAAATCTGGACCGACGACCTGGAATACGCGGCCCGGCGCGAGGCGCTGCGGCGGCTGGTGGTAGGGCTTGCGCGGCGGTGCCGGGAGGGGATTTTCGCTGTTGCCGCCCAGCTTGGCGAGCAGGGATACGAACAGCAAGGGCCCCTTCTACTGTTGCTCGAGCAGCTTGGGCGGCAGGTTGATGCGGATGGTGCGGGATGACGATGGCCGACTCGGTGCGATTTCGTTCGGAACAAGAGGCAATTCTTGGCTATACGGGCGGCCTGATAGGGGTCGCGGCAGTGCCGGGCAGCGGAAAGACCTTCACGTTGGCCCATTTGGCCGCCCGCCTGGTGCAGCAGTTGGTCGGTGACCGCGCCTTTGACGTGAGCCAGCCGTCCGAGGTGCTCGTCGTCACCTTCACCAATGCCGCCGTGAACAGCTTCCAGGCGCGCATCAGCCACATTCTGCGCGAGCACTACAGCGCGATGTCCCCTTACGTCGGGTATCGAGTTCGCACGCTGCACGGATTGGCTCATGACATCGTGCGCGATCGTCCGTCCCTGGTTGGTCTGGCGGACGATTTTGCGATTCTCGACGAGCGGTTGGCACTCGACGCTCAGCGAGTCAGCGTCCTCGAGCGCCTGGCGGTGTGGGGAGATCGCCTGAGCATGTACGCCGATCCGGACGTCGAGCCGCGCACCATCCGCTACCGGCTCGAACAGGAGCTTCCCGATCTGGTGAGCGGTGTGATCAAGCGGGCGAAAGACCTCCAGATCGATCCGGAGGAGCTGCAGCGCATGCTGGAGGACGTAGAGGGCGATCAACGCTTCGATCTGCTGCGCTTCTCGGCGGAAGTATACGCTGATTACCAGCGGAGCCTGGCTTACCGGGGCGCTGTCGATTTCGATGACTTGGTTCGTCTGGCGTTGGAGGCTCTGCAGCGTGACGAGCGCTATCTTCAGCGACTTCGCGATCGCTGGCCGTATATTCTGGAGGACGAAGCCCAGGACAGCAGTTTGCTGCAGGAGCAAATGCTGCGGCTTCTCAGCGATCGGCGAAACTGGGTGCGGGTTGGCGACCCGAATCAAGCGATCAACACCACGTTCACGACGGCTGATCCCTCTCACCTGCTGGCGTTTTTGGACGATCAGGCGAATCCCGACGTCGTGGAGTATCCGCTGTCCGTCTCCGGGCGTTCGGCGCCACCTATCATCGATCTGGCGAACGAGTTGATTCGCTGGACCATCGAAGAGCATCCATCACCGGGAGCGCGAGAGGCGTTCACCTACGAGCACAAGCCCAAACAGGGGCGGGTACGAGGCGTGATTAAACCGGCTGAGGCTGACGATCCGCAGCCGAATCCGCTCGCCGAAGAGTGTACGATCCATATCCACTTTGTTCCCGGCCAGAAGATCACGCCGGATGACGAGTTGGAGATGGTCGTGGCGGGAGAGGACTTCTCGCTTGTTGCCTGGATGTCCGAAATCGAACACCTGCCCGAACACGAGCGCCCCACTGTGGCCGTGCTGGTTCCCGAAAACAGCCGGGGCTTTCAACTGGCAAAGCTGCTCAGGCGGCATGGCGTCCCCTATGAGGAATTGCTACGGAGCACGTCCGAGACGCGCGAAACGGCGGGAATACTGACGGCGGTGCTGGACTACCTGAGCAGCCCACTGGATTTACGGAAGCTCAAACAACTCTACTGGACCATTATGGCTCCGGAGTTGAAGGAGCGGGTGGCCGAGGATATCGATTTGCGAAAGTGGCTCACCGATTTCTTCGCCCAGTTCAGGCACGTTGAGGAGCTGCTCTGGCCTTCGTCCGGCTTCGAGTGGGGGCAGAATCGGCCTGAAGACGAGGCCACAGTCGTGGGGGATCTTGAGGGATTCAGGGAGCTTGTCTCGCGATGGCTGGAGGCTACCAGTCTGCCGGTCGACCAGTTAGTTCTGATTGTGGGGCAGGATCTCTTCGCAGAGCCTTCCGATCTCGCGCTGTCGTACAAGATCGCGGTGCTGTTAGGCAGTATGGCCGAGTCACATCCTGATTGGCGCCTTCCAGAGTTTGCGGGCGAGCTTCGTGTGATCGCCAACAACCAGCGGCGCTTCATCGGCTTCGATGACGCCGAGGTCGGCTACGAGCCCAAGCCGGGCGTGGTGACGATTGCGACCATGCACAGTGCCAAGGGCCTGGAGTGGGATCGCGTGTACTTGATGTCGGTGAGCAACTACGGCTTTCCATCTGCCCTGCCCTATGATTCGTACATCGGCGAGAGATGGTATGCGGCAGGGAATCCGTATCGGGGAATCGAGCACCTGAACCTGGAAGCCGAGGCGATGGCGCAGCTTGAGGCGCTGGTGTCCAATGGCGAGTACTACGAAGGTGACGCCACGCTGGAAGCACGGGTGGAGTACGTCAAGGAGCGCTTGCGTTTGCTCTACGTGGGCATCACGCGCGCGCGACGGGAAGTGATCGTCACCTGGAATATGGGACGCCACTGGCAGCAGGGCCGCGAGAATCAGCCAGCCGTGCCGGTCGTTGCGCTGAAGAGCTTTTTAGGTGTCCACGAGGGATAAGGGTGTAACATAATGCTGCCTAGCGATTTTCGATTCAGCCAGACCAGTCTGCAGGATTATGTGGATTGTCCGCGGCGTTTTCAGTTGCGGTACGTGGATGCGCAGCCCTGGCCGGCGGTCCAGTCACAGCCTGTGCTGGAGCGCGAACGCCATCTGGATCTAGGAACGCGGTTTCACCGTCTCGTCGAGCGGCATCAGTTGGGGATGGAGCCGGACACTCTGGCGCGTACGGTAGACGATCCTCAGCTTCAAGCATGGTGGTCGGCATATCTTGGGTTCGATTATCTGCATACCATGGAGGGAGAGCGCTTCCCCGAATTTCGTGCGTCGGTCGATATCGAGGGGCATCGTGTTGTCGTGGCGTATGATTTGCTGGTGTTGCGGCCTGAGGGGAATGTCGTGATTCTCGATTGGAAGACGCATCGTTGGCCTCCATCAGCGGAGTGGTTCGCGGCGCGTATGCAGTCGCGCCTGTATCCGTTGGTGCTGGTTTTGGCTGCGCGGCGGGGTGTTTTTGGTGCTGTGGTGCGTCCGGAGCAGGTTTCTCTGGTGTACTGGTTGGTGGGATCGTCTGGTGATGTGGTTGAGTTTGCCTATAACGAGGCGCAGTTCGAGAGCGATCTGTCGTATGTGGGGTCGGTGTTGCGGGGGGTCGATCGTGAGTCGGCTCGTGAGGAGTGGTTCAAGACGGCGGATGAGGCGCAGTGTCGGCTGTGTGAGTATCGATCGTTGTGTGGGCGGGATGTGGAAATTGGTGCGTTTGATCAGTTTGGTATCGATGTTGGTAATATTGTGAGTGATGATGTTGTTTTGTTTGAGGATGTGTCTGAGGTTGGTTTTTGATGGCTAATGACTACGCGAAATTCATAGACTGGATTCCTCCAGCCGACACAACCCCCTCACCTGCATTCCTCGAAGCGACCCAGACCAACCCACTCACGGCTCAAATCCTGCTCCGGCGCGGGATCACGTCGCCTGAAGCGGCGCTCGCGTTCCTGTACCCCGAACACTACACCCCTGCCCCACCGGGCGACCTGCCGGATATTGTTGCAGCGGTCCGAATTATCGAGGATGCAATTGCGCAGGGCGATCGCATCCTAATCTGGGGCGACTTCGATGTCGATGGGCAGACAGCAGTGGCGCTGTTGTTGGATGCGCTGCAGTCGCTGGGGGCTGATACAGTTTATTACATTCCGGATCGCATGCAGGAGTCGCACGGCGTTCACATCAAATCACTGGAGCAACGGCTTGCGGATGTGAAACCCGCGGTTTTGCTGACGTGTGATACGGGTGTTTCGGCTTATGTGGCGATTGACTACGCGAAGTCTCGCGGCCTTTGGACCGTCATCACCGATCACCACGATCTGCCAGCCACCTTGCCGGATGCGGATGCTGTGGTCAACCCAAAACGCCTTGATCCAGCACACCCGCTGGCAACCCTGCCTGGTGTCGGTGTGGTCTACAAACTCGTCGAGTATCTCTACGGCTCGCGCGGCTGGGATCGTGATGTGCCGCGCTTCCTCGACCTCGTCGCGCTCGGCATCGTGGCCGATGTGGCGAGCCAGACGGGCGACACCCGGTACCTGCTTCAACTCGGTTTGCGAGAGCTTCAGCGCACCCGGCGAGTGGGGATTCACGCACTGGCGGCGGCTGCCGGTCTATCGCTGGAGGCTCTCTCCACCAGCGATATCGGCTTTCAACTGGCACCGCGGCTCAACGCGGCTGGCCGGCTCAGCAGCGCATCCCTGGCCGTGGAGCTGCTCACCGCCACTGATACGGCACAGGCCCAACTGTTCGCCACCCAATTGGAGGGTCTCAACAGCCGGCGCCGCCTGCTCAACCAGCAAATCCTGACCGCCGCGCAGGAACGCATCGCCCGCGATCCGTCCCTGCTGGACTGGACCGCCCTGATGATCGACCACCCGGCATGGCACAGCGGCGTCATCGGGATCGTCGCCAGCCAGCTCGCCGAACGGTACCAGCGCCCCGTCGTGCTGCTCAGCGTGAACGAGGACGGGCTGGCTCGCGGCTCAGCGCGCTCGAGCGCGGGATATGACATCGGCGCGGCGATTACGGCACAGGCCGATCTGCTGCTCCAGTTCGGCGGGCATCCTGGTGCCGCCGGGATGTCCCTGCCCGCCGACAACATCCCGGCATTCCGCCGCCGCCTGTCAGCCGCGTTGGCCGAACAGACGCCGGTCGCAGCCTCGCAGTCGCTCACCATCGACGCGGAACTATCCCTGGGCGAGATCACGATCGACCTGATCAACGCGCTGAACCGCCTGGGGCCGTTTGGCGAAGGCAATCCCCCTATCACGCTCGTCACGCCCAACCTCACGCTCAAGAGCGCCGCTCACTTTGGGACGGAGCGTCAGCACCGGCGCCTGACCATCGAGGACGAAGCGGGCGCCAAACAGAAAGTCGTCTGGTGGAACGGCGCCGAGAACTCACTACCAGAGGGTCTGTTCGATCTGGCTTATCGATTGGACTTATACCCCGTCGATGGACAGCTCGAACCACAGCTCACCTGGGTGGACTGCCGCCGGTCTGCGAGCGCGCCGGTTCTTGTCGAACCGCCCAAACGCGAGGTTGTCGACCTGCGTTCCGCAAGTGAGCCACGCGCAGCCCTGGCGGGCGCGCTTGAGAGCTATCCGGACGCAGTCATTTGGGCGGAGGGGTTTCGCCAAGCCGAGTCGCCTGGAGTGCCTCTCGCTGCGCTGTCCAGGGCGGAGGCGTTGATCGTTTACACCAGCCCCCCCGCCCCGCAAGCCTTGCGCGAAGCGCTCGAACAGGCTCAGCCCACAACGGTGATCCTGATCGGTGTCGATCCGCCATTCAAGACGGTCGCCGACATCCAGCGCCGCATCCTCGAACTGGTCAAACACGTCCTGAACCGTCAAGATGGCCGTACGACCATCGACGCATTAGCCGCGGCAGTTGGACACACGACGACAACCGTTCGCTGTGTTCTGGCGCTATCCGAGGCATCCGGTGAAATCACGCTGGAATGGGAGCGAAACGGCGGTATACTGATTAGGCGGAGCCACGGCAGCCGGCGCGCGGATATTCGTGACCAACAGGCAGCGCTGGCGGCCAGCGTGGCCGAGACAGCCGCTTACCGTGCCTATTTTCGTCGTGCTGCAGCGCAGCACGTGCTTGGCTGGGAGACATGATCAAATATCCGATTCCCGCCCAGACGATCCGGATCGAAAATGTGGTTGTCAATTCGCGCTTCATCGCGACCATCGGTCGGGCGGACACCGTCGAGCAGGCGAAGACGTTCATCCAGTCCATCCGCCAGGAAATGCCGGATGCGACGCATCACGTCTACGCCTACAAGGTGGGCTACGGCAGCAGCGTGATCGAAGGCATGTCCGACGATGGCGAGCCCTCAGGCACCTCCGGCCCTCCGGTGCTGGCCGTCCTGCGCGGAGCCGATCTCGGGGACGTGGCGCTCGTCGTCACGCGCTATTTCGGCGGCACCAAGCTGGGAACAGGGGGTCTCGTCCGCGCGTATGGCGGCGCTGCCAAAGACGCGGTGGCAGCGCTGCCGGTCGAGATGAAAATCCCCAAACATTACATCGGAACGACCGTGCATTACAGCGTCTACGAGCGGGTCAAGCTCTTGCTGGCCGAATATCAGGCCGAGACGGACAGCGAAGAATTCGGTGCAGAAGTGACGATCTACGCCCATATTCCCATCGACACGTTCGAGCCGTTCTGCGCCGCCGTTCTCGAACTGACTGCCGGCCAGGTCACCCCGATCATCCTGGAAGAAGCCGCGGACGCGTGAAACGCCATGACGATGCAGCTAGAAAGACCCGGCCATGTTCAATGATCTGCTGGGCCAAACCCTGGACAACCGCTACCGGTTCGAACAAAAGCTCGGTGAAGGCACGTTCGCGCACGTCTACCGGATCACCGACCTACACCGGCAGGCCACCCTTGCGGCGAAGGTACTACGGCCCGAGATCGCTCGCGACCCAGCAGTGTATGGCCGGTTTCAGCGCGAAGCGGCGGTGCTCGCCCGCCTGCAGCACCCGCACATCGTGCGCTATTACGACATCGTGGACCTGCAAGGCACGATCTTCATTCTACTCGATTACGTCCCCGGCAAGACGCTCGAAGACATCCTCTCCTCGCGGGATCCGATACTCAAGCCCTACGCGTCGATCAGCTATCTGACGCCGATCGTCACCGCGCTCCAATACGCGCACAATGAAGGCATCATCCACCGCGATCTGAAACCGGCCAACGTGCTCATTCACGAGAACAACACCGTTCTGATCACCGATTTCGGCATCGCGCGCATCCTGAATATCGCCAGCGAATTGACGCTCGGCGCCACTATCGGGACGCCGCTCTACATGGCTCCCGAGCAGATATCCGGCGACTCCGTCACCCCGGCCACCGATATCTACGCGCTGGGCGTCATTCTCTATCGCATGTACACGGGTCGGGCCCCGTTCAGGGGTGAAAGCGCCACCAGCGAAGGCGCCTCGACAGCGGCGCGCATCATCTACGAGCACGTCCACGTCGCGCCGCGCAGGCCATCGGACATTCGCCCTTCGCTGGACCTGGCCGTCGAGGAGATCATCCTGCGATGCCTTGAAAAATCGCCCGCGAAGCGCTTCCCATCGGTCACTGCTCTGTACGATGCGCTGACGGAAGCCGTCGGCGCCCCGCCGATCTCCCTGGAGCCGTTGATCACCGGGGAACGGATGCTGACCACAATCGAGCCGCCAGATCTGACACTCCCCGAGTGGTCCCAGTTCATGCGTCCCGTCACCGAGCCGGAACCTGACGAGCTTCCCCGGCAAGCGCCTCCCAGGCCAGCAGCGACCATCGAGCACCCGATGCCGCCCCAGCTTACCCAACCGCACGTGCACAAAGCGGGCCCTGCCGAGCAGACCATCCCGTCGCTTCGCCCCGTGCACCCAGAGAGCGCGCTCAGCACGCAAAGCTCGGCATCCGTTCCGGGGCCGCTCCCGCCGGTTTACGTGGCGCCACCTCCCCCGGCGTCCACGGCGACCCGGTGGCTCATCAGGGGTGCCGTTTTCGGCCTGATCGCAGTCGTGCTCGCGATTACGGTCTTCGTCGTGTACCTGCTCACATACGAAAGCCGTGAAGCGGAGCCAAGCCCGACCGCCCTGGGATCGGTTTCTTCGTCCGCCAATCGCGAGCCGGCGCCATCGCCGCCCGCCTCGCGCCAGCGAATCGCGTTCGATTCGCGAAGGGATGGCTCGCTGGACATCTACACGATGAACGTTGACGGAAGCGACCTGCGCAAGATCACATCGGGGCCGGGCGTCAAACGCGGGCCAAGCTGGTCGCCGGACGGCAGCCAGATCGCCTATTACGGGGCGACCGGCGAACAGGCGAACTATGACATCTTCATCATAGATGCTGACGGTTCCAACGTCCGCAACCTGACCGATTCCCCGTCCGTTGATGAGCGGTACCCGACCTGGGCGCCGGATGGAGAACGCCTGGCCTTTCACAGCAACGCGGACGGCGATTTCGACATCGTCATCATCAACACAGACGGCACCGGCTTAGAGACCATCACAGCCAACTCCGCCCAGGATTTGGGGCCGGACTGGTCACCCGACGGCGCGCGAATCGTCTTTCACACGGATTTATGGGGAACGCCCTACGAATTGGCCTGGGTGGACGTGGAAACCCGGCAGGTCACGCGCCTGACCGACACCGACGTGATCAACGCCTTCGCCACCTGGTCGCCGGACGGCGCGCGGCTGGCATTTCACGTCATCGTGCCGGGCTCTAATGCTGTGACGGTCTATACGATGGATGCTGACGGGGGCAACCGCCAGCCCATGACGGACAGCCAGGAGCGAAACGCCTTCCCGGATTGGTCACCGGAAGGCACGCATCTCATCTACCAGAGCGGTTCAGATACCGATTCGGCGATCGTCATTCAGTCGGTTTTGGACCAGAGCGCGCGCCCCGTCACCGGGCAGCACGCCAATTTCCTGCCCGAATGGGCGCCTTTCAACTGACAAACAAGAAGGGGGCCATTCCCTCACGGAAATGATCCCGCTGCCGTGATTCACTGTCCCGGCTCAGCCCACGTTGACCGGCGTCACCGGGGGCGCTTCGACCGGCGGCCCGGCGTCGATTTCGTCCTCGGCATTCCCGTAGACACAGGCATTGTACGCCCGCCCAATTTCGACGCGAAAATCCACCGCCCGGTTCGGATCGGGCTCTGACACAACCTGCGCATCGCTCACCCGAAGCACGCGTTTCAAGTCCTCGAGCGCGCTGCCTTTCGATTGGCCGGTGTAATCGTAGATCACGGTCAGCTCCCGCGCCACGACCGACGAATCTTGCACGCGCCGCGCGGCGTACCCTTCCCAGGCCAGCCGGTCGGTCGCCACCAGGTCGAACCCGATGTTCCACAGCGACGCATCGACCACGTCGACGCGGACGGCACCCCGCCCCAGCCGGTTGCTCGTCGGCGGCGTGAGGAAGTCTTCGATCAACATCAGCAGTTTTTCGCGGTCGGGCAAAACCACATCGCGCCCATCATCCGGCGTGAGAAACGGGACGAAATGCACGCCTCGCTCGCCGCTGTACCGGGCGATGTTGCTCATATCGAGGCTCACGGCCAGCGGGACGAATGACAGCACGTCCGTCAGCGTCATATCCGTCTCGACGACCTGAACCGCTTCAGGCCACAACTGCGTCACCTGGGTGAACAGCCCTTGCTCGCGCGCCTGGTACCACATCGCGCGGAGCGTATCCATCTGGCGCCGCCCGCGATCGAGATCGCTGGTAGTTACTCGGCTGCGTACATACCACAGCGCCATGTACGGGTCCAGCGTCTGCCGCCCGATGGGGAGCGTATACTGCTCCCAGCTCTCTTCCAGCGACGGATCCAGTTCCGGATCGATGAGCCGCCAGTCCCGGATAGCGCAGTCGACGCTGACCTCAAGCCCGCCCAGCTCCTGAACGATCCGCTGGAAATCGTCGAAATCCACGCGCGCGTAATGGTCGATCTCGATCCCGAAATTGTACAGGATCGCTTCCTTCATCAGCCCAAATCCGCCGCCGGGGTAGCCGCTGGATTCACCGAGCGCGTATGCCACATTGATCCGGTCCATCGTGTGGTTCGGGATGTACACGATCAGGTCGCGCGGGACGTGCCACATGGCGACCGAGCCAGCCACCTTGTTGACCGACACCAGAATGATGACATCGGTTCGCCCTACCCCGCCGCCGCTGGTATCGCTGCCCAACAGCAGAAAATTCACGATGTCGTCACCGTCTTCCATCAGCGGGACGCGCTCGGGCAGCGGCACGATGGGCGTTTGCAGCGGGGCCGCGTACGTTCCTTCGATGATGTACGTCGGGCTGGGCTCGATCGTCGGGGTATACGTCGCGGTCGGCGTCGGCGTAATACTCGGCGTGAGTGTGGCCGTCGCGGTGGGTGTCGCCGATGGAAGCGGCGTATCCGAAGCCGTCGGCGTCATCGACGGGCGCGGCGTATTCGTCGGAATCAAGGTCATCGTCACGCGCGGCGTGTTCGTCGGGATCAGCGTCACAGTCGGCGGCTCCGGCGTCGCGCTGGGCGGTTCGGTGGGAAGTGGCGTCTCGGTTGGCTCCGGCGTGCTGGTCGGCTCCTCCGTGTCCGTCGGCGTGGCCGTACTCTGCACGATCGCCAGCGCTTCGGTGGGCTGGATGGTGTCTTCCGTATCAAGCGTTCTCTCACCTTCAGGGCGATTTACCGCCACAACAGCCAGCCGTTGGGCCAGGGCCGTAGCAGTACTCCCCATCACCCGGTCATGCTGTTCGCGGGTATCACGGGCCGCAACCTGGTCCAGGAGCCCATTCGCCGCGTACACCACGTAACCAACAGTGCCAACGGTCAGTGCCAGGAAGACGAGTCCGCTGGCGATGAAGCGAAATGCTCGCAGTCCGTAACGCATAGAAACCTCTCAAATACCCCTTGGTTGGTCTTCAAGGTGCGTAGTATACCCAAATTCCGGAGGAATGCTTGTCCCGTAAGCCCGTTTTGGCCTACGGCCAGCATACGTCTGGCTCACAATGATCTTTCAGGATAGTCGGAACGTGTTAAAATGCTTACAGAGACTGTGCCACCATCACCAGAAACAGCATAACGTGAACCAGACAGACACGGCATCGCCCCAACCCACGGTCGCCATCATCGCGGCCTATAACGAAGATCGTTTTGTCGGAAGCGTCGTGATCAAGGCGCTCCGCCACGTGGATCACGTGATCGTGATCGACGACGGCTCGACCGATCATACTGCTCACGTGGCCGAGAAAGCCGGCGCGCTCGTCATTCGCCACGAACGGAACCGGGGTAAGGCGGAAGCGATCAACACCGGCCTGACCCGCGCCCGCGAGATGAACGCCAGCATCGCGGTGTTGATCGACGCCGACGGCCAGCACAACCCCGACCAGATCCCGGAGCTGCTGGCGCCCATCCAAAACCAGGACGTCGATCTGGTCGTCGGCTCGCGCTTCCTGGGCGTGCGCAGCCGGATTCCGCGCTGGCGCATCGTCGGGCAGCACGCGCTCACCGTAGCCACCAACCTCGCCTCCGGAGTCGTCCTGACGGATTCGCAGAGCGGCTTCCGCGCCCTGTCGAACAAGGCGCTTCAGGCGCTCGCCTTCCGCCCCGATGGGGGTTTTTCGATCGAATCCGAGATGCAGTTCCTGATCAACAAACACCACCTCTCGGTTAAGGAGGTGCCCGTTTCCGTGATCTATGCCGAAGGCCCCAAGCGCAACCCGTTCCGGCACGGCTTCCAGGTGCTCAACGGGGTCGTCGCCATGGTCAGCCAGCACCGCCCCCTGTTTTTCTTCGGCGTAACGGGGGTCCTGCTGCTCACTGTGGGGATTCTGCTGGGTCTGGTGGTGGTCGACCGGTATAACCAGTACCAGAACCTGGCGGTGGGATACGCGCTGATCAGCATTCTGCTGGCAATCATCGGCATTCAGACGCTTTTCACCGGGATCATTCTGCACTCTCTGCGCGCATTCCTGTCCGAGAATGGGCGCTGAGGATGTGATTCATGCCCACGATTGTCCTTCGCCACGTCACACTCAGAGGAGATCCACAGCATGCCGGCGAGGCCGCCGGTATCCGTCACGTGGGCGCACTCACCGCCAACGCTAACGGCGCCTTGCGGCACACGGCCCCGATGCATACCCGATCGGAGCAGGCCGAGCGCGAAAACATCATCGACGATCTGTCCCTGACCATCCGCAACGGCGAAACGCTCAGTATCCTCGGGCCGTCCGGCTGCGGCAAAACCACCCTGCTGAAGGTCATTGCCGGGCTGATCAAGCCCGACAGCGGCGAGATTCTCTACGACAGCCGGCCCATTGACGAGACGCCAATGGCCGATCGCGGGATCGGGATGGTGTTCCAGAATTACGCGCTGTACCCGCACCTCGAAGCGCGCGACAACATCGGGTTCTACGATCTCATCCGCAAACAGCCCGAAAAGATTCCGGAGCGCATCCGTAACATCGTCGCGATCATGGGCGTGGAGATCGAGCACTTGCTGAGCCGAAAGCCGCCCACCCTGTCCGGCGGCGAACAGCAGCGTATCGCCATCGCGCGCTGCCTGGCCCGCGACCCGCAGCTCTTTCTGTTCGACGAGCCGCTTTCCAATCTCGACGCCAAGCTGCGCGTCGAAACGCGAATTCAGCTCAAGCGCCTGCTGCGCCACTACGCCATCACCAGCGTTTACGTGACTCACGACCAGAACGAAGCCATCGCCCTGGCCGATCGCATCGCGATCATGAGCGCGGGCAAAATCGTCCAGAGCGGCTCGTACCAGGCGCTCTACAACACCCCGGCCAACGCCTTCATCGCCCAGTTTTTTGGCAGCCCGGCCATGAATCTGTTTCCTGGGCGCGCGTACGAAGGCACCTGGCGCGGCAAAGCGTTCGACGTTAGCCCTATCCGCTCCGACCTCAAGTTGGGGCAAGTCGTGCTGCTCGGCATCCGCCCGGAGCACATCACCCTGGCCGGCTCCGATGCCGGAATCCCGGCGGATGTCGAGCTGGTCGAGCCCGTACTCACCCAGCAGCGACAGCTCGTATACATGCGAATCGCTGGGCAGCGCTGCATCGCGAGCATTCCGGTTTCGGTCGAGATTCGCCCCCACCAACGGATTTACGTCCAGATCGCGCAGCACAACGTCCACCTGTTCGACCAGCAGACTGGCAGGCGCATCGGCTAGACCGGCCCGATTCACTCGTAACGCAGCACGTTCATGGGCTTTTCGGTCGCCGCGTTCCACGCCGACAAAATGGCCGCGCCAACCGCCACTCCAATCGACATCAACAGCAGCCAGCCCATCGTCGCCACATCGATCGCGTCGCGCAGTTCTCCGGGGCTTTCGCTCGCCAGCACCAGCACGACCGTAATCACGAACCCCACGCCCACACCGATCGCCCCCGCCAACAGGCCGATCAGCCCGTTTTCGATGATGAGCATTCCGAGCACGCGCCGCCCCTTCAGCCCCACCGCTTTCATGACTCCGATCTGGCGCCGGCGTTCCTGTGTTGCCAGCGCGACGGTATTCGCGATGATCGCCGTACCCGCAACCAGCGCCAGCCACGCGACCAGCGTGGGAATGGCCTTCAGTTGATCGATCAGGTTCTCGATCAACTGCGTCAGCGCGCCCAGCTCGAACGCGACCGTGCCCGGCACATCCGCCACGCGCGCCAACACGCCGCCCATCAACTCCTCATCGGACTCGTCGACTGTCGCCACCGTGACGACGTAAAACGGCATCACTCCTTCGTCCGAGAGAGTCCGGGGCGGCACCACGAACTGGTCGCCGTAATCGTCCAGTCCGCTGCGTTCCGAGTTGCGCGAGATGACGCCGACCACCGTGAACCGGATCAACCTGTCGTCCTGCTCACCGGGCTGGTTCTCGAACAGGTACAACAGCCGGTCACCAGTGGTGATCCCCATCTCTTCGGTGAAGAAGGACTCGCGGATCACCATTCGGTGCGTCCCCACGTCGTCCTCGTTCAGAATGCGTCCCGACTTCATGCGATAGTCAGGCAGATCCTCCAGCCGGGCGCGCTCAGAGAGCATGGTCGTCACGCCCGTTTCCACCCGTTCGAAATTGCTGTTCTCGCCCCTGTCTTCTTCGTGCATCTCCGAGAATCTGGCGCGCTCGACCCTCTCGCCGTTGATCTCCAGCAGCGTGCCCCGGTACGTCGTGAATTGGGCGAATCGCTCGACGCCCGGCGCCTCCTCGAGCGTGGTTCGGACGGCGTCGCCCTGGTCCGCCTGCCGCGCGATGATCAACAGATTGCCCTCGGCGCCTTCACCGAGCTGTCCCTCCAACAGGCGCGTCGCTGCGTTGGTTGACAGCGCCACGATGCTCAACCCCGCGATCCCCACGCTCAACCCCAGCAACGTCGACGCGACGCGGCTCCGGCGCCCGGACATTTCCCGCAGGATCAGGCGCGCATCCACGTGATACCGCCGCCCAAACCCCCACCACAGCGCCGCCGTGCCCACGAGCCACGCGGCCACAAGCCCACCATTCGCCCGCTCACCCCCCAGAATGACCAACAGGGTCCCGGCTGCCAGGGCGATCACGACGATCAGCACGTAGCCGGCTCGCGCTTTGTCCGTTCGCGGACCGTTTTCGCGCGCCACGACAGGCTCCCGCGGGCGCGCCCCATCCTGCAACCGTCCACGCGTGACGAAAACTGCCAGGATGACGGTCCCCGCCAGCGTCACCAGTATCATTTGCCCGCGCGAAGCAGCCAGCAGCGCCCCGCCCAGGATCATCCCGACCAGCGTCAGGCTCGACAACCCGATCAGCGCGCCGGACGGCAGCTTTCCGGCGGCCCACACCACGAGCCAGTACCCGACGAAGACGCCGCTCAGAATGACCAACGCGCCCTCGACCAGCACAACCCCGGTCGCCATCTCCGAGAGGCGTATCCACAGCGTCGTGTCTCCGAGAGCCTGTTCCATCCCATACCCGATCAGCGCGCCGACACCACCTCCGACGGTCGCCCCCAGCGATCCCAGGCCGATGATTCCGCCCAGATTGCGCCCCGCAATCCGCACGAGCGCCGCCACGAACAGCGCGATCGCCGTCCATCCGATCACCGAGCCCATGGCATTCCGTTGCCACGCGTGGACGATGTTCCCCGGCGGTTTTTCCGTTCCCCATCCGAAGGGGAGCCACACCTCGCTCACGACAAGCAGGACCACCGACGCCAACACAGCGCCCACCGCCAGCGCCCCATATAGTAGCACACCCTGGCGAAGGCCCCGCACGCCGGACGTAACGGCAGCCCGCCCCCGCGCCATCCGGTCGGCGGAGCGCACGCGGCCCAGCGGGACGATGCTCACCAGCCGCCCGGCCCAGTCCACCAGCCAGTGATCGAGCTGCTCGAACCGGCGCGACAGGCGAAATATGTAGTGATCGGGGAGCGGCTTACCCAGCCGGGTGTTCGCGGTAATCACGCCGCCGAACAGCCCCGCCAGCGCGCCACCGCCGGCCAGCATAATCACCGGGCTGATCGTCAGCGCGTCGTTCACAACCGACCCCGCCAACAGCCCCAGCACGACAATCATCACGATCAGGGTCAGCAGCACCTGGATCAGCCCGGCGGCGGGCATCTGCGCTTCGTTGGGTCGCAGCACGATAGCGGGCCTCACCTGGCCGGCGACCAGTGTCGGCAGAAACCCAAACAGGCCCGTCACCACCAGCCCGAGGAATATCCCGCTGGTCACAGCCTCCGGGTACAACCGCCAGTTCAGCGACAGCGCAAAGGCTGTCTCGCCCACCCCTTTGACCGTATAGCTCAGGGCCACCCCAACGATTACCCCCAGGATCGACCCGACCAGCCCCATCAGCAGCGCCTCGATCAGAAACAACTGCGTGACCCGGTACGCCTTCAGTCCCAGTGTTTTGAGGACGGCAATCTCTACAGTGCGCCGGCTCACCACGACCAGCATCGTGTTGACGATCCCGATCCCGCCGATCAATAGCGACGACAGCCCCATCGCGAGGATCATGTCGTCGATGACTCCGGCAGTCTCCGAGTTTTGTTCTTCCAGTTCGGGAACGGTCGCCCGGTTCAGCTCCTGGCCGATGTCTGTGTCGCCCTCCGTGTGCCTCTCCAGGAACGCGATCAGGCTGTCCTCGACCCGGCTGATGTCTCTTCCCAGCGGGATTTTCAGGAGGACCTGATCGGGCAGCGCCGGCTCGCCCACCAAGGGGAGCGCGTCGATTGGCACGTAGATGTAATCAAGGAACGCGGTTCGCGGGGCCGTTAACAGCGTTTCCGACGCGGCGGGGACGATTCCCTCTACGACGAACAACGTCTCCGATGCCCCCAGGCGCAGCACGTCACCGACCTTGAGGCCCATCCCCGTGCTTCGCGTGAGCTTCGACGAAATCGCCACCGGGACCAGGTGCGCAGCCGTGCCGGACGCGTACGCCGGCCACCCCATTCCCTGCCCCGTCATCCCGCTCGGAAGCGCGCTCGCGCCAATCGCGCCCAGCCCGGGGAGCAGCCCCCTGGACAGCATCCCCACCTCGCTCCCGCTCCCACCTAATACCTGGACGAGCGCAGCGCCTGGGGGCTCGTTCAGGGTGATCGTGTTATAGAACGGGTACGTTTCCGGATCGATGTACAGGGCCAGAACGGCTCCCACCGCGTCGATCTCGCCGCCGGACACTCTCCGGATCTGGGCCAGCGACCCCATACGCGCTTCGCTCACGTCCACGTCCTCGCGCGCGGCCCACTCCCGAATAAGGTTTACGGTGTCGCGGCTGAATACCGGTTCGCCTTGCGGGGACAGCTCGACCAGCTCCGGGACGCCGCGCGATGCATACAGGCGGATATCACCCCGGTTGAGTTCCGCGAGATTCGTGGTGAGCTCGTCCCTCACCATGAGCGAGATCGTTCGCAGCGCTACCACGGCTGCCACCCCGGTCGCGACGCAGACCAGCGCGAACATCGTGCGCGAGCGGTTGCGCCACATATCGCGCAGGGAGTGCTGGAGAAAGAAGCGAAGCAGTTTCATGCGCGCGCCGCCTCATCTGCGAGCCGCCCGTCACTCAAATGCAGCACGCGGTCCATCCGGGCGGCCAGCTCGCGATCATGGGTCACCAGCACGACCGTCGTGCCGGTGCCACGCCACACATCGCGCAGCGCCTCGAGGACCACTTCCGACGCCTCCGAATCGAGATTCCCGGTAGGCTCGTCGGCTAGCAGCAGCGGCGGATTGTTGGCGAGCGCCCGCGCGATGGCGACGCGCTGCTGTTGGCCGCCGGAGAGTTCCATCGGGCGGTGATTCAGCCGGTCCTGCAGACCGAGCAGCGACAGAAGCTCGCGCGCGCGTTTCTCCGGGTCGTACTTTGGGTGCTGGGCGAACTGAATGGGGAGTGCCACGTTTTCCAGCGCGGTAAGCGTCGGGATCAGGTTGAAGAACTGGAAGACAAACCCGATCTTCTCGTTTCGCACTTCGGTCAGGCGCCCTTCGCTCATGTGGGTGATATCGACGCCGTCGATCTCCACGTGCCCGGTCGTCGGCGAGTCCAGCCCGCCGATCAGCCCCAGCAGCGTGCTCTTCCCGCTCCCCGACGGTCCCACGATCCCGACCATCTCGTTTTCGTAGATCTCCAGGTCGATGCCCCGCACCGCATGGACAACCACCGCGCCCAATGGCAGGTCCTTGGTCAGCCCGGTTGCGCGCAGCACGATCCGTCGCTCTTCGTTATTCGTCTTCATTCGTCTTCACCACGTTTTCCCGCTCCACAATCTCAACACGCGCGAATCTCTCCTTTCGATCATACACCGTTCGGGCCGCACCACCTCACACAAAACCACCTATTCCCTTACGTCACGCTTGCACGTGCCTCGAAACCGTTGACCATCAACCGGTTCGTTGATATGCTTTATCGAGACAGTTTCGAAAACGAGGGATCGAACCACCATGACTGTTCGCAGAATGATTCCGGTTTTTATTGTTATGCTGAGTGTGCTGGCGGTCGAGAGTATATCCATCACAGCAGTCCAGGCGTTCCCTGGCGACAAGCGGGACGAAACGTGCGCCGAGTTGATCGCCGCGGCGGAAGCGGCGGCTGCCCAGGGCGAAACCGTTGACATCCCCGACGATTGCATCCCCGATCCGGGCCTGTCCGCCATCGAGATGCGCGCCGCCGAGGCCGAGATGATCGCCCACCCCACCCCCGATGTGCTGCAGGTCCCGTACCAGGAAGACGTCGTGTGGACCCGCGCCTATCGCCGCATGATCGGACACGTGGTCATCTACGATGCACCGCACGGCAACCCGATCGGCGAGTTGGACGCCGGTTACAACTATGTGACCATCATCAGCGTTGAGGACGGGTTTGTCCAGATCAATTACGGCCAGTGGGTCGCCGAAGACCACATCACCTGGGCGGATGTCTCCGAGTTTTCGGGCGTGGAAATCACCACGCAGCCCAAACGTCCGTTTGCCTGGATGCTGGCCGAGGCGCATCCCAGCCGCTACCCTGGCGGGCCCCAGGACAAATCTCTGCCGAAAATTGAACGCTACACGATGCTCAACATCTACGGCATCGAATACGTCGACGGCTGGGAATGGTATCTTGTCGGTCCCGACCAGTGGATACAGCAGATCCGTGTCGCAAAAGTGAAGCCCATTCTGCGCCCTGAAGGCGTCGGTAAACACGACCGGTGGATTGCCGTGGACCTGTACGAGCAGACCGCCGTGGCCTACGAAGGTGACCGGATGGTGTTCGCCTCACTGATTTCGTCCGGCCTGCCGCGGTGGGGAACGCGCGAAGGGCTGTTCCAGATCTACGATCGGTTCGAGGCCACCCGCATGAGCGGCGCCGCCGGCCAGCCGGACTTCTACTTCATCGAAGAAGTTCCCTATGTGCTGTACTTCGACGGCGACATCGCCCTGCACGGCACCTACTGGCACGATCGCTTCGGCTATCGCCAGAGCCACGGCTGCGTGAATCTATCCATCATGGATGCGTGGTGGTTCTTCGAGTGGACGAGAGAAGAACCCTACCAGGACGCCTGGGTCTACGTGTATAGCAGCGGCACCTACCGCTCCGACCTGCCTGCCTGGGCGCGCCGCTAGATCGCCCACCGTCCCTGTTCAAGTCAGCGGAGCCGTTCGTGGCTCCGCTTTTCATTTACGGGCAAAAACACTATCATGAAGGCGAATCGAGTTCACCCGACAGCGAAACGATGAGCCGCTGATGGATCGCTACAGCCGCAGCATAGTTCTCAGCCTGTTTGTGGTCGCCTTGTTGATTGTCGCGCTGTTGGTAGCTGCGGTGACCATCACCTTCCCGGTCGGCCTGAACGGGCAGGTCACCCATGTCGAGGGTGAGGTCAAGCTGGGCGCGCCCGGCCAGACGCCAGCCGCGTTGGGTGATGCCGGTTCGATTCCGCAGACGCTGCGCCCCGGCGAGCGTCTGCGCGTCGAGCCGGGCGGGGCAGCAACGGTGATGTTCTTCAACGACGGGACAGCCACCCTGAGCGGCCCCGCCGAGCTGCTGCTGCGCGAATCATCGCGGCGAGGGACCGCCCTCGAACACACGCGGATCCGCCACCATGATGGAGTGGAGTACGCACTCACCATCGCGCAGCATACCGGGACGATCGAGTACCGTTTCGACCGGGCCGATCCGGTGTTCGACCGGGTAACGATCCGCGTTCAGCTACCGGGCGAAGTGTACATCCCCACCGCGCCATGCTGGCGGATCGAGATCGACGCCGCCGGGCAGGCCGACGCGCGCACCATCCCCTGTCCCTCATTCTGACGAGCTGTAGTAATCCCGGCGCAGCTCGGTTTCATCGAGCTCGGACGTCGTGCCGGGCGAGCCGCTCCCATCGCCCCGGCGCTGGGCCCCGCCGCGCAAATGATCCATGCACAGTGCCGCCACCAGAAAAGCCAGCCGGCGGCCATCGACGCTTTCCGCCCGCCAGTCGATCGCGCGCAGCGCGACGAACGCCAGCGCCAGGTAATACTCACTCCACCGCCCCGGCTCGCCCAGGCACTCCGCCGCGATCTCGCGCATATCGGCCACGACGCTCAGCGCCTCCGCTGCGGGATGTGCCACGTGGCGCACGTCGTCCTCGCCGCGGTTGATCGCGGCCACCAGCTCGAGCACCTCCCAAGCGCCCTCCCATCCGGTCGGGGCGCGCGGCGCGACCATCTCGACCAGCAGGCTAATTTCCAGCAGTGCCCAGTCGAACAGCGTGTGACCGTCCCGCGTCCACGCGAAATCGATCAGCCACGCGTCTCCCCGCGGGCCGACCAGGATGTTGCCCAGATGGAGATCGCCATGAATCGTGGAGAGGTGACCCCGCAGCGGCTTTTCCAGCAGCAGGTCGATCTGCGGCAGCGGATTCGGCAGGTCGCCCAACGTCGCGCCCAGCGAAGGGATCGAGCCGGCGCGCAGGTCGAAATACGGTTCCAACCGCTGGACCGCCCGCAGCAGCAGGTCCTCGCGTGTCATGACCACCCGCCCCAGGATCTGGTCGACCACTTCGCCGCGATAATGCGCCGCATCAGACAGGTCGAGTCCACGCACCTCGACCTTGCTCGAGCGGTGCATGGCCTCGGGTTGGACTCCCGCGGCGAGATGCAGCACATCGCCCGCCGGGTTCGCCTTCTGAACTGCGAATCCTTGCAGCGAAACGATCTCCCCCGCCATGATCTGCCGGGACCGGCTCCACAAGCCAAACGGTTTGAGGACGCGCGCCGGGCTGCGGCTCTCCGACGCCCGCACAGCCTCGACGACGATAGCCGGCGGCAGCACGTGCTCGTATTCGCGCCACGCTGCAAAGCGGTACGGGGTGCGTTGCAGCCACCACACCGGCCCGAAGGACTCGAACATCACCCGGATCAGATCACTCACGCGCTGCGGGTCGTCGCCGGTCGCCATCTCGCGGAGGCTCACCGGGTCGGTATCCTCGACGCGCCCCACGAACGTGTATTTCAGCCCGCCGATAGCAAGGTCATCCGGCACGACAGGCGAATCCACCAGGCGAGCAGTGGCCGCCGGCAGGGTCCCCTTCACGTAGAGATCGTATCGCCGCCGTTCGTAGAGGACAGTGTTCCTATCATCCAGTTTGACGACAACCGGCGCGTCCTTGAGCCCATCGACACGCGTTGGCCGGACCAGCAGCACCCGCGCCCCGCTGTGCCCGCCCGCCAGCTCACGCACGATGTGCACGTGGCTGTATTCGCGGAACATCGTCTGCAGAACTTTGATCGCATCGCCGTCCAACTGCGCCGCGCCATCAATCGGAATGTCGGGCGTCTGGGGATGCAAAGGCGCGTCCCAGTCCGACACGGTCTCAATCAAGGCGTTGATGTCCGCGCCCATCTCGCGCAAAATGCGCGTGACCACGTTGTCGTTTTCGGAGAGGATGGCTACCAGCAGCTCCCGCTCCGATGGCGTGCGCCCATCCGCCAGACGACTGGCGAGGTCCATAACCCGCAACATGCGCGGAGTCTCTGGGAAGCCTGCCCAATAGCGCCGGTCCTCGTACCGTCCCACGCTTTCGCGAATGCTGTAGCGCACGAAACGAGGCGACAGCGAGTGATGCTCCAGAACGGCGCTGGCAAGCCCGGCCTTCAGTTGGGTGAGCGCGATGAAGAGATGCTCGACGCCGACGAAATAATGGCACAGATGGGCCGATTCCTGGCGCGCGAGGGTGAGAATGTCCTGCAAACGCACGTTGTTGTCCACAGCGATACCCCTGCCTCAGTGGCCCAATAAAGGCCGGCATGGCAGCCCGTCTGTCACCTGCCAGGGGCCGGCGTCACAGATGCGTGTCGGTCGAAGGAACCGGCAGCCAGAAACCGAACGTACTGCCTTCGCCGGGCGTGCTCTCGAACCAGACCTGTCCACCATGCCGCTCGATCACGGTCTTGACCAGCGAAAGGCCCAGCCCCGTGCCGGAGATGTGTTCGGTTTCCGGCTCGCGCGCCCGGTAGAAACGCTCGAAAATGCGCGCCTGCCGCTGCGGAGAGATCCCATAACCGCTATCGGAAACGCGAAAATCGAAACGATCCGTGTGCAGTTCCAGGCAAACCGCGATCGTGCCGCCTTCAGGCGTGTATTTGATCGCGTTATCGACCAGGTTCGATATAGCCTGGCGGAGTTGCATCTGGTTGCCGAACACGGGCCCCGTGTCCATTGGGCAGTCCAGCTCAAGAGATTGGTCTTTGAGTGCCGCCGCCGCGCGTGCGCCGTCCACAACTTCGGAAACGAGCCCACACAGGTCGAACGACTGCCAGTCGCCCTCGCGCTGGCTCTCGATGCGCTCCAGCGTCAGCAGGTCATCGATTAGAGTTTTCATCATGTTGGCGCTCTGCCGGATATGATCGAGATATTCCTCCTGGGCGGGTGTTGCGCCCTCTTTTCGGAATGTGAGCGCTACCAGTTCCAGGTACCCCATCAAATTGTTGAGTGGGTTCCGCAGATCATGCGAGGCCATTCGGATCATCTCGGACTTGATGGTTTCCAGCTCGCGCACGTCGCCGAACAACCACGCCTGCCGGATGGCAACCGACGCCTGTGTCGCGAGGATCTCGGCCTTGAAAACCTCGCCGGACGAAAACTGCCGGTCATGTCGTCCCTCGTAGAGCACGGCCAGGCCGATCAGTTCTTCCTGTGCGATCAGCGGCACGACGATAGCCCCGTAGATTTTCGCGGCGGCCAGGTGCGCCCAATCGTCACTGTCGGGATCCAGGCTCGCGCGCCGCAAGATTAACGGGCGGCGCTCGTCGGCAGCTTTGCGAAACGCGGGATAGTCCAACAGGTCCAGGATCCAGCCAGTGCCGGGCAAAATCTCCGCCGCATCCTTGACCGTTGCCACCTTGTAGCTCACCATAACCTGCGCCTGTCGGGATTCCGGCTTGATGCCCAGGATCAGCGCGCTCGAGCACTCAAGCGCGAGCGCCATCGACTGGGCGATCCGGCGCAGCACCTCGTCGTGATCCAGCGTCGAGGTGATTGTCCGGCTGGCCGAGTACAACATCGCCATGTCATCGGCCAGTTGCTCGGATTGCCTGAGCAGTCGCGCGTTGTCCAGCGCGACTGTCGCGCGCCGCGCGAGCCGCTCCAGGAAACTGGCGTGATGGGCGCTGAAAGCGTCGCTGGTCGCCGAAGCCAGCGTCAAGACACCCAGAATCTCGCCGCGCATCGCCAGCGGGACAGAAAGCTGCGCGCGCGTCTGCGAAGGGCTAAACGGGGCGGCATCGCGCTCGTCGTCGATCTGGTTCATGATGACCGTTTTCCCGGTGTGGGCCACCTCCCCCATGATGCTCTTGTCCAGGGGCCACGGGTTTTGTTCAGTGAATCCCATGATTTCCGGATCCACGTAGCCGAGCGCCACAAAAGGCACCAGCCCTAGCTGGTCTTCAGTCATCAGGGCCACAATGCCCGAGTCCGCACCGGTGCGCCGCAGCGCCCAGTCGATCGTGAGCTTGATCACGCGATCGACGTCCAGGTTGGAGCTCAACTCCCGGTCGGCCCGGTGAATCATGGAAAGCTCATCGACCTGTTCGGCCAATGCTTCCGCCGACCGGGACGCTTCTGAGAGCAGGCGCGCATGCTCGACCGTGTAAGCCAGCAGGCTCGCCAGAATGTTCAACGCGCGCAGGCGCTCATCGCCAGGACGCAAGCCATCCACCGGGGCGCCAACGACCAGCACGCCGATCGGATCGCGCTGCCGGACGCGCAGCGGGGCAAACAGGCGGTCGCCCTCTTGCCACTGAGGGCTGGCCGCATCCCGCACGGGGACGAAAGTCAACCCGCCCGCCTGGTTTCGCTCGAAGTCCTCCTGCAAGCACTGCTCCAGGACAGCTTCCAGGCCGGCGAGTTCCTCCGTACTGCTGGCCCTTCCCGCCGGAATCTCCACGCGCAAGGCGCCCGCCTCGTCCCGCAGGGCAACCACCACCTGCTCCCAGCCGAGCACCTCAATGGCCCGCGCGATTTCCTGCATATGCGCCCGCGTGTCTGCGCTGTCCTGCAGAGCGCGAATCGCCGCCTGCACGACCAGCGACTGCTCGCGTTCCTTCGAGAGCTTCCGGTCGCTGTCAGCCCATGCGCGCTGCCAGCGCTCGCCGTTCATCAACGCCGCCGCGTACCGCGCGGCCATCTGAACCATTCGCCATGCATCTTGTCTGGGGAACAGCGCCGGCGCTGCATCCGCGATAGCCAACACGCCCAGCAGATCCTGCTCCCACAGAACGGGGATCGCCGCGCCGCTCTGCAGGCCCGCCGCCCGCCACGCACCATCGTCAGCGCTCCAGGCCGCCTCACTGACGATCACACGCTCAAGGCGGCTCGCTGCCTGCCCGGCAAACCCACCACCACGGGCAATACTCTCTGGCACCTGGAGAGCGATATCGGACTCTTCCGCGACCAGACACAACAGCGTCCGCTCAGCATCCCAGCGCCAAAAGGCAACCGCCGAAAGTCCCAGCAGCGCCCGCAGATCGCCCGCCAGCACGCGCAGCGCCGGTTCGAGATCCGGCAGGGGCTCGCTGCCCGGCACTGCGGGATTCACCACTCCCTCCCGAACGCGTTCCCCGCCCTCTGGCATGTTGTTCCTCGCATCCCTACTCCCCCATGATTTGTAGGACTATACTACGCTGGCGAGGTCGATTGTCAAAATCGACGAAAATGATCTCTTGCCACGTACCGAGGATGAGCTTTCCATCCACGAATGGCACGGTCAGCGACGGGCCCAACAGGGCCGCCCGAACGTGACTGTGTCCGTTCCCGTCGCCCGCCAGCGCGTTGTGCGCGTACGCCCGGTCAGGGGCGGCGATCTCATCGAACAGCCGCCTGAAATCGCGGACCGCGCCCTCCTCGAACTCGATCGTCGTGACGCCGCCCGTTGCGCCGGGGCAGAACACCGTCACGATGCCGCTGTTGATGCCGCTTTGCCTCACTTCGTCCGCCACGCTGCGCGTGATATTAAGTATATGCGCATTCCCTTGGGTCTGAAGCTCAACACGTGCTGTTGTGATCATCCTATTCTTCGCCCCTTTCGTGGCCAAGCGTCACGAAATACACGTAAACCAGCGCGGTGCCCGTGCGCCGGTTGTCATACCTGCGCATCTCACCTCCCGGCAGCGCGGTCACCAGATCCTCGCCGATCTCCTCGAAACGATCCGGCGCGATCACGAACGCCTGCGCCCCACTCGCCGGCTCAATCACCTCGCGCCACCGGGCTATCTCGCCGGGGAACTCCTGTCCCGCGTTTTCCGGGGAGAGATAGTCCAGCAAATCAGTTCCCCGCAGGTCCAGATAGAGCGACGAGAAGGTCCATACCTGGTAGCGCCCTTCGAACGTGTCGAGGATATCCGCAACCTCGTTCAGTTGGACGGTCGTCTCGCCATAGACGAGCTTTCGCGGGAGGTTGTCGAACACGTACGCCCCCAGTTCGGCAGTCACCAGGGCCAGCGCCAGCCCGACCGTCACCCAGCGCCACGTCAACCGGCCAGCCGCCCCCGGAACGTGCGCCAGCGCCGCGCGGATCGCCCCACCAATCGACACGAGCCCCATCCCCACCAGAAGGGCCAACGCGGGCGTCGCGCTCACGTAGCGGGGATAATGCGGCGGATCGATGAGTAGCGCCCCGCCCATCAGCCCCGTGCCCAGCACCCACAAGGCCAGGATGGTGAACCGTGGATCGCGCCACCGACGGACGGCGAGCGCCAGCCCGGCAATAAACGGCACACCGCCGAACCACCCCAGCACGGGATTATACTTCCCGTACACGTCGCTTTCATCTAGCACCTGGACAAACGCCATCAGTCCGCGCCGGATTTGGTTGCCCCAGAATTCGACCACTCGACCGTGCTGGCGGGCCGTCTTCGCGGCGCCCGTCTCCCACACGCTGACCTGTGCCAGCCGGGGGCTGATGGGGCGCTCTTTGTCCATGTACACGCTGTACAGATTCGGGAAAACGACCGCGCCCGCGACGATGGCCGTGATGGCGAGCACCCCGGTGCGCGCCCGCATCCGGCGCCAGTCGCGCAGGCAAGCCATGCCCACGTAAGCGACGACTAGCAGCGGAACGAGTTTCGCCGCGAAATAGAAATACTGCGACAGCCCCAATGCCAGACCGGCCAGGGCTGCTTCCATGGCGTCGTTGTCGCGCAGGGCGCGCGCGAGAAAGGCGAACGCGAGCGCCGCAAACAACGGGTCGCCCACCATGTTCATCCCGGTGCGGCTAAACTGGACGTGAAAGGGAAACCCCACCAGGAAGATCGCCGCGACCAATCCCACCCGGTGATCGATCATCCGGCGCCCCATGAGATAGATCGCGGGAACGGTCAGCGCGCCCAGCAGCGCCGACACGATGCGCGAAGCGGCTACCGTCTGCCCCAGCACGTCGATTGCCGCCACCACCATCGTGTGATACAGCAAGGGATGGTGCCACACGCCGTATTTGAACGGGTTGGTCACCCAATGCAGCGCGTCTTTCAGGTTGACGGACTGGATGGCGAATGCGGCGTCATCACCGGCCATGATGTACGGCTGCGTTTCGAGCCAGGCCACGCGCACGACCAGGCCCAGCACGAACAGGCCGCCGACCGCCAGCCATGTGGACGTTTCCTCGCGCACGTTGTGCCCGATTGCCTGGCGCCACCGCCGGGCCGCTTCGGTCGGGACGAGGCCGTATACCGTCAGCCAGAGCGCGCAGCCCCACAGCAGCAGCAGGTCCCACACCGTATTGGCCTCGGCCAGCGCGCGCCACCCGGTATAGACGACCAGCGCCAGCCCGGCCCCGGCAAACGGCAGTTTCCACGTCAACCGGGGACCGGCTTCGGCATCCTCGTCGAACCGTGGCCGGCGCTCCGCCTCGAACTCGTCCTGCCGGGTGGCCGCGATTACGAGGATGATCCCCGGCACGGCAGCCCACACACCGGGCGCGGCGCTTTCCTGGTGTTCAAACCACAGCCATTGACCCAGGGCGATGAGCGCCACACCGGACAGCATCATCCAGGTTCTCGTGTGAGGCAGTTGCTGGCGCATCTGCGCCCTCCAACTCGTCATAGCCTCGCAGCCGCGTCACGGGCCGCGCGTTTTAAGTTTGGACGCCATTAACTCGATGGGATGCAGCGCGTGCCGTCCTGCTCCGTGTTCGATTTGTTCCCGGCACGACACACCACTGGCGACGACGATCGCCTCACTCGCCTCACGGACCGCCGGGAGAAGCCGCTGTTCGGCGATGGTCATCGAAATATCATAGTGTTCGGCTTCGAACCCGAAGCTGCCCGCCACGCCACAGCACCCATCATCCGGCTCGACGACGTCGCAGTGAGGTAGCAGCTCGAACATGCGCCTGGCGGCGTGGGTACCCCACAGCGCCCGCTGGTAACAATGTCCGTGCAGGACGACCTGGCACGGCGTCGCATCGAATAACGTCTGGTCCACCAGCCCGGCCTCCGCAGCTTCGGCCAGCCACTCCTCGACTGTGATGACGCACGCGGCGACTTGACGTGCATCGTCCCGCAGATCTCCGCTCACCAGATCGGGATACTCGTCGCGGAAAGCGGCGGCACAGCTTGGCTCGATGAACATGAAACGATCACCCCGCGCTGCCAGCGGCGCCATCCGCCTGACGTTTCGATTCGCCAGCCGGCGCGCATCGTCGAGCAGCCCCTTCGAGATCAGGGGCCGCCCGCAGCAATCGATCTCGCCCGGCCCCCACACGCGCATCTCGAACCCGGCAGCCCGCCCGACGTCCAGCGCAGCCCGGCCCAGGTGCGGGTAGTTGTACTCGGTATAGGTGTCCGCGATCAGGATCGGAGCCATACGCCTGCCTGGGTCCGAGCCCGCGCCGTATTGCGACGCGTGTCTGCGATACCAGGCGCTGAAACGCTCGCGGGCCAGGGTCGGAAGCTGGCGCTGCGGTGCCACGCCCAAGCGGCGGAATGCCCAGCGCCCCAGCGCCGAGTTCATGGCGGCATTCGACACGCGCGGCGCGATGCTCCCCAACCGGTTCAAACGGTGAATGTGCCCAAACACCCACGACCGCAGCGGCACGCCGTGATGATCGTAGTAGGCGGCGGTGAACTCGGCTTTGAGCCGCGCCATATCCACTGCGGACGGGCATTCCGCTTTGCACGCCTTGCACGACAGGCACAGATCGAGCACCTCATACACGCGCTCATCGGACAACCCCGCCGCTCCCAGCTTCCCGGCCATCGCCAGCCGCAGCATGTTCGCCCGCCCGCGCGTCGAGTCGGCCTCATCACGCGTCGCCATGAAGCTCGGGCACATCGTGCCGCTGCCTTCCTTGCGACACACACCCGCCCCGTTGCACATCTCGACCGCCGCCTCGAAACCACCATCTGCCGACCAGTCCAGGCGTGTCGAGGGCGGGCGGTACGGCAGCGCGTAGTCCGGCCCATAGCGGAGCGTGCGCGGATCGTCCATCGGCCCGACATCGACCACCTTGCCGGGATTCATGATGCCCTGCGGATCGAACAACCGCTTGACCTCGCGGAACGCCGCCGTCAACTGGGGCCCGAACAGCCGGCGGCTGAACTCGCCCCGCGACAGGCCCTCGCCGTGCTCTCCGCTCGTCGTGCCCTCGAACTCGAGCACGAGATCGGCCACGGCTTCGGCAATCCCCCGGTAGCGCGCCAGCCCCTCGGCGGTTTTCATGTTCAACAAGGGCCGGATGTGCAGGCAGCCCGCGCTGGCATGGGCATAAATCGCCATACTCGTACCGTGAGTGGCCACGATCTCGCCCACCCGCTCGACGTAGTCCGCCAGCCGGTCCACCGGCACGGCGGCATCCTCGATGAATGGGACCGGCTTGTACTCGCCGCGCATGCTCATCAGCAGGCCCAGCCCGGCCTTGCGCACTTTCAAGACGTTCGCCATCTGCGCCTCGGTGTCCGCCACGAGCGACACGCCGCGAAATCCCGCGGCGGCCAGCCGGTCACCGAGCCGCGTCACCTGCGCTGCCAGTTCGGCCCCACTCTGGCCGTAATACTCGACCGCCAGCACCGCGCTCGGATCGCCCTCCACGAACGTGAGATAGCGTGAAAACTCGGCGTGGCGGCGCGTCATATCCAGCAGCAGTCTGTCGATCAGCTCCACCGATGATGGCCCGGTTTCCAGAATGGCCGGCACCAGTTCGAGCGCTGCGCGCAGCGAATCGAATTGCAGCAGCGCCATGCGGACCATCGCTGGGCGCTCGACCAGCGCCAGGTCCGCCGCCACGACCGTCCCGAGCGTCCCCTCCGAGCCGACGAACAGCGTCGCCAGATTCAACGTCTCCGGGTCGAGCCGGTCCAGCGGATACCCGGCCACCGAGCGCCAGGTCTTCGGGTACCGGCTGTGGATCTCGCCCGCATTGGCGAGCAGAATCCGCCGGACTCCGTCGCGGAGCCGTACTTCACGCTCCGTCTCTGCGGCCCCTGCATCGAACCGGAATCGCTCCCCGTCCGCCAGAACGACCTCGCAGGCCCTGACGTGATCGGAGAACATGCCATACAGAATGCTGTGCATCCCGGTCGCGTTGTTGCCGATACAGCCCCCGATTGTCGCGCGGTCACCACTCGCCGGGTCGGGTCCGATCATCAGCCCCAGCGGCGCGAGCTGCCGGTTAAGGTGGCCCAACACGACGCCCGGCTCCACGCAGATGCGCCGTTCCTCCACATCGATCGACAGCACCCCAGCCATGTGGCGCGACAGGTCGAGGATGATGGCGTGGCCGACAGCCTGCCCTGCCAGGCTGCTCCCACCCCCACGCGGCAGCACGGGCACGCCGTGCTGCGAGGCTGCCGCGTGCACCGCTGCCACGTCGTCCGCATCACGGGGGAATACCACGCCCACCGGATCGATCTGGTAATTGCTCGCGTCGGTGCTGTACAGTGCGCGGCTTACCGCGTCGAACCGGACTTCACCCTTCACACGCTGTATCAGGTCATGTTCGAGCTGGCGCGCAGCAGACAAGGTGCTGTTTTCGTGCAAGGGCATAAGCTCCGCTCACATCAATAACACGACCGCCTGTGAAAACACCACAGGCGGTCCGAGCCAATGAAATCACGACTGGTGAACCCGGACGGCTAAATCGCCTGCTCCGTGTCCATGTCAAACAGTTGCATAGAAGCCATGTTGAAGACTACAGAGGTGCGCTGTCCAACTGTGACGTGCGCTCGTGGATCCATCCGTGCCAGGAACGTCTTGCCGCCCTCTTCCAGGTACACGATTTTCTCGTGGCCCATCTCTTCGACGACGTCGACATTGGCTTCGGTCAATGAGGGCTTGATGCCCGCCGGCTGGTAATCCGGATGATCGATGTTCTCGGGCCGGATGCCGAAGATCACCTTCTTGCCCAGGTACGGGCGATACCGATCGTACCGCTCTTGTGGAACTTCCAGGCGGAAGAAACCGGTATCGACATGCATCACGCCGTTTTCTTCGGTGAGGGCCGAGTTGTCGAAGAAATTCATTGCCGGGCTGCCGATGAAGCCAGCCACAAACACGTTGTTCGGGTGATCGTACAGGTTGGTGGGCGTGTCAATCTGCATCAGTTCACCGGCGCGCAGCACCGCGATACGCTGGCCCATCGTCATCGCCTCGGTCTGGTCGTGGGTCACGTAAATGAAGGTCGTGCCCAGACGCTGGTGAAGCTTGCTGATGAACGCGCGCGCCTCAACGCGAAGCTTGGCGTCCAGGTTCGAGAGCGGCTCGTCCAGCAAGAACACCGCCGGCTCGCGCACAATCGCGCGGCCCAGCGCCACACGCTGACGCTGACCACCCGACAACTGGCGCGGACGGCGATCCAGCAACTGCTCGATGCCCAGGCTGGCGGCTGTTTCGCGCACGCGCTCCTCGATCACCTGCTTCGGCGTCCGGCGCAGGCGCAGCCCAAAGGCCATGTTGTCGTACACGGTCATGTGCGGGTACAGCGCGTAACTCTGGAATACCATCGCGATGTCGCGATCCTTGGGGGCCACGTTGTTCACGACCCGATCCCCAATCAGGATCTCACCCTCAGTGATTTCCTCCAAACCGGCCAGCATACGCAAGCTGGTCGATTTGCCACACCCTGACGGACCGACGAAGACGAGAAACTCGCCGTCAGGAATTTCGATGCTGAGGTCCTTGACCGCCTCAACATCTCCCCAACGTTTGGTAACATTTCGATACGTTACACTCGCCACGGGCTTCCTCCCTAAATTTGGTGACGTGGACGTATAAGTGAGCAAAAAACGCCTTGGATAGCACACTTTAACGATTGACAATGTGCCCCTATTATGGCATTGTCACGCCGTTAAGACAAGTACTTGCCGGGCAAGCCTCCTGTTTAGACAACCAGTCTCTCTATACCACTAAATTTGTATCATACATTTCCGGCGAACACAACCTCCCCACTCGCCCCACGAAACGCAGCCCCGCCTAATGCTGGAAGTGCCGCACGCCCGTGAACACCATCGCCATGCCGTGCTCGTTGGCGGCATCGATCACTTCCTGGTCGCGGATCGAGCCGCCCGGCTGGACAATCCCCACCACCCCGGCCTCGGCAGCAATCGCAATCGAATCGGGGAATGGGAAAAACGCATCCGACGCGAGAATCGCCCCGCGCGCCCGATCGCCGGCTTTGGCAACCGCCAGCCGGACAGCATCCACCCGGCTCGGCAGCCCTCCCCCCACGCCAACCGTCGCATTCGCCACCGCCAGCACGATCGCGTTGCTCTTGACCCGTTGCACGGCCTTCCAGCCGAACCGCATGGCCTGCAATTCTTCGGACGTGGGCCGCCGCTGCGACACGACCTGCCAATCGGCATCAACGGGATCGCCCTGGTCCGGCTGCTGGATCAAAAAGCCTCCGCGAATGCTGCGCATTTCGTAGCCCGCGGGCGTCTGTCCCGGCGGAATCCGGATCAGCCGGCAGTTCTTCCGTGATGTGCTGAGCATCTGTTGGGCGGGCGGCGAAAAGTCCGGCGCCACAATCGCCTCCACGAACAGGGAGCCAATCGCTTCCACCAGCGCCTCGTCAACTAGGCGATTGCAGGCGATGATCCCGCCGAATGCGGATACCGGGTCCGAGGCCAGCGCCAGCGGAAATGCCTCGGCCAGAGTCTGCGCTGTCGCGATTCCGGTCGGTGTCAGGTGCTTGACGATCACCACGGTGGGCGTTTCGTACATACTGGCCGCCCGCCATGCCGCGTCAGCATCCAGCAGGTTATTGTAGGACAGCTCTTTTCCGCCCAACAACTCCCCGCCCAGCGGCCCTACCCCACTCCCGATGGCATACAGGCCAGCTTTTTGGTGGGCATTCTCTCCGTAGCGCAGTTCTTGCACGCGCGTCAGCCCCAGCGACAGCACATCCGGCAAACCGGTCTCCCCGCCCTCTGCCACCGGCGTCTCCTGCACCAGGTACGCGTGAATCGCGGTATCGTAATCACGTGTGAGGCGAAACGCCTTGACGGCCAGCTTGCGGCGTATGGCTTCCTCGACCTGGCCGGCGCCGCGCAGCATTCCCAGGACTGCCGGGTAGTCGACCGGATCCACGACGACGGTTACCCGATCGAAATTCTTCGCGGCGGCCCGCACCAACGCCACGCCCCCGATGTCAATCTGTTCGATGGCCTCCGCGAGTGTGATCCCCTGCTGGGCCACGGTTTCCTGGAACGGGTACAGGTTGCTGACCACCATATCGATCGCGGCATAGCCGTGCCGTTTGAGCGTGTCCAGGTCTTCTGGCGTGTTCCGCGCCAGGATGCCCGCGTGAATGGCCGGATGCAGCGTTTTGACACGACCGGAGAGCATTTCCGGTGCCTGAGTCACGCGCTCGACCGGTGTCACGGTCAGGCCGGCGGATTCCAGCGCGCGTGCTGTGCCGCCGCTGGCGACGAGATCCCAGCCAAGATCGGCCAGGCCGCGCGCGAATTCTTCCAGTCCGGTCTTGTCATATACGCTGAAGATTGCCCGTGGCATACGTCCTCCCGGTTGTCTAGTGCTAGTCAAGCGCTTGTCGAATTTGTGCCGCCAACACGCGGGCGAGACGAGGCGCGTCGCCCACATACGCCCGCGCGTCGAGCAGGCGCCGTAGCTCGTCCGGCGTCATCACCGCCACGATGTCGCTGTCGGAAGCCAGCAGCTCGTAAAGTGGATTGATCCCTGTCTCGGCCACCTGGGCCCACGCCGTCATGCTGTGCTGCCGCAGCCGCTCGTGCATTTCCTGCCGGTCGGCGCCTCGTCGCGCCAACTGCATCAGAACGCGCTCGACTGCCGAAAACGTCCCCCACACGGCCAGGTTGCGCTCTACCGCCCCCAGGTCGACGCGCATCTCGGCGAACAACCGCCGGCTTGCCTGCAGAAGCGCGGACGCGGTCAGGAACGCCTGGGGAAGCACCAGCCGCCGGTTCGCCGAATCGTCGAGCGTTCGCTCCAACACAGAGAGCGCCGCGTTGTCCCACGCTACGCGCGGCAAACTCGCCAGATAGCGCGCCAGGCTGTTGATTTTCTCGGCGGTGATCGGGTTACGCTTGAACGGCATGGCCGACGAGCCGACCTGCTTCTCGCGGAACGGCTCCGCCCACTCACCAAACGGCGGCGACTGCAGCACGCGCAGGTCGAGCGCGAACTTGCTCAGGCTCGCCGCCAGCCCGGCCAGCGCATTGACGACCAGCCAATCCTGCTTGCGGGGATACGTCTGAGTCGTGACGGTGAACGCTGCCAGCCCCAGCCGGTCCATGACACCGCGCTCCAGATCGCCCGGCGTCCCTGGCAACGCTTCCAGCAGTTCGGCGTAGGATGCGCCGGTCCCCACCGCGCCCTTGATCCCTTTTCCGCGCAGCAGCCCGCGGACGCGAGCCAGTTCGGACCAATCGCCCAGCAAGTCCTGTCCGTACTGCGCCAACCGGTAACCCAGCGTGGTCGGTTCGGCGGGCTGGATGTGTGTGAACCCGATGCAGGCGGTTTCGGCGGTTGCGTCGATCCGGTCGGCCAGCCCGGCCAACAGCGCTTTGAGCGCGGCCAGGATCTCGTCGAGCGCCTCGATCAGGCGCAGCGCATCCGCGTTATCCTGAATGTCCGCGCTCGTCGCGCCGAGATGCAACACGCCTCCGCCCACCGCGCACTGCTCCGCAAATGCGCGCAGTTCCGCCATCAAGTCGTGGTGGATTTCGGCCTCGATAGCCTGCGCCCGGCCCAGGTCGATGTCGGCCATATGCAATCGAATGTCTCGCGCCTGCTCATCCGCGATCAGCCCGAGCTCGGCTTGTGCCTCGGCCAGCGCCGTCCACACGCGCCGCCACAGCAGCCGCTGGTGATACTGGCTCCAGATTCGGCGCATGTCGTTCGTGCCATAGCGCCACGAAAAAGGCGAAAGGAACGTGGTATGGTCAAAGCGATCATCTGTCACGAGGGCCATCCCCGGTTACATCGTCAGGCTACGGCACCGGATTATACAGCATTTGCGCCGCGTGCAAACCGGAACGCAGGGCAGCGCGCCCAGGCGGGTCCACGTTTGCCGATTTAGCGGGATGGCGAGTTGCGGGTATAATCGTTTTCAGTACTGCGTGGGTGAGTACATGCGTGAGGTCAGAAATGCCAACCAAAACGAGCGACAAAGTGAACCTGATGCGCGAAAAACGAGATGCCAAGGCACGCGTGCACCTTGAGCAATACGCGCCCGTTTGGCTTGTAGACGAGACACCCATCCCTCAGGATGACGCGCTTCAGTTCAACGTGATCTTTTACCATCCCCGATACGGCTGGGTAAATCGCCGGTATCGTTACGACGCCTTCAACGATGTGCTGTACCACCAGGGCCAGAATCTCGTCAGCGAGACCCTGGCGCTGGAAATCGAAGAGAAGAAGCCGTATATCGCAGCCGAGACGATCAACACCGTCAATTCGTACGGCGGCTGAGCCGGGCTTGGCCAGACAGCAGCAAGGGGCGCCAGTGACGCCCCTTGTCCCGTTTCTCGGCCCCTCAAGGATACGTGTGCGGGTGCCCGCCGATCACCTGGCCGCTGCGTCACCGTCCCGGTGATCGATCGCGATCTGGTAGACGTTGACGTCCTTCCCGCCCATGTCGTATTTGTACGACTCGTCGCCGCGCAGAAAGTCGAACGCCTCGCGCCCCTGCTCAATCGCATATTCGATCAGCCGCGCCAACAGCGTGATCCCCGGACTCAGGTGCCCAAACTGGGCCGGGTCGTTTCCGGAGTTGTAGACCAATACGCGGTTGTTGTAGTCGAAATTCAGGTACGCCGCCGCGCGCTCGCCGTTCACGGTAAGGAATGCCAGTTGCAGCCAGCCCTGCTCTGCCATCCTCAGCACCACTTTGTGGAAGAACTCGGCGTTTTGGCGTTCTCTGAGAAACAACGCCTTCTCGTCACTGCTCCGCGCCATCAACGTCATGAAACAGCCCAGCTCGGCGCGGAGATCGTGCTCTGAGCCAACAATATACCAATCGACCGCCGCCCCGGCTGCCCGGCGCAGCTTGCGGCGCAGTTCGTGACGGTTTTTCTTGTCCAGGCTGGCGATATAGTCTTTCCACTCGGTGGGCAGCTCCACCACCGGGCACACCTCCTGCACCTGCACGTCGACGGCGAATCCCCTTTCGCGCAAAATATCGGGGAAGCGCGCAAGCGCCACGGAGCTTTCCGGGACATTACACAACCGGATTTCGTCATACTGATCCGTGTGGTCAGCGAGAAAATCGGCAAAGGCGCCATACACCATCTCCTCGCGGCCCCTACGCGCCACCACGTCCAGGTAATCCGTGACATCGACACAGCCGATGGTACGGATAACCCGCTTGCCGTTGATCATGTCATCGATGAACCAGGGGGCAATGCCTTCGAGCCGGCCCGTCTCTTCGTCACGCGCGGCCAATGCCCAGATTCGACCTGGATGATAGGCTTCCCACCAGATCGACTGCCAGTCCCAGGTCAGGAAGATCTGATTGGCGTGGTTGTCGAACAGCAGATCGTTCCACTCATCGCGCAGTTCTTCGAACAGCGTTTCGCTCTCGTACAGAATAACGTTCACAATCATCCCTCATCGATGACGACTTCCACATGATTCACATACGTCCAGATTCAGATTATACCGACTCTGTCCCGATTACCCATCAGAACCATGCTAGAATAGACGCAGGTTGTCATCCACACCAGGAGACAGGTATGAGTCTGTTCACCCGGCACGTCCAGTTGGTATGCATGATCCTGTTGGTGTTTCTGGTGTTGTCAGGGTGTTCGCAGCCGGACGAAGTCGAGCCATCCCCCACCCCGGTCCCGAACAGCGTCCCCAATCCCGCCCCCCAGCCGTTGATCATCTGGCACGAACTGTCACCCGCAGAGCACGAAGCCTTGCAGCGCATCGCGGATCGTTTTGCCGAAACGCAGCCCGAAATCGCGATCCGGATCGAGGCCCACGAGGTCTCCGCGCTGCTGCCAGCGTACGAGGCGGCCGTCCTGGACGGGACCGGACCGGATATCGTGCTGGGCCCGGCGGCGTGGGTGGCTCCCCTGGCCGAGAAGGGAATCATTCAACCGCTCAGCCCGGACCTCGTCCAGGTGATGGTGGACATGCTGCCGCTGCCGGTGGCCCAGAGCACGCGCATCGCGAACACACCGTACGCGCTCCCCATCAGTGCCGAGTTCGCCACGCTCTACATCAATCGCGCCCTGGTCGATGAGCCACCCCAGATATGGGACCAGGTCGCGCCAGCCGCTCAGCGAGCCGGCCTGCTCGTCACGCCCACGTTTCTGGCCGCATCGGGGCTGTATTTCACACCGGGCGCCCAGCTCATGACCGCCAATGGAGCATCGCTCGCCACCCGGCCCGCGATGGAGCGATTTCTCGCCGACATTCAGACGCTGGCGGGCCAGCCCGGCGTGACATTCACCCAGGACTCAACCGCATTCGCACAGGGCGACGCCGGGCTGCTCCTGGCCGCGTCGAGCGAATTCGCCAATCTACAAGCGGCTCTCGGGGACGATCTCAGTGTTGCCGCCCTGCCCCGCATCCCGCCCAATCAATGGAGCACGCTGCTCGAATTCACGGTGCTCATGCAAAATCTGAACAGCACGGCGGAAGCGGTCCGGGCAACCCACGCCTTCGCCAAATTTATCCTCTCGCCGGACGTCCAGCGTATCTGGTTCGAGGAAACGGGACGCGCTCCGGTCAACCCGTCCGGATTGGCTGATACATCATTACGCGCCGCCTGGGCAAACGCGCTGGAATGGGGCACCCCGGCGCCGCTGAACAATCGTTTCGAGGCCGATCTCCGGCCCGCACTGGACCGCGCCTTGCAGGCGATCGTCTCGGATGGGCAGACCGTCGAAGAGGCGGCGGATACTATCCTGGTAGCACTTGAGGACGGCGGCCCGTGACTTCTCGCTAACGACAAACCAACTCCCGGGCAAATTAGGGCTTGTCACACCAGGAGCATGTTGTTATAATGCTCGAAGTGTTGCCACCCTAGCTCAATCGGCAGAGCAAACGCTTCGTAAGCGTTAGGTTAAGGGTTCAACTCCCTTGGGTGGCTCTGATGTTAGTTTGCCCCAGTTTTGAACGCTGTGGGCTTTTCTTTTATATGGAGATCGCGCCATGTCTTCGACGCCTGTCCGCCCCTCGCCGGTGACAATCGGTGTGGCTGGTGGAACTGGGTCCGGCAAAACAACCGTCTCCTACGCCATCCTGGAACGTGTCGGTGCGGAAAACATCGCCTACCTCGCCCACGACTCGTACTACAAAGACATCCGCGACATGCCCCCGTCCCACAGCAACATCATCAACGTCGATCACCCGGATTCGCTGGAAACGTCCCTCCTCATCGATCACATCCGCCAACTGAAACAGTGGAAGCCGGTGAGCGTCCCCGTGTACGATTTCACGACCTACCGCCGGACGGGGAAATACCTCACGGTCCAGCCGCAGCCGATCATCCTCGTCGAAGGTATTCTTGTGTTCTCCGAGCCAGAATTGCGAAAATTGTTTGATGTACGCATATTTGTCGACACGGACGCAGACATCCGGTTCATTCGCCGCCTCAAGCGCGATATTTCCGAACGTGGTCGCACCGTCGACTCGGTCATCGAGCAGTACCTGCATAGCGTGCGCCCGATGCATCTGGATTTCGTCGAGCCCAGCAAGCGATACGCCGATGTAATCATTCCCGAAGGTGGCAAGAACCTCGTCGCCATTGAGATGGTTGCCGCCCGTATCCGGAGTCTACTTCATAAGGCATAACCGGCGTGGCAAATTTCAAGGATCCGGCCAGAGCACAAATAGAAGAGGCAGGCCCGTCGCGCTTCACGGCGCCCCGCGTGGGCTGGCTCACCTCCGGTCGTGTCTCGTGCCTGGTTCGCGCCGGGGCGTTGCTGCTGGTAATCACCATCACGTTGACGATCTCGCTCAACCGCGAGCGCCTGCAGGACTTCGCGACTCTGGGCTATCTGGGCGCCTTCCTGGTCATGCTGCTCAGCAATGCCACACTGGTGCTTCCGGCGCCGGGGCTGTTCATCGTCTTTGCCCTGGGTTCGACCCTCAACCCGATCCTGGTTGGCCTTTGCGCCGCTGTTGGCGCGACCATAGGCGAGACAACCGGCTACGTCACCGGTTACAGCGGCCTCACCCTGCTCGAAGATACGTCGGTCGCGCGCACCATCAAAGCCTGGATGCAGCGCAACGGCGTGATCACGATCCTGGTTCTCAGCGCCGTGCCCAACCCGTTCTTCGACATCGCCGGGGTGATCGCCGGCGCGACCCGCATGCCGGCCTGGCGTTTCCTGAGCACCGCCCTGTGCGGAAAAACCGTGCAGGCAACCGCCATCGCGCTGGCCGGGTCGATGTCGGTCGAGTGGGTCGAGCAGTGGCTGCTCCACTGATCACCGTTGACGGCGCTACCTCGCTCGTGATATACTCTCGCCATCAACTCCGACGGAGAGGAGTACGCGGTTTGCCGCTGTCAGAGAGTGCGGGTCATGGGCTGAGAACCTGCACAGCTTCGCCGCCGCGGAAGGTCGCTCCTGAGTTGGCATGCTGAATGAGTTTCGCTAGGCATGCCCGGGCACGCCCGTTAACGCGTCAACAAGCGCCTGGCGGTTCCTGCCAGGAAGCAAGGTGGTACCGCGGAAGCTCGCTCTTTCGTCCTTGATGGCGAAAGGGCGTTTTTGTTTGGGTGATATGGTAATGGATGACTTCAACGACACGTCGGCCTTCTACGACTCGTTCTCGGATGATTACCGCCTGTGGTATCGTGACTGGGACAGCGAGTTGGAGCGCGAGGGCCTGAACCTGCGGCGGTACATGCGCCAGCACGAGGTCAAAACCGTGCTGGATGCGTCGTGCGGCCCCGGCACGCAGGCTATCGCCCTGGCGCGCCTCGGCTACACGGTCACCGCCGCCGATCCCAGCGCCGGGATTCTGGCCCGCGCGCGCGAGAACGCCGCCGAATACGGCGTGACCGATCGCGTGACGTTCGTCCAGTCCGATTTCCAGAATCTGCACAACCATGTCGATGGACCGTTCGACGCCGTCCTGTCGAAAGGCAATTCGATCCCGCACCTGCTGCGCGACGAGCAGATCGAAGAGACGCTGCTCATCTTCTACGAGCTGATGCGTCCTGGCGGGCTGCTCCTGATCGGCATGCGCGACTTCGAGCCGCTGCTCGAGGATCGCCCGCGCTTCTGGCCGGGGCGCATTCACGACGAGGCGGACGAACAGATCATCACGTTCGACGTGTGGGACTGGGACGATGGCCCACCGGTCACCGTCACGTTCAACAGCTTTGTCGTGCGCGGCAGCGGCACCACGTACCAGGTCAGCAAGCGCCCCGTGCTGTTCCGCGCCCTGACCGCCGAAGAGCTTGAGGTCGTCATATCCGAAGTCGGGTTCGAGGATTTTCAGGCCCAACACGATCGTTGGGAGCTTTTGATGACAGCAACCAAACCGGAGCGTTAGTTCACATGGCAGACGAGGGAACAATGACGAGAGAAATGCCCAAGACGTTCGACTTCGCTGAAGCCGAGCCGCGCCTGTACGAATGGTGGGAGCGCAACGGCTGGTTCAAGCCGGAAGTCCATCCCGACGCCGAACCGTTTGTGATCAGCATCCCCCCACCCAACGTGACCGGGGCGCTGCACAACGGTCACGCGATGTTCGTCAGTATCGAAGATATGATGATCCGGTACGAGCGGATGCGTGGTCGCGCCGCGCTGTGGGTCCCCGGCACCGATCACGCCGGCATCGCCACCCAGCTCCAGATCGAGACGATGCTCCGCAACGAAGGGACCAGCCGGCAGGCTGTCGGGCGCGAGGAATTCCTGCGCCGCACCTGGGAATGGAAAGCTAAATACGGTGGGCGCATCGTCCAGCAGTTGCGCCGACTGGGCGCAAGCTGCGATTGGGATCGCGAGCGCTTCACCCTCGATGAAGGGCTGTCGCGCGCCGTCCGTGAAGCGTTCGTCACGCTTTGGGATCAGGGCCTGATCTATCGCGGCCCCCGCCTGATCAACTGGTCACCGGGGCTGCAAACAGCCGTGAGCGATCTGGAGGTCGAGCGCGCCGAAGAACAGGGCCACCTCTACTATTTCAACTATCCCGTGGAAGACGGCGACCCCGTCCCGGTGGCGACCACGCGCCCGGAGACGATCCTGGGCGATATGGCGCTGGCCGTCCACCCCGACGATCCGCGCTACCAGCGCCTGGTCGGGAAATACGCCCTGGTGCCCATGCTTCACCGCCGGATACCGATCATCGCGGATGAGTACGTCGACCGCGAGTTCGGCACGGGCGCCCTCAAGATCACGCCCGGCCACGATCCGAACGACTACGAGATCGCCCAGCGCCACAACCTGGACGCGATCAACATCATGAACCAGGACGCCACGCTGAACGAGAACGCGGGCCCGTACCAGGGCCTTGACCGTTTCGACGCGCGCAAGAAGCTGTGGGCCGACATGGAGGCCGCCGGGATGACGATCCGCGTCGAGCCACACACGCACGTCGTCCCGCGCTCGCAGCGTGGCGGCGAAGTGGTCGAGCCGCTGATCAGCACGCAGTGGTTCGTGAAGATCCAGCCGCTCGCCGAACGGGCCGCCGCCGCCGTGCGCGACGGGCACATCTCCATCGTGCCTGAGCACTTCGAAAAGGTGTACTTCAACTGGCTGGAGAACATCCAGGACTGGTGCATCAGCCGCCAGCTCTGGTGGGGGCACCGCATCCCGGCGTGGCACTGTGGGGACTGCGGCGAAATGACGGTCGCGCGCGAGGACCCGACCGCCTGCGCCCACTGTGGCAGCGCGAACATCGTTCAGGACCCGGACGTGCTCGACACCTGGTTCAGCAGCGGTCTGTGGCCGTTCAGCACGCTCGGCTGGCCGGACGACACGCCCGATCTCCGGCGCTATTACCCCACCAGCGTCATGGAAACGGGCTACGACATCCTGTTCTTCTGGGTCGTGCGCATGATTATGATGGGCCTCTGGTTCACCGACAAGGTGCCTTTCCGCGTGGTCTATCTCCACGGGCTTGTGCGCGACGAGCACGGCAAGAAGATGAGCAAGACGTATGGCAACGTGATCGATCCGCTGGAAATCATCGAGCAGTACAGCACCGACGCCATGCGGTTCACGCTGCTGACGGGCAGTTCGCCCGGCAACGACATGAACCTATCCGAAAGCCGGATCGAATACAGTCGCAACTTCGGCAATAAGCTCTGGCAGATGTCGCGCTTCGTCTGGTCGAATCTCGACGGATACACGCCCGGCCCGGAGCCTGACGTGGCCGCCTTGACGCTGCCCGATCGCTGGATCCTTAGCCGCCTGGCCGGCCTGGTGGGCAACGTCCAACGCCTGTTCGACACGTACCAGTACGGCGAAGCCGGGCGCCAGATCATTGAGTTCCTGTGGAGCGAGTTCGCGGACTGGTACGTCGAGATCAGCAAGAACGCGCTCTACAGCGGCGAGCCGGCAGACCGCGAGCGCGCGCTCGACATTCTGACGTATGTCCTCAACAATGCCCTGCGCCTGCTGCACCCCTACATGCCGTTCATCACGGAGGAAATCTGGGGCTACCTGCCTACCGGCAGCGATCCGCTGATCCTGGCAAACTGGCCCGCGGCCAACGAGCGCCACGTCGATCCCGCCGCCGAGGCCGAATTCGGCAACCTGATGGAGCTCATTCGCGGGATTCGCAACGTGCGCGCCGAGTACAAGGTCGAGCCCAGCCGCAAGATCGGCGCCCGCGTCGATACCGGGGATCACCCCTCGTTCGTGGCGGATTACGGTGACCTGTTCGCGCGCCTGTGCAACGTGCACCCCCTTCAGCCGCTCGAAAAGAGCGTGCCCACGCCCGAAAAGGCGGCGACCATCGTGGCGGGTGACGTCACCGTCTATCTGCCATTGGCCGATCTGGTCGATCTCGATGCCGAGCGCGAGCGCCTGCAGCGCGATCTGGCCGATCTCGAGCAGCAGATCGCGCACACCGAGGCCTTACTGCAAAACGAGAACTTCGTATCCCGCGCCAAGCCGGAAGTCGTCCAGCGCGAGCGCGACAAGCTGAGCACGTTGACGGCCAGCCACCAGTCGGTCAAGGAGCGTATCGCCAGCCTGAACTGATCGGCGTGCCGAGTCGGGCAGAACACGGGGGCGCTCCCTGGATTGGGGAACGCCCCCGTTTGTGTGCGAGGTTCGAGAAGTGAGGTCGCCTAGGGGTTGGAACCGTCGCGCGACCGCTGTTTGATTCCAAACAGCGCGCGTCCCGCCTCCTGCGCTGCTTGCCGCACCGCCGGATCGGGATCGGTGCGAAAGATGTGTTCGAGCGTCTCCAACGCATCAACCGCTTCCAGCAGCGCCAGCTCCTCAATGGATTTGATCCGGACGGCGGGGTTCTTGTCCTTCAGCCGCCCCATGTGGTAACCGATCAAGCGTTGCGTAACCGACATTGCGCTGCCAACCTCACGATTTGCGTTTGTTCTGCTGCTTCCGGCTTTCCGCCTGGGCCAGGATCTCCGCCGCCCGGCGGCGTTCCTCCTCCGATGGCCCTTGCCTGTCCAGCACGCGCTGGATGGCGCGAAAGTAAATCGACTTGCCCGCCCACTGGGCTAGCGTTCGAATCTCCGGATCAGGATCGGTGGCGAACACGTCGGCCAGTGCGGGCAGGGCTTCCGTGCTTCCCAGCAGTTCCAACTCCTTGATGCTGGTTTTGCGCACAGACGGATCGGCATCGCCGAGCTTTTGAATCCACGTGCGCAGGCCCACTCCAGGATCGTCCATCAGCCTCACCTACCGCCCCCCATCATTGTCGGGCGAGCCGCTACCGTCCTCCGAAGGCGCGGACAGCGCCGGGGGCGCGTCTTCGTCCTCGTCGATTTCATCCGTTGAGTCCGGCACACGCAGCGCCTCGTCCAGGCGCCGCCGGTACATTTGCTCGGCGGCGAAGCGTCGCGCCTTCAAATTGCCGTCGATGGACTGGCCAAACTCGAACGATTCGAGAAAGCGCGCCTGTGTTTCCGGCGACATGGGGCGCTTGAACATTTCCTCGAGCGCGTGCTCGGTCGAATACCCCCGCCGGTGGGCCTGCCACAACAGGTTTCCGGTCCAGTTCGCCACGTCACGGACGCCCGGCTCCGGATCGTGCAGGTAGACCCACCGCACAGCACCGAGCGCGCGCGTCTCTTCGACCATCGCCAGTATCCGCAGTGCCTCGACCCGCACGCGCGGATCGGGATCGCGCAGCCGCTGCGCGAGTTCCTGAATGTCCATCGCTCGACCTCCGATGCCGTCCAGTATAACAGACTGTTTTGCAGCGCAACACCAAACGGCGCCGGAGGTGATATAATCTTCACGTTGTTTGCCCGGCGCGCGCCGGGCTGTCAGGAGGAGTCAGTTCAATCGTGATACACCAGGCTGTCATTCTTGCCGCCGGTCGTGGGGCGCGCTTGGGCCCCCTCACCCACGATCGTCCCAAGTCTATGCTGCCCATCGCCGGGAAACCGATTCTCGCCCGCCTCATGGATGGCCTCGCCGCTGCGGGCATTCGCGAGTTCATCATCGTGGTCGGCGCCGACAACCGTTCCATAACGGAGTACTTCGGCCAAAACGGCTACGCCAGCGCCCAGATCACCATCGCCCACCAGGATCGCCCTACCGGCACGGTCGACGCGCTGCTCCAGGCCGCGCCGCACATCACCGGGCCTTTCCTGCTCAGCTCGGTGGACAATCTGACCTCGCCGGAGCACGTGCGGAACCTGATCGCACGCTTTCTCGCCCACCCCGATCACGTCGCGGCGTTGAGCCTGCTGCCCGCCACGCCGGACCAGATTCGCGTGTCGTCAGACGTGCTCATCGATGGCGATCGCATCGCCGGCATCGAGGAAAAGCCCAGCGTCCCGCGCAGCCTGTACGCCGCCATCATGCTCTACGCCTTCTCGCAGCGCCTGCTGGATTATCTGCCCGCCGTGAAGGTGTCGCCACGCGGCGAGCGCGAGATCGCCAGCGCCATTCAGGCCAGCATCGAGGATGGCCGCCGCGTGGGGTACGCCATCACCGACTGGCGGCTTCACCTGACGCGCGATTCCGATCTTCTCGCCATCAACCGGCACTTCCTCCAGCACGACCGCGAACACCGCATCCTGAGCGACCTGCCCGGCACGGTCGAGATCGTGCCGCCGGTGCGGATCGATCCGGGGGTCGTCGTCGGGCCGGGCAGCATTGTAGGCCCCAACACGTACCTCGAGACGGGGAGTATCATCGGCGACGGATCGCGGCTGCGTGACTGCGTTGTGCTGCGCAATGGGCAGGTGTCCCCTGGCGCCGAGCTGTCCGACCGGATCATCGCATCGCCCTGAAGGCCAACATCGGAGTAGAGAGGATTCACATGACAAAACGTTTTTTGCTGATCGCGCTGCTCGTCATCGTTGCACTGTCCGCCGCTGCTTGTGGCAGCTCGCAGGAAAACACGAAACAAAGCGATCCGACCGAACAACCCGCCACCTATGAAACGGTCAGCGTACAGGATGCTCACCAGGAACTGAACGGCAGCAATGGGGCGATTATCGTCGACGTGCGTGAGCCGCAGGAATGGGCAGCCACCGGGTACCCGCCTGATGCCCGGTTGATCCCCCTGGGGCAGTTCGCGCAGCGTGCCCCAGACGAGCTGTCGAAAGACACCGACATTTATGTGATCTGCAACAGCGGAAATCGCAGCCAGGTGGCATCCCAAAGCCTGATCGACCTGGGCTACACGCGGGTCTTCAACGTCGATGGAGGCATCCAGGCATGGCTGCAGGCCGGCCTGCCAACCGACCCTTACACCCCCTGAATCAAAATCGGGCGACTTCGAAAGTGAGGTCGCCCGATTCTTCTATGACTTTTTTCGGTTATCCCGGCTGCTCGCCCGGCTCAGAACCGGCCAGGTAAGCGTTCAGCTCCGCCAGAATCTGCCCGGCGTCGAGATCCTCCCGCTGGCCGATCAGCTCGCCGAGCGTGCCCCAGAAGGGTTCCCCACACATCACGCACAGGATTTCTCGCTCGGCCAGGAAGCGGATGGCCCGCGGATGGGCCGCTACCAGCTCTTCGACCGGCGTATCCGCCCGAATGGGATCGACCTTCTCGATCACAGGCCCAGCAGCCGGTCAACTTCCGCCCGGTTGAACCCCACGACGACTCGCCCGTTGATCTCGATCACCGGGACGCCCTGCTGGCCGCTGCGTTTCACCATATCGCGCGCCGCGACCGGGTCCCGGCTGACATCCACGTCGCGGAAACGAACGCCGCGCTCGCGCAGGTACCGTTTGGCGGAATTACAGTGCGTGCATGTTGGCGTGCTGAAAACGATGACGCGTTTTTGTTTTTTCTGAACGTTACGCATAGGGTCCTCATTTTGATCGATGCGTGTAATTTGGCGATACATCAATTATGTTTGATGCAAAGTCGCGCCAAAAGTTGCACCCCGATCTCAATCAGTCACAGATGCGTTGGGGTTGTCCGCGGAGGATTGTCCCGGTTCGTAGTACGAACTGATATCCAGCACCTTGTACAACCGCTCCTTGACATCGGTGGGGATGTCGGGCGACGGCAGCCGGTGGTACAGCGTGACGGTCTTGGACAGCGTGTTGACCACAACCCGGCAGTTTTTGCACGATACCATGTGCGTCTCCAACTCCCGGCACAGGTCGTCGCTCAGAGATCCGTCAACGTAATCGGACAGGCTCTCCAGATAGCGCCGGCACTCTTCGCGGGATGCCCCATGGTGATGAGGGTGGTGATGGTGATGCTCGGCAGCGGTCATGGCGACCTCGTTTCTGCTATTACTGGCCCTTGCGAAAAATACGTGCTCAGCCGTTCGCGCAGCTTGAGCCGGGCGCGCATCAAACGGCTCTTGACCGCCGAAATCGACAGGTCCAACATTTCAGCGGTTTCCTCGGTCGAAAACCCCTCGATGTCACGGAGCACAAACACGCTCCGCAGCGTGGGCGAAAGCTCCTCGATGGCCCGTGCCATCTCGTCGCGTGCTTCGCCCCTCAACAAGTAGTCTTCGGGCAAACAGCAAAAGTCAAAAAACTGCCTGGGCATCAGGTCGCCATCATCTGTTTCGAGCGGCTCCTCCACCGAGACTTGTTCCGGTTCCTTACGTCGCAGCCGCATCAAGGCGGCATTGCTCGCAATCCGGTACAACCACGTGCTCAAGCTCGATCGCGCTTCGAACTGGTCGATCGCCTTGAACGCGCTCAAGAAAGTTTCCTGCAGAACGTCTTCAGCGTCCGCTTCGTTTCCCATCATCCGCAGCGCCAGGCCGTAGATCCGGCTCGCATTCTCTTCGACCAACAGCGCAAAAGCGGATTGATCGCCGGCCTTCAGGCGGGTGACAAGTTCGGCATTGTCGATTTCTGACATCAGGCACTCTTAACGATTGTCGGCGTTCGATAGGTTTGTGGCGGTGCTTCCGCCCACCGCCCTATCATAACGCAGGAGAGTGCCATTCCCAATAATACTTCGCCGCTACTTGCTTAGATGCGCCTTGCCCGAAAAGGTTTCGTGCAACGATCCGCTGGCCGGCGCATCTCAATAAGGGGTCATTTCAGTTACAATAGCAGATGTGTCTCATGGTCCACCAGGGCCTGATCGATTGCGAAGGGAAAACGAGCAATGAGCGAGAAAAAGCGTTCTACGGTCATTTTGCGCGACGATATGATCTTCCTCGGGCAGAGCGGCAATGGATTCACGATTCCACTGGATGCCAAAAAAGAAGCCGGCGGCCACGACGCCGGGGTCAGCCCGATCGAACTGATGCTCATGTCGCTGGCCGGCTGCACGGGCATGGACGTCATCAGTATTCTACGCAAAAAGAAACAGGATGTCACCGCATTCGAGGTGCGGGTCGAAGGCGTTCGCGCCGAAGAGCACCCGCGCGTCTATACCGAGATCTGGGCGCACTTCGTCGTCACCGGGCACAACGTATCGCAGGACGCTGTCGATCGTGCAATCGAGCTATCGCGTGACAAGTATTGTGGCGCGTCGGCTACCTTGCGTCACACGGCTACCATCCACTATTCAAGCGAAATCATCGAAGCAACGGAGTAACTCATGAATCGCGAAGAAGCCTGGCAACTGGTTACCGAATGGACCGAATCCGAGAGCCTGCGGCACCATATGCTGGCGGTAGAAGCAGCCATGCGCGCCTATGCTCAGCACTTCGGAGAAGATGTCGAGCTGTGGGGCGTCGCCGGATTGGTGCACGATTTCGACTACGAGCGCTACCCGGACATGACCGCGCCGGACGGCCATCCCTTCACCGGGATCGAAGTCCTGCGCGAGCGCGGCGTGGATGATGCCATCGTGCGAACCGTCGCCGCCCACGCTTCCGAGCGCACCGGGGTGATGCCCGAAAGCCTGATGGAAAAGACGCTCGTCGCAGTCGATGAACTGACCGGCTTCCTGACGGCGGTCGCCCTGGTCCGCCCCACCCGCGACATTCGGGACATCACCAAGATCAGCTCGGTGCGCAAAAAGTGGAAGGATCGCAGTTTCGCCGCCGCCGTCAGCCGCGAGGAGATCGAGCACGCTGCTGCGGCCCTGGGCGTGGACTTGTGGGATGAGCACGTGCCCCGCGTGCTCGACGCCATGAAAGCGATTGCGCCCGAACTCGGACTCGCGGGCGACGCCTCGAACACCTAGCCCTCCCGGCCAGGCAGGGGACGGTCGTTCAGCCCTGTCTGGCCCTTCTCCTCCACCAATTGCGCGAAAAGGCACTTGCGGAGTGGCCCTCCTCCGCGTTATCATGGCGAGGTTTGCACGTTCAAACCAGACTGGCCTCGGGCTGGTTCTTTGACACGCTACTTTTCGGCATAGTTGCGCCATTTGAGAGGAAAAAGTCAATGAGAGGGTATCGCCTCTGGCTTGTGGTGATTCTGGCCATCGCTGCCATATCGATCTGGATGAGTCTGCCAGATAATCCGGGCATTCACATACTCGGCATGGACCGCGATGTGAAAATCGTGCAAGGGTTGGATCTGCAGGGCGGCTCGCGCGTTCTGCTTCAAGCTGCCCCTGGCACCGATTTCGACGATCAAACGATGGAACAGGCGGCCAAAAACGTCGAACGGCGCGTCAACGGCCTCGGCGTCACCGAAGCCGTGGTCCAGCGCCAGGAAGGTGGCCGCATCATCGTCGAATTGCCCGGCGTCCGCCAGCAGGCGGTTGCGTTCGAATCCATCAAGTCGACCGGGTTGCTCGAATTCGTCGATTTTTCCACGGTCACACCCGGAACCATCCCCGAAGGGGCGTGTATCCTGACCACCGAGCAGGTCGCGCGCGCCGAAGCGAGTCTGCCCGAAGGCGAAGCGCCCCAACCGTACGATCAATACACCTGCCCCAGCGAAGACCTGGAGAATCCGGTCGAGGAACCCGCCCTGCTCCAGAACGGCCAGCCATACCGGACGATCATGACCGGCGCCGGCCTGTCGGATGCTGCCGCGACGCTTCAGGGCCAGCTCGGCACGCAGTGGGCGGTGAATTTCGTGGTACGGGACGGCGGCGATCGCGTGAGCGACTTCATCAATTACGTGGCGAACAATGCCAATCGCTCGATGGCAATCGTGCTGGATGGGCGGCTCATTTCCTATCCCACCATCCAGGCGGACCTCGCTGCCAGCGCCGCCGCGGGCACGATGGACGGCGGCATCATCACCGGCGATTTCACGCGCGACGAAGCGCAAATTCTCGCCGCGCAGCTCAAGTACGGCGCCCTGCCCATCCCGCTGGACATTATCGCGTTCGATACGATTGGCCCTTCGCTCGGCCAGATTTCGGTCGACCGGTCGATCCGCGCCGGGATCATCGGTGTGATCACCGTGCTGTTGTTCATGCTGATTTACTACCGCGTGCCCGGCATCGCGGCCAGCCTGGCGCTGCTGCTGTTCGCCGTGATCAACTTCGCGCTGTTCAAGTTCATCCCAGTGACGCTGAGCCTGCCCGCCATCACCGGCTTCTTGATCTCGATTGGCACGGCGGTCGACGGCAACATCCTGATCTTCGAGCGCATGAAGGAGGAGCTTCGCGCCGGGCGCTCGATGGACCGCGCCATCGAGGCGGGCTTCGAGCGTGCCTGGACGTCGATCCGGGATTCGAACATCTCGACGATCATCATCTGTCTCATACTGTACTTCTTCGGCAATGCATTTGGCGCCAGCCCGGTCCAGGGGTTCGCGATCACGCTTGGCATGGGTCTGGTCATCAACCTGTTCACGGCGGTGGTTGCCACGCGGACCTTCCTGCACACCATCGTGCTTCTGATAGGTAACCAGCTCCGCGAGCGCCAAGAGCTGCTCGGCGTTTAGGCACCAGGTAGGGAGATAACCAACCATGTTTCAGTTCGCACAACGCCGTAAGCTTTTCTTCCTGATCTCGGCCTGCGTGATCATCCCCGGCCTGATTGCGATGATCTACTCGACCATCCAGAACGGCTCGCCGGTCAAGCTCAGCATCGATTTCACCGGCGGCACGTTGATGGAAGTCTCGTTCGTCCGCAACGTCGACGAGCAGGAAGTCCGCGACGCGCTCGAGGAATTCGGCCTCAGCGACTACGTCGTGCAGCGTCTCGATCCGATCGCGACCGACGCCATCGACGAGACAGACGAACCGGCAGGCAGCCGCTGGCAGCTTCGCTTCGAGGAAACGGATCGCATCGACGATCTCAAGGTCTACATGCAGGCCCCGGACCGGCTGGGCGAGTTCTGGTCCCCGAAATCTGTCGAAGAGGATCCCACCCGCGAAGACGCGCTCACGACCAGCAGCGTCTCCGCCACGGTCGGCGCGGAAGTAACCCGCGCGGCCATCCTGGCGACGCTGGCTGTCGCCGTCATCGTACTGGGGTTCATCGTGTTTGCGTTCCGACGTGTTCCTCACGCATTCCGCTACGGGGCCTGCGCCATCATCGCCATGTTCCACGACATCTTCGTGACGATGGGCATCATGTCGATTCTGGGTTTGTTGTTCAGTTGGGAGGTCGATGCCCTGTTCCTGACCGCGATCCTCACCGTGGTCGGCTTTTCGGTGCAGGACTCGATCGTCGTCTTCGACCGCATCCGGGAGAACCTGCCAAAGTATCGCGGCGAAGAGTACGACATGGTGATCAACCGCAGCGTGCTGGAGACGATTCACCGGTCGATCGCGACCCAGCTCAACGCCATCTTCATCATGATCGCGATCCTGCTCTTTGGCGGCGAAACCATCCGTCAGTTCATCGCCATCCTGCTGATCGGCCTGATGAGCGGCACCTACTCGTCGATCTTCAACGCGGTCCCGCTGCTGGTCGCCTGGGAGAAAGGTGAAATCCCGTTCGTGAATCGGGACGCCAAGCGGCGGCATCAGGAAGAACTGACCGCCGCCAGCTAGTGACGGCTTGCTACCGAAAGAAGGGTGAAGGGTGGCGCTTGTGGTACGCCGCCCTTTTTTCGTAACGACGGATTACTCGCGCCCGAACTGCCGCGCCAGGTCCTCGCCGCTGATGTGCAGCATGGTGGGCCGCCCGTGCGGGCACGTGCGCGGCGACTCGCAGCGCTCCAACTGCCGGATCAATCCCTCCATTTCCTCGAAGCTAAGCGTCTGCCCCGCTTTCACGGCGGCGGTCTTGCACACCCGCCGCACGAGCCTTTCCTCGAGCGTGGCCGCGCCGGGGTCCTGCTCGCTCTCCAGGTCCTGCACCACGGCCCTTACCACGTCGCCCGGTTCCTGATCGGCGAGCAGCGCGGGCACCGCCCGCACCCGGAACGTCGTCCCGCCAAACTCCTCCAGCACGAAGCCCCACTTGGCGAGCAAATCCAGCGACTCGGCCACCAGTTGGGCGGTCGCCGGGGCGAACTCGACGGTAACCGATGCCAGGGTCTGCTGCGCAACCGGCTCCATCGCGGCCTGCTGGGCCATGAACTGCTCGTAAAGGATCCGCTCGTGTGCGGCGTGCTGGTCGATCAGGTACAGGCCCGCCGGCCCCTCGGCCACGATGTACATCGCGCCGACCTGCCCGATCACGCGCAGAACCGGCAGCGTGCGCGGGCGCGCCGGGGCACCCAGGCCGCTCGGAATGTCGGTGTCCGCCGGGCGAGGAAACGCCGCTGTGTCCGGGCGTTGGTGGGCCCGCCTGCCTGGCGTGAATGCATCCAGGTCCATCTGGAGCTGGCGCTCGCCGGGCACCAGCGGGCGCCCTCCCCGCCCCGCCTCTGTTCGAGAGCCTCGCCATCCCTCGTCCACATCCCGGTAGGGATCGCCCTGCATCGACGGCACGGGCGCCTGCGCCACCACCGCGTTCCGCACGGCGCGCTGGACCGCCGAGAATACCGCGTCCGGCGCCCGGAACCGGACCTCGGCCTTGGTCGGATGCACGTTGACATCGACCTCTTGCGGGGCGAGCGAGATCATCAGGACCGCCAGCGGATAGCGCCCGTTCGGGATCAGGGTGTGGTACGCCTGCACGACCGCGTAAGTTAGGCTCTGGTCGGCAATCGCCCGCCCATTCACGAACAGCACGATGTGGCTGCGGTTCGCCCGGTTGAGCGCCGGCGCTGACGTGAAGCCGTATACCTCCACCTCCGGCAGATCGGCGCGCGCGGGCGGCAGCGGCGAGACTTCGAGCATATCCGAGAAGGTATCCAGACCGAACGCCTCCACCAGCACGTCGGCCAGGTCGCCGCTGCCCGTGCTGTGAAACTGCTCCCGCCCTTCCTGCACGAGGCGGAAGCGTACCTGCGGGTACGCCATCGCGTACCGCGTCACGAGCTGTGTGATATGCCGGCGCTCCGTGCTGTCCGACTTCAGGAACTTCAGGCGGGCGGGCGTGTTGAAGAACAGGTTCGCCACCTCGACCACGGTGCCGGATGGCGCGCCGGTCGCCCGAACCGACCGCAGTTCGCCGCCCTCGGCCTGGATCGTGGTTCCGGCCACCTCGTCATGGTGCCGCGTGGTCAGGGTAACGCGGCTGACAGCGGCGATGCTCGCCAGGGCCTCCCCGCGAAAGCCCAGGGTCGTGATGCGGTTGAGATCGTCCACCACCTGGAGCTTGCTCGTCGCGTGACGCGCGAAGGCCAGCTCGACCTCGTCGGCGGGAATACCGCCCCCGTTGTCGCTAACCCGGATCATCCGCCGCCCGCCATCGTCCACTTCGATCGTGATGGTGTCGGCGCCTGCATCCAATGCGTTTTCGATCAACTCTTTGACCACCGACGCGGGCCGCTCGATCACTTCACCTGCTGCGATCTGCGCCGCAACGACATCAGGCAATACGCGAATCGGCATTACAGGCCATCCTCTTCACTTGTTTCGGGCGATTTTCTTCCGATGAGACTGTACCACAGGCGCAACCTGGAAAGCACACCCTTGTCGCAGCCATCTTCGAACAATCACGGACCGGGCGCGCCGGGGAGAGGAATCGACACGTAGAAAGAGCTTCCGGCGCCTGCTTCGCTCTCGACCCAGGCGTCGCCACCGTGGCGCCGGGCCACGCTCCTCACGATGAACAGGCCCAGCCCGCTGCCTTTGACCCGCTTCCATTCCTTGCGGTGGATGCGCACGTGCCGCTCGAACAGCCGCGCCTGGTCTTCGGGCTGGATGCCAAACCCATCGTCACGCACGCGGAACAAAAGCTGCCGGTCTTCACGCCACAGATCGATCCCGATTTGTCCGTCGTCAGGCGTATACTTGACGGCGTTTTCGACCAGGTTGGTGAACGCGCTCCGCAGCATGGCGCGATCGACAGGCACCACGGGCACGTCATCCGCTATCGAGCAGTGAATGTCCAGGCGCTTCCTGGCGGCAGCCTCGGCAAACTCCCCGGCGATTTGCCGGACCATCCCCTGCAGATCGGTCGCCTCGCGGACGAGCTGGTAATTCCCCGTTTCGGGGTCGAGCTTCCCGGCCTCCAGGACCTTCTCGACGATGTCCGTCATCTGCGTGATGCCGTCCGCGATTTTCCCGGCGAAGCCCTCCTGGCGCTCGTTCAGATCGCCCACCATACCCAGCATGTCCACGTACCCGCGCATGAAGGTCAGCGGGGATCGGAGGTCGTGCGAAACCGTTCCCAGAAAGTCGGACATGCTGCCGTGAATGCGCTTGACGAGGGAGATGTCGCGCAGGACAAACACCCACCCCTCGATCGCGCCGTCCGCCGACCGGAGCGCGGAGACGTGCGGCGCGAACACCCGGCTATCGCCCAGCGCGATTTCGAGCGTGTGCCCGTTCTCCGCCCCGCCCGCGTCCGCTTGCAGCACGCCGATCAGATCGGCCAGCACCGCGAGCTCCCGCAGCGAGCGCCCAGCGATCTCACCCACCACCAACGCCCCGGCGGCAGCGTTGCACGCGCGCACCGTCAGATCACCATCCACCACGATCACCGGGTCGGGGATGGAATCGAGGATCGCCGGAAACCAGTCTGCCGGGAGGTCGCGCCCGTCGTGCGAAGGTTGCTCGGAGTGGTTCATGGCTTTTCGACCGTTAAGTGCTGGCATGTAATAGCTATATACATATTTACGTCTGCCTGATTGACGAAATCCAAAACCCACCGGGAATTATAACATTCGTATGGGGACCGGGCAACGCGCCCCCCGCGTAGGTGCCTTGCATGCCCGATCTATCCGTGCTACACTTCCTGCAGATCGTCCCCGCGTTTTACGCTTGTTTTGGTGATGGGTGGTATGGCAGAAAAAATCCTGATTGTTGATGACGATGTTGATAGCCTCAAGTTAATCGGGCTGATGCTCCAGCGCCAGGGATACGAGGTCGTCGTGGCGAATACCGGCCAGCAGGCGCTCGCTCGTGCAGGCGCCGAACGTCCCGACTTGATCATCCTGGACATCATGATGCCCGATATGGATGGCTATGAGGTGTGCCGCCGCCTGCGAAACGAATCGGCGACTCAGGCGATCCCCATCATCATGTTCACGGCCAAGACTATGGTCGACGACAAGGTGGCCGGGTTCGAGGCCGGCGCGGACGATTACCTTACCAAGCCGACCCACCCCGCCGAGCTGGCCTCGCGCGTGAAAGCGGTTCTCGCGCGCAGCGCCGCCCAACGCCGCGGCAAGAACGATCGCGCCTTTGCGATGGGGTTGATCGGCACCAAAGGCGGGATCGGGACCACGACGCTGGCCGTCAACGTGGCGACCGCCACCGCGCAGCAGGAGCCGACGATCCTGGCCGACTTTCGCCCTGGGCAGGGCACCATCGGCCTCGCGCTGGGCTTTGGGCGCTCGACCGGCATGCCGAATCTGCTCTCCCGCCCCACCAACGAGATCACGTCGCGTGCAGTCGAACACGAACTCGTCACCCACAGCAGCGGCTTGCGCCTGCTGCTCTCGTCGAGCCGCCCCAAAGAGAGCCTCATGAACGTCTCGCCGGACAGCGCGGCGCTCATCGTCCAACATCTGCGCTCGCTCTGCCGCCACGTCATGCTGGACCTCGGCCCAGGGATCAACAAGGTGACCGCCCGCCTGCTCCAGGACCTCGATCAGGTGACCCTCACCGTCGAGCCGACCCGCCTGGCGCTGGCCCTCGCCCGCGACCTCTTGCTCGATCTCGAGCAGGTCGGTTTCGCCCAAGCCCGTGTGAACGTCGTGCTGATCAACCGCACGCAGTCCAGCCTGAGCGTGCCGTGGCAGGAAGCCGAGCACATCCTCAACCACGAAATGACGGCGATCATCTCCCCTGCCCCCGAACTGGCTTTTCAGGCAACGGAAGCCGGTATGCCGATCGTCCTGTTCCAGCCGAGCGCCATCGTGGCCGACCAGTTCAACAAGCTCGCCGAAGAGATGAACTCGCGCGTGCAGGCAATCGCCAGGGGAACGCTCACCACCTAGCCTTGCCCCGCCGCCTCGTTTCCCCCGGTTGCGAAAGCTCACACACCACCGCCGCCTTACCCGGCATCACGTTGACCCCTCTTCACGGCAAGTTAGCGCCGTCTGGTGTATAGTTGCTCTATGGACACCGATTCGTTTTCCACCGCCGTCCGGCTGCTCCGGGGCGCGCAGCACATCGTCGCACTCACCGGCGCGGGAATCAGCACCGGATCGGGCATCCCCGATTTTCGAAGCCCGTCATCCGGCCTGTGGGAGCGGTACAACCCGGCAGAGGTGGCGAGCCTGTATGGGTTCCGGCACCACCCCGAGCGTTTCTACGATTGGATTCGCCCGCTCGCCCGCACCATCCTCGATGCCAGGCCGAACGCCGCGCACCTGGCTCTTGCCCGGCTGGAAGCCGCGGGCTGGCTGAAGGCGATCATCACCCAGAACATCGATATGCTTCACGCCCGCGCGGGCTCGCAGGTCGTGTACGAGGTGCACGGCCAACTGCGCGAGATGACGTGCATTTACTGCTTCCGGACGTTCCCTGCCGACCATCACATCAACCTGTTCCTGGAAACCAATGCGATGCCCCGTTGCCCCGATTGCGGAAATGCGTTAAAACCAAACGTCATTCTATTCGGAGAGCAGTTACCGGCGCTCGCGCTCAGCGCGGCCCGGCGCGAGGCCCGGCGCTGTGACGTCATGCTGGTCGTCGGTTCGTCCCTGGAAGTTTTTCCGGCTGCAGAACTTCCCATGATCGCGCTGCGATCGGGCGCGTCGGTCATCCTGGTCAACCTGGTTCGCACACCCATCGACGACGCGGCCCACGTGACCATTCACGCGAACGCCGTCGACGTCCTTCCCAGGCTCGCAAACGTATTGCTAGATGAGTGAAAACATGCCCGCTTCCGAATCTCACCCGGCTGATGACAAAATCACCGTCGAAAACTACCAGCGTCTGCTCGCGCGCTACGAGCGCCTGATGGAAGTGATCCGCCAGCTCAACTCGACGCTGGACCTGGGCACCTTGCTCAACCGGATCATCGACGCGGCTGCCGAGCTGACCGACGCCGAAGAAGCCTCCATTCTCCTCCTCGACCCGGTCACCGGCGAACTGCGGTTCGAGGCAACGACCAACATGTCCGGGAGCGCCATGGAAGCGATCCCGGTCCCGTTGGAGGGCAGCCTGGCGGGCTGGGTCGCCACTCACGGCCAGCCCGGCCTGGTCGAAGATGCGCGCAGCGACGAGCGCTGGTATGGCAAAGTGGACAAGACCATGCAGTTCATCACCCGCAACCTGCTGGCCGTGCCGATGAAGGTACACAACCAGGTGATCGGCGTGGTCGAGGCGATCAACAAGCGCGAAGACACGCGCTGGACTGATGATGACGTCAGCACACTGACCGCCCTGGCCGATCAGGCGGCCATTGCCGTCCAGAACGCGCGGCTGTTCCAGCAGAGCGATTTCGTGGCCGAGATGGTCCACGAGCTTCGCACGCCGCTCGCCGCGCTCAAAGCCAGCACGTCCCTGCTCCTGCGCCCCTCCATGTCAGACGAGTTGCGGCAGGAAATCGTGCGCACCATGCACGTCGAAACCGAGCGCCTCACCCGCATGACGACCGAATTCCTCGATCTGGCGCGGCTCGAGTCCGGGCGTGCTCGCCTCGACGCGCAGATCTTTGACATCCGGCAGTTGGCTGAAGAATGCGCGGATCTGGTACGGCAGCAGGCCCAGGAGCGCGATATCGACATCCGGGTCAGCGGCGACGCGCTCAAGGCTGAAGCCGATCGCGAGAAGATCAAGCAGGTGCTGCTGAACCTGTTGACCAACGCGATCAAGTACAACCGCGAGGGGGGTACCATCCTCTGCGAGATCGCCCAGGCCGCACCGGGCCGCCGCCGCGATCCCGAGCATCTCCTCGTGCGGGTGCGCGACTCCGGCTACGGGATCAGCAGCGAAGACCAGCAGCACGTCTTCGACAAGTTCTTCCGGATTGCCAGCACCGCCGATAAGGCGGTCGGCACCGGCCTGGGCCTGTCGATTGCCCGGCGGATCATCGAGGCGCACGGCTGCATGCTCGACCTCGAAAGCGAGCCCGGCGTCGGCACGACGTTCTACTTCACGCTCCCGTTGGCTGCCGGTGGGCCGCGCCGCGAGAAACGCCTGCCGGGCAGCGCCGAGCTCAGCTCCAGCGGCGCCGGCTGACGCGCCGCGCGGGCTAGGGTTGCAGCACGATCTTCAGCGCACCGGGGCGCGCAGCGTGTTCCACAGCCTGGGCCGCTTCGTCCAACGGATAGCGCCCATCGATCAGCGGGAGGGGGTCTACCAGCCCCTGTCCCAGCAGCGCCAGCGCCGGGGCAAACGGGCCGCAGCGGCTGCCTGTTACCCGGAACTCATCCACGACCACCCGTGTCAGGTCCGCTTCGGGCAGCCCGGTGTAGGTGCTCTTGAGTATGATTGCGCCGCGTGGCCGGACCAGTTCGAGCGCGTCCGCAAAGCCGGACGCGTTGCCGGTGCAGTCCACGACGACATCCGCCTGCCCTGCGGGCAGTTCGTCGCGCGCCACAGCGGGGATTCCCCACCCCTCCAGCAGCGCGGCCTGGCGTTCGCGCCGCACCACGACCGCGAGAGCCACGCCGAGCAGACGGACGACCTGCGCCGCCAGCATCCCCAGTTTCCCCGCGCCGAGCACGACGACCCGATCGGAGGGACGGATCACGCCCGCCTCCAGGATCTGGCACGCGGCGGCCAGGGGCTCGGTGAAAACCGCCGCCTCGTCCGGCACCGATTCCGGGACTGCGACCAGGTTCCGAACTGGCAGCCGAAAATAGTCGGCCCACGCCCCGTCATAGTTCAGGATGCCCAACACGCGCCGCGCCCGGCAGTGAGTCGGCATTCCGCGCCGGCACATATCACACGCGCCGCAGCTCACGTTGATCTCGCCGGCGACGCGCCGCCCCAACCACTCGGACGGTCCCTCGACCACCTCCCCGACGAATTCATGCCCAAGCGTTCCCGCAAACTGCTTGTACCCCTGCATCAACTCCAGGTCGGTATTGCAGACGCCTGCCAGCCGCAAGCGGATCACGACCTCGTCGTCAGCCGGGCGCGGCGGCGAGCGTCGCACCACGCGCAGGGCGCCGTCGAACACGACGGCCCGTGTTAGCTCGTCCACCGAACCACCTCCTTTGAAACCAGGCTTGTCATTTTGTGGGCGCATCTTTATAATTCGGCGTCTGATACGCGACACGTGGGAGAAAACCGCATGAAAACCCGCCGGACCCTGCTGGTTTGGCTCGTTCTACCCGTCATTCTGCTGGCCTGTTCCGGCAACAGCGACACCCGGCTGACGTTCGACAACCAGGCGCAGTGTGGAGTCGCCAGCATCAAGGTCACCAACACCAACACGGGCAACATTCAAGAGCACAGCCTCGACGAGGGCGACGAGCTCGATGTCAAAGTGGACCACGGTGTCGTTTACCGCTACGAGATCACCTACGCGGGCAATCCGGACCGGGACATCAGGTGCGACCCCAAGAGTGGGACCGTGATGGTGCCACGCCGGGGACAGAGCGCGAATTTCACCCTTCAGAGCGCCACGCCCACGCCCGAACCGTAACCCTCCTGAGCCAAAAAACCGCGAGCCAACACCCACCCGAGTCAGGCCGGTGTTGGCTCGGCGCATCGCTCGTCTACTCCCATCCCCGCCAGATGAAATGGCGCTCCGGCATGGCGCCGCCCGTTGGGTAGAACAGGCCATCCTCCCCCACACGCCCCACCGTGACCTGCCAGGTGAACGTGCGGGCCTCCCCATCTGACGGCAGGAAGTCCTGCGGCACGTCCACCGAGAGGCGGCGCGTCGTGGTGGAAAACACCTCGCCCGCTGTGTCGTCCCGCAGCGTGACGAGATACGTCTCTTCGTCGGCCAGCTTGCCGGCGGTCAGCCACGCCAGCCGCACCGGACCGGCCACCGTGGCGCCATCCACCGGGAAGACAGCCTCCGGCGCGCGGTGAGTGGGCGTCAGGGTCGGGGTTTCGCTGCCGGTGAACGTCGGCGTCAGCGTGGGAGTCGGCGTTGGGGCAGGTACGTTGATCGACTGGCCGACCGACAACAGCGGCGGGCTGGGGCAGCAGCAGTGAGCCGACTCCCAGCGACACCCCCCGCAGTCGATCCCCTCCGGCAGCGGGTTCAGCTCGCACAACTGGCGCAGCGAGCTATCGTTCATGATGGCAATGCTGCTCAACGTGTCGCCATCCCGCACCACGTAGGATTGGACCGCGATGCTGGCCGGCGCGTCGAGCGTGATCATAGGCGGCGCGCTGGTTGCCACGATCGTCTGCGTCATGTCCATGCCGGCGGGCGTGGGCGTGAAGGTCGGGCGCGGCACCAGGATCGTCGTGCCGGGACCGGGCAGCATGTTGCACGACGCGAGATTGTTCAGCCGCGCCATGATATCCAGCACGCCCTGGTTGAACACGCGGTGCCCGTACTGGTAAGCGATCCCGATGCAGTCGTCGCCCGGCTGGATCACGTGCTCGAACGGCCCCGGCGTTTCGGTCGGGGGCGGCGGGTCGGTCGGGGGCGGTGCTGGTGCCGTGTCGGTCGGCGTGATGGTCGGCGGCACGGTGGGGAACGGCGTCCGGGTTGGTCCGCCGGGCGTCAATGTTGGCGCCGCCGCGATCACCGTCGGGCTGGCCGTTACCGGCGCGGTAGGCGATGGGTTCTCAGGCGGGCTGCTGTCGTCACCGCAGGCTGATACCACCAGCGCCAGCGCCCCCAACCCGGCGGCGAACAGGAACATACGACGCTTCATTTTGTTATCCTCTCGTTCGTAACAACACCCCCCACTCACCTACTACCGGCTGTCCCATGTAAATTCGCGAGCGTCCGTCACGTGATCTTCCGACACGACATTCTGCTGATCGTCCACCTGCGCGATCGACACCGTCCACTCGAACGTGTGCTGTTCCCGATCCGCCGGCTGCCATCCGCCGGGCACAACGTAGAGCGGTTCGGATACGAGCGCGGTGTATTCCGTTCCGGTGTCCATATCTCGCACGCGCACCCGGTACTTCTCGTTTTCGCCCAGCGTCCCGGTGCCGCCCCACCGCAGAGTCACGATCTGGTCGGCGTTGTAATGCGTCCCATCGTCCGGCATCACCGGGTACGGCGCGTTGAACGTCGGCGTGTGGGTCGGCGTCGGGGTGAGCGTGCCCACCGGCGTCGGCGTGGGCGTCTCAGATGCAAGCGGCACCGGCACGCGGATGCGCTGCCCCTCGTACAACATCACAGAGCAGTTCTCGCCGCCGGTCGGCGATCCGAAATCGCACTGTAAGAACGGCACCTCAGGGTTGATCTGTGACAGCGTCTCCAGCCCGACCCCGTATTCGAACGCAATCGCAACGATGGTCTCCCCGGTCTGCACGGTATGCCACGCCTGGCCGGGCCGCAGCGTCGGCTCCAGGTTCTGATAGTACGCCAGCGCGTCCGGCGTGCCGAATTCGTTGTAGTACGCCTCCGGAGTTCCTTCGCCCGCCCCTTCCCCATCATCCGGCGCGTCCCCTTCCGGCGCTGCCTCTTCGGTCGGTTCGCCGCCGGGGGTCGGCGTCGGCCACGGGATCTCCAGCACCTGGTTGATCTGCAGCTCGTTAGGGCTGTCCATATCGTTGATTTCGAGGATCAAATCCACTATCGACAGGTCAACGTGCCCGCAGCGGGACGCCATGCCATACACGGTATCGCCCTCCTGAGCGGTCTGCATGCACGGCCCCGGCGTCGGTGTGTCCGTCGCCGTAGGCGGCGCCGGTGTGACCGTCGCCAGCGCCATCGTAGGGCGCCGGGTTGGCGTCTCGGTGGGCGTCTGAACCGCCGCCCGCGCGGTCGCTGTGGGCGGCACCGTCGGCCCGCCGGTCGGGATGTCCTCCACGCGCACCGAGTCCGCATCCTGCGGCTCGTCCCCCTGCGAACGAAACGCTATCATGCCCACCCCCGCCACGACCAGGATCAGCGCGACGGCAACCCCCGCCACCACCAGGCGCCACATCTTGCCCGCGAGTTCGCCCACGTACAGGTCATCGTCGCCAGACGCCGGATCGTACCGGGGGCGTGGCGTGCCGTCCTTTGCCGGCGCGGCGTCTGGCTTGGGCACCGTCACCGGGACCTGCTCGCCGGACAGCGTCGCGCCACAGATCGGGCATACGCGCGCTGCCAGCGGCTGGACGGAGCCGCAAATGGGACACTGTTGGGAAGGTCGAATCTCGCTCATTGCCGTTCGTTTGCGCCGGGATCGCCACGATACCGGCTCCTCTGCGCAGCGAATTATACCAGGGTCGTGCCACTTGACCAGCTTCGCCCGCCCGCCGCCCGCCGCCGCGTCCAACTCGCAATAGCGCGAAATGGCGGCAGATTTTCCCGCTTTCGACGCAAGATGTGTTACCATTCATGTGCGCTAACACCACATCTAGAAAGGTCCGATACCTATGCGCGTTGTCATTAACGAGGCGCAAGTTGAACGCAACCGGAAAATCTCCCATATCCTGTTCTTCGTCAGCCTGGCCGGTATGGGAGCGGGGTTCTTCCTGACGTGGACCCGCCCGGCTGATTCAACGTCGATAAGCTGCTTCATCCTGCCAATTCTGCTCTTCATGACGTTGATGTCGGTTCGCATGGCGAATACCTGGATTCGCGAGCCGCGCCCGGTCAACGTCCTGGCCGATGCGCTCAAGGGCCTCGGGCAGAAGTACACGATCTTCCATTACCTCCTGCCCGCCCCCCACGTGCTGGTCGGCCCCGAGGGCGTTTTCACCATCACCACCGTCTGGCAGGATCGCTCCTACCGGGTGAAAGACAAGAAATGGCACGGCGACAGCGGGCTTCTCCGCCGGCTCAACGGCTTCATGCGCCAGGACCTGATCGGCAATCCGTTCCAGGATGCCCAGTTCCACGCCCAGCAGGTTCAGCGGCTGGTCGACAAGATCGCGCCCGACAGCGACGTGAAAGTGCAGCCGCTGGTCGTGATCATCCACCCGCGCGCCAGCGTGGAGCTTGAAGACCCCGTCTTCCCGGTGCTGTACGCCGACCCCAAGAAAAGACCGTCGCTGCGCCACTACCTGCGCGAAATTCGGGACACCACCGCGCCGACCCTCACGCTGGAGCAGCTCGACGAGATCGATCGCATGTACGGGTTGGTCACCCGCCAGGAGCTGGAGCAACTGGGCGCAGAGGATGGCGACGAAGACGAGGCGTACGAAGACGATTTCGACGACGTGGCGGACAGCGACGAAGACTCCGCCGAGCCCGATTCCGGCGAGTTGGGCACGGTCTACGTCCTCAAGGCCGGCCAGCTCTTCCACATCGCCAAGGCGACCGATCCGCTCGAGGACGTGATCGCCAGCCTGCAGGACGATGCCCCCGGCGAAATCGAGCTGGTCCACACCATCGAGACACCGAAACCGGACGCCGTCGAGGGGTACCTGCACCGGCGCTACAATCGCAAACGCCAGAAAGGCGCCTGGTTCGGCCTCAGCAAGAAAGATGTGAGCTGGCTGAAATCGTATTCGGGTGAGTTGAAGTAGCCTCGCGCATGACCACGCCACGCAGCCGCCTTCTCGCCGGGTTCGTCCTGATCCTGGGGGTAGCTTTTGCCCTGCGGATTTTCCGGCTCGACAGCGTTCCCCTGCGCGGCGATGAGGCTTACGCCGTCCAGTACTGGGCCGGATCGCCCATGGACGTCATTCCCGAGCTAGCCGACGAAGAACCTCACCCGCTGGGGACGTTCGTCTCGTTCTGGGCGTGGAAACAGGTCGCGGGCCCCAGCGAGTTCGCCATGCGCTATTTCCCGCTGCTGGGGAGCCTGCTGGGCGTTGCGGCGGTCGCAGCCCTGGCCCAGCGCTTGTTCCGCAGCCACGCGATCGGTCTGCTGAGTGCCGCGTTGTGGACCGCCAACCCGTTTCTCATCTGGCACGCCCAGGACGTGCGCAACTATGCGCTGTGGGCCGCCCTCAGCCCGTTAGCCATGTGGTTTTTCGTGCGTGCCGCCGACCGTAGCCGCCCGCGTGACTGGGCATGGTACGTCGTCGCCGAGGCCGCCGCCCTGTACATATTCTTCCTCGAGGGCCTGCTGCTCGCCGTGCAGGCCGCCTACCTGCTCATGTTCCGGCGATCGCGCCGCGTCATCGTCCGCGCCCTCGTCGCCTGGACCGTCCTCGGCCTGCTGCTGGTCCCCTGGTTGGTCCAGCTCTGGTATCTCTCCAACAGCGGCTACGAGGGCACACTAGGCCGCGGCAGCGCCGATCAGCTCCTGACGTGGTTCTTTCCCATGCTGCTCGTGGGTGATGCGCTGTCGTCGCCGTGGGACGCGGTCTTGCCGCTGGCGTGGTGCGCCGTCGTCGCCCTGACGATCTGGCGCGGGGCGGCGCGAAAAACCGCGATCTGGCTGGCCCTGTATGCCACCATCCCGATGGGCGCTATCCTCGCCGCCTCGATCGATATGAGCGTGTTCCACCCGCGCTATGCCATCGCGGTGACGCCCGCGCTGCTCTTATTGACGGCGCGCGCGGCGTTGCTGCGCCCCCGGGCTGGCGTCCCGGTCCGGCTCGTCACGGGCGCGCTCGTGGCAGTTCTGCTTGCCATCAGCGCCACTACGCTCGTCCCGTACTACCGTGGCGACGATCCCAAGGCACCGACCTGGCCCCAGGCCGCTGCCTACGTGAGCCAGCGCGCCCAGCCGCCCGATCTGGTCCTCAAGCCGTGGAACGACCCGGCGTTCAACTACTACTACACCGGCACCGCCGTCGAGAAAAGCCTCATGCCCAACGTCACGTTGAGCGCCCAACTGGCCGCGGACCTGAATTTCTTCGACACGATCTGGTTCGTCGGCAGCGATCCCGCCGCGGAAGCGTTTCTCGGCGAGCGCATGCAGCAGCTCAGCCGGGCCACGCTCGGCTCGTTCCCGGTGACCCAGTACCGCGCCTGGGAGCCAGACCGGGACGAAATCGAGACGCCAGCGAGTGCCACCTTCGGCGATTTCGCCCGGCTGGAGGGCTTCACCCTCACCGGCCCGGACAACACCGCCCCGTTCATCTCGCTGCTCTTGTTCTGGGAGCCGCTCGCGCAGACGGCGCCCGATTACACGGTCTTCGTGCATCTCCGCGGGCCGCTGGACTCCGCCACCCGGCAGGGGCCGATCCGTGACCAGGACGACCACCGCCCCCGCGACGGGTTCGCCAGTACCCGCCTGTGGGAGGTTGGCTCGCTGGTGCGCGATCCGTACAGCCTGCTCAGCGATCCCGCCGCCGCCCTGGCCCCAGGCGAATACGCCATCGAGATCGGATTCTACGATCCCGAAACGGACACGCGCGCGCCGGTCCTGCTCGAATCGGGGTCGCAGCCGTCCGACAGCTACCGGCTGACCACCTTCACCTGGCCGCGCCCATGAAAAAAAACCCCGCCGGTGTGGCGGGGTCGGTCGCTTTCATGCGGATGTGCGCGAGCGGGATCAGCCTTCAAGCTCCTTGAGGCGCGTCTCCCATTTCTCGTACAGCTTCTCGTAGATCTTCTCGGAGACTTCGCCATTCATCAGTTTCGCATCGAGTTGGTCCAGGTAAGCGCGAATCTCCTCGGCGGTCTGCGGCGCGGCAGCCTCCCCGGCGGGCGTCGCCGGGGCCGCGGGCTGTCCCCCGCCTCCCTGATTCTGCATCATCTGCTGCATCATCTGCATCATCATCATTTGCTGCTGCTGTTGGAGCGCCGCCGCGTCCGGATTGAGCGCCGAGCCGATCTGCTGCCCGACGCCCAGGCCAACACCGGCCCCCGCCAGGCCGCCGCCCATGCCCTCGTTGCTCGCCGCGTGGTCGGCCACTTCCAGCCGGCGAATCCGCTCGTAGGTCTCGAAATCGACGTAGTTGCGCAGCTCCTCCGTGCTCACGTCCTTGGCCGTGAACGGCTTAGCCTCGAACGCTTTGATCCGCATCCCGATCTGGGCGAACTGCTCGTTGAGCCGGGCCAGTGCGGCGCCTTCCAGGTCCGACAGCAGGCGGTTGGCATCCATGATGCTCGCCGCGCCCGACGAGGAAATCAGCGTTGCGATGTCGCTGAGCAGCATCGACTGAATACGATCGCGAATGTCGCCCAGGCGAGTGATGGGCTTCCCCACGCCGTACTGCTTGACGAACCGGACCGGGTCCTCGATGCCGATATCGATGACGCCGTGCGTGATCAACAGCACGACTCCCACGCCTTTGCCCGGTGTCTCCAACACAATCGGCGGATTGGTGCCCCAGCCCACCTGCGGCAGGTCCTTCAAGTTCACGAAATACAGGTCTGCGGTGAAAGGCGTCCGGCCACCGGTCGCCAGGCCGATCAGGCCCGACAGCAGCGGCAGGTTGGCCGTGCTGAGCGTGTGCGTCCCTGGGCCGAGCGCGTCCAGCACCTGCCCGCCGCGCACGAATACCGCCGCCTGGCTTTCCTGCACGATCACCTGCGAACCCATCCGAAAGTCACCGCTGCCGCCCTGTGGTTCGCGGTAGACGAGCTCGTCATCCATTACATTGACGTGATCAACTACATCGATAATACGTGGCATTGCAGAATCTCCTTGATGTGCCCTACTCGATACCCTTAAGCACGTTTTCACGCAGGTTATACGCCTCGTTGGCCTCAATGGTCAGGGCGTCCAGCTCGCGGATCGCCTCGTCGACGCCTTCGTTGTTCGCTGCCGCGTCCTGCAGGGCGTCCAGCTTTTCTTTGAACTTGTCGGCGTAATCTAGCAGCGCCTGGTCGAACGAATAGACCACCGCCAGGTCGTCCGGCCCGATCTTGACCGCGTCGAAGAACCCGGAATAGCCGGGCGTGTCGGTTGCCACGCGGTCCACGAACGTCTGGAATTTCGACTTGGCGCTGCGCGTCTTGCTCATATAGGCCAGACCGCCGCCGTCAAGCAGCATAGTCTCGATAGAGGGCAGGCGGTTGAGCTGCGTTTTCAACTGGCCGGCCACATACTCGCGGATCAGTCGATCCGCCTGTCGCCGCGCGTTCATCTCCATGTAACCCCGGAAGCCGGGAATGCGCGCCAATAAGCCTTCCACCGATCCCCGCTCACGAACAATCCGGCTGTACAGATCGTCCATCGTCTGTTTTCTCCCTTGTTGGAAACCCAGTAACTCAAGCATACATCAGAGCCCCAGGCAGCACAAACCTCATTCTTGGGGGAATGTGATATAATCGCGTTGATTTATGGTCACTTCTACCACGGAAAGCAAGACGATATGGGCGCAAAGGATCAGGGTGCAGACGCCACCGCGGGCCGCTGGTTGACGATTCCCCGCACGCTGTGCTTCGTCACGCACGGCGACGACGTCCTGCTGCTCAAGCGGGCAGCGCACAAGCGAGTGTATCCGGGCCGCTACAACGGATTGGGCGGCCACCTGGAACGGGACGAAGACCCGCTGACGGGCGCCATCCGCGAAGTCCGCGAAGAAACGGGCCTCGCCGTGACGCAGGCGCAGTTTTGCGGCGTCATTCACGTCGATGCCGGGGAACAAACGGGCATCCTGGTGTTTGTGTTCCGGGCCGAGGCCGCCAACCGCCAGTTCACCGACTCCGACGAGGGCACGTTGGAATGGGTCCCGCGCGCTCGTGTCGACTCGCTGCCGGTCGTCGAAGACCTGCCGATCATGCTGGCGCGCATCTTCGACGATTCGCGGCCACTTCCGTTTTTTGCACATTCAAGCTACGATAGTAACGATGAGTTGCTTCTCCGGTTCGCGCAGCCGGACGAAGGACATTCGATCAACGAATAAACTTTTCGCGTTCATAGACAAAGAACTAGACTTCTGCCATGCTGGGACGACATACCACCACACACCTTTCGTTTGTTTTGATCATCGGGCTGCTGCTCGCTGGCGTCTTCGTCATTCCGACGCTGGCCCAACAGGCGACGCCCACCCCCACCACCACCGGCGAGCCGGTCGACACGGACACGCCATCGCCATCACCCTCCCCCACCATCACACCGATCCCTGAGGTGAACTTCGTCGATCCCATCGCGCTTTACAGCCTGCTCGAAATCGACCTCCACCTGCCGTTCACCGTAGACAACCCGTACGATCCCGAGCAGATCGACGTGGCCGGCAGCTTCACGTCGCCGGATGGCAGTACGCTGGCCGTCCCGGCGTTCTACATGCAGCCCTTCCGCCAGATCTGCACCGCCAACTGCACGTCCGAGGTCCTGCGCGCCGCGGGTAGTTTCCGCTGGCGCATCCGCTTCACGCCCACCGAGGTCGGCACCTGGACCTACACGGTCACGGCGCGCAGCGCGGAGAGAGTCGCCGCCGTTCAGGAAGGCTCGTTCGACGTGGAGCCGTCCGACAGCCGGGGATTCGTTCGCGTGGGCGAGAACCCGCGCTATTTTGCCTTCGACAGCGGCGCGCCGTACTTCCCGGTTGGCGAGAATCTGGCGTGGTCCGCCGAGGACGAAGGCGGCATTTTCGCCTACGAGGAATGGCTGGACCGCCTCAGCGCCGCCGGGGCGAACTACGCCCGCGTGAACGTCGATATTCCCTGGTTCATTGGCCTGGACTGGCCTGGCCCAGCCGGTGACTACACCGCCAGCCAGGACGCGGCATGGCGCATGGACACGCTGCTGCAGATGGCCGAGGAACGCGGCATTTACCTCCAGGTCGCGCTGGTCTGGCACCAGGCATACCTCACCGCCGGCACACCCGGCACCGGCAGCGCGCTCGAATCGATGAATGCTACATCCTGGGCCGACAACCCGCTCAATGCCGCGAACGGCGGCCCGCTGGATGGCCCTTCGGCCATGTTCTTCGATGCCACTGCCCGCAAGCTGCTCCAGCACCGGATGCGCTACGCGGTCGCGCGGTGGGGGTACAGCCCGCACATTTTCGCCTGGGAGATCGTCGATCAGATCGACCAGATGTTGGGCTATACGCCGGCCCGCGCCAGGCCGTGGCTCCAGCAAGCAGCCGGTTACCTGCGCAACGTCGACGCCTACGAGCACCTGGTCACCGCGGGCGCCAGCGAGCCGGACCCCACGCTGTGGGAGCTTTCCGCGCTGGATTTCGCCCAGATCCGCTATCACCAGCCGCCCGCCACCCGGACATCGACCGACCAGGTTTCGACCCTTCTCGGCATCGTGGGGCAGGCGCTCTCGCAGACGTCCGGCCCGGTGTTGATCTCTGAGTACGCGCTCGACTCGGATACGCCGCCGGTCGAACAGGACCCCGCCGGCGTTCACCTCCGCAACGTGCTGTGGGCTACGGCCTTTTCCGGCGCGGCGGGGAGCGCCATGCCCTGGTGGTGGGATTCGTACATCGACGCCCAGGAGCTTTACCGCGTCTTCACCCCCCTCGCCCTGTTCAAGCAGGGGATTTCGTGGAACGCGCCCGGCCTGGTATCCATTCAGCCGCAGCTCGTCGCAAACGACCCGGTCGAGTATGCGCCGCTGCGCATCGACGACTTCAACCGCGACTTCCCCGGTGAGTCGCCGCTCGACACGATCTACCGCCTGACGTCCGATGGCGCGGTGCCGCCGTCCGCGCAGCTTTCGAGCTACCTGTACGGCGAATTCAACGTCGAGCGCAGCCGCCCGCAGACTTTCCAGATCACCCCGCCCCAGGACACGGAGCTGACGATCGCCATCCGCGACGTGTCGGGAACGGCCCCCGCCATCCTGGTGATCAACGTCGACGGTGTCGAGGTCGCCCGCGTCGATTTCAGCCCCGGCAGCCAGGACATCCTGGTCACCGTGCCGATCAGCGCCGGGGAGCATACGCTCGTGCTAGACAATCTGGGGCAGGACTGGCTCCAGCTCGACTACATCGAAATCGCGGCCTACCGGGCGCCGCTGCGCGTCCTGGCCCTGGCCGATCGCGATCGCGGTGTCGCCGTGGCCTGGGCGCACCATCGCGGCTATACGTGGCAGGCCGCCAACGGGGGCGCCGCGCGGGAGCCGCTCGACTACAGCCTGCTGTTCCCCAACATGCCCGAGGGCACCTACCGCGTCACGTTCTGGGACACCTCCAGCGGCGCGGTCATCGGTGAGGACAGCATCACGCTCAGCGAGGACGAGGCGACCGGCACCCTGCGGCTGGCGCTGCTGCCCGTCACCTCTCAGATTGCCGTGAGCGCGGCGCGCATAGCCGGGCCCGACACCGAGGCGACGCGTGCCAGCACCCAGATCGCAACCCGCACACCCCAGGTCAGCCTGACACCGACGGCGACCGATACGCCCACCGCGACCGACACGGCGACGCCCACGCCTTCCGCAACCCCGACGGCGACCGACACACCGACCCTCACGCCCACGCCGACGGCAACCGACACGGCAACCAGCACGCCGACTGACACGCCTACGCCCACGGAGACCAACACGCCGCGCCCGACGCGCACCCCGCGTCCGACCAACACGCCGACTGATACCCCAACGCCCACCGACACGGCGACGCCCAGGCCGACGAACACGCCCACGGTATCGCCGACGCGCACCAACACACCGACTCCGACAGCGAGCAACACCCGCAGCCCGCTGGACGACATCGTCCCGCCGAACTAGCGGCGCGCTGCCACCGCAACGCAACTCGAATCAAAAAGCCCGGCAGGCCAACACTCACCGGGCTTGTTTTTCGAACGTTCGGCGCTGGTACTACTTCGCCAGCGCTTCGACCGCCAGGTAGGCCGGTCGCGGGTTCCCGGCAGGATCGAGCAGGCTCCACATACACTGCTCGCCGGTCACGCCCACCACCATGCAGAAGTTGAGATTCCATAGGAACATCGGGCCCACGTACCCCAGCTCGCGCCCCAACTGGTACCCGCGCACGATGTACTGGGCCTGTTCGTCCAGGCTCGTGTACGACACGAACGCGAAGTCCGCCGGGAAGTCCACACCTGGATCGACGTTCAGGCCGTCGTTCGACCCCCAGCCAAACTGGGTCGGCCAGATGTACGTGCCGCTGTCGCCATTCTGGACCATGATCTCGCGGTAGTCTTGCAGCGTGTCCTTGAAGAAGAAGCTCGGGTGATCGTCGTAGGCGGGCACCGCCGGACGGTTGGTACGGCAGCATGTGCTGTCCGGAGGGTTGCCCCACCCGTTGGGATGCGCCCCGATCGCGTCGGCCCAGTCTGCGACACCAGCCGCGTACATCTGGCGCAGATACACCCGGTCGTCGATGGCGTTCACGCCGTCGTTGAAGCCGGTTGGCGCCAGCCCGCCGGTCACGACGATGATCGTCGGATCGACCGTCTTGATCGCCGTGTAGGCCAGCCGGAGCATCTCGACGTAACTGGCAGCGCTGATACCGCGCGGCGTGTTCCACTCGCGGCGCAGGTTCTGCTCGTTCCAGATTTCGTACGCGGTCACGCGGTCCTGGTACCGTTCCGCCAGCGCGCCCACGAAATCCGCGTAGGTCTGGTAATCGGTCGGTGGGCCTTTCTCCTGGTCGGAATCGCGCGCCCAGCTCGGCGCCGATGTCACGCTCAGCAGGATCGACAGGTCCTGCGCTTCCAGCGCGTCGACCATCTCGTCGATCGGAGCCCAGTTGATCGTCCCTTGAACCGGCTCGTAGAGCGCCCATTCGACCTGCTGTTTGGCCCAGGCGGCCCCCAGGCTCTTCGCGGAGGCGGCGATCATCCCCATGTCCTGGTTGGGCAAATGAACCTGAACGCCATACGCGAAGCCGATGTTCGCCGCAGCATTCGGAGGCGGTGTTGCAGCCGCGTCGGCGGGCGCCGGTTGGGCCGCCGCCTCAGCACCTGGTGCCGATTCGGTCGGGAGCGACACGGCCTGGGCATCCGCTGCGCCGGTCACCGGAATGCGCAGCGACTGGCCGACGGTGATCAGGTTCGGGTTGGTGATCCCATTGTGAGCGGCCAATGCCGCCGCGGTCGTGTTGTACCGCAGCGCGATGCGATTCAGATTCTCGCCCGCCTGGACCACGTGAACGATCTCGCCGCCATCCGCAGGCGGCGCGGTTGTGGGCGCGGGAGTCACCGTTGGAGTGCCGGGCAGCGTGGTCGGAAGAGGAGTCGCCGCCGTTGGGACTGCCGTCGTGGGGATGATCAGGACCTGTCCCACGTAAACCATATTCGGATTCGTAATGCCGTTCGCCTGGGAAATCGCCGTGACGGTGGTGCCGTATCGCAAGGAAATCCGATAAAGGTTCTCGCCGGCCTGCACCGTATGCGTCATTTGCCCACCGCTGTCCTGCGCGCTCACGATCCCCGGGACCAGGACCAGGCAGGTCACCAACAGGACAAGCGTCAACAGTCTTCGCACATGCTGCATCATTATGCCTCCTTTGGGTGGTGACATCTTGTCGCTCTCATCATAGTACAATTCGTTACCACGCGCCATTCATTATTTCAGGCGAATCCGCCGCGCATCGATCATGGTCCATCATGGCCCCGCCACGCCAGGGCGGGGCCGGGAATCACTGCCCACCGGCGTTCGCATCATCGGCCAAACGCAGGTAGAATTTTCCGCGTCACTTGGTTGCCCCACGATGCCATTCCATCACGGATTTCAGGAGGACACAGACATCGATGGCCGTAGTCAAACCGTTTCGCGCTGTCCGGTACAACCCGGACCGCATCCCCGATATGCAGCGTGTCGTCAGCCAGCCGTATGACCGGATCGGCGATGAACTCCAGGAGCGTTATTACCAGCTCAGCCCCTACAACGTCGTGCGGATCATCCAGGGGAAGGCCGAGCCCGGCGACGCGCCCGATGGACCCAACCCGTACACGCGGGCGCGCGATCACTACGCGGCATGGCAGCAGAGCGGCGTCCTCGTCCGCGAAGCGCAGCCGGCCTACTATGCCTACGAACAGGCGTTCACCGTCGGCGGCGCGGAATACCGGCGCCTGGGGCTGATGGCTGCCGTGCAGCTCGCCGGCTTCGACGAGGGGATCGTGCTGCCCCACGAGCGCACCCACAGTGGGCCAAAAGAAGATCGCCTGCGCCTGCTGACCACCCTCCAGGCGCACACCGAGCAGATCTTCCTGCTGTATCCGGACTCGGAAAACAAGGTCAACGCGTTCATCCGGCAGGCGATCGACGGGCGAGCGCCCGACATCGATGTCGTCGAGATATTCGAGAGCGGCGTGCGCCAGCGCGTCTGGGTCATCACCCAGCCGGAAATTCTCGGCGCCATCCAGCACGAGATGGAACCCAAGCGAAATCTGATCATTGCCGACGGGCACCATCGCTATGAAACCGCGCTGACGTATCGCGACCTCCAGCGCCGGGCGCACCCCGACGCCCCGCCCGATGCCGCGTTCAATTTCGTCGCCGCCACGCTGGTGAGCATGGACGATCCGGGCCTCGTCGTCCTGCCGACCCACCGCGAAATCTGCAATTTCGACGCGATCACACCACAGGAGCTGCTCGCGCGCGCCGGAGAGCATTTTGCGATCGAACAGGTGCCGGACCTGCCGGCCTGCCTGTCGGCGATCAACGCGCACCCCACCGACCACGCCTTCGGCTTTTACGGCGGTCCGCCCACCGGCTATCACGTGCTCGCGATTCGCGACGAAGATCTGCCCTTCCGCCTGATCGACCGGCCTGTCTCGCGCGAGTGGAAGTCGCTCGCCGTCAGTATCCTGCACGACATCCTGCTCTATCGCGTCGCCGGGGTGCCCGAAAGCGGCATCGAGGATAAGTCAATGATTCGCTACCACCGCGATCCGCAAGAGGCTATCGATAACGTCGACAGCGGGCAGGGCAATTTCGTGTTCTTCGTCAGCCCTACCCCCATCGAGCAGATCAAGGCCGTTGCGGCCCATGGCGAAAAGATGCCGCAGAAAAGCACCGATTTCTACCCCAAAATCATATCTGGGCTCAGCCTGTTGCCCGTTGGAGAAAACGAGCGGCTATGACCACCTCGCGCGATGCGCTGCGAAGCGCGCAGCTCTACACCGACGATATCCTGTACTGCCTCGTCCACCTGCCGCCGGGCGCCATCACGGCGGCGGCGGGAGTCCTGGCCGAGATCGGCACGCCATTCAGCGCCCTCATCGCGGACAAGGACGAGGTAACGCTGCTGGTTCCCCAGGAAGCATGGGATGATTTCGCCCGCCGCCTCCCCGATCACGAGGTCCAGGCCGGCTATCGCCTCATCACTTTCGACTTGGTGCTGGACATGAACCTGGTCGGATTCCTGGCGCTCGTCAGCCAGATTCTCGCCGGCGCCGGCGTGCCCCTGCTGGCCCTGAGCGCCTACCAACGCGATCACATCCTGGTCCAGGCTGCTCACTTCGACGCCGCCTGGGCTGCGCTGCGCCAGGCACAATCGAGCGAAGATTAGCGATTGGGTCTAGGATAGAGATCGGGTTAAAATCGGGGCATGGACCTGATCATTCAAAACAATGCAAACCTGTTCCCGCGCGACCAGATTCGTATCGAGCGGCTGGAGGTCGCGCCCTACCCGGATGGGCGGCGCGTCAAGGTGACCACTCAGATCACACCGTTTCGAGAGCGGCCCAATCTGGACATTGCTATCTTCGATGCGGACGGCGCGCGAGTGGCGTCATCCAGCGTGATTGGCGCGATGACGTTCAAGCTGGAATTGAATCTGCACTTGCGGGGGGATACTGCGCCCGAAGGAACGTTTTCGGTGCGGGTAAAGCTCTATTTCGACGACATCGACGCGCCTCAGGACGCCAAGCAGGCTCAATTCCACATTGAGCCATCCGCATCTGGCGACGAGTAGGCTTGGGTAGCGGGTCAATATCAGCTATACTACCAACCATCTTGCACAGGCCTGCCCGCAGTTAAAGGCATTGCAAATCCGTGTCACGAAAAAGACTCGGCAAGTACGAAATTATTGAGCGCATTGGTCGCGGTGGGATGGCCGAGGTGTATCGCGGCTATCACGCGGCCCTCGACCGCTACGTTGCGATCAAACTGCTGCATCCCTTCCTGGCCGACGACCCCGAGTTCAAGGATCGCTTCGAGAACGAAGCTCGCAACGTCGCCAAGCTCAAACACCCCAACATCGTCCAGGTGTACGACTTCGAGTACGATGCCGAAGGCGACAGCTATTACATGGTCATGGAGATGATCAACGGCCCCACCCTCAAAGACCGGCTGTTTGATCTCGGCAACGTAGGCGAGCGCTTCACCATCCCCGAGGCGATCCGCATCATCAAAGCGGCTGCCGAAGCCCTGGCCTATGCCCACCACCGCAACATGATCCACCGCGACGTGAAGCCTGCCAACCTCATGCTCGATGAGGATCACCGGGTCGTGCTCACCGACTTCGGCATCGCCAAAATCGTGACCGGCGCGCAGTTCACCGCCAGCGGGGGCATGGTGGGCACCCCGGCGTACATGGCCCCCGAACAGGGCCTCGGCGAAGCGGGCGACGAGCGATCCGACATTTACTCCCTCGGCGTCATTTTGTTTCAACTGGTGACCGGTCGCCTGCCCTACGACGCGGACACGCCCCTGGCGATCATCCTGAAACACGTCAACGACCCGCTGCCGCCGCCCAGTGAATTCGCCCGGGACATCCCCGCCGACCTGGAGCGCATCATCTGCAAGGCGATGGCGAAAGAACCGGATGACCGCTATCAGACCGCCGCCGAACTCGCCCGCGAGCTGAGCTATCTCGACGATTACGGAGTGCGCCAGGCCATCTTCGACACGCCTTCACGGGCGAACCTCGACGGGTCGCGCTCGCCGTGGGAAACCGAGCCAGCCGCACCCTCGCCCGCCGATCGCGCCCGCCTCGCCGCCAACTCGCCGGACCAGACGCGCCGTTTGCCCGAGGCGTACCCGGCCCGCGGCATCGCCCGCTCGGCCTCGTCGCGGCTCGATGTGACTGGGGTTTTGGGGCTGCTCGTGGGGATCGTATTGGTGTCCACCCTTGCCTTCATCGGCTTCGGTAACGACGACCTCCCGCTGGTGGGCCTCGTCAGACCCGGCAGCACGGACACGCCAGCCACCACGACTGCCATCGCCCAGGTTGCGCCGCCCACCACGCCCGTGCACACATCGACGCCCGAGCCGACCGAGATCCCGGCCCGGCAGGTCACCGCCACGACCCCGGCTGCTGAGACGGCGACGGTCACGCCAACGCCCACGCCCACCCAAACCGCGACCCCGACCCTGACGCCATCGCCCAACCTGACCGTCACCGCTCTGTTCCATCTGGTCGAAACACAGTCCGCCGCGACCCCTACCCCGGATATGACCCAAACCATCGAGGCGTGCGATTTCGAGTACATCGTCGTTCAGCCAGAGCGGCACAACGAGCCCCCCTCCTACAATAACTCGTCGAGCCCGCGCCTCGTGCGCTTCAACTCAGACTTCACAATCGAGATCGTGCTGCGCAACACGGGCAGTTGTGCCTGGCCCAAAGGCGTCCGGCTCACGTACAACCGGGCACTCACGCTCAATCCGGATGACTCCGTCAACATGGAACCCTTGCGCGAAGCGTGTGAGGATGATCTGCGACCTGGGCTCAATTTCGCCGCGCAAGAGCAGTCGAATTTCTACTTCACGCGGGCCGTCGACGTGACGGGCGAGACGGACGTCCTGGAGTTCACCGGCAAAGCGCCCCGGCTCTACGGCTGCTATTACAGCGTGTGGGACCTGCTCTACCCGGACAGCAGCGTCAAAATTGGCCGCCCGCTCGTGTTGACCATTCGCGTCTGGGGCAGCGGGTAGCCACGCGCCCCGCGAAAACGAACGCGCCCCAACCAACGTGGCCGGGGCGCGTTTTTCGTTCTGCGAACGTTGTGTGATTAGCTCTGCGCGGGCACGGCCTGCACCACCAGCCGCTGTGCGAAGACGCCGCGCGCATTGTTCCAGTCGGTGCACGTGATCAGGGTGAGAGTCTGCCCGTCGGTCGGAGCCGTGACCGTCCAGTCCCCTGGCTCGACCTTGCGGGTGTTCGTCACCAGAAACGTATGCTCCGCCTCGCCCTCGACCACGATGATCTCGTCACCCGATTCCAGCTCGCCCAACCCCCAGAAGGGGCCCGGATTCTCCGCGCCGAGCTGGACGTGCGCCGCCAGGACGGTGTTGCCCCATCCCGGCGCGAGCCACGTCGTGCCCTCCAGCCAGCCGATGTAGTTCCCCAGCCCGCTGACGTCCCACTGCCGGTTCTCGAAGGGAATCTCGACAATCGGGATCGGCCCGCGAAACTGCCCGGCCAGCTTGGGGATCATCAGCGCGCGGATACCGGCAGGCTCCGGCGGCACGTACGGCGTAGCCGTCGGTGGGAACTCGAACACCAGCCCACCATCGCCAGCGGGGGCGGTCTCATTGGGCGCCACCGTCGGGCCCGGCACCGCGCCGCTCGTCGACTCCGGCTTATCGTCGTCGCGAGTCACCAGCAGCGCCACGCCCGCCGCGACGATGATCAGGACGAGCAGCACGAACATCACCGCGACCAGCATCCGGCGGTTCGACACCTGGGCGCTCAACACCAGCATCAGCCCTCCGGCGAGCAGAACGCCGAGCAGGCCACCCAACCGCCCCCCTTCCTGGAGCGACGAGGAACGAATGCCGGTCGCCGGGAGCGTTATCGCCTCTGGGCCGACGTTGACGCTGGCCGTGCTGCACACTTGCTCGCTACCATCACGCGCCGCGCAGGCCGTATTCGAGATGGTCGCGGGCGTCTGGACCGTATCGCTGACCAGCGTGTACAACGTCAGCGTGACGGTCGCCCCGGCCTCCAACGTCCCGGTCGACACCGTGATGGTCTGCCCGTCCACGAAGGACGTGCCGCGATCGACGGTGGCCGAAGACAGCGTCAGCGAGCCGGGCACCTGATCCTGGATGGTGACGTTCGTCATCGGCACCGTGCCGCCGTTCCGAACCGTGACGGTCCAGGTGATCGGCTCGCCGGGCTGGGCCGTGGACGCGCTGGCCGCCTTGCTCACGATCGGCTCAGTCGCGTTGGGATCGAGCCCCGGCGCCGGCGTCGGCGTCGGTGTCGCGCCGGCCAGTGGGGTGATGGTCACGTCGACCGACGCGGTGACCACGTTCTCGCCCAGGTCGGTCCCGGTGACGTCTACCTGGAAGACGTACGGCTGCGTCTGGTCCTCGACTTTCACGAGAATGCCCGAGGCGATCATGCCGGGGTCCAAATCGGGCCGGGAGAGCGTCAGCGAGCCGGTGATCTCCTGCGCGGATCGATCGGTGTGCCCGCTGACCAGCATGAGGCCACGCGTGCTCCCCACCGGCGTGATCGTGTACGTCGCCTGCAGGTTATTGAGCGGTATCGTCCCGATGTTCTCGACGAAGACATCAAACCGGACCGTCTCGCCATACGCCGGGTTCACCGGCGTCACCGAGGCGCTGACCTCCAGCTCGGCCTGCTCGATCTCGAACACGACCGTGAAGTCATCCGATGTTGTGAATTCATCCGCGCTTGCGCGCAGCCCATCGTCATCGGGGAACGCCGGATCGCTGGGGCTGTACCCGCCTTCGACGGATACCGGGTACGCCGTCGTGACTTCGCCTTCACCCACCTCACGGGTTCGACTCGCGATGAACGTCTGACTCTCGCCCGGCTGCAAGACCGTATTCCTGATGATCTTCATATCGTCGTCGGTGGGGTCACCGGAACCATCTGTGAAGAGACCGTGCAGCCCGAGGTCGCCTAGCGATGGAGTGAAGTGACATGCAGCAGTTTCGTCAACCGTCTCGTCACAGCCGATCGGCGACGCGCCCTCGTTCGTCAGGATCAGGCTGTAAGTCAGCTCGTCGCCCGGCTGGGCAGGATTCGGCTCGATGACGAACTCCACGTCTAGCACGAGGTCCACCAGTTGCACCGTCATCGCGTCCGTACCGCTGACCGGCGCTGCTCCGCGGGTGCCGCCCGCTGTCACTGAGATTTCCGGAGTCAGGTTCGCGTTGCTGTCCGCGCCAACCGGCGGAAGGTACTGGCAGCTAAGCGTCAGGTTGACCCCCGCTCCCAGCGTCGTGGGCTCGGGGACCGGATCCAGGTGCGTGCAGCTCACGACGTCGCCATCGATGCGGACGACGTAATCGAAGGCCGTGATCGGGACGTCGCCATCGTTGCGCACGCTGAACACGATTTCGACGTATTCGCCGGTCTGCAGCAGCGTCAGGTTGCCCGGCTGCTGCGTGATACTGAGCAGATCGACCTCGAAGTCCGAAACCTCGATGCTCGCCGTCGATTCGTCCACCACCTCGCCCTCGATCAACAGCTCGGCGGTATTCTCGAACGTCTCGCCGTCATAGTCCGCGGGGATCACCAGGCTGCCCGTCGCGGTCGCCCCGGTGGACGGTACCTCCTCCGGCAGCGCCGCGGTCCACGTCGTGATCGCCGGGTCGCTGAGCGTCACGCCGGTGACGGTACCGGTGGTCAGGCTCGTCACCTCGAACTGGTAGTTCACCAGGTCGCCCGGCCCGACCGGACTGGGCGTGATCACCGTCTTGGTCAGCTCCAGCAGGTCGACCAGGATCGTCGCGCTCGCCGAGTCGCGCACCTCGCCACCCACCAACACGCGGGCGGTGTTCGTGTGCTCGGTCGTCACGATATCTCCCGGCACCGTCGCGGTGTAGGTCACCGTTGCCATGTTCCCCGGCACCAGCGGCGGGATCGTCACCGCCAGCGGCGCGCCCGGCGGGTCCTCGATGGTCACGCTCACCGGGTCGGGGTCCGAGCCAACGTTTTGCACCCGCAGCGTGTACGTCACCGTGTCCCCTGGTTGGGCGCGTTGGGTGCTCGCCTCTTTCGTCAGCACCACGGTCGCCGCCGCCGGGTCATCGACGATCGTCACCGAAACGGAATCGGAGTCCTCGACCGGCCCGTTGCTGCTGGCCGCCGTCACCGTGACCGTGTTCGACATCGACGGCGGGTACGCGCTCGCCGGCACGGTGTACGTCCCGCTCATCAGGAAGCTTTGCCCCGGCAGCAGTGGCTGGGCCGGCGGCGGGCTGAGCACGATCATCGGATCGTCCACGTCGAAGTCGGACAGCGGCACCGTGCCGACGTTCGTCACTTCGACCATGTACGTGATCGTCTCGCCCGGCCCGGCGATCAACCTGTCCGCCGACTTGGTGACGAGGATGCCGCCCTCGGTCACCGGCACTTCCGCCGTCGCCGTGTCATAGACCGTGCCATCCGGGCTGGTTGCCTGCGCGTAGACCGTGCTGACGACCGGGCCGGGCAGTTCGGCGGTCACCGTGCGATAGACGGTCACGCTTTCGCCGGGGTCGAGCGTCTGCTGTTCTGCCGTCAGCGCCAGGCTGCCTACGCTGTCGGACAGCGTCAGGCCGGTGAGCTGCTCGTCGCCAACGTTCATCGCCGTGTAGGCAAAGATGACGCTGCCTCCCGGCTCGGCATACGCGACGTTAGGCACGTTCGTCACCACCAGCCCGCTGTTAGAGATGTAAACCGCCTCGGTCGCCTGGACGATACGCGTCTGCGAGCCCGCCTTCGCCGAGACGGTCACCGTATTCCGGTAGGGGTCCGAGTCCTGGCTGGTGATCGTATGCTCACCCGTGCGCACCTCGATCTGCCCCGGTGCGAGATAGGACGGCCAGGCTGCGGGCGCGCCCGCCCGCATGAACACGACACCCGGATCGCTGTCCTGCACGTGCAGATCGTTGAGCGTGACGGTCCCGGTGTTTTCGATGCGGTAGGTGAACGTCACGGTGTCCCCGATGGCGGCCACGGTGGTGTTGGCCGTCTTGGTCACCGACAGCCCCATCTCGACGATCTCGACGGTGTTGGTGGCGGTATCCGTCACCAGCACCCCGCCCTGCGTGCCGGTCGCGACCGCCGTGTTGACCAGCGGCGCGCCGTCGGCCAGCGACACCACGTGATCGAACGTGCAGCTTGCCGGCGTGCTCCCCAGCGAGGCGACGGTGCAGTCGGGGATGGCGCTCGTGCCATGCGGGCTCATCGTGTCCACCACGCTGACGTTGGTGATCGGATTGTTGTCGGGATCGGCGTTGAGGTTGGTCAGCGTCAGCGTGTACTGGATCGTCTGGCCCAGGGACGCCCGGCCATTGGCCGCGTTGGACGTCTTCGTTAGTTGCAGGTCGCTGGTCACCAGGTTGAGCGTCGCCGTGTCGGTGTCCTGCACCGTGACGACCGGCTCCGCCGACTCAGCAGTGACCGTCACCAGGTTCACGATCGGATCGGGATCGCCCTGCTGCACCGTGTACGTGTACTTGAAGGTGACCTCGTCCTCTCCGCCGGGCAGGCCGTCATCCGGCGCCAGCACGCCTGGGCGCCCCGCGATCGGCCACGCGATGGCGTCGAAAACGCTATCGTCGACCAGCGTATCCGTGATCGAGATGTTCTGAACCTCAATCACGCTCGGGTTGAAGATGCGCAGATAGTACGTCACCGTGTCACCCACCTGCGCCACGTTCGTGCAAACCGGCGGCATGGTTGGGGCATCCTCGCGGCAGACGTCCTTCTCGACGCCGACGTCCACGCCCTGCACGTCGACCACCGCCTGCGCCGTGTTCAGCACGGCGGTGCTGCCGGCATATCCGGTCACCGTCACCCGGTTCACGTAAGGATCGGGATCGTCGACTTGCAGCGTGTACGCGTAGACGTACTCGAACTCCTCGCCGGCATCGAGCGTGCCGGAGTCGTCAACCGGATCGCCGTCCTCGTCGCTGTCCGGGAACCCGTCCTCGATCGTCACGTAGCCGCCCGGCAGTCCCCGATCGGTGATCACCAGTTTGTTGAGCGCGGTGTTGCCCACGTTGGTCACGCGCACCGTGTAGCTGACCGGCGTGCCGACTGGCGCCGATGTCGGTGACGCGAGCTTCTCGACATTGATCCCCGCCTCGCGGATGTCGACCGTCGCCGAGGTACGGTCGCGCACCGTGGTGTCCGGCGCCACTGTCAGCCGCGCCTCGGCCTCGGCCACGTTGGTGAACTCGCTCAGCTCCCAGTCTTCGGGCACGGTCACCCTGATCGTGCCCACGACCTGCTCGCGCGACTCCAGGCCACGCGCCGGATCATACGGATTCCCGTCTTGCGGATTCGGCACGCCACTCTCGTCATACGGTTGGGCCGTGTACCTGAATGTGCAGGTTCCCGACGTCGGGACCTCACACAGCTCGTCGAGCCGGTATTCGCTGTTGTCGGTCACGTCGCGGATGACGATCTGGTCGAGCGTGTCGCCCTCGCCGCCGCGATTGGTCACTGTGATCGTGTATTCGACTTCCTGGCCCTGGGTGGCCGCCTGCGTTTCGGGCACCTTCACGATCCGGATGTTCGGATTCAGGATGTCCACCGACGCGGTTGCATCCGCCTCGACCGTGATGGTCGCGCCGTGCTCGTCGGTGAAGTCACCGTATGCCGTGATCGTGTTGATGAATGGGTCTTTCTCCGGCTGCGCCGCGAGTTCTTCGACAGTCGGCATTTGCATGGTATAGAAGATGTACGCGGTTTCGAGCGGGTTCAGATCGACGGCCGACACGTCGTCGCCCTCGAACGTCATCGTCGCGCCATAGTGAGAGTCGACCGCGCGCACGTTGTGGACCGGGATCGTCCCGATGTTCGTGATGCTGATCTGGTAGCGAACCGTGTCGCCGGGGTTCGCGACAGTCGGCATCGCCGCCTTGCGCACCAGCAACTGGCTCTCGGTCACGGCCACGGTCGCCCGCGTGCTGTCCTCCACCGGGATCGGCTCAGTCTCGTTGAGCGTGCCCGTCACGCGCGCGATGTTGGGCAGCGGGTCGGGATCGGTATTTTTGATCGTGTACGGGTAGTTGTAGGTTGCGAACCCGCCCGGTCCCAGCGTTTGCGGGGTGCCGCCATTGTTGTTCGTGGACCAGTCGAACACATCCGGGTCGATCGGCCCCGGCGCGCTGCCCGCGAAGGCATCTTCGACCACGATGTTATCGATAGTGGCCGAGCCGTGCTTGTTCTCGATCCGGATCTGGTAGTAAATCTCCTCGCCGACGAACGCCAGCGGCTGCGAGGGCAGCTTGGTGATCAACAGCGTCGAGCCGATGATATCGATCGCTAGCTCGTCCTCGTTGTAGACTGCTGCCCCGCCGGACGAGGTCCCTTTGAGCGTCACCGTGTTGATCACCGGGTCGCCATGGGTCGCCGGGTTCAGCGACATCGAATCGAGACAGAACTCCACCGACTCGCCGCCGTACAACCGGTCGGACTGCCCCGGCTCGCGATCCGGCGACGGGTTTTGGAGCACCGCCGGGTCCAGCACGGCTTCTGTGAACTTGGGCTGCAGCGCTCCCGGCTCAATGCCTGGGCCGATGTCCTCGACTATGATGCCATCGACGAACGTCGAGGTTGACGTGCTGGTGTTCTCGAGCGTGAAGCAGTAGAACATGGGAACGCCCACTTCCACCTCGGGCATGCCGTCACCGCCCAGCGCCGCCGGGAACAAGTCCGGCAGGGGCTCGCCCGGCTCGCCGCCGTCGTCGAACCGCGCCGTTTTCGTGATCGTCACGTCAGGATCGATCAGGTCGATCGTCGCCATCCCATCGCTGCTGATTTCGCGCCTGATATCCCCGTCGAGCACGATCGTGCCCTTCGCTGTGGCGATGTTCACCAGCGGGTCCGGATCATCGATCTCGATCACGTAGGTCTCGGTCACCGATACCGACTCATTCGGCTGGAGCGTCACCTCGCCGTCCGTCAGGCGCGGGATGATATCGCCCAGTACGTCGTCGGTGAGCGTGATGGACTCCACGAGGTACGGGCTGACATTCGTGATCGTGTAGTCGTAGGTGACTTCATTGCCGGGCGTCGCCTGTTTGACGCTGGCCTTCTTCACCACCTTGAGCGGGCGGCCCGTATAGACGAGCGCCTCGGCCCACGTGTAGAACGTCACGCCGGGATCGCCCGGATCGGGAAAATCGGCGATGACCGTGTTCATCAGCTCTTCGGGATCGTCGGGCTGCACTTCGCGCACGACCTCCGTCAGCACCCATTCCCGGTCCGGATCACTCTCGCTCGGCGGCAGCAGCCACCCGGAGGTTTCTCCCGGGTCGATCGTGCCATCGTGGTTGAAGTCGAACGCGATCGGGCTGGGCAGCAGGGAGTCCGTCACCTGCTCGATGTAGAACTTGTCGTAAGGCGCGTCATCCTCTTCAGCGACGTTTTCCATGTAGATGTAATAGGTGACTTCTTCGCCCGTGAACGCGACGAACGGGTCGGGGATTTTCAGCAGTGCAACCGGGCTGTAGACCGGGTAGTTGAACACCTGCTGGCAGGACGGTGTCCCGGCTATCGGCGAGAACGTCGCCGTCACCGTTTCGTTGATCTTGCCCTCGCCCTCGCTGTAGTATTCGTTCGTGATCAGGACATCGAACGCCGGGAGCGTCACGCTCTCGCCCGCTCCCAACACGCCCACCGTGGACGGCCAGCTCGATTCGGGGATCGGCACTTCACCGCCCCAGCCCAACGTGTCGCTAATCACGATGTCGGTGATCGTGTCCAGGCTGTTGTTCGTCGCGGTGATCTCCCACCGCAGCGTTTCGCCCAGGATATCGTCCGGATCATCGTCCTGGTTCAGCGGCTGCTTGACGGTGAACCCGATCGGACACTCGATGTTTACCGCGTGCGAGCCGAACCCGGTCACGAGCGCGCCGTCAAACGACCGCGTGCCGGTCACCGTGAAGATGTTGGTGAGCGGGTTCGGGGCGGCCCCGACACTGTCGATGGTGAAGGTGGCGCTCACCGATTCGCCCGGTGGAATCTGCCCCTTGATGCCGCCCGGCCAGTCCGCGCCGGTCGCGCCGAAGTCGTCATGGCTCACCGGGATGTCGTATTCCGTCATCGCGAACACCGTGTCCGCATACCCGTCGATCGTCAGCGTTTGCTCGGTGGAGTAGTTGGTGATCGTCACCTGGTAATGCACGGGTTGGCCGGCCACGCGGCCCGTCTCGGCGGTTTTGAGCACACCCACCATCGGGATCAACATGATATCAAGCGTGTCGGACGTCAGCACCGGGCCGGTTTCATTCTGCCCCACCCCGCGGACGATCATGGTCAGGATATCGCCTGAAATGCCTGCTCCCGGTTGAATCGTGTAGGGGAACGATCCGGCGACGGTCTGCCCCGGTAGGACGCTGTTGACCAGCCCGACCTGCAGATAGCCATACGGGTCGCCCGCGTCGGGCACCAGCATGTTGTACAGGCGCACGTTCGTAACTGTCGTCTGGCTTGAATTCGTCAGCGTGTACGAGATCGTGACGGTATCGCCCTCGACGGCTTCTTGCGGGCCGGAGAGTTCGAGCTGTAGATCGCTCGACGCAACCGGGATCGTCTTGGCCGTCTTGATGGAAACCTGCTTGCCTTCATTGTCCAGCCCGTACAGCGTCACCTGAACCGTAAACCGGTCCACTTCGGCATCACCGCCGGTCACCTCGTACCCCGAAGGTGGGAAGTACGCGCTTGCCGTTTCGAAGGATCCGATCGACGTTGGCGTCAGCGTCGTGATCGTCACCGCGCCATCCTCGCAGTTCAGCGGATCGGGCGCGGTCCGGTGCAGAAAACAGTATTCCGCCGTCAGGTTTTCGAGCGTCACCGAGCCCACGTTCGTCGCGCCGTAATCGAACGTCAGCATGTCGCCGACCTTCGCCACACCGTCCTCTCCCAGGTCGACCAGGATCTCGGCGTTCACCTGGGCGTTGGAGAGATCGAGCACGCTGGACGTGCGGTCGGTCAGGAAGTCGTCGCCAGGGCACCCATTGCGCGACGTCACTTCGAAGATCATGTGCAGCGGGTCTTTGTCCGAGCCGGTCACCAGGTAGGTCACCGTGCCCGACACCGTGGCTCCGCCTGCTATCTGGTTGAGCACATCCCACGCCATCGGTACGTTGGTCACGACCGGCATCTCGAACCCGGTATCGGGGTCGCGCCGGTACTGGTTGACCACCACGTTACACACCGGCTCAGCCGAATGGTTCGTGACGGAAACGCGGTAATTCACTTCGCCGCCGCGCAGCACCGTGTCCGTTTCGAGGCCCTCGACCAGCGCCGCGATCGAAATGTTCGGGTTGGAGATGTCGAGCGTCACCTGGTCTTGCCCATACACCAGGCGGTTGGTCGAATCGGTCCCCCTGAGCCTGATCGTGCTGGTCAGCGGGTCGTCCTCCGTGCCGGTGACAGGGTATTCCCAGGAAAACGCCTCTTGCGCGCCCGGCGCGAGTGAAATCCCCAGGTCCGGTTTTGGCCCCACCGTTTGGAGCGGCGGCAGCACGTTCACGTAGTCGATCCCGGAGATCGTCCCCTGGCCCGTGTTGCGGATCACCATCTCGTATCGCACGGTCTTGGGCGGAATCACGTAGTCGATCGGCGAGCCATCGTCCGGATCGACCACTGACAGCTCGACCTCCAGCGCGGAGTCCGCAATGTCGACCGACACTGCCGTCGACGCGCTCACCGTGCTACCGGTGCCCACCCCGCGGGCCGTCACCGACACCGTATTGGTGAGCGGGTCCGGGCTGTTGGCTGGCACGACGTAAGTCACCGGCGCGAACGGATAGTCCTCGCCGGGGCTCAACGCCATGCTCTGGTCCACGAACAACGGCCCGATCAGGCTGTCCATCACCCAGATGTGATCCAACGGCACCTGACCGGTGTTCCTGACCGTGATCTGGTACGTGATCCGGTCACCGGGCGCGGCGGGCGGTTCGATCGACTGCGTCCCGCGCTTGATATCGACGACCGACTTGGACACGGCGACAGCCGGCAGGGTGATCGTCACTCGCTCACTCTGTACATCCTCGTCCACCGACAGGCCGGCTGTATCCGTGACCTGCACGTTCCCCGCTAGCCGGAAGGTCTGCGGGGGCGGATTGTTGGGTATGAACACATCGTTGACGGTACAGGATGCCGTCTCGCCGGTCGAAAAGTCCGGCGGAGAAGCCAGCGTCCAGTTCGCGATGCCGTTACAGGCCGCGATGAACGCTGAGATCGAAGGCGACAAGTCGCCCTCCAACGTGGACGGAGGCGACACGGTAATGTCCGAAATGACGTTGCCGGGCCGGATATTCTCGATCACGATCGTGAAATCGACCGAGTCCCCTGGCGAAGCGGTGAACGGCTCGGGCAGGTCGGGCTCGAACGAGCGCACCTTGAAGCCCGGCCCCTGGATATAGACGAAATCATCATCGGCGTCGTTGATGTACACACCACCGCTCGGCAGGCCATCGTATGCCGCCCCGCGCGTCCGTAGGTCCAGACGGTTCGCATTGATATTTCCCGGCACCTGAAAATCCAGCACCGCATAGGCCAGTTGACCCGGCTCCAACACGCCGTGTGGACCAGAGGCGGGGAAAATCAGCGGGATCCCAAACGTCCCCAGGTGCTGCCCGGTCGAACTCTCGAATACCAGCTCCGCAGCAACCTCGTTCAACTGCGCGCTGCCCGAGCTCTCGATCACGACCAGCCAGGACAGCGTGTCCCCGGTTTGGTGAGTCACGGCAGAGCCTTGGGGCCACGTTGTTTCAACGTCTGCCCCGTAAGGCGTGGTGGGATGATTAGCGGGAAAGGATGGATCGGGTACGCCAGGGCCAAGCGGGCTCGCCAGCAGAAACGCGCTGACGCCGATCTTGCCGTCGGGGTCGTGCGGCTCGGGTGGCAGCCGCAGCCCTTCCACCGGGGCCGTCGGGGCCACATTGGCGGGGCCCCCGGCCTCGCCATGATCGGGCGCGCTCACGGCAGCGGACACGTCGCGCGCCGGGGCGAGATCGAACGCGGCAACCAGTTGAGCCTGGCTCACCACCAGGGCCAAAATCACGAGTGTGGCACGCAGCCAGGGCGTGAGTTTTTTCGACATGGGGGACTCCTCACCGGAATCAATAAATGATGAAGAATAAGTGCAGACTCACTCTTGTATCAGAGTACCACACATACCATGAACTATTTATGAATTTTGTCCAAAAACTGCACAATCATATACAGTTTTTGACATTCAACTGATCGCCTCGTACACACGCAACAGATCCGCTGCCGTCCGAGCCCAGTTGTAGCGTGCTTCTCCGAGCGCCCGCGCGCACCGGGCCAGCTCGACGCGGGCCTGACTGTCGAGCAGCCGCCGCAGCGCATCGACCGCCGCCGCGCCCGTCGCGGAGTCCAGCACGATCCCGCAGCGTTCCCGCTGCACGAACTCGGCGATCTCGCCCACGGGCGTCACCATCAGCGGGCGGCCCACTGCCAGCGCGAAAAACGCCAGATTGGGCATGAAATAGAAGCTGTTCGGATCGTTCGCGTTCAGCCCGTAATACACCACATCGCTCGCCGCCACGAGCGCCGCCACCCGGTTGAGCGCCACCTGCCCCAGCGGCAGAATCCGCGGGCACGCCTCCGCCGCGCGCCGGACCTCCCCTTCCCGCGGCCCTGTCCCGCCCACGGCCATCCACACACCCGGCAGAGCGGCGACCGCCTTCAGCGCCGGGGCCAGCACGCGGTCCGGCGCCAGCTGCCCGACATACCCGACCAGCAGCGCGCCGTCCGGCACTCCCAGCGCCCGACGGACTCGTCGCCGCTGGTCGTCGGCCCAGCGCGGATCGGACAGCCCCTGAGTATTCGGGATGATGGTCACCGCCGCCCCCATCGCGCTCAGGCGAGTCGCCAGCCGGGAACCAACCGTCAGGACGGCAGCGGCCCGCGGAGCGAGTGTACGCTCCAGCGCTTCGAGGACCTCACTCACGGTTCGGCCCACGTTGGCCCGCACCATGCCGGGATAGTATTCACGCGCATCGTAGATCACCGGCACGCCGGCCCGTCTCCCGTACCACCACGCCAGCGGCAGGGTATCGAGATCGTGGGCATGCACGACGCCGGGCCTCGCCCGCCGCAGCTCGCCAAATGCCGCCCACCAGTAGCGCGGAATCCGGAGCGCGAGGCGTCGCCCGGTGCGGTAGCCCGCCGGCACCCCCACGCGGTAGACCGCTGCCGGTCGCGGACCGGGCCCGATCCGATTCGTCCACGGCGTGAGAGCAGCCGCCAGCGCATCCGGCGCGCGCTCAAGTTCGTGCGCGGGAAAGCGTCCCTCGCGATCCCACGCAACGATGGTCGCGCGGTATCCCGCAGCGGCCAGCGTGTGCGCCTCTTTTTGAACGCGGACGTCTGGGCCGTACCCGTTCGAGATCAGAAACGCGACGTGACGCTCGCTCACGGCAGCAGCTCGCGGTACAGCGCGGCGAGGCGCTCCGCCTCGGCTCGCCAGTTCAGGCGATGTTGTGCCGCTTTGATCGCCTGCCGGTGTTCCGCCTGCCGTTCGGGTTCGAGAATACGCCGGATCGCGCCGGCGATCGCGGCGGGATCGGTCGCGTCACACACGATCCCCAGGCGATAGCTTTCGACCATACGCCGCACGGCGAACTTGTCGGAGGCCACTACCGGCAGCCCGGCAGCAACCGCCTCGAACAGCTTGTTCGGCAGCGTTGCGCGGCTGTGCCACGAATCGGGCCGGAGCAGCACCAGCGCCGCCTGGGCATCGCTGATCGTCTCCGCGACCGCCTCCGGCTTGACCGGCGAGACGAAGCGCACGCGGTTTTCCACGCCCAACGTTTGCGCCCGCACCTCGAGCGCCGCCCGCGCTTCGCCATTCCCCAAGAAGACGAGGTCGACCCCCTCCGGCACAGCAGCGAATGCCTCGACCAGTTCATCCAGGCAGCGCCCGCGATTGGTCAGGTCCCCGGTATGGACCAGGTAGGGGTTCTGGGCGGGCGCTGGCGGGACCGGATCGATACAGTTGCTAATCACCACCGGGCGCGGGATGCCGTACCACCACGCCAGGCACCGGGCGATCGGTTCGCTCACGGTGATCACCGCGTCTGCCCCCCGCGCCAATCTGCGCTCCATGGCAAACCAGATCGGGCGCGCCAGCCTGTACAGCCGATCCCCATGCCGCGAGCGGTCGCGCGGCAAGTGCAGGTACAGCTCGTGCGAATCGTAGACCAGCCGCGTCTCTGAGCGGCGCCCCCACCGCGCCGCCGCCACGAGTAGCAGCGCGGGCAGGTCATGGGCGTGATAAACGCGTGCCCGGATCCGCGACAGCGCGCGCACGATCTGCACGGCCTGCAAGATGTGGCGCGCCCAGCGCCACGGGCGGCGCAGGCTGTGGCCGAATCGCCCGTAACGCACGCGGCGAATCCGGAAGCCCAGGACGTGCTCGTCGTCCGGCAGAGTCCCACCGGCGCGCTGCGTCCCGATCACGAGCACCCGCCAGCCGTGGCCCGCCAGCGCCGCGGCTTCGCGCCGCACCCGCCCATCGAAGGACAGGTCGTTGAGAACCAGCATCACGATGTCGTATTCGGGTTCCACAGGTGCCGGTTCTTCCTCCTTCGCATATTCGAGTATAGTAGGGATCGGCTCGTATTCTGACCGTTCACGGTGTCCGCATACCATGCCCCACACAGCCCGATCGTCTGCCCGGCCCGGATGGGCGCCGGTCTTCATTGTACTCGCGAGCTTCGCCCTGCGCCTATTCGACCTGGGCGGCGCCAGCCTGTGGATCGACGAAAAGCTGGTGGAGATGTGGCGCCACCAGTCCCCGGCGGACGCGTTCTCCTCGATCCTCAGCTTCGGCACGGAGATGCCGCTCTACACGCTCGTGATGCAGCTCGCCCCGGTCGAGGACGAACTCACGCTGCGCCTGCCGTCCGCCTTGCTGGGCATGGTGGGCGTCGCGCTGACCATGTCGGTCGCCTTCCGGATATCCCGTAACCGGTCGCTGGCGCTGTGGAGCGGCGCGCTGATCGCTACCAACCCGCTGCACGTATGGTTGTCGCGCACGGCGCGCGCCTATGCGCTCGTGTTCGTGCTCGCGCTGCTGGCAACATTCTATTTCCTCCAGCTCCTGAGCGAGCCCCGCTCGCGACCGGCACGGATCGCGTTCGTGGTGAGCAGCGCCGCCGCCTACCTCACCCACTTTTTCTGCCTCCTTTTACCGCTCGTCCAATTGATCACGATCCTGCGCCACCGATCGCGCGCCATCACACGGCGCTGGCTCGCAGCGCAGAGTCTCGCCGGGCTGCCGGTCGCGCTGTGGTCCGCCCAGATCGTAATCTTGAATGTCCTGTCGGACGGGCGATTTCTTGGCTCTCACGGAGAATGGCTGCACGCGCCCAGCCTGCTCGACCTGCCTCTGAGCCTCGCCAACCTGGCGACCGGTTACGATGGCCGGTTCGCCGCGTGGCTGTGGATGCCCGCGTTTGTCGCCGCCGGGGTCGGCCTGTGGCGCGGAGTCTCCGGCGCAGCGAGGAAAGTGCTGCCGCCCGGCGTCGCGAACCACCTGATCCTGCTGGCGTTTCTGCCCGTCGCGTTGGCTTTCGCAGCGGCGCAGTTCAGGCCCCTCTACCTCGACCGCTATTTCGTGGTGGGGATGCCGACCCTCATCATCCTCATGGCGGCTGGCTGGCAGTCCCTGCGATCGCGTCTGCTGCGCTTCACGCTGCCGGCACTGGTCATCGCCACCGGAGTCGCCAGCATTGCGGCAGATTTGCAGGCAGGGACGCACGAAAGAATCGCGTGGCGCCAGGTCGGGACGTATCTCGCCGGAGCCGTGCAGCCGGGGGATGGCATTCTGCTCGATCGCCACGTGGCGCTTGATCCGTTCCTGCACTATTTCCCGCGCACCACGGACGATCTGACCCTCTGGTTATCGTCCGCAAGTGACGACACCTCCCTGCAGGACGTTCCGGCTGGCGTCTCTGTGGCGCGCCTGTGGGTCATTTACCCCAATCCCCACAGCGATCTGCACCGGCAGGGCGCTCCCCCGGATTTCGACCCGCTCGAGCCCGGCCTGACACCGATCGGCGACTGGCTGGCGCGGCAGCCCGGCGCCATCGAAGCAGCGTCGTTCAGAGGAGTCAAAGTCCTCCTGGTCGCAGATGACGGCGAAAGCGTGCGAGTAGAATGAACGGCGGAGCCACTCCAGCGGACGCCAGCCCGCTGACGGCGTCGCGAATCAGCCGGGGCGCTGCGTGGGCGGCCCTGGGGGCGGCGCTCCGCTACGCCATCGCCGGGATCACCACCCTCATCCTCGCCCACCTGCTGACGCCGCGTGAGGTCGGCCTAGTCGCCATCACGTTGGTTGCGGGCGAGCTGGTGTCGTACATCGCCATCACAGGCTTCCACGATGCGATCATCCAGCGCGACCGCCTGCTCGACGATGCTTACCTGAACGCGGCATTTTGGAGCGCGACTCTGGCCGCCGGAGTGTTGGCGCTGCTCGTGCTCGCGTTGGCCGGGCCGGTCGCTACGCTGTTCGAACAACCACCCCTCGCCCCACTGCTGAGCGCGATGGCGTTGGCCGGTCTTCTGCGCGCGATCGGGACTGTGCCGCGCGCGCTCCTGGCGCAGCGGTTGGATTTCCGGACGTTGGCCCTCGCGCGAGCCGCCGGGATGGCGCTGGGAGGGTGCGCCGCCGTGCTCGCTGCTCTGCTGGGCGCCGGTGCCTGGAGTTGGATCGTTCATGCGGGGGTGGTGAACGGCGTGGGCACCCTGGTCGCATGGCGCGCTGCCGGTTGGCGGCCCGCGCCGCACGCGCCGCAGGTCGTCCGGGCGCATCTGCCCGGCCTGTGGTCGTTCGCCGCCAGCGTATCTTCGTTTGCCGTCCTGGCGTGGATCATCAGCCATGCCGACGACCAGTTGATCGGGTACCGGCTGGGCCCGCGCGCGCTGGGATTCTACGCGATGGCCTACAGCATCATGGCCTGGCCCGTGCGCGATGTCCTGGGTGGCATCGCCGTGGTGCTGTACCCCGTCCTGGCCCGCTGCCAGGCGGACCGGCCCCGGCTGCAAAGGGCCTATCTCGAAAGTACCCGGCTGATGACGATTTTCGCCTTCCCCGTCCTGGCCCAGATCATCGTCTCCGGCCCCGCGATCGTCCCCTGGCTGCTCGACGATCGCTGGGCTCCAATTGCCCTCGCGATGCAAATCCTCGCCTTCAACGGTCTGCGCGAAGCCCTCGTGATGTTGAACGGTCCGCTGTTTCGAGCCGTTGGCGCCCCTCACCTGCACACCCTGTTCGGCGCGTGCAGCGCGGCGTGCTATGTCGTGGCGTTCGTCGTTGGGCTAGATTTCGGCATCGAAGGCGTCGCCTTCTTCTTCACCCTGACCGGCCTCGTCTTGCTGCCGCTTTCGCTGTGGCTGGTCGTGCGCACCCTCTACGTTTCGATGCGCCGCTGGCTGGCCGCTGTGCTCCCTGCCCCGCTTGCCGCGAGTGTCATGGCGATCGTGAGCTTCGCGCTCCGGCATGTCGCACGGGGCGCCGTTGGGAATCTCGCCGCGGTGCTGCTGTCGATTGCCCTTGGGCTGGTCGTCTACATCGCGGTGATTGTCGCGTTGGCACCGGGAACGGTGCGCATGGCGGAGCGCGAAATTCGCGGGCTGGGTCTGCATTGGCGACAGGGGGGTTGACTATGCGAAACCGCTGGGAATAACCGCCCGCCCGACCATTGCCATCCGCGCAAAATCCTTGTACACTGCAAGGGGAGGGTGTACCAAATCGCGTAATACTTCTATCTCGGACTTATTTCAGCCTTATAGGGGAGTCATCATGTCAACATGGGCCGCCACACACCTTAAATGGCTGCGTCTGGCCGTGTTCCTGGTCGCTGTCTCGCTCGGCCTGACGGGACCGCTCGCGCACACCGCCGCCCAGGGTGGCAGCACCCACACCGTTCAGAGCGGTGAAAACCTGTTCCGCATCGCGCTGCGCTACAACACGACGGTCGAATCGCTGAGCATCGCCAACGGCATCTCCGACCCCACGCGCATCTACGCCGGGCAGGTATTGGTCATTCCTGGCGCCGAAGCCGCCGTCCCCGCCCCCGCCGAGCCTGCCCCCGCCCCGGCAGCGGTCGAGCCCGCGCCCGCCCCTGAGGCCAACCGGGCCGCGGTGTACCACACCGTGCAGGCGGGCGAGACACTCGCCAGCATCGGGCGCACCTACGGCCTGGGCTGGACGGAAATCGCCGCCGCGAACGGGCTGGCGAATCCGAACCACATTTACGGCGGCCAGCAATTGCTGATCCCCGGCACCAACGCACCCGGCACCGCCGCCGTCGCGCCGCCGGTGGAACAGGCACCCGCCGAACCGGCCCCCGCCCCGGCAGCAGTCGAACCGGCCCCGGCCAGCACCGGGGCGCAGCGCACGCACGTCGTCCAGCGCGGCGAGCGGCTGGCCTCGATCGCCTCGATCTATGGGGTGAGCTGGCCCGCCATCGCCCGCGCGAACAACCTCACCGATCCGAATCACATTTTCGCCGGGCAGACGTTGGTCATTCCGGCGATCGACGACGGACAGGGCGCGTACGTCCAGCCGAACACCTGGGCGCCCGCTGCCGCGCCGCCCACGATCAGCACCGGCAAACAAATTGTGGTGGACCTCAGCGACCAGCGGGTGTACGCCTACGAGAACGGCCAGCTTCTGCGGAACGTGCTCGTATCGACCGGCCTCCCTGGGACGCCGACCGTCCAGGGGGATTACCGGATCTACGTCAAATACGACTCCCAGTTGATGTCCGGGCCGGGATACTACCTCCCCGGCGTGCCCTACGTCATGTACTTCTACAAGGGCTACGGGCTGCATGGCACCTACTGGCACAACAACTTCGGCCAGCCGATGAGTCACGGCTGCGTGAACATGCCCACCCCCGAAGCCCAGTGGTTCTACAACTGGGCCGAAATCGGGACGCCCGTGCACGTGCAGTGGTGATCCCGCAAAATCATGTGCCGCAGCCCATCCCGCGCTGCGACACATTTCGAACATTCGTCAACCCCGCCCAGGTTATCCCGCCTGGGCGGTTGTCGTGAGCCCTCGCCCCTGCCGGAACGCCTCGACGTTCTGCGCGACGACGGCCCCGCCTTTTCGCCCGAATATCTTGCTGATTGCCGCTTCGAAGTCCGCTGCTGGCAGCGGCAAAAACGCCGACGCTGCGCCCAGCAGCACCATGTTCGAGGATCGCGTCGCGCGCAGCGCCCTGGCGATCCCCTGCCCATCGACCAGCGTCGCTTGCGGATACGCCCGCAGCGCCACCAGCACGTCCTCGAGCGCGGGATAGTTCGGGATGTTCACCAGCGGGTTCTGCTCGGCGACGATGACGCCATCCGGCGACAGGTGCGGCAGGTAGCGCAGCGCCTCGAGTGGTTCCATCGAGAGGAGCATATCCGCACTACCCGCCGGGATCAGGTCCGAGAAAATTCGCCGGTCGGCAATGCGCAGGTGGCTCTGCACCTCCCCGCCCCGCTGGGACATGCCATGCACTTCGGACTGTTTCATGCGCAGGCCCGCGTCGACCGCCGCCATGCCGATGATCGCGGCAATCGACAGCACGCCCTGCCCACCGACGCCCGCGAGGATGATGTCATATTTCATGAGCTTTTCCTCCTGCGTTTTGCCGTTTCGATACATTCGCGGCGGGCAATGATCACCGACACGCCCTCATAGCCAAGCTCCTCGCGGATCACGGCCACATTCGCTTCGTGCTGGCGCGGCAGCGGCGTGATCACGCGCACGTGCTCCTCCGGCACGCCCAGTCCCATCGCGATCTGCTCGATCTGGCCGGTGGCGGGCGAATCCTGGCCGCCGGTCATGGCCGTCGTCTGGTTGTCGACGATCACGACCTTCACCGGCGCGTTGGCGTTCACGACGTCCAGCAGCCCGGTCATGCCCGAATGGCTGAACGTCGAGTCGCCGATCACCGCCACCGCAGGCGCCAGTCCCGCGTCCGTCGCGCCTTTCGCCATCGTGATCGAAGCGCCCATGTCCACGCACGAGTTGATCGCGTTATACGGTGGCAGCGCGCCCAGCGTGTAGCACCCGATGTCTGAAAACACGCGGCCCTTCGAGTATGCCTCGAGCGCCTCGTTCAGGGCCCGGTAAGTGTCACCATGCGGGCAGCCGTCGCACAACTGCGGCGGCCTGCCAACCAGAATATCGGGCGTGGTATAGCCGGGCTCCGGGACGTCGCGCCCCAGCCCTTTGGCGACTAGGTTCGGGTTCAGCTCCCCGGCGCGCGGCAGCGTCCCGTCCAGACGGCCACGCACCTTGCCGGAATCGAACGGGTACCCGCGCAGCATCTCTTCGACCAGCGGCGCCCCCTCTTCGAGCACCAGGATCGACTCACACGCCTCGACCAACTGCGCCACCAGCCGCGTGGGCACCGGGTACTGCCCGATCTTCAACACCGGGTGCGGGCAGCCGTCCGGGTAGTTCTCCATCAGGTAGTTGTAGGCAATGCCGCACGCGACGATCCCCAGGCTTTTGTCGGGACCGTCTTCGTACCGGGTGAGGAACGACTGCTCCGCCTCTCGCTCGAAGTCGCGCTGCTTTTCCAGCAGGTGCGCGTAGTTCCGCCGCGACACCGCCGGCAGCAGCACGAACTGGCGCAGGTTGGCCGGGATCGCCAGCGCGTTTTCGGGCAGGGCCTCGCCCCGTACGATGTCCGCGCGCGAATGCGACAGCCGCGTCGTCAGGCGCACCAGCACCGGGATCGCGTGCTTCTCCGACAGCTCGAACGCGTACTTCGGCAGGTCGTAGGCTTCCTGCTGGTCGGCAGGCTCCAGGATGGGCACCATCGCGTACCGGCCATAATAGCGCGAGTCCTGCTCGTTCTGGGACGAGTGCATCGACGGATCGTCGGCCACGGTGACGATCAGCCCGCCGTTTGCCCCGGTGATCGCCGCGTTCATGAACGGGTCGGCGGCCACGTTCAACCCGACGTGCTTCATGCACACCATGGCGCGTTTGCCGGCGTAGGACATCCCTAACGCCGCCTCCAACGCCGTCTTTTCGTTGGCGGACCACTGCCGGTGGATCCCGCGCGCGGCTGCCTCCTTCGAGCGCTGGACGTACTCCATGATCTCGGTCGAGGGCGTGCCGGGATACGCGTAAATGCCGGACATACCGGCATCGAGCGCGCCCTGTGCCAGGGCTTCATTGCCAAGCGGGACGAATTTCTCCATACGGTATCCTTTCAAAACTCAAATATTGTTATCCTTTTTGCCACAAAGCTGCACTCAGTATACGCCGCCGCAAGCCCTGCCGCGCATGGCATTCCACCCATTTCGGTCCTGCAAATCGTTACTTCCAACGGCATTTGTGCGGTATAATCGCCGCTTCATGCAGCTAGCGCCTCAGGAGGGAATCACCATGGAGACCATCACGGTCGAGACCCACCACACGACCGAGTTGGTAGATATCACGGGCACGGTCCAATCCGCGATCGACGAGCTGAACGTCACGGACGGCATCGTTTACCTCTTCTGCCCGCACACCACCGCCGGGCTGACGCTCAACGAGAACTGGGACCCTGACGTCAAACGCGACGTCCTGCTCACCGTCGACGGCCACATCGCGCCCCCCGATTCCAGGCATCGCCACGGCGAGGGCAACTCTCCGGCGCACATCAAAGCCTCCCTCTTCGGGGCCCATTCAGCGGTTTTCGTCGAGCAGGGCCGCCTCCAGCTTGGCCGCTGGCAGGGCATCTACCTGGCCGAATTCGACGGTCCCCGCCGCCGCCAGGTGTGGATGAAGTTCCTCGGTAGTTAGCCGCGCATCACGGAGGAGACAGTAGTGCATCTGTTATTGATCAGGCACGGACAGAGCTTCGTCAATCTTGAAGACTGGACCGGCGGGTTTGTCGACACGGGCCTCACCGATCTGGGGAAGAACCAGGCCCGGAGCCTGGCCGGATGGATCGCCGAAAACGTCCAAATCGACGCGCTTTACACCAGCACGATGGCCCGCACGCTCGAGACAGCCGCCTTCCTGACGAAAACGACCGGGCTCGTCGCGCAGCCAGACGACCGCCTGCGGGAGTTCGGGAACTGCTACGCCAACGGCGCGGCAGTCCCCCCGGAGTCGATGCCCATCGAATACGCGGATTTCTGGGGCACGGAGCGCCCGCACTCGCGCATCAATACCGACGGCGAGAGCTGGATGCTGTTCCGCGTGCGCGTCGGCTCGTTCCTCGACGATCTGCTGGTCCGCCATGCGCACGTCGAGCCCCAGCAGACGATCGCCGTTGTCTGCCACGGCGGCGTGATCGACGCGACCTTCGATTACGTCTTCAACGTGGGGCCGCAGCGCCGGGTCGAGATCTGGACGCACAACACCGGCATCGTTCACTGGGAATACTGCCCCGATTCCGGGCGCGAGCCGTGGCGGCTCCACGCGCACGATCTGGTGCATCACTTCATGAACTGCGACGAGGCGTGGCTCGGTTCGGCGCCCGTCATGCGCGCCGCCAACCGGCGGACGGTAACCGCCGCCCGCCACCAGAAGGACGGCGACAGCGCCTGATCGGCTGCCAGCCGGTTGCAGCACGTAGATCGCGCCTCACGCGTCCCTCGGTGACGCGGCTCGGCGCAGATCGAGCAGGCTGGCCGCGAGCCAGTCCTGCGCGTCATCCCACTGGCGGCTGCGCCGGAACTCCTGGCCGACAGCCTGTTCGGTGACTTCCAGCAGCGAGAATATCCGCACGTCGGCCCACCGCGCCGCCAACGGGATCAGTTGGTTGAGCAGTTTATACGCCCGCAGGTGCCGACCGGATTCGATCCAGTCCTCGACGGCATCCACGTAAATATCCAGCAAATCGCCCGCGTCTTCTTCGAGTTCCGCCGGGGCCAGGTCGAGCACCGTGCACGCGGCGACCGCGCTGTTCTCCAACTGCCCGGCCTGGGCATACGCCAGCGCCAGCGCGAGATACGCGTGCGGGAGCTGGTACACGGTCTTCGCCTTGTACCAGTCAAAGCGCGGCACCTGGGGAAATGCGCAATACGGCGCGTGCTCCAGGTACGGCAAAGCCTCGGCCAGCCGGCCCATTTCGATCAACAGGCTGCCCATGCCCACCAGCGCCGGCCCGTATTCCGGATCGCGCGCGATCGCGCTGTGGAACGCCTCCAGGGCCACGCCCATCTGCTCCTCGTTCAGGGCCAGCACCAACCCCAGGTTGTGAAATATCGCCGGTGTGGGATGCTTCGCCGCCGCCTGTCGAAACAGCGCCACCACAGCCTCGTAAACCTCAGCCGTATCGGCAGAGCCCGCCAATTCCTCGTAAAGAACGGCATAGGTCAGGTCCGGATCGGCGTACAACGCCTGGAGCACCGCGGCCCGCGCCGCCCGGTGATCCCCATCCAGATCGCGGTAAATGCCCGCCAGGGCAAGCTGTGCAAACGGCAGGTCGGGCTGCTGCCCCACCGCTCGCTCCAGCCACTCGCGCCCCTGGTCGGTGTAGCCGAGATCGAGCAGCGTTTCGCCCCACTCCGCCGCTACTTCCGGCACGTCCGGGTGCCTGTCCGCCAGCGCAGCGAGACGTGCCTGCGCTTCTTCGGGGCGGCGCTCCACCTCGCGCAGCCTGCGAATGGCGTACAGCTCGCGGGACAGGTCGGCCCCCGGTGCCACGTCGCGCCCGGCGCGCGACCGGCGGCGCTGGCCTTGCGCAGACTTCCCCCGCCCCAAGAGCGCCCTGATCTCACTGTGAAACTCGCGGGCTGTAGCCGGGCGCTGCGCCGGGTCTTTGCTGAGCGCGCGCAGCAGCGGGCCATCGATCCCCTCCGGGATCGATTCGTGCCGCCTGCCGGAAAGCACCGGCTCCCCCTCGACAATCGCCTCGAGCAGCACCTCGTCGTCCGCCGCTTCGGGATCGATGTCGAGATAGTACGCCCCGGTCATCGCCTCGACCAGCACCGCCGCCAGTGAATACAGGTCCGATCGCGCCGTGACCTTCTGACCCAATGCCTGCTCCGGCGACATATACAACAGCGTGCCCGGCTGCGGGCCGGAGGCGCTGTTCAGCCCATCGTGGCGCGCCTGCCGCACGTGCGCCAGCCCAAAATCGGCCAGCTTGAAATGCCCTTCCTGCGCGATCAGGATGTTCTCCGGCTTGATATCGCGGTGGATGACGTTGCGGGCGTGCAGCGTTTCGAGCGCGTGACACACGTTCGCGGCGACCCGGAGCAGCGTCGCGCGGTCGAGCGGGCCGCGTTCGCTCACCAGGCTGTGCAGGTCCCCGCCGGAGAGGTACTCCATCACCAGGAAAATCGATTCGCCCTGCTCGCGCAGCGCGAATGTCGCCACGATGTTCGGGTGGTTGAGGCTGGCCGCCAGCCGCGCCTCGCGGATGAACCAATCGCGCGTGCCCGCCTCCGAAAAGGCTTCCGGACTCAACTGCTTGATCGCCACCGGGCGCAGCAGGTTTGTGTCTTCGGCCCGGTAAACGACGCTGAATCCGCCGTTACCGATCACGTCCCGGATCTTGTATTCTCCGATGGTTTCGCCGGGTTTTAGCTTCATGGATCCTCTACGTGAAGGCGCACGTCTCCGACAATCTGTGATCTAGTATACGGTAAACTAACGGTAAACAAATTGATTCCTAATCAACGGATTGTCAACAAACTGTCTGGAGAGCCGCCGGGATAGCCGCCCCATGTGCACGCCTACCTGGATCATAATAGAAAGACGTCCCGGCGCAACCGGCCAGGACGTCTTGTATTCCCTTAAATCCGCGATCAGGCTACTGGAGCACGCCCGCCAGCGCGGTGCACGCCGGGCACGAGCCGTCCTTGCGGATGATAGCGTACCCCGCCTGCGGATCGGACGTCCACACCTGGAAGTCCACGTTGAAGACGATCATCAGGCGAACGCGCCCGCTGCTGGCAGCCTGCACAGCCGCTTCGGCCAGCCAGGTCGCCTGTTCGGCAATACTCGTCTCGGACGCCCAGGCAAACCCACCCGGCAGCTCACCGTAGCCTTCCGGCGTGAGGTAGCCGATTTCGGTGAAGCACGCCTTCTTGCCGCCGAACGGTCCGATCGCGCGGTTCAGCATGGTCCCGAAGTAGCGGGTCGGGTAGTTGTCGCGCGGGTCTCCGCTGCCCTGGCGCGGGCTCACGATGCCCTCGTTATAGTGCACGCCGATGCAGTCCGCATACTGACCGGCGCCCGCCGCCGCCATCTGCTGCGTGTAGACATCGTCGTTGCAGCCCTGATCCGTGCACCCGGCCACGCCGAAGAACCCGGTCGGAGCCAGCGCGCCCGTGATCACCAGGGTGTTCGGGTTGGCCGTCTTGATGGCGTTGTAGGACTTCGCCAGCAGCGGCACATAATTCGCGCCGTTGATCTGGCCCGCGGGCCATTCGCGATCGATGTTCATCTCGTTCCAGATCTCGATCCCGTCGGCGCCCGCCGCGGCCAGCCCCGCCACGTACTGCGCGTACGTATCCTGATAGGCCGGGCTCATCACCTGGTTCACGTCACCGATGACCGAGAACAGGATCTTGTACCCGTAGCTGTGCGCCTCCGCGATGAACCCCGAGCCGTCCATGCCGACCTGGAGCTGCATCTTGGCCCACTTCATCTTGGCCGCGTTCAGCGCCTCGCGGGTGCGCGGATAGAACCCGGTGATCTGGCCGCCGATCTCGAAGCCTTGGCTGACCGCCGATCCGGCTACCGGCGCGGGCAGGTTCGGGTCCGCGTTGGTCTGTTCCGGCGCGGACGTGCCGCTCACCGTCACCTCGTCGCAGATCGCGACGATCTGGTAGTTGAAGCTGGTGCGCACTTCATACTGGGCGCTGCTGTACAGCGGGGCAATGACGAAACGCCACCCGAAATAAATCTGGCGCGGTTCCTCCCCTTCCGGGAGAGTCACGCAGTCGTCGATGCCGCCTTCCCATTCGGTTTCTTCATACGTCCAACTGCGGACGAAGGTCAGGTCCTGGCCGATTTCCTCTTCCAACGCGTCACGCGCCGCAGAAAACGCGAGCCAGGCAGGGTCTTCCGGCGTGGCAGTCGGCCCGCCGTCCTGCCGCACGCCCTGGGCATCCCCTGGGAGCGTGGAGCCGGCGCTGGCGGCCAGCGGAGTCAGCCCGACGATCACGATTAGAACGGCGAACAGGGTCAAAGTTAGAGACTTACGAGTCATCACGACAAAGTGTCCTTTCACATAGGTTGTTGCTGGTTGGTCCGGACGAGCAAATTCCAGGCAAACCACATGCCGGATGAACGCATCATCCGACAATCGGCTCGCTATTGTGATCGAAAAACAATGTTTTGTCTATAATGATTTGCCTACTGTAACCTGACACGTGCCTTACGCAGTGGGCCATTTTGCCCATTCGCCCCCGCCTCATCTCGCGCCGCTCGCCTGCGAGATAACTACTCGTCGAGGTGGCCCTGAAGCTGAGTCGTGTACAGGTGGTAGTAGTGTCCCTCTGCCGCCAGAAGGTCCTCGTGGGTGCCGCGCTCGATGATCCGCCCATGGTCCATCACGACGACCTGGTCGGCGCGCACGATCGTGCTCAGCCTGTGCGCGATCACGAACGAAGTCCGCCCGCGCAGCAGCTTGCCCAGCGCGGCCTGCATCTGCAGCTCGGTCACCGTGTCGACACTGCTGGTCGCCTCGTCGAGAATGATCATCACCGGATCGGCCAGCAGCGCCCGCGTGAACGAGATCAACTGCCGCTGTCCCGTGCTCAGCCGCGATCCGCCCTCCTCGACGTCCGTATCATACCCCTTCGGCAGCGCCGCGATGAACTCGTGCACGCCGGTCTCTTTGGCCGCCGCCTCGATCTCGTCATCGGTCGCGTCCAGCCGCCCATAGCGCAGGTTCTCGCGAATCGTCGTGGCGAACAGCCCGGTATCCTGCGGCACCCACGCCATCTGGTCGCGCAGCGACTGCATCGTCACCGTCGTGATGTCCGTGCCATCGAGCAAAATCTGACCAACCTGCGGCTCGTAGAAACGGCCCAGCAGCCGGACCAACGTGCTCTTACCCGCGCCTGTGTGTCCAACGAGCGCCACCATCTGCCCCGGCTCGACCACCAAGTCGACATCCTGGAGCACGTCCTCCGGCTCGACCACCAAGTCGACATCCTGGAGCACGTCCTCCGGCTCGCCCACTTCGCTGACGTCGTCGCCCGCGCCGTCGCTGGCGCCGGACTGCCCGCTGCCGTTGCCCCCCGCCCCGGTCGACTCGTAACGGAAGGTCACGTTTCGCATTTCGACCGCGCCGCGCGCCCGCGTCATTTCCACTGCGTCGGGCCGGTCGACGATGCTCGGCTGCGTGTCGAGCACGTTCAAGATGCGTTCGCCCGCCGCCGCCGCTTCCTGAAACTGGTCCAGCCGCATCGCCAGATCGCGGATCGGGTCGAAGAACATGTTGAGGTACATCAGAAACGCGACCAGCGTCCCGGTCGTCAGGTCGCCATTGAGAACGCGCAGCCCGCCCACCCCGATCACGATCGCGATTCCGATCTGCGAGATCAGGTCGATGCCGGGCAGGAAGATCGACGCCAGTTTGTCCGCCCGCAGGCTGGCGGTGATTTCGTTGGTCGTCACGTCCCGAAAGCGCGCCTGTTCGCGGAACTCGCGCACGAATGCCTGAACGATACGCATCCCGGCCAGGCTCTCCTGCAGCGTGGCGGACACCACCCCGACCGCCTCGCGCACCGCCCGGTACCGGACGGCGGACTGACGGCGCCACCACCACGTCAGCACGATCATTGGCGGCAGGATGGTGAACGTTAGCAGCGCGAGCGACCAGTCGAACACGAGCATCAGGATGATGATCCCGACCAGCGTGAACGAGTTGCTGATCGTGTTGACCACCGCCCACGTGATGAAGTTCTGCAGCGAGTTGCTGTCCTCGGTCACGCGCGCCATCAAATCGCCCACGCGGTTCCGGTCATAGTACGCCAGGTCCAGGTCCAGGTACTTGTGAAACAACTGCTCGCGCACCGACATGATCGCGTTCTGCCCGATCCAGATCATGTTGAACAACTGGATGCGCAGCCCGACCACCTCGACGATCGTCACGCCCAGAAACAGGCCGCTGTACAGCATCAAAGCCGACGAATCGCGCTGCTCCATGCCGCGATTGATCGCCTGCCGGACGAGCGTCGGCGCCAGCAACTGCGCGGAAGACGTGATCAGCATCAGGAACACGACGCCGCTCACCCGCCGCCGGTACGGCTTGATGAAATCCAGCAAGCGAGTGAGCGTTTCGAAAATCGGCCGTTCGAGCTTCGGTTTGTCGTCGCTCATGACTCGTCCTCTTTTCGCATATTGCGGCTGGACACGGCAGAGGCAAACTCGGCGGTCGTTCGCTTTTCGGGCGACCGGTCCTCAACCGGCGCAGGCTCCACCTTCGCCGGTCGCATCGTATCGTCCTCCAGGCCGATTCCGCGAATATCCTCTTCGGGCGCTTCCTGGTCGGTCTGGAGCCGCCACAGGTTCGCGTATCGCCCGCCCCGGCGCACAAGCTCGTCGTGCGTCCCCTGCTCGACGATGCGGCCCTGTTCCAGCATGATGATCTGGTCGGCGTGCATCACCGTGCTCAGGCGCTGCGCCACAATCAACGTCGTGCGCCCCTTCATCAGGCTTTGTAGCGCCGCGCGGATCTGGTACTCCGTGCGGCTGTCGACGCTGGCCGTCGCGTCGTCGAGGATCAGGATGCGCGGGTTCACCAGCAGCGCGCGCGCAATCGCGATTCGCTGGCGCTGCCCGCCGGACAGCGTCACGCCGCGTTCGCCCACCAGCGTATCGTAGCCATCCGGGAACTCGAGGATGAAGTCGTGCGCGCGTGCGGCGCGGGCCGCCTCTTCGATTTCTTCGCGCGTGGCATCGGGCCGGCCAAACGCGATGTTCTCGGCGATCGTCGCGTTGAACAAGAACGTGTTCTGCATCACGTACCCGACCTGCGCCCGCAAAAGCTTGACCGGCCACTCGCGGACGTCCAGCCCGTCGATACGGATGCTCCCGCTCGTCACGTCGTAGAAGCGCGGTATCAGGTCGATCAGCGTCGTCTTGCCGCTGCCGGTCGTGCCCACAATCGCGGTCACCGTGTCCGGCCCGGCCTCGAACGATACGTCGTCCAGCACCTCGACTTCCGGCTCGTCCTCACCCCCGGCATAAACGAACGACACGGAGTCGAATTCCACCCGCCCGGCGATCTCGCCCGGATTGGTCGCGCCAAGCGGCGTTTTGATTTCGGGGACCGTATCCATGATGGCGAAGATCCGCTTGCCGTTGGCAATCGCCCGCGCCGTCACGTCGATCATGAAGGCGAGCCGGTGCGTCGGCAGCGCCAGCAGCGCCACATACGTATTGAAGGCCACCAGGGTTCCGATCGAGATGTCGCCGTCTATGACCCGCCTGCCCCCGAAGAACAGCAGCAGGAACGTGAGGAATCCGACGAAGAACCACACCGACGGCAGCGCCAGCGTGAACAGGTTCGCCAGCCGCAGCCACGCCGTCAGCACGCGGCTGTTGTCTTCGTCGAACCGCTCGCGGGCGTAGCCTTCGCGCGCGAACGCCTTCACCACGACGATCTGCGACAGGTTCTCCTGAATGCGCGCGTACATCTCGCCGCGCGCGCTGCGGATCGTGCCGAAGAACGGCTCGATACGAATGCCAAACAGATAGGCGACCACGAACAAAAACGGCATGGGCACCAGGAAGATCAACGCCAGCCCCACGTCGATGCTGAGCATGATCGCGTAAATCCCCACCAGGAGGATGACCAGGTTGATCGCATCACCAATGACCACGCCAGCGAAAAACCGGATCTCGTCCACATCGCCAATTGCCCGGCTCATGAGCTGGCCGATCCGCGCCCGATCGTAGAACGCGAACGGCAGCCGCTGGAGGTGGACGTACAGGTCCATGCGCAGATCGTAGGCGACCCTGCGCCCCAGCCATTGCGTGCCGTACCGCTGGCCGAAATTCCCGATTCCCCGAACGATCCCCAGCCCGACGATCAGCATGGCCGTGGAAATGAGCGTTTTCCGGCTGGACCAGTCCGCCGGAAAGAGCGGGAATTCCTCCACGCTGCCCAGCGCTGCATCGACCGCATTCCCGATCAGCCACGGGCTGACCAGCGTCAGCAGGGTCACGGCGATCAAACAGGTATAGGTGAGCGCGGCAATACGCCAATAGGGACGCATGTAACAGAGGATTCGCAGCAGGATCGTCATGTCGGCGCTTCTCCCTTTATTGCGCAGACGCCGGCGCTTTGCGGGCTGGCAGCCGTGCGCGTGGTGGCCTGGGCTGAGGCGTACGAAACGAAGAAAACCAACCGTCCCCGGGCGGCATTCACAAGGCGGTCATTATACCGGAGGTAACGCGGGATCGTCCACCGCGCACCTGCGCTACCAGATCAATCTGCCGCTTCTCAGGGCAGGGTTCTGGCGGCCCTTCCCGTCAAAACGCGGTAGCATTAACGAAAAGTTGATTTGTTCATATGTTACCTTAAGGCGGTCAGAGGGGTTGACTTTCAAAAAAAAACAGTCCATAATGGGACTAAAGTTTATAACAGGTTAGGAATCGGATTTATACCGATTTATTTCCGCAACACCGGGGACGCACGAAGGGGTGGGGGGCCATTCCTGAGCATCCCGACATCGCAATAACTGAAGCCCTGATCTCGTGATGGATCTCCTCGTCATGGATTCAGTTAGGTGTCTCTACATCACGCCCACCCGCTCAAGCCTGTACACGCAGTGTATCGCGCAGCATGGCGCCTCAACAGAAAGAGTCGGGTATGATCAATTCTCACCGTATCACAGTATCTCGCAGTCCTGCTGCAGCGGCACGTGAGCGCCTTCTCCAGGACAGGGCCATGCGGCGCAACGGGACAAATCCCAACTTCGGCGCGCTGGACCCGGCTCTGCTGGCGTGGCAGGATAACATCCCGCCCTTCAAGCCGGTGCGCCCCGTTTCCGGCGGGCTCACCCCCGCTCAGCAGCGCCAGCAAGCCATCCTCATCGCCCGCAGCTTCAAGGGGCAGTACCTGTCGGGGATTGCGTATCTCGAAGACTACGAGACGACCATCGCCATCGTAAGGCCGATTCACCGCGACAAAGCGAACAGTCCACACCAGATCAGTGTGGATCCAGCGGGCAACATCAGCGTAACCCGCCTCGCGCCACCACCGCCAGCCGAGGCGCGGCGTGTCGCTCGCCGGCTGCTGTTGGCAGCCGGGGCCTGCATCCCCCTCCTCATCCTGATGCTGATCGCCATCTCATAACGTAGCGTAGCGAGGAGCCTTGCCATGTCCACTTCACAGCCCCGAATCCCGGCTTTCGCCTCTCGTTCCACCCCGGAGGGCGACGTATACGACACGGATGACTATTATGAAACCGGTCACATGTCGTATGACGAACAGTTCCTGCACGCCTTCCTCCATGAGATCACTGCCCAGGGAGGCACACCCACCTCCCAGAGCCGTTTCGTGGCGCCGCCGCCCAACGATGTTCCGGCCCGTCCGGGGTATGGCACCCCCGGCAACTACAGTAACTTTAGCCATTCGGGGCATGACGTGATACCGCCGATTCTCAAGCGTCCGGGTGACTCTTTCGGTGCCGGGAATGACCACCGCGAATCGAGGCCGCGCACCTTCGTCGTGATCTTCGAGGATGCCTCGGGCCGGCTGTTCATTGGCGCGCGCGTCACGCTCAGGCTGGTCATCATTTTCCTGATCGCCGTCATGCTCATGCTGCTGGGGCTGAAGAGTATCAACGGTGCGCTGGACCTGTTGTTTAATGTCTTATTCTGAGTTGCGTCATCAGCGGGTCTCTCATATTATTTGGAATCATGAAGTTCTGACCGGCACGAATTCTGTCCGTTTACTGCATGGTTGAGGCATCGTGTCATCACAGGACAAACGGATGATAAGCGCAGACTAGGTCCTTGCTCTCAGAAAGTTGACAGATCGGCATGGAGTCTCAACTGGTACCCGCATATTTATTCCTGAATTACGCCAACGCTGACGAAGCCTTCGCCCTGCGGCTGTATGACGACTTGATCGATCGCGGACAGGCTGCCTGGATCGACCAGCGTGACGTCGGTCGGGACGAAGACTGGCACAATGCCGTCAACCGGGCGCTTCAAGCGTGCACGCACATGCTCTTGATCTGGTCGAAAGAAGCCGAAGCATCGCGCGAAGTCGAGAGCGAGTGGGTCTACTACATCACCCACGACAAGCCCATCATCATCGTCCTGCGCGATCGCACGCCGGTTCACTACAGCCTCCAGCGCTTCCCGGCGATCCCGTTCACCAGCGATCACGAGGGCTCCGTGCGCAAGCTCCTCGCGCTGCTGAACTCGGCCAAGCGCGACCCGGACGCGGCCAAGCTCGCCCTGGAGAAGGGCAACGCCGCCTACCGCAGCTTCGATTACACTAACGCCATCAAGGCGTATAACTACGCTATCAGCCTGGACCCGTCCAACGCCCTCGCCTATCACAGCCGGGGTATGGCCTACTACCAGCTTGGGCACAACGAGCGCGCGCTCGAGGACTTCCAGGAAGCGATTCGCCTGGACGCGACGCTCGCCGAAGCGCACTATCACCAGGGCTACCTGCTGCGGATCCAGGGGGAGCATTTCCGCGCGCTGTCCAGCTTCACCGAGGCGCTGCGCCACGCACCCAACCACGCCAACGCCCACTACCAGCGCGGCCTGACCTTTGACCTGGTCGGCGATTCGGAGCGCGCCCTGGCCGACTACACCGAGGCTATCCGGTTGGAGCCGGGCAACACCCCCGCCTACGGGATGCGCGGGTCGATCTATTTCCACCAGGAAGAATACGACCTCGCCATCGAGGACCTCACGCACGCCATCCAGCTCGACCCGGCGGACGCGACCAACTACCTTGTGCGGGGCAAGACTCACGAGGCGATGGGCAACGAGCAGGAAGCGCTCAAGGACTTCATCCAGGCCATCAAGCTCAACGATTCGATGGCCGAGGCGTACCGGGGACGCGGCATGATCTACAGCGCCCTGGGCAATTACGAGGCCGCCCTGGATGATCTCAACCAGGCCATTCGTCTGAATCCGGCTGACGGGCAGGCCCACCTCGCGCGTGGCGACATCCATTACGCGATGGGCAATCACGAGCGCGCGCTCAACGATTACAACGAGGCGATCCGCCTCATGCCGGACGATGCCTCCGCGCTGCACAACCGGGGCGTCACCCAACACGCGCTCGGCAACCTCCAGGAGGCCATCGACGACTACAACCGGGCCATCCAGATCAACGCCCGCTTCAGCTCGGCCTTTTTCAACCGGGGCAATGCGCATTACGAGTTGGGACAGCTCAACCCGGCGCTGGCCGACTTCGACATGGCGATCGAGATCGATGAGAACGACACAGCCGCGTATCACAACCGGGGCATCACCTACAAACAGCTTGGGCTGTTCGACGAGGCGCTCGCCGATTTCACGGAGGCCATCACCATCGATCCGAACTATGCCGAGGCGTATTACAACCGCCATCTCACCTATCTCCAACGCGGCCACGCGGGCGACGATCGCGCCGCCAAAGCCGACATGGATCGCTACCGGCACCTGACTCAGTCGATGGGACAGGTCCGGCCCGTCTCAAATTCCTGACCATCGCCATCTGACTATCCCGCGACACCATGTGTGGCTCGACGCGAGTCTGCCCCACGCGGTCTTCGAGTCGCGGACCCGGAGCACCCCATGACCAACAGCGCCGACAACCCCATCGCCCCCATCCTGCAAGCCTTCGTCCAGCCCTGGCACGATGCCCTGGCCGATCCCCCCGCCGCTCAGGAACGCGTCCTGGCCGACCTGCTGAAGATCTACGCTCGCACCGAATACGGGCGCGATCACGGCGCCGAGCAGGTCGGGTCGATCGACGACTATCGCGCCGCCTTCCCGGTGAAAACGTATGCCGATTACGAGCCGATCCTGCGCCGCGTGATGGGCGGTGACACGGGCGCGCTCCTCGAAGCGGAGCCGCTCGGCTGGGCGATGACACGCGGCACCACGGGCGCCAGCAAATATATCCCCATGACGCCCCGCGATCTCGAGCAGCGCCACAACGCCGCCCGCGCCGTGATCCAGTACGTGCTGCACAGCCGCCGCTTCGACATCCTGCTGGGCGCCAACCTGAACCTGAGCTTTCCCAGCATCGTCGGCAGCCTGGACGTGAACGACAGGCAGATCGAATACGGCTACGCCACCGGCATCTACGTCAAGCACGTCGCGGCCCGCACCCCGATCCGCACGATCCCCTCGCAGGAAGCCATCGATGAGCTGGGCGGCGATGCCGGTCGCGATGCCTGGAACGCCCGCTTCGAGCTGGCATATCAAACGGCCAGGGACGAGAACATTACGATTCTGGGGGGCGCGGCGCAGGTCATGCTCAAGTTTGGGCGCTGGCTGCACAAGACGCACGGGGTCTATCCGAAAGACGTCTGGAACTTCGGCGTGCTGTCGCTGGGCAGCACCGCCGGGATCAACTCGACTCATCGCCCGCGCCTGCTGGCGCTCTATGGCGAGAACGCCGGGCTGGTCGAGATCTACGGCGCAACCGAGGGCATGTTCGGGCAGCAGCGCGACGACCGGCGCTTTTGGGTGCCCAACTATGACCTGTATGTCTTCGAAGTCGAGACGAAGAACGGGATCAAAATGTTGCACGAGATGAAACCGGGCGAAACAGGCAGCCTCATCGTCAGCACGCCGGTCCTGCCCCGCTACAAGATCCTGGACCTCGTGCGCGCCTTCGAGCCGCCTCATTTCCTGTGCATCGGGCGGGACCGCCAGTGGACGCGCAGCGTCTACTGGCTGCGGCGCGTCATGGAGCTGGATGTCCTCCCACGACGCCGTTCGGAGATCACCCGAAGAGGTGATTGAACAGGATGCTCAGGCCGATTGCGATGATGATCAACGGCCAGATTGTCGCGAACGAGATGCCCACTCCCAGCCCGAGCATCAGCAGGATCACGCCCAGCATCAGCCGCAAACCGGGCCGCGCCCGGTATTCCGGGATCGCGATGCGCGCCGCCACTTCGAGCAGCAGCAGGGCGCCCGACCCGGCGAGAATCCACGACCAGGGCTGCGCGAACAGGGACTGCGTCGCGTCGAAGCTGTTGCCCAGGAAGACGACACCCACCCACAGCACGATTGCGCCCCAGGTGAGCTGGCTGAGGCGATCCGACGGCGTGAGATCGCCCCACATCTCGCCCTTTTCGATGTTGACATCCCAGCCCTTTTCCTGCTGTTTTTCTTCGCTCTTTTCTTCGCTGTCCTGCTGCTTTTCGCGCTCTTTCTCGCTCTGCGGAGCCGTGTCGCGTTCCGGCTTGGGCTTGCGCTTGGGCTTGTCCGCCCAGTCGTCCCACTCCTCGACGTCCGCTTCCCAATCGTCATAGATCTGCGACGCGCCCCCCACCCCGGTCGGCACCGGCTCGGCGACCGGCCCCTGCTCGCGGGCGGGCACCCCCGCGGACAGGTCGGCGGCATCCGGCGGGGCGGATGGCGTGCCCACCGCCGCGCTCAGCGCTTCGTAGACTTCCGCCACGCTGCTGTACCGCTGGCCGGGATCTTTCTCCAGGCAGCGCAGCACGACGTCTTCGGTGGCCTGGCTCAGCGCCGGGTTCAGGCTGGTGGGCGGGGCCGGCTTCACGTGCAGGTGTTCGTACACGATCCGCACCGCCGCCGACGATCCCGACGCTTCGGCGCTGTCGCCCAGGAACGGCAGGCGCCCGGTGAGCATCTGGTACAACGTGACGCCCAGCGCGTACACGTCCGTCGCGGGCGTCACCGCCGCCGACAGGACCTGTTCCGGCGCCATGAAATGCGGCGTCCCGACGGTGGTATCCACGGTGAGCGTGCTGGTGTCGCTCAGGATGCGCGCGATCCCGAAATCGGTGATGTAAAGCTGGTCGTTCGCGTCGATCAGAATATTGGCCGGTTTCAGGTCGCGGTGAACCACGCCTTCTTTGTGCGCGTAATGCAGCGCGGCAGCCAGGGGCGCCAGGTAGGCGAGCGTTTCCGCGGGCGTCAACGGCCCGTCGTGCTGGCGCAGGATGCTCTGCAGCGTCTGCCCTGCGATGAAGTCGGTCAGGATGAACACCAGCCCCCCGGCCTCGACGGTGTCGTAGTAGCGCACGATGTGCGGGTGTTGCAGCCGCTCCAGGACGTTCGCTTCGCGCCGGAACCGCTCCAGGAACGCCGGCTCCTGGGCGATGTCGCTGCGCAGCACTTTGGCCGCCAGCGACACGCGGCGGTCCGTGTCGTACACGCGGAACACGCGCGCAAACGTTCCCTCGCCGAGCAGTTCCTCGAAACGGTACCGGCCACCAACCGTCCGGCCAATCAGATCCCCCGACGTGACCGGCTGGGAGCCGGCGCTGCTCGCCGGTTCGCCTGGCTGAACCTGGTCCTCGCTGCCCTCATCCTCCGGCGGGTATTCGGGTTCGGGCTGTTGCCTGGGTTCGTATCCCATACGTGCCTTCCTGACCGTCGCATGCATCCGCGCGTACTACCATTATGGTCGGAAACGCCACATGCTGACAAACAATCGCGCCGCACAAAAAAGCGCGCCCCACACCAACCGGAGCGCGCTCGCATGTCTTAGCGTGTGGTGGCTACGGGCACGCCCCCTTCGCCAGCACGTACTCGATCGTGCGAACGTTGTCGCTCGCGTCCGTCTCCGGGATCGCGTCCTGGGGATCGATCGTCAGCGTGATGCGGTGGACCTCCTCGTACCACGTGCTGATCGTCAGCGGGATGTTGACCCGGTACGTCTGGCCCGGCGCGAGGACGGGGAAGCTGCCCACCGTCGACGCCTGCACGCTGCCATCTGCCGCGCGGGCATCGATCAACGACACGGTGCCGCCGATGCTGGTGGCCTCCGACCCCAGGTTCGCCACATCGAAGCCGACATTGAACGTCTGCGCGCAGATCGGCCCCGCCGGCTCGAGCACCACGATACCCGCCACCAGGTTCACCCCCGTCGCGGGTACGGGCGTCGCCGGGATGGGCGTGATGGTCGGCGTGGCAGTCGGTGGCGGCGGGATGAACTGCACGTTCACCACCGGCACCGTCGCCAGCGAGATGTTGATATCTAGCAGCGGCGCGTACACCCAGCCGGTGATCCCTTGGGGCGTTACGACCTGCACCCAGGTGTTGTCGTTCATCCGCCCGGTGATGTCGAGCGCGGCATCGCGCGACAGCGTCGTGATGATCGTCGCGCCTTCGCCCGGATTCTGGCGCAGGTTCAGCCGCGCAGCATTGACCGTCGCGTCCGGCAGGGACGGCTGTGTAGGAGTCGCCGTCGCAGCAGGCACGCCGGGCTGTTCCGTAGGTTCGGCTTCCGTCGGGGCTTCGGCTACCGGGCCGCGCTCGTCGAACTCGTCGTTCGTGAGCTGCCGCACCAGCGCGCCGTCTGCCGATGTCGCGAACAGGTCCCACTGCCCGTTGAGGTCGGACGAGAAGATGATGTATTCACCGTTCGGCTGCCAACGTGGCATCCGGTCCTCGGCGAAATTACGCGTGATCTGCAGCAGCTCGGAACCATCAGCGCGCATCACGTAGATTTCGAAATCGCCGTCACGATCAGAAGCAAAAACGATGGTTTCGCCGTCCGGCGACCACGAAGGCTCGATATCGGTGCCGGGATCATCCGTCAACTGCGTTCGCTCCCCGGTCTCGGGATCGAGCGTGTAGATCTCGTAGTTTCCGGTGCGGTCCGATGCGTATACGATCAGCCCAGGACCATCGCCCTCCTGCGCCAGGAGCAGGCGGGCAGGCGCCAGGCCAACCACCATCAGAGCCACCACCAGAAGCACCACTCCGACAAACTTCCCGTTTTTCATCGACCAAACTCCTCTCGCCTATTCGAGCGCATGACACGTAAATCCCTCAGATTCTATTGTACCGGAGAACAACAGCAGACTCAGCACACGATCAACCTGTTATCACACAACGCTCAGATGATGTTACCGGCCTCGAACACGAAGACCGCCAACAGGTCGTTGACGTTCGTGTTCGTCGGCCCCGTCACCAGCAAATCGCCGACCGCGCTCAGAAACGGGTACGCGTCGTTGCCGTCCAGCGCCTCGCGGGCCACCACCCCCTGCTGTGCCCCACGCGCTACCGTCGTCCCATCGACCAACCCGCCGGCGGAATCGGTCGGCCCGTCGCTGCCATCCGTCGCCAGCGCCGCAATCGCAATCCGGTCCAGCCCTGCGATGCTCAGCGCGGCGGCCAGCGCCAGCTCCTGGTTGCGCCCGCCCTTCCCGTCCCCACGCACGGTCACCGTCGTTTCGCCGCCCAGGATCAGGCAGGCGGGCGGCGCGATCGGCTGCCCCGTCGCGCGGACCTCCTTCGCCAACGCGGCGATCACCTGCGCCACTTCGCGCGCCTCCCCCTCCACGAACGTCGAGAGCAGCAGCGCGTTCATCCCCAGGGCGCGCGCCCGGCTCACTGCCGCGCCAGCCGCCTTCGCGTTGTCCGCCACGATCACCGTCTGGACGCGCTCGAAAACGTCTGCGCTCGCTTTGGGTGTCTCCGGTTGGCGCCCGGCAGCGCCCTCGTCCAGGTAGCGCCGGATGGCATCCGGCACGCGATCGGCCAGCCCGTACTGCCGGATCACCTCGCGCGCGTCCTCGAACGTCGTTGGGTCGGGCACGGTCGGGCCGGACGCGATCGCATCCAGCGGGCTGCCCACCACGTCCGACGCGATCAGCGCGACGACGGTCGCCGGGTGGGCCAGCCGCGCAAGCTGCCCCCCCTTCACTTGGGACAGGTGTTTGCGCACCGTGTTGATCGCCTGAATCGGCGCGCCGGACCGCAGCAGGTCGTTCGTCAGGTCCTGCACGTCTTCCAGCGACACGCCCTCGACCGGCAGCGTCATCAGCGCCGAGCCGCCGCCCGAAATCAGGCACACGACCAGGTCGTCCGCTCCGGCGTCGCGCAGCATGGCCGCCATCCGCTGCGTTCCCACGACGCCCGCTTCGTCCGGCACAGGATGTCCCGCCTCGTGAATCGCGATGCGGCGCGTTGGACCCGTATAACCGTATTTCACATTCACGATGCCGCCCGTGACCCGGTCGCCGAGCAACTCCTCGATCGCCGCGGCCATCGGCGCCCCAGCCTTTCCTCCACCGGCGACCAGCACGCGCGCGTACCGGCTCAGGTCATAGCGGCGTCCGGCGATTTGCAGGGTATCCCCTTCGAGTGCCACCGCCCGCCGGATCGCCGCCGCTGGATCGACCGCGTCCAGCGCCGCGCTCAACACGTCTAGCGCCACGTCGCGGCGTGGGTCCAGCCCGCCAGCCGGTTTGATGAATCGGCTCATGTCCAACCTTTTCTCGCACATTTCCCACAGACAGCACTGCCAGCGCGCGCTTCCCCGCCCATTATACCCACCTTTGGCCGCTAACCGTTCTTCGCTTACCAGGAATATTGTACTAATCATCTCAGTTGTGATACACTGCATGGCGACATCGGCAGCGCGGAGGAGCCAATGAAACTTATTATTGCCGTCGTACAAGATCAAGACTCTGACCGGACTATCAAAGCCTTGAATGACGCCGGTCACCGTGTGACTCGCGTCGCCAGTACGGGCGGTTTTTTCAGCGTTGGCAACACCACCTTGCTCAGCGGAGTCGAAGACTCCCAGGTGCGTTCCGTCATCGACATTTTGAAGACCACCTGCGAGCGCCGGACCCGCCTCATCCCTGCCGGGCCAAACATTGTCGAATCGGCGGCGATGATGGGCGCATTCGTCGAGGTCGAGGTCGGCGGCGCCACTGTGTTCGTGTTGGACGTTGAGCATTTCGAGCAGGTATAGCGATGAAACTAATCCTCGTCATCCTGCGCGGCGGAAACTGTGACAAACTCATCCACCAACTGTTGGATGCCGACTTTCGTGTCACCGAGTTCAGCAGTCACGGTACTTTCCTGCGGCGCAAGCACATCACCTTGTTGATCGGCGTGCGGGACGAGCGGGTAGAAGAGGCGCTCCAGTTCATCCGCGAGGCCTGCCCTACCCCGCCGGATGCCGACGAGCACAACGCCACCATGTTCGTGCTCAACGCCGAGCAGCTCGTGCAAGTCTGATTTCTTCCACCCATTCAGCCAGTTGCCGGTCGAACAAAACAGCCCGGCTCCAATGCGAACCGGGCTGTCCTTTTTGAGGCCGCCGGGCCTATTCACGCGCGGCCCACAGCAGCACGCTCGTATCTTCTTCCTCGATGAGCCAGCGTGCGAACCAGTTGCGCGCCGCCACCATGTTACGGTCGCGGTCCTCTTCTTCCAGAAAGCGCGTGCGGTCCGGGCAGCTAAACGCCTCGTAGGTGGGCCGCATCTTGTCGAACATGGCCCGCGCCGCGCGCGTCGATGGACGCCGCATCGGATAGACGAACATCACCGGGCGAGGCGCGATCAGCCGTGCCACATCGCTCAACTCGACATAACGCCGCAGGCTGGGCACGAAGTCGCAGCCGTGTCCCAGCACTTCGAGCGGGTCGATCCCGCCGCCCACGTAGTTGTCGATCACCGTGGCGCGGATGCGCTCGTCGAGGGCGGCGGAATACAGCGCCAGCCCGGCGCCCGCGCCATGCCCGATGACGCCCAGGTGTTCCGGCTTGACGTCCAGGCGCTCCTGGAGGTAATCCAGCCCGCGCAAACCGTCCCCGATAGCTGTCGCCAGCCACGTCCGACCGATCAGGCGCGCGATGTTGTCCAGCGCCACGTGATCCACCTTGCCCAGCTCGCCAAAACCGCGCTCTTCCAGCGCCAGGACCAGATACCCTGCCTGGGCCAGCACCAACCCATCCACCTGATTCCGGCCCGCCTCCAGCCCGGCAACCTGCCGGATCGTCCCGTGGCCGGGATAGACCAGCAGCGCCGGCAGTCTTCCATCGACGTCGGCGGGGCGCAGCACGTAGCCGGGCAGGACCAGGCCATCCGCCGCCGTAAGCCGGATCGCGATGCGCTCGACTCCGCTCACCACGCTGGAATCCACCTGCTCCACGTGCACGTGGCCCGCCGGGACGTAATCCAGCCCGATCAGTTCCCGCAGGCGGTCACGCAAGCTCTGCCGCCACTGCCGCCACTCGTCACCGCGTTGGCCCCGGTAGGCCATCGACGGCACCCACCCGTTGACCTCGGCCAGCAGTTTTCCTAACGGCTCGTCGGGGTTGGGCTGCACGACGAGCTCTTCCGATTCGGCGCGATCGTGCGCCAGGCTCTGGAAGAAACCGGCCACCGAGCGCGCCGCGGACTGCATCACCCGCTCGACCGGGCCGGGCCGGTGCTGCGTCTCGGCGATCTGTGCCACCGCGTCGCGCAGCGAGATCTGCCCGCCATAGCGCTCGGCCAGTTCCTTGCGGTGGCGGCTGACCCACACGTACAGATCGGCTTCCGTCCGGCCCGGAAATTGATCCAACACCCCGGATTCCTTGATGATCTCGATCGCGGTAGTATAGATCATGTCGTACCAGGCCGACGCCGCATCTCGATACGAGCGAGGCTCGCCGTCGATCCGCTCCAGGTTTTCCCGGTACAGCTCGATCTCGAGTTCCAGTTCCGGATACATACCCGGCTCGGTCAGGATGATGTTCTGATCCGGCTGCGTAACGTCAAGCTCTGTGTGGTCCAGGAAGGCCCGGTACTCCGCCTTGACGATGAGCTCGCTGAGTTCCGCCTCCGCCGACACCCCGCCCACCGGCGTCTGGTACTCCCACACGTACGCCTCGATCGTCTGCATCCCGAACTGGCGGGCCACCGAAACCCGGTGATTGCCGTCCTTCACGAAATAGGCTTCGCCCACCTTGTACAGCTCGATCGGGGGCAGGCCGGAATCGAACTGAAGCTCCGCGACCCGCCGCCAGCGCTGGCCGTCGCCCTCCACCAGCGGCAGAAACGTGCGCGTGAAGTCGTGATAGCGTCCCACACTGCCCACGATCTGGCTCAACGGCACCTGCTGCAGCCCGCGATAAGCGCTCTGGGTCAGGCGGAGTTTCTGCTGCACGTCCTCGAACGACAGCAGGCTGACAGGCTGCCGCGTCAATCCGAGCGCGCTGGACAGCCGCTGGTAGAAGGCCTGCCGGCGCGCCTGATTCCATTTCTCGCGTGACTGGCTCTGCGCCGTCATGCTCGTATCTTCGCTCATTGCGCGATCCTTTTCCGCAGCGACACCGTCCCATGCCCGGTCACCTGGGCAAAACGGTGCGCATCGATCGGAATGGCATATTTCACTGCCGCCTATTGTAGACTCTTTTGCCGCCGATTACCGCAATGTCAGGACATGGCCTGGGCAGAAACGCGTCTTCTCCTGGTCGGGCACGGAGAAACAGGTATAATCGCGGTCGATTTGCTCGTTTCGCTATCTCTATCGCCCAACAACGAAATGGCCGACTCATCATGACACAGACGACCCAGACACAGCTAACCGTTCGCATGGACGACCGGCCCGCCACTCTGTTGGCCTGCGCCCAGGAACTGGCCGGCTCAGCGTCTAATCGTACCGCGCTGACGCTGTTCGCGCCCAACGAAAGCCATTCGATCACCTATCGCGAGTTTTTCGACCAGGCGGCCCGCTATGCCCGCGCGCTCGAGAAAGCGGGTGTGCAGTCCGGCGACCTGGTCGTGCTGGTGCTCCAGCATGGGCCGGACGTGCTGTACGGGTTCTGGGGAGCGATGCTGGTCGGTGCCGTCCCGTCGATCTTCCCATTCCTGACCCCCAAGCTCGATCCGGACCGCTACTACGAAAGCGTGCGCGCCCTGGTCGAGCTGTCCGCCGTCAAGGCCGTCGTCACCTACCCGGACATGCAAGGCGCGCTCGAACACCATCTGGACGGCATTCCCACGCTGGGCGCCATCCTGAACGTGACCGATCTCGAGCCGGAAGGCACGCTCGACGACTACCTGGGCCGCGATCTGGCCCGGCCCGGCGACACGGCGTTTCTGCAGCACTCGTCCGGCAGCACGGGGCTGCAAAAAGGCGTGATGCTGTCGCACGCCGCCGTGCTCAACCAGGTGGCGGCCTACAGCGCCGCCATCGACCTGTCGACCGACGACGTGATCGTGAGCTGGCTGCCGCTCTACCACGACATGGGGTTGATCGCGGGCTTCATCATGCCCATCATCCAGGGCATCCCCCTGGTGCTCATGTCGCCCTTCGACTGGGTGCGCGAGCCTCACATCCTGCTGCACGCCATCCAGCGCCACGGCGGGACGTTGTGCTGGCTGCCAAATTTCGCCTACAGCTTCCTGGCGACCCGCGTCCGCAAATCGATGCTCGACGGCCTGGACCTGTCCAGCCTGCGCGCGGTGATCAACTGCTCGGAGCCGGTGCGCGACGAGAGTCACGCGGCGTTCGCAGCCAAATACACGCCCTTCGGCCTGCCTCGGAATGCCCTGGCGACGTGCTACGCCATGGCCGAGAACACCTTCGCCGTGACGCAAAGCCCGATCGGGACTCTCCCCACGCTGGACGTCATCGACCGCGCGCTGCTCATGGAGCGCCGGGTCGCCCAGCCTTCGGACGGCGCAAACGGGCCGGCGACGACGATGGTGTCGTGCGGCAAGCCGATCCCCAACACCGAGATCCGCGTCGTGGATGCTGAGCGCCGCGACCTGCCCGAGCGCCACGTGGGCGAGATCGCGCTGCGCAGCGATTGCATGCTCACCGGCTACTACCACCGCGAAGACGCCACCGCTCAGGCTATGCAGGACGGCTGGTATTTCACCGGCGACCTGGGCTACATCGCAGACGGCGAGCTGTACATCACAGGCCGCCAGAAAGACCTGATCATCGTCGGCGGGAAGAACATCTACCCGCAGGACATCGAGCACATCCTGAACGCCATCCCCGGCGTGCATCCGGGCCGCACGGTGGCCTTCGGGGTCATGAACGAGTCGCTGGGGACCGAAGACGTCGCCGTCATCTGCGAGGTCGAGACGAATGATCCCGCCGAGCGCGACCAGATCACCAAAGAGATTCGCTCGCAGATCGCGCAGACGACCGACGTGATGGCCCATTACGTCCACCTGGTCGGCGCAGGCTGGCTGATCAAGACGTCGAGCGGCAAGATCGCCCGCGCGGCCAACCGCGAGAAATTCATGCAAGAAGTGCTCGGCAAGATATCCTGAGGAGGCTGCACCATGCCCCTGGTCACCCGTGTTCTGAGGCGCGCCTTCAGCCGCGAGAATGTGTTTGCGCTGTTGCTCTGCACGATCCTGGTCCTGCTGATCATCGTGACCGCGGACTCGTCGCCGCAATGGATCTATCAGGGATTTTAAGCATCCTTTCCTGGTCACATTCATCACCTGGAACGGCCCGCCGCGTGTGTTATGATTTACGTGATTAGCATGAACCAAATCAAAAGAAGCAGGTTCGCAGCATGCACGAACTCGGCGTGACCCAGAGTCTCCTCGATATCGCCCTTCACCACGGGCGCCAGGCCGGCGCAGCCCGAATCAACGAGCTCAACCTGGTGGTGGGCGAGCTGTCGAGCATCGTCGATGACTCCGTCCAGTTTTACTGGGACATGCTCAGCGAGGGGACCATCGCGCAGGGCGCCCGGCTGAACTTCAAGCGCGTGCCTGCCGAGCTGCACTGTCACGACTGCGAGCATCGCTTTCCGCTCAATCACCAGGAATACGTCTGCCCGATGTGCGGCAGCGCCAACCTCACCGTGTCCGGCGGCGAGGAGTTCTTTCTCGAAAGTATCGATGTCGATCTAGACGAAACGTGAGGAACGGTATCACCTATGCCGAATACAATTCCCGTAGTCGAGAATATCCTGAGCGCCAACGACCAGATCGCAACCCAGACGCGCGCCCAGTTGGATCGGGACGGTGTGCTGGCGATCAACGTGATGGCGTCACCGGGCGGGGGGAAGACCAGCGTCATCCTCAAGACAATCGAGGCGCTCCACGATCAGGTACGCATCGGCGTCATGGATGGCGACATCGTGCCGCTCGATCTGGAGAAGATCGCCGAGCTGGGCATCCCCGTCTCGCTGATCAACACCGGCGGTAACTGCCATCTCGACGCCAACATGGTTCACGGCGCCCTTCCCTCGCTCCAACTCGACGCCCTCGATCTGCTGATCATCGAGAACGTGGGCAACCTGATCTGCCCCGCCGCGTTCAAGTTGGGCACCCATCTCAACATCGTGATCGCCAGCGTTCCGGAGGGCGACGACAAACCGTACAAATACCCGGCCATGTTCAAGGGCGCCGACGTGCTGCTGCTCAACAAAATGGACCTGTGCGAGTACCAGGATTTCAACGTGGACTACTTCCGGCACGGCGTAGAGGTGCTCAATCCCGGCCTGGCCTTCTTCCCGATCTCGTGCCGCACCGGCGAGGGCTTCGACGCCTGGTTGGACTGGCTGCGGGACCGTGTCACCCAACGGAGCAGCGTCGGATAAACCCACCGTGACCGAATCCGCCCTTCGCATCCACGTCACCGGCGTCGTCCAGGGTGTGGGGTTTCGCCCCTTCATCTACGGGCTTGCCACCCGCTACGCGCTCACGGGTTGGGTTCGCAACACCTCGTCCGGCGTCGATATCGAGGTGTGCGGCGCGCCCGACGCGCTGGATGCGTTCGCCGAGGCCATCACCGCCGAGGCCCCACCGCTGTCGCGGATCGAAGCCGTGCAGGCGCATCGCGTCACCACCAACGGCTACACGCGCTTCGAGATCCAGCACAGCGCGGCCCAGGACGGCGCCTACCAGCCGATTTCGCCCGACGTCGCGACCTGTGACGACTGTCTGGCCGAGGTCTTCGACCCGTCCAACCGGCGCTACCGCTACGCCTTCACCAACTGCACCAACTGCGGGCCGCGCTTCACGATCATCCAGGACATCCCCTACGACCGCCCGGCCACGACCATGGCGCCGTTCGCCATGTGCCCGGACTGTCAGGCGGAATACGACGATCCACTCGACCGCCGGTTTCACGCCCAACCCAACGCGTGCCCCGTCTGCGGGCCGCACCTGGAGCTGATCGCCAGCCCGGACCAGCCACCGCTGCCCGGCTGGGACAGCCTGCCCGAAGACCCTATCGCCGCCACCCGCGCGCTGCTCGTGGCGGGCCACATCGTGGCGATCAAGGGGCTGGGCGGGTTTCACCTGGCCTGCGACGCCACCAACCCCGACGCCGTGCGCGAGCTGCGCCGCCGCAAAGGGCGCGCCGCCAAGCCGTTCGCGGTGATGATGCCCGATCTGGCGACGGTGGCCCGGTTCTGCGATCTCACGCCGTCCGGCGAGCGGGCGCTGACCGGGCGCGAGCGCCCCATCATGCTCACCCCGCTCAAGCCGCACACCGCCCTCGCCGGAGACGTCGCGCCCGGCCTGCGCGAGCTGGGCGTGATGCTGCCCTACACGCCGCTGCACCACCTGTTGTTGGAGCCGGCGCCCGGCTTCCCTCCCGCGCTCGTCATGACCAGCGGCAATTTCAGCGAGGAGCCAATCGCCACCGCCAACGAAGACGCCATCGACCGCCTCAGCGGGCTGGCCGACGCGTTTCTGCTGCACAACCGCGACATCCACATCCGCTGTGACGACTCGGTCGTGAAGGCGCTGCCCACGCACGTCCTGCCGCTGCGCCGGTCGCGCGGGTACGCGCCGTACCCGGTGCCGCTGCCGTTCGAGTCACCGCCCCTGCTCGCCACCGGCGCCGAGCTGAAGAACACCTTCTGCCTCGCGCGCGATCGTCACGCCTTCATGAGCCAGCACATCGGCGACCTGTCGAATTACGACGCGCTGCGCTCGTACCGGCACAGCATCGAGCACCTCAGCCGCCTCTTTCGCGTGGAGCCGGAGATCGTCGCCCACGACGCCCACCCGGACTACGTCGCCACGCGGTACGCCGCGGGCCGCCCGGAGAACAAGATCGCCGTCCAGCACCACCACGCGCACCTGGCGAGCTGCCTGGCGGAGCACCGGCTTCCGCTCGAAGAACCGGCCATCGGCGTCATTTTCGACGGCACCGGCCTGGGGCCGGATAACGCCATTTGGGGCGGCGAAATCCTGATCGGCAGTTACGCGTGGTATCGCCGTTTCGCCCACCTGAGCTACGTTCCGCTGCCGGGTGGCGACGCGGCCACGCTGCGCCCGTACCGGACGGCGCTCGCGCACCTGTGGCAGGCGGGCATTCCCTGGGAATCCGATCTCGCCCCCTGCCGCGCTGCCGCCCAGCAGGAACGGACGATCCTGCTCCAGCAGCTTGAGAAACAACTCAACGCGCCGCTCACGTCCAGCATGGGCCGCCTGTTCGACGCGGTCGCCTCCCTGCTGGACGTGCTCCAGGTCGTCACCTACGAAGCCCAGGCCGCGATCTGGCTGGAAGCCAACACCGATCCCGGCGAAACCGGCACCTATCAGTTCGACATCAGCCGGGCGGCGAACGGCGATCCGCTCCGGATCGATCCGGCGCCCGTGCTAGCGGCGGTGCTGCACGACCGGCGCCGGGGGATCGCGGCGCCGGCGATTGCGGCGCGCTTTCACAACGCGGTGGCCGGGGCCATCCACGAGGCGTGTCTCATGGCCCGGCGCAGCACGGGCCTGTCCAGTGTGGTCCTCAGCGGCGGCGTGTTCCAGAATACCACGCTGCTACTAAAGACGATTCCCCTGCTCGAGGGCGCGGGGTTCACCGTGTATACGCATATGCTGGTCCCGCCCAACGACGGCGGGATCGCGCTCGGACAGGCGGCCATTGCGGCCTGCATGGTCCAGCATGGATGATCGGAGAGAACCTGATGTGTTTGGGAATTCCCGGCAAGATCACTGAAATCTACGAAACAGGCGGCCTCAAGATGGGCAAGGTCGATTTTGGCGGCGTCGTCCGCGAGACGTGCCTCGCCTACGTCCCCGAAGCCCAAATCGGCGATTACACCATCGTCCACGTGGGGTTTGCCCTGAACCTCATCGACGAGGCCGAAGCGCAAAAGACGCTCGAACTGCTCGACGAGATCGGGCTGTTGGATGAAGAATTAGGGACTGGGGCCGAATGAAATACGTCACCGAATACCGCGACGCGGCCCGCGTGCGCGACGTGCTGGACGAGATCCACCGGGTCACGACCGGTTCCTGGCGGCTGATGGAGGTCTGCGGCGGCCAGACGCACTCGATCATCCGGCACGGCATCGATCAACTGCTGCCGGATTCTATCGAGATGATTCACGGGCCCGGCTGCCCGGTCTGCGTCACGCCCCAGGAGCTGATCGATCAGGCAATCGCCATCGCGTCGCTGCCCAACACGATCATGGTGTCCTTCGGCGACATGCTGCGCGTGCCGGGCTCGCAAAAGGACCTGTTCCAGGTCAAAGCCGAAGGCGGCGACGTCCGCGTCGTGTATTCGCCGCTGGAATGCATCAAGATCGCCCAGGACAATCCCGACCGCGAGGTCGTATTCTTCGGCGTCGGCTTCGAGACCACCGCCCCCGCCAACGCGATGGCGATCGCCCAGGCCAAACAGCTTGGCATCCCCAACTTCTCGATGTTGGTCTCTCACGTGCGCGTGCCGCCCGTGCTCGACGCCTTGCTAAGCGCCGACGATGTGCACGTCCAGGGATTCCTGCTCGCCGGGCACGTGTGCGCCGTCATGGGCTACTGGGAATATCACCCGCTGGTCGAGAAATACGGCGTGCCGATGGTCGTCACCGGCTTCGAACCGCTCGACATCGTGCGCGGCATCGAGATGACGATCCGCCAGTTGGAAGAGGGCCGCGCCGCCGTCGAAAACGCCTACAGCCGCGTCGTGGTCGAAGGCGGCAACAAGCCCGCCATGACCATCATCAACACCGTTTTCGAGGAATGCGACCGCAACTGGCGCGGCATCGGCAATATCCCGCGCAGCGGCTGGCAGCTCAGCCCGCCGTTCCACGCGTACGACGCCGCCCGCCGCTTCGCCGTCGATCACATCCGCACGGAGGAATCGCCGCTGTGCCACGCCGGGGAAGTGCTCAAAGGGGTGATGAAGCCCAACGAGTGCCCGGCGTTCGGCAAGGAATGCACGCCGCGCAAGCCGCTCGGCGCGCCGATGGTGTCGTCCGAAGGCGCGTGCGCCGCGTACTACAACTTTGGCCGTTTCGAGGCGTCCACCTAGCGCGATGCCGGTGGGCCGCAGAGGGGAGGCTTTGCCATGCACTCGTTTCTGATCCGCCTGATCATCAATGCGGCGGCCCTGGCGATCACCGCCTGGCTCCTGCCGGGCATCACCATCGCCGAGGGCAGCCTCGCCTCCGTGCTGCTCATCGCGCTGATCTTCGGCCTCGTCAACGCGCTGGTCAAGCCGGTCATCGTCATCCTGAGCTGTCCGCTGCTGATCCTGACCCTTGGGCTGTTCTACCTCGTGGTCAATGGCCTGATGCTGCTGCTGACGGATGCGCTGGCAGGCGGGCGCTTCGAGGTGGACGGCATCTGGTGGGCCATTCTGGGCGGCCTCGTGATGGGGATCGTCGGCGGCATGCTGGAGTCGCTGCTCGGCGCCGACGAAGAGGACCAGCCGCCTAAGGCGCTGCCGCCAGGGTCCTGATCACCCAGGCGCTCACCAACTCGGCCAGCGCACCCCGCCCGGCCTCGTCGATCTCGATTGCCGGGGAGTCGGGCGGCAAACCCAGGGCCGCCCGCGCCTGCCCGACCAGCTCCGGGCGCACGACGACCAGCGCCACGCCGAACGCCCGCCGCCGGATCAGGGGGATAACTTCGGCCCAGCCCTCGCCGCGCACCAGTTCCAGCGGGCCAAGCTCGTCCACCAGAAACACGTCCGCCGCCTGTCCGCGACCGGCGAACGCCAGCCCGGCTTCCAGCGCTGCCGGGTCGAATGTAAAGCGCCCGGTGGACACTGCGCCACCGGTTCCGACAGTGGCCAGCGGCAGCGTATCCCCGGTCGCCGCGTCCATCACGTCGATCCCGGTCTTCGCGCCGTCCTCGAAACGCGCCACCGACAGCAGCCCGCCCACCGACAGCCCTGCCGCCAGCGCGGCCTGCCGGACGGCGAGCAGCAGGGTCGTCTTGCCAACGCGCCGCCAGCCGCTCACCAACAGAATGGTGCCTCGCGGCGCGGATTCAGGCAGGTTCGGATTCTGCATAGTGGTTTCCATCTCCCCGGCGTCATTTTGGGCCAATCCGCCAAACATATTATAGTCATGGCGTCCACACGTGGTCGACGCGGCGATCTCGCCGCAGAAAGTGATATCCTCATGCCATTCACAGCCAGTGCCACCCTTGCCCGGCTGCCACGCGTGCCACTCGCCTACCTGCCTACCCCGATCAGCCCGCTCTCCAATCTCACCCGGCATTTGGGCGGCCCGGAACTGAGCGTCAAGCGCGACGATCAAACCGGGTTGGCGACCGGCGGCAACAAGGCCCGCAAGCTCGAATTTCTGCTCGGGCAGGCCGTCCAGGCGGGCGCCGACACGCTGATCACCGCCGGATCGGTGCAGTCCAATCACGCGCGCCAGACGGCAGCCGCCGCGGCCCAGCACGGGCTGCGCTGTCACCTCGTCCTGCGCGGGCAGCCGCCCGAATTCCCCAACGGCAACCTGCTGCTCGATCACCTGCTCGGCGCGACAATTCACTGGACGGATGAGGCCGCCCCGTACAGCCAGACCATCGAGCGGGTCGAGGAAGAGCTTTTCGCCGCCGGCAGCCATCCGTACATCATCCCCTACGGCGGATCGAGCCCGCACGGAATCATGGGATACGTGGCCGCCATGATCGAATACGCCGCCCAGGCCAGCGCGCTCGGCGCGTACGATGCGCACGTCTTCGCCACCAGTTCCGGCGGGACGCAGGCGGGCATGCTGCTCGGCGTGCACCTGGCCGGGCTTGGTCCCGAAACGCGCATGCTGGGCATCAGCGTGGACCGCCCCCGCGACGCCCTGGCCGCCGGCGTGGCATCGCTCGCCAACCAGGGAGCGGTCCTGCTCGGCGTGGACTGGCACATCGACGCGCGCGACATCCTGATCGACGACGGCTACCGGGGCAGCGGCTACGCGGTCATCGGCGAGCCCGAGCGCGAAGCGATCGCCCTGCTCGCGCGGACCGAGGGCATCCTGCTCGACCCGGTCTACACCGCCCGCGCCATGGCGGGCCTGCTCGACCTGATCCGGCGGGGGACCTTCGCGGCCACTGAGCGAATCCTGTTCTGGCATACCGGCGGCGTCCCGGCGCTGTTCGCTTTTCCCGGCGACCTGGAGCGTGCGCTCTGATCCGTGACCGGCCTTACCCGGAAGTTTGCCCGGCCTATTCTTTTTCTGTAGAATCCGCTCTTGAACAGGACTTGGCGGGGGCAGCATCCATCAGACAGGAACCATCATGCTCGTTCGCGCGTTCCGCGTCACCGATCGGCTAGGCAATGCGTTTCTGCGCATCAGTGCGTGGGCACTGGTCGCTTCGCTGGAGCAGGCAGCCAGCCTGAAACGGGGCCTGTTCGGCATTCTGCTCGGCGTCTGGACGGTCGTGTTCGTCGGGTCATTGAACACCGTGCGCCGCACCAGGCAGACCGCCCAACAGGCTGTGCAGATCACCCACGGGGCGGTGGAAGCCACCGCCAGCCGCCGCCAGCAGATCATGGTGCAGCGGGCCGCAGAGGCCGAGCTGAAGCCCACCATCCAGAAGGACCCGCTGCTCGTCCAGAACCGTGCCCTGAGCGCCTTCGCCGTGCTGCTCTTGCTCGTGCTGCTGGTCATTGTGGTGCTGCAAACGGGCAACGACGATGACGAGCCGGGGATCCCGGCAGGTGCCGCCGGCCAGTGGCCGGAAGCGCGCGGCACCGCGCCGCCAACGGCGATCTTCCCGACCGCCGTCCCCACTGCCACGCCCATCCCCGACCCGCTGCGCGTGGGGGGCAGCCTGGCGTACACCATGCGCGAGCACGGCCAGCTCGATCTGTGGGCCATCGGCGTGGGCGAGAGCACCCCGCTCCGGCTCACCAACCACCCCGCCGACGACCGGGACCCGGCCTGGAGCCCCGACGGGCGGCGGCTGGCCTTCGCCAGCAACCGCGACGGCAATTGGGAACTGTACATTCTCGACGTGGCATCCGGCGCGATCACCCGCCTGACGTACACGCCGGGGTTCGAGGGCGCCCCCACCTGGAGCCCGGACGGCGCGTACATCGCGTTTGAGGGCTACACCCAGCAGACGCAGGACCTGGACATCTACGTGATCAGCTCCGATCCGGGGCGCGCCGCCAGCGAGGGCGCGCTGCGCGTCACCTACGCGCCGGGGCCCGACATCGAGCCCGCGTGGTCGCCCCAGGGCCGCCAGATCGCCTATACCGCTGTGCGCAATGGCAACCAGGAGATCCGCGTCATCGACCTCAACAACCCCAGCGAAGAGGTAGCCCTCAACCTCACCAGCTCGTCCAACATCGACGAAAACCATCCCGCCTGGAACCCCGACGGCACCGCCATCGCCTACACGGCAGTTGTCGACGGCGTCGAAGGCGTGTACATCAAATCGGTCGGGGAGCCGGGGGCCGCGCCGGTCCTGGTGGGCCGCGGCAAGATGCCCACCTGGGCACCCAACGGCTCCAGTCTCGTGTATTCACACGACACCGGCCAGCAAACGCAGCTCATCGCCGGAACGCCCGGTGGTTTCGGCGCGGCGACCGACGCGATCTCGCTGCCCAATCGCGTCACCGATCCGGACTGGACCGCGGCCTCCCTGCCGCGCCCGGTCGTCGAGAGCGGCGGCCTGCCCGCCAACCCCGACCTGGACGGCCCGCTGTTCGTCGAGAACGAGCGGCAAAAAGCCGATGGCCTGTACGGCATGGCGCCGCTCAACAACGTGTCCGCGCCCCAGGCGTTTCTGTCCGACCGGGTTAACGATTCGTTCGAGGCGATGCGCATTCGCGTGCTGGAACGCGCCGGCTACGATTTCCTCGGCACGCTGGAGGATGCCTTCTGGCGCCTCGACCGGCCACCGGATCCCGGCGAGCCGCGCCAGAACTGGCACTATGCCGGGCGCGCGATCGCAATCCAGCGCAACCTGATTTACGCCGGGCAGCCCACGCCGATCGAGGTCGTGCGCGAGGACCGCGAAGTCAACACCTACTGGCGCGTCTACGTGCGCGTCGTAGCCGAAGCGCAAAACGGGTCGCTGGGCGAGCCGCTGCGCCAGATCCCCTGGGACCTGACCGCGCGCGGCAGCGGCGACGTCGAGGATTACGAGCGCGGCGGGCGGCTGAAGGACAGCGTGCCCGCGGGCTATTACGTCGATCTCACCCAGATCGCCGAGGATTTCGGATGGCAGCGCGCGCCCGCCCAGCGCACCTGGCAGTTCAACTTTGGGGCCATCCAGTTCTGGGAGCTGCACAACACCGGCGGCAAGACCTGGACCGAAGCCATGCTCGAGCTGTATACGCCCGGCGAGCTGGACGCCTTCCTGAGCGAAGCGACCGCGGTCCCGTCCCCGCCGCCGCTGCCGACCGAATCGCCGACGCCCGCCGTCCAGCGCACGGCCACACCCATCCCGCCCGATCTCCAATGACGCGCCATGCGGCGCGGCTGGAACCGTGATCCATGGAACGAAGCCACCATTTGCAGGGCCTGCTCATCTTGCTCGTCGTCGTCGCCATCGGCGGGCTGTACCTGTGGCAGAACAGCCAGCCGTCGATCGTCGTCTCGGTCCCGGCGGCCACGCCCACCGCGCCGGATGCCCCGCCCTCCGACTGGCAGGCCGCGCTCGAAGCCCAGCTCGCCATCGCCAGCACGCCGCTGCCCACGCCGGACCTGGACATGCCGGCCTTCGTCCCGCCCACGCTCCCGCCTAGCGCCGAGCCGGACGTCGAGGTGATCGAGCCTGAGGCAATCCCCGGCTCGCCGTGGCCGACGCCGACAACCGCCCCAACTGACGTCGCGCCCACCATCACCGGCCCGACGCCCTTCCCCAGCCCGACCGGCGTGTTCGTCGCGCAGAACAACGAGCCGGTCGGCTTCGAGCCGCCGCCCGAGCAGGTCCCCCTGGGGCAGCACGCCGACGATCACTTCTGGCTGGTGCGCCCGGTCGATGCCAGCGCCAACAGCGAGAGCCTGTTCTATTATCCCTTCGGCTCCGACGGTCCGGGCAACGATTACCGCGTGCATCACGGCGTCGATATGCCCAACCCCATCGGCGAACGCATCCGCGCCGGGGGATCGGGCACCGTCGTCTGGGCGGCCAACGGCGCCACGCTCGCGGACCGTGAGGATCTGGATATGTACCCGTCCTATGGCAACGTCGTGATCATCGAACACGATTTCGGCTACCGCGGCCAGAAGATCTTCACACTCTACGCACACATGTCGGCCATCCTCGTCGAAGAGGGCCAGCGCGTCGAAGCGGGCGACATCATCGGCTTGATCGGCGGCACGGGCGACGTCAGCGGGCCGCACGTTCACCTGGAGGTTCGCCTGGGCGAAAACCGCTATTTCTCCGCGGTGAATCCGCTGTTGTGGATCGCGCCGTACATCGAGACGGGTGTTGTGGCGGGGCGCGTCACCTATGCCGATGGCACGCTGGCCGACGACGTCCTGGTGACGCTCAGTCGCCGCGGACGGGTCATCGAAACCACGTCGACCTACATCCGGCCCAGGCAGCCCGGCCAAACGCGCGACTGGACCGTCGTGCCCGATCCGGCGTGGCAGGAGAATTTCGTCCTGGGCGACGTGCCCGCCGGGGAATACGACATCACGGCGACTATCGGCGAGCGGCGCATCACCAGCACGATCACCGTCAAGGCCGGCACCACCAACTTCGTGACGCTCGGCATAGATCCCGCGGCCACGCCCCAGCCTGCCGATGCCCCTGACGAAAGCTGAGCCGCCGCCCGATCCAGACGGGCGCGCCCTACGACTGGCCTATTGTCGACTGACCAACCTTTGCCATTGCCGGGCCGATTGGCTACACTGGATACATTGTGAGCGGTCAGATCAAACTGTCACCGTCAGTTGAGGAGTAGTTAGCGGAATGAACATGAAAAATGCCTTTCGAGTTGGTCACCGGGCGGTCATCCGACCGCTCAGCATCGTCGTGCTGGGCGTTGCTCTCTGCGCCAGCCTGGTATCGCCGCTGGTCACCAGCGCCACCGTCCTCGCGCAGGATGATGGCGTCAACCGCTCGATTGCGGTCGGCGGCATCGCCACGGCGACTCTGGACTCGGAGAATTATCTTCAAACCTTCCGGCTCTTTGCGAGCGAGGGCGACGTCATCACCGTCGACGTGACGACGGAAGTCGAGGAACTGGCGCCGGTCGTCGTCGTCATCGACGAGCAGGGCGCGCCCATCGCCCAGGACAACGACGTGAGCAGCCCGGCGTCGGCCTCGATCCCGGACATCGACATTCCGGCCAACGGGACATACTACATCGTGGTCTCGCGCGGCAGCGGGGCCGAAGGGGACGCCAGCGGCGAGTTCACCCTGCAACTGAGCGGCGTGCAGCAGGTTGGCGGCCAGACCGTCACGCTGGAAGACGGCGGGATCGTCTTCGATCTGACCTGGAACGCCGCCGTGAACCTGAACCTGGAAGTGCGCGATCCGGTGGGTGGCACGGTCCACGCCTTCAACCCCGGCTCGCCCAGCGGCGGCACGCTCGACGCGGACATCAACGCCACGTGCGAAACGGCCATCTCCGACCAGCCGACCGAAACCATCGCCTGGCCGCGCAGCGAGGTTCCCACTGGCAGCTACGAGGTCATCGTTTACTACGTGGACGCCTGCCAGATTGGCGGCCCGCAGGTCTTCACGCTGTCCGCCAACGTGAACGGCGAAGAAGCCCAGTCACTCACCGGGACCCTCAACCCCGGCCAGGAATATCTCGCGCGGATGGTGCTCGAACCCAGCGGCGCGTGGTCGCTGATCAACGGCGGCGTCAACGCCGGGCTGGACGTGTCGCTGTTCCAGTCGCAGATCGCCGACGCCACCCCGATCGCGGTCGGGACGACCGTCACCGGGACGATCACCAACAGCACGCCGGCCCAGGCGTATTCGTTCGAGGCGACGAGCGGCACGACGGTCACCATCGACATGCCGGCCCTCAACGGCAGCCTGGACTCCTACCTGGTACTGCTCGGCCCGGATAACACCCCGCTGGTCAGCAACGATGACCGGGACGAGACGACTGCCGACGCGGGCATCGACCGGAATCTGGCCGTCGATGGCACCTATACGATCATCGCGACGCGCTACGGGCTGACCATTGGCGGCACCGAAGGCGACTACAACCTCGTCGTCACGACTGCCGACCAGGCCGGTGATGTGATCGATACCGGCACGACCGGCGACGTGACCGCGACCGAAACCGGCGACACAGCAGCACTGCCCCAGGGCGCGATCGAGGTCACGCTGAGCTGGCTCACCAACGCCGACGTGCAGCTCCTGATCCGCGATCCCGCCGGGAACTCGATCTTCGACGACGAGCCCGAAAGCCCCACCGGGGGCATCCTGGCTGCCGATGGCAACGTGGGCTGTGTCGAGACGACGACCACGCCCGTTTCCTACATCTACTGGCCGCCCAACCGACTGGTGCCGGGCGTGTACGAGATCGAAGTCTGGTATCAGAACACCTGCGACGACACCACGCCGGTCAACTTTGCGCTCACGGTCGATGTTCAGGATCAGACCATCATCAACACCACGCAGAACATCAACTCTGACGATCGCTACATGATCACCTTCACCGTCGGCACGGACGGCACCACCGTCGCCGGGCCGGGCGGGTTCTTCGATATGGCGTCCGCCAGCTCGCTGAATTACCAGTCGCAGCTCGACACAGCCAGCCCGATCACCTACGGCCAGAGCGTGTCCGGCAGCATCACCGAGCAGCAGCGCTACCAGTTGTACGCCTTCGAGGGCCAGCAGGGTGACCTGGTCACCATCCGGATGGAGCTGACCGGCGGCACGCTCGACACGGCGCTGTACCTGATCTCGCCCGAAGGCATCCAGCTCGCCTACAACGACGACGTGACGCCGGGCGACAACACCAACTCGGTGATCGAAGAGGCGACCCTGGCCTCGACCGGCACCTACTACATCATCGCCACCCACTATGGCTTGAACGTGGGCGGCACGCAGGGCACCTATAACCTGGAGCTGATCCAGGAATAGGCCCCACCGTAACCTGTTGGCGCCCGCTTTCTCGACGAGAGAGCGGGCGCTTTTCGTTCCCCGCGCAAGTGGCTGCATAGAAATGTTGACGGATTAGAACGCCTGTGCTAAACTATGGCTATCGAAACATCCGTTCGCACTAGGCGCGCTGATACGCCGTGGAGTAGCTGCTATGACAAACGATGCTCGCTTGAAAGCGCTTGAGAACACCCTCACCGACCTCACCAAGCGGTACGGAGATGGCGCTATCGTCCGCCTGGGCGATGCCGCCCATCTGAATGTGGCGGTCATCCCCACCGGGTCGCTCGCCATCGATCTGGCGCTCGGCGTCGGTGGCATTCCGCGCGGGCGCGTCACCGAAATCTACGGGCCGGAGAGCTCCGGCAAGACGACGCTGTGCCTGCACGTCGTCGCCGAAGCCCAGGCCATGGGCGGCGTGTGCGCCTTCGTCGACATGGAGCACGCCCTCGATCCGATCTATGCCGAGCGGCTCGGTGTCGACGTCGAGAACCTGTACATTTCCCAGCCCGACACCGGCGAGCAGGCATTGGAGATCACCGAGGCCCTCGTCCGCAGCGGGGCGCTCGACGTCGTCGTCGTGGACAGCGTGGCGGCCCTGGTGCCGCGCGCCGAACTCGAGGGCGAGATGGGCGACAGCCACGTGGGCTTGATGGCGCGCCTGATGAGTCAGGCGCTGCGCAAGCTGTCCGGCGCGATCAAGCAGTCGAACACCGCCGTGATCTTCACCAACCAGCTCCGCGAGAAGATCGGCGTCATGTTCGGCAACCCGGAGACGACAACCGGCGGCAGGGCGCTGCGCTTCTACGCCAGCGTCCGGGTGGACATCCGCCGCATCCAGGCGATCAAGTTCAAGGACGAGATCCTCGGCAACCGGACCCGCATCAAGGTCACCAAGAACAAGGTCGCCCCGCCCTTCCGGCAGGCGGAAGTGGACCTGATGTACGATTACGGGTTCAGCAAGGAGAGCGACGTGCTCGATCTCGGCGTCGAGGCCGGTGTGATCGAAAAACGCGGCGCGTTCTTCCGCTACAACGACGAGATCATCGGCCAGGGACGCGAAAACGCCAAGCAGTACTTGCGCGACAATCCGGACTTCATGCACGATCTGGAGCTGCAAATCCGCGACACGTACAACATCATGCCACTGAGCCATTTCACCAGCGACGATGGAGAATACGTCGAAGACGAATTCGGCGAGCTTGTCGAAGCGTAGTCTTTCGGGCCGCGCCGGATGATCGGGCCGGCGCGGCCCACCCTCTCGCCCGGAGCGCTCACCTTGACCGGCATTCCCTCTCCAACCATCATCTCCGCCAGCCGCCGGACCGACATCCCGGCGTTTTACATGCCGTGGCTCATGCAGCGCCTGCGCGAGGGCCGCGTCGCCTATCCCAACCCGTTCTCCGGCCAGGTCTACGAGATCCCGGTCACGCCCGATGCTGTGCACAGCATCGTCTTCTGGTCCAAGAATTATGCCCCGTTTCTGCCGCACATGAGCGAGATCGACGGGCGGGGCTACCGCTACGTCTGCCACTTCACGATCACCGGCGCGCCCCGCGAGCTTGAGCCGCATACGCCCCCGTGGCAGCGCTCGGTCGACGTTTTTCGCTGCCTTGCCGCGCACACCAGCCGGCGCCACGTCCAATGGCGGTTCGACCCGATCCTCATGACCCGGCACATGACCGCCCAGGACGTCACCGCCCGGTTCCGGCTGATCGCCGCTGCCCTCGCCGGCAGCACGCATCGCTGCTATCTCAGCTTCGCCACGCTGTACCGCAAGGTTTCCCGCCGGCTGGCCGCCCAAGGCATACACATGGTCGATCCGCCCCTGGCCGAGAAAAAGGCGCTGCTCGCAGACCTGGCCGGGATCGCCGCGCGCTACGATATCGCCCTCTATGCATGCTGCCAGGACGCGCTAATCGGCGATGGGATTCACAAGGCCCACTGTGTCGATGGCGATCTCCTGGCCGAGCTGTTCCCGGATCGCCCCCTGGCCGCCGGGCCGCGCCCTACGCGCGATCAATGCGGGTGCGTCGCCAGCCGCGACATCGGCGCGTACGACACCTGTCCGCTTGGCTGCGTCTACTGCTACGCCAACCGGGATTCTGCCTCCCCACTCGCCGCCTTCCGGAGCCACTCACCGGACCACGTCTCGCTGCATGGCTGACCCGTCCCCCCGCCCGGAGAGATGTTGGCAGGCCCCACTGCGTTCTCGTATAATCGAGAAACTGTTGAGGTTCAAGTAAAGGACGTTTCGATGGCTGACAATACCCCGGTCTCGCTGCGCGACTCCGCGCCCGACAACGAACCCGGCCCGGCTGAGCGCGGAGGAAGTCAGATCATTCTGTTGGTTGTTACGGCGGTCGTGTTTATGCTGGTAGGTGTATTTCTGGCGGTATTGTTCGATAACGATAACGACTCAATGTCGGATGAGGAACTCCGCAACACCGTGGCCGAGGTGGTCGGCACGCAGGTCGCGGCGCTCGACGCGCCCCTCGCCGCGCAGGATGGAAGCATCGATCAGGCGTCGCTGCAGGCCATGATCGATAGCGCTGTCGGCACGCAGGTCGCCACGCTCATCCCGACATCGACGCCCATCCCCCCCACCCCCACGCGCATCCCGCTGGACACTTCGGCGGACGATGACGCTTTTCTCGGGCCGGAAGACGCGCCGGTTGTGATCGTCGAGTTCTCGGACTTTCAGTGCGGTTACTGCGGTCGCTGGTACGACGAAACCCTGCCCCAGATTCTGGAAAAGTATCCTGACGAAGTGAAGTTCGTCTACCGCGACTTCCCGATCTTCGGTGAAGACTCGGCCCGTGCGGCCATGGCGAGTGAGTGCGCGGCAGATCAGGACAGGTTCTGGGAGATGCACAACCGCATTTTCGAGCTCCAGACCTCCGGCGAGCTGGCGCTGGACCAGGACAGCCTCGTCAGCATGGCCGCCGATCTCGACATGAATGCCGGCGAGTTCGAGCAGTGCCTGGCGTCCGAGAAATACCTCGACGAAGTACTGATCGATTTCCAGGCCGCCGACATGTACGGATTCCGCGGCACGCCCGGCTTCATCATCAACGGCGTGGTGTATACGTTTGGCGCCCAGCCCTTCGAGATTTTCGACAGCATCATCCAAAACGAGCTGGCTAACCCCAGCTAGGCGCCCTGCCGCGCGCAAGACCCATTTTGGGGGCCAGAAGGTGAGTGCATGTTCGCACATTCGACAAACACACCGTTGACCCTTCGGTAAGGAACAGGTATAATCCGGCCCGACAAAAACGAGAGCAAAACCGGATTTCACCGGTACGGATAAGGAGCCCGTCAGATGACTACCGAAAATACCGCGCCCACCACAATAGAAGACATTCGCCCGAAGATGCAGGTTCAGGGCACGGTCAAGAAGATCGACCTCTACGGCGCTCTGGTGGACATTGGCATTGGCCGGCTTGGCCTGCTCCATATCTCGCAGCTATCCGATCAACACGTCAAGAACGTGACCGACATCCTGAGCGAGGGCCAGGAGATCTCAGTCTGGGTTCAGGACGTGGATCGTAAGAAGGGCCGGATCAGCCTGACCATGCTCAAGCCTCCGGCGGTTTCGTGGTCCGAAATCAGCGAGGGCGGCGTGTTCAAGGGCACGGTGGTCCGCGTGGAGAAGTTCGGCGCCTTCATCGATTTCGGCGCGGAACGTCCGGGGTTGGTCCACGTGTCGGAACTGGCTCAGGGCTACGTCGGCGATCCGTCCGAGGTGGTGAGCGTGGGCGACGAAATCGAGGTCAAGGTCATCGGCGTGAATCGCCGCAAGAAGCAGATCGACCTCAGCGTGCGTGCTCTCGAAGAACCGGCCACGACGTTCTCTGAAGAAGAGCCGGAAACCGAAGCGCTGCCTACCGCCATGGAACTCGCGCTCCGCCAGGCGATGGAGAGCTCGGGGATGGAACTCCCCCAGGCGCGTCAGAGCAAGAAACGGAACAAGAAGAACCGCCGTCGCGATGACCGGGAAAGCATCTTCGCGCGGACGCTTCAGGAGCACAGCAGCGAATAAGTATTTCGCGGGAAAATCTGGCGGGCGACACTCTACGAGTATCGCCCGCTTTTGATGTCACTCAACGGCGCAGCGGTTCGAGGAGCGCGTTGAGGCGCAGGGCCCCGGTCACGAGCAGCAGTGTGATGATCACAAACGAGGCCACGCACCACTGGCACCACCGCTCCAGCACCGTCGCCTCGATAACGGTGAGATAGACCTGGAAGATCACCCCAAAGAGCGCCATCCCCACTACCAGGGTGCGCCCGTAATCGGCCAGAATCTGCACCTGATCCTCGAGCACGAGCACGCCCAGAATCATGAGATACCCCAGCATGCCCAGCAGCGCGACCGGGATCCCGAACGTCTTGGCATAGGCGCTTTCCTGCACAGCAGCACAATCGATGGTGCCTGTGTTGGCGCACACGGTCTCGTTTCCGGTCAGCTCGGCCCACGTCATATATCCGGCTACTAACACACCCAAAACGCTCAATACCACTGCGACAATCCGCATCCAGTCGCGCGCTACTTCCGCCGTGATTTCAACCCGTTTCGATTTCGCCTTTGCCGTAGTCACGTTATCCTCACCCTCCGATTTGGCCGTGAATTCGCTGATGTTTGATGTAAAATATAACGCAAATACCGCGAATTGCACGCGGTTTGCCGGTCCGTTGCCCGATGATGTCGCCGGTCGATGTTAGAAACCGGTTATTGCACATTGCGTCTGCTATTGGCGGTGATTATACTTAAGGAATAATCCGGCTCCAAAGAGTGCGCGCCATGCAAACTACCGTCGTCGATCTATCTGCCATCTTGGACGCTCTGCCCGATCTGTCGCGGAACGAGCGAGCGCTCATCACGCGCGCCTACGAGCGGGCCCAGGCCGCGCACGAGGGCCAGTACCGCAAGTCCGGCCAGCCCTACATCGTGCATTGTGTTTCCGTGGCACAGATTTTGGCACAAATGGGCATGGATGCCACAACCGTCGCGGCGGCCCTGCTTCACGACGTGGTCGAGGACACCGGAATCACCAGCGCCGACATCGAGCAGGAATTCGGCCCGAAGATCGCCGAACTGGTGGACGGCGTCACCAAGTTGAAGCAGCTCCCTACCGGCGTCGAGGGCATGCACGGGGGCAAGCCGCGCGACCGCGAGATGGAATATCTGCGTAAGATGTTCCTGGCGATGGGCTCCGACTTCCGCGTGATCCTCATCAAGCTGGCGGACCGGCTGCACAACATGCGCACCCTGGGGTACATGCCGCCTCACAAACAGATCCAGAAAGCTCGCGAGACGCTGGAGATTTTCGCGCCGATCGCCAACCGTCTCGGCATCTGGCAGATCAAATGGGAGCTGGAGGACCTGGCTTTTCGCTACCTGGAGCCGGACCGCTACCGCGAGATCGCGACACAACTCCACGAGCGCCGGGCCGATCGCGAAGCCTACATGGAGCGCATCACGGCCTACATTACCGAGCAGTTCGCGCGCGAAGGACTCCACGCGGAGATCACCGGGCGGCCCAAGCACATTTACAGTATCTACCGCAAGATGGAGCGCAAGCACCTGCCCTTCAACCAGATCCACGACGTGCGCGCCATCCGGATCATCGTGAATACCATCCCCGAGTGTTACCAGGCGCTGGGCATCATCCACAACATTTTCCACGCCATGCCGGGCGAGTTCGACGACTATATCTCGTCCCCCAAAGAGAACTCCTACCGCAGCCTGCACACCGCCGTCCTCGACAAGGACGGAAAGCCTCTCGAGGTCCAGATCCGCACCGCAAAAATGCACGAAGAGGCCGAATACGGCATCGCGGCCCACTGGCGCTACAAGGAAAACCGCAGCGTCGCCGGGCGCGACGCGGCCTTCGAGCGCAGCCTCGAGCGCATCCGGCGCATCATGGACGATATCCAGCAGGACACCGCCGACCAGGACGCCAACGATTTCGTCCAGGATATGATGGACCAGATTAGCCCGGAGCGCGTCTATGCCTTCACGCCGAAGGGCGACATCATCGACCTGCCGGAGGGCGCGACGCCCATCGATTTCGCCTACCACATTCACACCGAGGTCGGCCATCGCTGCCGGGGGGCCAAGGTCAACGGGCGGCTCGTCGGGCTGGACTACCAGATCAAGAACGGGGATCGCGTCGAGATCACGACGGCCAATCGCGGCGGGCCCAGCCTCGACTGGCTCAATGCCGACCTGGGCTACGTCAAGACCAGCCGCGCCCGCAACAAAGTCAAGCAGTGGTTCCGCCGCCGCGAGCGCGAAAAGAGCATCTCCGACGGGCGCGAAGTCCTCGACCGCGAGCTGCGCAAGCTGGGCATGAGCGCCATGTCCCGCGACGAAATCGCCGCGCATCTCGGCTTTTCCCGCGCCGACGACCTGCTGGCGGCGATCGGGCACGGCGAGATCACTGGCTCGCAGATCAGCTTCCGCCTGCTAGAGGCCGAGCGGCAGTCGTCACAGGCCGCCGACGAAACGCTCGAAGCCACGGTATCCCGCGCCAAGGAGCCGGTTCAGGCCGAGGGGATGCGGATCGATGAAACGGGCGGGCTGTTGGTGACGCTGGCCCGCTGCTGCAATCCCACCTATGGCGACGAGATCACCGGCTTCATCACGCGTGGCAAAGGCGTGACCGTGCACCGCGCGGACTGCAAGAACATCCTGAACACGTCCGAGCCGGAACGCATCATCAACGTGACGTGGCCGCCAGCCAGCGAGCAGTGCTTCCCGGTGCCCGTCATGATTGTCGCCTACGACCGCGAGGGCCTCATGCGGGACATTGGCGCCGTGATCGCGGACGAAAACATCAACATGTCCAACGTGAATATCAGCACGCGGCAGAATATCGCCACCTTTGAAGTCACGATGGAAATCCACGACATCAAGCAGCTCACGCGCATCCTCGCCAAGATCGAACGGCTACCCAACGTGGTCGAAGCCTTCCGCCGGATCGCTGTGTGATCCGCACCGCCCCGATTGGATGATACGCCGATGACTCAACGACGGCTCATGCTCGCGCTCGGCCTCGCATTCCTCCTGCTGAGCATCCTGGCCTGTGCCACTTTCCGCTCGCCTGGCGATCCGGCGCCCACACCGCCGCCGACCGTAACCGTCACGCCCGAACCAACCACCACCCCTACCCTGACAGCAATCCCCACCCGGACTCGCACTCCAACCCCGACCCCAACGCCAACCGGATCGCCCACATCACGGCCTACCATGACGTCTACGCCAGCGACCGAACAGTAATGTTAATTCATGCATGGTAGACTATAGTTAGAAATACCAACAATTCTCGGCGCAGTTTTCGGCTGTTGATGCCGGGTTGTGGTGATTCCCTTATGTGTGTATAATGCTATCGATAAAAGTGGTAGGTACAGGGCTATAACAAAACAACCAGTAATGGTTAGTCCAAACACCCATTTTCTGTCTTTTCAAGATGGAGCAGACCCCGATGAAGACACGCGATTCGTTTACCCAGGCTAAAGAGCAGTTAGACAGTCTGCCCGACGAGACCTCCCTCGCCATCCTGCACCCCGATTTTCACGGGCAGCACCGGTTGTTTGGGCCTGCGCTCAGACAGTCAGACCGACCTATCGTATTCATGGCTACCCCGGCCCCCAAGCTCACCTTTGCTCAATGGGTATCACATCTCAAATCGGCCTACGAAAGCCAGCTCAAGGCATCCATCCCCGACCTGCCTACCGATCCCAAGTCTGCGGCGGCGACGCTCGCCAGCGCGATCTCATCACACGGGAACATCCTCACCATTATTGACGCGTACGATATTGCGCCCCAGCCCGAAGCCACCACCTTTGTCGCCGCGTTTGTTAGCGCCCTGCCAGCCGGCTCTCGCGTGATCATCGGCGGGCGCGAAATGCCCATGGACCTGCTCAAGCATGACACTCTCAAAGGGCGAACCGCCCTTGTCCCGGTCAACCCGGACAAGATGATGCTGGATTACGCCCAGTCGATCGACAAGACCGTGCTTGAGGTCCGCGCGCTTGGCCCCGGACGGGTGCTCATCAACGGGCGCCTGATCGAGCACTGGGACGGCGTGCTGCCGCGGACCCTGTTCTTCTACTTTGTCGACCGCGGCATGACCACCCGCGACGAGATTTTCCAGACCTTCTGGCCGACCCTCTCCACCCGCGAAGCGACGAACGTCTTTCACGTCACCAAGCGCAAGATCAGCGAGATCCTCGGCACCGACCTCACCGTCTATTGGTCCGGGTTTTACCGCATTTCGCCCGAGCTTGAGCTGAATTACGATGTGGTCAAGTTTGCCGAAGCGATCCAGAACGCGGCTATCGCCGACGACAGCGAAGCGATCGACCTGCTGCAAAACGCGATCGAGCTGTACCACGGCCCGTTTCTGAGCACGATGGACCAGGAATGGGTCATCAACCGGCGGAACGAGCTGGCGATGAGCTACGCCGAGGCGCTCGCCGGGCTGGCGCGCGTGTACCGCAACCAGGACGTTCCGCTCAACGCGTTGGGCTATTTCCTGCGCGCGGCAGCCACCAGTCCCCAACGCGAGGACCTCGCGCGCGCCATCATGGAGCTGTATCGCGGCCTGGGCAAGCCGCGTGAGGCGCTCGAAACCTACGAGCGGCTGGAACACGAGCTCAAGCGCACGCTGGATGTCGCCCCGGCGCCCCAGACGACCGAACTCGCCGACGAGATACGGGGGATGCTGTAGGTCGCGCCCTCCGCAAAACGCGCCTGTCGAAAAGCCCCGTCACCGAGGCGCTCGGCGCGGGGCTTCCGGCTCGCGCTCATTTCTTCTTGCGTTTGCGCTGGGGATGATCCTCCACCTGCTCGAACGACAGGTCGAGGTCGCGTTCCAGGGCGTCGACGATCGTCTCCAGCACGTTGACCCGCGCGTAATATTTGTCGTTGGAGGGCACAACGGTCCATGGCGCGGTTGTCGTGCTCGTCTTGAGCAGCATGTCCTCCACCGCGACGCGGTACTCATCCCACTTGTCGCGATTGCGCCAGTCCTCGTCGGTGAGCTTCCACGCCTTGTACGCCGTATTTTCCCGCTCCTGGAAACGCGCGAGCTGCTCTTCCTGGCTGATGTGCAGCCAGAACTTCACCAGGATCGTGCCGAAGTCGACCAACTGGCGCTCGAAGTGGTTGATCTCCTGGTACGCGCGCCGCCATTCCTCCTCGGTGCAGAAGCCTTCGACGCGTTCCACCAGCACGCGCCCGTACCACGTGCGGTCGAAAATCGTGATCTGGCCCGCTTCGGGCAGGCGCCGCCAAAATCGCCACAGGTAGTGGTGCTCCTTGTCGTCGCCCTGCGGCGCGCCGATTGCGTGCACGACGTATCCCCGTGGGTCGAGCCGCTCGGTCAGGCGCCGGATCGCGCCGCCCTTGCCCGCTGCATCCCAGCCCTCGAACGCGAGGATGACCGGGCGCACCTGCTTGTACACCTGAAACCCCAACTGCGACAGGCGCACCTGCGCCCTGATCAATCGCTCGCGATATTCGTCCGAGTCCAGGCGTTTCGTCAGATCGACCGTCTCAAGCATACTCGTCTCCTTGAGCCTCCGCCTCGCTCATCACGGGCGGCACGGCGTCCAGCTCCGCCAGCCGCGCCTCCATCGCGTTGATCAGCGTCCGGTACACCTTGTCGAGCATGAACCAGCGGCTTGTCGCCTCGACAATGGTCCACGGGCCAAAACTCGTCTCGGTGCGCTCGAGCATTTCCTCATAGGCGCCCAACCACACGTCGTAATTGCGGTGCCGTTCGAGATCTTCGTCCTCCAGGCGCCACCGCTCCAGCGGGTCTTTCGCGATCTTCTTGAACCGCCGTTCCTGCTCCTCGTATGAAATGTGCAAAAAGAATTTGACGATGACGTACCCGTCGAGCGCGATCAGCCGCTCGAAGTCCACGATGTCGTTGAACGCGCGCAGCACCTCGCGCTGGGGAAGCCCCATCTGCACCCGCTCCACGGTGACGCGCCCGTACCAGCTCCGGTCGAAAATCGCGATGTGCCCGTAATTCGGCAGCTTGTTCCAGAACCGCCACAGCCAGGGATGCTTGCTCTCGTGGGTGCGTGCGGCGCGGATCGGCCACACGGTGAAGCCGCGCGGATCGAGGCGTGACGTGAGCATCTTGACGCAGGTCCCTTTGCCCGCAGCATCCCACCCCTCGAATATAACGATCGTCGGCATGCCAACGTCGAACGCAACTTTTTCGAGGTCGTATAGCCGCTGCTGATAATACGGACGGCGTGCTTTCCACTCTGACTTCTTCAGCTTCTGGTCGAGATTGACGATTTCGAGCAAATCCGCCTCCTTTACTCTGCTATTCATCCGGTCAGGCGAGAGCGCCCCCTAGTCCACCATGTCCCAGTTCAGCACGGTATCCGGTTGAATGTCCACCGTTGCCGTCCGCCCCACCAATTGCGGCAGCTCCGCCGGCGAGATTCCCGTGCCGGGGCGCTTCATGATCAGCATGTCCATCGTGATGCGCGTCCCCATCGGAATGAACACGGCTGAGACGATGCTCCGCCGGGCGAAGCGGCGCGCCTCTTCCTCTGCCGCCTGGTAGCCAAACGATGGATCGCCGAGCGCCGTCTCGATGGCCCGGATATTCCGCACCATCACCGCGAACTGCTCCGGTTCGGCGGAGAGGTAATGATCGTCGCCAGGCAGCCCGCGGTCGAGCGTGAAATGCTTCTCGACCAGGGCCGCCCCCAGCGCCACCGCGAGCGAAGGCACCACCATGCACGGGTCCGGCAGCGAGTGGTCCGAAAAACCAACCGGCATGTCGGGAAATTCCGCCTGAAGCGTTTGAATCCGGCGCAGGTTCACCGTTTCGATGGGGGTGGGATAGCTCAGCACGGCGTAGAGCAGCACGATGTCGGAACAGCCGTGCCGGTGCAAGAAATCGACCGACGCCTGCACTTCGACCAGCGTCGACGCGCCCGTTGACAGAATCACCGGTTTGCCCGTCTTCGCCACCGCCCGCAGCAGGGGATAGTTCGTCAGGTCCGCCGACGCCACCTTGAACGCGGGCACGCCCAGGCCGTCGAGCATCCGGACAGCCTCGAGGTCGAACGGGGTTGACAGGCACGTGATCCCGACGTTCTCAGCGTGGGTGAAAAGCGTGCGGTACTCCGCCTCGCCAAACTGGCCCGAGCGCTTGTAGACGGCATACTGAGTCGCCGTCGACTGGATGTCATCCCAGAATACGGGGGCCGTCTTGGTGACCAGTTTCTCGGCTTTGTACGTCTGGAATTTTATCGCGTCGGCGCCGGCGCGCCGGGCCTCGTCGATCATGCGCTTGGCGGCTTCGAGGCTGCCTTTGTGGTTGACGCCGGCTTCGGCGACGATAAAGGCGGGAAAGCCAGAACCAATCAGTTTGGATCCAATACGCACCGGTTCCATGTGAGTCTCCCGGGTTCGATAATGGTCCTACCTCAAGCATACCACCATTTTCGCACCCGGCGCCGGTTTCGCACTCACAAGGATCGGCCAGCCAACACGCCTCCAAACAGGCTCAACAAGCCGATCAGCGTCTGGATCAGGATATTCACCGTCGCCCTCGTCCAATCAAGGGCTGCCGTCGTTCGGGGTTACTTCGCCTCCTCGCCGGCCACCTCAGGCACGGGCGTCGGCAGCGCGATCCGGCCCTCCAGCCGGACCACCTTCGCCACCGCCTCTTTCGCGCGCAGCGAGATGACGTAATCGCCTTTGGTATTCCGCCCGGCCTGCGGCGCCAGGCTGACACGCATGTATTTCGCCTTGCCCTTGTCCGTCACGACGACGATGTTGTCATCCGGACGCGCGACCGTCGCCGCCGTCAGGCCACCCGCATCTTTGGGCATCTTCATCGTGATCACGCCCTGGCCGCCGCGCCCCTGAACCGGGTATTCACCGACCGGGGTGCTCTTCGCCACGCCGGTATCGGTGCACACCCACACGTTGGCCCGCTCGTCGGAGACACCGGCGCCCACCACGCGATCGCGCTTCCCCTGCAGCTTGATCGCGCGCATCCCGCCGGCCCCCAACCCGGTCGGGCGCACGTCCGACACGCGGAACCGGATCGCCTGGCCCTGGTACGTGACGAGGATCACCTCGCTCTCGTCGGTCACGAAACCGGCCCACACCAGCCGGTCGCCCTTCTCGATGTCCATGAACTTGAACGGCTTGGCGACCATGCCCGGCAGATCGTCCATTCGCAGGCGCTTGACTTCGCCCAACTGGGTGAGCGCGATCAAATAGCCTTCCTCCAGCGTCGGCGGCAGGCTCATCGCGCAGGTGACCTCATCCTGCGCCGTCAGCGGGCACAGCGAGGGATAAGCGACGCCTTGCTCTGGGTCTTCGGACTGTTGGAGCAGTTTCACCGGCACGGTCGCGCCCTGCCCGTCCGCGGTGAACAGGTACAGCGCATGGGTCGTGTTGCTGGCCATCATCGCCAGCGGCGCGTCCTTGACGTCGGTGGTGATGCGCGGCGCGGCGTCTTCGTACGTGCGGCTGAGCAGCCCGCGCTCCGTCATCGTCACCCACGTATCCTCGTTCGGCCCCAGGAAATCGTCGGCCTTGATGTCGCCCACCGGCCCGCTAATGATCACCGTCCGGCGCGGATCAGCGTATTTCTGGCGAATCTCGCTCAGCTCGCGCGCGACTTCCGTCCGCATCATCTTCGGGCTTTGCAGCAGCGCCTCGAGCATCTTGATCAGCTTGCGTTTCTCGTCGTATTCGTCTTCGAGCTTGCGCCGCTCCAGCGAAGCCAGCCGCCGGAGCTGCATCTGCAGGATGGCTTCCGCCTGGGCGTCGGACAGCTTGAAGCGTTTGCGCAAATTGTTGTGGGCGCTGTCGACCGTCCGCGAGCGGCGGATGATGTCGATCACCTCGTCGAGGTTTTCCAGGGCGATCAACAGGCCCTCGAGGATGTGAGCGCGCTCGCGCGCTCGCGTCAGGTCGAACTCGCTGCGCCGCCGCACGATTTCGAGTCGATGCTCCAGGTAGACGCGCAGCGCCTGTTTCAGGCTCAACATGCGTGGCTCGCCGTCCACCAGCGCCAGCGTGATGATGCTGAACGTGCTCTCCAGCGGCGTGTACTTGAACAGGTCCGCCAGCACCTCGATCGCGTTGGCAGCGCGCGTCACGTCGATCACGATGCGCAGGCCCGTCCGGTCGCTTTCGTCGCGCAGGTCCGCGATTCCCTCGATTCGCCCATCGCGCGCCAGCACGGCGATTCGCTCGATCAGGCTGGTCTTGTTCGTCTGGTACGGGATCTCGCTGATGATGATGCGGCTGCGACCGCGCCCCAGGTCCTCGATGTGCGCCTTGGCACGGACCTTGATCTTGCCGCGGCCCGTCCCGTAAGCCGCCCGGAGCTGGTCCTCGCCCGATCCATTATCGACGGTGTACACAACGCCGCCCGTCGGGAAGTCCGGCCCTTTGATAAACTGCATCAGGTCGGGCACGCCGATATCGTCCAGGTGCTCCCAGTTCTCGAGCATGAAGACCAGCGCGTCACACACCTCACCGAGGTTGTGCGGCGGCACGCTGGTCGACATCCCGACCGCAATGCCCGATGCCCCGTTGACCAGCAGGTTCGGAAGCGTCGCCGGCAGCACCGAAGGCTCGACCAGCGTCCCGTCGAAGTTCTCTTCGAAATCGACCGTGTCCCGGTCGATGTCTGCCAGCAGGTCCGCGCCCAGCGCGGCCATTCGCGCCTCGGTGTAACGCATGGCCGCCGGTGCGTCGCCGTCGATGCTGCCGAAGTTCCCCTGCCCATCGACCAGCTCGTAGCGCATGGAGAAATCCTGCGCCATACGCACCATCGCGTCGTAGACAGCCATGTCGCCGTGCGGGTGGTACTTACCCAGCACCTCGCCGACGATACGCGCGCTTTTTTTGTAGGGCGTGTTTGGACGTATGCCCATGTCGTACATCGCGTACAGGATGCGCCGGTGCACCGGCTTGAGGCCGTCTCGGGCGTCCGGCAGCGCGCGCGCCACAATGACGCTCATCGCGTAATCAAGATACGATTCCTGCAGTTCTTCGTTGATATCTCGCTGCCGAACCAGACCGACTTCCATGGTTGCCTGCCTTTTCACACCAGCGCCCAGGGCGCCGCTTGAACACATGCCGTTTGGATCTCAAAAACGCCGTGTAGTTTAGAGAATACCTGAAGGTCTGTCAATGTACATCCACAGAATCAGAACGTTTGTTCGCTACGCTACATTATACCTGATTGCGCCCCGCCGCACCAGCCCCATTCGAGCCCCGTTTGCCGGCGGCGCGGCATCCCCCGAAAATTGGGTATTTTCATCTCCATAATGGGGAGTATAATTAGTAGTTGAACAATGGAACGCAGGGTTCTATCGTCCATTCACAATCATCTTCAGCCTAAGTCGACCCCGCCGGGATCGGCTTATTTTATGGGAGCACATCATGGCAATTTCGCACCACAACCCTGAAGAAGAACCCCACTCCGAACCCGCCGAACCTCCTGGCTCCGGCAGGTTACCTTCGCCTACCTCCCAGATCAATCCCAGCGCCCATACCACCTCACCCACCGGCTCGCCGGGTCGGACGCCGCGCCCCACGCTGTGGGCGGATGTCCCCAACGACCAGTGGGATGACTGGCGCTGGCAACTGGCTCATCGCCTCAACACTGTAGACGAGCTGGCTCAGATCATCCGTCTGACGCCAGAAGAAATCGAAGGCTTGACCGCTGACGATAAGTTCCGGGTGGATATCACCCCCTACTTCGCCAGCCTGATCGATCCCGACGATCCCGGCTGCCCTGTGCGCCGCCAGGTGATCCCGCTGGGCCGCGAATTGCAGGCGTTCGAGGGCATGATGGAAGACAGCCTCGCCGAGGACAAGCACAGCCCGGTGCCCGGCCTGGTCCATCGCTATCCCGATCGCGTCCTGATGCTGATCACCACCCAGTGCGCCAGCTACTGCCGCTACTGCACGCGCAGCCGCATCGTCGGCAATCCGGGCGCGAATTTCAGCCGCGCCGAGTTTGAGCTTCAACTGGACTATCTTCGGCGCACGCCCCAGGTGCGCGACGTTCTGCTCAGCGGCGGGGATCCGCTGACGCTGGCCCCTAAAGTTCTAGAATACATCCTCTCCAGCCTGCGCGCCATCGAGCACATCGAGATCATCCGCATCGGCAGCCGGGTGCCGGTCTTTCTGCCCCAGCGCATCACGGATGAACTCACCGGCATGCTGCGCCAGTACCACCCGCTGTGGCTGAACATTCACGTCAACCACCCGAAGGAGATCACGCCCGAACTGGGCCGCGCGCTGGACAAACTCGCCTATGCGGGCATCCCGCTCGGCAACCAAAGCGTGCTGCTGGCCGGCATCAACGACAGTGTGAACATCCAGCGCGAGCTGGTGCACCAGCTCGTGCGTAACCGCGTGCGCCCGTACTACCTGTACCAGTGCGACCTGGTCAAAGGCGCGGGACACTTCCGTACGACCGTCGCCAAAGGCATCGAGATCATCGAGGGGCTGCGCGGCCACACGAGCGGCTATGCCGTGCCCACCTACGTCGTCGACGCGCCCGGCGGCGGCGGCAAGATCCCGGTCATGCCCCAGTACGTGATCAGCCAGGCGCCGGGGAAGATCGTGCTGCGCAACTACGAAGGCTACATCACGACCTACGACGAGCCACTGGATTATGACCCGCACGCCATCGATCACCTGGATCGCCAGGCCGAGCAGCGCGACGAGGCGGGCCAGAGCGGCGTGTCCGGGCTGCTGCAGGGTCGCACCCAGTACATCAAGCCGGAAGGCTTCGACGAGATGCACCGCCGCAACGGCATTCAGCACCGCCTGAACGCCAACGAGGCGAAGTGGCAGCGCTTCCACATGGGCGAGCGGCTCCAGGCTGGCGAAAAACCGCCCGTCTCCCGGATCAAGCCCCGTCCCGCCGGCGGGAACGGTCACGGCAAGAAGGCGGCCCGGGCCGGGCGCAATGGCAACGGCCACAGGCGCGCCAAAGGGAACTGATCCGATGCGCATCGCTGTCCTGGCTAATCTCAAGCAAAATGCGCCCCACTGGGCAGGCATGTCGCCGGATCAGTGGGACGATCTCGATAGCCCCGTCACCGTCGACGGAATCGTGAACGCGCTGCGCGCCGGTGGGCACGAGGCGACCTTCATCGAGGCGAGCATTCACCCGCCGCACAACCTCGTCCAGCGCCTGCTCGACTACAAGCCGGACCTGTGCTTCAACATCGCCGAGAGTCACTTCGGCGACGGGCGCGAGGCGCAGGTCCCGGCCATCCTCGAGATGCTGCGCATCCCCTACACGGGCAGCAAGGTGCTGACTCTGGCGCTGACCCTCGACAAGCCGATGACCAAGCGCATTCTGGTCTACCACGCGCTGCCCACGCCCGAATTCCAGGTGTTCGAGGAGCCGGACGAGTCGCTCGATCTCGATCTGCTGGGCGATGATGGCGAGCTGCGCTTCCCGCTGTTCGTCAAGCCCAGCCGCGAAGGGACCAGCATGGGCGTCAGCGCCGAGAGCATCGTCACCTCGGTCGATCAGCTTCGCGCTCAGGTCGAAAAGCAGCTCCAGTTGTACAGCCAGCCGATCCTGTGCGAGCACTTCATCGAGGGCCGCGAGGTCACGATCGGGATCATCGGCAACCTGGAGCCAACCGCCGCGCGCCGCGTGAGAGAGCGCACGCTGCTCGAAGAGATCCCGGACGGGCTGATGACGCTCCCCGCCCTGGAAGTCAATCTCGACGCCTACGACGAGTCAGAGGCCGGGCTGTACACCAACCGGATCAAAACCGAGTTGGCGGACAACTTCCAGTTCCTGTGTCCGGCGCCGCTGGAGCCGGGCCTGCTGCACCATCTCAACCTGCTGGCCGCCACAGTGTTCCTCGTGACGGACTGCAAAGACGTCGCGCGGGTGGACTTCCGGCTCGACAAGCACAACGGCAACAAGCCCTACATACTCGAGGTGAATCCGCTGCCCGGCCTGAATCCCACGCTCAGCGATCTGTGCTTCCAGAGCAGCGCCCTGGGCTGGAGTTATGAACAGCTTATCAACACGATTGTCCACACGGCGGCGGAACGCCAGGGCCTGATCACCCGCGTGTCGTGAGCGCGTCGTCGCCATTTATCAACAGCGGGCGGGCTTCGGTCCGCCCGTTGCTGTGTCCGCCGATCGGCGTCCCCGCATGCCACTGCTACGCGCCCGATTGGGTGTATAATGGAACACGTAAGAACGACCACCATAGATTCATGAACCTTACAGACTGGCGCAGGTGATTTCCCGTGTCCACTGACGAAACGAACAAACCCGGCTTCTCGCTTTCCAAGTTCCTGATCGGCAGGCCGCTCGAAACCACCGCACTGCCTCACCAGCGGGTGACCAAGCGCGTGGGCCTGGCCGTGTTTGCGTCCGATGCGCTTTCCTCGACAGCCTACGCCACCGAGGAAATCCTGATCATCCTCGCGCTGGCCGGGACGGGCGCCTCGACGCTCGGCGTTTCGATCCCGATCGCCGTCGCGATCGCGATCCTGCTGGCGATTGTGACCATCTCGTACCGCCAGACGATTTTCGCGTACCCGAATGGCGGCGGCGCCTACATCGTCGCGCGCGACAACCTCGGCGAGCTTCCCGCGCAGATCGCCGGGGCCGCCCTGCTGACCGACTACATCCTCACCGTGGCGGTGAGCATTTCGGCAGGCGTGGCCCAGATCACATCCGGCTTTCCGGACCTGCTGCCGTACCGCGTCGAGATCGCGATCGGCGTGATCCTGCTCATGACCGTCGTCAACCTGCGCGGCGTCCGCGAGAGCGGCCAGATCTTCGCCATCCCGACCTATTTCTTCATCGTCACCATGTTCGCCACGCTCGTCGTCGGGATCGTCCGCGCCCTGTCCGGCAGCCTGGACACGGTGACCGGCGTCGAGGTCGTCCACTCGACGTCACAATCGCTGACCCTGTTCCTGATTCTGCGCGCGTTTTCCAGCGGGTGCACCGCGCTCACCGGCATCGAGGCGATCTCCAACGGGATCATGGCGTTCAAGGAGCCGCGCAGCCACAACGCGGCGGTCACCCTGGTGTGGATGAGCACAATTCTGATCGTGCTGTTCCTCGGGATCACGTTCATGGCGCACCAGGTCGGCGCCCTGCCCAGCGAGACGGAAACCGTCATCTCCCAGATCGGGCGCACCGTCTACGGGGAAAACAGCATCCTCTACCTGCTGGTGCTGGCGGGAACGGCGCTCATCCTGTTGATGGCCGCCAACACCAGCTACGCGGACTTCCCCCGGCTGGCCGCCCTGGCCGCCGGTGATGGCTTCCTGCCGCGCCAGCTCACCTATCGTGGCAGCCGGCTCGTCTTTTCGTGGGGAATCATGGGGCTGGCGGCGCTCGCTTCCCTGCTGGTCATCGCCGGAAACGCCCGGACCACGTTCCTGATCCCGCTTTATGCGATCGGCGTGTTCCTAAGCTTCACCATCTCGCAGACCGGCATGGTCATCCACCTGCGCAAGATCGGCCAGCTCAAGCCGGGCGAGGTCGTCCAGGGCCGCGAAGCGCCGCTCGAATACGATCCGAACTGGCGGCTCAAGATGTTCATCAGCGGGTTTGGCGCGGTGTGCACCGGCATCGTGATGATCATCTTCGCCGTCACCAAGTTCACCAGCGGCGCGTGGTTCGTCGTCGTCCTGATCCCGACGCTGGTGTTCATCTTCTTCCGCATCCACCGCCACTACCAACGCGTCGCCCAGGCGCTCAGCCTGGAAGGCGTGCCGGTCGATGTCAGCCCGCGCCTGGTCCAGACGATCATCCTGGTGGACGACGTGCACGCCGAGACGGTCCGGCTGGTGAATTTTGCCAAGTCGCTCGGCCACCCGTGGCATGCCGTGCACGTCGCCACCAATCCGGACAAGATCGACGCGGTGCGCGCCAAGTGGGAGCAGCGCATCGGCGAGGGTGAGTTGGTCATTCTGCCGTCACCCTTCCGCCTGCTCGCCGATCCGATTCGTGAGTACATCGAGGAGCTTCAGGCCGGGTCGCCCGACAGCTACGTGCACATCATCATGGGGCATCTGGCCATGCCCACGTATTGGGAGCAGGCGCTGCACCAGAACACCGCGGTGGTCTTCAATCTCACGCTGAGCCGGATGCACAACATCGCCGTCACGAATGTCCCATACCAGATCCCGCACTCGCACCTGAAATGACGCCCATGCCCAACCATCCACGGGCACGCCCGGAACGCTCCCGGCGACACCTCGCCGCGCCTGGAGCTGCCGGGCCGCGCCGCTCATGGAGTTCTTATCCAATTCGCCGCCAGGTTGTGCTACACTTCTGCCTATGAAACTGATAACTCACACCCCAGCCGCCCTTGCGATCATCGTGCTCCTGACCATCCTGGGAGTGTCCGCCTGCGGGCCGGACCGCGCCATGGACACCGTTTCCCAACAATCCGAATCGACCGCGCCGGATGACCTGATCACCTTCCAGGAGCCGGCGCGCGATACGGCCCGACTCCAGGCCACGCCCAGCCCGTCGCCCACGCCTGCCGCCGGGTTTGGACCCATCGTCGGCCCGGAGGCCACGCTGCCGCCCCCCGCGACTCAGCCGCCACCCGCCGAGACGCGCATCGCGCCCACGGCGGCGCTACCCGGCGCGGGCCAGTTTGGCCCGATAGTCGGTCCCGATCACACCCTGGCCCCGACCCAGACGCGCGTCGCGCCGACCGCCCCGCCGACGCCGATTCCGACCGCCGGACCCAGCCCCACGCCGGGGCCGGACCTGCGCCGGGAGCTGATGGGCCTCCAGATTCACTCGCAGATCGACAGCCGCGAATATGCCGATGTCCTCGCGCGCTTCAGCGACCTGGGAGTCGGCTGGATCAAGTTCCAGTACAACTGGTCGCTGCTAGAGTCCGCGCCGGGGCAGTACACCAACCTGCTCTACATTCTCAACGAGTACGTGAAGCAGGCCCATGCCGCAGGGCTGAAGACCATGATCAGCGTTGCCAAGGCGCCCGGCTGGTCGCGTACGCCGGACCGTGACGGAACCATGCGTGAGAACGGTCCCCCGGACGACCCGCGTGCGCTGGCGAATTTCCTGTCGGGGATGCTGGCCCGGCTGGGCACCGACGACCACGGGCGGCCCTATGTCGACGCGATCGAGGTCTGGAACGAGCCGAACCTGCTGCGCGAATGGTACGGCCTGCCGATGACTGGCAGCACCTATATGGGCTACTTCGCCCCCGCCTATGCCGCCATCCGCGCATACTCGCCGGACATCACCGTGATCACCGCGGCGCCCGCACCCGCCGGAGATACGGACGTCTCCACCGATGACCGGCTGTGGTTGCAGCAGCTATACGGCGCCGGGCTGGCCCGCTACGGCGCGGATGTCGCAGTCGGCATTCACCCCTATGGCTGGGCCAACGCGCCTGACGCGCGCTGCTGCAGCAATCCCTCGAACGGTTGGGACGACCAGCCGCAGTTCTTCTTCCTGGACACCATCGAGGACTACCACGCGATCATGGTGGCGAATGGACACGCCAGCGCCCAACTCTGGACGACCGAATTCGGCTGGGCGACATTCGACGGGCTGAACACCAGCGCGGGCGTCCAGCCCTCCGCGCCCGGCGATTCGGGCTATTTCGCCTCGGTCAACCAGAGCCAGCAGGCCGCCTACACCCTCCGCGCGTTCGAGATCGGCCAGTCACTGCCGTACATGGGCCCAATGATCCTGTGGAATCTCAACTTCAGCACGATCGACGGCGCGCTCGACCGCGCCGACCTGATGGCCGGGTATTCGCTGGTGGACAACCGCTGGCAGCCGCGCCCGGTCTATCACGCGCTGCGACAGGCGCCCAAACAGTAGCGCAAGCCGTAAACGAAAGCGAGCGAATACCGGCCCGGCATTCGCTCGCTTGTTTTCGCTCGTTTATGGGCGAGAGTCAGTCCTCGAAGTCGTCGAGATCGTCCTCGTCTTCGGCGACGATCTCCAGCGAGTCCATATCGTCTTCGTCGTCTTCGATGACCTCTTCTTCGTCGTCCTCGTCATCGAGATCGGCGTCGTCAATGTCCTCTTCCTCGTCCACATCCTCGACCTCGACCTCGTCCTCGAGCTCCTCGACGTCGATCAGCAGGTCCTCGTCGTCGTCTTCATCGTCCTCGTCCTCATCGTCGTGCGAGTTGAGGACCACCTGCGCTTCCAGCAGTTCGTTGTTGACCGACGTTTCGCGGTCCTGGTACGTGTGGAAGCCGGTGCCCGACGGGATCAGCTTGCCGATGATGACGTTCTCCTTGAGGCCGTACAGCTTATCGACCTTGCCCTCGATGGCCGCGCCAGCCAGCACCTTGATCGTGTGCTGGAAGCTCGCCGCCGACAGGAAGCTGTCCGTTGCCAGCGCCGCCTTGGTGACGCCCAGCAGCACCGGGATCGCTGCCGCCGGTTCCCGGCCTTCGGCGATCAACCGCTCGTTCATCTCCAGCAGAACCAGCTTGTCGATCAACTCGCCCGGCAGCAGTTCGCTGTCGCCGCTGCGCGTGATCTGAACCTTGCTCATCATCTTGCGGATGACGACCTCGAAGTGCTTATCGGCGATGTTCACGCCCTGGTTACGGTACACCTTTTGCACTTCGTTCAGCAGATAGTGCTGCGCGGCGTCCTGGCCCAGGATGCGCAGGATGCGGTGCGGGTTCTTCGAGCCCTCGGTCAACTGCTGGCCGGCGGCCACCTGCATGCCGTCGTACACGTCCTCGAACAGGCGTGCGTTCTGCGGAATCTCGTAGTCGCGCACGTCTTCGACCTCGTCCCGGATGTGCAGCATGCCGTCCTCAAGGAAGATCTCGCCGCCCAGGCCGGCCACGAGTTCGCCCTCTCCTTCCGGCTCGACCGCCAGGACAGCGCCCTCGCGCACCGTATCGCCATCCTCGACCATCAACTCCCATCCGGCGGGGATGTCGTGATGCTCGCCGCGTACTTCGCTCTGGATCACGCGGGCGATACGCACGCCTTCTTTGCGCAACAGATGCAGCGTGCCACTGATGTCCACGACCACCGCCTCGCCTTTCGGCTTCTTGCGGGCCTCGAACAATTCCTCGACACGCGGCAGACCGCTCGTGATGTCGCCGCCGCCAAGCGCCACACCGCCGGTGTGGAACGTCCGCAGCGTGAGCTGCGTGCCCGGCTCGCCGATCGACTGCGCGGCCACGATGCCGACTGCCGAGCCGATCGATACCAGCTCGCCGCGGCCCAGGTCGCGCCCGTAACACAGCGCGCACACGCCGTGAATCAGCGAGCACGTCATCGGGCTGCGAACGTATACCAGCTCGACCACCGCATCTTCGAGCATGTCGGCCACGTCCTCGTCGATCATCTCGTTGCGGCGCACGATGACCTCGCCCGTCTGCGGGTCGTAGACGTCGCGTGACGCCACGCGGCCAATCACGCGCTCGCTCAGGCTCTGCCCGGCCACGTCGGCCTCGGGCAGCGGGATCCCGCGCGCGTCCTGGTTGCTGGGGTGCGCCGGGTTCAGGATCTTGATGCCCGCCTTGGTCCCACAGTCGTGGCGGTTGATGATCATGTCCTGGGCAACGTCCACCAGCCGGCGCGTCATATAACCCGCGTCAGCCGTGCGCAGGGCCGTGTCGGCCAGACCCTTACGGGCGCCGTGCGTCGAGATGAAGTATTCGAGCGCCGTCAGCCCCATGCGGAAGTTGCTCTTGATCGGCAGGTCGATGATGCGGCCCGACGGATCGGCCATCAAGCCGCGCATCCCGGCCAACTGGGTGATCGGGCCGAAACCGCCCTTCGTCGCGCCCGACAGCGCCATGACGGCGATTGGGCCGAACGGGTCCAGCGCGTTACCGATCACTTCCTGCAGGTTCATCTTGGCGTTGTTCCAGCTTTCGATCGTCCGCTGGTAACGCTCGTCTTCGGTCAGCAGGCCGCGCCGGAAGTCGCGCTGCGCGTCGTCTACGTCGTCGCTGGCATCGTTCAGAATCTGATCGCGCTCCACCGGGACCGTCAGGTCCGACACGGCGATCGTCGTGCCCGACACCGTCGCGTAGTGGAAGCCCATATTCTTGATCGCGTCCACCACGTCGGTCGTCTCGTCCGGGCCGAACCGCTGGTAGATCCGGGCGACCAGCTTCTGCAGGCTCTTCTTGGAGAGCGTCTCCTGCACGAAGCGCATGTCATCCGGCAGCAGGCGGTTGAACAGCGCGCGGCCCACGGTCGTGATCTCCGGTTCGGGCTGCGGCGGGCGCGTCGGATCGTCGTAGTAATTGCCCAGCAGAATCGGCGTGTGCAGGTCGACGATGCCCAGCCCGTAGAGGTACTCGACCTCGTCCATATCCACCACCAGCCGGCGCTCGCCCAGATTGCTCAGCGTCAGCGGCACGTCCGGATTTTTGCGCAGGTAGGTATGCATGTCGTGCCCGTTGTACACGGCCACGTCTATTTCACCGGCCAGCAGGCCGTCGACCAACTGGTCGAATGCCTTGTACAGCCGCCCGTCCTCCAGGCGCTGATCCTTGTACACGAAGACCTCATTGACCCGGTCCAGTTCGCGGCGCTCGACCTGGCGCATCCCCGCCGTATTGACCACTACGCCGAGCCGGTAACCGCCCTCTTGCAGCACGGCCCACCGGCGGAAGTCCTCAGCGCGATCGACGTGCGTCACGATTTCCGCGGTCGGGTCCATGGTGAGGTAGTAATTGCCGAGCACCATATCCTTCGACGGCGCCACTACCGGCGAACCGTCGGCGGGTTTCAGCAGATTCTTCGTGCTCAGCATCAGCTCGCGCGCCTCGCGCACGGCCTTCTCGCTCAGCGGCACGTGAACCGCCATCTGGTCACCGTCGAAGTCCGCGTTGAACGCGGCGCACACCAGCGGGTGAATCTGAATCGCCTTGCCTTCGACCAGCAGCGGCTCGAAGGCCTGAATGCCCAGGCGGTGCAGCGTCGGCGCGCGGTTGAGCAGCACCGGGCGCTCCTGGATCACCTCTTCCAGCACTTCCCACACTTCGGGCCGCTCGCGCTCGATGATGCGCTTGGCGCCCTTCACGTTGCTGGCGTAGTTGTACTGGACCAACCGGCTGATCACGAACGGGCGGTAAAGCTCCAGCGCCATGATCTTCGGCAGGCCGCACTGGTGCAGCTTCAGCTTCGGGCCGATCACGATCACGCTGCGCCCCGAATAGTCGACGCGCTTGCCCAGCAGGTTCCGGCGGAAGCGCCCCTTCTTGCCCTTGAGCATATCGCTCAGCGACTTCAGCTCGCGGCGGCCCCGGCGGCTCAACGCCTTGCCGCGCTGGCTATTGTCGATCAGGCTGTCCACCGCTTCCTGAAGCATGCGCTTCTCGTTGCGCACGATCACGTCCGGCGCGCCCAGTTCCAACAGGCGCTTGAGACGGTTGTTGCGGTTGATCACCCGGCGATACAGGTCGTTCAGGTCCGACGTCGCGAACCGGCCACCGTCGAGCTGCACCATCGGGCGCAGGTCCGGCGGAATGACCGGCAGCACGGACAGGATCATCCATTCGGGCCGGTTGTTGCTCTTGAGCAGGCTCTCGACCACCCGCAGCCGCTTGGTCGCTTTCTTGCGGCGCTGCTTGCTGCGCGTGGTGCGGACCTCGTGCCACAGCTCGTTCGCCAGCCGCTCCAGGTCCATATGCTTGAGGATCTCGAGGAAAGCTTCGGCGCCCATGCTGGCCTTGAAGACCTGCCCGTATTTCTGTTTCAGCTCGCGGTAGCGCGGCTCGCCCAGGAATTGCAGCACCTCAAGCGACTGAAGCTCTTCCCGTGCCTCTGCCGCCAGGCTGTGCAGGTGTGCCAGCCGCTGCTCCGTGCGCGTCTGGATACCCTCGAACTCGCCGTCCGCCTCCGACGACCGTTCGCCGTACTCCGAATCGAGCAGATCGCGCTCGGTCTGACGGCGCGCTTCCACGTCCGCCTGAATCTCGTTCAGGCGCTGCTTGGCGGCTTCCTGAACCAGCTCGAGCAGTTCGTACTGGACCTGCTCGCCCTTCTTGGCGATCAGCACGTCCGCCGATTCGAACATGAGATCGGCCTTCAGCTTATCGCCTACCTGCTGTTCGATCAGGCTCGAGAGGAGCTGCGCCTCCGCCATCACGGCCTCGGACATGGTACCCTGTTCCGCGTCGAAACGCGCGTCGACGTCGTCCAGGTGCTCCTGCAGGTCGGTGAGTTCCACTTCGCGCCCGGCGCGCACGCTTTCTTCCTGCTCCTCAAGCTCGGTCCGGATCACCTCGGACTGGTGAGCCAGGTCCTCCTCGATGCGCTTGAGCGCCTTCTGCCGCGCCTCTTCGTCGACATGCGTGATGACGTGCTGCGCAAAATAGAGCACGCGGTCCAGGTTGCGGCGGCTCACGTCCAGCAGAATGCCCAGGTAGCTCGGCACGCGGCGCGTATACCACACGTGCGCGACCGGCGCCGCCAGCTCGATATGCCCCAGACGCTCGCGGCGAACCGACGAGCGCGTGACTTCCACGCCGCACTTGTCGCAGATGATGCCGCGATAGCGGACGTTTTTGTATTTGCCGCAGTAACACTGGTAATCCTTGGTGGGGCCGAAGATGGCCTCACAAAATAGCCCGTCTTTTTCTGGGCGAAGGCGACGATAGTTGATCGTCTCGGGTTTGGTGACTTCCCCATATGACCACGACCGAATCTGCTCGGGAGAAGCCAAACTGATCCGCAGTGCGCTAAAGTCTTTCGCCTCCAAGGCGTACCCTCCTCTGCGCTGGGTAATTGCTATCCAACTGGAACGACATGATCCCTGTGTGAACGGCCCAATGATTACATGTAGGTGGAGCGTAGAAAACGATCGGCGCGCGGGCGCGGCTGAGATGCAAAAACGGCGCATGGAACCAAGGTTCCAGCGCTTGAGTGTTTCCCACTATGACGCCTGGGGAAAATATCGTCTCACCGCCACGTACCCGCTGAATCCGGTTTTGATTGTTGCGCCACGAGTAGATTTCGCTGCCCGCCCAACCAGCAGGCACTGGTACTTCGCCAAACTATAATTATATCAATTTGGTGCCAGAAGTCAATCCCGATTCGACAGAAATCGACCCGGCGGCACCGCACAGCCACTCGCGCGCGGCTCAGCGACGATTCGTTTTTAACACAAAATACCCGTTCTGCACACTCCGCCTAGCGGAAGGCGCCCATCCGCCCCGACGACTCGTACAGCATGATCTCGGCGATCCGGGTCCGTGCGCCGTCAGCCCGCGGCAGTACTGCCTGCGCGATCTCCAGCCGGCTCGCCAGGCTGCTGCCGATCTCCAGGCTGGCGGACAGTCTCTCCCTGGCGCCCGGATCGAACGCCTCGCCGACCAGATCGACCTCCGCGCCGTGCTCGTCGAGTGCGGTCAGGGCATACTCCGACGCCTGCTCGACCGCGAACGTGACGCCCACCCCGCCCACCGGCCCGCGCTCCGACGACACGATCAGGCCGCCGTCGGTGCACTGCGCGGGATCGGCGGGCTTGCCCGTGCTCATGAAGACGCCGTCCGGCTCGACGATAATCCACGGCACAGCGTCCTCGCATCCCGGCGCGTCCGGCGGCACCGCCTCCCAGGCCAAACCCCACGGAGCAAACACCGACTCGGCCAGCGGCGCCGATTCGTCGAACGTGACGCCATTCGGCATCGCCTCCAGGTTCAACACCAGCGGCGCGCTGCTCGTGACGACCGGATTTCGCAGGATATTGTTGAACTCGTCGGTTTCGGGCACCGCGCTCGTCACGTCCACGCGCAGCTCGGACACGAAAGCGCCCCACCACGTGTAATAGAACGGGATGAAGAGTGTCTCTGTGCTCCCCGGTCCCAGGCCGGTGATCTCGCCCACCACGCTCGGCGTGCTGTCGAGCACGTCCTCGCGGAATTCATATTCAAACGGCCCGATCTCGCGCTCGCCCGTGTTGCTGATCTTCACGATGACCGCGACCCGCTCGCCCGGTATCGGGCGCGAAGGGATCACGTCGATCTCGTCGATCGTGATGTCGACATCGGGCACCGCTGGCCCATCCGGCTCGTTGCCGGTCACCAGCAGGTAAATCAGCACGACCAGCGCAACGGCCACCGCCGCCACGCCCAGCGCCACGCCGGCCCGCCACCACGACACGCGCCGCGGCGGGCTCTCCGCCGCCTGCCGGACGTCGAACAGCCGCCCATCCGGGGCGCGCATGAACAGCACCGGCGTCGCCCACTCGATCCCACTGACAGCGTGACTCACCGACCGGCGCGCCTCGGACACCGCCGCATCGACCGGCAGCCCATCCGCCACAGCACGGTACAGTTCCTCCGAGAACACGCGCGCCGCCTGCTCGCTAATCGTGAACTGCATCGCCACCACCGCCGGAATCCCGCGCGCGACCAGGCTGCTCGAAATCCCGGCGAACGGATCGTCGCGGCGCTCGACCGCGCTCTGGCACGAGTTCAGCACGACGAGGCGGATCGTGTTCTCCTCGCTCAGCTCGCGCGCCAGGTCTTCGCCGCCCACGGGAAAGGCCGTGTTCTCGCCGAGCGAGTCTTCGAGCACCAGCCGCCCCTGGCCCGAAACGGGATCGAACGTGCTGTGGCCGATGTAGTGGAAGACGTGATACTCGTCCCCGCGCAGCACCTGCTGCAGCGTGCGGAGCGAGGCATCCTCCAGCCGCTCGACCTCCACCAGCCCGCGGGCGCGCAGTCGCTCCGTGGCCGCCAGCAGATTGGCCCATTCTCCTTCCACGTCCACCGGCGGCATGTCTGCCGGGGCCGATACCAGCACCAGCACCCGCAGCGGGGGCGTGAACGCCGGGCGCGACCGGATCACCAGCCGGCGTGGGTAGCGGACCAGCGGCGTCGCCCGCGACAGGGCGAGGTAATCCACCGCCGGATCGCGCAGGAACTCCCACGGCAGCGACGCCAGCGCTCCCGCGCGGTCCAGCGACAGCTTGACGCGCAGCCCCTGCGCCGTCCGCGCGCGATCGCGGCTGGAGAAATAGACGGTGTACACTGGGCCGGCGAACACCGTCCGGAACAACGTCTCGCCGAACGTCCGGGCCTGGCGCGCGCGCTCGGCTTCGGATACGCTAATCTGCCCGCTCAAGATTCCCAGCACGCGGGACAGTTCGTCATCAGAAAAAGGCAGCGTGAATTCATGCGACACGTCGGGCTGGCTGTCGCCCAACGGCATATCCTCCACGCTGGCCCGGTAGCGCCCACCGCCAAGTTCAACGATAGCGAGTTCGAAGTCGAGATAGACTGGCGTTGCGCTCATACGTTTGGCCCTTCATCTAGCTTCAGGCAGTCCCGAACAACCTCCCCACCCACCCCGGTGAACCACCTCAGCCCGCCACGTCATCAGATACGGATCACCGTCCCGCAGTATTCGCAAGCGATCTCGGTCATGCCGCGCGCCAGCGGCGGCAGCACGGCGCCGCAGGTGGTGCACGCGGTTGGCGCGGCGCTCACCTTTTCGACCAGCGTCTCGTCGACCGGGATCGCTCGCTCGCGCTCGATCTCGCCGGTGATCACGCGGTTCAACTGCTGGACGTACCACTTCGAGTCCACCCCACTCTTGACTTCGACGGTGAGATCGGCATAGTCGCCCGCGCTCAGCTTCAGGTGGACCAGGTCCTTCCGGCCAAACAGCCCCTTGTCCTCGGCCACTGCTTCCGAGATCGCGCCCACCGGCACGTCCCACAAGAGGCTCTGCACCTTCTCCCCGCCAAACCCAAACCGCCCGCCGACCTTCTCCTTCTGCTCGAAGATCAGCCGCTGGTCGGTCAGGTACAGCACGCCATCGGGGTCCTCTTTGCCCTTCCCCGTGGCGACCCACTCGGCCTCCACCGCCAGGACGATACACTCTGTCGGGTTCCAGCTCGCCGTGGATTCATCGACCAGGGCCAGGTAGCGTTTGATCTGCACCAGTTGCGATTTCGTCTGCTGCACGTTTTGGGGCACCTGCCCGTACATCCCCTCGACCCGCTTGCGCGCCGAATCGGCGGCGGTTTCGAGCTCGCCAATCGCCCGCTCGATTTGCTCGGCGACGATCTCGCGCCCCTGCCCGCTCCAGCGCGCTTCGAGCTTCTTCCACAGGGTACCGATCGCCTCGAACTGCTCCTGCACCCGCGCGATCTCCTCGGTGGCCGCCCGGTTGACCTGCTGCCGCACCTCGCCCCACTGCTCGGCCAGCACCTCGACTTTGCGCTCCAGGTAACCGGCGAATGCGTAGCCGCGCGCCCGGATCTGCTCGATCTCGCCCGGCAGTCCCGCGATCTCCGTCGCGGTGTCGCCCAGCTTGCGGGTGACGTCCTCCATGCCGATCTTGCCCTGCAACTGCGTGTATCGCGTGCGCAGCTTCTCGATTCGTTCTTCCCAGGTCGGTTGTTGCGAGCTCATACCCTACACTCCTTGAATACGCGTCGCAGGCACTCCCTGCTTGTGAGGGTATATACACTCATTCCGGGTGATAACGCAACTTCCCGACGGCGTGCAATCGGGAAGTTGGGCGAATTTCAGGTGATCGTCGGGACAAAGCCCGTCAGGACGCCTCGGCGCCGACCGTCGCTTGCAGATAGGCTTCCATGAAAGCATCGAGATCGCCTTCCAGCACGGCCTGTGTGTTGCCGGTTTCGTGCCCCGTGCGCGTATCCTTGACCATCTGGTACGGGTGCAGCACGTACGACCGGATCGCGTTTCCCCAGCCCGCGCTGATGTGTTCGCCCTTCAACTCGGCGAATTCCTCCTCCTGCTTTTCGCGCTGCAAATCCAGCAGGCGCATCTTGAGCACCTGCATCGCGCGTTCCTTGTTCTGCGACTGGCTGCGCTCGTTCTGGCAACTCACCACGATCCCCGTCGGCAGGTGCGTGATCCGGATCGCCGTCTCGTTCTTCTGGACGTTCTGCCCGCCCGCCCCGCTGCTGCGGAACGTGTCAATCTGCAGGTCCTTGTCCTCGATCACGATGTCGATGTCATCCTGCACGTCGGGCCACACTTCTACCAGGCAGAAAGACGTGTGCCGCCGGTGGGCCGAATCGAACGGGCTCAGGCGGACCAGCCGGTGAACGCCTCGCTCGGATTTGAGATAACCGTAGACGTAATCACCCTGGATCGACAGCGTGGCGCTCTTGATCCCGGCCTCGTCGCCGGGCATCTCGTCCACCGTCTCGACCTTGAACCCCCGGCGCTCGGCCCAGCGCAGGTACATGCGCAGCAGCATGGCCGCCCAGTCCTGGGCATCCGTGCCCCCGGCCCCCGCGTGAATCGCCAGGTAGGCATCTTCGGTATCGTAGTCGCCGCTGAGCTTGGCGCGAAAGGCCAGCCGCTCGATGATCTCTTCGAGGTGATCGGCTTCCTGGGCGAGGTCCGGCAGCATCTCCTCGTCGCCCATTTCCGACAGTTCGATCGCGTCCCGGACGCGCTGGTCGGTTTCGCGCCAGATCGTTACCGCGTTCCGCAGCCGCGACAGGCGGCGCATGGCGCGCTGGGCATTTTGTGGATCGTCCCAAAAACCCGGCTGTGCGGAGTCATCTTCCAGGCGCGCCAGTTCGTCAGACTGTGCCGCCAGGTCAAAGACGCTCCATAAGTTGTTCGACCGTCTCGCGCATTTCGTTCAACCGGCTGAGGACATCTTCCAGACCCATTATGCTGATTCTCCGTTTCCATTTTCGAAAAGGCTGTCGACGAACGCCGTCGGGTTGAAGAACACGAGATCGTACATCGTTTCACCGATGCCGATATAGTGCACCGGCAGCCCCAGCTCGCGCTGGATGGCGAACAACATGCCGCCCTTCGCCGTGCTGTCTAGCTTGGTCACCACCACGCCGGTGATGTCGATCGCTTCCTGGAATTTCTTGGCCTGCGACAGCGCGTTCTGGCCGGTCGTGCCGTCCAGCACCAGCAGCGTTTCGTGCGGCGCGTCCGGCACCACCTTGCGCAGCACATCGCGCACTTTCACCAGCTCGGCCATCAGGTTGAAGTTGCTGTGCAGCCGCCCCGCCGTATCGACGATCAACACCTCGGCATGGCGGGCGTGCGCCGCGTTGACCGCGTCGTAGACCACCGCCGCCGGGTCGCTGTTCGGCTGCCCCGCGATCACCGGGACGCCGGCGCGCTCGCCCCACAGCTTGAGCTGGTCGATCGCCGCCGCGCGAAACGTGTCGCCCGCCGCCAGGATCACCTTGCGGTTGTTCAGGCGCATGCGGTACGCCATCTTGCCGATCGATGTCGTCTTGCCAGAGCCGTTCACCCCGGCCACCAGCACCACCGACAGCTCGCGCCCGCTCAGGTTCAGCGGTGTCGGCTCGATGAGCAGCCCGCGCAGTTCTTCCTTCAGCGCCTCGATGAGCTGCTCCTGCCGGGTGATCCCCTCGCTCCGGACGCGACTCCGCATTCGATCCAACAGGCTCATCGTCGTCGGCACGCCGACATCCGCCTGGACCAGCAGCGCCTCGATATCTTCCCATGTATCGTCGTCAATCTCGGTCGCGCCGAACATGTTGGCGATGCGGCCAAAAAACGATTGGCGCGTCCGGCTCAACCCTGAACGTAATGATGCCACGCTATCTGTCCCTTTGTGTCGTGAAAGCACTCGCTTCGAACCGCCGGAGAGTATAGTGATTCGCCGGACGCTCTGCAACTGATATGTTCAAGCCAGCGCGATTAAGTTATACTAAACTTAGCCCAACACATTCAATGTTCACTCGTAACCATTTGGCTGACATAGATGGAAATCTCCAAAATCCGAAATTTCTCGATCATCGCCCATATCGATCACGGCAAGAGCACGCTCGCCGACCGCCTGCTCCAGTTGACCGGGACCATCAGCGAGCGCGACATGCAAGAGCAGGTGCTCGATGCGATGGACCTCGAACGCGAGCGCGGCGTCACGATCAAAGCGTCCGCGGTGCGCATGCAGTACGCCGCGCAAGACGGCGAAACCTACGAAATGAACCTGATCGACACGCCCGGCCACGTTGATTTTTCATACGAGGTCAGCCGGGCTCTCCAGGCGTGCGAAGGCGCGCTGCTGGTCGTCGACAGCACCCAGGGCATCGAAGCCCAGACGCTCGCCAATCTCTACATGGCGCTGGAACAGGACCTTGAGATCATCGCCGTCGTCAACAAGACCGACCTGCCCGCCGCGCGCCCGGACGAGATCGCCCAGGAGATCGAGGACCTGATCGGCCTCGATGCCGCCGACGTCCTCCAGGTGAGCGCGAAAACCGGCGCCAACGTGGACCGCATTCTCGAAGCCATCGTCCGCAAGATTCCGCCGCCCAAGGGCGATCCTGATGCCCCGGCGCGCGCCCTGATCTTCGACAGCCACTACGACGCTTATAAGGGCGTCATCGCCTACGTGCGCGTGGTCGATGGCACCATCACCAAAGCCGACACGCTGCGCCTGATGGCCTCGCGCGCCGAGATTCTCCCGGTCGAGATCGGGATCTTCAACCCGAACATGCAGCCCATCGACTCGCTGTCGGTGGGCGAAGTGGGCTACATCGCCACCGGGCTGAAAACCGTCCGCGAGTGCCGCGTCGGCGACACGGTTACTGTAGCCGGACACGGCGCGCAAAAGCCGCTGCCGGGGTACAAACAGGCCAAGCCGATGGTCTTCGCCGGGTTCTACCCCTCCGACAATGACGACTATGACGATCTGCGCGACGCGCTGGAAAAACTCCAGCTCAACGACGCCTCGCTGATCTACGAACCGGAGACGTCGCAAGCGCTCAATTTTGGCTTTCGCGTCGGCTTCCTCGGCCTGTTCCACATGGAGATCGTGCAGGAACGGCTGGAGCGCGAATACGACCTGGACATTCTGGCGACAGCCCCCAGCGTGGAGTACCAGGTCGTGCTGCACGATGGCGAGGTCCTCAACATTCACTCACCATCCGACCTGCCCGATCCCAGCACGATCAGCGAGATCCGCGAGCCATGGATGGCGATCGAAATCTTCACGCCCGAAGACTACATCGGCCCGATCATGGACCTCGTCACCAAGAAGCGCGGCGAATACGTCAGCATGGACTACCTCGACAGCAAACGCGTTCAGCTCAAGTACAAGATCCCGCTCGCCGAGTTGATCGTCGATTTCTACGACCGGCTCAAGTCCGGCACCAAAGGCTACGCCAGCCTCGACTATCACTTCGATTCCTACCGTCCCGAAAAGCTGGTTAAACTGGATGTGCTCGTCAACAAGCACCCGGTCGACGCGCTGGCGATGATCGTCCACGAAGATGAGGCTTATCGCAAAGGGACGCGCCTGGTATCCAAGCTCAAGCGGCTCATCCCGCGTCAATTGTACGAAGTCCCCATTCAGGCCGCCGTTGGCAAAACCGTGATCAGCCGGGCGAACGTCAAAGCCCTGCGCAAGGATGTGCTCGCCAAGTGCTATGGCGGGGACGTCACCCGCAAGAAGAAGCTTCTTGAAAAACAGAAGAAAGGGAAGAAGCGCCTAAAGATGATCGGGAATGTCGAGGTTCCCCAGGAAGCGTTCATGGCAGTTCTCAGGCTGGATGACGATGGTTAACGGAACACAGACCAAATGCCCGCCGGTCCCGCAGCGAGTGGTCACCGAGCGCCTTATCATCAGGCCGTCCGCCCGGTCCGATGCGCCTTACCTGCGCCGGTGGTGGAATGACCCCACCGTCATGGGCCCCGGCGGTAACATGGACGGGATGCAGTACGACGATGCCGACATGGAGGATTGGTTCCGCCGCTATTCCGACGGGCAGGACTACGCGACTCATTTCGTAATCTGCCGGCGCGATCCCGGCGAAACACCCATCGGCGAGTTCTACATCGCCTATGACGACCGCCCCGGCTGCGTGGGTTTTGCGCTGGTCATCGGCGAAAAAGACCTGTGGGGCCAGGGGTTCGGGCGCGAGGCGCTGCGCGGGTACGCCGCCGCGCTGTTCGCTTCCAACTGCTGCGGCGCGATGCGCATGGACATTCGCCGGGACAACGTTCGGGCTATCCGGTTGTGCGAGAGCGTCGGCTTCGAGGTCGAGCATATCTGGGCTAACGGCCAGTTCCAGACCATGATCCTGACTCAGGATGCCTTCGAGAGACTCGAAGACTCGCGCTCTGCCGGCGAAACCGGGTAACCAACCCGACGCTTTCGAGCAGCGCCCGCGCCTCGCCGGGCGTTTTTGCCTGTATCAGAAACCGCCATGACCGAATCGCCGTTGAGCCCTCCACCTGTGTCGACGCTCGCGCTGCCGCGCGCGTTTTACGTTTCGCTGGCGGCTACCGCGCTCTTTGCGTTTGGCCTCACCATCCTCGTCCCCATCATCCCGCTGTACGTCACCGACGAGCTGGGCATGGCCGAACGCTGGATCGGCACGTCTACGCTGGCGGTGGCGTTCGTGGCCGTCGCCTCGCGCATCCCCGCTGGCGCCCTGTCGGACCGGATCGGGCGGCGCAAGATCATGATCGTGGGGGCCTACCTGGGGCTGGCCGCCGCCGGGTTGTACCTCGTGAGCCAGCATTTCGCGGTGTTCCTCGTGGCGCGGACGCTCACCGGCGCCAGCCTGGCGCTGTTCACCACCACGAGCAAAGCCCTGTCGGCGGACCTGTCGCCGCCGCGCCGCCGTGGCGAGGCGCTGGGGATGAACAACGCGGCCTTCTCGCTGGCGACGGTCGCCAGCCCCTTGCTCAGCGAGGGACTCAAGAACGCAGTGGGCTTTCAGGCCGTGTTCGCCCTCAGCGGGGTCCTCAACGTCCTCGCCCTGCTGATCACCTACAGCCTGCCGCGCACCCGCCCGGAGGTAGTCTCCAGCCTGGGCGCGCGGCGCGACACGCTCAGCGCGCTCCACGAGCGCGGCACCTGGGCCAGCCTGCTCCTCATGGCGGGCCTGGGTGGGGTCCTGGCGTTGATGTTCACCTTCTACCCGTTTTTCTCCGAGCGCAAGGACCTGTTCGCCGACGCGCCCGATGTTCTGAGCAGCGTCTCGATGGGCCTGGGGCTGAGCATCTGGGCTTTCATGAACACCGTGATCGAGCCGGTCGCGGGCCGCCTGTCGGACCGGATAGGCCGGCTGCCGGTTGCCGCGCCGGGGCTTGTCTGCGCGGTGCTGGGCGTGCTGGCGCTCAGCCAGGCGAGCGGCACGCTGCCCACCTATCTGGCGATCGTCCTGCTGGCGAGCGGTTTTGCTGCTGTGTCGTCGGCGGCCAACTCGATCTCGCAGGATGCCGTCGCGCCCACGCTGCGCGGCATGAGCGCGGCCATGATCTACACCAGCTTCGATCTGTCCGTCGGGGTGAACGCGCAGGTGCTCAGCGCGTTGATCGATGGGACCGATTTTGGCGCGTTCTTCGCGGCCCTCATGGTCGTCGTGATCGGTTTCGGCGTGGCCGGGCTCGCCCTCTCGACGCGGCTCGTCGCCTACGAGAAGCGCCTCCCGGCCCCGGAAACCATGCCCAGCGCCGACTAATCGCGCCGCATCCGCCCGTCAGCCGCCCGCCTGCGCCGCGATCCAGCGCTCGACTCCGGCCCGCATGCCCGCCGGCAGCCATCCTTCGCGTTCCAGTTGGGGCAGCGCCGCCGGCAGCGCGACCGTTGCCTCCACGGCGAACCCGGCGCGCTCCAGTTCCTCGCGCGCGCCGATGCCGAGATCGAGCGCGGCCAGCACCAGCGTGATGTCCAGTCCCACGCGCCGCGCCAGCGCTGCGATCGCCCGCGCCTGCTCCGCGCCCAGCAGCACGTCCGACAGCAGCAGCGTCGGGTGGCCCACGTCGTACGCGCCCTCGATCGCGTAGGCAGCCGTGTGATCGGCTACCTGCCCATACGGGTACACCATCGGCACGTCGCTCGCCAGGCTGACCGCCGTCCCCAGCGGAATCGCGTCGCGCGTCGTCAGAATCCGGTCCGCGCCCGCCGCCGCCACGCGCGGCGCCAGCTCGCTGGCCACCCGCCGCAGCAGCGCCGGATAGGACGGCAGCCAGCGCAGGTGAATCGCCACCGGCCACGGCGCGCCCACCGCCTGTTCGAAATGTCCGAACTGGATCAACCCGGCCTGTGCCAGCGCCACCACCAGGGCTTCCGGGCCGGACTCAGCGTGTCCCTGCCTCATGTCACTCCTCGGCAATCTGCCGCACCAGCCGCCACGCCATGCTGATCCCCCACGTGCCCGCCCAGTGAGGCGCGTCGGTGTCGGCGCCGCCAAAACCATAGCTGCGGCTCCGCTCGCCGTGCGCGGTCAGCGCGGTGATGCCGGTGCCGGAGGCGTGCGTCACGACCGCGATCACCACGTCCGCGCCGGACTCGTCGCGCAGCCGCCGCGCCTCGACGCGCGACAGCTCGCTGAAGTCCTGAACTGGCGCGCCAGGGTCCAGCCCCAGGCGTTCCATGGTCTGCGCGATGTCCGGCTCGCTGACCATCCCCGCGAGGACGTCATCCCCGCCCAGGCGCGCCTCGAACACGTTCGCCTCCGGGCCGGTGTAGCTCACCGCCAGCCGCAGCCGCCGGTCGCGCAGCAGTTGGAGAAACGTGTCTTCCAGCGACTCTTTGCCCGTCCCATAGATGAAGTCCCCCACCCGCTCCCGGATGATCGTCTCGGCCTGCGCGATCAGCGCGTCGGCTTCGGCCTCGGTGTCGGCGCGCGCCGTCACGCGGATGTCCGTCTGCCCGGTGTGCGCCGCCAGCCCCACGGTAGGATTGCTCCACGTCTCCAGGTCGCTGATCCGCGCGTCGATCTGGCTCTCGCCGATCCCGGCGGTGCGCAGCACGAGCGCCTTGATGATTCCCTTGCCGCCCATGCGATCGCGCAGGTACGGGATCACGCTGGCGGCGAGGATGTCCTTCATCTCGCGCGGGACGCCGGGCAGGCTGATGATCGTCCCTTCCTCGGCTTCGACGATGTAGCACGGCGCGGTTCCCAGGCGGTTGAAGACTGGGATCGACCCCTCCGGCAGGTACGCCTGGACCCGGTTGTTTTCGCTCATCTTCGCGCCGAGCTGGCGAAACCGTTCGGCAATCTGTTCGAGCAGCTCCGGGTGAAACTCCAGGCTGCGCCCCAGCGCGTCGGCCACGCCCTGCCGCGTCATGTCGTCCACCGTCGGCCCCAGCCCGCCGGTCGTGATCACCACGTCGGCCCGGCGCAGCCCGGTGCGCACCACGTCCGTGATCCGCTCCAGGTTGTCGCCGACGGTCGTCAGGTAATAGATATTGACGCCCACGTCCCGAAGCTGCCGCGCGATATACGCCGAGTTGGTGTCGACGATCTCACCTAACAGCAGTTCAGTCCCAATCGTAACGATTTCGACGTTCATGGCTTTCCCCCAAAGTACAGAACGCACGGCATATCGCGTCCCGTGCGTTCGATGCGTCTCAAAAATCACCTGCCGGTTTGGGCCGGGCAGGCGCGATTGTAGCATGATCGGGAATTTCCTGGCAAGATAGGATGAGGTCACTTCTCGCCAAAAGGAGCGCCATCATGCCCGATCCGCGCCGGACGTTGGGACAACGCGGCGAAACCTTCGTGGCCGGGTGCCTGCGCCGGGCCGGGTATACGATTCTGGAGCGCAACTGGCGCACGGCTTCGGGCGAGATCGACATCATCGCGCGCCAGCCGGGCGTCCCGCCAACCCTCGTGTTCGTCGAGGTTCGGGCGCGTCAGGGCCCGCTCCGGGCCGCCATCGAGGCGGCGCTCGAGAGCGTGAACGCGCGCAAGCGGGCCCGCCTGTCCGCCCTGGCCGAGGAGTATCTTGGGGCGCAGGGTCTGGACGATATCGCGTGGCGGATCGACGTGGCCGCCGTCGCGTATGACAACGGTCGATTTGCTCTGGAGGTCATCCACCATGCGGTGGACTGGTGAGAACCGGGCCGGCAGCACAGCCCAGCTTGCCGCCCAATCCGGGCAGGCGGACACGCGCCCATCGGCACAGCCCCAGCCCGCTCCCGATGCCGAAACCCGGCCAGACGCCCAGCCGCTCATCGTGGTACTGGGTCCCACCGCCGTCGGCAAAACCGCGCTCGCGATCCAGCTTGCCCAGGCAGTAGAGGGTGAGATCGTCAGCGCCGACAGCCGCCAGATCTACGCGCACATGGATATCGGGACGGCGAAACCGTCCGCGCACGAGCGCGCCGCCGTCCCGCACCACCTGCTGGACGTTGTCACGCCAGCCGAAACGTTCACGCTGGCGCAGTACCAGCGCGCCGCCGTCCGCGCCATCGGCAGCATCCACCAACGCGACCGCGTGCCGCTGTTGGTCGGCGGGACCGGGCAGTACATCACCGCCGTCGTCGAAGGCTGGGGTATCCCGGAAGTGCCGCCCAACGCCGAGCTGCGCGAGAAGCTCGAGGCCATCGCGCGCGATCAGGGCGCCCGCGCGCTGCACAACCGCCTGCAGGACGTCGATCCCGAGGCCGCCCAGCGCATCGACTACCGCAACGTGCGCCGTGTCATCCGGGCGCTGGAGGTCTACCACGAAACCGGCACGCCGATATCGGTCCTCCAGCGCAAGACGCCGCCCCCCTACCGGATTCTGCAGATCGGCCTGACCATGCCGCGCGAGGACCTCTACGCGCGCATCGACGCCCGCATCGACCGCATGATCGACGCCGGCCTGTTGGACGAGGTGCGCGCTTTGCTCCATGCGGGCTATACTTGGTCATGTCCGGCCATGAGCGGCCTGGGATACGCGCAGTGGCGCCCGTACCTCGCCGGCCAGTCCTCGTTGGCCGAAACGGTCGCCGCGATCCGGCGCGACACGCGCGCGTTCGTCCGCCGCCAATACACCTGGTTCAACGGCCACGACTCGGGCATCCGCTGGCTGGACGTGTCCCAGGTGACGCCCGCTGCCGCGGTCGATCTGGCGGCGAATTGGCTCGGACACGGAGGGGAATAGCGGTTATGCAGGGCTTCAGGGAACGATTCAGCGGCGGCGGAAGAGGAGACCGGTCGACGGTTGCGCTGGCTGCCGCCACACTGGCGCTCATCGCGGCGCTCGTGTTTCCCCGCGTCTATCCGGCGGCGCGCCGCGGCCCGACCTGCTCGGACCTGGCCGCCCCGCTCGGCGGCAACAACCGCTCGGTGCTGTCTTTCCAGAGCACCGATCCCGGCGCGCTGGATCTGCGGCTGGAACTATCCAGCGACACCGTCAGCGCCAGCCAGCCGGTCGAAGTGATCGTGACGTTCGTCAACGAAGATCGCGGCCCGCTCATTCTGCATTTCAACCCCGACGGGCCGATCCTGACCGCCAACGATAACATCGACGGCGTCACCCTCGAGATCACGCGCGTCGGGGTCGCGCAGGCCGTCGCCGACCAGCCGCAAACCTACACCTCGCCCGCGACGTTCGCGAATCCGGAAGATCTGCACCTGCTGGGATCGCGCGCGCGCTGCTCCGAGGAATACGCCATCGCGCCCGGCGATCTGGCCGCCATCGGCATCGGCCCCGGCGAGTACCGGATGCGCGCCCACTACCGCAACCGCAGCCCTGGCGATCCGCGACCCATCCAGCCGCCCAACGCCACCGCCACGCCGATCCCGCAGTACGCCACCAACCAGGGCGTCTGGGTTGGCGAAGCGGCCTCCAACGAGGTCCGCTTCACGATCCAGCCCTGATCGCCGCTCCCCTAGCGATTGGCAGGCGGCGGGGCCACGCTGTTCCCCAGCAGGTTGATCGCGAACACGGTCAGGCTCAACGCCACGCCGGGCGCCACCGCCACCCACGGCCCGGTGCGGAACGACTCGCGCCCGTCGGCCAGCATCACGCCCCAATCCGGCGCGGCGACGTCGCCCCCATAGCCCAGGAACATCAGCGCCGCGCTGTTCAGAATGGCCCAGCTCAGCGTCACTCCGGCGAAGGACAACAGCGGAGTTGCTATCGCCGGCACCACGTGCCGGGCCAGGATCCCCGCCGGGCGGGCACCGATCGCGCGCGCGGCCTCCACGTACGGGACGGCCCGCGCCTCGAGCACGGCGGCGCGCACGACGCGCGCATACGCGGGAATCCCGGCTATCCCGACCGCGAAGGCAATCTGCACCACCCCGCTGCCGAACACGGTCACCAGCGCCAGCGCCAGCAGCAGGCTGGGGAACGCCAGCAGCGCATCCATGACCGACATCAGCGCCCAGTCGAGCCAGCGCCCGGCATAGCCCGCCACCAGCCCGATCGCGATTCCGGGCGCGAGCGTGATTCCGGCGGTCAGCAGCGCGACGCCCAGCGTCCGCCGCCCACCGTACACCACGCGGCTGAAGACGTCCCGCCCCAACAGGTCGGTCCCGAACAGGTATTCGCCCGATGGTTCGAGGAGTTGGTTTTCAGGCTCCGCCGCGCGCGGATCGTGGCTGGCGATCCAGGGAGCGCCGAGCGACACCAGCGCGATCAGGCCGAGCACGCCCAGCGCCACGGCCAGCCGGGGGTTGCGTGCCGCCGCGCTCACACCCTACTCCTCCATGCGCACGCGCGGATCGATCACGCGGTACGCGACATCGGCCAGCATATTGATCGCGCTGTACGTCAGCGCCGACAGCACAACCAGCCCCTCGACGACCGGATAGTCCCGGTTGTCGATCGCCGTCAGCAGCACACGTCCCAGCCCGCGCCGCACGAAGATGATCTCGGTGATCACCGTGCCGCTGAGCAGAAAGCCAAGCTGCAGCGCCACCACCGCCACCACCGGCAGCATCCCAACGCGCAGCACGTGGTCGAGCACGTCCAGCTCCGGCAGCCCTTTGGCCCGCGCCGTCCGCACGAACCCCTGGCCCATCGCGTTCCTAATGCTCCCGGCGGTCACCTGCGCGATGCTGCCCGCCGTGTGGAATCCCAGCACCACCGCCGGCAGGATCAAATAGCGGATACCCTCGCCCCCCACGCCGGGGAGGATGCCCAACACGATCGAGAAGACGTAGATCGCCAGCGTGGAGGTCCAGTACACCGGTGTGCTGAGCGCCAGCGAGGCGAGCCCTTCCGCCCCATAGCGAACCGGACGCCACCGTCCCAGGCTGGCCGCGATCCCCAGTGCCACACCCAGCGTCACGGCGATCAACAGCGCCGCGCCCGACAGGGCGGACGTCGCGCCGATGTTCTGCCGGATGATCTCCGCGACTGGCTGCTCCGTCACCAGCGACTCGCCCCAGTCGCCCCGCACGAGGCCCAGCACGTAATCGCCGTACTGCCGCCACAGCGGATCGTTCAGCCCCAGCATGTCACGGCGAGCGGCCACCTCGCCGGGCGACGCGCCGCCGCGTGCCAGCGTCGCGTCCACGGCGTCACCGGGCACCCAGCGCAGCGCCACGAAGGCGAGCGTCAGCGCCAGCCACGCCACGAACAGGGCCGAGCCGAACCGCTTGATGCTGTAGCCTATCATGGGCGGCTTCGGATCAGGACGTCAGTTGGAAGTTGCGCAGCAACGGCCACCACCCGTGGGCGCCGAAGATCACGCCATCCAGTCGCGCCGACGCGCCGTTCAGGTTGACGTAATCCCGAATGGGCAGCACCAGCGCCTGCTCCATGATCCGGTCCTGTATGGCGGCGTAAAGCTGCGCCCGGTCGGCCTGATTCGGCGTGCGAATTGCGTCCTCCAGCCATTCGTCCAGTTCCGGATCGCTGACGCCGGACCAGTTGCGCGCACCGTCGCTCTGGTAGAACTGGTTGAGGATGCTCGCCTCTACCGCAAAATCGTACAGGCTGATCAGGTCGTAGTCGCCTTCTTCGGCATACGCCGCCAGGGTGGGATAGTCCGGGACCTGAATCAACTCGACGTCGATGCCGATGTCGCGCCACTGGCTCTGGATCAACTGGGCGACGTCGCTCATCTGGTTCCACGGGGCGAAGACCATCGTCAGTTCCAACGGCGCGCCGTCCCGGTCGAGCACGCCATCGCTGTCGGTATCCTGGTAGCCGATCCCCTGCAGCAGCCCGCGCGCAAAGTCCGGGTCGAACGGGTATTTTTCAGCCACGCCCGGATCGTAAAACGGCGTGACTGCCGTGAGCGGGCCATACGCCAGCGGGGACTGGCCCTGGAACACCGCGTCCACAATCGCCGTCCGGTTCGTCGCGTACAGCAGCGCCTGACGAAACGACTGCTCATCGCCGGGCGAGCGCCGCGTGTTGATGAAGAACTGCTGCGGCGTGCCCGCGATCGGCACGCGGAAGATTTGCAGCGCGGGATTCCCCACCAACAGCTCGGTGTCGGTTGGGAGCAGCTCGCCGATCATCTGGATTGCGCCGCTTTCCAGCGCGAGGCTGCGGGTTGGCGGATCGGTGAAAAAGCGGAATTCGATCATGTCCAGCGACTGGCCGGTCACCGGCGCGTAGAAGACCGGCCCCCAGGCGTAATCGTCGTTCCGCGTTAGCACGATCCGGTCGCCCGGCACAATCTCCTCGACGCGGTACGGGCCGGTGCCAACCTGGTGCCACTGGTAGGTGTTGTTCGAGTAGCTCGCCAGCGCCGTCGGGCTGGCAATTCCCAGGTAAACCTGGCTCAGCCCGTCCAGCAGCGGGGCGTATGGCTCGGACAGGTTGAGCCGGATCGTGAACGGGTCGACGATCTCATAACCGGCAAACGGGCCGAGCAGGCCCCGCGCCTTCGCCGAGCCAATACCAGGGTTCATCACCCGGTCCAGGTTGGCGCCCACCGCCTGCGCGTCGAACGGCGTGCCGTCGTGAAAGGTGACGCCCTGCTTCAGGTAGAACGTCCACGACAGGCCATCCGGCGCCATCTCCCAGCGTTCGGCCAGGCCGGGCACGAATTCCATCGTTTGGGGGTGGCGGTAAACCAGCGTGTCGTAGACCGAAAACAACGGTATTCCAAGCTCGCTCGAAATATGCCGGTGCGGATCGAAACCGGACGGTTCGAGCGTCAGCCCGTACACGATCCGGTTGCCGTTGTCGCCACTGTCGTCCGCATCCGTGCGCAGCAGCAGCACCGCAACCACACCCACCATCAAACAGAACAACATCAGCAGCGCGCCCAGCACGCCGATCCGAACAGGCGCCCTTTGCCTGCGTCCAGCATCAAATGCCATAGTGCACTATGCCCTCACCGTATCAGGTGCACATCGCGCGCCGGTTCGCGCGCCCAGGAGGCTCGACAGAACACCGAGGTGCGGTAAAATCACGACGTCCAACGAGAAAGTCTACCACTGCGCAGGGCCGACTTCAACAAGCCGGCCATGAGGAGCACCAAACGTGTCGTTTGAACCGATTCTGCTGGCGCCAGAAGAAGAACTCGAGGAAATTTATCCGTACCGCCGGGTATGGCGCACATCCTGGATCGAGGTCAGCCTGCTGCTGATCGCCGTGCTCGCCATCTACAGCCTGACGACGATCGTCGCTATCATCCCCGCCGACTCGCGCGAGCCGCTGGTGAAGGCCGGGGTCGCGAGCCTGCCGCTCGCGCTCTGGCTGGCGATCTCGTATCGCGGCGAGCGGCGCGCGCTCCAACCGCGACCGGGCCTGCTCGGCGTGATGGTGCTCGGCATATTGGTCGCGAACGGCGTCGCCATCCCGCTGGAAGAGCGCGTCTTCGTCCCGGAGCGATGGCTGCCCGCCGCCGGTTTCTTCGGGCGCGTGCTCGGCTATGCGTTCACCATCGGGTTCGCTGCCGAGTTCCTGAAATACGCCGTGCTGCGCTATGCCGTATGGCCTCACCGCTTTCACCGCCGCCTGGACGCCATGGCCTACGCTCTCGCCGTGTCGATCGGGTTCGCGACGGCGCTCAATTTCCGCGTGGCCCTGGTCACCGATGCGACGGTGCTCGCCACCGCGCTGCGCGTCGCCAGCACGACGTTCTCGCACCTCGCCGTCGGGCTGATCGTCGCCTACTTCCTGGTCGAGCTGAATATCGGGCGCCCGCCCATCTTCTGGATTTCGGCAGGGCTGCTGCTCGCCGCGCTGCTGAGCGGGCTGTATTACGGCTTCCGGGGCATCGCCATCGTCAGCGGCCTCAGCGTCGAGGGGACGGGCAGCGCGCCGATCCGCGGGCTGGCCCTGGCATTCGGCTTCGTCGCCGTGATGTTTGCGAGCATCGCCTTCATCGTGCAGAGCGCCGATGCCCGCACCGAAGCCCTGGCCGGAGGCCGCCAGACGCTATGACCGAGTTCGTCGAAATCCGCGAAAGCGCGCCGCTCACCTTCACGCAGCGCTGGAACACTTACCTGGCGATCGTCCTGGCCGTCGGGGTAATGGTCCTGGGCATCACCCTGCGTGACTCGAATCTGAACGCGACCGTCACGCTCGAAAACCTGGAGTCCGGTGTGCGCGCCCAGGTCCCGGCCAACTGGCTGCAGGACACCCGGGGCGAAGACTACCTGTTCCGCGTGCGCGATCCGAACGCCGTGCCGTTCAAGACCACGCTTCAGGTTTCCGTCCTGACGGTCGGCCCGGACGCCACGCCCGATCTCGTGCTGAATCTGCTCACCATGCAGCGGTCCAGCCGGTTCGCCACCTATCACGAGATCTCGCGCAGTGACGCCATGCTGCGCGATGATCCCGCCAAGCGCATGGTCTACGCCTATACCGAGTTCGAGCGCAACCCGGCATTGCAGAGCTTGCCCATGGTGATCGAGGGAGTGGACCTGGTCGTTCTGCAAGGCACCCAGGCGGTGGTGGTGACCTACCGCGAGGAACAGAGCGCCTTCGACGACCACCTGTACCGTTTCGAGAGTTTGTTGCGAACCCTGGAAATCTTCTGATGATGGCCCATCACCTGTTCCGACGCCTCATACTCTGCGCGGGAATCCTCGTCGTGCTGGCCGGTGCTGGCCTGCCCGCGTTCGCGCCGCCGCGCGCCGCTGCCCAGGCCGACCCGCCGCTGGTCGAGCTGAACGAGGACGTGATCAAGCAAGCCACCGTCTTCGTCATGCAGTCGTTCCTGGTGACCGGCCAGCCGATGATCTCGTGCATCGGCTCCGGCACGCTGATCAGCCGGGATGGCCTGATCCTGACCAACGCCCACAGCGCCACGCCCAGCGAGGCGTGCCCGTCGGATGTACTCGTCATCGCGATCACGGTTCGCCTCGACGAGCCGCCCATCCCGACCTATACCGCCGAGGTCGTCGACGCCAGCCACGGCCTGGACCTGGCCGTCCTGCGCATCAACGGCTACCTCGACGGGCGCGAGATTCTGCCCGGCAGCCTCGAACTGCCGTTCGTCGAGCTGGGCGACTCGCTGAACGTCGGCCTGGACGACACGATCACGATCGTCGGCTATCCCAACTTCGGCAACGACCCCGTGGAGGTCACGCGCGGCACGGTGAACGGCTTCACCGCCGAGGCGCGCGCGGGGGACCGCGCCTGGATCCGCACCAGCGCCGTCATCCCCGGCACGATGAGCGGCGGCGGCGCCTACAACCGCGACGGCCAGCTCATCGGCATCCCGACGATCGCGCCCGCGCGGGCCGGTGGCGAAGCCGTGGACTGCCGCTACCTGCAAGACACCAACCTTGACGGGCGTGCCGACTCCAGCGATCACTGCGTGCCGGTTGGCGGGTTCATCAGCGCGCTGCGCCCATCGCGGCTGGCGCGCGGATTGGTGCGCGCGGCGGCGCTGGGCATTCGCCAGGGCGAGATTTCGGCCACCAACCCGGCCCCGTCACAGGACGGCGAGCCGGTATTCAGCCGGCTGTTCTTCAGCACGCGCGTCAACGAGGTCGGCCAGGCGAGCAACGTGGTTGGCAGCGTCCCGGCGGGCACGACCAGCCTGTACCTGTTCTTCGACTACAACCGGATGGAAGACGGGGCGGTGTACGAGCTTCGCGTCAGCGTGGACAACGTCCAGGACCCCACCTACAGCCTCCCGCCCGTCACCTGGAGCGGCGGCAGGCGTGGCACGTGGTACATCGGCACCGCCGGGCTTCCCCTCCGCAACGGCCTGTACGACTTCCGGCTGTTCATCGAGGGCCGCGAAGTCGCCAGCCGCCGGATCCTGGTGGGCGGCGGCCCGGCGGATGAACCGGCGTTTACCGACATCATCTTCGGCCTGCTCGACGCCAACGGCAACCTCGTCGGGACCAGCTACGTACTGCCCGAAGGCAGCGCCATCCAGGCGCGGTTCAACTACCGCAACATGCAGCCGGGCACTCCCTGGAGCTTCGTCTGGTATTTCGAGGGCCAGGAACTGACGCGCGACACCGCCGCCTGGGACGGCGACCAGCAAGGCACGCGCCTGATCACCGCCGCGGCGGATTTCCTGGCCGGGCAGTATCGCCTGGAGCTGTACATCGATGGCGTCTTGAGCGCGACCGCCGATTTCGTGATCGCCGGTGCTGCCGAATCGGCGCGCGCCGCCGTGTTCAGCAATTTCCGGTTCGCCACCGCCCAGGCGGGCGGCGCTCCTGGCGGCACCATCCGGGCCGATTTTCCGGCGGGCATCGACCGGCTGTACGTGTTCTTCGACTGGCGGCTGCTCGCGTCCGGCACCATGTGGACCCGCCGCTGGCTGGTCGATGGCGATGTGTTGTTCGAGATCACCGAGCCGTGGAACGCTCCGCCGGACGGCGAGAATTTCTTCGCCTCGCTGGCGGGCCTCGCAGCGCTGCCCGACGCCACGTACAGCTTCGAGATCAGCATCGCCAACGTCACGCGGCAGTCCGTCAGCGCGCGGGTGGGCCTCGGCCAGCTCCCGGTCGGCACATTTGCCAGCGCGGCAGGCATCCAGATGACGGGCCGCATCATCGACGCTGAAACGCAGGAAGGTATTCCCGGCGCCATGTTTATTGTCCTCAACCCGGAATACAGCGTCGAAGACTTCCTGTGGGATCAATCCCAGGTGCTGGGCGTGTCAATGGCCGACAGTGAGGGACGCTTCCAGATCCCGGTGCTGCTCCCACGCGGCACAGAAGACGATCCGCTGCTGTACAGCGTGCTCGTCCAGGCCGAAGGCTACCTGCCCCTCAGCGCGGACGGAATCGCCGTCACCGAAGAGACACAGAGTCCGGTCGAGATCAACGCCGCGCTGAGCCGGAACTGAGCGCAAACGCGCTCGTAGAAACGAGTTGTGACCCGTGAACATCCTGGCCGGTCTGCTGCGTCCCTTCCTGCTGCTGATCCTGATCGGCGGGCTGCTGCTGCTCCCCATTGTCGCGCCGGCCACCGCCAACGACGACGCGCGTTCGCCCGACTGGATCGAGCAGGAAATCGAGCGGCTCAAGGAATCGCTGACCGCCGAGGAACGCGTCGGCCAGTTGATGATCGTCACGTTCGAGGGCACCTACCTCGACTCGCAAACGTCCATCAACCGGCTGATCGACCGGTACAACATCGGCGGCGTGGTGCTGCTGGCCGCCAACGACAACATCAACGGCCAGGTGAACACCCCGCGCCTGGTCCAGGCGCTCAACGCCGATCTCCAGCAGCTCGCCGCTCAGGCCGCCCGGCGCACCGAGGACCGGGACACGCCGCGCGAGTACATCCCCCTGTTCATCGCCACGACTCACGCCGGTGAGAGCCGCCCCGGCACCCAGATCGCCCTGGGAACGACGCCCCTGCCCAGCAGCATGGCCCTGGGCGCGACATGGAATCCTGACTCCGTGCAGAAAGTGGGCCAGATCGCCGGGTCCGAGTTGAGCGCGATGGGCGTCAACATGCTGTTGGGTCCTGCCCTGGACGTATACCAGCGCCTGCCCAACGAGCGCACGTTCGATCTGGGCGTGAATTCGTTCGGCGGCGAGCCGTACTGGGTTGGCGAGATGGGACAGGCCTACGTGACCGGGGTTCACCAGGGCAGCGACGGGCGCATCGCCGTGATCGCTCAGAATTTCCCCGGCCTGGGGCTGGCGGACACCCAGCCCGACCAGGAGATACCGGTCCTGCCGCGCGCGGTGGATGAGCTGCGCAAGTTCGACCTGGTCCCCTTCCACGCCGTCACCGGCGGCGCGGACGATCCGCTCGCGCGCGCCGACGGCATCCAGTGCGCCAACATTCGCTACCAGGGCGAGAATATCCGCTCGATCACGCGCCCGATCTGCATCGACGAACAGGCCGCCGACCAGCTTTTCCAGCTCGATCTCTTTCGCTCGTGGCGCGCAACGGGCCTGGTCGTGAGCAGCCCGCTCGGCACGCGGGCGATCCGGCGCTACTACAACGCCACGCCGTTCCCGCACCGGCAGGTCGCGCGCGAGGCATTCCTGGCCGGCAACGACCTGCTGTACCTGACCGACTTCGGCCCTACGCCGGGCCAGGACCAGCACGAGAATGTCGTCGACGTGATCGAGTTCTTCGCCGAGCAGTACGAAGACGATCCCGTCTTCCGCGCCCAGGTCGACCGCTCGCTGGAGCGCATCTTGCGCCTGAAGCTGTCGTTGTACGGCGGCGACCTGTCCCTGCAAAACGTCCAGACACCGCCCACCAATATCAACACCGTGGGCCAGTCCACCGCGCAGTTGTACTCGATCGCCCAGCAGGGCATCACGCTGGTCGCGCCGCGCCGCCAGAGCCTGCCCGCCCCGCCCACGCGCGGCGACACGATCGTGATCTTCACCGACGTTCGACTCGAACAGCAGTGTTCCTACTGCGCCGCCTACCCGATCATCTCGGTCAACGCGCTGGAAGTCGCCATCGAGCGCATGTACGGTCCCTTCGCCGGGGCGCAGATCCGCCCGGAGCAGGTCGTGAGTTTCTCGTTCGACCAGCTCCAAAATTATCTGCACGGCACCTTCGAGGGCTATTCGTCCGAGGATTACCAGTTCAAGACCAACCAGCGCATCGCCGAAGTTCTGCGCGACGTCGATTGGATCGTCTTCGTCATGCTCGATGTCTCGTCCGGCGTGGAATCGTCGACGATCCTGCGCGAGCTGCTCGAAACCGAGGCGGCCTTCGTCGAGCGCGCCCAACTGGTCGTCATGGCGCTGGCCGCGCCGGTCTACCTGTCCGCCACCGAGATCAGCAAATTCACCGCCTACTACGCGCTCTACAGCCACACGCCGCCGTACATCGACGCGGCAGCCCGCGCCCTCTTTCAGGAAACCAGCCTGCCGGGCGCGCTGCCGATCAGCCTGCCCGCGGTCGGCTACGATATCCTGGAGATGACCGCCCCCGACCCGCTGCAGACGATCCAGCTCGAGCTCGACTCGCTGAACGGCGAGCCGCCGCTGCAGTCGATCACCACGCCCGACATCCTCACCGTCGACGTCGGCGACCGCCTGGTCCTCAGGACGTCACCCATCCTCGATCGTAACGGCAACCGCGTCCCGAACGGCACGCCGGTCGAGTTCGCCGTGATGTTCCTGTCCGAGAATCTCCAGACGCGCCAGACCGGGGCCGCCACCGGCGGCGTGGCGTACACCAGCCTCCAGCCCAACCGCCCTGGCCGCATTCAGATCACGGCGTCCAGCGTCAACGCGGCCCGTTCGGCCACCTTCCAGATCGTCGTGGTCGATGCCGCCCAGATCGCGCAGGTGACCACCCCGGCGCCAACCGCGCGCACACCCTCCGGCGGGGCGCAGCCCTTCGAGACCGCGACGGCCACACCCGGCAGCACGTCGCCCGCCGAGGTCGCGCAGGTCCCGCCCGCCAGCGCTGGCGGGCGTCCCGGCGATCCCGCGTCCACTCCGGGCAGCGCGAGCGCGGGGGGGACTGTGGCGGAAGAGGTGGACGGCGACCGGCTGAGCACGATGGATTTCGTCGTGTCGCTGTTTGGGCTCAGCCTGATGGCGGCGCTCGCGTTCTCGGTGGGCCTGTCCGTGACGATGTCGGTCAACGGGGGGATTCGCGTGGTGCTGGGCAGCGTCGTAGCGGGCCTCATCGGGTACATCTACTACGGCCTCGGCGGGCCGGGCGCCTCACAGATCGCGGACCGGCTCGGCTCGTATGCCCCGCTGATCACGTCAGCCGGATCGGGGCTGGTGGGGCTGATCTATACGTGGATCACCCTGCGCTTCGACCGTTGGCGTTAGGGCACCGCGGGCGAGACAACCGTCACGATCAGCGCCACAACCATCAGGGCGGCAGCCAGAATCGCCAGCGCCACGTTTCCCTGGACCAATGCGGAATCGCGCGCCTCGTGCAAGGGGCGCAGCTCCGCCCGGCGCCCGCTGGCGACCAGCCGCCTGGGGGGCAGCGTGCCCTTGCCGAACAGCGCATCGGTGAACGCGACCACGTTCGGCGGGCGGTCGTCCGGGTGCATCGACATGGCCCACAGCACAGCCCGCGCCGTCCGGTCGCTGATCGCGGGGTTGATATCGCGCGGATCGCGCAGCGAGCGCGGCGACAGGAAGCGCTGCCGGGCTTCGGCGGGCGGCGTGCTGGTCAACAGGTGGTACAGCGTCGCCCCCAGCGCGTAGAGATCGGTGCGCACGTCGGTATGTCCCAGGTCGCCGCCGTACTGCTCCAGCGGCGTGTACAGCGCCGTCCCGCGCCCCTGCACCACCGTGATCGTGCGGTTGTCGTCGGTCGAGAGCAGCTTGACGAGGCCGAAATCGACGAGCTTGATCAGCCCGTCCGGCGTCAGCTTGATGTTGGCGGGCTTGATGTCCCGGTGCAGCACGGGCGGATTCTGAGCGTGAAGGTAGCGCAGCGCAGCGGTGAGCTGCCTGGCCCATTCCAGCGCCTGCGATTCGCTGATGAATTCGCCGCGGCGCAGCGCCTGGTCGATGGCTTGCCTCAAATCGAAACCTGGCACAAAATCCATCACCAGGAAATCGCGATCGTTCTCGCTGAAAAAATCGGAGACTTTCGGCAAGTTCGGGTGATCGAGCCGGGCCAGGATGCTGGCTTCGCGCTGGAACTGGCGGCGGTCCTGTTCCCGCCCTTCGTCGTTTCCGCCGGGATCGGGCTGGATCTCCTTGACCGCGGTGAAGCGGCCCTCAAGCCGCAGGTCGGCTGCTTTGTAGATGCAGCCCATCCCACCCTGTCCGATCACCTCGACGATCTCGTAGCGGCGGCGGAGCACGTCGCCGGGCTTGAGGTGATCCATAACTAACGCTATACTCCTATTCAAACTATGTTGTCGCCAGCGCAGCATGTTCAACATAGCCCGGCGCTCACCAAATGTCAAGGAAAAGAGCCATGTCAGATGCAGTAGATAAGCCAGTACTCATCATTCATGAGGGTGAAAAGGCAGGCCAACGCTGGACCATCCGCGAAAACGAGCTGGTCATCGGTCGTGGCGGCGAGTGCGATCTGGTCCTGCCCGAGCGCCAGGTCTCGCGCGAACACATCCGCATCTTTCGCGCAGACGACGGCTACTACCTGGAAGACCTGGACAGCAAAAACGGCACGTGGGTCAACGGCAAGCAGGTCAAGGCGACGACCGTCCCCCTGCGCGATGGGGACGAGATTCAGATCGCCCTGGCGGTGAAGATCACCTTTGTCGGCTCCGAGGCCACCGCGCCCCTGCTCGTCGACGAGCTGCCGGGCACGCTCGGCCTGCTCCAGCTCAACCGGGACTCGCGGCGCGTGTTCATCGGCGGCGTGGAGGTCGATCCCCCGCTCAGCCTGCCCCAGTACCGCCTGCTGGAACTGCTCTACGATGGCGCGGGCGCGGTTCGCACACGGGACGAGGTGATCGAGTCCGTGTGGCCGGACGCCATCGGCGAGGGCGTGAGCGAGCAGGCTATCGATGCCCTGGTGCGCCGCCTGCGCGACCGCCTGGCCGAAGTCGATCCGCGCCACCAGTATATCGTCACGGTGCGCGGGCACGGCTTCCGCCTCGACAACCCGACTGAGTAGGCTCCCCACGCGACACGACTCAAACGGGCGGAGTGCACCTGACCTCCGCCCGTGATTTGTGTCCCGCGTCGTCGCGCTCCTACTCCGACTCCTGGCACAGCTCCACGTATTCCGTGCGAACACGCGTATCCGGCTTCAGTACCAGCACGTCGTTCAGAATCTCGGTCGTCAGCGCGGCCTTGTATTCGGCATCGTGCAGGGACCACGTGCGCGACTTAATCTCGATGTAGCGCTCCTTCACGTCGGGCACCATGATCTGGTCCACATTCACGTAGAACAACACGCCCTTGTACAGAATATGCCACCGCAGCCGGTCTTTGTGGATCTCGCATTCCTGGCTGGCCTGGAAGTATTCGCGGTAGAACCGCAGCGGGCGATCCGCCGGGGCGATGAACCGCGAATGCGACAGCAGCACGGCGTCGTCGAACTCGCCCGCCTTGTCCGGGATCGTGTACGTGAGCCGCGTGCGCACGCTCACCATCTGCCCGCTCGCGTCGATGAAGTCGTCCTCCCGGTAACGCACCCGCCCCTGGTCCGGGTCCTCGAACAGGAAATAGGTGTCGTACTGGCGATAGTGGTTGTGCTTGACCATCTCCACGACAGGGCTTTGCAGAAGCTGCTCGATCAGCGTTTCGTCGTCCAGGCGCGCCTTGACCTGAATCTCGAAGCTCTCTTCCTGGTGCAGACCGCCAATCGCCACCAGCTTGTTGAGCACGTTCCCCTCGCGCGCGATCAGGAAGCGGTCGATCTGCCGGGCATAGTCCGCGGCCTGCTCGCGGATGGCAGCCTCGTCCAGCGTGAGCAACGTCCTGGCGCGCATCAGCCACTGCCCGTTGACCATCACGTGCTGCACGTCCGCGGCCTGAGTCGCGTAGACGACCTGCGAATACACGCTGTTCGGATCGCGCTCGAAATGCGGCGCGTTGTGCAGCGGGCTGCGGTCCACGACGATCAAATCGGCCCGCTTGCCAACTTCGAGGCTGCCGGTCAGGCTCCCCAGGTGCAGCGCCTCGGCGCCCCACCGCGTCGCCATTGCCAGCGCCTCGCGCGCCGGGAGCGCCGTTGGATCGAACGTCGCGCCTTTCACCAGCAGCGCCGCCAGCCGCATCTCCTCGAACATGTCCAGGTCGTTGTTACTCGCCGCGCCGTCGGTGCCCACGCTCAGACGCACGCCGCGCTCCAACATCTCCTTGATGGGCGCGATGCCGCTCGCCAGCTTGAGATTGCTCGTCGGGTTGTGCGCCACGGCGACGCCGTGCTTGTGCAGCAGCCGGATGTCCTCCGTATCCACGTGGACGCAGTGCGCCGCGATCGTCTTCGCGCGGAACACGCCCAAATCCGCCACCCGGTTGACGACCTTCTTCTCGAACTCATTCCAGCTATCGTCCGCTTCCTGCCGCGTCTCCAGGATGTGAGTCTGGAGCGGGACGTCGAACTCCAGCGCCAGGTTGGTGCACGCCTGCAGGATGTCGTCGGTGCACGTGTACGGGGCGTGCGGCGCCACCGATGGCACGATCAGCGGGTGCCCCAGCCAGTCCTGGATGAACTGGCGCGTGTAGGCGAGGCTCTGCTCGTAGCTGTCGGCGTCGGGCGCGGGGAACTTCATGATCGACTCGCCGCACACCGCGCGCAGCCCTGCCTGGGCGGTGGCCTCGGCAATATCCGCTTCGAAGTAGTACATGTCTGCGAACAACGTCGTGCCGCCGCGAATCATCTCCGCGCACGACAACTGTGTACCTAACCGGCAGAAGTCCGGGTTGACGAACTCGCGCTCGGTCGGCATCATGTACCCCATCAGCCACACGTCCAGCCGCAGATCGTCGGCCATCGCCCGCAGCAGGGTCATGGGCATGTGTGTGTGCGCGTTGACCAGTCCCGGCATGATGATCTGCCCGGAGCAGTCGACGACCTCCCCGGCGGTGTATTCCGCGAGCAGCGCGTCGGTTGGACCAATCGCCACCAGGCTGTCACCGCGAATCGCCACCGCGCCATCGGGAAACTGGTCGAATGCGTCGTTCATGGTGAGGAGCGTGCCCCGCACCAGCAAAGTATCCACCTGTTGCATAAGTCTTTTTCCTCCCAGGTAAAATTCCGCGTATTATAGCGCATTCTTCCCCGCGCGATAGCCGCACCCCGATCGAGACTCGGCGGGCGCCGCACTGCGCTCCGCGCCATTGAAAGTACGCGAGGGCTGGCGAGAACCCCAACTGTGCGTAAAATCATACACGGACATATCCGTGCGCTTTACCCCAGCCACCAGCGAGGCGAGCTTGCCATGTCGCAACTCAGACGGGACTTTTTCCGCGCGATTGAGGCCGGTACCATCGGGTTGTTTTTCATCCAGGCCATACGGTACGGCTTCATGATGGTGTACGCCCACGCCAGCAGCGCCGATCTCGTGCAGCGCGTGCCCGACCTGGACGCACTGGCCGGCGTGCCGGGCGTCGTCGAACAGGCGACGTTTCAACGCGAGCTCGCCGTCCTGGTGGCGCTGCTGTTCCTGCCGGTGCTCGCCCTGGTGATCCGGCGCTGGCGCATCAGCCTGCCGTTCGCGGTGATGCTCGTCGCCCTGGGCCGCTCGATGGCGCTCCAGGTGCCGGACTTCGAAGTGCCCGGCGCCGCGTTGTGCGTCGGCGGCGGCCTGCTCTATCTGGCGCTGACCGCCATCTGGCGACCCGCGCTGTTTGGGCCGACGCTGCTGCTGGGCCTCACCGGCGACCAGATCATTCGCGCGCTGGATCATACCTATGACCGCACGTGGCAAGGCGATTACGCGGTGAGTATCGCCGGGCGCGTCGATCTGGAAATGGGCCTGATCATCCCCGCCGTGTCGATCGCGCTCATCCTGCTGTCGCTGCTCGTCTGGAGCCTGGAGCGCCGCCAGGCAGCCGTAGAACAACAGCAAGAGGGCTATTCGCCGCCGCTGCAAGGCACGTTGAACGTGTGGGGCGCGCTCGCGCTGGGCGCGATACTCTACCTGGAGCTGGCGCTGCTCGGTCTGCCCAACGCCGTCGCCCACTGGGCCGATACGGACTACGCCGGGATCGTCCCCTGGCTGCTGGGCGCGACCGCCCTGCCGCTCGTTCCCGAAGTGCGCGACGTGGCGCGGCGCTTCGCCGGAATGTTCGACGGGGCATGGCGCGGCTGGCTGTGGGCGCTGCTGCTCGGCATTTTGCTGGTCGTGGGCCGCCGCTACGATGGCATCGTGGCCGGGCTGGCCCTGGTCTTCGCTCAGTTCATGGTCGGCCTCACGCTGTGGTGGCTGGTCCAGACCGGCCTGCCCCGGCGCAATTTCACCGGGCTCACTATCCTCTTCAGCGCGGCCAGCTTTGGCATCCTGGCCCTGGGCGACTATTTCACCTATGACTACGCCTACGTGCGGGACATCGCGGCGCCTTACGAAAACGTCGGGGACTTCCTGCGCTCGTTCCGCGACATGGGGCTGGGGCTGGCCCTCATCGCCGCGTTCGTGCTCTCGATCCCGATGATCCTCGCCCGGCGCCGCATTCCCTGGCGCGGTGACCGCCCGATCACGACGCTGGCCGCGCTGGCGCTGGTCGTCGCGGTGAGCCTCGCCGGCACGTCGATCGCCAGCCCGGAGGCCGTGCGGCGCCCCCTCAACGCCGACTGCCTGCGCGCGGCGACGTTCAACCTGCACGGCGGGTTCTCGCAGTTCTTCGACACGAACCTCGAACGCGCCGCCCAGTTGATGGAACTCAACGGCGTGGATATCGTGCTGCTGCAGGAAGTCGAAACCGGGCGTCTGTCGAGCTTCGGCGTGGACCAGGCCATGTGGCTGGCCCGCCGCCTGGACATGGAATGGACGTTCTTCCCGCAGAACGAAGAATTACAGGGGCTTGCCGTCCTCAGCCGCGTGCCCATCCAAGACGCGGAAGGGCTGCTGCTGCCCAGCGAAGGCAACCAGGCCGGTGTGATGCACGTCACCCTCGCCCCCGAACGCCTGACCGCCGATCCGCTGGCGGGCGACGTGGGCGACCTGCACGTGTACAACGCCTGGCTGGGGTTCCGCGTCGCCGAGCGTGACGGTGTGCCTGTGCCCGAAGGCGAACAGGATCAGAACCGGCAGATGCAGACGCTGCTCAACTGGGTCGCGGCGCGGCACGGCCCCGATTTCACCGATCGCATCCTGCTCGGCGGCACGTTCAACTACGGCCCGGATTCGCCGCTGTATGGCGTGCTGCGCCTCGGCGAGATGGAGAACCCCGCCATCAAAGACCCGTTCGCCGGGCTCCGCGCCGAGGACGCGCTGACCGTGTTCCTGGTCGATGGCACGGCGGCGCGGTACGATTACCTGTGGACCTTCAACCTGCCGCTCACCGGCGCCATGGTCGACCAGAGTCCCGAAGCGGCCAACACGTCCGATCACCGTTCGGCCATCGTTGCCATCGCCCGCCGCGAGGGGATCACCTGCCCGCCGTAAGCCGTTGCGCCGGTAAGCACGCACCGCGAAAGGACGTCCGATTGCTCACCCCCACCACGCCGTTAGCCCAACCGCTCGGCGATCACCTCATCCTGAAAACGGTCGCCGGCCCCGACGACGTCGAACGCCTGGACGCGTTCAACACCAGCATCCACGGGCCGGGTACCGATTCGGCCACCTGCAGGCTGATTCTCCACCACCCGAACACGCGCCCGGAACACTGGCTGTACATCGAAAACAGCGCCGCCAGCCGGATCGTGTGTTCGCTGGCGCTCATCCCGTGGACGTGGCAGTACGAAGGCGTCACGCTCAGGGCCGGCGAGATGGCGATCGTCGGCACCGCCGAGGGCTACCGCCGGCGCGGCCTGATCCGGGCCCTGGACCGCCACTTCAAGATGCTGCTGCGCGACGGCGAGTACGACCTCAGCCACATCCAGGGGATCCCGTATTTTTACCGCCAGTTCGGCTACGATTACGCCATCCCGCTCGAAGGCGGCCACCGCCTCGACCTCCACCAGATACCGGACGCGCCCGAATCACCCTGGCAGTTCCGGCTGGCTACCATCGAGGACATCCCGCACCTGGCGCGCCTGTTCGACGAAGCCGCCGCGGCGCTGGGCATCCGCGCCGTGCGGGACGAGGCCATCTGGCGCTACCTGTTCGAGCACGCCCCGCTCACCGACACCGCCCGCGAGTTCTGGCTCGTCGAAGGCGCGGATGGCGCTCTGGTCGGGTATTGGGGCATCGAGGTACACGGCTTCGGCGAAGGGTTGAACGTCTGCGAGACGTCCGCCCTGCCCCAATCGGCAGTGACCGCGCTCCTGCCATTTCTCAAACGGCTTGCCGCCGAGCGCAACAAGCCTTACATCCGGCTCAACCTGCCTGCCGGAACGACGCTCGTCCAGGTTGCGCGGGCGTGGGGGGCGCAGGACCTGGGCACGTATGCCTGGCAGATTCACATCCCGGACGCGGCTCGCCTGCTGCGCACGCTGGCGCCCGTCCTGGAGCGCCGCATCGCGGCCAGCCCGTTCGCAGGGCTCACCCAGGATGTCACACTCGGCTTCTATCGCCACGCGGTTGTGCTGAAGTTCTCAGAGGGACGCCTGATCGGCGTGGAGGACACGCCGCCGCAGGACGATGAGGAAATCCGGATTCCGCCCCCGCTGTTCGCGCCATTGGCCCTCGGCTACCGGAGCCGGGAAGAGCTGGCGCAGGCTCATCACGATCTGTCGATCGGCGGCCAGTCGCGCTACCTGATCGATACGCTGTTCCCGAAAATGGCGTCGTTCATCTACACGATCTACTGAATCGGCTGACCGCCGGTCTTCGCTGCGCGTTCCCAGCGCGCCCGCGCCTCGGCGATCGACAGCAGCGGCGTGTCGAGAATCGCCCGCGCTCGCTCGACCGGAAGATGCAGCACCTTCGGATGGGTGTCGGGCGCGCTGGCCTTCTCGACCAGCCGCGCGCCATCGTGCCCCAGCGCGTCGAGCAGCGCCGTCCCCAGGTCGTACCGGCTCACCGGCTCCGGCCCGACGACGTGCAGCAGCCCGGACACAGGCTTGCCCGCCAGTTCCAGCAGCGCATCCGCCAGGTTAACTGCCCAGATCGGGCAGCGGATCTGATCGGTGTACAGCCGCAGCGGCTCGCCCCGCCGGAGCGCAGCCAGCATCCAGGCAACCTGGGCATTCGCCGGGTCGAAGTCGTAGATCAGGCTGGTCCGCACGATCAGCGCTTCCGGGCAGATCGCCGCGATCGCGCGCTCGGCGTCCATTTTCGCCGCTCCGTACCGGCTGTTGGCCGCGGGCCGTGGCGGGGATTCCTCGGTATAGACCCCCTCCGCGCCATCGAACACGAGGTCGGTGGACAGCGCGACCAGCCGGATGCCCCGCGCCGCCGCGATGTCGGCCAGGTGCCGCCCGGACAACCGGATCGCGTCGTCGTACCCTTCACCGCTGCGCTCGGTCACCGCCGCGTGAATGATGGCGTCGGGCCGCGTCACGTCGATCACGTCACGAACGGCTGCCGGATCGCGCAGGTCCAGCCGGACGGGCGTCCCTGCCCGGACCCGATCGGGGCGCGTGAGGTACGTCGCCGTGACGTCCCACCCGGCAGCGGCGGCACGCTCCGCCAGCGGGCCGCCAAGCGTGCCGCTCGCGCCGGCGACCAGCATCCGCCCGATCGCAGCCTGCAAGGTCATACCAGAGGGTCTTCGAACACGATATCGCCCGCTTCCAACGCTTCGAGCGCCTGGCGGGCGGCGGCCTGTGCCGCGATCTGCTTGCTGGAGCCGGTCCCCTGCCCGCACAGCGTCGAGCCGATCATCACCGCCACGGTGAACTCCTTGGCGTGATCCGGCCCCCGGCTGGCGATGGTGCGGTAGATCGGCGTCAGGTTGAGCTCGGCCTGGCTCCATTCCTGCAGCAGGCTCTTGGGGTCCTTGTCGCCCGAATGGTTCAGGATGTTGTCCAGCGCCGGGCCAAACAGCGGCTCGACGAAATCGCGCGCGGCCCGCATCCCCTGGTCCAGGTACAGCGCGCCGACCAGCGCCTCGAACGCGCCGCACAGGTTTCTGTGCCGCGTGCGCCCGCCGGACTCGGCCTCGCCGCGCCCCAGCAGCAGCGCGCTGCCCAGCGAAAAGCGTTGGGCAAAATGGGCCAGCGTTTCCGTGCGCACCAGCCCGGCGCGCAGTCGCGTCAACCGGCCCTCGTCCATCTCGGGAAACCGGTTGTACAGCCACGCCCCCGCGACGAAATCGAGCACGGCATCGCCCAAAAACTCCAGGCGCTCGTTGTCTTCGAGGGAGTGTTCGGGGTGTTCGTTCAAATACGAGCGGTGAGTGAGCGCGCGCTGCAACAGGGACAGATCCTTGAACTGCACCCCCAGGCGCGTTTGAAGCGCGGTTATATCGGTCATGGAATCAGGGCACACCTTGTTCGACTAGGCAGTACACAGCAAAGCTCGCTTCACGCGAGCATACCTGCTGGTCGCAGGACGTTTGTAAATCTAATAACGAAATACACACTCAATTATAGCGCAGATAGCCGACGATGGTCACCCCCATAACCCGCCGGGTCAGACGAAGGTCACGCGCACCACCAGCCGGCCCAGGCGCAGCTCATCGTTGTCGCGCAGAATACGAGGCTCCGACGGCAGCAGCCGTTGCCCGTTGAGATACGTGCTGTTGGCGCTGCCCAAATCCATCACCACCACCGTGTCATGTTCCCGGCTCACCATCAAATGGCGGCGCGACACCCCCTTTTCGAGCGCGTCATATGGTGTCAGGTCCACGTCAGGCTGTTCAACACCCGGTTCCCGGTGAAACCGTCCCAGCACGAGGCTCTGCGCAATCTCCAGATTCAGCGATTCACCACTATCCCGGAACGCGAGCTGCAGCCTGCTCTTGCGGTCGAAATACGCCGTCCCCCAGCGCCGCTGGGGTTCAAGCGATTCGTACACATCCGCCAGCTTGGTTGTCGAATCTGTCAACCCGGGCAGAGCCGCCGGCAGAATGTGCCCACAAGCATAACAGTACGCCTCTGTGTCAGGGTTTTCTTTGCTGCAATGCGGACAGATTTGCATATAGTGTTTTTCCTTCACAGGCTGGAGGAACGCAAGCGCTGTTGGGGCTATTATACACGCTCTTGGTGCAATCGTTAAAGTGTGAATACCGGCGCAATTGCTGAGACAGGCGTTACGTGTCTTCGCTCGCCCGTTTGATCGCCTCCGCAACCAGGTCCTCGACCGGCACCGGCTCGCCAGCCCGGCGCGTCGAGAGCCACACCAGGAACTCGACGTTCCCCGCCGGGCCCTTCAACGGCGACGGCACCAGCCCGCGCACGCTGTACCCGGCCTCCTGCGCGCCCGCCAGCACGTCGAGCAGCACGCGCCGGTGAATCTGCGGGTCGCGCACGACGCCCCCTTTGCCGACCTGCCCCTTCCCTGCTTCGAACTGCGGCTTGACCAGCGCGATCACGTCCGACTCGGGCACCAACCACCCGCGCACCACCGGCAGCAGCAGCCCCAGCGAGATGAACGACGCATCGACGACCACCAGGCTCACCGGCTCCGGCAGCGCATCGAGATAACGGGCGTTCGTCCGTTCCATCGTCACTACGCGTGCATCCGTGCGCAGGCGATAATCCAACTGCCCGTACCCCACATCGATCGCGTATACGCGCGCCGCGCCATGTTGCAGCAGGCAGTCGGTGAAGCCTCCCGTGCTCGCGCCCACGTCCGCACAGCGTCGTCCCTCGACCGGCACGGCGAAGGTGTCCAGCGCGCCCTGCAATTTCTCGCCTCCCCGGCTCACAAAGCGCGGCGGCTGCCGCACCTCGATCGCCGCATCCGGCAGCACGCGCATCCCCGGCTTGTCCCGGACCTCGCCATCGACGCGCACCTCGCCCGCCATGATCATCCGCCGGGCGGCCTCGCGGCTGGGCGCCAGTCCGCGCTCCGCCAGCAGCACATCCAACCTGATCTTCTCCGCCATGCCGCCTCATTTCCCCCGGCCAGAGTTTCGGTATTCACCAGTCCATTTCCCCGGTATAATGAAGCTCTATGCTATCCCGCAGCCGTGCGGAGTAGCGACGTTGACCGCTTCACACATAGACCGGGCATACGCATGATGAAAACTCTGGCAGCACCGTTCACTCCCATGTGGAATTCGATCCCGCTCCCCCTGCGCGGTTTGATCCGCACCATGCGCCCCACGCAGTGGGTCAAAAATGGTTTCGCTTTCGCCGGGATCATGTTCGACCAACAGCTCACCGAGTTCGAGCCGCTGGCGCGCGTCGTCGCCACGTTCGCGCTGCTGTGCATGGCGGCGAGCACCATCTATATTATCAACGATCTGGTGGATATCGAGCGCGACCGCCAGCACCCGCGCAAGCGCAACCGCCCGCTGCCCTCCGGCCAGGTGCCCGTCAGGCTGGCGGTTGTGGCCGCGGTGATCCTGCCGATCGCATCCCTGGCGGGCAGCCTGCTGCTCGATCTCCGGCTCGCTGCCGTCATCTTCGGCTACCTCGCGCTGCACATCGCGTACTCGTTCTGGCTCAAGAACATCGTCATCATCGACGTCTTCGCCATCGCTGCCGGGTTCATCCTGCGCGTCGAAGCGGGCATCGTCGTGATCGACGTGACCAACTTCTCGCCGTGGTTGTACGTCTGCGCCGGGCTGCTCGCGCTGTTCCTCGCCATCGGCAAGCGCCGCCAAGAGATGATCATGCTGGCCGAAAACGCCGAGAACCACCGCGGAACCTACAAAGACTATAACATGGCGCTGCTTGACGACATGCTGCGCGTCGTCACCATCGGCAGCGTCCTGACCTACATGCTCTACACCATCGAGGCGCCCACCATCCGCACAACCGGCCACCGGATGATGCTCACCGTCCCCTTCGTGGTCTACGGCATCTTCCGTTACCTGTACCTGATCCACGTCAAGGGCGAGGGCAGCGCGCCGGACGAGCTGCTGTTCAAGGACATGCCGCTGCTGGCCGACGTGATCCTGTGGGTGCTGGCGGTGGGCCTGATCCTGTACGTGCTGTGAGCGCCGCCGCATGGTCCGCGCTGACGCCCCCGGCAAGATCATCCTCTTTGGCGAGCACGCCGTTGTGCACGGCCAACCGGCCATCGCCGCGCCGCTGCACGCCGTCCGCGCGACGGCCATCGCCGCGCCGGCGCCGCACGCCAGCGGTCTGACCGTTTACGCGCCGGACCTCGACCTGACGCGCCGCCTGGAATCGCTTGACGACAGCCCCGACGACCCGCTGCACAACGCGCTCCTGTTCCCGCTTCAGGTCGCGCTGCGCTACCTGGAACAGCCCATCCCGGACCTGACCCTCACCGTCCGCTCCACGATCCCGATCGCCAGCGGCCTGGGCAGCGGGGCCGCGCTCGCGACCGCGCTGGTACGGGCCTTGTGCGCCGCGCTGGACCGCGCCCTGCCCAACGACGAGCTCAACCCGCTGATCTTCCAGGTCGAGCAGCGCCACCACGGCACCCCCAGCGGCATCGACAACACCGTGATCGTCTACGAACAGCCGGTGTACTTCGTGCGCGGGACGCCGCCCCAGCCGTTCGCCATCGCCCGACCGTTCACGCTGCTGGTGGCCGATACGGGGCACGGCAGCCCCACGCACACCACGGTCGGCGACGTGGGCCGCCTGTACGCCGCCGAACCAGCGCGCATCGGCGCCATCTTCAGCGAGATCGGCGGCATCACGCAGCAGGCGCGCCGGTTGATCGAGGCCGGGAAAGTCGCCGCGCTCGGCCCGCTCATGGATCGCAATCACGACCTGCTCCGCCAGCTCACCGTCTCGTCGGGTGCGCTGGACCGGCTGTGCGCTGCCGCGCGGGCGGCGGGCGCGCTGGGCGCCAAGCTGTCCGGCGGAGGGCGCGGCGGCAACATCATCGCGCTGGTGGACGAGGAGCGCGCCGGCTCTGTCGCGGACGCATTGCTCGCTGCCGGCGCGGCCAACGTCATCCGGACAGCCGTCAGGCCGCCGGGATAGGGCGCGCCTATGCTGGCCCTGGTCCTCCTCACCGCGCTCATCCTGCTGGCCGCGTTTGCCCTCACCACCTGGCGCGCCTTGAACTACATCGGCCACCACCCGGAACTGCTCACCAACGAGGCGCCGCCCGCCTATGCCCGCTGCCAGCAAACCCTGCTGGACATCATCGCGCGCTACCAACAGCTCGAAGCCCAGCCCGCCCAGGGACTCCCTTTCACCTGGCAGGCACCGTCCGGCCTCATCTACGACGTGAGCGGTGACGGGATCACCGAACGGCGCGAGAGCGCGGCACGCAGCGCGCACTATGCGCTGCGCTGGCAGGCCATCGGCGGTGTCGGCCTGCGGATGCAGCCCGGTTTCAAGCTGGTCGATCGCGATGGCGACGGCTCGCCGGATAGCCAGTTCACGGTGGATTACACGCTGTATCTGCTCGTCGTCCCGCTCAGCGGGCGCACCATGAACGTGCCAATCCCTACCAACCGCAGCGAGGACGCGATCACGTTCGTCGCCCGCACGCTGGCCCTCGCCCACCACCAGAGCCGCCGGATCAGCGTGTTCGGGTTCGACAAACCGCCCGCGCCCTACCGTCAAAAGCTCCCCAAAACCTGAGCCAGGTTCAAAATCACGTTAGAATCCTTGCCCATCGCCTACCGCGCCGCTATAATTCTGGATGACAGAATTGACCTCAAGAGAGGCGTCCTGGCTCGACGCCTCTTTACTTGCGGGCAAATACACAAAGGCGTAACGCGCATGACTGACTTCTTATTGGGAGTGGCGTCGTTTGGGCTGGTCCTGATCCCCCTGGTGGTAATCCACGAGTTCGGCCATTTCATCGCGGCTAAGCTTGTCGGGATCACGGTTCTCGAATTCGGCATCGGGTTTCCACCCCGCGCCAAGACCCTTTTCCAGCGTGGCGACACGATCTACACGCTCAACTGGCTGCCCATCGGCGGTTTCGTGCGGCCCTATGGCGAGGACTTCGTCAAGCCCAAGAGCGAACAGGAACTGTCGACGGATTACCAGGAAATCACCGAGCGCGGGATCAAGAATCCCAAGAGCGTGTTTCAGGCCGGGCCGTGGGAGCGGATGTTGTTTTTCGTCGGCGGCCCCGGCATCAATTTCGTCGCCGCCCTGGTGCTGTTCGTCGTCGTTGCGCTGATCGGCTGGCCGTTCATCCGCGCCGATGTGACCGTCTACGACGTCATGCCGGGCTCCCCTGCCGCTGAAGCCGGCCTGCAGCAGGGTGACATCATCGTCACGCTGAACGGCCAGCCCGTCGAGTCGGCGGACGAGTTCAACGAGCTAATCGACCGCGAAACGGGCGAGCCGGTGGACCTGCTCATCGAGCGGGATGGCGAGCAGTTCGACCTGTCGGTCACGGCGCGCGCCGTCGAATCGTCCGACACCGAGCGCGTGTACATCACCGGCATCATGGACGACATGCCCGCCGAGGGCAAGCTCGAGGTCGATGACATCATCATCCAGGTCGATGACGTGGAAGTGACCAGCATCGAGCAGTTGCAGGAATACACGCAGGGTCACGAGGATCAGGAAATCGACGTGACCGTGATTCGCGGCGACGAAACCCTGGTCATCCCGATCGCGCCGGTCGAAGATACGGATGGCGTCGTGCGCATGGGCATCCAGATCGTGCCTGTCAAACCCGCCATCATCGGCCTGACTGCAGTCAACCGGGACGCCGAACGGTATACGAGGGCGCTCCCGCTGGGCGAGGCGCTCCAGACCGGTTGGGACGAATTCGCCAGCGTGCACACCCAGCTTTACGACTTCGTGCGCGACCTGATCCGGGGCGACATCGCGCCGTCCGCCGCGCGCCCGGTCAGCCCGGTGGGCATCGGCCAGCTTGGCGGCCCGGTGTTGGAGCAAAGCCTCGACGAAAACGCCATGTATCCGATCGTGTTCTTCGCGGCGCTGATCAGCGTCGCCCTGGCCGTGACCAACCTGCTGCCCATCCCCGGCCTGGATGGTGGGCGCATTCTGTTCGTCATCATCGAGTTGATCCGCGGCAAGCCGATGGAACCGGAGCGCGAAGGGCTGATCCACTTCATCGGCATCATGCTGCTGTTGGGCATCATCGCTATCACGCTCGTCAACGACATCGTCAACCCGATTGACATCAACAGTTTGAGATAGCGTATAGGAGGCTCTCAACTGAGTATGCACAGCATCCAAAACGATACCGCCAAATTCGAAAAGGCGATTGAAAACCTGCGCGATGGAGATGCGCCGTTCGCCGCCGAGACGATCTACAGCCTCTCGGACCTGGCGGGCGAGCGTCTGGACGCTTTTCGTGCCGTCTGGGCCGATCTCCCATTGGAGCGCCGCCGGAGCCTGCTCGTCCGGCTGGTCGAAACCGCCGAGACGAACTTCGAGCTTGATTTCAGCGCCATCATGTTCCCGGCGCTCGACGACGGCGACGAGCACATTCGCAAGACGGCCATCGACGGCATCTTCGAGGACAGCCCCTCCCACGTGATCGAGCGGCTGATGGAGATGGCCCAGGACGATCCGTTCTCCGAGATTCGCGCGTCCGCCGCCGCCGCGCTCGGCCAGTTCGTGCTCAAGGGCGAGCTGGGCAAGCTCCCGGCGCGGCTGAACACGCGGCTGCAGGATACGATGCTCGCGCTGCACTACAATCTCGACGAAGACCTGGACGTGCGCCGCCGGGCGCTCGAAGCCGTCTCGAACTGCGGGCGCGAAGGCGTCCACGAGTTGATCCGCGCGGCCTACTACGCCGACGATCTCCCCATGCGCGTGAGCGCCGTCTTCGCGATGGGCCGCTCGTGTGACGAGGTCTGGGCGCCCCAGATCCTCGAGGAACTGTCGAGCGATTATCCCGCCATGCGCTACGAAGCCGCCCGTGCCGCCGGCGAGCTGGAGCTGCGCCCTGCCCTCGCGCGGCTGGCCGAAATGGTGTACGAGGACGACCGCGAGATCCAGGAGATGGCCGTGTGGGCGCTGGGCGAGATCGGCGGCAAAGCCGCGCGCAACGTGCTGAACCAGCTCGCCGCCCTGGCCGACGAAACCGGCGACGTCGACCTGGCCGACGCCGTCTCCGAAGCGCAGTCGGCGGCCACGCTGTCCGGCGAGGACCTGTTGCCGCTGTTCGATTTCAGCGACTTCGAAGGCGACACGGACGCCATCGACGATCTGTACGGCGACGACGGTTACGACGATGACGAGCTGGAGGACTTCGACGAAGACCTCTACGACGACGATCTCTTCGCCGACATGGACACGGACGAATACTAGAGCCCCGTTTCACCGACACGCACACAACCGCACGCGGTCGCCATGCTGCGAAAACTCTGGTGTGGCGACCGCACGCTTGACCACCGGGAACGAACCACATCTCGGACAAGGAGCATTCACGATGACCGACTCTCTTCAACCCAACGACCCCAACCGCCACCCCTCTCCACGCGACGAGGACGGGCGCGACCACACCGGTTCGGAGCAGATGTCGGAGGATCAGTTCCGCCGCCAGATGGTCCGGGCCGCGAACCTGCTCTCTAAAGGCAACGGGCACGACGCCGTGCCGCTGCTCGAGCAGTGTTACGAGCTGCATCCTGAAGACGTAAACGTTCTGACCAACCTGGGCGGCGCCTACATTCTCGCCGAGCGCCACCGGCACGCCGTGCCGCTGCTCGAGAGAGCCACCGAGCTGGCCCCGAACAACCCCGCCGTCTGGTCCAACCTGGCTGCCGCGCACCTGGGCAAGCTCGTTACGGCCACCCGTGCCAGGCAAGATCGCGCCCTGGCCGCGTACAACCGCGTGATCGATCTGGAGCCGGACTATCCCAACGTCCATTACAACATGGGCTTGATCTACGTGGACCGGCGCGATTGGGACGCCGCCTATCACGCGTTTTCGCGCGCCATCGAATCCGACCCCGCCGACCGCGACGCGCACGCCATGCGCAACCGCGTGGAGGAAATCCGCAACCGCCCGCCCGACGCAGCCAACAATTGACCTACGGGCGCCGTACGAATGGCACACCGGCGCTCACCAAATCCGGCAAGCCCTGTTATAATGGCGCCATCGATGTGTGGCGAGTGTGGAAGCGCAGGTTTGCATGTCTGACACCCCGCTCCGGCTCCATGCCGTGGTGCATGGATACGTTCAGGGCGTGAATTTCCGAGCCTCGACCCAGCGCGAAGCCGCCAGCCTGAACCTGACGGGCTGGGTGCGGAACCGGTGGGATGGCACGGTGGAGACGGTCGCCGAGGGGCCGCGTTCGGCCATCGAGCATTTCGAGCGCTACCTGCATCGCGGGCCGATGGCTGCCGACGTTGACCGCGTGGATGTCACGTACAGCGAAGCCACCGGCGAGTTTAGCGGCTTTCACATCCGGTACTGACGAGGGTCTATGCGGTCAAATCCCCAACGCCTGGCCTGGATCACCATGTTGGGCGCGCTCGCGCTGTTCTGTCTGCTCTGCATCAGCACGGTCATCTTCGCGCGGTGGCTGGTCTTCGAGTCGCCGACGCAGCTCAGCGTCACGCTGCAGGTTGCGCGCGGCACGGTGGGCCTCTCCAAGCCGGACACGTCGGGCGAGCAGGCGGTCAGGACCAACGACTCGGTGGGCAGGCAGAACACGCTCAGCACCGACAACGACTCCCAGGGCTACCTGGCGTTTGCCGATCCCTATTCCGGCCAGGTGCTCGCGACCGTCACGCTTCATCACGACAGCGTGATGACGCTGCACACGGCATCGCGCCCGCGATTCAGCCTCAGCGACAATCCCTACGCCATCCGGATCACCGGCATCGCCGGGCGGGTGGACGTGTGGGTCAGCAGCGACCTGGACCGCGAAATGCGCGTCGATCTGGAAGGATCGCTCGGCACGGTCCGCATCAGCGAGCCGGGGACGATCTTCATCCAGAGCGCCGCGGAGTTCCAGACCGTCACGGCGCGCGACGGAACGGCGATCCTGGTTAGCCACACCGGCCAGACACAGCATATCGCCCCCTCCACCGAAATCATCCAGCGGCGTGGTTCGGATCACATCGAGGTTGCGGAGGGACCGATCGAGCTGCTCCCGAACAGTGATTTCCGTCAGGCCGACGACTGGCCGATCGGCTGGAGCTGCGCCTTCCGGCCCTCGCCGGACAACCTCAACGGCCCTGCCGGCCAATGGCTCGCCACCACGGTCGACGGGCGCACCGTCATGCACATCCAGCGCATGCAGCCGGAGCCGGGCCCTGGGCGAACGGGCTGCGTGCAGTTCCTCGCCGGGCCGCAAGGCCAGGACGTGACCGAGTACGAAACCCTCAGCCTCCGTGCGACGATGCGCATCCAGCACCAGAGCCTGAGCGCCTGCGGCGACCAGGGATCGGAATGCCCCGTGATGCTGCACATGGTCTACCTCGATCCGGCAGGCAACGAACTGCACTGGTATCATGGATTTTACACGGAATACACGCCCAATGTGGGCCGCACGCGCTGCGACTCCTGCCTGGAGCCGCACGAGCAGATCAACGAAAACGCGTGGTACACCTACGAGCTCGAAGACCTGTTCGCCGACCTGCCCACCGATCGGCGCCCCGGCGCGATCATCGAGATCGAGTTCTACGGCGAGGGACACCAGTACGACGTGCTGATCGATGAGCTGTCGCTGCTCGCTACCCTGCCCGACGGTGAGCCGAGCGTGGCGAGCCAGTCCGCCGCCCCATAATTGCCCGCCGATCCCCGCCATGCTATACTCTCGACGTCCGGGGTTGAGCAGGTGGCTCTCGCCCGGATGTGGACCGCGTGTAGCCACAGGAGCCAGAGCATGACGCTCGATCGCGATACCATCAACAACATCCTGCTGTTCACCATCACGGCGATTGGCGCCGTCAGCGCGGCCATGTGGCTGGGCCTGATCCTGTGGACGTGGCGCGACATGCGGCAGCGCTCGCGCGATGCCCTGGCCCAGATCGCCGCCGCGCTCATGGTCGCTGTGCTCGGCATCTTCGGGATCATCATCTACGTCATGCTGCGCCCCCAGGAAACGCTCAGCGAAGCCTACGAGCGCTCGCTGGAAGAAGAAGCCCTACTCCAGAACATCGAAGACAAACCCGTCTGTCCCGGGTGCGGTCGCCCGATCAAAGATGACTGGCAAGTGTGCCCGTACTGTCACACCAAGCTGCGCAAGCCGTGCACCAACTGCGGCCAGATGCTCGAATTACCCTGGAACCTCTGTCCCTATTGCGCCGCGAGCCAGGTTCAGCCGGGCCAGGCCGGGCAGCGCCCCCGCCGGAGCGTTGCCGCCCAGCTCGGCGAGCAGCCCGCGCCGCCGCCCGCCTTCGAGCCCACCGAACAGGAAGCCGTGGAGTTCATCGACGACGACACGTACTGACCCCGACAAAACATAAAGGAGCGGCACCGTGTTCAAAGCTTCTCGTGTACTGGTACTGACGCTCATCGCCCTGCTGCTTCTCCCGCCCGCCGCCTTAGCCCAGACTCCCCCCGACGCGCTCGCCGCGGCCCTGGCCGACCTGGGCCAGCGCGCCGGACGCGCCATCACGCTGGATGACCTGTCCGACTGGCAGTGGTCCCGCGCAACCTATCCCGACACGGGCCTCGGCTGCCCGCAACCCGGCCAGGACGTCGCCCAGGTGCAAACCGAGGGCTACCGGATTCTGCTGACGTACAGCGGCGCGGTCTTCGATTATCGCGCGCCGGTCGCAGGGGGTGCGGTGTTCCTGTGCTCCGGGCCGGCGCAAATCCCGCCGCCGCCCGCGCAGGCTGCGAACACGCCCACCCCCACCACCGCCCCCGCCGCCCCGACCACCCCGCCGCCCGCTGACAGCGCCGGGCGCGCCGTGTGCCCTGGCGCGATGGAGACGCGGCTGGCGGTCGGCGCCCAGGCGCAGGTGAACCGCGGCGGGCTGCCGAACAACGTCCGGGCGAACGCGAGCCTTTCCGCCGAACGAATCGGCCAACTCAGCCCCGGCGCCAGCTTCGTGATCGTGGGCGGCCCCGGCTGTGGGGATGGCCTCGTCTGGTGGCAGATCGAGACGGGCGACGTCACCGGCTGGACCGCCGAGGGCCAGAACGGCGTTTATTGGCTGGACCCGATCGCGACGCCGGTCCCCACGCCCGCGCCGCAGGTAATCGCCGCCACCGCCACATCACCCGCTGCTGCCCCCGGCACGCCCGCACCGGCCCAGGTCTTCGCCCTGCCGAGCGGGGAGCAGGCCATCACCCCCGGCAACACCGGGACGCTCGCGCGCCTGGTCGAGCTGCCTATCGGTGACGCGATCACCGGCCTCGCCTGGTCGCCGGAAGGGGACGTACTCGCCGCCAGCGCCACGCTCGGCACGTGGCTGTTCGACGCGGTCGGGTTCGCGCTGACCCCGCGCCTGCTTGCCGTGCCCAACGGTCCGACTCACGCCGCTGCGTTCAGCCCGGATGGGGCGCTGCTCGCCACCGCCCACAACGACGGCACCGTCCGGCTCTGGGATGTAGATACGGGCGGCCAGCGCGCGATCCTGAGCGATCACGCCGCGCCGGTTCGGGCGCTGGCCTTCAGTCCGGACGGCGCTCTACTCGCTTCGGGCGGCGGCGACGGTGACGGCGCGGAGGACTACGCCATCCGCCTGTGGGACACCGCCACGCGGGCGCTGCGCGTGACGCTCGACGGTCACACGGCCCCGGTGCGCGCGCTCGCCTTCTCGCCGGACGGAACGCTGATCGCGTCGGCGGGCATGGACGGCAGCATCCGCCTGTGGGACGTCGTCAGCGCCACCCCCGGCACCGTCCTCACGACCGACGCGGACGCGGTGCTGGCTGTGGCCTTCAGCCCGGATGGGTCGCGGCTGGCGTTCGGCGGCGAGGATGGCCTCGCCGGGCTGCGCAGCCTGGACACGGGCGAGCAGATCGACCTGGGTGACGGGGCGAGCACCGTGCGCGCCGTCGTGTTCTCGGCGGACGGCAGTCTGCTCGTAACGGCGGGCGAGCCAGCCGGCGAGGAGGGCGCTGGCATCGTGTGGTTCTGGGATGGCATGAGCGGCGAGCCGGCAGAATCGCCCGGCGATTACGGCGCCGAGCCGGGCGCGGCGGTCACCGCCATGACCTTTGGCCCAGGCGACGCGACGCTGGCTTTCGTCACCGTCGAAGACGGGCGCAGCACCATCCGGATCTGGGGACCCGCCCCGTAGCCGGAGCGGCGAGCCGGCAGGTTACATCAGGATCGACAGAATCACGCTGAGCGTCACGACACTGGCGACGGTGCTCACCAGGATCACACCCGTCACGAAATCGACGTCGCCACCGAACTCCGTCGCCAGCACGCCCGAGATCACAGCGGTGGGCATCGCCGCCTGGATGATCGCGACCTGCCGGGTCAGCCCCGAAAGCCCCAACGGCAGCACCAGCGCGACCGCGATCAACGGCGAGATGACGAGCCGCATCCCCGACGCCATCACGATCGGCTTGATCTGCCCTTTGATCGACGCCCGCGATAACTGAATCCCCAGGATGGCGAGCATGGCCGGGATGGCCGCGTTCCCCAGGGTGGATACGGCCCGCGCCACCGGCACGGGCATCTCGACATCCGCGAGGTTGAGCGCCAGCCCGATCGCGGCGGCATACGGCAGCGGCGCCCAGGCCACGTTGAGCAGCGCGCGCCGCGTCGACACGCTCCCGCGCGACGCCAGGAAGATCCCCGCCGTGTTGGACACGAGCACGGTCACTACGAAGAAGATGATCGCCCGGTCCGCGCCTGCCTCACCAAAGGCGAAATGATTCAGCGGAATGCCATAATTGCCGGCGTTGATCAACACCGCCGTCAGCACGAACGAGCTTTCGAGCTTGCGATCGAAGCGCGACAGCCGCGCCACCCACCACGCCGCCACGCCGATCACACAGGAGACGATCGCCGCCGCCGCCACCAACTGCCCCGCTTCGCCCGCGGTCAGCTCGGAATTCGCCAGGCCGTCCAACACCAGGAACGGCGTAAACAGGTAGATGACCAGCCGCGACAGCCCGGACGGGTCCGGCGCAAACACCCGGTCGACCACCACAGCAGCGATCACGATCAGGACGATCGGGCCGATGATGTTGGTTGAAATTTCCCCGAAGACCGACATGTGCCCTAGAGCATGTCCTGTTCGCCGATGCGCAGCACCTTCAGGAAGTTGGTCTGCCCGCCGATGCCAAATGGAACGCCCCCGATGATCACGACCAGGTCGCCGTCACCGGCCAGGCCGGTCTCCTGCGCCGTCTTCACCACGACCTCGATCATCTCGTCGATCGTCTTGAACTGCTCCACCAGGATCGGCGTCACGCCCCACACCAGCGCCAGCCGGTTGTACGTGATCCGGTTGGGCGTCGCGGCCAGGATCGGCGTGTTGGGGCGCTCGCGCGCGACGCGCCGCGCCGTGTAGCCGGACCACGTGCTGGCAACGATCAGCTTCGCTTCCAGGATGCCGGCGATCTCGCTCGTCACGTGGCTGATCGCCGCCGGGATGGTGCGGCGGTCTTCGACGCGCAGCGCCTCGACGGTCATTTTGCCGGGGTGAAGCTCGTCATGGTCCCGCAGATACTGCTCGGCAATCTCGGCGATGCGCACCATCATCTCGACCGCCTGCAGCGGGTACTTGCCGACCGCCGTCTCGCCGGAGAGCATCACCGCGTCCGTCCCATCGAAGATCGCGTTGGCGACGTCGGTCGCCTCGGCGCGGGTGGGCCGCGGGCTCTCGATCATGCTGTTGAGCATCTGCGTCGCCGTGATCACCGGCTTGCCCGCCGCATTGCACCGGTGGATGATGTTCTTCTGATGAACCGGCACGCGTTCGGCGGGCGTCTCGACACCGAGATCGCCGCGCGCGACCATGATCGCGTCCGCCTGCTCCAGGATCGCCTCGAAGTTCGTGATGGCCTCGGCCTTCTCGATCTTGGCGATCAGGGCCGCGTCGCCGTTCAGGTGGCGCATCAGCCAGCGCATTTCGCGCAGGTCGTCCGCCGTGCGCACGAACGACATCGCCAGATAATCGACATGCTGCGACAACGCGAACCGCACGTGCTCCCGGTCGGCATCGGTGATCGATGATAGGCTGAGCGACGAGTCGGGCACGCTCACCCCTTTGTTCGAATGCAGCAGTCCCCCCGTCACCACCTCGCACATCACGTCCGCGCCTTGCTTGGAGCGCACCACCAATTCCAGCTCGCCATCGTCGAGCAGCAAGCGCTCGCCCAGCCGCAGATCGCGCAGTACGTCGGGATGCGGCAGCGGGATCACGAACGGCTCGTCAGGATCAAGGCCCGCGCGGGCCGTCAAGGTAAGCATATCGCCTTCGGTGAGTTCGACCGGGTCCTGCACCAGCCGCCCCAGCCGCAGCTTGGGGCCGGGAATGTCCGCGATGATGGCGACGACGGTGTTCTCTTCTTCGGCCAGGCGCCGGATGTTGGTGATGTTGCGGGCGTGCGTCTCGTGGTCGCCGTGGCTCATATTGATGCGCGCCACGTCCATCCCGGCGCGGATCATGGTGCGCAGCATCCCCAGGTCCTGCGATGCGGGGCCAATCGTGGCAACGATCTTGGTGTGCTTGGCCGGCTCAGTCCGTGTCCTCATGGCTCGCTCCTCTCGTGAGGGTGGTTAACAAACAGGCCCAGACGCGTCATCGTACACCGCCCGGGCCTGCCATTCTTCACTCACCGGTGCCGGTCGCACCGTGTCGCATGGCGCGTCCTACAGGGCGCGCTTGATGTTCGGGAACGCGTTGCGCCCGGCATAGCGGGCCGCCGAGCCGAGTTCCTCTTCGATGCGGATCAGTTGGTTGTACTTGGCGACCCGGTCCGAGCGCGCCGGGGCGCCGGTTTTGATCTGGCCCGCGTTCAGCGCCACTACCAGATCGGCGATGGTCGCGTCCTCGGTCTCGCCACTGCGATGGCTGACCACCACCGTCCAGTTGTGGAACTGGCTCAGGCGGCTGGCCGCGAACGACTCGGTCAGCGTGCCGATCTGGTTCACCTTGCACAGCAGGCTGTTGCACGCGCCCAGATCGATCGCCTTCTGCACGTGTTGCGGATTTGTCACGAGGTTGTCATCACCCACGATCTGGATCTTATCACCCAGTGCCTGGCTCAGCATGACCCAGTGATCCCAGTCGTTCTGATCAAGCCCGTCTTCCAGCGAGATGATCGGGTATTTTTCGATCCACCTCGCCCAAAACTCCACCATTTCCTCGCCGGACAGGCTGCGCCCTTCCTTCGCCAACACGTATTTGCCGTCCTGGTAAATCTCGCTGGCGGCAGGATCGAGCGCGATGAAGACCTGTTCGCCAGCCACGTAGCCAGCCTTCTCAATCGCCTCGAGAATGACTTCGATGGCGCCCTCGTTGCTCGGCAGGCTTGGCGCAAAACCGCCCTCGTCGCCGACGGTCGTGCGGTAGCCCTTGCCGGAGAGGACCTTCTTCAAGCTCTGGTAAACCTCCGAACACCAGCGCACCGCCTCGCGGAAGCTTTCCGCGCCAACAGGCATGATCATGAATTCCTGGAAATCGGTGCTGTCCGCCGCGTGCTTGCCGCCGTTGAGAATGTTCATCATCGGCACGGGCAGCGTGTGGGCATACACCCCGCCCAGGTAGCGGTACAGCGGCAGCCCCAGGCTGTCCGCCGCGGCCTTGGCCGTCGCCAGCGACGCGCCCAGGATCGCGTTCGCGCCTAGCTTGCTCTTGTTCGGCGTGCCATCGAGCGCGATCAGCATTTCGTCGATGCTCTTCTGGTCGATCGCGTCCCAGCCGACGAGCGCGTCGGCGATCGGGCCGTTCACGTTCTCGACGGCCTTCAGCACGCCCTTGCCGCCATAGCGCTTCTTGTCGTCGTCACGCAGCTCGACGGCCTCGTGCTCGCCGGTGCTCGCGCCGCTGGGCACGATTGCGCGGCCAAAACCGCCGTCCGCCAGCGCGATCTCGACTTCCACCGTCGGATTGCCGCGCGAGTCTAGCACTTCGCGTCCCAATACGTTTTCAATGATGGTCATTGTCATTTCTCCTCTAGAGATCAGACCGCCGGGGCCCCGGTGCATGCCCGGCCAGCCACTCACATGAAACAGCGCGAGGGCGCATCTGGTGGTGCGCCCTCAGAATTCGACTTGCAGCCTGTTTTACAGGCCGAGATCCTTCAACAGCGCGGCGTAATCCAGGTGCTCGGACAGCATGGCCTGGAAGCGGCTCAGCTTCTCCGGCTGGCCCAGGCTGGTCCGCCCGAAGATGCCTTCCACCTTCTCGACCGTCTCGAGCGTGTTGTCCGGCACCAGCAGCACGGCCACGCCCAGTTCCTCGGCCCGCTTGAGGATGGTCGAGGTCGGCTGCAAGTTACCGGTCAGGACCAGGCAGGTCGTCGAGGTTTCGAGCGCCGCCGCCTGGATGTCCGTCCGGTCGCCGCCGGTGAACACGGCCTTGTTGAGCTGGCGCCGGAAGCGCGGCAGCGCCGCCTCGACCGACATCGCGCCGACGCTCATGTGCTCGATCAACCGCTCGCGCAGGTGCGAGCCGGTCAGCACCTTCGCGCCCAGGGCATCGATCACTTCGCCCACGCTCAAGGCGCGCAGGTACTGGTCGTAGGGCAGCACGCCGTAGACCTTCACGCCCTGCGTTTCCAGGTACGGCTTCACGCGCTTGGAGATGTAATCCATATCCTCGCGCGGCACGGCGTTGATCACGACGCCGAGCAGGTTATCCTCGAGACGGCGCTTGGCGGCCAGCGCGTCATCCAGCACGCACATCCCCGCCACGCAGCTCTCGCCGGAGTAGCTCACCACGCTCAGGGCCGGCACGTTGAGCTGTTCGACCACGCCGAGCGTGTTCAGCCCGATCACGTACCCTTCGCGCATGCTCGCGCCGCCCTCCATGATGACGACGTCTTTATCTTCGCCCGCCTTCTCGCAAGCCGCTTTGACTTCGGCCAGCAGGTCGCGCTCCAGCGTGCCCGCCATGATCTCGTCGAGCAGCTCGGTTGTGATGACGATCGGCGAGAGCTCCCACGGCGGCGTTTCGAGTCCCAACGTGCGCCGCACGAAGTCCGCGTCCTCGTCCAGAACGCGCCCGCCGGCGGTGTATGGCTGCGTGCTGACCGGCTTGACATAGCCCACTTTGTGCCCGGCAGCTTGCAGACGCAGACCCAGGCCCAGAGCTAACGCGGTCTTGCCAGAAAACGTACTGACTGAGGTGATGTACAAACTTTTCATTCTGTTTGCCCTTTTTAGCTTTGATTCCAGACACCCAACAAGTTAACTCTTGAGCACCAGGCGCATGTCCAGTGCCACGGCTCCCCGCCCCTGTTCGTAGACCATCAGCGGGTTGATGTCCATTTCCACGATCTCCGGGAAATCGGTCACCATCTGGCCGATCCGCAGCAGCGTTTCGACCAGCGCTTCCCGGTCCGCCGGAGGACGCCCACGCACGCCGCGCAGCAGCGAGTGAGCGCGAATTTCATCGAGCATTGCCTCGGCGTCTTCGCGTCCGAAGGGCGCCACGCGGAAGGTTACATCCTTGAGGGCTTCTACCAGGATACCACCTAAACCGAAAGTCACCAACGGGCCGAACTGCGGATCCTTGCTCATACCCACCAGCACCTCGATGCCGTCGGTGGGGACCATCTCTTGCACCAGGCAGCCCCAAATCCGCGCATCGGGCACGTAACGCTGCGCCCGGTAGACGATCAGGTCGAAGGCGTCGCGCACGTCCGACGCGTTGCCCAGGCCGACCTTGACGCCGCCGACGTCCGTCTTGTGCAGAATGTCCGGGCTGGCGATCTTCAATACCACCGGGTACCCGATCGAATCGGCGACTTTCACCGCCTCTTCAGCGGTCGCGGCCAGCTCGCTCTGTGGCAGGCGCAGGCCATAGGCTTTGGCGATAGCGCGGCTTTCCGCCTCGCCCACGCTCACACGCCCTTCGGCGCGCACATCCTCGAACACCTTCTTGACCGCGTCCTGGTCCACGTCGAACCGGACCATCTCCGGGTCGGGACGGTCGCGAATTTCCACGTAATCGCGCATGGCGGCGAAGGCGCGGGCTGCGTGTTCCGGGAACTTGTAATTCGGAATGCCGTAACTCGCCAGGACGTCCTCGCCGGCTTTGGCGCGCTCCTCGCCCATGAACGCGCCGAGCACCGGCTTGTCGAGCCGCTGGCTGAGCTTGCCGATGGCGTTGGCCGTTTCGACGATCTCGGTCATGGCCTGGGGGGTCACGATGCAGATGACGCCGTCCACATTCGGGTCGGCGGCGACCAGCTCCAGCGCCGCGGCGTACCGGTCGCTGAGCGCATCGCCGAGCACGTCCACCGGGTTCACCGCGCTGGCCGCGTCGGGCAGTCCATCCTTGATCTGCTGGATGGTGCTGTTCTCGAACCGCGCCAGGCGCATCCCTTGCCGCTCAAGCATATCCGTCGCCAGGATGCCAGGGCCGCCCGCGTTGGTGATGATCGCGATTCGGTCGCCCTTGAGAAGCGGCTGGTTGGCGAACGCGCGGGCATTGTCGAACAGCTCTTGCAGCGAATCCAGGCGCAGCACCCCGGCCTGGTAAAACGCCGCGTCGTACGCCGCCTCGGACCCCGCCAGCGAGCCGGTATGGCTGGATACCGCCCGCGAGCCGGATTCCGTCACGCCGCTCTTGAGCACGAGGATCGGCTTCTTCCGGCTGACCTGGCGCGCCACCTTGATGAACTCTTGCCCGTTGGGGACGCCCTCGACATACGCCAGGATCACGTGGCTCTCCGGGTCATCCGCCCAGGCGAGCATCAGGTCTGTCTCGGCCACATCCGCCTTGTTGCCCAGGCTCACGAACTTGCTGAAGCCCAGGTCGCGCGCGGCCAGCGACCAGTCGAGGATCGCCGTCTGCAAGGCGCCGGACTGGGACATGAACGCGATGGTACCCTGGGGCGGCGTCCCGGCAGCGAAGGTCGCGTTCAGCGGGGTGTACGTATCGATAATGCCCAGGCAGTTGGGGCCGATCACGCGAATGTCGTATTTCTTCGCGATCTCGATGACTTCCAGCTCGCGCTCCATCCCCTCCACGCTGGCCTCGCGGAAGCCGGCGCTGATCACGACCACGGCCTTGATGCCCTTTTCGCCACATTCGCGCATCGCATTCGGAACGTGGTTGTAGGGGATGACGATTACGGCCAGGTCGGGGGTTTCTGGCAAATCGGCCACGGCTGGATAGGCTTTGAGGTTATATATTTGTGAAGCTTTCGGATTGATTGGGTAAATATTGCCTCTGAAACCAGACTCGATCACGTTGGCAAGCACGGTATACCCCAGCTTGCCAGGCGACTGGCTGGCCCCAATAATCGCTACAGCATTGGGTTTGAAAAATGCGTCAAGCATACGGACTCCCGGAACGAACACTAAGCTAATCTGGTGATTAGCATACCGCAACCAAGTTCAGCGCAGTTACAGCCTTGAAACGCTGCGACGGGGGCGACAAAGAGCGGGTTATCCCGCTTCGCACAGGCCACGCGCCATTATACCCACCCGGCCCGTCCCCGCCACAGAGAGAAGTCACTCCCCAGGCAGTCAAATTGCATTCCCGGTGACAATTGGGGCCGCCTGCGCTAAAATCTCTGAAAACCATCAGCAATAATACAGGGAAACGCATGCGACGAATCTACCTGGACCACAGCGCCACCACCCCCCTCGACCCGCGCGTGCTGGACGCAATGGCCCCGTATTTCAGCGAGATATACGGGAACTCGATGGCCGTGCACCACTTTGGGCGCGAGGCCGAGCACGCGCTCGAAACCGCGCGCGAAACCGTCGCCCGCCTGTTCAACTGCGCCCCTGGCGAGATCGTGTTCACCAGCGGCGGCACGGAGAGCGATAACATCGCGCTGCGCGGGCTGGCCCAGCACGCCCGCCTCACGGACCGGCCCTTCACCATCGTCACCAGCCCGGTCGAGCACGAAGCCATCTCGGCCACCGCCCGCCAGCTTCGCGACGTCCTCGGCGCCGCGCTGCGCATCGTGCCCGTGGACCATTTCGGGCGCGTCGATCCGGACGATCTGCGAGCCACGCTGCAAAATCTGCCTGCCAACGGGATCGCGCTGGTCACGCTCATCGACACCAACAACGAGGTCGGGAGCCGCAACCCGATCCCCGCGCTGGCCGCCATCGCCCACGAGCACGGCGCCCTGTTCCATACCGACGCCGTCCAGGCAGCGGGCCAGTTCGCGCTCGACGTCCAGCAGCTTGGCGTGGACATGCTCTCGATCTCGTCGCACAAGTTCTACGGCCCCAAGGGGGCGGGCGCGTTGTTCGTGCGCCAGGGGATCGATCTGGTCACGTCGCAGACCGGCGCCAGCCACGAAGATCACCGCCGGGCAGGCACGCACAACGTCCCCGGCATCGTCGGGACGGCGCGCGCGCTGGAGCTGGCCCGCGCCGAGCTTCCGGAGACGACGCGCCGCCTGACCGCGCTCCGCAACCGGCTGATCGAAGGCGCGCTGGAGCGGGTGACCGACACGCAGTTGACCGGCCACCCCACCGACCGGCTGCCGGGCCATGCCAGCCTCGTCTTCAAGAACGTCGAGAGCAACCTGCTGCTCATGCACCTCGACCAGCGCGGAATCGCCGCGTCGTCGGGCAGCGCGTGCAAGGTCGGCGATCCCCAGCCCTCGCCCATCCTCGAGGCGCTGGGTTATGGGCCGGAATGGACGCGCGGCGGCCTGCGCCTGACGCTCGGCCACAGCACGACGGACGAAGACATCGACGCCGTGCTCGCCGCCCTGCCGGACGCGATCGCGCAGATTCGACGGATCACCGCGCACGCATGACGAACCGCACTACCGGCCCGGACCGGCCCCGCGTGGTCGTCGCCATGAGCGGCGGCGTCGATAGCTCCGTGGCCGCCGCTCTGCTCGTCGAGCGCGGCTACGACGTGACCGGCATGATGATGCGCCTGTGGTCGGAGGACTGCGGCGAGGGCGGGTCCAACCGCTGCTGCACGCCCGGCCAGATGGCCGACGCGCGGCGCATTGCCAGCCAACTGGGCATCCCGTTTTACGTGATCGATACGCAGGACGTGTTTCGCCAGACCATCGTGCAGTTCTTCATCGACCGCTACGCCGCCGGCGAGACGCCGAACCCGTGCCTGGAATGCAACCGGCACATCCGCTTCGAATGGCTGCTCAATCACGCGCTGGCGCTGGGCGCGGACTACCTGGCGACCGGCCACTACGCCCGCACCGAGCGCGCCCTCGATGGCCGGGTGCGCCTGCTGGCCGGGCTCGACCGCGGCAAAGACCAGAGCTACGTGCTCAGCGTGCTCACGCAGGACAAGCTGCGCCACGCTCTGTTTCCCGTCGGGGATTTCACCAAGCCGGAGGTGCGCGCCCTGGCCGGCAAGTTCGGCCTGCCCGTTGCCCACAAGCACGACAGCCAGGATCTCTGCTTCCTGGCCGATGGCGACTACCGGCGGTTTCTCGCCCAGCACGCGCCGGACGCCGTGCGCCCCGGCCCCATCCGCACCCGCGATGGCCGCGAGCTGGGCCGGCACACCGGCCTGCCCAACTACACCATCGGCCAGCGCAAGGGCCTGGGCATCAGCGCGCCGGAGCCGCTCTACGTGCTCGAAACCGACGCCGCGCACAACGCGCTGATCGTCGGCACGCGCGACGAGCTGGGCAATGCCGGATTGGTAGCGGGCCGCGTGAATTGGGTGTCCGGCGAGGCGCCCGCCGGCCCGTTCCGCGCCGACGTGAAGATTCGCTACAAGGCGCGCCCGGCCCCGGCCTCGGTCACGCCTCTGCCCGATGATCGCGTCCGTGTGCGGTTCGACGCGCCGCAGCGCGACATCACGCCCGGCCAGGGGGCGGTGTTCTACGAAGGGGACGAGTGCCTCGGCGGCGGGATCATTGCCCGTGCCGAGGCCGATCCGGCCTAGCTGGCGCCCAACAGCCGGGCCACCTCGTCGCGGAACAGGAGCATCGCCAGCGTGCCGATCACGATATACGGGCCGTAGGGCAGCGGGGTGAACCACTTGTAGCGGCGGCCCATCGCCGCGCGCCCGAGCAGATACAGTACCGCGCCCAGCGCCCCGGCGAAGACCGTGATCAACGACGCGAAGATGAAGGCCCGCCACCCCAGGATAAACCCGCTCAGCATCGCCAGCATCACGTCGCCGAACCCGAACGCGACCTCGTCGCGCTGGGTGAAGGCCGAAAACGCGCCCCCGCCCAGGAACATCGCGAAGAACAGCGCGAACCCCAGCACGCCGCCCAGCAGGAAATCGCTGAACGGCTTGCCCCCCTCCGGCGAGACCGCCGCGACGATCAGCGCGAACGCGCTGGACGGAACGATCACCACGAACAAGATCAACCGGTACTCGATATCGATGACCGTGACGAGGATCATGATCGCGACGAAGACGAACCACGCCGGCAGGTTGGGCTCGTCCGCGAACGCCAGGCTCATCGCCGCAAAGGCCGCGCCCGTCACGATCTCGACCAGCGGGTGACGCCAGCCTAGCCGCCGCGAGGGTGGCCGCCCCGTATCGCTGAACGGCGAGTTCGCGTCCCAGTCCGGCGGGGGGAGCGCACCTTCCGGCGGCTCGCGCTGCCCCAGCGCGAACGCGGTGATCCCCAGCCACGCCGAGACGGGCCGGGGCGTGCCATCGGGATAATGGGGACGCTGCGGGTTCTGGCGCCGGGGAAGATCGTCGGCCAGGACATTGATGATGCCCCCGGCCAGAACGCCGAGCAAACCGGCTGCAAATGCGATCACGACATCCATCAGTTGCCTGCCCTTCCGTGCGTGCAGATGCTCATTCCCTGATTCGTGGTCGCCCCTCAGGACGATCGAGGATGGTGGGCGCCGTGGGAGTCGGCGCGCCGGGCGGCGGCGGCAGCAGGCTCCGGGTTGCCGACAGCACCAGGGCCGCCAGCAGAAGCGCCATCAAGACCAGCAGGATCACCCGGTTGAACGTCGGTCGGTCTGCCACTGCCTAACCTCCTAAGAGCCGGATTATACCAGAGTTTTTGTCAGCGAGTGACGCGCAGACGTCAGGCACTTGTCAGCCCTGTACATTGCCCCGCCCTTGCAGGCCATTTATAATGATTCTTAGGAAGCTGTACCAATCACAGATAGAAGGATAACCGCGATGACAGCTAACATCTTCACCGACATTTTCGGAGACAGCGTGCTGAACATCGTCTACGCGCTCGCGCTCTTCATCGGGACCATCTACGCGATCTTCCTGGTGTTCTTCCAGGGGATCGGTGACGCCCTCGGCGATCTCGACATCGACCTGGACTTCGACGCGGACCTCGATATGGATGCCGACGCCGCCAGCGAAGCAGCGGGCATCAGCGTGCTGGCTATCGCGAGTTTCATCTCGTCGTTTGGCGCATTCGGCCTGATCGCGGTCACGCTGTTCGACGCCGGGCCCATCGCCAGCCTGATCGTGGCCTTGCTGGGCGGCATCGTGATCGGCATTGCGGCGCAGTTCTTCTTCCTGTATATTCTGTCGCCAACCATCAGCAGCGAAGTCCAACAGACCAAGCTGATCGGCATCGTGGCCGAAATCACCACGCCTATCCCGGCCAACGGCGTCGGCCAGATCGCCTTCGTCGCCAAGGGCAGCCGCGTCACCTGTTCGGCGCGCGCCACCGAAAGCGATCTGGGCATGTCGCGCGGGACCGCCGTGCGCATCGAGCGCATCGTTGGCGGGATGGCCTATGTCAGCGAAATCTCGTAACCGGCTGGTTTTGTTCTCCTGGAAAGGATAAAGGCGTATGGCAGCAGCCGCAGGTGCAATTGTCATTCTTCTTCTCTTGTTCATCCTGTTCACGCTGGTCGCAGTCTATGCCAGCCGGGTGCGCAAGGTCGGCCCCAACGAAGTCCTGGTCATTTCGGGCCGCCACCGCCGCAACCCGGAGACAGGTGAAGTCGAGCCTTATCGCATCGTCAAGGGTGGCCGCGCGTTCATCTGGCCGATCCTCGAGCGCGTCGACACGCTCTCGCTGGAGATCATGACGATCGAAGTGATCACCGACGATGTTTACACCGCCCAGGGCGTGGCGATCACGCTGGAAGGCGTCGCGCAGATCAAAGTCGCCAGTGATGACGTATCGATTCGCACCGCTGCCGAGCGCTTTCTGTCCAAGTCGCGGGCCGAGATCATCAACGTCGCGCACGAGACCCTCGCCGGGCACCTGCGCGCCATCATCGGCACCTTGACCGTCGAGCAGATCTACCGCGAGCGCGACATCTTCGCGCAGAGCGTGCAGGACGTGTCGGCCAGCGACCTGGCGAACATGGGCCTGGGCATCGACACGTTCGTGATCAAGGACGTCCGCGACAAAGAGGGCTACCTCGAAGCCCTGGGCCGCCCGCGCATCGCCGAGGTGAAGCGCGACGCGACCATCGCCGAGCAGATCGCCGCTACCAAGGAAGCCGAAGCCCGGCGCGATTACCAGCTCCAGCAGGCGTCCTACGACTCCGAGGTCGCCCGGCGCCGGAAGGAAGCCGACCTGGCGGGCACGCTGCAGGAGAAGATCTCCAACCAGACGATCGCCGCCGAAGAAGTCCAGATCGAGGTCATGCAGAAGCAGAAGCAGATCGAGGTCCAGCAGCAGGAAGCCCTGCGCCGCGAGCGCGAGCTCGAAGCGACCGTGCGCAAGCCCGCCGAGGCCAAGCAGTTCGAGATCGAAACGCTGGCGAACGCGCAGAAGTTCGAGATCGAAGCGCGGGCCGCCGGTGATGCCAACGCCATCCGCCAGCGCGGCGACGCCGAAGCCGAAGCCGCGCGCGCGCGCGGCCTGGCCGAGGCCGACATCATCCTGAAGAAGGGGCTCGCCGAGGCCGAAGCGATGGAGAAGAAGGCCGCCGCCTGGCAGCAGTACAACCAGGCCGCCATCATCCAGCAGCTCATCGAGGCGCTGCCGCACATCGCGAGCGCGATCTCCGCGCCGCTGGCGAAGACCGATCGCATCGTCATCATCAGCAACGGCGACGGTCAGGGAGCGGGCGCATCGAAGATCAGCGGCGACATCACCAGCATCATCGCGCAGGTTCCCGCCACCATCGAGGCGCTGACCGGGATGGACCTGACCGAATCGATCGGCAAGCTGCCGAGCATGATGAACCAGACCAAAGACGGCGAGCAGGCGAGCGCCGAATAGATCGTGACTGACCCGTATGCCGTGCCGCCGCGCGTGGTTTCCCGGCGGCACGCTTCACCACCCGGCAAGTCAGGGGCAAGGCGCGCCTTGCCCCGTTTGTCGTTCCGGCTGCTGGCCGCGTTCAGCGCCGCCGCGGGCGTCCTGCTGATCGCGTGTGCCGCCGGGGCGGTCCTCGTCTACGACCGGCTCGCGCCCGGCTCGCCCGGCGAGAGCGCGCCCCCGCCCGCCGATCCCACGCTGGCGATCGCCGCGGTCGAGGTGGACCCGCCCGCCGGTGAGCGCGAGCCGGTGGCCGCGCCGGTCACGTTCGATCCAACTGGAACCTACGCCTTTCCAATCGCCGGCGACCCGGCGGACTGGGTCTGGACCCATCTACACTGGGACGGCACCCACGCAGCCGATATCGAAGCCCACCCCGCGCTCAGCTATTCCGAATTCGTGGACGCGACGAACAGCGTGTTGGTCGCCGTGACCAATGGCATCGCGGTCAATTACAGCGGCAGCGTCGGCGGCCAGGGCTACATGCTGCACGGCGACGACGGCCTGGACTACTACTACGCCCACATGGCCGAGCAGTGGGTGCCCGACGGCGCGCGCGTGGCCGCCGGGGAGCCATTGGGCATCGTCGGCAACACGGGCAATACCGCGCAGTTCATCGAGCCGCACCTGCACCTCGCGATCGGCCCGCGTGACTCGCTGTGGACACAGCAGCCCGCCGTCAATGCCGCCGAATGGATTCGCACCCATTTCGGCCTGTCCTGGGACGAGCGCCCGGCGCACGCAATCCCCTTCGACGAGCCGCAGGGTTCGCCCGTGCAGCACCCCGACCTGGCCGTTGTCATGCCGTTCGAAGCGGCGACCGAGTCGGGGCTGGCCGAGCCGTCCGTCGAGCTGGGCTTCGCCGCCGCGCCGCCCAGCGTGCAGGACGTCGTCGCGCCCCTCTCCGGCACGGTCAACGTGATCCGCTGGACGGCGCACTACGGCACCCGGATCCAGATCACCAACGATGCCGCCCAGACCACGGTCGTGATCTCCAGGGTGGACGATTGGCTGGTTCGTGACGGCGAAGCGGTCCACGCCGGGCAGGTGATCGGGCATTGGGACCCCGCCGTGCGCCCGCGCCTGCACTACATGATCTTCCAAAATGGCGTTATCATTGACCCCACGCCAACCCTGGGACTGGATCGCGACACGTGATCGCACCCCTCGCCCGCGGCGTATAAAGATATAGCCTGACAGCGCTCGCCTTTTCACCCGGAGACTGCTTACACCATGCGTTTTTTCCGCCAGACCGTTCTGCTCACGTTCGTTCTCGCCCTGCTCTGGACCGGCGACGCGCCGCGCCTCTCGCTGGCCCAGACGGACGGCGCCATCACCATCGGCACCACGGACCTGCCCAGCACCCTCGACCCCGGCGAGGCGTATGATTTCGCCGCGTGGGAAGTGTTGAGCCACCTGTACACGGGCCTCACCCGCCCGGTGCCGGGCAGCCTCGATTATGAGCTGGCGCTGGCCGAGGACGTGGCGATCAGCGATGACAGGCTGGTCTACACGTTCACGCTGCGCGCCGGCACGACGTTCTCCGACGGCACGCCCGTGACCGCGCAGACCTTCGTCGACTCGATCGAGCGCGTGCTGGCCCTGGGGCGCGCTGCTGCCCAGGCCGTCGAGCCGTATGTCGAGTCGGTCAGCGCGCCGGACGAGCGGACGCTCGAATTCCGCCTTACGAAGCCGGTCCCCTATTTCCTCGGCCTGCTGGCACTGCCGCCCTATTACCCGGTTCACCCCACCCTGGCCGGGCGCGCCCAGCCGGACCCGTTCGCCAATGATGGGCTGATCGGCAACGGCCCTTACCTGCTGGACGCATTCGACGTGCGCGACCAGATCACCCTGACGGCCAACCCGGCGTATGACCTCGGTCCCCAGCCGGCGACGCCCACCATCCACCTGAAAGCCTACCGCCGCTCGCAGGATCTGCGCGACGCCGTGCGGAATCGCGAGGTGGACGTGGCGTGGCGCGCGCTGTTCCTGGGCCACGTCCTCGAACTCGACAGGGCCGCCATCGATGGGCTGACTATCACCAACCAGCCGGGCACGCGGGCGTTTTACCTGTACATGGGGCAGGACCGCGAACCCGCTGAAGATCCGCTCGTTCGCCAGGCGGTCACCCTGCTGCTCAGACCCCAGACGGCGGTGGACCAGTTCAAGGGCTACGCCACCGCGCTCACTAGCCTGGTGCCGGATCTGTTCCCGGATGCGTACGCGCCTATCTGGCCCGACGCGCCGGACGTGGCCCTGGCCGAAGAGACGCTGCTCCAGGCCGGGTACCGCGCCCGGGGCGATGCCCGCCTGGATGTGGGCATCAGTTTTTCCGAGCCTACCTATGGGAACTACGTCGCCAATGCGGTCGCGCTGATGGAACGCCGCAGCCTCGACGAAACCCAGTTCGTCAATCACGGCGTATTCCTGGATATAGACACGCCCACCTTCACGCGGATGATCGAACGCGGCGAGACCGCCTTCGCCATCTTCGGCTGGACGCCCATCGTCCCGCACCCGGCTGCATACCTTGAGCCGCTGGCCCATTCGGACAGCCCGATCCCGCGGAATGGCCGGTACGCGAATCCCGCCATCGATGCCCTGCTCGACGAGGCGGCCCTGCTGGACGATCCCACGGCGCAGGGCGCGCTGTACCGCGAAGCGTCCGCCCTGCTGCGGGAAGACTTCGCGCTGGTGCCGCTGTGGCAGGATCACGTTGTGCTGGTCGCGTGGGACACCGTCGAGGGGATCGAGATTGACGCCGGCGGGTTCTTGCACTACGGCCAACTGGCGCAGCGCGGATTGTGACGTAGGGGAAAAAGAAACGGGGACCGCCTCTCAGCGATCCCCGTCAGCGTCAAACCGTCACAACACCTATGGCGCGGAGTCGTAGCCCGGCCCAGCCGCGAAGAAGTCGTAGTTCGGCTGGATGTCCTCGGTCAGGTCTACGACCTCACCGCCATCGGCAGCGTAGCGCGGGCCGCGGAACGGGATGCGCTCTTGCCCGGCGGCCATTTCATATGCATCCGGCACCTCATCCTCGACGAAAATCGCCTCGAACGGGCACTCCGGTATACACGCGCCGCAGTCGATGCAGGTGTCCGGATCGATGAAGTACCACGGCCACTCGTTCTCCGGGAACCCCGGAACAATGCAATCTACCGGGCAAACTTCCACGCACGCGCCGTCGCGCAGGCACAGGCTGGTGATTATATGGGTCATTGCTGTTGCTCCTCTAGTAAATTAGGGCATAGTCGGGCAGTTCGATATCCCCACTATACGGAACTACAAACAGGTTTTCATGTATCGAAAACTAGGCAGAACACATGACTATCGGCACAGATGGAGTTTCTTTCACCTGCGCTCAACAAACTAACTATACAGATATTCCCACCAGCGCGCAAAAGATCGAAGAGATGCTGGCCGGCGCGTATGTCTGGCGCCAACGCGACGCAAAAAACGAGACTGCCGGTTGAGCAGTCTCGCAGATTACCATTTTGTCCAGCCCGACTGACCGGGCGCGGCTGTCAGGGCGCGGCGTCGTAGCCCGGCCCTTTGGCGAAGAAATCGTAGTTGAATTGGATATCCGCCGTCAGGTCGACGATCTCGCCGCCCGCCGCGGTGTAACGCTCGCCACCATGCGGGGCGCGTTCCTGCCCGGCGGCCATCTCGTAGTCACTCGGCACTTCGTCTTCCATGTAAATGGCTTCGAGCGGGCACTCGGTCACGCACGCGCCACAGTCCATGCACGAATCGGGATCGATGTAGTACCAGGGCCATTCACTCTCAGGGAAACCAGGTACGATACTCTCGGAAGGGCATACATCCACGCACGCGCCATCACGCAGGCACAGGCTGGTAACAATATGCGGCATTCTTGATTCTCCTCACGCTTATGATGGATGGACTCTTCAGAACTATAGCGCGAAGCCGCAGCTTTTCATGTGACAAACAATAGACTCTCTATGTGACGTTAGGCACAAGTTCCTCCCGCCCCCCAACGAAAAACGGGCATCCAGCGCCCTGAATGCCCGTCGTCGTGCGTAGGTGTGTCGCTTAGAGGCTGTTATGCACTTTAGAGCACATGAGCCATCAACCGAACGAACTGATTTGCCATCAAAATAGCAAAGGCCAAGAAATGCAAGCCTTTCAAGGTGTCGGGCAAACGCTCATAGTCGCGCGCGAGACGACGAAAACG
>JAHDLB010000055.1 GCA_018432315.1 Anaerolineae bacterium
AACCCGCTGGGCGGGCGCGGGCTGACGCACCTGAACCCGGGCATCCCGTGGGTCAAGGCGCTCAAGGGCTTCGCCGAGGACCGGGTGACGCTCACCGCGGCGCTGGCGACGTTCGCCTTCAAGCAGAAGGTGCGCGGCAACCGGGTCGCGCTGCAGAAGCTGCTCGACCAGTGGGGGCGCTACGAGACGGAGAAGCGCTACGGCCCGCCGGGTGACAGCCGGGAACGGCGGCAGGCGGCCAACACGCTCATCGAGAACGAAGCGAGCACGCTGGAGCAGCTCAAGACGGACGCCGGCTCGTCGAACGCCTACCTGGACATGCGCATGCTGCGCCAGATGGCGGGGCTGGGGCTGGGGCACATCTTCGAGCACTACCTGGGCGACCCGTCGACCGGCAACCTGGCGACGGCCACGGCGATGGAGCTGCCGATGCTCAAATTGTTCGAGTTCGAGCAGCAGGTGTGGGAGGACGTCATCGGCGACCTGGTGACGTTCGTGGTCTTGCAGGGACTGCGCTTCGGCCCGCGCGAGGTGCGCGCGCTGGGGACGGTGGCGGTGGACCGGGCGGGCGGCTCGCCGCTGTGGGTGGTCGAGCCGAAGGGGGACGTCGACCTGACGGTGACGGCGTCGCTGCCGCCGATTGTGCAGTCCGACGTGGCGGTGTGGGCGAACGCCTTGTCGAGCATCGCGCAGGCGGAGGTGATGACCGGGCAGCAGATCGTGCCACCGGAGCAGAAGGCCATCACCGCGCTGCACGTGCTGGGCGTGGACGACGTGGGGACCATCGTCGACGACCTGAAGGCGAACGGATTCGAGATGGCGGCGGTGCCGCGCACGGACGGCCAGGTGCCCGAGGACGCGGTCGAGGAGCGGCTGGTGGCCGCCGTACGCGAGCGGTACCGGGCGCTCAAAAAGCTCCGGGCGACGGATGCTGGCGACGCCGGCGACGAGCCGCCGCGCGACGTGGGCAAGAAGCCGCCGAAGAAGGACGTCGAGCACGTCGAGCCCATCACGCGGGAAGAGGTCGAGGACTACTTCGACTGGTTCGCCCGCATGCCCACCCTCGAGGACCTGCTCGACGAGATGGGGTTGACCATCGACGACGTGGACGAGAGCTGATGGCGAAGGCAGATCTGCAGTTGACCGTGACCCTGACTGCGCAGGAACAGGCCGTCATCGAGCTGCTGGCGGAAGCCTGGAACGCATACCTGAAGCTGCCCGAACAGCACCCGATGCACCGCCAGGAATTCGCCCACAGCATTCACGAGGCGCAGCGGCTGGTCCTGTCGCGGCCTGTTACGAGAGCGTGGAACGATGCCCGACCCGCTGACCGACCCGGCTGACATCCGCCGCTACTCCAATGCCCTGCGGCGCCAGGCCGAGGGGCGCATGGCCGGCGTCACGCAGCGGTTCGTCGACGGCCAGATCGACCTGCCGAAGTGGGTCGACGAGATGAAGGCCGAACTGCGGCGCGGCAACTACGAGCAGCTCGTGGTGGGCAAAGGCGGCGACCGGACGCAGATCGACCGCAAGGAGTATCTGCAGTTGGGACCGGAACTCAAGCGGCAGTACGCCTACCTCAACCGCTTCGCGGCGGACGTCGAGGCGCGGGCTGCCGATGGGAAGAGCCTCGACTTTGCCGTCGAACGGGCGAAGCTCTACGCGCGCTCGACGCAGGCGATGATGTGGCGGGCGGCGGTGCCGGTGAAGCTCCCGCAGGTGCCGCGCGACGGGCAGACGCGCTGCCGGACGAACTGCCGGTGCCGGCTCGACTACACCTACGAGCGCGACTCGGACGGCGCCATCACCGCGGTGCTGGTCTGGTGGAAGCTGAATCCCGCCGAGCACTGCGAGGACTGCCTGGCGCTGGCGCGGGAGTGGAATCCGAAGCGGTTTCCCATCGACCTGGCGGAAGCCGCCCCCCTCGAGCAGGCGGTGCAGCTGCTGGTGCTGGCGGAGGGCTGGGAGACGGACGCCCCCACGCTGCGCGCGATGTGGGGCATCTCCCAGGCAGGTGTCAACGAGTTGACACCTGAGACGGCGTGCAGGTGTGGAATGCTCCACACCTGAGAGGGGGCGAGGCGAGCCGTGCCCTACCGCATATCGCAAGACGGGCTGTGCGTCCAGAAGAAAGCGGGCGCACGCTGGAAGACGGTGAAGTGCCACGGCACACACCGGCAAGCATTGGCACATTGACGTGCATTGGAGGCGAACGTGCAAGAAATCCGACAGTGGCTCCAGGAAGCGGGCGGCAGCCTGGACGACAAGGTGGCCCGCGTCCGGAGCGCATTCCACAAGTGGTACAACGAGGGGCTGTCCTGGGAGCGCATGGCCTGGGTGTTGGACGTGTTCGAGGGACACGTGATGGTCGGTTTCGGCCAGAAGGTCTTCCGCGTCGATTACACCATCGACGCCGAGGAGAACGTCTCCTTCGCGAGCACGCCCTGGCCGGTCTACGCGCTGCGCTACGTGCCGGCGGAGGAAACCGAAGCGACCGAGGCAGCCGCCGTCGAACCCGGGGATTCCGACAGTGGGACCGAAGCCGTGCACGAAGCGGTCAAGCTCACCGTACACCTGGCCGAAGCGGCGAAGGACGACGCGGGGCTGTTCCCCGGCTCCACCATCGTCGTCGAAGGGCTGAGCGCCAACCACAACGAGTACACGCGGGCGGCGCTCGAAAGCGGCGTGGAGATCTTCGAAGGCGCCAAGCTGGTGGCCGATCACGAGCTGGAGGAAGGCGAAGCCGCGCGTCCGGAGGGGTCCATCCACGACGTCATCGGCAAGGTGACGAACGTGCGCCTGGGCGAGCGCGACGGACGCTCGGTGCTGCTGGGCGACGTGTTCATCAGCGAGTCGGAGACGAAGATCCGCACGAAGGTCAAGGAGGGCATCCTGGGCGACCTGTCCATCCGCGCCTGGGGCGTGGGGACGCGCGCGGAGAACGGCCGTTTCGTGGTCGAGAGCTTCCAGCCGCACCCGTACACCAACATCGCGATGGTGACGGTCGGCGCGGCGGGCGGACGGCTCGTCTCGGAGAGCCAGAGAACGCCGGATGACGGCGGGCAGGTCGAGCGCGACGTCGAGGAATCAACTGTAACAAATGTTACAGATGGCCTCCCCGAGCCAGTCACCGAGGCGCCGCGGCGCGAGGTGCGCGCCCTGCGCGAGTCCGATCAGGCCGAATTGACTGAGGTCGTCGCCGAGCGCGACCAGCTCCTGCAGGAGAACACGCGCCTGTTCCGCGAGCTGCGCGAGACGCAGGCCGAGCGCCAGATTGCCGAAGCCGTCAGCGGGGCGGGCGACCTGCCCCAGGCGACGCTGGCGCGCATCGCCGAGCGGACGGGGGCGCTCAAGGACGCCTTCGCCACGCACGGCAGCCAGCAGACCGTCGAGCAGTTCCGCGAGGCCGTCGACAAGCTCGTCGAGGCGGAGCGGGCATATCTCGCCCAGATCGTCCCCAACGGGGCGGTCACGGGGTTGACGCAGCCCGGCGGCGGCGAGCCGGTCGAGGAGATCCTGGCCGAGGCGTTCGAGGGCATCGTCCCGCCCGAACAGGTGGCGGTGGCCATCCGCGGGCGCGGTTAACGACAGATCCGGGCGAGTCACTTGTGGAATCGTCCACAAGTGCCGCCTTCGAAGGGAATACCGCAGGTAACGCAGGTTGAGATCGCAGAACAAGGAGTGAGCAAGTATGGCGACGAATGTACGGTACGACAAGCGGTCAGGCGTCCGGCTGGAGCTGACCGTCGGGGCGAGCCAGGAATCCGGGAACGTCATTCTCCTGAATGACATGCCGGTCTTCTTGCTCGAGGACAGCGACGCCGAGGACAAGGCGACGGTCGAGCTCATCGGCGTGAGCCTGGTGGTCGAGCTGCCGGTGACCGGCGCGGACGGCGCGGGCAACGCCGCGGTGGCCGTCGGGCACGCCATCTACAAGGACGGCGCCGACTACAACCGCGACGCGACCAACGGCGTGCCCATCGGCTACGCGCGGGGCGCGGTGACGAGCGGCGCCACCGAGACGATCCAGGTCGCGCTGGCCGCGCTCACGCCGTAACGGCGCGCACGCGAGTCATTCATACAGGCAACGGAGGACACACACATC
>JAHDLB010000015.1 GCA_018432315.1 Anaerolineae bacterium
CCAGCATGTCGCGGTCCGCCCGCGCCATGCCCGCCAGCGGGTCGTAGGTCGCCAGCGCCACCGCCTCTTCCTCTTCGGTCAGGTCGGTGACCAGCACCAGCACCGGCGTGGCCGGGTCCGCGCCGAACAGCTCCTTGCGCAGGTGCCCGTCCCACAGGCGGTTCGTCGGCGCGTTGTAGCGCACCACGTCGATGACGCCCACCTGGCGCATGACGGCGTCCAGCCCGGCTTTCTGCGCCGGGGGATGCTGCCGCCAGTTGCGCGGGTTGTCCAGCAGCTCGCCGGCGGGCATCACCCGCAAGCCCACCACCCGGTTGCGGTACGGGCCAATGGCGGCGGGGATGTCGGTCGTCACGGTGTCGCCGGTCATGCACGTCTCCCAAACAAAAAGCGACACAACGCCAATTCAGCGCCGTGTCGCTGTGTGGGCGACCTACACGGAGGCCGCGTTAATGCGAGTGCCACCGGGTAGCCAGTCCGGTGGGAGAGAAGTGGGGCCGCGGTGTTGCGTCACGAGTCAGGAGGGTGGGGGGTCTTGCCAGGTGCGGCCCCAGCTCAGGCTCCTGTCTCTGGGCAGTGCTGGCCTCGCCGGAGCCTCGTGGCCGGCCAGCGCCCACATTCGGTCACATCTCTACTGTAACACAGTTTTCACTAAGAATTTCTCATTATTTCTCACGTTCCTGCACAGACTGATTCACGCGTCGAGTCAGGCCGCCAGTGGTACACGTGTTTCCGCCCGCCCCGCGCCACCCGCTCCACGCCCTGCCGCGTCTGCGCCAGCTCCAGCAACCCGCGCTGCGCCTGCGCCACCGAGTAACCGGTCAGGCGCGCCACTTCCTTCAACGGCAGCGGGTCGCCCTTCAGGTACCGCTTGGGCACCTTCGCCAGGATGGCGCGTGCCACCGGCGACAGCGACCGCCGCCGTGCCCGCGGCTGGAAGCTGTACCCGCAGCGCGGGCAGGTGACCTCCTCGAACAGCGCCAGTTGGTGGTATCCGCTCTCGTGCGCTCCCGCCATGCTCACTCCTCGTCAGGGATGATGATCGATGAACCTCGTGCGATATCCGGCAGGTGGCGCGCCATCGCCATCCAGCGCGCCACCTGATAGCGGTCCAGCCGCCCGGTCAGCCCGCGCGCGCCGGCGCGGTGTGATCGACCGGGACGTAGATCACGACGCTGCACGTCCACGCCAGCGCCGCGTACTCGCCGCTCTCGTCGAGCGCAATCTGCCAGGCGGTCGTGCCTGCCGGCACCGCGTACTCGGTCTGCGCCGCTGCATCCGGCGCCCACAGCAGCCGCGTGTCCTCGACGAGCTCGATGAGCACGGCATCGTCCGGGATGACGGTCACGCGGCAGGCCGGGTCACGTGGCGTGGCCGCGGCGGCGGGCGCCGGCGGATCTCCGGATGGCACCTGCGGGACGGCGGTACACTTCGGTTTCGGCGTTGCCTCCTGCTCCGGTTGTGGCTCCTCGGTCGGCTCGAATGCCGCGCAGCCCAGCTCGTCGTAGAGCGCCAGGTACGAGTCCAGCTCCTCGGCGGTCAGCGGGCGGATGTAGACGAACGTGTCCGGCGTGACGATGGCCAGGCAGTTGCAGGCGAGCGCGACGCGCAGGCGCTCGCAGCGCGCCTCGGTGTCGTCGCCGTCCTGGCCGGCGGCCGGTGCGACCGGCGCGGCCAGCAGGGCGAACAACAGAACGAACAGCGTGAAAATGGAAAATACGGTCTTCATCGTTCAATCCTCCTGATTGGTTTCGTTTGCGATTTGTCGTCGAAGGTGCTGTTCCGGGTCGCTGCACGCCAGCAGCTCGGCCAGCACGTCACCGTGGCACGGCGCCGGCGCGCACCAGCACACCAGCGTCTTGCCCCGCAGCTCGTCCAGGTCCGCCAGCAGGTCGGCCCGCTCCGCCAGGTGCTCGCGGTACAGGCGGATGACCGTCGCCCGGCCGCCGTCCTGCCCGACCACGAACGGGTTGAGCCACTTCGAGTCCGCCACGCCGTACCGGCTGTTGCGGCGCCCGATGTACACGTAGCGTTCGTCCCGCTGCCAGCCGGGCGGCAGATCCCGGACGTTGACCACGCCGGGCGTGGGAACAGGACGCGCCTGGCTCAGCAGCCGGTGCAGCCGTCCCGCCGTGCGCTCCGCCGGCGGGATGACCGGCACGCCCGCCAGCCGGAAGTAGTCCGCCTCCTCCGGCACCGGCACGAGCTCGCCCGTCGCCTCCACCACCAGCGCACCGTCCTGCTGGCGGTACGGTGTGCGGAGCTTGAGGTGCGTCACCAGCGCCTGGCTGAAGGCTGCCGGTCCGGTCCGGATGCAGAAGAGGGCGCCCCAGTTCTCCGGTGTGGCGAGGAACAGGTCGACCTGGACCACCTGCCCGCCGGCGGCCAGCCAGAACTTCTTGTAGTGCTCGCCCCAGGCGGCTCGGGCGCCGTCCGGGGGGATATTTGTTAGCATCCTGGCGGCGATCATCTCGCTTAGTTTCTGGTCCAGCAGGTTGCGAGACTGAACGGCTCGGACCTCGCCGAACAGGTCCAGTTGGGTGGTTTCGAGCACGCTGGGGATGGCGACCAGCTCGATGTCGCCCACCTCCGGCTTGCCGCGGCGGATGCTGCCGGCGACCTCGATCCGGGAGCAGGCCGGCGCCAGCGTGTTGGCCAGGCGAGTAGCAGCGCGCTCGGCCACATCGAGGGGAATCGTCGTCTTCGTCGCGCTCATGGCTCACCCCTGCGCGGCGAAGCGCCGCAGCCCATCCACCAGGTCGAGCAGCCCGGTCACCCACTGCCCCTGTCGCGAGCGGTACCCCCGCAGGTACTGCAGCACCTCGGTGGCCGAGGTCTCGATGTCGCGCAGCTCGTCGGCGGTGAAGTGATCTTGATCGGCGTCCATCGTCTCGATGGCGGCTGCCGTCTCCAGGACGGCATTCAGCAGCGCCACCAGCGCGACGTTCACCCGCCGCGCCGCGCTCTCGCCATCCGAAGACGCCAGATCCGGCTGGTGATGCCGCACATCGCGCCAGGTTTCCGGCTCGCCATAGTCCAGCGCACCCTCTTCATAGCCGCTGTCCTGGTTGAAGTCGTAGCCGTCGTGCTGCGTTACGCGGCGTGGGGATGGCGTTTTGCCGGACGGTACAGAACGATCGGCAGTCTTTCCGCCAATGTTCGAGGTCTTCATCAGGCGTCCGTCTGCCGTCCGGCGCTCACGAGGCACTTTGACATTTGTCAAAGTGGCGATCCTTTCACGCCAACGTGCAATCGTCTTGTTACTGACGCCAAGCTCCCTTGCCAACGCGTTGTCGCTGAGGCTCGTCCAGTCGTGCCCTCGAAGCGTCCGGCGCTTCAAGATATTGAACTTGTCTTCATTCGACAGCTTCAAGCCATGCCGGAGATTTGCCTCTTCGGCATACTCGACTGCCGCCTCATGTCCCCCTGGGAGCAATTTGCCTTTCAACGGCGCGATTGTCACGTCTCCGACTGACAGTTGGAGTGCGCGCCGGGTTGCCTCGCACCGATGAAAGCCATCGGCGAGAATGAACTTCCCTGCGTCATCATTTCGGTACAACACGACTGGGTCTTTGAACTCGCCTCCATTCAGCAGAATCTGCGTGTATTGCTCCACCGTTTCTTCATCGAGTCCATTGACTCGAATCTGGATCTCCGGATCGACATCGATCTCGTCCAGCGATACCGGGCGAATGACGGGACGGCGACGATCCGCGTCCTGGATTGCCCCGAACAACGCGCCGTCGACCTCCTCAAGGGTGTAGTCGGAGCGTTCGTCGAATGCGTCTGCACCCCGGCCTTTTCGCCTGCTAGCCATTCGCCAAGACCTCCACGCGATCCACCAGCTCCCAGGCGTGACCTGACGCGTCGCTGTTCGGCGCCTGGACGAAGACGGGAACTTGATACGTACTGGCCTCGGCCCACACAATGCGCTCGGGAATGATCGGCCACACCAGGTTCCCAAATCGCTCCTTCAGGCTGCGCAGGTTCTCGGTATGCTCCAGTGTGTTGGAGCGCACTCGCATGGGGATGATGCCGGCCACTTTCACCTGCTTGACACTCTCGACTGCCCGGCGATGCACCAGGCTTTCGGCCAGCCCATCAAAGCTCCAAAACTCGCACAGAGTCGGGTAGAGGACGAAGTCCGTGGCCAGATAGATCGCGCCGTGCAGCAGACTTGGCGTTGGCGCGGTATCGATCAGGCAGAAGTCGAACAACGCCTCCAGGGGCTCGAGTTTTTCGTCGACTAGCCAGGCATCACTGATGCTGTTCGCGATGTGCCTGGTTTCGACATTCGAGCCAATGAGATAGAGCGTGCTCTCGCCGATACCGCCGTATTTCCCCGAGGGAATAGCCTGGATCACGTCTGAGTAATCCGCGTTGCGAACCAACAGGTCGTATAGGCCTGGGTATTTGGCTAGCCCCAGCGCGCGGCTGGCGTGTCCCTGCGCATCAGCGTCGATCAACAACACGCGTTTGCCACGCGACGCCAGCCCAGCGGCAACGGTGATCGCGATGGTTGTCTTCCCAACCCCGCCTTTTTCGTTGAGCACAGTCACGGTGATCATGGTTTCAGCTCCTCCTGTTGTTGACTTGAGGCCGCCACATAGACAGCCATGGGATCACAGCCACGAGATCGGCTGAAAAAGGGCCTGCGTCCAGGTCGCTGAGGTCGATAGTCGCACCAGGTGAATGCGAGCTTCTCCATGATGATCAGAAGCTGTTCAAACACGTGAAGCCACATGGTGCTGGCGTAGCCAAGCGAAGCCGAGTTGGACATATCGAACCATTCACCGCCGATGAGCATGGGCTCAAACAAGTCGTGGAATGCCTTCTCAACTGCGCGAGCGAGTTCCTCATCGCGGCATGGAAATACACCTAGCATGTGCAACTCGTGCGGGTTACCCGTCTGAAGTTGCGCCATTCGTCGATACGGATCCTTCGAGATTCCGATCTTGACGTGGGCTTTCTGGTCCACCGCATACACGTACATCGGATAGCGCACTTCCTCTTGCTTCGGGTTTTTGGGCATTTGTGGTATCCTTTCCTCACTCCTGGCCCTGGCCGCTTCGGCGGTCGGGGCCGTCTGATTCACGTCATGCAGTAGTCGCCGCACAGCTCGAACAGCGGTCCGGCGCCCGGCGCCGTCTGATTCACGTCATGCAGTAGTCGCCGCACAGCTCGAACAGCGGTCCGGCGCCCGGCGCTTCGAAATCCACCTCGCGCAGCGGAATCCCCGATCGGTGCAGAAACACGTCCTGGCGCAGCTTGCGCGTGAACCGCCGCCGCCCTTCCGGCGACCGCAACCAGTCGTCGAACTGGCACGCTCGCTCGAAGTAGGCCGGATAGTCCGTCTTCAGCCGCCGCCAGTACGCGTCGTCGTGGAACGGGCAGTGCACGCACGAGGACTTGTACGGCACTCTCAGCCCGCGCTCCCGCAGCCAGCGCTCGCAGTCGCTCCGCCGCATCCGCCGGTCGATGAGGGGATACACCGTGCGCTGCCACCCCGGTCCGCGCTTGCCCGACCGGTAGAACTCGTCCAGGCTGATGCCGTACAGGTGCTCGGTGCACACCTGGCGGCTCACCTGGCGCCGCGTCCAGCCGCGCTTGTCGTGGATCAGGCGGGCATGGCCGTGCGCCACCAGCCAGTCCCGCACCCAGTCGTCCGACGGCTCGATCTTGTACTCGCTGGTGCACTGCCGGCGCAGGATGCCGGTCTGTCCGGTGCGCGGATCCTGCGTGTAGAGCGGCATCGAGGCGAAGCGTCCCGCCCCGTGGATCGCGTCGTGCACCAGCCCCTGAGCGCTCCTGGCGACCCGCTCCAGCGGAATACCTCGCGTGGCTAACCGCCCCTCCAGGTAGTCCAGCTGCTCGTATACCCACGGCGGCTCGTCTTTGGTGTCGGCGAAGACCACTGCGTCGACCGGCGCCAGATCCCCCTCGACGATCATCTCGGCCAGCGTGCTCGACTGAACCCCGGCACCCAGGTGCAGAAACCGTCCCACGCACACGCGCGCCGGCTGCGACCGGACGCGCCGCGCTTCCAGGCGGTGGATCACCACCGGCACCGTGTCGAACAGGCTCAGTTGGCAGACCGCTGCCATGCTCTCGCTCCCCTCGTCAAACGCTGCGCCACCGATCGCTACCCTTTGCTCACCGCAGCCGGCGCCAGGCTGAGGTGGTGGTTGAACAACTTCACGTCGCACTCGTAGGCGACCTTCACCGGAATCCCCGCCGCCCGCGTCACCATCGCCTCGATGTCGGGAAAGTGCTGCGGGATGTAGTCGGGCGCATAGGCGTGGCGCACCTTCACCGTCAGCACACCATCGGCGAATCGCGCCGGCTCCGCGCGCCGCAGCCACGTGTCGAACGTCGAGCGGTTGAGCTGCAGCTCCAACTGCCCCATGACCGCCAGCCAGGCGCTGCGCATGCTGGTCTTCTGGCCGGGTCCGACCTCGTCGAGGGCGAGCACCTCAGGCGACGGCTCGGATGGCTCGGATAGCGCCGGCTCGCTCGCCGCGCGCTGCTCCTCCGCCTGCCGCATCGAGTCGGCGACCATTGGCCCGAACCGCGCCGCGATCTCGGCATACATCGCGTCGACCGGCACCTGGGCGTCATCCGTCGCCGGCTCGCTGGCCAGCGCCCACGCTGCCCGATCGGCGTACTTCGCCATCGGCTCGTCGCCGTTCTTCAGCATCGTGCGCAGCAGCCCGGCGGCGTTCGTCTTGGCTTCGCCGCGAGCGTGGTAGACCAGCCCGAGCGCCGCCTCCGGATCCCGCTCCAGGAGCATCTCGCGCAGCGCCTTGGACAGCCCCATGCCTTTCCACGCCGCCGCGACCAGCGCGCGTGTCCCCTCGTCCCAGGCGCGCTTGTTTGTTTGATGATCCTGATCCGGGGATTCAGGATCCCCATCATCATTCAATACCTGGGTTTGATTCCTTCTGTCCCACAGACCCCCGGTGTTATGTGCCACAGAAGACCTGGTGGTCTGTCCCACAGAAGGCTCGGTGTTCTGTCCCACAGAAGACCCGGTGTGTTGTGGCACAGAAGACCCGGTATTCTGTCGGACAGAAGTCCCGGCGTGTTGCCCCTCAGCAGACTCGGTGTTCTGTCCCACAGAAGACCTCACTTCATCCTGGCGCTTGGCGGCTCGTGCCCGACGCGCCGCCGCCGTGCGCTTCTTCTCCATGGCCGTCTTCCGGGCTTTGCGCTGCTTCAAGCCCTCCCAGTCGATGTCCGGCTGGTTGAACGCCAGTTCCCACAACTGCCCGTCCTGCGTCGGTGGGCCGATCCGCCGCAGAATCCGGAAGCGATCCAGCGCGTCGAGCGCCGTACGCAGCGTGTTCACCGGCAACCCGCACTGCTGGAACATACTCAGGCTGATGCGTGCCCGCCGGCGCGCGATCTTGTCCTCCCATCCCAGGATGTGACGCACGGCGAATGACAGCGCCACGTATTCCTCAGGCTTGAGGAGCGGCATGACGCGGTCGACCAGGATGTTGGGCGTCTGAAAACTGTTCGGGATAAATCCATTGGTGTCCTCAGTTTGTGTCATGGCTTTCCACCTGAACTAAACGCTGTCGTGACGGTGGAAGTGATCCGGCCAAATTGACCAAAAATTCCGTGCTATACTGTTTTCAGTCATGGCACGGGCCACTCCCGTGTGTTGGAACATCCGGCGGCTGAGTCGATGCTCGGCCGCCGGATGTTTTGATTTTGTTAGGTTTTCGTTTGTTTCCGCGAGAATCAGTGATAATTCTTGTGTTACCAGGAGTCAAGGAGGTCAAAACATGAAGCTAAGAGAAGCTCTTGAGGAATTCCTGCGCGTCGATCGGGCTGAACAAACCAGGCGGACCTACGAAACGTTTTTGACCCGGTTCGTCGATGCCATCGGACCAGAGCGCCCACTCGATCTCATCCGCCCACAAGACATCGATGTCTTCGTGCGTGAGATGAAGCAGCGCAAGGTCAAATATGCAGAGCACAGCCGGCGGCCCACCGTCAACGCCCCATTATCGTCCACGACCATCTACAAGAACGTGAAGATGATCAAGACCTTCTTCAAATGGTGTGTGGACAATCATCTGCTTGAGGAGTCACCAGCCGGGTATCTGGTCAACCGCCGGCCAGTTCGTCCACTGGGCCAGGGCAAGGCAGCGACGGAAAAGGAAGTGATCGCTTTGCTCGAGGCAGCGCGCTTCAAACCGCGCGACTTCGCGATCCTACAGCTTCTCGTGACATCCGGATGCCGGGCAGGCGAAGCCGCCGGTCTGAAGATCCGCGATCTGGATCTGGTGGGGTGTCATGCATTGGTGGATGGAAAAGGGGATGTGCGTCGTCGAATCTACTTCACGGAGGATGCCGCCATCGCTCTAGCGGCCTGGCTGGAGATACGCCCTGATACAGACCATGACTACGTCTTCACGTCCATCCGCAAGGAGCATCCTGCTTTGACAGCCTGGGCCATTTCAAGCATTCTGCGGCGATTGGCGCGGGTCGCTGGGCTCAAGCGCGAGTTGGGCGCCCACAGCCTGCGACATCGCGTCGGCCTGATATTCGCACGTAAGCGTATTTCGCCACGTCTCACCCAGCACTATCTGGGTCACACGAACATCAAGACGACACTCGAATACTACCAGGACATCGACGATGATGACATCAAGCTGGCGGGGAAACTGCTGGAGCCTCGACCGGAGGAAGATTGGCGAGAGGAGACAAAACAAAACCCTGCCGCCAAGCTGCTTAAGCCGCGTACAGGGTCTGGTTAATTGGGTGCCCAATTTGGTGCAAAGTGCGTTAAACTCTGTCGGGGCGCCCGGATTTGAACCGGGGACCTCACCGACCCGAACGGTGCGCGCTAGCCAAACTGCGCTACGCCCCGAGTGGCTGGTAGTGTACCTTACACCCCGCGACTTGACAAGGGCCAAGTTGGCGGGGATCAGAACTCGCAATTTGCCATAACAGGACACTCTTATGACTCAGGGAAAATCAGCTCCGCATTTCAATACGCTGACCGACCGCGTGCGATATTACACCAGCGGCCTGACCACGCGCCTCGGACGATGGCTCTACAGCAAAGGCGTTCATCCGGATCTTATTACCGTCCTGGGGCTGGTCATCGTGGCGGTGGCCTCGGTCGTTATTGCCCAGGGACATTTCATCGCCGGTGGGTTGATATTACTGATGGGCACCCCCCTCGACGCCATCGACGGCGCCGTGGCGCGCGCGATGCAGCGCACAGACCGATTCGGCGCCATGTTCGATTCCACGCTGGACCGGTATGCCGACGGGTTTATTTTCATGGGACTGGCCTATTATTACAGCGAACAGGGCAACCAGAACGTCATGCTGTTGAGCATCTTCGCCCTGCTCGGCTCGATTATGGTGAGTTACGTCCGCGCGCGCGCCGAAGGGCTGGGCCTGGACTGCAAGGTCGGCCTGCTCACGCGTATGGAGCGTGTCTTCATCATTCTGGCGATGCTGATCACCCGTCTGGTGGTCCCCGGCCTGTGGATCCTCGTCATCGGCACGCATGTGACCGTGATCCAGCGTGTATGGTACGTCTATCGCGCATTGAAACAACAAGGAGACAACTCGCGATGACCATCGACCGCACGGGCCTCGAAATCGGCCCCATTGAGATCTTCGGCCTGTCGATCAACCCGACCTTTCACTGGTACGGGCTGATCATCGTCATCGGCATTTCGGCGGCGGCCATGCTGATCGCCTGGATGGCAAAACGCGACGACAAAGACCCGGAACACGTCTGGAACGGCGTCGTGTGGGTGGTCATCGCCGGGGTGATCGTGGCCCGCATCTGGCACATTCTGTTCCCCTCGATCTCCTCGGTGGAAGCCGGGCGCACCACAGAATGGTACCTCACCCACCCCTTCGACCTGCACGACGGGCCGTTCATCATGTGGAACGGCGGCCTGTCGATCTTTGGGGCAGTGATTGGCGGCGGGATCGGGATCGCGCTCTACGCCCGCAAGCACAAGCTCGATCTCCTGTCGTGGCTGGACATCGCCGCGATTGCCGTGCCGCTGGGCCAGGCCGTTGGCCGTTGGGGCAACTACGTCAACGAGGAACTGTACGGCACGCCAACCGATCTGCCATGGGGACTGCGCATCGAAAACCCGCCCCTTGAGTACGCCAACCACACCCACTTTCATCCCCTGTTCCTGTACGAGTCGCTTTGGAACCTGCTCACTTGTGGCGTGCTGCTGTTCGTCTGGCTGCGCTACCGCGACCGGTTCAAGAGGGGCGACTTCCTGCTGATGTACCTGATCGCCTATCCGTTCGCGCGCTTCCTGCTCGAATATCTCCGCATCGAGGTCGCCATGGCGGGCGGCGTCAACGTGTCGCAGGTCTTCAGCCTCGCGGTGGCGATTGCCAGCGCTCTGGTTCTGCTCTACCGGCACCGCGACATCTTCACCCGCGACAACTCGGGGGCGGCTGCGTCAAAACGCCGCAAGCGCACGCGCTCGACCTGACGCACACGCTCGCCGCGTGACAGAATTCAGGAAAAATTCACGCGGATTTTCGCCGCTGCCGCTTGGATCGGAGGCGCGGCCAGGGCTACAATCAGAATAGCCAGCCGACCATGCGGCAGAAAGCAGCCCAGCCTATGATCCAGACACACGACCTCACCAAGACATTCGGCGATTTCCTGGCCGTGGATCGCGTCACCTTTTCCGTCGAGCCGGGAACGATCTTCGCGATCCTGGGGCCGAACGGCGCGGGCAAGACGACCACCGTGCGCATGCTCACCTCGATCCTCCGGCCCACATCGGGCTGGGCGCGCGTCGCCGGGCTGGACGTCACGCAGCACCCGACTCAGGTCCGGTCGCTGGTGGGCGTGCTGACCGAGCAGCACGGCCTGTACGAGCGCATGAAAGGGATCGAATACCTCGATTTCTTCGCGCAGGTCTACCACCTGCCGCCGGGCGAACGCCAGCGCCGCCCGCGCCAGCTCATGGATCACTTCGGCCTGGGCGACGCGCTCGACAAGCGCCTGGGCGAATACTCCAAGGGGATGAAGCAGAAGCTGGCCCTGGTGCGCGCCATGCTGCACGACCCGCCGGTCCTGCTGCTCGACGAGCCGACCTCCGCGATGGACCCGCAAAGCGCCCGCCTGGTCCGCGAGGCGATCAAAGAACTGCGGCGCGAGGAGCGCACCATCGCCATCACCACGCACAACCTGACCGAAGCGCAAAACCTGGCCGACCGAATCGCGGTCATTCGCAAGGGGCGGATCATCGCCAACGGCACCTTCCGCGAGCTGTCGCAGCGGTTTGTCGGCGCGCCGCTCATGGAGCTGCACCTGGCGCAGGCGGCCAACGGCGCGCTGGGCGACCTGCAGGACATGGTCGAGGTTGTGGAATGCGACACGCGGCGCGTGCGCTACCGGACGCCCCGCCCCGCCGAGGACAACCCACAGATCATCCGCCGCCTGACCGGGCTGGGGCTGGACATCGTCACACTCAGCGAAGTCTCGCAGACGTTGGAAGACGTCTATCTCCAGATCGTGCAAGAAGACGAAGGGGCAGACCACCATGACCGGCGCTCTTGATCGCACGGCCCCCGCCCTGCCGCGCGCGGAGATCGTCCCCGCCCGGCGAGCTATCCGGCAGACGCTCTCCAACGCGCTGATCGTGACGCGGCGCGAGGTGCGCGACAGCCTGCGCGACTGGCGCATCATGGCGCCGATCTTCATGCTGACGCTGATCTTCCCGCTGCTGGCGAACGGCATGACCGAGATGTTCACCGAGTTCTTCGAGACGAATGGCGCCGACGACCTGCTGCCGGCGCTGCTGCCGCTGATGCCGATGATCGTGGGCTTCTTCCCCGTGTCAATCTCGCTGGTGATCGCGCTCGAGACGTTCGTGGGCGAGAAGGAGCGCCTCAGCCTGGAGCCGCTGCTCTCCACGCCGCTGACCAACACCGAGCTGTACCTCGGCAAGTCGTTTGCCGCCATGCTGCCCCCGCTGATGGCGAGCTACACGGGCATGACGATCTACATCCTGGGGCTGGTGTGGGGCGAGCAGCAGTGGCGCCCCGAACCGCTGCTCGTCGCGCAGATCGTGCTGCTGACGACGGTGCAGGCGCTGGTGATGGTCACCGGGGCGGTCGTCGTCTCCAGCCAGACAACGTCCACCCGCGCGGCCAACCTGCTCGCCAGCTTCATCATCATCCCCGTCTCGATGCTGGTCATGCTCGAAAGCGTGATCATGGTCCAGCCCCACCGCCGCTATTTGCTGTGGTACATCATGCTAGGGCTGCTCGTCACCGTCGTGCTGCTGATCCGGATGGGCGCGCGGATATTCAACCGCGAGGAGTTGTTGGGCCGCTCGCTGGACCAGATCAACCTGCGGTACGCCTTCCGGACCACCTGGGAGCAGTTCCGCGGGCCGGTCGGCGACCGGTTCACGTTGTGGCGGTGGTACCGGCTCAGCGTCTTTCCCGCCGTGGCGGCGCTGCGCACGGGCGCGGTGGCCGTGCTGATCTGCATCGTCGCGGCGTTCGCGGGCGGCTGGATCGCCGCGGGTCACTGGGCGATCCCGCTCGACCAGTTCGAGGCCAACGACGAAACGCTGATCGCCAACCTGCAGTCGTGGTTCGAGCTGGGCCAGGACAACCCCCAGCTCATCGCGCTGGCGATCGCACAGAATGCGCGCGTGCTGCTGGTGGCGACGCTGCTGGCGATCTTCACCTTCGGTGTGCTCGCGCTGATCCTGGTGATGCTGCCGTTCGGCGTGCTCGGCTTCACGCTGGCGCAGGTCACCGCGTCCGGGCTCAGCCCGCTGCCGTTCTTCATGGCCGTCGTTCCCCACGGCCTGATCGAGATCCCCGCCGTGCTCATCGCCGGGGCCGCCGCGCTGCGCCTGGGCAGCATCGTCACCCGCCCGCCGGATGGCGTGCCGGTCGGCACGGCGTGGCTGCGCGCGCTGGGCGACACGCTCAAGATCGGCCTGGGGGTGGTGCTGCCGCTGATCGTGCTGGCCGGCGTGCTCGAAGTCAGCCTGACGCCGCGCGTGGTGGAATTTGTGCTCACACACTAAACCTGCTATATACGACATCCTGGCTTTCACAGGCAGCATGACTATTCCGGGGACGGGACGCACATGACACGCCTCATCATCCTGGGCTCGGCATCGGCAGTGTCCAACGCGGAGCACGACAACACCCATTTCCTCCTGCAGGGCGACCGGGGCAGCATGGTGCTCGTCGATTGCGGCTCCAACCCCCTCCCCAAGCTGAGGCGCTACGGCATCCACCACGAGCAGATCCAGGCGATGATCCTGACCCATTTTCACCCCGACCACGTCAGCGGCGTGCCGATCATGTTGATGCAGTTGTGGGTGATGGGACGGCAGAACCCGCTGCACGTCTACGGGCTGCACCACTGCCTGCAGCGCGTCGAGACGCTGATGCGCGACGGTTTCCAGTGGCATACGTGGCCCAACTTCTTCCCGGTGATCCTTCACACGCTGCCCGAACAGCCGGATACGCCCCTGCTGGACGATGACGACTTCGCGATCCGGTCGTGGCCGACCCGGCATTTCATCCCCACCATCGGCCTGCGCATCGAGGTCAAAACGACGGGGACGGTCGTCGGCTACTCGTGCGACACCGAGCCGATTTCCCACATCGTCGAGCTGGCCCGCGACGCCGACCTGCTGCTGCACGAGGCGGCGGGCGAGGGGTTCGGCCATTCGAGCGCGGCCCAGGCCGGCTGGGTTGCCACCCAGGCGGGCGCCAGGCGGCTGGCGCTGATCCATTACAACGTGCGCCAGAAAGACCCGGAGCCGCTGGTGAATGAGGCGCGGACCACCTTCGCCGGCCCGGTGGAGCGCGCCGAAGACTTCCAGGAATTCACCCTGTGAGCCGCCAACAAAAAACGCCGGGGATGCCCCCGGCGCCAGGCTCGAACCGCCTCGGCGGCGGCATTCACTCACACAGATTTGGACAGTTCGGCGGGTTTCACGGGCTTGACGGTGGCGTGTAGAAAGGCAAAGTCACCACGCGGGGGCATGACCTCGTAGATCTCGACGATCTCGAACACACTCTTGCCGATCTCCACCTGGCCGCCCACTTCGGGGCGCTCGAACTCGTTCACGATGGCGCCCGGATGTTCGCCACCAATAACCACGTAGCTGACTTTGTAGGTGATCATTGGTCTTCTTCCTCACGATTCAGGCGAACTACTGGCTATCGGCGCCCAAATCCAGATTGCGGTGACGAAGCTTGAACGACAGATCCATCGCCAGGTTACGCATGATCACGTAGCCGATAGCCGTATCCGAATTACAGAGCGCAGTGAACGCCTCGCGGCTGATCGAGTGGAGGACGGTGCGATCGCGGCTGCATTGGACGGTTGCCGAGCGCTTGCCCAGGTCGAGCAGGGCCATTTCGCCGAAGATCTGGCCGCGCCCCAGGAAGACCTGCGAGCGTTCGGGTGCGTCGGGGCGCTTGCGAATACGAATCTCGACCTGCCCCTCACCGATGAAGTACAGCTTATCCCCCTCGGCATTCTGGCGGAAGATAACCTGACCTTCGTCGTACACTTCTTCCTGGCTGATCGCGATCAGGCGCTGAAGCTGTTCGTCGGTGAGACCGTGAAACAGCCCCACGGCTTTCAACAGGTCCAGTAATGCCATCTTCTCTGGCTCCTCAGGCGCCACGCCGTTCCACAACCGCAGACCGCCGGTGTTGGACACCGCCAACAACCGACTGAAGCATACACTAAGAACCTCGCACCGACAAACTGGCGCGTTCGTTTGTCTCTGATACCATTCTAGCATATCTCTTATTGAGCCTGATGCAGCCGTGTGGTATCATCTGCATAATCTACCAACTCCAGCAACCGCGGGTTTCGGAGTATCGATGTCAGATGAAAGTGTTTCTCGGAATCGGGCCGGTAAAGCGGGCGCGCAACATCCAATGGAGACGGACTTGATGCAGCGGTGGGTGATCGTTCGCCATACCACCGCCTGGCATCCTCCCACCGACGTCTATGAGATCAACGACCGGTTGGTGGTGGCGGTCGAAATCGCCGGGATGCGCGACGGTGACTTCAATGTAACGCTGCAGGGCCAGCGCCTGACCATCAGCGGCACGCGCCGCCGATTGACCGACCCTGACTGTGCCTATTACCAGCTCGAAATTTCGTTCGGCGACTTCCGCACCGAAGTCGAGCTGCCGTGGCCCGTTTCGCGTGACGAGGTATCAGCCACCTACCGCGATGGTTTCCTGCGCGTCGAACTGCCCCACGCCACGGCCCAGAAGGTCCAGATTGTGAACGTCGATGTCGAAGAACCCGATCACGACCAGCATGATACCGATTGAAGATAGCGTGCTATGGCTAAATCCAAGAAAAAACCAACGGAACAACCCCAGGATGTCGCCCCAGAGGAACATCCTGACGACGAGCAAACGATTGAAACGGCCAAGCAGGCCGATGACGAGCGCGAAGTAAACATCACCAATACGCCGGATGCGGCTGGGGATGATCCCGAGGCCGCACAAACGGAATCCCCGTCTGCGCCCGACAGCGAGGTCGAGATACCGGACGAACTGCCAATCCTCCCGCTGCGCGGGCTGGTCGTGTATCCCCAGACGACGATCCCGCTGACGGTAGGCCAGCCGCGCTCGGTGAAGCTGGTCGATGAAGTCGTCGCCGGCGACCGGCTTATTGGCCTGGTGGCCTCGCGCGATCCGGAGCTTGAAACGCCCGGTCCCGACGAGATCTACGGCTACGGCACCCTCGCCCAGATTCACCGCCTGTTCCGCGCCCCGGATGGCACCATCCGGCTGTTGGTGCAGGGCCTGGCGCGGATCAAGATCGACGAATACACGGCGACCGAGCCTTACCTGCGCGCGAGCGTTACCGCTGCGCCCGAGATCGTCGAGCAGACGATCGAGGTCGAAGCCTTGATGCGGAACGTTGTCGAGCAGTTCGGGCGCATGGCGGACCTGGTGCCCAGCATCCCCAGCGAGTTGATCAACGCCGCGCTGAATGTAGACGATCCGCTGCAACTCGTCTACGCGCTGGCGACGTACATCCGCATCGACCTCGAGGACCAGCAGAACCTGTTGGAGCTCGACTCGGTGCTGGAGAAGCTCCGCCGCCTGATGAACATCCTCAACAAAGAGCTCGAAGTCCTGGAGCTGGGGCACCAGATCCAGACCGAAGCCCAGTCCGAGATGGAGAAGATGCAGCGCGAGTATTTCTTGCGCGAGCAGCTCAAAGCCATCCAGCGCGAGCTGGGCGAAGGCGACGAGCAGGCCGTCGAGGTGGAGGAGTTCCGCCGCAAGATCGAGCAGGCGAACATGCCGGAGGAGGCCGAGCGCGAAGCCCGCCGCGAGCTGGATCGCCTCTCCCGGCTGCCCACGGCGGCGGCGGAATACGGCGTGATCCGGACGTACCTCGATTGGATGGTCAACCTGCCGTGGAACGTCACCACCGAGGACAACCTCGACATCCAACACGCGCGCGCCGTGCTGGACGAGGACCATTACGGGCTGGAAGACATCAAGGAGCGCATCCTCGAATACCTGTCGGTCCGTAAGCTGCGCCAGGAACGCGCCGGCGAGCTGGCGCCCGACGACGGTCACATCGACTTCGTCCGGCGCGAGCGCGAAGGCGTCATCCTGTGCTTCGTGGGCCCGCCTGGCGTGGGCAAAACGTCCCTCGGCACGTCCATCGCCCGCGCGATGGGCCGCCGCTTCACCCGCATGTCGCTGGGCGGGATCCGTGACGAAGCCGAGATTCGCGGCTTCCGGCGGACCTACATCGGCGCCATGCCGGGCCGCCTGATCCAGACGCTGCGCCGGGTGCAGAGCCGCAACCCGGTGATCATGCTGGATGAGGTGGACAAACTGGGGCGCGACTTCCGCGGCGATCCGGCGTCCGCCCTGCTGGAAGTGCTCGATCCGGAGCAGAACTTCGAGTTCCGCGATCACTATCTGGATGTGCCGTTCGACCTGTCGCAGGTCATGTTCATCACGACGGCCAACACGCTGGAGACCATCCCGGTCCCGCTGCTCGACCGGATGGAGATCATCCACCTGAGCGGGTATACTGAGCATGAGAAAGTCCAGATCGCCCAGCAGTACCTGGTGCCGCGCCAGATCCGCGAGAACGGGCTGCGAAGCGAGGAATTGTCGTTCACCGACGAAGCCCTGCTGAAGATCATCCGCGATTACACGCGCGAGGCGGGCGTGCGCAATCTGGAGCGCGAGATCGGGCGCGTGGCGCGCAAAATCGTGACGCGCATCGCCGAGGAACGCGAGGCAATCGCCATCGTCGACAAAGACGACATCCTCGACCTGCTCGATCATCCCCGCTTCGGATACCGCACCGAGATCGAGGATCGCATCGACGTGCCGGGCGTCGCGGCGGGCCTGGCCGTCACGGCGGTCGGGGGCGACGTCCTGTTCGTTGAGGCGGCCCAGATGCCGGGCAGCAAGGGCTTTCAGTATACCGGCCAGCTTGGCCAGGTCATGCAGGAGAGCGCCCGCGCTGCGTTCAGCTACATCCGGTCCAAGGCGCGCGAGCTTGGCCTGTCCGACGATTATTTCGACCATCATGACGTCCATCTGCACGTGCCGGCGGGCGCCGTGCCCAAGGATGGACCATCGGCAGGCGTCACGATGGCGACGGCGCTGGCCTCGCTGTTCACCGGGCGGCTCGTGTGCAGCAATGTGGCGATGACCGGCGAGATCACCCTGCGCGGGCAGGTGCTGCCGGTTGGGGGCATCAAGGACAAAGTGCTGGCGGCTCACCGTGCCGGGCTGGATACCGTGATCCTGCCGCACAAGAACGAGCACGATCTCGACGACATTCCCGAAGAAGTCCGCAACGAGATGACGTTCATTTTCGCGGACGACATGACGACCGTGCTCGACGCGGCGTTGATGCCCGAGGGAGAAACCGAACGTGATGTCGAGCTGGAGCCGGAACCCGCCTCCGGCAGTTGACCAGCGCGTTATCGCATTCATCAAAGGAAGGCTGCTTTGCCTAAAATCATGATTGTGGACGACGACCGGACGACCGTGAGGCTGCTGCAAACATTGCTTGAGATGGATGGCTTCGAGGTATCGATGGCCTCTCGCGGGCAGCAGGCGATAGAGTTGGCTCGCGAGATCATCCCCGACGCGTTCCTGGTGGACTACCATTTGACGGACATGCCGGGTGTGGAACTAATCGCGCAACTCCGCTCCGATTCGTTGTTTGCAGCCACGCCGATTGTGATGGCTTCGGGCCTGGACGTCGAAACCGACGCCCTGAAGGCCGGCGCCAATACATTCCTGGTGAAGCCATTTGAACCGGGAAAACTGGCCGGCGTGTTCAATGATCTAATCGGGTAAACGCGGCTTTCTCAACGTCCGAACTCATTACACATGCCGATATGTGACCGAGAGAGAGTTGCTTTGTGACATCAAAATCAAAACGCGCCAGGATGCAGTGGTACCGTATGGATCTGCATCTGCACACGCCTCGCTCCAGCGACTACCACGAGCCGGGCGTCAGCTACCTTGACATCTTGCGCCACGCCGAGATGCGTGGCGTGGACATCGTCGCCTTCACCGACCACAACACGGTGGCCGGGTACCGGTCGATGATGGACGAGATCGAACAACTGGAATACCTCGAAGACCTGGGCCGCATCCAGGCCGATGAAAAGCGGACGCTGGCCGAATACCGGCGCCTGCTCGACAAGATCCTGGTTCTGCCCGGGTTCGAGTTCACCGCCACGTTCGGGTTTCACATCCTGGGCATCTTCTCGCCCACGACGTCCGTGCGCCAGTTGGAACACATTCTGCTCAGCCTGAATATCCCACCTGCCGCGCTCGATGAAGGCTCGTCGATCGTCGGCGCCTCGGCGGACGTGCTGACCGCCTACCGCATGATCAACAACGCCGGGGGGATCGTCATCGCCGCCCACGCCAACTCCAGCCACGGGGTCGCCATGCGCGGCTTCGACTTCGGCGGGCAGACCAAGATCGCCTACACGCAGGACCCGTACCTGCACGCGCTGGAAGTCACCGACCTCGATCGCCGCGGGCGCAAGACGACGGCGCGCTTCTTCGACGGCACCAAGCCCGAATACCCCCGCCCGATGCGCTGCATCCAGGGGTCGGACGCGCACCGCCTGCTGGCCGACCCACGCAACCAGAAAAACCTGGGCGTGGGCGACCGCGTGACCGAGGTGCTGCTGCCGGAACGGACGTTTGAGGCGCTGCTGGAGGTCTTCCAGAGCAACGACTATGCGCGCACGCGCCCGTACCGGCCCAGCCACGATCCGTATGATCACGTGCAGTCGGCACGCGAGGAGGGCCCCAGCATCGTGCAGGCGTTCCACGAGGGTATGACGCGGCGCGGCGGGCGGCTCTACGCCGTCATCGCGGACGTGTGCGCCCTGGCGAACACCAACGGCGGGATCATCTACGTGGGCGCGAGCGCCAAGCCCAAGGAAAAACCGCCCGGAGTCCAGAACGTGACCGAGGCGATCGACACGCTGCGCACCGAGATCGAGCACAAGATCACGCCGCCGCTGGAAGTGGACATCGACGTGCTGGAAACGCACGGCAAACCCGTGATCCGCATCCAGGTGCCGCGCGGCGACGACCCGCCCTACGCCATCGACGACAACAAGATCTACGTGCGCGACGAGGCCGAGACGACCCTGGCCGTCCGCGACGAGATCGTGCAGCTCGTCGCGCAGAGCTTGCAGCGACAGGGCTTGCTGTCCGGCGAGGCGAGCGAGATCGAGACGGCGAGCGCCTCCGCCGAAGCCGAGCCTGCCCCGGTGGAAGTGCCCGCCGACACCAAGATCGAAGCGCCGCGGACCGGCGTCGAGATCCTGGGCACCGAGCAGCGCAAGGGCGTGAAGTATCACGTCATGCGCGACCTGCGGAACGGCAACGTCGTCAAGAACGTCACGCGCTCGTCGGCGCGGCGGCTGTGGCACTATGCCATCTCGGAGAAAGAGTCCGACCCGGTCAACCCCAACAAGGTCGAATGGCACGGCGACATCGGGCTTTGGAAGCGCTACAAGCGGGCGGGAACCGTCCGTTATGACCTGGTGCAGCGCGAAAATGGCGAGCTGCGCGTGTATTATGGCGTGACGTATGACGGGATGCACGGTCCCTGGCAGTCGTTCGTCGCCGAGGACGAGACAGACTGAGTCCGCACGCCACGCGGATTGACTCGAGGACGCCGGACAGAGAGACCACTCTGCCCGGCGCTTTTTGGTGATGGGATTGACCATGACGGCTGTCCAGACTCCGATCCGGCGGAGGGAGTGGGTCGCGCTGGCGCTCGTGTTCGTGCTGGCGGCGGCGCTGCGGCTCGGCACGCCGGGCATCACCGAGTTCAAGCGCGACGAGGGCAACCTGTCGCACCTGGCCCTGGAGCTGGCGCGCGGGCGCGACCTGCCGCTGCTCGGCATCAGCTCGTCGGTCGGCCTGCCCAACCCGCCGATCAGCGTCTACCTGCTCGCCCTGCCCTATGCGCTGGCGGATTCCCCGGTCGGGGCGACGCTGTTCGTCGGCGCGCTGAACGTGATCGCGGTCGCGCTGACGTGGGCCTTCACGCGGCGCTATTACGGGCCGGGGGCCGCGCTCGTGGCGGCGCTGCTGTTCGCGGTCAGCCCGTGGGGCGCCATCTACTCGCGGAAAATCTGGGCGCAAAACATGCTCAGCCCCTTCGTCGTGGCGACGGTCTTCAGCGGGGTGCTCGGCTTTGGCGAGGGCCGGCGCTGGGCCGCGATGCTCTACTGGCCGCTGCTGGCGCTCACGCTGCAGATTCACTACGGGGCCATCTCGCTGCTGCCGCTGACGTTCCTCATGCTGGCGCTGTGGCGCGACCGCCTTCCCTGGCGCGCCATCGCGACCGGCCTGCTGCTCGCCGCGCTGACGGCGCTGCCCGCGCTGGCCGGGGCCTACCGCGACGGCTGGCTGACGCTCGATGCCCTGCGCGACGCCCTGAACGCGAACCCGGATCACCACCCCACGCTCGATGCGACCGCGTTCGATTACGCCTGGATGACCGCCGCCGGGACGGACATTCACTCACTGGCCGGGCCGGAACAGTATCGCGCCTACCTCGACCGCGTGCCGGATGCCTACCCGCTGTTCGAGCTGATCCCGCTGGCGGCGCTCGCCAGCGCCGGGTGGCTGCTGTGGCGATGGGCGCGCCGGGACGCCACGCGGCGCCTGCCCGACCCGGTGGCGGCCGCGTGGCTGGCGGCGCCGGTGCTGATCTTCACGTGGCAGTGGACTGAGGTCGTGCCGCATTACATGATCCCGCTGCTGCCGCCGGCCTTCGTGCTGTGCGGCGCGGGACTTGCCGCCGCGCTGGAGCGCATCCCCCGCCCCGATCGGCACCGCGCGCTGGCCGCCGCCGGGATCGCCCTGCCGGTGATCGTCGCCGGGCTGCAGGTCCTGCTATTCGCCCGGCTGCTCAATTTCGTGGACGGGCGCGCCACGCCGGGCGGATTCGGCACACCGCTGCATTACCTGCTCGACGCGCGCGAAGCGATCCTGGATCGCGCGCCGCAGGACGTGATCGTGATCAGCGAGGAAGAGCTCGCGCCCTACGACGAGATCCCCGCCGTGTGGGGCGTCCTGCTCGACCGCGTGCCGGGCGTGAGATTCGTGAACGGGACCCGCACCGCCGTGATCCCCGCCCGGGATGGCCTCGTCCTGCTGGCGGGAGGGCCGGACCTGCGCCGCGCGCCCGATCCCGCCCCGGACGCGCAGACGTTCCCGCGGCGGCCCGGCGAAGCGCCGCTGGTGCTCCAGGCAGTGCAGCCCGGCGACGTGCCCGTCGACTATACGGCAATCGAGCCGGCCCATTTCGCCAACGGCGCGCACCTGGCCGGATACTGGCTGGGCGAAGAAGAGGTCGCGCTGGTCTGGCGGCTGGATGGGCCGGCGGAAGCGGACTACCAGGCATTCGTTCACGCGCTGGACGCGGCGGGGACCCGCGCCGCGCAGGCCGACCGGTTCGCGTGGCCGGGGCGGTACTGGCGGGCGGGTGATACGTTGATCCTGTGGTTCGAGCTGGACCTGCCTGCGGAGACAGCCGCCCTGTTCGCCGGGATGTACACCATCGACGGGGCGGCCTTCACAAACGTCGCGGTCGTGGACGAGCACGGCGCGTACCTGGACCAGGGCGCGACGATCCCGCTGCCGGGCTAAAGCGTCTCGACCAGCAGCCCGCGCATGTTGCGCCACAGGCCGAGGAATTCGTCGCCGGGGCGGCCAAACGGCACGGCGCTGTGCGACGAATCGACGAACCAGTAGCGGTCGTCGTCCGGGGTCCAGCCGCAGGCGATCGCGATATGCGCCCACCCGGTCCACCGCCAGCCCTCGCGGCGCAGCGGCTCGCCGAAGATCGGCAGCGCGAGCCGGTCTTCACGCAGCGCCCGGTGCAGATCGCCCTCATCCGCGCCGAAGCGCCAGCGGACGGGCAGCCCATGCCGCCGCAGCATGTCGGCCATCCCCCAGGGGAACGTCGCCCAGTTGGGAATCCGGCGCACCACCAGCGGCGGGAATCCCGCCCCCAGGCGCGGGCGATTCATCTCGCGGGCGACCTCGTCCGCCGCCAGGATCGCGCTGCCGTGCCAGAAGTTGACGACCATCGCCACCACGTGCGGCCCGCAGTCGTCGGTATCGCCCTGGTCGATGTGATACCGTTCGAGCGGCTGTCCGTGTCGCTCGGCGAGCGCCAGGCTGCCATCCGGTCGCTGCATGGCGCGCCCCTTACGTCCCGCCGGAGCGCGCGGTCCAGGTGCCCGGCGCACCAGTGATGAGCACGTAGGTCTGCCCGGCCTGGGTGACGAACACCATCTCGCCGCGCTCGAAAAGCTGGACCTGCGCCGCGCCGCCGCTCTCGCCGGATGTTGCCCAGCCCAGGCCATCGCGCACGCCCAGGTTGGTGCGCCACACCTTGCCAAAACCGCGCACCGGCTCGCGCAGACCGTCGGGCGGGGATTCGCCGCCGCTCTCGGGATCGACGCCATCGGTGAACGTGTCGTTGAAGCGCTGGTAGGTGCCGTTGTTGTACAGCGCGTAAATCGCGGGCTGGGATGCGCCATCCAGCGACGACAGCCAGATCATCACGCCGTTCTGGTAGGTCTGGTAGGCGCTGCTAGCCGTGTGCACCGCGCCCGACAGCGGGCAGCCAATCGCCGCCGCGATGTCTGGCGCGCCCTGGTAGATCGCGCCAAAACCGCCGCCCGGCTGGGTGGGACAGGTTTCGCTGCCGGCCCCCACACCGGCCCCCACCGGCGCAAACGCGGCCACGCCCGGCGTCACCGGCGTGTCGGTCATCGTCGGCGTGAAGGTCGGCGTCATCGTGATCGGCGCGGGCAGCGTCGGGGTGGCGGTGGTCGTCGCCGCGCGCGTCGGCAGAAAGCTCACGTCGGTCGCCATCAGCACCGATGTCACGGCGGGCGTCTCCGTGGCGACGATGGGGATCACCTGCGGCTCCGGCGTGGCAGTGACGATGATCGGCGTCACGGTGGGCGGCGCATCCTGCCACAGGCCACAGCCCCCCGTCACGAGCGCCACCAGTCCGAACACCATCCCCAGCCCGATCTGCCGTTTCATTCGCCTGCCCTCAGCCCTTGATCTGCGCGTGAATCTCGCCCCTGGCATCGACCCAGGCGACGGCCATGTGCGGCGTGTTGTACGCAAACCCGGTGTTGCCGCGATGATCGACCAGGATCAGGCCGCCGTAGCCATTCACGCGCTCGTGCATGTGCCGGATCGCCCACTCAGCCGCCGCCTGGGCGCCCATTCCCCGGCCCAGGGCATCGGTGGCCGTCTTCGACAGCAGGACGCGCATGATGCTCTCGCCGTGGCCGGTCGCGGACGCGCCGCCGGTCAGGTTGTCGGCGTAAGCGCCCGAACCCACCAGCGGCGAATCCCCCACCCGCCCCGGCAGCTTGAAATGCACGCCGCCGGTGGACGTGGCCGCCGCGATGTTCCCGGCCTGGTCGATCGCCACCGCGCCGACGGTGTCCATCGGGTCCGGCGTGAATTCGTCGGAGAGGTGATAGTCCGGCACCTCCTGCAGCTTGCGGAAGCGCTCGATCTCGCGCGGGACAGTCAGCTCGGCGGCAGCACACAAGCGGATGCCCTTCTCCTCGGCGAACCGGCGCGCGCCCTCGGCCACCAACACACAGTGATCGGTATCTTGCATGATCACGCGCGCCAGCCGGACCGGATTCTTGATCCCGCGGACGGCGGCCACCGCGCCCAGTGCCAGCGTCCTGCCGTCCATGATCATCGCGTCGACCTCGATGTCGCCGGCGCGGTTCAACACGCTGCCCACGCCCGCGTCGAACACCGGGTCGTCCTCCATGGCGCTGACGGCGATCTCGACCGCGTCCAGGGCCGATCCGCCATGGCACAGCACGTGCCAGCCCGCCTGGGCGGCGGCGCGCGTTCCGGCGATGTGATCGGCGTGGGTCTCCTCGGCGATGCGCCACGCGCCCCCATGCACTATCAATGTCGGCTTCAAGCTCTCACTCCGTCTGTTCGAGACCAGCCAGCAGCGCCCGGTCGAAGAAGGCGATCACCCGCCGCTCGTATTCGCCGGGCGCCGCGTCACGGTAGGTGCCGTGCCCCGCCCCCTCGACAACCCATAACTCCGCGCCCAGCCCGGCAGCGGCGGCCTGCCGGCGCCCGCCCGCCAGGCTCTGTTCGCGCGTCCCGTAGATCAGCAGGATCGGGCGCGGCGCGATCGAGCCGATCACGTCCAGCGGGCTCAGCCTATTTATATCAAGCCCTGTGATGACGCGATAGCTGGCGCCCAACGACCATTTATAGATCGCTTCGAAGATCGTGTCACTTTTGCGCCCGATGGCGTTTTCGACGAAATCGCCATAGCCCCCCTCGGCCACCACGGCCCGGATGCCGGGAAATCGCGCAGCGGCCATGATCGCGGTCGCACCCGCCGACGAGAACCCGTAGATGCCGACTCGCTCCGGATCGATCCCGGCGCGCTGTGTAACATAAGTCAGGGCATCCCCCACCTCGTCCGCCTCGCGGTATCCCAGGCTCAGCGGTCCCATCCCGGCGCAGCGCCGCGACTCGAAGGTGAGCACCGCGTAGCCGTGTTGGGCGAACAGCGCGGCCATGTCCAGCCGGCTGCCGCGCCCGTCATTGGTCGTCGGCGGCATGAGGATCGCCGCGCCGTTGGTGCCGGGGATGAAATAGCCGCGAAACTGGCCGCCCGCGCTCGTCGGGAGCGCCACGTCTTCCCAGGCCAGCCCGAAGTCGGCGGGCGACGCGTCGCGCTCGCCACAGGGCGCGTACAGCAGGGTGACCGTCGTGGCGACGCCGGGCACCACCGGCACGCCGAGGCCCGCGACGAGAATCGCGAGGCATGCCAGGCCGGCCAGCCTCCGCCAATACTGCCGGGATCGTCGTGGAAGGTGGAAAAGCCGAAGGGGCGAGGTCACCGCATTCCCCAGGGCGTGAGTCCAAAAAACGAGGAAGCGCATCGCGTGGTGCGCTTCCTCCGCCCGAACCTATTTCTTGCCGAACTTTGCTTCGAGCAGATCGGCTACCGTGGGGTTGCCCAGCTCCTGAAGCTCGTAGCGCACGCGCTGGTAGGGCTTGCTGATCGTGATCACGCGCGTGAGGTCGATCGGCGTCGCGACCACGACGACGTCGCACGGCGTCTTGTCGATCGTCTCTTGCAGGTCCGCCTGCTGCTGCTCGCCGTAGCCCATCGCCGGGAGCAGCGTGCCGGTGGTCGGGTACTTGGCGAACGTCTCCGCGATGCTGCGCACCGCGTACGGGCGCGGATCGACCAGCTCCGCCGCGCCGAACCGCTGCGCCGCGACCACGCCCGCGCCATAGCCCATCTCGCCGTGCGTCAGCGTGGGGCCATCCTCGATCACGAGCACCTTCTTACCGTGAATCGCGGACGGATCGTCGACGAAAATGGGCGATGCCGCATCGATCACGGTTGCGCCGGGGTTCAGCGCCCGGATGTTCTCGCGCACCTGGAGCACGCCTTCCGGGCTGGCCGTGTCGATCTTGTTGATCACGATCACGTCGGCCATGCGCAGATTCGCCTCGCCGGGGTGGTACGCCTGCTCGTGACCGGGCCGGTGCGGATCGGCGATGACGAAGTACAGGTCCGGCGCGAAGAACGGCAGGTCGTTGTTGCCGCCGTCCCACAGCACGATGTCGGCCTCTTTTTCCGCCTCGCGCAGAATCCGCTCGTAGTCGACCCCGGCGAACACCACCACGCCCCGGTCGATGTGCGGCTCGTATTCCTCGCGCTCTTCGATCGTCACGTCGTGCCGCTCCAGATCGTCGTAGGTGGCGAAGCGCTGGACGGCCTGTTTCGCCAGATCGCCGTAGGGCATCGGGTGGCGCACGACGGCCACAGTGTAGCCCAGGGCGCGCAGCGCGTCGCTGACGGCGCGGGTGGTCTGGCTCTTGCCGCAGCCCGTCCGGACCGCACCCACACCCACCACCGGTTTGGTGCTCTTGAGCATGGTCTTCCCCGGACCGATCAGGCGATAGTCCGCGCCTGCGGCCAGCACCTGGCTGGCCTTGTGCATGACGACCTCGTGCGGGACGTCCGAATAGGCGAAGACGACTTCGTCGACCTGCAGCTCGCCGATCAGCCTGACGAGATCGGCCTCGTCATAGATCGGGATGCCGTCGGGATACAGCTTCCCGGCCAGCTCGGGGGGATAGGTCCGCCCCTCGATATCCGGGATCTGGGTGGCGGTAAACGCGACGACGTCGTACTGCTCGTTGTCCCGGTAAACCATGTTGAAGTTATGGAAATCGCGCCCGGCGGCTCCCATAATCAGAACACGAGTTTTAGCCATTCACGAACTCTCCTATTGAAAGATTTTTATAGATCCCGCCGTGCGCCCTACTTGCGGCGCAGCGCGCGGGGATATGCAACCGCGGCCAGCAAAATACTGATCAGGTACAGGCCGATCAGCGGGGCCGTGACGAGCAACATATTGAACGGATCGACGGTGGGCGTGATCAGCGCGGCGGCAATCATGATCAAGACCACGGCCAGCCGCCAGTTTCTGATCAACGGCCCAGGGCCGAGCACACCCAGCCGCGCCAGCACGAACACAACCACCGGCATCTCGAACGCCACGCCGATCCAGAACAGGATCGACGTCAGGAACGCGATATAGCGTTCGGCGGTCCATTCGGCGCGAAAGATCTCGGCCTCGAAATCCTGCAAGAACCCCAGCGCCGCCGGCACCATGATGAACCAGGCGAACGCCACGCCGATCAAGAACAGCGCGGTCGTGGCCGGCAGCGACAGATAGACCCAGCGTTTTTCCTTGCGGTTGAGGCCGGGCGCTATGAACATGAACAACTGGAAGGTGATGTACGGGATCACCATGATGCCCCCGGCCAGCAGCGCCACGCGGAAGTAGATGATGACGCTCTCGGTGGGCCCCAGCACCTGAAGCTCGGTGCCATACGGCTTGATCAGGTATTTGAGAATCTCGTCGGTGAACACCGCCGAGAACAGCACCCCCATCACCAGCGCGATGATCGACCGGAACAGGCGAATGCGCAGCTCGTTCAGATGATCCAACAGACTCAGGGGCGTTTCGTCGGCTTCCCCGCTGAGAGCAGTCCAGGTTTTGTAGCGTTTGGGTTCTTCGGGCGGAGATTGTTTGGTTACCGGATGTCGGGACATTGCTTGGAGATCGCTCGAATCTAATCGTGATGATCGGTCATGGACACACTGTCCAGGATAGAAGACAAATCGGTCTCGCGCGATACCAGCGTGCCCAACACCCCGTTGATGAAACGTGGCGTGCTCTCGGTGCCAAATGTCTTGGCGAGGATGATTGCTTCGCTGATCGCCACTTTGACCGGCACATTGTTGCCGGAAGCAAGCTCAAAAATCGCAATCCGCAGGATGTTCCGGTCGATGATCGCGATCTGGTCGAGCGGCCACTCGGGCGCGTAGTGATGGATGAGCGCGTCGAGCTTGTCGCGGTGTTCGAGGATGCCCCGCACCAGTTGGTCCGCCAGGACGCGCGTCTGGTCCTGCAACGACTCCGCCGTCAGGCGCTCGTTCAAGACATCGCCCAGGCCGTGGCGGGTGCAATCCAGTTCGTAAAGAGCCTGCAAAGCCAGGCCGCGAGCCTGGCGTCGATAATCGTCTGTAAACACGTGCCCCCTATGCCTGAGTCGATTGCGCCGGCTGGGTAAAAAACACGTCCTCGATGTGCACGTTGACCGATTCCACTTTCATGCCCAGCAGCTCGCGGATCGAGCGTTCGACCGATTTCTGGATCTGGACGCTCATCTCGCGCAGATTGGTGGATGCGTCGGCAACGACGTAAATGTGCGCGGTCACGCTGCTGTCTTCCACCAGGATCTGGACGCCGTTCGCCGCCGGCACCCGGCGAAACAGCCAGCGGTCCACCCCGCCGGGCGTGCTGCCCATGCGCACCACGCCGGCCACGTCGAGCACGGCCCGGCGCACGATGGTCAGCAAAACGCCGGGCGCGATGGTTACCGTATCATTGGGATGTCGTGGAATCATGGGCTTGTCAGCACCTTTTGCGGCCTCGAATAGCCTGTGAATACCTATACTCTACCCCATCACCAGGCCGCCGTCTACTGACAGCACCTGTCCGGTGATGTAGCTCGCCTGGTCGGACGCGAGGAACGCCACCGCATAGGCCACGTCCTCGACCTGGCCGGTGCGCCCCACCGGGATCAGCCTGGTCAGCTCTTCGAGGATGTCCTGGGGCATCTTCTCGACCAGCGCGGTCTGGACGAACCCCGGCGCAACCGCGTTCACCGTGATGCCGCGCGACGCGACTTCGCGAGCCAGCGCGCGCGTCATGCCGAGCATGCCGGCCTTGCTGGCGCTGTAGTTGGTCTGGCCAGCCTGACCCATGATCCCGCTGGCGCTGGAGATGTTCACGATGCGCCCGTACTTCTTGCGCATCATCGGGCGGATCACCGCCTTGGAGCACAGCCACGCGCTCTTGAGGTTCACGCGCAGAATCAGGTCCCAATCGTCTTCGTCCATGCGCACGATCAGGTTATCGCGGGTGGTGCCCGCGTTGTTCACCAGGATATCGATCTGGCCGTAGGTGTCGAGCACCGTCTTGACCAGGTTCTCGACCTGCGCCGCGTCGCTGACGTCCGCCGTGATCGCCAGTCCGTCGCCGCCCATCTGGCGGATTTCTTCCAGCGTGTCATCGGCGCAGCAGCCGGTGACGTCATTCGTCACGACGGTTGCACCGCGAGCAGCCAGCTCGAGCGCGATCCGGTGCCCGATGCCCTTACCGCTGCCGGTCACAATGGCAATACGGCCACTGAACTCTGACATAGCTGTGTCTCCTTAATGTATAGAGAGGTCCTGTATCCCAGGCAGTTCTATGATAGCGAGGCGCGGAAGCATGTCAAGTTGTGCCCACTGGCCTTTCAGGGGGCCAGCACGACCGCCTCGCCCTCGATGACGACCGTCCCGCCCTGGTTCACACAGCGCGTCGCCAGGGTCGCGATCCGCCGCTCCGGGCGGTATTTGATCACCTCGACCGTCGCGGTCACCGTGTCGCCGATGAACACCGGCGCCTTGAACTGGAGCGACTGGCTCATGTAGATCGTCCCCTCGCCGGGAAGATCGTTGGCGATGGTCGCCGAGATCAGGCTGGCGGTCAGCATACCGTGCACCAGGCGGCGCTCGAAGCGGGTCCCGGCGGCGTAGGCGTCGTCGAGGTGGATCGGGTTGTGATCGCCGCTGATCCGCGCGAATTCGCGGACGTCGTCATCGGTGAACGTCTTCGACCGGCTGGCGGTCGCACCTATTTCGAGCGTCATGCTTGTCTCCTTTTCGCGTTCCGGCTCACGAACGAAGGCTGAGAGCTATCCGCCCCCGCTGCACATCCACGTTCAGAATCGTCACCTGGACGATGTCGCCCACGCCCACAATCTCGTAGGGGTTGCGGACGTGAAAATCGGCCATCTCCGAGATGTGGACCAGCCCGTCCTGCTTGACGCCGATATCCACGAAGGCGCCAAAATCGACCACGTTGCGCACCGTGCCGGTGAGCGACATGCCGGGCGCGAGATCCTCCATTTTGAGCACGTCGGAGCGCAGCACCGGCGCGGCCAGTTCCGCGCGCGGATCGCGGCCCGGTCGCGTCAGGTCGTCGAGGATGTCTTCGAGCGTGGGCAGCCCGATCCCCAGTGCGGCGGCCATGCCGGGCAGGTCCCAGCCCCCGCGCTCGCGCCGGACGCGCTGCGCCAGCTCCGGATCGGACAGGCTCACGCCGAGGCGGTCCAGCAGGCGGAACACGGCATCGTAGCTTTCGGGGTGAACGCCCGTGTTGTCGAGCAGGTTCTCGCCGTCCGGCACGCGCAGGAACCCGGCGGCCTGCTCGAAGGTCTTGTCGCCCATCCCTTTCACCGCCCTGACGGCCATGCGCGAGCGGAACGGTCCCTGGGCGTCGCGGTGCTCGACGATTCGCTCGGCCAGCTTAGGGCCCAGCCCGGCGACGTGCTGGAGCAGCGCGGGCGAGGCCGTGTTGACGTTGACGCCGACGCTGTTCACTACCGACTCGATCACTTCGTCGAGCTTGGCGGCGAGCGCCTTCTGATCGACATCGTGCTGGTAGAGCCCCACACCGATGCTGCGCGGGTCGATCTTGACCAGCTCGGCCAACGGATCGAGCACGCGCCGGACGATGGACACCGCGCCGCGCATCGACACGTCCAGGTCGGGCAGCTCCGCCCGCGCCAGCGGCGACGCCGAATAGACCGACGCGCCCGCTTCATTCACGATCAGGTACTGCACGCCCGCGCCGTCCCGGATCAGGGCCGCGACCAACTCCTCGGTTTCGCGCGAGGCCGTGCCGTTGCCGATCGCGATCAGGCCGGCGCCGAGCTGCTGCACGAGTCCCGCCAGCAAGCGCAGCGCCGTGTCGCGCTGGTTCTGCGGCGGATGCGGGTAGATCGTCGCCGTGTCGAGCACCTTGCCGGTTGGATCGACGACTGCCACCTTGCAGCCGGTGCGAAAGCCCGGATCGATGCCCAGCACGACGCGATCCTTGAGCGGCGGCTGCAGCAGCAGGTTGCGCAGGTTGGTCGCAAACACGCCGATCGCGTGCCGGTCGGCCTGCTCGGTCAGGTCACGGCGCATTTCGCGCTCGATGGCCGGGGCGATCAGGCGCTTGTAGGCATCCGCTGCTGCCAGCGACAACTGCTCGGCCAGGATCGAGCGGCGATCCGGCGGATAGAGGCGCAGCAGCCCGTCGATGATGTCGTCGTCCGGCGCGGACACCCGCACGCGCAAGACGTCCTCGCGCTCGCCCCGGTTGAGCGCCAGCACCTGGTGCGGGCGGACAGCGCGCAGGCTGGCCTCGAACTGGTAATAGGTTTCGAACACGCCTTTTGGGTCTTTGCTTTCATCGCTCGCCTGCGAAACGAGCGACCCCTGTCGCTGGGTGAGCCGCCGGGCCAGATCGCGGCTGCGCGCGTCGTCGGCGATCCGCTCGGCCACGATGTCGCGCGCGCCCTGGAAGGCGTCGTCGGGGGTGGGCACATCTTCACTCAGGAACGGCTGAGCCAGGCTCGCCAGCGAGTCGCGCGTCCGCTCCTGGGCCAGAATCCGAGCAGCGAGCGGCTCCAACCCGCGGTCCTGGGCGATCATCGCGCGCGTGCGGCGTTTGGGCTTGTAGGGCAAATACAGGTCTTCTACAGCTTGCAGCGTGCCGGCCTGCAATACGGCCTGCTCCAACTCAGGAGTCAGCTTGCCCTGCCCGGCGATCGACTCCAGGACCGCGTCCTGCCGTTCGGCCAGTTTGCGCAAATAGGTCAGCCGGTCCAACAGGCGGCGCAGTTGTTCTTCGTCCAGGCTGCCGGTGGCTTCCTTGCGATACCGCGCGACGAAGGGAACGGTGTTCCCGTCATCGAGCAGGGTTACCGTGCGGTGCACCTGATCGCGCCGGAGGGCGAGTTCCGTAGCAAGACTGCCAATGATGTCTCGTTGGGTCACGACTATCATCCTTCTGAAAAGCAAACAGGCACGAATTGTACCACAGGCATTCGGCGTTATACTCAAGCAACAAGCAGTAGGTAGTTGGGGATAACAGAGAACTCATGGCGCAAACGTTTGTCGAAAAATTACAGGCTTCCCAGGAACGTCGCCAATCGTGGCTGTGCGTGGGGCTGGATCCCAGCGCGGATCAGATGCCGGACGGTGTCGATCTCACCACGTTCGGAAAAGCGATCGTCGATGCTACGGCGGAGTTTGCATGCGCGTTCAAGCCAAACCTGATGTTTTACCTGGCTTACGGCCCCGAAGGATTCCAGGCGCTTCAAGCCACCATCGCGCACGTCCCGGACGATATCCCGGTCATACTCGATGCCAAGTTCGGCGACATCAGCCTGACGGCGGGCTATTATGCGCGCGCTGCGTTCGACGTCCTCGGAGCGGATGCCGTCACGGTGACGCCGTACGTTGGCATGGACGCAGTTACGCCGCTGTTGGGGTATGAGAACAGGATGGTGTTCGTGCTGGTGCGGTCATCCAACACAACCGGCAACGACTTCCAGCTCTGGCCGAGCGACAAGGCGCCGTTGTTCCGGTTTGTGACGGCCCAGCTCAATACGCTGGCGCACCAGCATCCCGACCAGATCGGCATTGTCGTGAGCGCGACTCAGCCGCGCGACCTGGCGCGGATCCGGAGTTGGGCGCCTGCCCTTCCCTTCCTGATCCCTGGATTGGGCGTTCAACAAGGCGATCTCGCCACGGCGGTGGAACATGGGGTGACGCGGCATGGCCTGGGACCGGTGATCGGTGTGGCGCGGGCGATCATCTATGCCAGCCAGGGCGCCGATTTCGCCGAGGCGGCGCATCAGGCGGGGGAGGAATGGGTAACGCGCATTCGGGAGGTTCGCGCACAGGTGTTGGCTGGGGAATTCGGCCAGGGCAAACGCATCAAACTTGAGTGAGCAGCTCGAATAGGAAGTCGGTATCGAGCGCTGCCTTGAAGCGTTTGCGTTTCAGGCTTAGCTTGGCTGGATGGCGTCGGAGTAGGTTGAGCACCATGCGGCGCAAGATAGCG
>JAHDLB010000061.1 GCA_018432315.1 Anaerolineae bacterium
CGCTATCTTGCGCCGCATGGTGCTCAACCTACTCCGACGCCATCCAGCCAAGCTAAGCCTGAAACGCAAACGCTTCAAGGCAGCGCTCGATACCGACTTCCTATTCGAGCTGCTCACTCAAGTTTGATGCGTTTGCCCTGGAACTGCTGTGCGCAATCTTGTGTCCTATGAAATATCTCATATAATGGTACCATTCGCTATAGATCGCAGGTTATTTGACACAAGGGGATGAATTAATGAAACGCCTGTCTTTAGTTGTGTTCTGCCTCATGATCGTGGTCGCTGTCGCCCCGGTGGTGACGCCGGCTCCCACCCAGGTTCAGGCCCAGGAAGATACGCTGACGGTGCTCTGTACCCCTCAGGAAGACTGGTGCGTTGCCATGACCCAGGCCTTCGAAGAAGAAACCGGGATCGAGACGTCCTACGTGCGCATGTCCTCGGGCGAGTCGCTGGCCCGCATCCGCGCAACCCAGGACGATCCCGAATTCTCCGTCTGGTGGGGTGGCCCCGCCGATGCGTTCATCGCTGCCTATGAAGAAGACCTGATCGAGCCCTACGAGCCGGAGCTGGCCTCGGTGCTGGCGCCCAATGCCGTCGGTGAAGATCACTCGTGGCACGGGGTCTACGTGGGCGCGCTCGGCTTTTGCTCGAACGTCAGTTTCCTCGAGGAGCTGGGGATCGATCCGCCGACCTCGTGGGACGACCTGCTCGATCCGGCGCTGAAGAGCAACGTCGCCATGGCGCACCCGGCGACGTCCGGCACGGCGTTCACCGCCTTCTGGACCATCGTGACCCTCAAGGCGGATGAATTCGAGGCTGCCGAAGAGGGCACCGGCTACGACGAAGACGGCATGCCCACCCAGGAAGCCATCGACGCCGCGTTCGAATACTATAGCGAACTGCACCAGAACATTCTGCAATACACACGCTCCGGCGCGGCCCCCGGCCAGATGGCCGGCACCGGCGAGATCGCCGTGGCGATCATCTTCTCGCATGACTGCGTGAAGCTCCAGGTCGAAGGCTTCGAGGGCGTCGTGGTCAACACGTTCCCCGAAGAGGGCACCGGCTATGAAATCGGCGGGATGGCGCTGATCAAGAACGCGCCGGAACCCGAGGCCGCCAAGATGTGGATCGAGTGGGCGCTGACCCCCGAGGCGCAGGTCATCGGCCAGGACGTGAACTCGCTCCAGCTTCCGACCAATCCCGATACCCCGGTTTCTGAGCTGTCGGTGAACCTGAGCGAAGTCAACCTGGTGGACTACAACTTCGTCGCGGCGGGTATGAATCGCGTGGAGATCGTCGAGCGCTTCGACGCGGAGATCGCGCCGCAGCCGACCGAATAATCCCCGGACGACCCGTTTCAGTTCATGTCACGTCCCCCACCGCCCGGCGGTGGGGGCGTGCCATCTGCCCGGAGTGCGCACGTGAACAGACTATATCCCAGCCGCCACATCGCTGAATTCAGGCGTATTTTTCAAGATCCTGTATTGTTTATCGGCCTGGTGCTGGTCGTGATCTTCGTGCTGATCGCGATCCTCTCGCCGATCTACGCGATGGTCGACGAGAGCCGGACGACAGAGGGCCGCGAGTTGTTCGACCGCTACCTCAACTCCCCGGTCTACCGGACGATCATCGTCAACACGCTGCGGATGGGGTTGATCGTGGCGGCGCTGGGCACGGCGTTGGGCTTCCTGATCGCCTACGTCCAGGTCAAGGTCGATGTCCCGTTCAAGCGCCTGATCCACATCGTGGCCCTCATTCCCATCATTTCGCCGCCGTTCGCGCTGGCGACGGCTGTCCTCATCCTGTTTGGCCGCAACGGCATGATCTCGCAGGGCTGGTTTGGCGTCCGGTACGACATTTACGGCCTGGACGGGCTGTCGCTGGTCCTCACCCTGTCCTATTTCACCGTCGCGTATATGAACCTGAAGGGGATGTTGCAGGCGCTCGACCCGGCGCTGGACGAGGCGGCCACGAACCTGGGCGCCAGCAAATGGCGCATCTTCCGCACGGTGACGGTCCCCATGCTGATTCCGGGGATTGCCGGGTCGTTCCTGCTGCTGTTCGTCGAGGCGATTGCCGACCTGGGGAACCCGCTGGTGATGGGCGGCAATTACGAGGTCCTCTCGACGCGCATCTACGTGTCGATCGTCGGCCTGTACAACACGACGGCGGCGGCGGTGCTGTCCGTCATCCTGCTGGTGCCGTCCCTGCTGGTGTTCATCGTCCAGCGCTACTGGATCAGCCGCACCTCGGTCGTGTCGATCACCGGCAAGCCGAGCGGCGTCTCGCAGCAGATCCGGCACCCGCTGGTGCGCTGGCCGCTGTTCGCCGTGGTGATGTTCGTGGTGCTGTTCATCCTGCTCATCTACGGGACGATCTTCGCGGGCGCGTTCACCAAAATCCTGAACGTCAACAACGAGCTGACGCTCGACCATTTCGATTTCGTGATCAACGGCTATGGCTCGGAGGCGATGAAGGACACGACGCGGCTCGCGGCCATCGCGACGCCGCTGGCCGGCCTGTTGGGCATGATCATCGCGTTCCTGGTGGCCCGCAAGACGTTCCTGGGCCGCAACGCGCTGGACTTTGCCACCATGCTGGGCATCGCCGTGCCCGGCACCATCCTCGGCATCGGCTACCTGCTGGTCTTCAACCAGCCCAACGAGATCACCCTGCCGCTGGTGGGCACAATCGAGATCATCCCCAAGCTGACCGGGGGGCGGGCCATATTCGGCGGCGCGGGGGCGATCGTGCTGGTGTACGTCGTGCGCAGCGTGCCGGCGGCGCTGCGGTCCGGCGTGGCCGCGCTGTCGCAGATCGACCCGGCCATCGAGGAAGCGTCGATCAGCCTGGGCGCGGACAACTTCCGCACCTTCATGCGCATCACGCTGCCGCTCATCCGCCCGGCGTTCCTGTCGGGCTTGATCTACGCCTTCGCGCGCTCGATGACCACGATCTCGGCGATCATCTTCCTGACCACGTCGCGCACGAAGATCATGACTCACCAGATTTTGAACGAAGTCGAAAATGGCCGTTATGGCAATGCGTTTGCCTACTGCGTTATCTTAATCGTGATTGTGCTCGTAGCGATCGGTGTGCTGTCCATCGCGGTCGGCACAACGTCCGGTGCCGAACGAACGATGGAAGGGGGCGCGTAAGATGATATCGAGTCAGGCTGGCAGCCTCGTCCTGGAGAACATCTCCAAGACGTTTCCACAGCGCGACGGGCAGGGCGAGGTCCGCGCCGTGGATGACGTGTCGCTCACGATCAACGAGGGCGAGTTCGTCACCCTGCTGGGGCCATCCGGCTGTGGCAAGACCACGACGCTGCGCCTCATTTCCGGCTTCGAGCTGCCCACCGCCGGGCGCATCCTGCTCGACGGCAAAGACATCTCCAACCGGCCCCCCAACAAGCGCGACATGGCGATGGTGTTCCAGAGCTATGCCCTGTTCCCGCATATGTCCGTGTCCAAGAACGTCGCCTATGGCCTGCGCATCCAGCGCGTGCCGGGCAAGGAACTTCGCGAGCGGGTCGAGCGCGTGCTGGACCTGATGGGCCTGCGCGGGCTGGGCGAGCGCCGCCCCAACGAGCTTTCGGGCGGCCAGCAGCAGCGCGTGGCGCTGGCCCGGTCGCTGGTGGTGGAGCCGCGCGTGCTGCTGTTCGACGAGCCGCTGTCCAACCTGGACGCCAAGCTGCGCGTGCAGATGCGCAGCGAGATTCGCAACATCCAGCGGCGCCTGAACATCACCAGCGTGTACGTGACTCACGACCAGGTCGAGGCGATGGCGCTCTCCGACCGGATCGTGGTCATGAACCAGGGCAAGATCGAGCAGATCGGCTCGCCGGAGGAAATCTACCGGCGGCCCACGACGCGCTTCGTGGCGGACTTCATCGGGCGGGCGAATTTCCTGGAGGCGCGCATCGAGCGCGTGGATGGGGGCGAGGCTGAGGTCGAGTTGTTGGGGCAGCGCGTGCGCGTCCCGGTGACGTTCGCGGTGTCGGCGGGCGACCACCTGACGGCGGTCCTGCGGCCCGAAGCGCTGTCTCTACGCGAGGACGCGACGCTGGCGCAGGGCGCGGTCGAGCAGGCGATGTATCTCGGCTCATCGACGGATTATGTCGTCCGGGTGGGCGAGATGGTGCTGATCGTGGTCGAGACCGATCCGAGCGCGCACGTCGTCTTCCGCGAAGGGCAGACCGTCGGCGTGACGTTTGAGCCTTCGACCGTTCACCTGCTGCCGCCCGGCTAGCGGGGACCTCCGCGCGCCGCCCAGGGGATGCAGGTGGGCGGCGCGTGTTCGTTTGGCCCGGTGCGCGAGCGCTAGCGGTACGCGTCAGTCGCCTCGACGACCGCGTGCGCCTCGTCCTCGCTCGCGGCATTCACCATGATGTACATCCCCCTGGGGCCGACCGCGTCCAACAGCGGGACCACCTGGTCCGGCTCCACGCTGATCGCCTGGACGCTCTTGCCCGCGTCGAGAATTTTCCGGTACATGTCGTACCACGCCGGATCGCCGCCCTGGGCCACGCTGACCTGGGGCGTCCACTCGATCGCGTCCAGCGCCTCGATCTCGAGCAGCGCGTCCAGGTGGGGGATCGCTTGCGTGCCGTCGAGGTGGTACATCGCGTAGTCGAGCCATTCGCACTGCTCGGCCAGCGGCGGCACGACGAACTCCCGGAACATGCGCGGCGAGATCATGGCCGCCGCGTCGCACTGGACCTTCGCCGTTTTGCCCGGTCCCCAGATGCCGAACGCCGAGAACGCGTTGCCGCCCCACGGGTCGCGGATGATGTCGAAGTACGCGTCGAAGACGGCGAAATACACCCGGTTGATCTCGTCCAGCCGCTGCTTGACCCAGCCGGGCCGCTCGATGAGGTCGACCATCAGCTTCTGCGAATCGCGCAGCGCGGCCAGGATGTCCATGTTCTCGACGAGGTCCGGCATGCCCACCAGAAAACGTCCCCGGCTGGCCTGCATGCCGGTTTCGAGGATGGCCTTCTGCCCCAGGAACCAGGGACTGGCCGGGTCGAAACGGAGCGGCGGGTGCGCGTCCGGATCGGTGATGCACGGATGGTACCACACGGTATCGAGGGCGAATTCCGGCTCGGCGCCCAGGAAAGTCGCCAGGTTGCCCGGCCCCAGGTGCGTGTCGAAGTAGGGGAACGCGTCGCCGCCGAAGACGATGCCGGACAGCGCCTCCTCGGCGAGGCGGACGCGGCGCTCCGGGTCGAGCCACGCGGCGGTGATCTCCTCCGCGCTGGCATGCGTCGCCAGCGTGTCGAGCCCGCTCTGCAGGTAAAAGAACGGCGCCTGGACGTTCCACGCGTCGCCCGGTGCCCCCTCGCGGTGCGCCAGGACGTTCACGATCAACCCGTCGTGCTGCCACCACGCGGCGAACCGCTCGCGGGTCCGGTCCCAGTCTGCCTTCCAAAAATCGTGCCAGTGGTTAGCCATCGCTGTCTCAAACCTTCCGGGGTGCGAATCGGCGCGGGCCTATTATGCTGTGCTGGAGGGCGCGCAGTCAAGGTGATGACCTGCCGGTAAACCGGCGGCGATAGGCACAACCTCTCGCGTGACCAACCGGTGGCACCTGCACAGCGCAAAACTCTATAACCTACACCATCACCCGACGCCAGCCAGGACGTCAAAGGAGGTCAACGTGGACGCCAACGGTTTTCGACGGTTGTACGATTACCACTTCGCCCTGAACCGGCGACTGTGGGATCACTGCATCGAGCATCTTTCCCAGGCGCAGTTCGTCCAGAAGCTGGATTACTCGGTGGGCTCCATCCGCAACCAGATGGTGCACATGCTGAACATCGACGAGCGCTGGTTTTGCGACCTGCGCGGCCAGGAGGTGCCCGGCCTTCTCAATCCGGTCTACTTTCACCGGCCCGCGGTGATCCGCCAGCGATGGGACGCCGTCGAGGCGGACATGCGCGCGTACCTCGCCGCGCTCGAAGACGCGGCGCTGGGCCGGCAACTGGCGGTCGGGATGCAGGTGTGGGAGGTCTTGTTTCACGTCCTCAATCACGGGACCGATCACCGGGCGCAGGTGCTGGCGATGCTGCATCACCTGGGCGTGCCGACGTGGCCCCAGGACTACGCGATCTATCTCCGGCGCCAGAAGTGACACCGGGGACCGTCGTCGGGTGTGCGCCGCCGCCGCGGATCGCCGGGTGCACGGAGTATTAGAGACCCATGAGTAAACTCCGAGAGAGGCAAATTTTTATCATAAGATAGATTTATATAAAATAAAGGAGGTTGACATGCAGAAGAGACTGATTTTGCTTCTCGGCGTTTTACTGCTGCTGCCCACCGCGGCCCTCGCGCAAGGGCCGGAAGACCTGCCGGTGACCACCGAGGAGGTCAGCGTGGAGAGCGGGGGACAGGCGTATGAGTCCTACCTGGCCGCGCCCGCCGAAGGCGGCCCCTATCCCGGCATCGTGCTGATTCACTCTTTCCGCGGGCTGGAGGAGGGCTACCGGACGATGACCGACCAGTTCGCGGCGCGGGGCTTCGTCGTGCTGGCGGTCGGCTGGCAGACGTTCGAGGAAAGCCCGACCGATGCCACCATGCAGCAGTTGCTGCTGGACAGCGCCGCGTTCCTCGGCGCGCGCGATGACGTCGATGCCGCGCGCCTGGGGCTGACCGGCTTCTGCGCGGGCGGGCGCTATACCATGCTGTTCCTGCCCCAGCTCGACGCGTTCGGCGCCGGGGTCGCGTGGTACGGCTTCCCACACTCGGGCGAGACGCAGCCCGCCGACGTGATCGACCAGCTCGACGCACCGATGCTCATGATCCACGGGACGGCGGACGATCCCAGCCCCATCGCGGGGATCTACGATTACGCTACGGCGCTGACGGATGCGGGGAAGGTTTTCGAGTTGAAGGTCTACTTCGGCGAGCCGCACGGTTTCATGCTGGAAAACAGCCAGCTCCGCCAGGACGAAGTCGCGCAGGACGCGTTCGAGCAGATGGTTTCGTTCTTCCAGCGCAAGCTCGGCTAGCTCACCCGTCCACCGCCGGGAGGGATGAGCCCGACCGGTTGCGGCGGCGCAGGGACCCGATCCGCAGCTTCCAATCGATGTAGAAGCTGGCGATCATGTAATACGCCGGGTAGAACAGGCTGAGCCACACCAGCGTCAGGTCTGGGCGCGTCTGGGTGAGCAGGTACACCACCATGACGAGCCAGATGGCGCCCAGACTCCACGTCGTTTTCCACAGGATGTGATTCCGGCTGGCGTACAGGTAGCGGGTGGGGATGAAAGTCAGCACGGCGGGCACGACGACCAGCATCGCCGCCGCCGCCGCTACCGGCTCTAGCCAGTACAGGTACAGCGCGACGATGTTCCAATAGCTGGGGAAGCCCAGGAAGAAGGCGTCGTCGGTCTTCATGTTCGTCTGCCCATAGGCGTACAGCGCCGCCAGCACCGGCACGATGATCCAGGCCGGGCTGGGCAGCAGGCTCTCGCGCCACATGATGAAGATCGGAATCCAGACGAACGTCAGCACGTCGATCACGTTGTCCATCATGGCGCCGTCGAAGTCCGGCAGCACGCTGCGCACGCGCACGCGCCGCGCCAGCAGGCCATCGGTCGTGTCGATCACCATGGTCAGGATCAGCAGCAGGAAGGCGCGCCGGATGTGCCCCTCGGCGGCTGCGAAGAGGGCGAACATGCCAATCACGCCGCCCGATGCGGTATACAGATGGACGAGCCACGCCGCGAGTTTGTGTTTAGACAACAGGGTATCCCTCAAGGGTCAGCTAAGACCGGACGTCGAAACTGCTATTCCGGGTGGCTCACCGGTTCGCCGCGCCGCCGGCCACGCACGCGTCGCACCATGAAAACCGCAGCGGCCAATCCCATCAAAGCGTACCAGGCATATTCGTAGATGTCCATCCAGTACAGGATGCGCTCCCAGTTGCTGCCCAGCCACCAGCCGAGAATGGTCAGCGGAGCGATCCACAAGGCCGAGCCGGCGGCGGTGTAGGCGATGAACGACCGCAGGCTCATGCGGGCGACACCGGCAGGGATCGACACCACGCTGTGCACCAGCGGCATCAGCCGCGCGACCAGGACAATGATCCCGCCCCGCTGCCGGAACAAGAGCAGCGCGCGGTCGTAATCCTCAGCGGACGTTATTTTTATCCGAAAACCCGCCAGCTTGACTTGTCCAAAGCGCACAATCAACTGCCGGGCGCGCGCCTCGCCCAGCCGGTAACCGAGCGTGTAATACGCCAGCGATCCGGCCAGCGATCCGATGACGCCCGCGACGATCACGCCCCACACGGTGAACGCGCCGTCGTAGGCTAGCTTGCCCGCCAGCGGATAGAGAAACTCCGACGGCGTGGGCGGGAACAGGTTCTCGAACAGCGCCAGCAGCGTGATGCCCGGCAAGCCCAACACCTCGACGGCCTGCTCCGCCCAGGTGGAGAGCGCCTCGAAGAAGTCGGCTAACAACGGGTTGTTCCAGTCACGTGAGGGACCCTCGTGCATTGCTGGCGGCGCGAGGCGTGGTGGCACCGGGCGCGAAGTCAGGGCGGGCGAGTTGGCGTCTTTGATATTGCCACAAAGAGGGGCACGCCGTCAATACTCGATTCCCCACCCCGGGCAGGGCAAACGCATCAAAACGTGAATAAAAGCTGGGGGGCGCTAGAATCCATCGCAACGGAGAGAGAAGAGGTTGAGATGGACGACGAAGCGCACGTCAGCCTGGAAGTCTACTTTGGGGATATGCCCGACCCGCGCGTGA
>JAHDLB010000046.1 GCA_018432315.1 Anaerolineae bacterium
CCGCAACGGCCTTCACCCGGATTCGGGAGAGCTCAGGGGAGTCCTCCTTCGCCCACGCCTTCGAACAGGCGCTCATGCACGCTCCGCACTGCACGCACCGGTCAAGGTACGTCTTCAGTAGTTTCACGGTCAACACTCCTTCTCTGAGATAGCAACTGATTCTTGAATCCGTACTTTGTACAGGCAGTGAAAAATAAGCCGATGGACAGGTTTTGAAAAAACACAATACACCCATTATCTTTTCATTTTACTCGGAAAAGGACGGGAAGGACACTTTTTTGACGGTTTCGGGTGATTTTGCTCCCTTTTGCCAACGAAGAAAAAAACCGATTATCCTTTTCTGCTTCTGAGGGCCAGCAGGCCCACACCGGAAAAGAGCAGCACAACCCCCGCGGCTCCGGTCAGGTTCATCCGCTCCCCCAGGAGCAGGACGCCGAGAAGGGCAGCCGTCAGGGGCTCTGCCATGGAAAGGGTGACGCTCGTGGAGGCCGGCACGGTGGACAGCCCCTTCAGAAAGAGGTAATAGGCGAGGGCTGTGGCGATGAGCCCGAGATGGAAGGCGACGAGAAGCCCCCGGGGCTGGAGAAGCCAGGCGGGAGGAGAAGCGAGGAGCACCGGAAGCAGAACGAGTCCGGCGGCGGAAAAAACAAGGCCGTTCACCGCATCCGCCCCGTGGTCCCGGAGCAGCCGCTTGCTTCCAAGAACGAACACGGAATAGGAAAAGCCTGCCCCCAGGGAAAACAGGACCCCCACAGGATCCACGGTCCCTCCTCCCTCACCCGAAAGGGTCAGGAGCGAACAGCCGATGATGGCCAGGCAGCTGGATGCATACCATTTTCTTTCGGGCTTTTCCCCGAAAACGAGGTATCCCAGGGCTCCCGTAATCACCGGGGAACTGGCCAGGGTGACCAGGGTCCCCACGGCGACCCCGGTCTTCGAGACACCGGTAAAAAAGAAGGGCTGGTAAGACGCCGTGGCCAGGATGGAGATCACCGTCGGTGCAAAGGGCCAGCGGCCTCCCGACGAGAAGGATCCCCGGAGAAGGGCGACGGTGAGAAGGGCGGCTCCGCCGATGGCCACCCGGAGGGCGCCCACTGCCAGCGGCGTGGCTCCCGCAGGGGCCAGGGCCTGGGACGTCCCGGTGGTCCCCCACAGCATGGCGCCGAGGAGTACAAAAAGGGCTCCTCCGGAAATGCTCCCTGTTTTCTCCATGACACTCTCCCTTTTCTGCCCCGCTTTCCCGGCTGCCGAGAACCCATTCCCGGGAGCAGGGTCCTTTTCCTGCCAGTATAGCGGATTCCCCGGAAAATGTATCCTGCGCGAAAGGGTCGGCTCTTTTCGGAAAAGCCTTGCGGCCTCCGTCCGGAGGTCTATAATCAGACCGAAACAGGCAGTTATCCCCACACTTCAAGGAGGGTCCCCATGTTCCGAAAAATCCGGTCATTCGCCCTGCCGCTGCTCCTTCTTTTTCTCCTGGCCGCCGCCGGAGAAGCGTGCACCACCATCCTGGTGACGAAAGGCGCCTCCGCCGACGGCTCCGTTCTGGTCTCCCACTCGGACGACAATGACCTCATGGACCAGCGGATCATCTACGTCCCCGCACAAAAACACGCTCCCGGCTCCGTGAGGGAGATTTTCTGCACCGCCGCCGCCATGGGGGAATTCCCCCAGTACAACACCTTCTCCTATCCCCGGATGGTCACATCAAATCGGGGCCCCGGGTACGACACAAAGGGACCGGCCACCATCCCCCTGGGGACGATACCCCAGGTCCCGGAGACCTTCGCCTATTTCGACGGAAGCTACGGCATCATGAACGAGCGGCAGCTCATGTTCGGCGAGTGCACCAACGGCGCGAAAGTCTCCCCGGCTCCCGAACAGGGCAGACGGATCATGTACTCGGCCGAGCTCTCCCGGATCGCCCTCGAGCGGTGCACAACCGCCAGGGAGGCCATCCGGCTCATCGGCGCCCTGATAGAAGAATACGGCCTCTACGCGACCGGCGAGACCCTCCCCGTGGCGGACACGGAAGAGGGATGGATCCTGGAGATGGCTCCTTCCCCCGAAGGGACGGGAGGGCTGTGGGTGGCGAAGAAAGTTCCCGACGGCGAGATTTTCGTGGGGGCGAACCAGTTCAGGATCCGGGAGGTGGATCCGGACGACCCGGACATGATGTTCTCCAAAAACCTCCACGCCGTGGCCCAAAAACACGGCTGGTGGAAACCGGAGGACGGAAAGCTCGACTGGCTGAAAACGGTGAGCCTGGGGGAATACAACCATCCTTACTACTCCCTTCGGAGGGTCTGGAGGGTTCTCTCCCTGGCCGCGCCGTCGAAGAACTTCTCCCCCTGGGTGAAGGACGGCTTCACGAAGGACTACCCATTCTCCGTGAAACCGGATAAAAAACTGGGCGTGAGGGACGTGATGCGGCTCCACAGGGACCACTACGAGGGGACGGAGTTCGA
>JAHDLB010000060.1 GCA_018432315.1 Anaerolineae bacterium
GATCATTCACGACGCAGGTTTGTCGGTCGAGGAGTTTCTCGAGTTGCTGTGATGGCCGCGAGCCCCCTCACGTAATCCCAGGTTAGCTTAACATCCCCGGCAGATGCGGCGAGAGGTCAATCCAGTTCGCCACCTGCCCCACGCTCCAGATGTGGAAGCCGTCGACGATGCCGTCCTCGCTCAGCCGCCGCGCCGTCTCGCGCACGCCAGCGCGGAGCTGCCCGGTCGTCCACACACCCGCCTCGTCGGCGAAGCCATAACCCCAGTACAGCTCGGTCGCCAGCTTCGGCCCGCGAAAGTCGCGCAGGCTATAACCGTGCCGCAGACGCAGCGCCTGGTCGAAGAAGGTGTACCGTCCCGCGATCCACGGGTCGTTAATCCACGAGATCATCCCCGGGCTGGTCACGCCGGGCGGCATGAACCCGGCCAGGTGGAACGACACGCCGTGATACTTCGGGCTGCCGTCCAGCCACGTCCCCACCGGGTGGCCGTCCGCCCAGCGCAGGTAGGGGTACAGCGCGGCGAACTCCTCCGGCTCGGGCATGCCGGGGAAGAACCCGCCGGTCAGCATGGCAACTCCCCGCTCGGCGAGAATCTCGCCCAGGTAGATCGAAAACTCCGCCAGGCGCGGATACCAGCTGGCGGGAATCTTCCATTCGTTCATGACCTCGAGATAGTCGGCCACGTCGAGCACGTTCGCATCCTGCCAGACGGCCAGCAGGCGGTCGGCGTACTGCCGCGCCCCGGCGCGGCCGCCGAGCAGCTCGAAGTCCGCCGGATGCTCGACGCGGTAGTCGCGGTAGACCACCAGCAGATCCGGCTTGACCGCCTTCGCATGCCGCAGGTTGCCGCCGGTCATCGTCACACCCTTGAGCGTGCCGACGTACGGCAGCACGCTGTCAATGAGCTGATTCGACACCGGCCAGGTCAGGTGCAGGCCGACCAGCGCGGAGCCGGTGAACGGACCCCGCGCCGGTGTGAACGGATCGATATACGGAATGCCGACCGTCGTCATGGCTCGGTCACCCGCGGCAGCAGTTGACAGCCAGGCGTGTCGTCGCGCGCGGTGAAGAAATCAGCGCGGCTCCAGGCTTCCGGATGATCCACGTCGAACCAGTAGCGATACCAGGTGTAGGTCACGTCGCCGGTGTGCTCGACGAAGTACCCCGTGATACGCACCGGGCTGTCCGCCGGCAGCACGCCAATCACCGTATCACCCCGCACAACTGGCAGCGTGCGCGCGTTGACGTTGGCCGTGCTGCGCACGACGCACGCGTGTTCCTGCGTGGCGGTCGGTTCCTGCGGCGCCGTCGCGATCGGCGTCGATGATGGCGACGGCGTCCACGTCGGCGTATTCGTGGGCCGCGGCGTGCTCGACGGCGTCATGGTCGGTGTGCTCGTCGACGGCGCCGCCGTTGTTGGCGTATCCGTTGCCGCCGGCGCCACCGGCGTCTCGGTGGGATCAGCGTCAGATCGCAGCCAGAAATCCAGGTCGATGCGCCACGTTCCATCATCTCGCCGCCTCATCTCGATGCCCCCTGTGATGCGCCAGCCGTCCGGCGCCGGCGTGCTCGTCACCGCCTGACGCCCCGGCAGCGGGCGCGGGGTGACGCTCGCCTCGCCCCGCGCCCAGGCCGTCACGCTGACGAGCGCCAGCAGGAGCATGGCGGCAAGCAGCCCCACGCCCACCAGCCCCCGCCTCACTACGGGTTCTCCGCTGCCGGCAGCTGCCGCCGCGAGTAGCGCCGGTAGCCGGCCTTCATATCCGCCGCCACCTTCTCGAGGCGCGTGTCCACCGTCGAGAGATCGTCCAGCGACGCCCCCGCCGCCCGTAATTCACGTTTGGCGTAGACGATGGCTGCCTTGCGCTTCTGCTCGGCCACCTCGCGCTTCTTGACCTCGCTCTGCGCCTCAATCCAACTGTAGAGCCACTCCGCCGTGTGCCACGCGTCGACCAGGATGTCGTAGATGGCGCGGGCGCGTTCCTCGGGCGTCTTGCGGCTCCACTCCACGCCGCGCATCTCGGCGCGGACCCGGTTCATCACGATGACCACCACGACGGCCAGCACGGCGACGTTGAGCAGCACGACCATCGCCGGCTCGGTCACGTCGACGAACTGCTCCACCAGGCTCACCAGGAAGGTGAGCACGTCCTGAATAGCGTTCCCGATGTTCATGACTCTTTGTTCTCCTGTTCCTGTTTCTCACGCGCCGCCCGGTCCTCGCCGTCGACGCCACCTTCGGTTTTCTCCTGGCGCTGGATGGCGCGCTCGACGCGCTCGTGATACGCCGCTACGCTCGCCACCAGCTCGGTCATCATGCGGTTGACCGTGCTGCTCTGCTCGATGACCGCCCCCATCTGGGTGAGGATGGCCTTGTACTCGCCCGTCAACCGGTCGCGCAGGTTGCCCACGTCGCCGCGCAGCGCCTGAATCTCCTGCAGCTCGGCCTTGTTGGCCGCGTCCACGACCTTGATGTGCCGGTCGATGACGTCCTTCAGGTCGACCTTCGCCTGGCGCGCGTCGTCGAGGGCGGTGAACAGCCGCTCCTCGATCATCTTCCGCACGTCGGCAATCTCGGCCTTCTGCCGTTCCAGCCGACCCAGCAGGTCGACCTCGCGCTCGTGGGCTTCCTTCTGCACGGCCAGCTTCGCCAGCTCCAGCTCGTGCCCCCGTTCCTTGGCGCGCTCCTCGGCGCGGCGGATGTCGGCTTCCGCGTCGGCCCGGATGCGCCGCGCGTCCCACTTCCACATCCCGATGCTCAGGCCGGCGACGGACGTGACGAGCGCCCCGATGCCGGCCAGCCCCCAGTAGACGATTTCCGGCTCCATGCCCTACCCCCAGAACTCCTGCCAGTCGTGCGACCAGTCGCCCAGCACTTCGGCCACGCTCAGGTCCGGCAGGGGAGAATTGTGGCTGCGGTCCCGCAGCGTCGTCGTCCCGGCGGACGTCTTCCAGTACAGCTGCACGTCGCCCCCCGTGGCGAACTCGTCCGGGTCGACCTCGATGACGTGGTCGATGCTCACCGGCGTCAGGTAGTTGGCCTGGTGCGACACCTCGAACACCGGGTCGCTCTCCTTGGAGCCAGCCACGACCTTGAAGCTCGTGACCGCCCCGTTGCTGGTGTTGCTGATGACGCCCCGGAACTGCACCCGCAGCCGCGAGGTGCGCAGGGCGTGGTAGCCCGGCCCGTACAGCACGTTGACCGACGTGAGCAGCCCATACGTCGAGGAGTTGGTCGTTTTGGCATCCTGCCAGATCGTCCGCCGGCGGGCACGCGGCAGCAGCGCGTGCGCCCCGACCGTGTCGACCAGCACCCACACCGTCGCGTGCGGCCCCTCCGAGGCGTTCTCCAGCGCGATGCCAATCGGATGATCCGAATGCTCGCGCACCGGGTACGGTTGGCTGCCCAGCGCCGTCAGCTCGGCGCTCGTCATCGGGACCGGGCTGACCACCTTGCCGCGGCGGATGCTGCCCGACACGCCCATCTGCACCAGCCCGCGCAGCAGGCACAGCCCGGCGTCCGTGGTCGTGGCCGGGGTGAGCATGATGCCCAGCGGCGGGACGGTCAGATCGCCGGTGTCGGGATCTCTCTTCCACGGCTCGACGCCCATCGCGCCGCCCTGTTCCAGTGGATTGGTCATGGGGCCGGTAATGCTCGGCAGCACCGGCCAGGTGCGCAGCACGGTCGGCGCAGCCCACGTCTGAATCACCGGCAGCGCTATCTGCGATCCGGTATTGGCCGGGATGGCGTAGTTCTGGACCGCGACGCCCGCCCCGCCGGCCAGCACGGCCACCGTCGCCAGCGGCAGGTCGTAGTGCGGATCGCCGCTCTGGTCGAGCGCGGGCGCGACCGGCGCCGGTCCCGGCGCCCCGGCCAGGACCAGGATGCTCGCCGTCTCGCTCCCCGGCGTCCCGTCGGTGCGGAACACGACGTGGTCGATGCGGGCGTAGGTCGGATCCGCCGTGTCGAGTACCAGCTCGACCTCGGCGCCGGACTGCGCCCACACGCCGGCGATGAGCGCCGCGCCGGGCTGGACGTACACCTTGCCCGGTTGAGATGCCTTGGTGAAGACCTTCAGCCCCTGCAAGAACCCCGCATGGGCGTGCTGGCCGGTTTCGCCCCAGCCGCCGCGAAACATCGCCCCCCAGCGCTGCGCGCTGTAGGGCGTGTCCGGCCAGGGTTGGGAGATGATGGACATCGTCGTTCCTCCTACGCCACGCTCAGGTAGCGCGGCTGATATGCGATGCTGACGGTGGTTTGGCCGGGCACCTGCCCCGCCGCCTCGACGCGCAGGACGTTCAGGCCATCCGGCACGCCCTCGTGCGGGCTGTCGCCCAGCGGCTGGCCGGCAGGGCGCAGATTGAACGCCACCAGGTCGCTGTCGGGCAGGACCAGCTCGTGAAAGCGGTTGGTCCCCGCGCCGTCGACGATGCGCTGTTTGCCCAGCGTCAGGTCGACAGTCCGCGTCTCGCCGGCGACGACCGGCTGGCCGAGCCTGACTCGCGCCCCGGTCGTCTGGTTGACGATGGCGAGCGTCGTGTATGGCCCGGTCGCCTGGATGACCGGGTAGGCCGGCCAGTCGCCGGGATAGTCCACCGCGACCTCGTCGCCCAGGCGCCGGCTGTCGCCGAAGATGATCGGGAACTCGATGGGAAACACCAGCTCCGTCATCGCCTGAGATATGAAGGTCAGGACCTGCTCGAACGGGTCATAGAAGACCGGGTCGTAGCAGATGAAAGCCAGCCGTTCCTCGAACGTCTCCCAGGCATAGTCGTCCTCGAAGACCGGCGTGCTGTCGGGGTACGCTTCGACGTCGCGCTGCGTCCCGTCGGCGCGCACGTGGCGCAGGCGCAGCGGCCCGCCCTGATTCGGGCGCATCACGCGCATCAGCTCAGCGCGTGCCCCCCAATACGCGTCGCGAGTCGTCGACGCCCAGGAGATGAGCGCGGAGATGCTGCGCGGTTGGAGCGTCCACTCGACGACGGTCTCGGATGCCTGCCGGTAGCCGCGCACCGTCTGGTACTCGACCGCCGGTGCCCCACGCCCGCCCAGCGCCAGCACCGCCCGCGCCGCGCCGTCGCCCAGGACGAAGACCTCGCCGTCGGGCGCGATGATGGCTTCCAGCTCGCCCAGCTCGTACATGCTCACAATCCTTTCGCCCAGAAGCGCAGCAGCTGCTCGCCCTGCCAGAAGTTGCCGGTGTTCCCCGACCGGCTCATCAGGACAAAGCGGTAGGTCTGGCCGGCGTCTAACGTCCAGTGCGATTCCAGGTGGTACTGGTTCGCTGCCTGACGCGGTGTACGGGCAAGACCATAGTCAGCGTGCCCCGCCCGCACGTAGGTCCCGCCGCCGCTGTCGTAACCAATGTCCAGCCAACCATCTGCTACTGCTGTGCTAACTCGCGTGGCGTTGAAAGCCATCACAACAGCGAACGGGCCGGGCGGCGCAACCACGTCCAGATACCATTCGGTCGGATTGGCCGGTTCCCATACCCCGCTGCCCTGGTCCAGCCGGTAGTTCGCGGCCAGCGCAGACTCCCGGTACGCCAGCAGCCCGCCCGGCTCCGGGCTGGCGACCGGCCCCGCCCACTGCGTCCCGCCGTCCACGTACAGCCCCGCCGGGTCGCCCGACTGGTACAGGATGCGTCCCTGCTGCCCCGCTGCCGGCAGCGCCGCCACGACCTCGACCGCGCCGGCGACCTCCGCCCGCGACGGCTGCTTTTCCAACTGCGCCAACCGTCCCTCAAGACCCTCAACCGGCTCCTGCATCTGCCGGAACAGCGCCAGGAACTGCTCGTCGCTCACGTTTCCCATAGCTCGCGCTCCGTCTCCACTTCGACCGTCTCGCCCGCGCCGGTCAGCGTCACCGTGACCGCCGTCACGCGGGCATCCATTTCGTAGCCATATGCCCCGACCGTCACGATATCCCCCAGCCGCCAGTCGAGCTGGTAGATCGCGCCGGCAGCCGTGACCAGCGGCACGAAGGAGAACGTCACCCCCGGCGCGCCTTCGGCCAGCGCCGTCGATGCGGCGGCCAGCAGCTCGTCGAGCGTGTCGGCTTCGCTGCTCTCGACGGCGCGCTCGACCCGGTTGAAGGGACTCTCGACGACGGCCAGATGGCGCTCCTGCCGGTAGACCAGGCGGTTGCCGTTGGCGCCCTTGCCCAGCACGTAGACGGCGTTCGCTTCCTCGGTGCTGTCGAGGGTGAGCTGCGGCTCGACCAGGTTGCCGCTGCTGGGCGTCAGGTAGACATACGGACCTGCCGGATGGCTGTGCTTCGAGCGGTCGGTGCCGCGCCGGCCAGCGCGAAACATGAACTTCGGGTAGCCTGCTGGGTCGATGCCGTCGAAGGCCAGCCAGAAGTCGAGCTTTGTCGCCTTGGCGATGTCACTCAGCACGTCGAGCACGTTCTGCTGGCCAATCTCGCGCCGGAACGGGTAATTGGGCGACGTATCTTCGCCGATGCTCGCCAGCGAGAGGCCAGGGAAGGCGCGTTCGTTGTTGACGGCGGGGGCAATCATTTGCTCATGCACGACCTCGCGCATGACCGTCACCGCCGGGCCGGATTTCGTGCTGAAGCCGCCGGCCACATTGGGGTCATCGTCGGGGTTGTAGACCCGCCGCTTGAACAGGTGCTCGGCGCTCACCCCACCGATAACCAGGCCGTCATACGTGCCAGGGACGTGCTCGGCGCTGCGCAGGAAGTACGTCCCGTCCTCGCGCATCTGCCCGGTGACCGGGTCGCTGCGGTAGACCTGTGCTAGCGCGTCCTTGCGGAGCATGACCGGCTGGCGCAGCGCGCGCGGCAGGCTCATCATGAACGCCCCCACGCCATTGAGCCGCCGCGTGTAGGCCAGCTGGTCGACCGCGGTCAGGGTGTGGATGTACACCAACCGCCCGGTGGGCTCGTAGAAGGCGACCTGGTAGCGCGCGCTCACAGCAGTGCCCTCGCTTCGCTCAGCCGCATCCGCAGGTTCTGCCGGTTGTCCCCGCCGTTGAAGTTGACGGTCAGCGTCTGGTGCGTCGTGTTCGTCACCGTGTTGGCGCTGCCCGGCGCCGTGACGGTGCGCGCCGGGGCCATGTTCCGGAGCATGTCGACCGACTTGCGGTGCGGGATGATGGTGCCGGGCACGTTGGGCCGGAAGAACTCCCAGCCGCGCTCGCCCACGACCCACAGCTCGTCCGCCTTCGGCTTGCCGCCTTTCGCGCCTTTCTGAGCACGGATCGGCTTGCCCGTTTGCGGGTCAATCGTCCAGTCGCCCTGGTTCGGATCGCCGCCGCCCAGGCCGAGCAGTTCCAGGATTTTGAGCCCGATGTCGCCCAACTTGGTCAGAATCTGCGTGATGACGTTGTCGAACGGATTGAGCAAGCTGTCGATCAAGGTCGTGGGTAAATCCGTGAGCGCGTTAGCGATCTCGCCCGGCAGGTTCAGCAGCTTCGACTTGAGCGAGTCCTCGCCGTCGCCGGCCAGGTTGTCCCAAATCTCCGTGACTTTGTTGATGAACGGCTGAACCAGCGTGTTTTTGAGTGCATCGCCCAGGTCGGTCAGCCAGCCGGTCAGCGTCAGCGGCACCGACGACACGCGCTGCGCCAGGCTGCCCGGCGTGGCTTTGTCCAGCAGGTAGCGGTAGACCTCGTCGACCTTGTCCTTGAACGGCTGGTATAGCTCGGACTTGACCGTGTCTTTGAGTCCGGTCAGCCAGGTCACAATGCCGGTCGGGATCTGCTCGACGGTGGCTTTCAGGTTGATCGCTGCCCCGCCGCGGCCACCGCCGCCGATGAGGCTGTCGAAGACGCCGCTCACGGCACTCGTGAACGGGTCCACCAGGTTCGTCTGGAGCACGCCGGGGATGCCGGTGATGGTGCCCGGCAGCGTGGACGTGAAGAAGGTGCTCACGTCATTCCCGAAGGTCTCAATCGTCTTCCACAGCGATCCCTCGCCGGTGCCGAAGATGTCGCTGACGGCGCCCTGCAGCCCCTGAAACGGCTTGGATTGCCCGATGCGGTCGAGCTGCGTCTTGAGGCTGCCCCAGTTCTCTTTGGCTTTCGCCAGGTCATCGCCGGCGATGTCGTCGAAGCCGTCCGCAAACGCCGTGGAGATCTCGCCCCACATCTGGTCGA
>JAHDLB010000013.1 GCA_018432315.1 Anaerolineae bacterium
TCGCTATCTTGCGCCGCATGGTGCTCAACCTACTCCGACGCCATCCAGCCAAGCTAAGCCTGAAACGCAAACGCTTCAAGGCAGCGCTCGATACCGACTTCCTATTCGAGCTGCTCACTCAAGTTTGATGCGTTTGCCCTGAGCCCCCTACGCGGGGGGATTGGCTTGCTGAGTGAAATAAGATACAATAAGGGTGCTAAGCGGTTTGGGACCACAACAATTCGCGTATCACTTTTTTAGTTCAGGGGGCTATCTGATGCAACCATCTCATCCACCTCAACTGGCTCCTGACGATCTGGATTCCGAACACTTTGAAACGGTAGACATCATCAAAGTTTCGGCTCGATCTCGATCTACGGCTGTTGCTGGGGCGATTGCCGGGGTTGTGCGCGAGCACAACCGAGCAGAAGTGCAGGCCATCGGGGCTGGGGCAGTCAACCAGGCAATCAAGGCTGTCGCTATCGCTCGCGGCTACTTGAGCGAAGATCAGATTGACGTGATTGTGATTCCGTTTTTCACTGAAGTCATGATCGAAGACCAAGAGCGCACCGCGGTTCGTATGGTGGTCGAACCGCGCTAAGAACTGCGCTGGCAGCCAATTAGTTTTTTTATTTCTCTGAATCGCCGTCAAAATTCGCTCGTTTTTTGCCTGGCACGACCTTTGATTCCGGTTTCGGCAAAGGTCGTGCGTTCTTTTCCCGCGCCCTAGCGCCGCCCCCGGACGCTGAGGGCGCGCACGGCGTCCACGTCGTGCAGCAAAAGCCGCCGCCCGCCGGTGATGCCGATGATGCCGTCCCGCGACCAGTCGGAAAGCGTGCGGTTCACCCATTCTTCGCTGGTGCCAATCGTGGCCGCGAGGTCCTTTTTGTTCAGGATAGACGTCGCCAACCCCGGCGACACCTCGCCATCGCGCTCGGCCAGGAACAGGATCGCCTGGGCCAGCCGGGCCTGGCTGTCGCTGACGGCCAGCGTCTCGGTCTGGAGCATGGTCTGGCGCAGGCGCGTGCCCAGATTCGCCATCAACCGGATCGCCGTTTCCGGGTGCTGGCGCAGGTGATCGAGAAACGGCGTCCGGTCCAGCGCCATCAACACGCAGTCGGTCAGGGCGCGCGCGTAGGCCGAGCGGGCTTTGCCATCCAGCAGCGATAGCTCGCCCAGCACGTCATGCACGCCCAGGATATCGAGCACGACCTCGCGCCCGCCCACGCCCAGCGTGAACACCTTCAGCTCTCCCTCGGCGATCACGTACATCGTGTCGCCGGGCTGGCCCTGCTCGAACAACATCTCGTTCTCGCGCAGCGTGACCTGGTGCATGTCAGCGCTCAGCGCCGCGAGTTCGTCGAGATCCACCCCGGCAAACAGGGGAATCCCGGCCAGTGCCTGTACAACGTCATCCGACATGAAACGGTGAACCCTCCTTACGATCGACCCAACCGTACAAGTATATAGGAATCTCTGCCAGGGTCCAACGCCTGCGGTATAATTCGCCGCTCCTGGAGAGATGTGAATGCCACACGCGCAATCGATTCCCCCCCACCCACCGGCCCGCCGCTCGCCCTGGCGCCGGCTGCCGGGACTGCTGGCGCTGGCGGCCCTGGCGCTCCTGGCGGCGAGCACTGCCCGGACCCTGCAAACCCACATCGCCGGCAGTTTCGTCGAGGACGGCGCGGCCAGCGTCCTGAAGAACGAATATATCAAGGATGTGAGCGAAATACAGGTGGCGCTGAACGTCTGGGGGACCATCCACCACACCGGCTATCCCCTGTTCGCCATTCTGGGCAACGTGTTCACGCTGCCGCTGCGCGCGGTGGGGATCGAGCCAGCCGCCGCCGCCAGTCTATACGCGCTGGCGTGGGGAGCGGTTGCGCTGGCGGGGATGGCCGCGCTGATCTGGGCGCTGACCGGGCGCCCGGCGCTAGCCGCGCTGGCCGCCGTGGTGGCCGGGCTGGCGCGGTCAATCTGGATTCACAACGTGGTGGCCGAAGTGTACAGTATGAGCCTGGCGATCAGCGTGGTGATGCTGGCGATCGCGCTGTGGCCCGCGCCGTGGGCCGGCGCCTGGGAGGTCCGCCGCCGGGTGTGGTGGCTGGCCCTGCTGGGCGGGATCGGCGTGGCGCACCACCGGGCGGTGGCGTTCATCGCGCCGGGACTGCTGCTGGCAATCGGGCCGCACCTGTGGGCGGCGCGCGACCGCTGGCGGTCGATCCTGTTCCCGGCGCTGGGGCTGGCGCTGGTGGGGTTCGTGCCGTATCTCTACCTGCCGCTGCGGGCGTGGCAGGATGGCGCGTGGGTGTACGGCGATCCCGGCAACCTGAACGGCCTCTGGATCGAGTTCACCGGGCGCGAGGCGGACCGGCTCGTCACGCTGCCGGGCAGCGTAGCCGGGCTGGCGGACAACGTCGAGAGCGTGGCCCGGATTCTGATCGCGGAGCTGACGCTGCCGGGGCTGTTGATCGGCGTCACCGGGTTGGGCGCGGCCATGCTTGGCGGGCCGCAGCGCCGCGCCGCCCGCGCGATTGGCCTCAGCGCCGCCGGGCCGCTGCTGTTCGCGATGCTGTACCACACTGCCGTGCTGCCCGAAGCGATCCTGATGCCGGTCGTCGCGGCCCTGGTCCTGGGCACGGCGCTGGCTGTCGATGGGCTGCTGGCACGGCGCCCCGCGCTGGCCCCGGCCCTGGCCACCGGGCTGCTCGCCTGGGCGATCGCGCTGGCGGCGACGCACACCGCCTATATCCGCGAGCTGGTCACCGAGCCGACCGGCCTGCACACCATCGAGCGGCTGCGGTTCGTCCCGCGCGAGGGCAAACCGGCGCTGATGCTGCCCTGGGGGCCGCGCTACGCGGCAGCGTCCTATGCGCGGCTGGTGACCGGCGAGCACGCGGATATTCTGATGGTCGATCACAAGGCCGATTATCCGGACCTGCTGGCGCGTGACTACCGGCTCTACACACTGCCGGAGACGTTCTACACCTACCGCCCGCCGTGGCCCACGCCCTACGGCCCGCCCGCGGACTGGTGGCGCGAGCGCCTGGGGCCGCTGCACCTGACCTCGGCGGCGCCGGGCATCGTGCAGATTCTGAGCGCGCCCCCGCTGGCCGAAACAACCGATCCCCCCGGCGAGGCGCTGGCATACGGCATCGTGCAGCGGGCGGCGTGGCTGACGTGCGATGCCGAGTCGATCTTCCTGCACGTGATCTGGGGGGCGGACCGGCAACCCGACGGCGACCCGAGCATTTTCGTCCACCTGACCGGCGACGCGCCCGCGCCCGACCCGCCCAACGCCGACAGCCGCCACCCGGTCTATGGGCTGGTCCCATTCGCGCGGCTGTCGCCCGGCGAAGCGGTGCGCGACGACTTCACCCTGCCGCGCCTGCCGGACAAGACGCAGGTCCGCTTCGGGCTGTACGAGCAGGCGGCGGATGGGTCGTTCGTCAATTACGGCGAGACGGTCCTGCCGGTGGCGGGGTGCGAGGAAGGGGGGCGTTAGCCGGATCAACCTCGACACGTCCCGCGCACCTCACTTTGTTCGATCCTCGAACAACCAGCCACTTGACAGTTTAGAGCAATTGCTCTAAACTTTTAGAGTAAAAACTCTAAAAGAGGCTGGCATGAGCACCCGAGACGACATCCTCACTACGGCCCTGGCCCTGTTCAACCAGCGTGGGACCGCCCCCGTGTCCACGAACCACATCGCCGAGGCCGCCGGGATCAGCCCCGGCAATCTCTACTACTACTTCCGCAACAAGGAGGCGATCATCCGCGCGATATGCGAGCGGCTGTTCGCCACCTGGGATGCGGTATTCGCGCTTCCCGACGACCGCCCGCCCCGCCTCGCTGACATCCAGCGACTCGTGCGGGCCAACTTCGAAATCGCGTGGGAATACGCCTTCGTCTACCGGGAAATTCTGGCGCTGCTGCGCCACGATCCCATCCTGCGCGAACGCTACCTCGACGTCAGGCAGCGGGGCTACGCGGGGTTCCGCGACCTGATCGAGGTGTTCGGAGCGGCGGGCGTGCTGCAGCCCGATCTCGACCCCGACACGATCACCGCGCTGGCCGATCTGTGCTGGCTGATCAGCGAGTCGTGGCTGACGGCGCTGGAACTGCGCGATCGCCCGGCTGACGACGACCACATGCAGCGCGGCATCGACCTGATGCTGTTCACCCTCCGCCCGTATCTTGCCGATCCCTCGGACCACTAAGGAGACACAACGCATGGGAACCCGTACCACCGGCATCGCGATGATTCTCGTCCCGATCGCATTCAACCTGATCTTCTTCGCCCTGGGCAGCGCGTTCGACTACCCGGACATTCTCCGCGAGCCAGCCGGCACCATCCTCCAGCGCTTCGACGACGGCGGCGCGGAACTGGTGGCGCTCTGGTACGCCTTCGCCTTCACGGCACTGCTGGCCGCTCCGCTCGCCCTCCTGTTGTACGGCATCTTCGCCCGCGAACAGCCCCGGCTGGCGCTGGCGGCTGCGATTGCCGGGATCCTCAGCGCCCTGGTGCAGGCCCTGGGCCTGTTCCGCTGGGCCTTCCTCGTGCCGTTTCTGGCCGACAGCTACACGAGCGCGGATGCAGCCCCAGCAGCGCGTGAGTCGGCGGTCCTGGTATTCGAAGCGGCTCACCGCTATCTCGGCGTTGCGGTGGGCGAACACCTGGGATACCTGTTCACGGCGAGCTGGACGATCCTGCTCGGCGCCCTGTTGATCCGCTCGGGTCGTTTCAACCGCTGGCTGGGGCCGCTCGGGCTTGTCCCGGCGGCGGGCATCCTGATCGGCCTGCTGGAACCCGCCGGTTGGGATGTCGCGGGCGCGATCAACGCGATCGGCTACGTCGCGTGGTCGGTATGGCTGATCCTGCTGGGAGTAGCCCTGATCGCCGCCTCACCGCGCCAGGCAAGCCGCGCTGAGCACCGGAACGCCGGCGCCTGAGAGGCGCAGGGGGCGTCCCGCGCGGGCATCCTGGCCGGGGGCCCGCCGGGAGCCCGGTGACGCGGCCCTGCCGGTGGCGGGGTGCGAGGATGGCGGGAGCTAGCTGCCCTCCGTATCGGGCGGGACAAGGGGCTCAATTTTGGCGATCAATCGCGGCACGTGGTGTTCGATCACATCCCACACGATATCGAGATCGACTTCATCGTAATTATGAATCAGTTGATTGCGCATCCCTGCCATTTCTCTCCACGGTATTTCGGGATGTTTATTCCGAAATGTCTCTGAAATGCGACGCGTGGCCTCACCGATAATCTCAAGGCGCCGGATTATCGCATCCAGGCGCATTTGATCAGCTTCTAAAGATTCCTGGTTGATTTCCTGTGCATAGGCCAGAGTCAAACGGGCTGCCTCAAGAATATCGAGAAGATAAGCTTCGTCACGCGACATAGATCGTCCTCGCCGATCCTAGAATCTCGCGGCGTCGAATGTAGTTACTGCTCCGCTCAATAGTACGCCGGTTGATCAAATCCACGCGCCGGCCAAAAAGCTGCTCAAGTTCCTCCTGCATGGTTACCATGTCAGACAGTGTCCGCCGGCTGTCCGGCGAGAATGTGACCAGCACATCAATATCACTATCGGGGCCAAAGTCGTGGCGAAGGACCGAGCCGAACAACGCGAGATGGGTAATATTCCAACGCTGGCAGAACGCAGCGATCTGTTCATTTGGAATGCTGATCCCAGCCGCCATATTCTTCTCCTTCCAGAGAACAACTTAACCTATTGTACCCACGGGAATCCAATCCAGTCCAACGGGCGTCACCCGCGCGGCAAAACCCTGCTATACTGTAAAAGCATCATCTCACTCCTCTCTTATAATGTCTTGTTTCAGGAGAAGCCTATGCGTGAGTTTGTTTCGCAGCGCGTACTGAACGTCCCTCCATCCGGCATCCGGAAATTCTTCGACATCAGCGCCACCATGGACAACGTGATCTCGTTGGGCATCGGTGAGCCGGATTTTGTCACTCCCCAGGCCATTGTTCAGGCCGGTATCCGTTCATTGGAGCAGGGGCACACCCACTACACCAGCAACAGCGGCACGCTCGAACTGCGCCAGGCGATTTCGACCTACCTCAACCGGCTGTACGGCATCGAATACGACCCGGCGGGCGAAATCCTGATCACGGTCGGCGTCAGCGAGGCGCTGTACCTGGTGCTGGCCGCCGTCATCGATCCCGGCGACGAGGTGATCATCCCGCAGCCGAGCTTCGTGTCGTACGCCCCCGAGGTCGTGTTCGCGGGCGGCGTCACGGTGCCGATCCCCACCTACGTCGAGAACGATTTTCAGGTCACCGCCGCCGAGGTCGAGGCCGCGATCACGCCCCGGACCAAGGCCCTGTTGATCGGCTATCCGAACAACCCCACCGGCGCCGTCATGACGCGCGAGCGGCTGGCCGAGCTGGGCGCCGTGGCCGAGAAACACGACCTGCTGATCATCTCGGACGAGATCTACGACCGGCTGGTGTATGGCGATTTCCAGCACACGCACTTCGCCACCCTGCCCAACATGCGCCCGCGCACCGTCGTGCTGGGCGGTTTCAGCAAGAGCCACGCCATGACCGGCTGGCGGCTGGGCTACGCCGTTGGGCCGGAAGCGATCATCGCCGCCATGCGCAAAGTCCACCAGTATACGATCATGTCCGCGCCGAGCATCGCCCAGCTCGCGGTCGCGGACACGCTGGATCACGTCGAGGACGACGTGCAGCAGATGCGCGCCGAATACGACCGCCGGCGCCGCCTGATCGTGGACGGCTTCAACGAGCTGGGCCTGGACTGCTTCGAGCCGTTGGGCGCGTTTTACGCCTTCCCCAATATCACCGCCTCGGGCATGGACGACACGGTTTTCTCCGAGCGGCTGCTGGAGGAAGAACGCGTCGCGATGGTCCCCGGCTCGGCGTTTGGCGACTCGGGCGCGGGGTTCGTACGGGCCAGCTACGCGACGGCCTACGAGAAAATCGAGGAGGCGCTCGAGCGGCTTCACCGCTTCATGCAGCGCTACGGGTGAAAACGAAGCCCCTCGCCGGCGGATCGGTGAGGGGCTTTTTCGTCAGTTCGGATTCGTCAGGCCAGCGGGCCCTAGCCAGCGGGCAGCAGTTCGTAGGTGATCGTCACGGACATATTGACGCTGAGCGTGCCCTGGCTGATGGGCGGGGCCGAAGCGGCCATATCCATGCCACCGCCGCCGCCATAGCCCAACGGGCTGTACTCGCTGCCGCCCTCGACGACGCGCACCGGGTCGCCCACGGACAGCCCCAACTGCTCAGCGAGCTGTTCGGCGCGGTCGTGCGCATCATCCACGGCCAGCGACCGGGCTTCTGATTCCAGCGCGGCGCGGTCGTTGATGTCGAACTGCAGGTAGTTGACCATGTTCGCGCCCGCCGACACTGCCGCGGCCAGCAGCTCGCCCACCCGGTCAGGGTTGCGCACGGTGACGTTCACGCCGATCGACACGCGGTAAGTCGGGGCGGGCTGGTCGCCCATCTCCATCGGGCCGGGACCATACGAATAGTCCTGGTAGATCGAGTAGTTCTCGGTGCGGATGTCCTCCGCGGCCACGCCGTTGGATTCCAGCGCCTGGATCACGGCGTTCATGCGCGCGTTGGTGTCTTCCATCGCGGCGAGAATGTCCTGGTTGGACGCTTCCACGCCCAGGCCCACGCGCACGATATCCGGCGCGCCGTAGGCCGTGCCCTTGCCGGTGACGGTGATCGTGTTGGCGGGGAGATTGTCCTGGCCCGGCGGCGCCGCTTCGGCGGGCTGGCCGTCGAGCGCGGCGCTCCACACGACCGGAGTCGCCAGCAGCGCCAGGGCAATCGCGAACATCAGAACCTTCTTCATCCTCATGTCTCATCCTCTCCTGTGCCTGCATCGGCACGCTAACGATGGTGAACAGATCCTAGCAGGGCCGGGGCCGGCCTGCATGGGCCGTACCCGCCGCCTGCTGGATGACTGCCATTCGCTCTATAGACGTTGGGAAGATGGAAAAGGTTCCCGATTCGGGAAAAATTCGATCACATTCCGAAGACGAAGCCCGCCGCCGCCAGGATCACGGTCAGCAGGCCATAGCCCATCTCCAGGAAACCAATCGTCTGGGGGCGGCTCCCGGTGCGGTACGGCGAGAGGCCGTGCGCCGCGCGGATCGCCAGCACGAGCATCGCCGCCAGCGCCAGCACGGGCGCCGCACCGGCCAGCACCAGCGCCAGGATCGCCGCCACGGCCAGCCCGTTGGACGCCCACACCACACCCGGCGCGTGCGGCTTGCCGCGCTCCAGCCGCAGCCGCGAGCGCACGTAGAGGATCGAAGGAACGTCGCGCGCCGCCAGAATGGCCCACAGCGCCAGCGCCACCGCCAGCGATTCGCCGCCGGCCAGGGCGATGCTCGCCGCGCTGACGGCCAGGGCGACCGCCCCCGCCAGCTCCGGCAGCAGGTCGCGCGCGCGGTTGGAGAGCGCCCCCGCGAACAGGACGAGCGCCAGCGGCGCGGCCAGCACCAGCGGGACCAGCATCCCGAACCCGGCCAGCGCCACCGCCCCGGCGAACCCGGTCGCGCCCAACGCGCAGTAGACCGCGGCCACGCGCTCGGCAGCGGCGGTGCGGGCGTAGCGCTTGCCTTTGACGCGGTCGGTGAGGGCGATCTTCAGCGGGTGGCGCGCCAGGAACGCCCCGACCACGCCCAGCGCCAGGCTCAGCCCGGCCCACGACGGCGCGATCAGCAGCCCGGCGAGCAGCGGCTCTAGCAGAAAGCCCCACGCGCCATGTTCGGGCGGCAGGGCGATAGATTTCAGACGCACGCGCTGAGAGGCGGCGGTTGCGCTCATAGCTCCCCCGTGAATCGCACTTTACATAGATTATTGTAGATTTTAGACGCAGAATTGCCAAGATTCCCTTGATCTGGATCAAGTTGGCGGGGCGGAAGAGTCCCCGCCGGACCGGGCCGCCAGCCACCCCGCCAGCCGCGGCCACAGCTTGGCGTGCGCGTCGGAGCCGACCACCATGCCGATGTGCCCGCTCTCCAGCACGATCAGCGCTTTGTCCTGGCTGGCGATCATCTCGTGGAGCACGGCCACCGACTCCCAGGGGGCGATGTGGTCGCGCCGGGCGGCGATAGTCAGCGACGGCGCGGCGATGGTCCCCAGGTCGATGCGCCGCCCGTGAACGGTGAACTGGCCGAGGATCAGCCGGTTCTGCTGGTAGAGGTCCTTGACGTACTTGCGGAAGATCTCGCCGGGGAACGGCGTCGGGTCGTTGAGCCACAGGTGCAGCGCCGCGAAGGCGCGCAGAAAAGCCGGATCGTCGCGGCGCTCCCAGTAGTTGAGCGCCTGGATCAACTGGTCGGTGGGGCGGACGAGGTGAAAGGTCGTGTTCAGCACGTTGGCCGGGATGTTGCCCAGCGTATCGACCAGCCGGTCGGCGTCGAACCATTCCGGGCGCGTCCACACGCTGTAGATGCCGTCGTCGTGATAGTTGACCGGCCCGGCCAGGTTGACCAGCGCCGCGACGTCCTGGGGGAACAGGACGGTATACACCGCGGCCATCATCCCGCCCATGCAATAGCCGAGCAGCGACACCGCCGGCTGGCCCGACGCGCGCCGGATGGCCCCCACCACGCGGCGCAGCACCCCGGCGATGGACTCGTCCAGCGTGCGGTAGCGGTCGGGGGGCGTGGCGGTGCCCCAGTCGAGCATGTACACGTCGATGCCCTGCCGCAGCAAAAACCGGACCAGCGACCGCTCCGGCGTCAGGTCCATCACGTAATAGCGGTTGATCATCGACGGGATGCACAACAGCGGGACGGAGCGCGGCGTCTCGACCAGCGGATGATAGCGCAGCACGCGCGCCCGGCCTTCGGTGTAGACGACGCTGGCGGGAGTCTGCCCGGCCAGCGCGCGGCCCTGCTCGCGCAGCGATTCCCCGGCGGCGGCGTACTGCTGCCAGATGGCGCGCAGCCCGGCGTCCCACAGGCCGGCCCAGCGTTCGAGCAGCTCAGGGTCCATCCAGCCGCGACTCCAGGTCCGCGATCCGCGCCGCCAGATCGTCGAGCTGGTGCGCGATGCGTTCCAGCAGGTACAGCTCGCGGGCGGCGCCCTCGTGCCAGGCGGGGGCGGGCAGGCCCGCGCGCTCCAGCGTCTGGGTGACGCGGCGGTAGGTATCGAGCGTCAGGTTCGCCTGGCGGCTGATGCGCCGCAGCACGTCGGGCGAGCGGATCAGGCTGTCCCAATAGGCGGCGGCCTGCCGCTCCCAGGCTTCCAGGCTGGCCCGCAGCGACGCGGCGAACGGATCATTCATCGCGCAGCCGGGCCTCCAGGTCGTCGACTTTGGCCGCCAGCGTTTCGACCTGCGCCGCCAGCCGCTCGATCACGTCGAGCAACTGGCCCTGCTGATCCTGGGTCGTCTGCTGGGCGGTCTGGCTCCAGTTCGCCATGCTCTCGGCAAACGACTCGCCCACGCGCCGCCCCTGTTCGAGCATGACTTCCATCGACTGGAGCATGATGTCGGTGTAGCGCGGCGCCATCTCGCCCCACAGGCGCGCCGTCTCGGCGAACAGGGCCTCCGGCGCGACCGGGTCGGGACCGGCGAACGCCTGCCGGATGGCGTCGTCCACGTGGTTTTGCATGAACAGGAGCGCATCGCCGAACCGGGCGAAGTCGGCGGTGTGATCGCTCTGCACGTGTTTGATCACGCCCCGCCAGCGCGCGGGCTGTCCGCCGCTCTCTTCGCGGACGAAACGCAGTACGAATGACACTACCTCTTGCGTCATGTTGTTCTCCGGTCTTGTCCTCGCTTTTTCCTGATCCTACACGGGCCGGGTCACACGCGGGTTGCAGCCGGCGCCGCTCATGGCGGCGTCACCGGCTCACCGCGCACGATGCGCGTGTAGATGGCGGTCGTCTCGGCCATCGGCAGCAGGTCCAGCCCGTCGTCGAGCGCGTCGCGGCACTGCTCGTAGGCGCGGATCGCCAGCGGGCGATTGCCGCGCAGGGCGTGCGCGATCATCATCACGCGATAGGCTTCTTCCCAATAGCGGTCGATGACCAGCACCGACTGACACAGGTGGATCGATTCCTGGTACCCCTGGCGGTGCAGCAGCAGCGCGGCCAGCCGCATCGCGCCGGACAGGTAGAGCGTTTGCAGGCGCTCGCGCTCCAGGCTGGCCCAGTCTTCGTACAGTGCGTCGGGCAGGTAGTCGCCGGCGTAGCGGTCGATGGCGTCGCGGTAGGCGTCGATGGCGGCGTCCAGGTCGTCGCGTTCCAGGCGGGCGGCGGCCTTGAGGCCCTCGCGGAATTCGTCGGCGTCGATCCGGATGTCCGCTTCCGGGTCCAGCCCGTAGGCCAGGCCGTGGCGCACGATGAACGACGACAGCGAGCGGGCGGCGCGATCCGGCTCCAGCGCGTCGTTGAGCGCGTTGAGCGCCACCTTGAAGTCCCGGTCGGCGCGCGGGTGATCGAGCGTGGGCCACAGCTCGGCCACGATGCGCTCTTTGGGCAGCACGTGATGCCGGTTGTTGAGCATGACCGTGATCAGGAACTGGAACAGCCGCTGGGCCTTTTCGCGCTTCCAGGCGACGTTGGGCAGCAGCGCACCGTCGAGCCAGGTGCGGAACATGCCTAATGTCTGAACGCGCAGCGAACCCGCCATAAACATCTACGTCATCTGAGTGTACCCGCCAGTGCGGCCCAATCATACCACGGATCGGCGGAATCCTCTTTCTTGGCTGATGGTTACGGCTGGCTCTACATGGTTTGCGGAGGGACCGGCTCTATCGCGTATAATCAGTATATCGGTACGGCTGTTCCCGATTGTCGAACGAGCAGCCCACCATTTTCGAGGAACGTTCGACATGGAGACGTTTAGAACGGTAACGGAAGAACTTATTGCTTTGGAGGACCGGTACGGCGCGCACAATTACCACCCGCTGGACGTGGTCCTGACTCGGGGCGAAGGCATCTGGGTGTGGGATGTCGATGGCAATCGCTATATGGACTGCCTGAGCGCCTACAGCGCCGTCAACCAGGGCCACGCCCACCCGCGCATCCGCCAGGCGCTGATCGACCAGGCGAGCCGACTGCCGCTGACCAGCCGGGCGTTTCGCAACGACCAGCTTGGCCGGTTCTACCAGCAGGTCTGCGAGCTGACCGGCTACGAGATGGTCCTGCCCATGAACACGGGCGCGGAAGCGGTCGAGACGGCGATCAAGGCCGCGCGCAAGTGGGGCTACACGGTCAAGGGCGTGCCGGACGGGCAGGCGGAGATCATCGCCTGCGCGGGCAACTTCGCCGGGCGCACAGTGACGATCATCGGCTTCAGCACCGAGGCGCAGTACCGCGACGGGTTCGGCCCGTTCACGCCCGGCTTCAAGGTGGTGCCCTACGGCGACGCGAAAGCGCTCGAAGCGGCCATCACGCCCAACACGGTCGCCTTCCTCGTCGAGCCGATCCAGGGCGAGGGCGGCGTGATCGTGCCGCCGGCGGGCTACCTGCGGCAGGTGCGCGAGATCTGCACCCGGCACAACGTGCTGATGATCGCCGACGAGATCCAGACCGGGCTGGGCCGCACGGGCAAGCTGTTCGCGTGCGATCACGAGGACGTCCGACCCGACGCGGTGACGATCGGCAAGGCGCTGTCGGGCGGGTTCTACCCGGTGTCGGCAGTGCTCGCCAACCGCGAGGTGCTGGGCGTGTTCCGCCCCGGCGACCACGGCAGCACGTTCGGCGGCAACCCGCTGGGCGCGGCGGTGGGCCAGGCGGCGCTGAGCGTCCTGGTCGAGGAGAACATGATCGAGAACGCGGCGGCGATGGGGGAATACTTCCAGGACATGCTGGCCGAGATCAACAGCCCGCACGTCAAGGAGGTGCGCGGCAAGGGGTTGATGATCGGCGTGGAGCTCAAGCCGGAGGCCGGGGGCGCGCGCCGCTTCTGTGAGGCGCTGCAGCATAACGGCATCCTAGCGAAAGAAACCCACCGCGACATCATCCGCTTCGCGCCGCCGCTGGTCATCACCCAGGCGGACATCGACTGGGCGATCGAGCGCATTCGCCCGGTGCTGTTGATGGACTGATCCCCACGCGGGGAGATGTGTTTTCGAGGCAAGGCGGTCGCCGGGCGCTGCTGACGACCGCCTTGTTGTTTCCCAATCCGGAGCGAGGAGTTCCCTCATGCACGACACCGCATTCGACCCCGATTTCGACGACCGCGAATTGACGCCGGACTGGATGGCCGTGCCCATCGCGCCCGTCCCGGTGATGGAGCACCCCTCCGGCTACCGCGTGGTGCGGCGGATCGTGCAGGAAACCGAGATCTTCGGCCAGACCTACCGCCTGACGGTGCCGTTCGAGTGCCGCCTGCTGTTCGACCCGGCGGGGCGGCTGTGGATGTCCGACACGCCCCAGGAGCGGATCATGATGGCGAACAACGCGCGCCGCTCGCACGGGCACGTGCTGGTCGGCGGGCTGGGCCTGGGGCTGTACCCGCAGCTCGCCGCGGCGCTGGGCCGCGTGACGCGCTTCAGCGTGATCGAGCAAAGCCGGGTCGTGCAGGCGATCGTCGAGCCGGCCCTGGCCGGCGTGCTGGGCGTCCCACTGGCGACGCAGATCGGGGACGTGGGGGCGCTGCTGGCCGGGCCGGTGGGCGACGTCTACGACACGATCTTCCTCGACACGTGGCCCGCCCTGGACGCGGCATACCTGCCCGCCGTCAACCGCCTGCGCGAGCTGGCGCGGGCGCACCTGGCGCCGGGCGGGACGATCCTGCTGTGGGGCTATCGCTGGATGGTGGCGCTGTTCGAGGAGGCGTGCCGCGCCCTGCTGGCGGTGAAGCCGGGCGAGCGCCGGGCGTGGCTCGACGCACACCGGGCAGGCTCTCCGGCGGGCGTGGCGCTGTTGGGGCGGGTCGCCGACCGTTTCGACGGCGCGGCCATCGACGATTGGGACTCGGCGCTGGCGTGGTGCCGCGCCTACGCGGTCGACGTCGTCGCCGCGGGATGAGAGGCCCACCCGCAGCCGCCACAACCGGTGGACCGATACTCCCCGGCTTGCATAATCGGGGGCGCACGTCTACACTAAGCGGGCATTTACACACCGGGAGTTGTGAAGGAGCTATCGTGCGCGTGTTTCAATTCCGTCTTTCTCGCTGGATAACGACGATCGTCCTGGCGCTGGTGTTGGGCGGCGTGCTGGTAGCCTGCGCCGACGACGGTTCTTCGGCTAACTCCGGATCGAACCCAGAGGGCGACGCCAACGCGGCGCCGGCAGCCCAGACCAACCCGACCACGATCCCCGCCGCGGCCCAGGTGCAGCCCACCCAGACGCCCGAAGAGGCGCTCGCCGCGCGGGTGAACGGCCACCCGATCCCGCTGGCGGAATTCGAGCGCGAGCGCGAGCGGCGCTCGCTGGGCCTGGCCATCGAGCCGGCCACCGCCGCCGCCTTCGACGCCGACGTGCTCCAGACGATGATCGACCAGGTGCTGATCGAGCAGGCCGCCGAGCGCGAAGGCATCACCGTCACGGATGAGGAAGTCGAGGCGGAGCTCGACCTCCAGCGGTCGATTGCCGAGCAAAACGAGATGGCGCTCGACGAGATTCTCGCGGATCAACTGTACACGGTCGATGAGTACCGCGCGGCGCTGCACGACATGCTGCTGGCGCAAAAGGTCAGCGAAGTGATCGCGCCGGTGTCGCCCATGGCCGAACAGGTCCATTCGCGGCATATCCTGGTGGCCGACGAGGCGACCGCCCGGATGCTGCTCGACCAGCTCAACCAGGGCGCGGACTTCGCCCAGCTCGCCATGCAGTACTCGCTCGACGGCTCGACCGCCCACACCGGCGGCGACCTGGACTGGGTGAGCGAGGGCGACCTGCTCCAACCGGAAGTCGAGGCGGCGATCTTCGCGCTCCAGCCGGGCCAGCGCGCCTCGGAGCCGGTTCGCAGCAGCCTGGGCTATCACATCGTCGAGACGCTGGAGCGCGTCGAGGATCGCCCGCTGAGCCAGGCGGCGCTGGCCGAGAAGAAGCAGAAAGCCTTTCTCGACTGGCTGGAAAACGAGCGCGCGGCAGCGACCATCGAGCGGTTTGTCGGCACCCCTTAACGATCCAACAGGAGGCGCAAGATGAGTCGGGGGACGAGTTGCCTGTTCAATCTGATCACGCTGGTGTTCGTGGTGCTGACGGTGGTGGTGATCGCGGGCGCGGTGGCAATCGCGACCGATGCCATGGAGCCGCCTTTCCTGGCCCCCGATCCAACGCTGGTGCCGCCGACCGCCGCCGTGATCCCGACCTTGACGCCGTCGACCGTCCCCGGCGCCGAGGAAACGCTCACCCTGACCCCCGAAGCTCCCGCCCAGTAACGCCGGGGGCGGGCATCAGCTTATGCGTTCGAACACGGTTTATAATGCCGTGACGCTGATTTTCGTGGGGTTGGCCGTGGGCGCCGGCGTGGTGACGGCGGCGATTGCGGCGGACATCTGGCGCCCGCCGATCCTGGCGCCGGACGAGGATACGGCCCTCCCACCGACGAGGGCCGCGCTGGTGTCGCCCACGCCCGGCCCCTCGTGGACGCCCTCGCCCACGCGCGAATCCTCGGCCACGCTCCCGCCCACCGCGACGCCCAGCCTGACGATCACCGCCCCGCCCACCACGACGGACACGCCCGGCCCCACGGCCACCGGCACGGCATCGCCCACGGCCTCGCGCGCCCAACCGACGGCCACCGTGACGCCCACCGCCACCTGGACGCCCTCGGCGACGATGCCGCTTTCGCCATCACCGCCGGGGCCGCCGGGCACGCCCACGCCGACGCTCTCGCCGTACCCGTTCATCGTGCAGCCCGGCACGCCGCTCCTGCGCGAGAATTTCGCCTACACGGAGGTGGGCTGTGACTGGCAGGGCATCGCGGGGCAGGCCGTCACGGCGCGCGGCGAGCCGGTGATCGACGTCGAAGTGCGCGTCGTGGGCGACGATTTTCCCGACACGGCGACGACTACCGGCGCTAATACGACCTATGGCCCGGCGGGGTGGGAGCTGGTGCTGAGTGACGCGCCCAACGACGATCGCTATGCGGTGGCACTGTGGGCCGGTGACCGGCAGATCTCGCCCACAGTGGAAGTTGCTTTTCCCGGAACGTGCCAGCAGAATCTGGCTATCGTAAATTTCGTCCAGACTCGCCCGTTCTAGGCCAGGGCCGCGCCGGAGAAGAAGAGACGAGGCACGTGCTATGGCGCGTCAATCGCGCTCGACGATCATATACGACCTGGTGACCGTGGCGTTCCTGGCGCTGACCGTGGTGCTGATCGGGGCGGTTGTGCTGATCATCAACGATCCGAACTCGCCGATCAACCCGCTGCCGCCGCCGACCATCCCGCCGACGGCGATCGTGCCCACGCTGACGCCGTCGTCCACGCCGACCAACACGCCGACCGCCACCGACACGCCGACCGATACGCCGACGCCCACCGCCACGGCGACTCACACGCCGACCGCCACGCCGACGGACACACCCACGCCCACCGCCACGCCGACCAGCGTGATCTCCGGCCTGGAACCGGCCACGACCGCCGCGCCGACCGCGCCGACCGCGCTGCCCCCGCTCGACGACGGCAGCGGAAACGACGTGAGCGGCGGAGAGGTGCCGGACGCGACCGCCACGCCCGCGCCGACGCGTTCCGCGTTCCCGTTCACGGCGTCCGCGGTGCGCTACCAGGCCAACGACAACGCCCAGGGCTGCCAGTGGCTGAGCATCGCGGGGACGGTCACCGGGCTGGACGGCGACCCGCTGCCGGGCATCGCCATCGAGGTCGAGGGCGAGAACTACCGCAGCGTGGCCTTTTCCGGCTCGGCGCCAGGCTGGGGCAAGGCCGGCTTCGAGTTCGAGCTGGGATCGGCGCCGCGGGCGGGCACCTACCGGCTGCGCGCGCTGGGGCCGACCGGCGGGCCGGTGTCCGACGACGTGTTCGTCGAGACGGGGAGCACTTGCCAGCGCAACGTTGCGGTAGTAGAGTTTGTCCAGAATCACGCCTATTGAGCCGACTGCTGCCGAGGAGCGCACCATGTCAAAGCCGGGCCGCGTGACGAGTGGCATTCCCCGCCTGGATGACCTGTTAGGCGGGGGCTTCATCGAGGAATCGGCGATCCTGGTGCGCGGCGCGCCCGGCACTGGCAAGACGACGCTGGGCCTGCAATTCCTGCTGGAAGGCGCCCGCCGGGGCGAGCCGGGGCTGTTCATCTCGTTCGAGGAATTTCCCCAGTCGCTGTACCGCGACGCGCTCAGCGTGGGCTGGAACCTGCCCGACTTCGAGCAGGCGGGCGGACTGCAACTGCTGTTCACGTCGCCGCAGGTGCTGCTGCAAAGCCTGAGCACGCCCCACAGCAACCTGCTCACCACCATCCAGGCGATCGGCACACGGCGCGTCGTGTTGGACAGCCTGACCCACTACACCCAGGTGATCTCCGACGGCCACGAGCTGCGCCGCGCCTACCACCAGGTGATCAGCGCCTTCCGCCGCGAGGGCGTCACCGCCATCTACCTGGGCGAGGACATGCGCTCGGACTACACCAACCGCGAAAAGGGCCGCGTGTCGTTCATCGTGGACTGCCTCGTGCTGCTGCGCTACCTGGAGATCGACAGCGCCATCCAGCGCGCGCTGCTGGTGCTCAAGATGCGGTCCTCGGCGCACAGCACCACCATCCACAACTACACCATCGGCCAGGGCGGGCTGGCGGTCGGCGCGCCGATCGAAGGCAAGACCGGCCTGCTGAGCGGGCTGGTAAAATCCACGATCATCAGCAACGTGCAGTGAGCGGAATCAAAAACAGCGCCGCTGGGGGCGCTGTTGGGTTGGCTCACAGGACGACCATCGAACGATGAATTCCGCCGAGATTGACGGGTAGCTGCGCCCACGAATCGCCGTGGTCGGCGGAATGCCACACGTCGCCATTGCTCAGCCCGGCATAGACGTGCCCTGGCGCAGCGGGATCGGTGAGCAGCGCGTATGGCATATAGTCGATGGGCTGCGGCAGCCCGCCCCCCAGGTTGATCCAGCCCACATCGCCTGTTTTACGGAAGATGCCCGCGTGGGCGTACCCGTCATAATGGGCGATGGGATACTTGCCGAAGTGAGGGAAGACAAACGTCGGGGCGAGAGAAGCATACCATACTTCGGGGCGGGCGGGATCGGCGGCACACGCCCACCCGTAATGCCGGTCCAGCCCCGCTTTTGGCTGCATCCAGGTGATCCCGCCGTCCCGGCTGAACGCGACGCCGCCGCCGGTCCCGCCAGCTTCATAGACCCAGTCCCCGTCACGCGGGTGGAAAAACAGCCCGTGGCAGTCGCGGAGCGCGCCTTTCATGTGGCCCCGCCAGGTCTGCCCGCCGTCGGCGCTGCGCAGCACCGCGCCAAACTCGATCCCGGCGACGATCACGCCCGGATCGGTTGGGGAGAGCGCGATCGACTGGACGTAGGGCGCGCCCGGTTCCGCCGGCGTGAACCAGTACGGGCGCCGCATGCCGCGGAACGCGTCCAGTTCCGTCCAGCTTGCGCCGCCGTCCCGCGAGACGAAGAGCATCGGCGGTTTGGTCCCGGCATAGATCACGCCTTGCTCAAGCGGGCTGACGGCCAGCGCCTTGACCACCTGCTCCCCCAGCCCGGCGGGGCGCCAGGACTCGCCGCGATCGTCCGAGCGCAGCACGCCGCCGCCCCGCGTCCCGGCATACACCACGTCGGGGTTCAGGGGGTCCGTCGCCAGGCACAGCAGTTGTTGATCCGGGAGCAGAAACTCAACCGGCCATTCCCCATTGGCGCTTCGCGCAGCCCGGGCCAAACCTCGCTCCAGGGTCGAAAGGAACACAGTCCGATCCATGATGATTCTCCGCTGCTAGACTGAGTTTTCTATAGCGGCTGTCACGCCGTCCGTAGATCGACGTGCCCCAGTTACGCGGTACTCTAATCGTTCGGTCGACTGGCGCGGGCCGCGCACCGGATTGTGCCCCAAACCTTGCCTGCCCTTCGCCGGGCCGCCTCGCTCAGCTAGTCGGCCACGGCCAGCACGGCCAGCACGATGATCGCGAACGGCAGCGAGAACGCGAAGATCCACGAATACCACCGACTGTCGTAGCGCAGGTGCATGAAGAACAGCACCACCAGCATCACTTTGGCCGCCGAGAGGATGCTCAGCGGGATCGCCAGGTTGAACGGCGCGCCCTCCCAGAACGAGATCGCCACCTCGATCGCCGTGATGACGGCCAGCGCGACGAACACGCCGACGTACGTCCCCCGGTGCGAGTGCTCGCGGTCGGCGCGCGCGGCGGGCCAGAAATTCTCGCGCAGCATGACGGCCAGCGTCTGCATCTGCTCGCCCGCCGTGACGCCAGTGGGGGCCGCGCCCTGGCGCACGCCCTCCAGCGTGATCGCGTCGCGCTGCCACGCCGGGCGGCGATCGTCGAGCGCCGGCGCGCGCGACAGGCCGAGCCACACCGGCACCAGCAGCACCACGTTGCCGACCATGCCGACGAGCGTCCCGCCGAGCATCGCCAGCCAGCCGTTGACCGCTTTGTTGGCGGCCAACACGGGCGTCACCACGCCGCCGATGAGGGCGCCGGTCATCAACCAGATTGTTATCAGCATCGTACTATCCATCGTTCCCCCTAGTGAATCAGGTAGATGACCGTGAACAACACGATCCAGACGACATCGACGAAGTGCCAGTACAGGCCGAACAGCTCGACGCCAAGGTTATTCTGCGCCGAATATTCCCCGCGCCGCGCCTTGAGCAGCAGCAGCGCCAGCCAGCCCACGCCGCCCAGCACGTGCAGCCCGTGGAAGCCGGTCGTGACGTAGAACGCGGTGCCGAACAGCGTCGTCTCGTCGATGCCGTGATCGAACAGCTCGTACCACTCGATGGCCTGGATGCTCACGAACGTCAGGCCCAGGACCAGCGTCACCAGCATCCAGTTGCGGAACACGCGCCGGTCATCCGACTGGATCGCCTCCAGGCCCATCACCACCGCGAACGAGCTGACGATCAGCACCGTCGTGCCGACCGTCGCCAGCGGCAGGTTGAGCACCTCGTGGGCCTCTTCGAAGCCCTCCTGAATCTTGAAGGCGATGAACGCGCCGACCAGGGCCGAGAAGAACATGACCTCCGACGCGAGGAAGACCCACATGCCCAGCTTGCGGTCGTTGAGGAAGGTCAGCCAGTTGGGATGGAGGTCTACCTCCGGGAAGTGCGCCATCTTCCAGATGCCGCCCACCGTCACCACCAGCCCCACGACGAGCAGGGGCGGGAAGATGATGCCCAGCAGGAACAGCGCCGCGCCGAACCCCAGGATGATCGGGGCGATGCTGGGCGGCGGCATATGGATCTCGTCCGGCTCCGCCTCGTGCGGCTCGACGTCGTGCATGTGTTCGTGCATGTCGTCCGCTACAAGCTCCATGTCGATGCTCATGCCTTCTCCCCCTCTGGAGTGATGCCTAACCGCAGGTCACGCGCCGGGCGCCGGCTGTGCACGGTGATCGTCCGGTCGAAATTGTGCGGGGGCGGCGGCGACGTCGTCGCCCATTCCAGCGTGTCGCCCTCCCACGGATCGTCCCCGGCGGGCTCGTGATTCAGGGCGCTGCGGATCATGTTGTAGACCAGGATGATCACCGAGATCCCCATGATGATCCCGCCGACGGTCGAGAGCTGGTTCAGGCTCGTCCAGCCGCGGTCCTCGCCATAGTCGAAGATGCGGCGCGGCATGCCCCACAGGCCCAGGATGTGCAGCGGGAAATACGTGATGTGGAAGCCGATGAACAGCGTCCAGAACTGGATTTTGCCGAGCCGCTCGTTGAGCTTGTAGCCGAACATCTTCGGCCACCAGTAGTACATCGCCGCGAACGCGCCGAACCCGCCGCCGCCGAACACCGTGTAGTGCAGGTGGGCGACGATCCACTGCGAGTCGTGCACCTGCTCGTCGATGGGCAGGATCGCCTGGAACACGCCGGTGATGCCGCCGATCAGGAACGTGGTCAGGAACCCGATGGCGTACAGCATGGGCGTGTCGAAGCGCAGCGACCCGCCGATGAGCGTGAACACCCAGTTGAACACCTTCACGCCCGTCGGGACGGCGATGAGCATGGTCGAGAAGACGAAGATCGCCTCGATCGTCGGGGGCAGGCCCACCGTGAACATGTGGTGCGTCCAGGTGGTGAAACCCAGCACGCCGATCGCGATCGTCGAGTAGACCAGCGCCGGATAGCCGAAGACGGGGCGGCGCGAGAACACGGGCAGCACCTCGGAGACGATGCCCATCGCCGGCAGCACGATGATGTACACCGCGGGGTGCGAGTAGAACCAGAAGAAATGCTGCCACAGCACGGGATCGCCGCCGCCATCGACCCGGAAGAACTGCGTGCCCAGGTTGCGGTCGGCCAGCAGCATCGCCATGCCGCCCGTCAGGATGGGCGTCGCCAGCAGGATCATGAAGGCCATCGTCAGGACCGTCCAGGTGAACAGCGGCATCTTCATCCACGTCATGCCCGGCGCGCGCAGGCGCAGGATGGTGACGATGAAGTTGATCGAGCCGATCAACGAGGAAGTGCCGCCCAGCGCCAGCCCGACCAACCAGAGATCGGTGCCGCGCCCCGGCGAGAATTCCTTGCCGCTCAGCGGCGGGTAGCTCGTCCAGCCGTTGGCCGCCGCCCCGCCAGGGGCCAGCCAGCCCATGTAGACGATGATGCCGCCGAACAGCAGCAGCCAGAAGCTGAGCGCGTTGAGGCGCGGAAAGGCCATGTCGCGCGCGCCGATCTGCAGCGGCACGGCGTAGTTCGCCAGCCCCGCCAGGATCGGGATGATGAACAGGAAGATCATCGTCGTGCCGTGCATCGAGAAGATCTGGTTGTACTGCTCGGCATCGACGATCTGCTGGCCGGGATTCGCCAGCTCCAGGCGCATGATCTGGGCCAGCGCCACGCCGATCACGAAGAAGGTGAACGTGGTGAGCACGTACATGATGCCGATCTTCTTGTGATCGACGGTCGTGATCCACGCCATGATCCCGGTCGGTTCGCGGTAGGACGGTGCGTGTGTCGTCGCTACAGTTGCCATAAGAAGCTTACTCCACTCGGACTACTTGGTCATCTGGCCGCACGGACACGGCGGCTAGTACGTTTTCAGATATTCGATCAGGTCGGCCAGGCCCTGCGCATCGAGCCGGTCGCCGTAGTCTTGCGGCATGATGCACTGCGTGAAGCCTTCGGCCAACACGGCGCAGGGCTGCACGATCGACTCGTGCAGGTATTCGTCCGCCGTATACCCGTCCTGGGTAGCCGCGTCGCGCATCATCCTGGCAATCGACGGGCCGGATGGCTGGTCGGCTTCCGGCAGGTGGCACGCGTTGCAGGCCAGGTCGGCGAAGACCTGTTCGCCGCGCGCGGCGTCGCCCTCCGGCAGCGGCGTGTCGAGATCGGTCCCGACCGGCACGAATTCATTCGCCGTCGCCATCTGGCCGGCCAGCCAGGCGTCGAACGCCGCCGGCTCGACCACCTCGACCTCGATCAGCATGTTGTAATGGTTCAGGCCGCAGTATTCGGCGCAGTTGCCCGTATACAATCCCGGCTCGTCGACCTGGAGCCACATGGTGTTGGTGTAGCCGGGAACGGCGTCCACCTTGCCGCCCAGGTCGGGCACCCAAAAGCTGTGCTGCACGTCCCGCGAGGTGATCTCCAGCAGCACGGCCTTGCCGGCGGGGATCGTCAGTTTCTTGGTCGTCTTCACGCCGGTCGGCTCGCCGTCATCCAGAAAGTACGTGTAATCCCAGTTGAACAGGTAGCCGTTGACGTGGACGGTCAGGTCGGGGACGTTCTCGCCGCGCTCGGCCTCGACCGTGTAATCGGTCTGCAAGGCGCGCAGCGTCAGGACGAACAGCACGGCTACGATGGCGAAGGCCAGCACCGTCCACGCGATTTCGAGCATGTGGTTGCCTTCGACCTGCTCCGGCACTTCGTCGGCGTGGCGCCGCCGGTAGCGGATGATCGCGAAAACGATCAGCCCTTCGACCAGCAAGAAAACCGGAATGGCGATCGCCAGCGTAATATTGAATAGACGTTGAATGTCGCTCGCGCTGGCGCCCCCCGCGGACGGACCGTGAGCCAGGGCCGGCGCGGGGAATAGCATAGCTGCCAGCAGGACCAATCCGCCCATCGCGATCAAATAGCGGTTGAGAGCGTGTTTCATCGTGGACCCCGTCTGTTGTGAATATGCGCGCGTGTAGCCAACACAAATGCCCCCTTGGTTCGTGCCTTTGCCTGTCGTTGTTATGTGAAGGTGTCTCGGATGGTGGATGCGTTCCGTGCCCGCCGGGCCGCCCGGCAGGGTGGTGAGTGCGATGGATTCGACAATGTTGACATAAGCGTACCGGCACCCATCGTCCTACGCAGGATTATAACCGATTTTAAAATTAAAAAACAAACCTAACTTCAAAAAACCCGCAAAAAAGGCATGAGCGGCTGCTCCACACCCGTTATGCGCTCGCCGGATCGCGCCGGGTACATGGTGGAAATTTGAGAATATTATTGAATTTTCGAAACCCCTTGCATTTTTTGTCGTATAATGTCAATATACTGGTTGATTTTTTTAAGGCTGAGGATCAACTCTCATGAAACGATCGCTCCGGACCTTCTACATCCTGATCGCCACCCAGATGTTTTCGCTGATCGGCAGCGAGATGACCGCGCTGGCGGTGGGCATTCGCGTGTTCAAAGACAGCGGCAGCGCCACCCCCCTGGCAATGGCCGCCTTTTTCGCCGCCGTGCCGCGCATCATCACCACCAGTTTCGCCGGTGTGCTGGCCGACCGCTGGGACCGGCGCTACGTCATGGTGATCGCCGACGCGGGCCAGGCGGTGGGCACGCTGCTGCTGTTGGTCAGCTTTGCGTCGGGCCACTTCCAGGTCTGGCACCTGTACGTCGTCTCGCTGATCCAGGCCGCGTTCGGCACGTTCCAGGGGCCGGCCTTCCAGGCATCGATCACGATGCTGGTGCCCGACGACCAGCGCGACCGGGCCAACGCCATCCTTCAGATGCGCTCGCCCGCGGCGGGCCTCGTCGCGCCGGCGCTGGCGGGCGTCCTGTTCGCGCTGGTGGACGCGACCGGCGTCATGGTGATCGACCTGCTGACCTTCGGCGTGGCGGTGATCGTGGTGATCCTGGTGCACATCCCCCGCCCGGAGCAAACCGACGAAGGCCGCGCCATGCAGGGCTCCTTCTGGCAGGAAACGCTGGTGGGGTTCCGGGTCCTGTGGGCGCGCCGCCCGTTGTTGATCATGTTACTGGCAGCGACGCTGGTCAATTTCTTCTTCAACATGGTGGGCGTGCTGTTCACCCCGTACATCCTGAGCTTGACCGGCAGCGAGACGACGCTCGGCATGTTGATGAGCGTCACCAGCGCGGGAGCCATCGTCGGCGGGATCGTGATGAGCATCTGGGGCGGCACGCGCCCACGCGTTCACACCGCGCTGCCGGGCATCGTCGTCACGGGGGTGTTCTTCGCGCTGTTCGGCGTCACGCGGTCACCGCTGGCGATGGGCGTGGTCCTGTTCGGCCTGATGTTCCCGATCCCGATCGTCAACGCCGCGTTCGACTCGATCCTGCAAGCCAAGACGCCCCCGGACCTGCAAGGGCGCGTGTTCGCGGCGGTGATGCAGGTGGCGCTGCTGGCCTCGCCCATCGCCTATTTGCTGGCCGGGCCGCTGGCGGATCACGTCTTCGAGCCGGCGGTCGGCGGGGCGACCTGGGACCTGTTCGCGCCGCTGGTCGGCAGCCAGGCCGGGTCCGGCATGGGCCTGATGGCCGTGATTGGGGGGACGCTCGTCATGCTGACGGCGGCGGCCTTCTACGCCATGCCGACCGTCCGCCACATGGAAGCGACCCTGCCGGACTACAAGCCGCAGACCGCGGATGAGGAATCGGGCGCCGAGATGCGCGGCCCCGCCGAGCCCGCGACGGCGTAAGGCACGGCGAATCGCCGGGCGGCGGCGGGGAGCAAACTCAATCGTCGCCGCCGTGCGCAGCTTCGGCAGCAGCCGCGGCGGGGTGGTCGATGAACCGCAGCGACACCGCCAGCGCGCCGAGCATCATCGCCAGGGCGGCGATGAAGACGGCTTCGTAGTCCAGCGTCTCGACGATCAGCCCGCCCAGCAGCGGCGCGGAGAGCAGACCGACCGCCGACACCGAGTTGAACAGGCCCGAATAGACCGGGCGCAGCTCCGGCGTCGCGTAGATCAGCACCCAGTTGATGAAGCTGAAGCCCAACGTCGCCGTCAGCACGCCCGCCACCAGGAAGGCCACGTACAACGGCGCCGGGCCCACGGCGACGGCCAGCAGCGCCAGCGCGGGCTGCGTGACTCCGGCCAGCAGCACCAGCCGGATGAAGCGCAGCGGGCGCCGGTCGCCCCACCACGAGAAACCGAGCGCCCCGCCCACCGTGCCGATGGTTTGCATCAGCAGCAGGTGGCTCACGGCTACGTCGCTCTCCATGCCCAGGCGCTCGGTGCCCAGCCCGATGTAGAACGGCCCGGCCAGCGTGAAGAGCGTTGCCAGCACGCGCGCGGTGATCATGGCGCGGAAGGGGCGGTCGTAGCGCAGCACGCGCCCCAGGTCGGGCAGGTATTCGCGCAGCGGCGGCGCGGTTTCCTGCACTTTGCCGCCCGGCAGCTCGCGGATGAAGATCACCAACGGGACGGTGACCAGAAACAGCAGCCCGGCCAGCACGAACAGCAGGCCGTAATTGTTCGGAAAGGCGGGTCCGTTGTCGCCCAGGATGTGGCGGATGACCGGCGTCAGGCCCAGGATCGCAACGCCGACCAGCGCGTTCCCATAGCCGAACATGCGCGCCCGGCGGCGGTTGTCCAAGCTGCTGGCGGCCAGGTCCAGCCAGGGCACGCCGACGACGCCATCGCCCAGCGCCGCCAGCCCGTAGAACAGCATGAACAGCCCCAGCAGCAGCGCCGGGTGATCGGCGCCCAGCGCGAACACGATCCCGCCGAAGATCAGCATGAAGGTGCGAACCGGGATGTTCGGCCCGACGAACCACCATTTCTTGTTGTGCACGCGCACCAGGCTGCGGGCGATGAGCAACTGCGGCAGCAGCCAGCCGACCTCGAACATCTGGCTCGACAACGCGATCAGGATCTCCGAGTCGGTCAGTTGGCGCACGAAGTCGGGAATGACGGTCGTGGGGCCGATCAGGTTGAAGCCGATGCTGAACAGCACGAAGTCGGCCAGGAACAGCACGAAGTTGCGCCGGTAGACGCTCTCGCGCTCGACGGCGGACAGGGGGGCCGGGGTAGCGGGTTGATCGGACATCGCGCGCACTTTCGGGCGAAATGGCTCGTCCGGCCTATTCTACGCCCCGGCGGGCGTTCCGTCTAGAGCGCGGTTGGCGAACATCTTAGCGCCAACTCTATAATCTCTGATATTCGCCACACTAAAGATAGTTTTAGGGAGATTTGTATGGCAACGGATGTACAGATCGCGCACCAGATCGACGACACGGGTGTCGACCTGGATGCCAAGCTGCTGTTGGAGCTGTACTGGCAGATGGTCCGCGCGCGGCGCACAGACGAGCGCACGTGGGTGCTGCACCGCCAGGGCAAAATCGCGTTTCACATCTCCGGCATCGGCCACGAAGGGATCCAGATAGGGGCGGCCTACGCCATGCGGCGCGGCTACGACTACGCCCAGCTTTACTACCGCGACCTGGCGTTTGCGATGGCGATGGGCTACACGCCCCACGATTTCATGCTGTCGATCTTCGGCAAGGCCGGCGAGCCGACCAGCGGCGCGCGCCAGATGCCGTCCCACTTCAGCAGCCGGGCGCTCGGGATGCTGTCGTCGTCCAGCCCGGTCGCGACGCAGGTGCCCCAGGCGGCGGGCGCGGCGCTGGCGTGCAAGCTGCGCGGCGAGGACCGGGTCACGGTCGTCACGCTCGGCGAGGGGTCCACCAGCGAGGGCGACTTCTACGAGGGACTCAACTGGGCGGGCGTGCACAAGCTGCCGCTGGTGTGCATCGTCCAGAACAACATCTACGCGATCTCGGTGCCGGTTCACCTGCAGATGGCCGTGCCCAACGTGGCCGACCGTGCGCCGATGTTCGGCATCGCGGGGGCCATCGTCGATGGCAACGACGTGCTGGCCTCGTACCGCGTGATGTCCGAGGCCATCCAGCGGGCGCGCGAGGGCGGCGGGGCCACCCTGGTCGAAGCCAAGACTTACCGCCCCGTGCCCCATTCGTCCGACGACGACGACCGCACCTACCGCACCCGCGACGAGGTCGAAACCTGGAAGCAGCGCGATCCGATCCTGCGCTTTCAGGCGTATCTGCGCGAGCGCGGGCTGCTCGACGACGAGGCCATCGACGAGATCGAGCAGCGCGTCCGCCAGGAAGTGGACGAGGCCCAGGCCGCCGCCGAGGCCGCGCCCTATCCACCCGCCGAGGATGCGCTCTACCCGCTGTTCAAGCCGCTGGACGAGACGGACTGAGTCTCGCCCGGCCTGCCATACTAATTTTTTCCAGGAGCCACAACAGCTATGCCCGAAATCACCCTCATCGAAGGACTGCGCCAGGCGATGGACGAGGAGATGGCGCGCGACGATCGCGTCTTCATCACCGGCGAGGACGTCGGCCCGCGCGGCGGCGTCTTTCGCGCGACCGTCGGCCTGTTCGACAAATACGGCGCGGACCGCGTGATCGACTCCCCGCTGGCCGAGCTGAGCATCGTCGCGATCGGGATCGGCGCGGCGATGGCCGGGATGCACCCGATCTGCGAAATCCAGTTCGCGGATTACATCTTCCCCGCCTTCAACCAGATCGTGAACGAGGCGGCGCTGATCCACTACCGCACCGGCGGCGACTGGCACTGCCCGATGGTCATCCGCGCGCCCTACGGCGGCGGCATCGGCGGCGGGCTGTACCACTCGCAGAGCGTCGAGGCGTTCTTCGCCCACGCGCCCGGCCTGAAGGTAGTGATCCCCAGCACGGCCTACGACGCCAAAGGGCTGCTCAAAGCCGCCATCCGCGATCCCAACCCAGTGATGTTCTTCGAGCCGAAGAAAGGCTACCGGCTGATCCGGGGCGAGGTGCCCGATGGCGAGGATGTGCTGGTCCCGATCGGCCCGGCCAACGTCACGCGCCAGGGGACGGACGTCACCGTCTACGCCTACGGCATGATGCACCACTACGCGCTCCAGGCCGCGCAGACGGTCGCCGCGCAGGACGGGATCGAGTGCGAGGTGGTCGACATCCGCACGCTGGTCCCGCTGGACAAGGAGACGGTGATCGCGTCGTTCAAGAAGACCGGCAAGGCATTGATCGTATACGAGGACAACCGCTTCCTGGGCTACGGCGCGGAGATCGCGGCCATCCTGAGCGATGAGGCGTTCGAGTACATGGACGGCCCGATCCGGCGGCTGGCCGGGCTGGACGTGCCGGGCGTGCCGTTCGCGCACACCATGCAGGACCTGTTCATGCCCAGCCCGGAGAAGATCGCCAGCGCCATCCGCGATCTGGCCGCGTATTAAGTTAATCTTTAGGGGAACGAACTGATGCCAACGAAAGTCATTATGCCCCAGATGGGCGAGAGCGTGGTCGAAGGTACCGTCGGCAAGTGGCTGAAGCATGAAGGCGACGCCGTCGAGCAGTACGAGCCGATCGTCGAGGTCGAAACCGACAAGGTCACGTCCGAAGTCACCGCCGTGACGGGCGGCACGCTGCTCAAGATTTACGTGGACGAGGGCCGGACCGTCGACGCGGGGACCGTGCTGGCGATGATCGGCGAGCCGGGCGAAGCGGTGCCCGACATCGTGGAGTCCGAGGTCGTGGCGGCGCTCGGCCACGCCGCTCGCGGGAGCGAAACGCCAGCCCCAGCGGCGGCTTCCTCTCCCGCGCCGGAACCCGCCCCGCCCCGCGCCAGCACGACGCACGTCACGCCGGTCGTGGCGCGCATCGCTGCCGAGCACAACGTCGACGTCAGCCGGATTCAAGGCACCGGCCACGGTGGGCGCGTCACCAAAAAGGACATCATGGCCTACATCGAGTCGCAGCCGGCGGAAGCCGATCTGCCGCCCTGGGAGCGCCCCGGCAGCGGCGACCTGTTCAAGATCGAGGACGCGGAGGCCGCCGCGCCGCCGGATCACGTCCACGCGCCGCCGCCCGCGCCGGGGAGGCCGGGCGACCTGGTGCCGCACAGCACCATGCGCAAGCGCATCGCCGAGCACATGGTCCTCAGCAAGCTGCATACCGCGCCCCACGTCACGACCGTGTTCGAGGCCAACATGAGCGCCGTGATGGCTCACCGCGCCGCGCACAAGGCCGACTTCGCCCGGCGCGGGATCAACCTGACGTTCACGGCCTATTTCGCCGCCGCCACCGCCGAGGCGCTGCGCCGCCATCCGCACGTCAACAGCCAGTGGCGCGACGATGGCGTGCTGCTCAAGCCGGAGATCAACATCGGCATGGCGGTGGCGCTGGACGAAGGGTTGATCGTCCCGGTGATCAAGCGCGCCGATGAGCTGTCGCTCGCCGGGCTGGCGCGGCTGGTGAACGATCTCGCGGCGCGGGCGCGGTCCAACGCACTGGCGCCGGACGAGGTCCAGGGCGGCACGTTCACCATCACCAATCACGGCGTCGCGGGCAGCCTGTTCGCCACGCCGATCATCAACCAGCCGCAGACGGGCATCCTGGGCGTGGGCGCGATCAAGAAGCGCGTCGTCGTGCTGGACAACGACGCGATCGCCGTCCGCCCGATGGTCTACCTGTCGTTCACGTTCGACCATCGCGTGCTGGATGGCGCGTCGGCGGACTGGTTCGTCGCGGAGATCGTCAAGCTGCTGGAGGGGTGGGGGTAGGAACGGCAGCGGAAAACAGCGGGAAATTCCATCAGGGGGCGGTAGTTCGCCCCCTGATCGTTGTGCGGCTCACCACACCTTGCGCCAGGCGTGATCGATATCCACGTCGGTGAAACCGAGCGACTCGTACAGGCGGTTCGCCGCGACCATGTCGCCCGTGCCCACCTCGGCCATGACCGCGCCCTGCGCCGCCAGCCGCCGCAGCCCCGCGACCATCGCCGCCTGGGCGAGCTTGCGGCGCAGGTGGTCCGGATGCGTGCAGACCGGCTCGAACGTGCCTACCCGGTTGGCCGCGTCGTAGGTCACGCCCGCGGTCGCGGCCAGCGCCCCGTCCGGCGCCTCGATCACGATGTCGAGGTCGGACCGGTACGACGGCGATTGATGAAACTGGCGCAGTTCCTCGCCGGTGTGGACAGTGCGCCCGAACGCCGCGTTGAGCAGGTCCGCCATGCGCTGGCAGTCCGCGTCATCGTCGCGCAGCGTGCGAACCGTGTACCCGTCCGGAACCGCGATCGCCGGGATCGGCCCGTCCATCCAGCGGCGGCGGTAGGTGCCGTAGCCGGGAAGCTGCTCGTACCCGCGCCGGGCCAGCAGTGACTGGCGGGGCGTGTCGTACTCGTACACGTCCAGGAGCACCTGCCGGCGGCCATCCGGCCCCGGCACGGCGAGGTATTCCTCGCCCCAGGCGATCATCTCGTCTTCCAGGTGGCGGAAGTCCGGGTGAATCTCCAGGAAGACCCAGCCCGGCCCCTCTGGGTGAACCGCGCCCACCAGGTCGCCCGCCGCCGTCTCCCAGACGCGCACGGTCGTCTGCCAGGGGCGGTCCCCGATCAGCATGTCGTCGGCGGCGCGGTGCGAGCACCAGCCCTCCCAGCGCCGGATCTCCCAGTTGTGCCGGTTCTGGTTGCGCGGATAGGTCGCGATCAACAGGTCGCGGATGCGCCAGAAATCGGCGTCGTGTTGGTACGGTCGTGAATGGATTTGCATGATGCAAACGCCTCCTCAAGCGTGAAACGTCATGCCAGCAGCGGTTCGCGGACCTGCACGGCCAGCGCGCCGTTTTCGATGTACCAGACGGTGGTGGCGAACTTGTCCACGAAATAGCGATCGTGAACCACCGCCAGCACGCTGCCCTGGAAGGCCGCCAGCGCTTCCTCGAACTTCTCGCGCGAGGGCACGTCCAGGTGATTGATCGGCTCGTCGAGCACCAGCAGGTTCGCGCCGCGCGCCACCAGTACGGCCAGCATCAGCCGCGCCCGCTCGCCGTAGCTCAGGCTGGCGACCGGCGTGAAGACGTCGTCCCCGGCGAACAGGAAGTAGTGCAGGAACGAGCGCGCGTCGGTGTGGCTCAGCGGCGCTTCGGTCTGGATGATCGCCAGCGCGCTGCCCGCCGGATCGAGGATTTCCTGCTCCTGGGCCAGGTAGCCGATCCGGACGCTGGCTCCGATCCGGGCGCGCCCGCCCAGCGGCGGCACCTCGCCGATGATGGTCTTGAGCAGCGTGCTCTTGCCGTGGCCGTTCGGCCCCAGCACGGCCACCCGCTCCCCGGCGCGCAGCGTCAGGTTCAGGTCGCGCAGCAGCGGCGCCGCCGGGTCGTAGCCCACGGTCAGCCCTTCCAGGGAGACGACGTCCTGCCCGGTCGCCGGCAGATCGCCGAAGTCCAGCTTGAGGCTCCACGTCTGGCGGGGCTTCTCGACGCGTTCCGCCGCGTCGAGATACTTCCTGAGACGTGTCGCTTTGGCCTGGGCGCGCGCGGCGACCTTCTTTGCGTAGCGCCGCTGGTGGTCGTTGATGGTCGCGTTTTCCTTGCGGACGGCGCGGGCCATCGTCTGGCGGACGTCGGACTGCAGGCGCGCGATCTCGACCTGCTGATCGCGCCATTGGGCCCACTGCCGGTCCAGCTCCGAGCGGATCGTCGCGACGTAGGCGCTGTAGTTGCCCTCCACCACGCGGGCGGTGTGCGTCTGGCCGTCGATGGCGACGACGCGCGTCACGGTTTCGTCGAGAAACGTGCGGTCGTGCGAGACGATCAGCGCGCCGCCGGGAAAGGTCTTCAGCCAGCCTTCCAGCCATTCGAGCGCCGTCACGTCGAGGTGGTTGGTCGGCTCGTCCAGGATCAGGAGCTGCGGATCGTTGACCAGCAGCGCGGCCAGCCCCAGCCGGGTTTTCTGCCCGCCGGACAGCGTGCCGACCGGCGTGCCCAGCGGGACGTCGCCCAGGCCCAGCCCGGCCAGGATGCGCTCGCTCTCGCCGGAATCCACCTGGCGGCTGAGCGTCTCCAGCCGGTCGAGCGCTTCGGCATAGGCGGCCATGTGCGCGTCCTGCTCGGACCCCGCCGCCGCGGCCACCGACGCCGCCCGCCGTTCGACCTCGGCCTCGGCTTCGCGCAACGCCGCCGCCAGCGGGTACAGCGCGTCGCGCAGCGGAGTCTCGTCCGGCACGTCGAGCCCTTGCGGCAGATAGCCCACCCGCAGATCGGACGGCGAGAACTGCACGCCGCCGCCGTCCGGCGACAGCTCGCCCATGACGATCCTCAGCAGCGTGGTTTTGCCGCTGCCGTTGGGGCCGATCAGCGCCACGCGCTCGCCGGGGTTGACGGTGAACGATACGTTGTGGAGCACCGGGGCATCCGCGCCCGGAAAGCGTTTCGAGAGATTGGAGACGGTTAACATGGTCCAGGTCCTTCCTGCGCCAGCGGGGCGGGCGGCCCGGCTGGTGGCCGATCAACGCGAGTCGGGGATACAACACAAAACGCCGCCAGGAATGCCCGTGCGGCGTAAGTTGACTCGATGAGGTGGCAGGGTGAATCGGTTGTCAGCCATCATGCGACAAGGTCACAGCACACAAGCAGTCCCGCGGAGGGCTAGCTGTTGGCGAACCTCGTCACCATGAAGGACCTTTCCACTCGACACGACGATGGACGGAGAGAAAACCGGCGCGCGGTTCCCGCCCCGACGTCTGGTATTGTACTGGTTTCGGCGGGCGGCTGTCAAGCTTTTTCGCGTCCGGTTGACAACTGAGAATATACGTTCTATCTTTTTCACCGGTATTCGCTCTCCGAAACCCCTTCGTCCAGGCCCAGTGAGGGAGGCACACCATGGTAAAAGTCATTGCAAGCCCCGATTGCGGCAACTCGCCCAAAAAACTGTTCCTGCAGCAGTTCAACATCGCACAGGCCGAAGGCAATATCGACCGGGTCGCGGCCAGCGTTCGCGACGACATCACGTGGGACGTCGTCGGCAACACGCGCATTGAGGGGAAAGCAGCTTATATCGAAGCGGTGGAGCAGATGAAAAGCCAGGCGAAAGACGAGTTAATCATCCACGCCATCATCACCCACGGCAAGGAGGGTGCCGTGCACGGCGAATTCAGAATGAGCAGCGGCGCGCGGTATGCCTTCTGTGACGTCTACACGTTCGGCGGCGCGAAAGGGGACAGCCTGGCGTCCATCGTGTCGTACCTGATCGACATCAGCGAGGAAAGCGCACCCGCCTAGCGCCGGATCACTCCCCCAGCAGGGACGGCAGCAGCCGCGCCACGTCGTCGCGCCCGGCGAGGTTCATCACGAAGACGGTCCGGGGATACAGCGTTTCGAGCCGCGACGCGCCGGGATCGGGCGCGGCCCCCGGCGCGATGAAGATCACCCGCGCGCCGCGCTCCACCATGAGCGACACGATCCCGACCGGTGACTCGGCGGACGCGTCACCGGCGAACACCAGGACGCGATGCGCCCCGATCTGCGCGCTGGCATACCCCGCGCGGTCCGGCGCGAGACCGCCCCAGCCGGACGCGCCCGGGGCCCCGGCCAGGATCACGCCCGCCGCGATCTGCTCCGGCGCGGAGGTGGCGCGGGGCGTGGGCGTCGCGGCGGCGGGCTCGTCGTCCGGGGCGGGCAGCGCCAGCAGCAGCACGACCAGCGGCAGGACGATCAGCGCCCCAAGGAGCGCGCGTTGGGCCAGTTTGCTCACGGCGGCAGTTTTCCCCCACGCTCACGACGCTCACCCCGGTAAGATCGCAAAGGACACAGAGCTTTTCTTTTCGTCTCTCTCCGTGCTCCCTGTGGTGAAAAGGTCCTTAGAACCCGGCCAGCTCGCTCAGGTCGGCGCGCCCGCGCGCCAGCCCGGCGATGGCCTGCAGCAGGCCCAGGCGATTCTCGCGCACCTGGGGATCGTCGGCGTTGACCAGCACGGCCTCGAAAAAGCGCTGGATGACCGGCACCACCGGCTCGAACGCCGCCAGGAAGGCGTCGACGTTGCCGTCGCCGTCCAGGTGCGCGGCGGCGGCCTGGTAGGCGGCGTACAGCTCGCGCTCGGCCTCTTCGACGAACTTCGCGCTATCGACCGGGTAGACGGTCGCCTCGGGCCGGGTGATGCGCACGCAGCGCGCGTAGTTGTCCAGGATCAGCGGCCAGTCCTCGCGCCGGACCCACGTCGCCAGCTCGGTCACGCCGCGCAGCGCCCGCAGCGGGCGGTCGCCCTGCTCGGCCAGCACGGCGGCGATCACGTCGTGCGGCCAGCCCTGCTCGTGCAGCCACACGTCCAGCCGCCCGACGATGAACGCAACCACGTCCCGCTGGACGTCCTCGCTCACCGGGACCGGCTGCGCCCCGGCCACGCAGGCCACCGCGCGCCCCAGGTCGAGATCGACCTCGCGCTCCAGCGCGATCTGGATCACGCCCAGCGCGGCGCGCCGCAGCGCGAACGGATCGGCGCTGGCAGTGGGCGCCAGCCCGGCGGCGAACAGCCCAACGAGGCTGTCGAGCCGGTCGGTCAGCGCCAGCAGGATGCCGGGCCGCGACTCCGGCAGGCGGTCGCCCGCGCCACGCGGCAGCCAGTGCTCGAAGATCGCGTCGGCCACGGCGGGCGGCTCGCCCTGGTGCAGCGCGTAATAGCGTCCCATGACGCCTTGCAGCGAGGTCATTTCGACGACCATCTGCGTGGCGAGATCGGCCTTCGCCAGCGCGGCGGCGCGGCGGGCGGTCGCCGCATCCTCGCCGGACACGCCGAGCAGCGCGGCCATCTGGGGCACCAGCCCGGCGACGCGCTCGTTTTTCTCGAGCATGGAGCCGAGCTTCTCCTGAAAGGTGAGCGTGCCCAGGCGCGGCAGGTAGCTTTCGAGCGGCTGCTGGATGTCCGCCTGGTAGAAATAGTCGGCGTCGGCAAAGCGGGCGCGGATCACGTGCTCGTTGCCGCCGATCACGACGTCGAGGTGCTCGGCGTCGCCATTGCGCACGGCGATGAAATACGGCAGCAGGTCGCCCGCGGTATCCTCGACCGGGAAATAACGCTGGTGCTTGCGCATCACGCCGATCAGCACTTCGCGCGGCAGCGACAGGTACTTGTCCTCGAACGCGCCGCGCAGGGCGGTCGGGCGCTCGACCAGGTTCGCCACCTCGTCCAACAGGTCGGGATCGTCGGGAATGCGCCCGCCGACCTCGTTCGCCAGGGCCATCGCTTCCTCGCGGATGGCGGCGCGGCGCGCGTCCACGTCCAGGATCACGCCCTGGCGGTCCATCTCCGCGAAGTACGACGCCGCGTCGCTGAGGGCGATCTCCGGCGAGCCGTAGGGCCGGATGCCGCGCGTGACGTTGCTGCTCTCCACGCCCGCGTAGGCGAAGGGGATCACGTAGTCGCCGATCAGCGCGACGATCCAGCGCAGCGGGCGCGAGAAGCTGGCGCCGCTGGCGTTCCAGCGCATCGACTTGCCGAACCTGATCGCGCCGACCAGATCGGGCAGCGCCTCGGCCAGCACGTCCGCGGTGGGGCGGCCTTCCTCGCGGACCCGCGCGACGACGTATTCGCCGCCATCCATCGCGCGCACGTCGAGATCGTCCACGCTGACGCCCTTGCCGCGGGCGAAGCCTTCGGCGGCTTTGGTCGGCTTGCCGTCCGCGTCGAAGGCGCGCGCGGCGGGCGGCCCCTTGACCAGGGACTCCTGGTCGCGCTGGCGGGGCGCGGCGTCCTTGATGTGCGCCACCAACCGGCGCGGCGTGCCCATGATCGCGATCCCGGCGTGGTCGATGCGCAGATCGTCGCACAGGGCCGGGACCAAGTCGCCAAGCTGGGCGAGCGCGGCGGACAGGTCACCCGCGGGCAGTTCCTCGGTGCCCAGCTCGATCACGATGTCGGCGGGGCCCTCCGGCGCGCTTGCCGCCGGGCGGCGCGGGGCGGGCGCGGGCTGTGCCGCCCACCGGTCGAGGGCGTGCATCAGCGGATATTCCAGGTGTTCGCGCTGCTCGGAGTAGGCCAGCGCGATGCTGCGCGTCATGTCGCGCATCCGGCGGAAGTAGCCCGCGCGCTCGGTGACGCCGATCGCGCCGCGCGTGTCGAGCACGTTGAACAAGTGGCTGCACTTGAGCACGTAATCGTAGGCCGGAGTGACGGCGCCCGCCGCCAGCGCGCGCTGGTATTCGCGCTCGTAGACGTCGAACGTCTGCCGGAGGCCGTCGACGTCCGCGATCTCGAAGTAGTAGCGGCAGTGCTCGATCTCCGGCTGGAGGCGCACGTCGCCGTAGGTGATCGCCTCATTCCAGTCGATGTCCCACACCGCGTTCTTGCCTTGCAGCGCCAGCACGATGCGCTCCAGCCCGTAGGTGATCTCGACGCTTACCGGGTCGAGCGTGATACCGCCGGCCTGCTGGAAGTAGGTGTACTGCGTGATCTCCTGCCCGTCGAGCCACACTTCCCAGCCCAGGCCCCACGCGCCCAGCGCCGGGGATTCCCAGTTGTCTTCCACGAAGCGGATGTCGTGCTCGCGCGGGTCGATGCCCAGCGCCTCCAGGCTCGCCAGGTAGATCTCCTGGGGATCGCCCGGATCGGGCTTGAGGATGACCTGGTACTGGTAAAAGTACTGCATCCGGTTGGGGTTCTCGCCGTAGCGGCCATCGTCGGGGCGGATGCTCGGCTCGACGTAGGCCACGCGCCACGGCTCCGGCCCCAGCACGGAGAGCAGCGTGGCCGGGTTGCCGGTCCCGGCGCCGACCTGGACGTTGTGCGGCTGCCACATCACGCAGCCCTGGTCGATCCAGAACTGGTGGAGTTTCATGATCACGTCTTGAAAGGACAACGGTTTGGTCATCGGTCAGACCTCGGTTGAGTGCGTGTCGATTGGAAACGGGCGCATTATAACACAGGCGGCGGGGCGCGGTCGATTGGCAGCGTGCCCAAAACGCCCGGCCAAAAGGCGCGCGTTCCGCGGTTGTTTGCTATACTTGGCGATCCGTTTCGGCTTTTCGAGGATGATCGCGACAGGACTCATGATGACGACCGCAACCCCACTCTCCGACGAACAACGGCGCGCCCTGGTGATCGCCGCCCAGGCGGCCCGCGCGCAGGCATACGTCCCCTATTCGGAATACCCGGTCGGCGCGGCGCTGCTGACGGCGTCCGGCCAGGTGTTCACTGGCTGCAACATCGAGATCGCGTCCTTCGGCGCGACGTGCTGCGGCGAGCGCACCGCGGCCTTCAAGGCCGTCAGCGAGGGCGAGCGCGACTTCCGCGCGGTGGCCGTCGTCACCAGCAACGCCGCCGCCCCGTGCGGGATCTGCCGGCAGGTGCTGTACGAATTCGGCCCCGACATGACCGTAATCCTGGCCGGCGACGACGGCGCGATCGCCTGGGAGGGCTCGCTGGCGGACCTGCTGCCGCTGGGGTTCGGCCCCAAGAAACTGGCCGAAGGACAGCGCGCCGCCCAAACCTGATGCCCTCCCACGAACGCTCGTTTCGCACCCCCGCGGTGATCCTGCGCCGCCAGGACTTCGGCGAGGCCGACCGCCTGCTGGTCGTGCTCACGCCGGGGCATGGCAAGCTGCGCGCCATCGCCAAAGGCGCGCGCAAGCCCGCCGCCCGCAAGACCGGCCACGTGGAGCTGTTCGCCCTGGTGGATATGCTCATCTCGCGCGGGCGCGAGCTGCACATCGTGGCCCAGGCCGAAACCCGCGAGCCGTTCCTGCCGCTGCGCGAGGACCTGGTCCGCGGGACCTACGCCAACCACCTCGTCGAGCTGCTCGACCGCTTCACCGCCGACCAGGACACCGGGCGCGCCGAATTCGACCTGCTGGTGAGCGCGCTCGGCTGGCTGTGCACCGATGCCGATCCCCGGCTGGTCGCGCGCTATTACGAACTGGCGCTGCTGGCGCTGGCGGGATTCGCGCCCTCGCTGCACCAGTGCGCGGTCGGCCAGGAATCGCTCGAACCGCAGGACCAGTTCTTCAGCCCGCCCGACGGCGGCGCGATCTGCCCCGAGCACCGCGCCGGGCTGGAGCGCGGCACGCCGCTGAGCCTGAACGCGCTCAAGGCGCTGCGCTACATGCAAACGCGCCCGTGGGAAGCGGCCCGCGTGCTGAACCTGAACGGCCCGCTGCACCTGGAGCTGGAGCGCGTAATGCTGGCCTACATCACCTACATCCTCGAGCAGCGGCTGCAAAGCGTGGAATTCCTCAAGCGCCTGCGCCGCGAGGAACGCTAACCGGGGGATTCGCCCTATGCCCACCATCGACACCGCGCGGCTGCGGCTGCGCCCCTTTTCGCCGGACGACGCGCCGGCCTACCACGCCGCGATCCTGAGCGACGCCGACGTGATGCGCTACCTGCCCGCGGGCGAGCCGCTGCCCGCCGCGCACACCGGCCCGGTCCTCGACCGCATTCGCGATCACTGGGCGCGGCACAACTTCGGCCTGTGGGCGGTGATCCACCGGGCGGACGACCGGCTGATCGGTCACTGCGGCCTGAACACGCTCCCCGAAGGGACCGCCGTCGAGGTCGGCTACGCGCTGGCGAAACCGTACTGGGGCCAGGGGCTGGCCGCCGAAGCGGCCCATGCCAGCCTGCGCTACGGGTTCGAAACGCTGGGGCTGGCGCGGATCATCGCGGTGGCGGTGCCCGCCAACACGGCCTCGCTGCGCGTCATGGAGAAGATCGGCATGGCGTACCAGGGGATCATCCCCGCCTACGGGACCGAACTGCCGTGTTACGCGCTGGCGCGGGCGGCGTTCCGGCCCGGCGAGGCGCCGTACACCCTGCGCGACGAGGCATAGACCGCTGCTATAATCAATCGCAGAGCGCGGCGTTTAGTCACCGAGGGGAAGGCTATGGAAATCCTGGAGATTCTACAGATCGCGGTCCTGGTCATCACGGCGGGCATTGGCCTGATCGGCCTGACCGTGCCGGGATCGATCACTGGCTTCACCGGCCTGATGCCGGACGGCGTGCGGGGCGTGTCGGAGCTGCGGGGCATCTTCGGCGGGCTGTTCATCGGGCTGGGCGTGGCGCCGCTGGTGCTCGGCACTACGGAGGCGTACCAGGTCGTCGGGATCGGCTACCTGGCGATTGCCGCCGCCCGCGCCTTCTCGATCGTGTACGACCAGTCCTACGCCCGGTCGAACATCCTGAGCGTGATCTCGGAGATCGTCTTCGGGATCATTCTGATCGTGTGACGGGCGGCGCGGGTTGCTCGTTGACCGTCAGCCGGAACACGTCGGGCCGCGCGTAGTGCCCGGCCACGTCGAAATCGAACCGGGCGCGCACGATCTCGCCCAGGTCCAGGTCGGCCAGCAGCATCCCTTCCTCGTCGTAGAGCGGCCCGGCCAGCACGTCGCCCATCGGTGAGACGATCGCGCTCCCGCCCCGGCACAGGATCTCCGGCTGATCGACCAGTTCCTCGATGCCCGGCAGGTCCGCCGGGACCATGCTCTTCGTCACGAACTGGTTGCAGCCCAGCACGAAACAGCGCCCCTCGCACGCGATATGGCGCAGCGTGGCCTGCCAGGAATCGCGCGAGTCCGCCGTGGGCGCGAGGTAGATCTCGACGCCCTTCGCGTACAGCGCCATGCGCGCCAGCGGCATGTAGTTCTCCCAGCAGATCAGGCCGCCGATCGCGCCCAGCGGCGTGTCGAGCACGGTCAGTGTGCTGCCGTCGCCCTCGCCCCAGATCAGGCGCTCGCTGGCAGTCGGCTTGAGCTTGCGGTGCTTGCCCAACAGCCGCCCGTCCGGCCCAAAATACAGCAGCGTGCAGTAGAGCGTGCCCCGGCTGAACTGCGTATCGCGCTCGATCACGCCGGCGCACAGGGTGGCGTTCGCCGCGCGCGCCGCCTCGCCGAGCGCCTCGGTCGCCGGGCCGGGCACGTCCACCGCGTTGGCCCAGTACCGCTCCCACAGGCGGCGGCCCTCCGGGCGGCGGCTGCCCACCACAGCGCCAAAGCTGAACCCGCGCGGGTAGGCGGGGATGAACGCCTCCGGAAACAGGATCACCTGCGCGCCTTCGGCGGCGGCTTCTGCCGTCAGTCGGCACGTTTTCGCGACGGTCGCTTCGCGGTCGAACAGGACCGGGGCCGCCTGGACGACGGCGACTTTGACGTGGGGCCGCGTATCAGTCATAGGATTGCCTCCAACGGTCACAGCGCCGGGGCGCGGCGGTGCCAGCCGGTGACCTGCTGGTAGGCGTGCGCGGCGCGGAGCACGGTCGGCTCGTCGAAGGCCGCGCCGAGAAGCTGCATCCCCACCGGCAGGCCGGCCTCGTCCACGCCGCACGGGATGCTCGCCCCGGCGATGCCCGCCAAACTGGCCGGGAGCGTGAACACGTCCGACAGGTACATCTGCATCGGGTCGCCGGCCTTCTCGCCGATGCGGAAGGCGGTCGTCGGCGTGGTGGGCGCGACGATGACGTCCACGTCGCCAAACGCCCGGTCGAAATCCTGCTTGATCAGCGTGCGGACCTTCTGCGCCTTGAGGTAGTACGCGTCGTAGTAGCCCGCCGAGAGCGCGTACGTGCCGAGCATGATCCGCCGCTTGACCTCCGCGCCGAAGCCCTGGCCGCGCGTGGCCTTGTACGTCGGCCACAGGGCGCCCTGAGCGTGGCGCGGGCCGTAGCGCACGCCGTCGAAGCGGGCCAGGTTGGCCGACGCCTCCGCCGGGGCGATGATGTAATACACCGGCAGGCCGTATTCCGTGTGCGGCAGGCTGATCTCGCGGATGTCCGCGCCCAGCGCCGCGAACTGGTCGATGGCGGCGCGGATCGCCTGCTCGACCGCCGGCTGCATCCCGTCGATGAAGACCTCGCGCGGGACGCCGATCCGCAGCCCGGCCACGTCCCCGGTGAGCGCGGCGGTGTAGTCCGGCACGGGCAGGTCCATGCTGGTGCTGTCGCGCGGATCGTGCCCGGCGATGACGCTCAGCAGCGCGGCCAAATCCTCCGCGCAGCGCCCGAATACGCCGATCTGGTCCAGCGACGAGGCGAACGCGATCAGCCCGTAGCGCGACACGCGCCCGTAGGACGGCTTGAGCGCGCACGTCCCGCAGAAGGCCGCCGGCTGGCGCACGCTGCCGCCGGTGTCGGTGCCCAGCGCGCCCAACGCCATCCGCGCGGCGACGGCGGCGGCGCTCCCGCCGCTGCTGCCCCCCGGCACGCGGTCGAGATCCCACGGGTTGTGAGTCACGCCGTAGCCGGAATTCTCGGTCGAGGAGCCCATCGCGAACTCGTCGGTGTTCGTCTTGCCGAGCATGACCGCCCCCGCGTCGAACAGCTTCTGCACGGCGGTGCCGGTATACGGCGGCAGGAAACCTTCGAGGATGCGCGAGCCGCACGTGGTCGGGACGCCCTCGGTCGCCAGCACATCCTTGATCGCCAGCGGGATGCCCAGCAGCGGCGAGTCCTTCCCGGCGGCGCGGCGGCGATCGGCTCCCGCGGCGGCGTCCAGCGCCCGCTCCGCCGTCACGGTCAGGAAGGCGTGCAGGGCCGGCTCCAACGCCCGGATGCGATCGAGGTGGGCCTGGGTCAGCTCGACGGCGGTGATCTCCCCGGCGCGGAGCTTGCGCTGGGCTTCGGTCAGCGTCAGATCGGTGAGCATCGGGCAGTTTTCCCCCTGTGATTGTCGCGGGTAGACCGGGGGCGAGTATACCACACGCGGCGGGATTCACACCGGGCGGTGCGCCGAATCAAAAGACCTCCCGGCGTGCGGGAGGTCTTCGCGGTGAGCCCGAACCGGGCGCGACCGGCTAGTTGTAAAACTGGCCTTCCATCACCGACGTGTGCACGTCGAAGGTGGGCGGATTCTCCAGGTGTTTCTTGACCGCGCACAGCTCCGCCGAGCGGATGACGGCGGCCTTGTACTGCTCCGGGAAATCGGGCGGCAGTTGGATGTCCAGCTCGATGTGATCGATCATGCGCGTCAGCGGGTTGACGTCCATGCGCTGCTTGATGCGAATGTTGTCGGTCGGGATGCCGCGTTGCTGGCAGAAGCTGGCGACGTAAATCCCCGCACAGGTGCCGATCGAGGCCAGGAAGAGGCCAAACGGCGCCGGGGCCGAGCCGTCTTGATGGGTGGTGATGACCATGCCGTTGGTGACCGCGTCGACGCGCGCGCCGCCGGGGAAGACAATATCCATTTCCATGAGTCGTTCTATCCTTTGTGTCTGTGTCTGTGTCTGGTGCTAAGGCTTCGGATTGGCTTCAAAAAGGTTAGATGCACGATCCCGCCAAAAGATTCATCGAAATCGCGTTAGAATGCGGCCCGCCCCGGCGCAGTGCGGATTCTCGACCGCCGCCGTGTATGGTTAAGTGGTTTGACAACACGACACGAATAAGCGACAATTTTGTGTCAGCCGCAATCCCCCTACACCTTCTGATCTGGAGTGTGATAGATGATAAAAGATGTTTTGAAAGACGCGGAAGAACGCATGAAAAGCGCGCTGGCGGTGCTCGAAGAAGACCTGCAGGGCATGCGCACAGGCCGCGCCTCGACGGGGTTGGTCGAGCGGTTGACTGTCGAATATTACGGTACGCCCACGCCGCTGTTCCAACTCGCCACGATCACCGTGCCCGAGCCGCAGTTGATCGCCATCCGGCCCTTCGACAAAGGCTCGCTCAAGATCATCGAGAAGGCGATCCTCGCGTCCGAGCTGGGGCTGACCCCCAACAACGACGGCACGATCATCCGCCTGAGCATCCCGCCGCTGACGCAAGAGCGCCGCATGGAGCTGCAAAAGCTCGTCAACCGGCGGGTCGAAGAGGCGCGGGTCGCGGTCCGCAACGTGCGCCGCAGCGCCATCGACGACCTGCGCGAGTTCGAAAAAGAGAAGATGATCTCCGAGGACGAGAGCAAGCGCGGGCAAGAGGACGTCCAGAAGCTGACGGACAAATACATCCACCAGATCGAAGAGGCGGGCAAGCGCAAAGACGCCGAGATCATGGAAGTGTGAGGCGGTCTTTGGCGGGTAGCTTTGCAAAACATGAGGTTGGAGCAGCAGCGTAATGGTTGACGAGGCGACAGCACTCCCCGAGCGCATCCCGTACCACGTCGCGATCATCATGGATGGCAACGGGCGCTGGGCGAAGGCCCGCGGCCTGCCCCGGCTGGCCGGGCACCGCGCCGGGGTCGAGAACCTGCGCCGCATTCTGCGGGCGTGCAGCGAGTTCGGCATCAAAATCCTGACGATCTACGCTTTCTCCACCGAAAACTGGGGCCGGCCCGAGGCCGAAGTTCGCGGCCTGATGAACATCCTCGAATCGGTGATCGACCGCGAGCTGGCGCAGCTTCACGCCAACGGCGTCCAACTGCGCCACATCGGCGAGATCGAGGGCCTCTCGCCCATGCTCCAGCGCAAGGTGCGCAAGGCGGTCGACCTGACGCGCAACAACGACCAGTTGATCCTCAACATCGCATTCAACTATGGCGGGCGGCAGGAGCTGATCCGCGCGTTCCGGCGCATCATCGAGGACGGCATCCCGCCCGAAGACATCGACGAAACGCTGATCGACTATTACCTGTACACCGCCGGACAGCCCGATCCCGACCTGGTGATCCGGACCGGCGGCGAGATGCGGCTGAGCAACTTTTTGCTGTGGCAGGCGTCGTATGCCGAATACTATTCGACGCCCGCCTTCTGGCCGGATTTCGACCGTGACGAGCTGCTCAAGGCGCTCGATCATTTTGCCCGGCGCGAACGCCGGTTTGGACTGGTGCCCCAGCCGTGAGCGCGCCGCCCGGACTCTGCCCGGTTTGCCGGCGGCTCATGGCCTAATCAACGGATGACACAATGCTGAAAACGCGCGCCCTCGTGGCGGCTGTGGCCCTGCCGATCCTGGTAGTGGTGATCGTGCTGGGAGGTTGGTGGTTTGCGCTGGTGGTGCTGGCGGCGCTGCTGCTGGCCGGGGACGAATACGTGCGGCTGCTGCGCCACGGGGATCACCGCCCGCCGGGATGGCTGGTGCTGGGGCTGATCGCGCTGGCGTGGGGCGCGGTATGGTTCGAGCACCCGGACTGGCGCGAGCCGGGCCTGATGGGCCTGCTGATCCTGGGCATGTTCGCGGCGATCTGGGGCATGGAACACGGCGAAACGCAGCCGATCCACAACCTGGCGCTGGCCGCGTTCGGCGGGGTGTACCTGGGATGGCTGGGCAGCACGCTGGTCGCCGTGCGGATGCTGGACGACGGGGCGATCCTCACGATGGTGCTCTACGGCTGCGTGATCGTCTCGGACAGCGGCGCCTATTTCGTCGGGCGCCAGTGGGGGCGGCACCGGCTCTCGCCGCGCGTCAGCCCGAAGAAAAGCTGGGAAGGGTACGCCGGCGGCATCGTGTCGGGCATTGCCTTTGGGGCGCTGGCCGCCGCCGTCGCCGGGATCGACGCGCTCAGCGTGGCGCACGGCGCGGCGATTGGCCTGTTGATCGGCGTGCTGGGCACGGTGGGCGACCTGGGGATCTCGGCCATCAAGCGTCAGGTCGGCGCCAAAGATTCCAGCCACCTGATCCCCGGCCACGGCGGGATCCTGGACCGCACGGACTCGGTGCTGGTGTCCGCCGCCATCGGGTACTACTATCTGATTTGGTTTGTCGTGTAATGTGTGTCATAATTGAATTACCGTTGACCGACCGGATGCACTGTGCTATAGTGTCCATAAGTCAATTGATCAGTCAATTGTCCTTTGCGCACTTTACTCCAATTTGCGTGTCCACAACTTGACAACGTTCCAGATACCAACAGGGCATCTTATATGGCCTCAGGCGCATGGTGTGAATCGCTGGTGCGATATCCTCCCGGTTGCCAACCGTTAGCAAAATCGTGATCGATCTGTTTTATGTACACAGATAGTGAGGGTACTGGTTTACCCCTGCCTCGCTCGGAGTTTCCAAGATGGATATAGCAGAGCTCGAAGTACAAACGCTCGAAACCTTGCGTGATATGGCTCGCGAAGCCGACATCGCGGGGTTTAGCCGGCTGAAAAAGCCCGATCTCATCCTGCGCCTGCTGCGCGACAAGGCCGAAAAACAGGGCCACCAACTGCGCGGCGGCATCCTCGAGATCATCGACGATGGAATCGGGTTTTTGCGTTCGGACCACTACCTGCCCGGCCCGGACGACATTTACGTCAGCCAGACCCAGATTCGCCGCTTCGGACTGCGGACCGGCGACATGGTCATCGGGCAGGTGCGGCCACCCAAAGATTCCGAGAAGTATTTCGGGTTGCTGCGCGTCGAAGCCGTCAACGGCCTGGACCCCGAACAGGCCAAGCGCCGCCCCCGCTTCGACGATCTGACCGCCATCTTCCCTGAAGAACGTTACAACCTGGAAACCAACCCGCGCGTGACGTCGACCCGGCTGCTCAACCTGATCGCGCCCGTGGGGCGCGGGCAGCGCGGCCTGATCGTCAGCCCACCCAAAGCGGGCAAGACCACCGTGCTGAAGGAAGTCGCCAACGCGATCAGCTACAACTATCCCGAAGTGCACCTGATGGTCGTGCTGATCGGCGAGCGCCCGGAAGAAGTGACCGACATGGATCGCTCGGTGGACGCCGAGGTGATCAGCAGCACGTTCGACGAGCCGGTGACCTACCACGTGCGCGTGGCGGAGATGGCCCTCGAACGCGCCAAGCGCCTGGTCGAGTCCGAGCAGCACGTCGTGATCCTGCTGGACAGCATCACCCGGCTGGCGCGCGCGTACAACCTCGTGGTCCCGCCCAGCGGACGCACCCTGACCGGCGGCCTGGACCCGTCGGCGCTGTACCCGCCCAAGCGGTTCTTCGGCGCGGCGCGAAACGTCGAAGAGGGCGGCAGCCTGACGATCGTGGCGACCTGCCTGGTCAAGACCGGCAGCCGCATGGACGACGTGATTTACGAGGAGTTCAAGGGCACCGGCAACATGGAGCTGCACCTCTCGCGCGAGCTTCAGGAGCGCCGCGTCTTCCCGGCCTTCGACATCATGCAGTCCTCGACCCGCCGCGAAGAAATGCTGTTGGGCCCGGACATCTTGCAGCGGGTGTGGACGATGCGCCGGATGCTGGTCCAGATGACGCAGCCCCCGGCCAACTACGACACCATCAGCGCCACCGAAGCGCTGATCAACCAGATGCGCCGCACCGACAACAACGAGGAATTCCTGGAAGAGCTGACCAAAGGCTTCTAGCGCCTCGCGTCGACGGCTCAGGACTCCGCCCCATAGGACGAACAACAGCCCCGCTGGCGTGCCAACCGGGGCTGTATGGATCGCGGCATGCGCCTCAGAGCACGGGCGCGCTACTCGCGCAGCAGGAGCGCCGCCGCCAGCCCTGCATAGACGTGCGCGGCAGTCTTGAGGTCCTCCAGCCGGACGTATTCCTGGCTGGTGTGCGCCAGGTTCGGATCGCCCGGCCCAAAGCCCACCGTCGGGATGTTCGCCTCGCCCATCGTGTAGACGCCGTCCGTCGAAAACGGCCAGTGCACGATCTCCGGCCCGGTCCCGCGCACGGCGTGGATCGTCTGGTAGAGCGCCGCCACCAGCGGGTGAGCGCGATCCAGCACCCAGGCCGGGTGTGCCTCGCGCGCGACGCGCACCAGCCCGGTATACGACGGCTCGCGGTAGGTCGTGATCTGGACGGTGGCCGGGATCGACTCGCGGCGGATCAGGCTCTCGAGCTGGCCCTCTGCGGCGGCGACCGTCTCGCCCAGCGTCAGGCGCCGGTCGACGTACACCTTGCACAGATCGGGGATGGCGTTGAGGCTGGGGCCCTGGCTCTCGATCCGGGTCACGGCGATGGTGCCCGGCCCCAGGAACGGGTCTTTCGGCAGGTCGTCGGCCATGAGCTGGATCGCAAACACCAGCCGCGCCGCCGCGTAAATCGCGTTCTGGCCCAGGGCGGGCTGGCTGCCGTGCGATGACTTGCCCTCGACCGACACCTTGAACATCACGCGCCCGCGCTGGCCGCGGCTGATCTGCAGGTTGGTCGGCTCGCCCAACAACACGAAGTCGGGCCGGAGACCGTCTTCTTCCACCAGGTAGCGGATCGCCAGCCCTTCGCAGGGCTCTTCCTGCACCACGAACGCCAGCACCAGCGTCCCGTTGAGCTGATCCTGGTAGGGCAGCAGTTCGCGCGCGCCGTAGACCATGCTCGCCAGCGAGCTTTTCATGTCGATCGCGCCCAGGCCGTACAGCACGCCGTCCTCGATCACGCCGCCGTGGGGCGGATACGCCCAGTGTTCGGGCGTGGCCGCCTCGACGGTGTCCATGTGCGCGTCGTACAACAGGGTGGGCCCGTTGCCGTTGCCCAGCGTGGCGATGACGCTGCCCATCGCGTTGACGCGCACATTCGGAAACCCCAGCGCTTTCAACTGCGCGACCAACAGCTCGGCCACCGGGCCTTCCTGCGTCGAGAGGCTGGGGGTCTGGATCAGGCGCTGCGTGAACTGGACCAGGTCTTGAGTCGTGGCCCATTCCGGCGCGAATTTCTGGATGAGATGGCTAGACACGTTACGACGCTCCATGTGCTAAGAGAACGTGCGGCACAGTCCGCAGGATAATTTGCAGGTCGAGGCCAAGCGACCAGTTCTCGATATAGTAGATGTCCATCAGGCACATTTCCTCGAACGGCACCTCGTTGCGCCCGGACACCTGCCACAGCCCGGTGAGGCCGGGCAGCGTGCGCAGCCGCTGCAAATGCCACGGCTCGTACAGCTCGACTTCTTGCGGCACGGCGGGGCGCGGCCCGACCCAGCTCATCTCGCCGCGCAGAATGTTGTAAATCTGGGGCAGCTCGTCCAGGCTGAACCGGCGGATCCAGCGCCCGACGCGCGTGATGCGCGGGTCGTTGGCGACCTTCGGATGGCGCGGGTCCTCGCCCGTCTGGCGGATCAGGTCCTGGTGGTACTTCTCGGCGTCCACGATCATCGAGCGGAACTTGTAGACGGTGAAGCGCTTGCCATTATAACCGATGCGCTCCTGCGCGAAGAAGATCGGCCCTGGCGTGTCGAGCTTGATCGCGATGGCCGCGATCGCGACGATGACCAGGGCGAGCGGAAGCGCCAGCAGCGTCAGCGCGATGTCGAGAATCCGCTTGGCGACGAAACTGCCGGGCCGGAAGCGCGCCTCGCCGTTGATGCCCAGCAGCGGGATGCCGCCCAGCATCTCGACCTGGACCTGGCTCAGGCTCAGCTCGAACAGGTCCGGCACGGTCCGCACGCGGACGTGCTTGCGCTCGCACTCGCGCACGATGGACAGAATTTTGCGCTGGACCTGCCAGGGCAGGGTGATGATCACGGTATCGACCAACTGCTGATCGATGATCCGGGGCAGGTTGTCCACGCCGCCCAGCGCCGGGACGCGGCCCATGTCGCTCATGCCGCGCTCCGGATCGTCGTCCACGAAGCCGACCGCCTTCAGCCCCAGGTCGGGCCGCGCGACGATCGTCTGCAGCACGGACCGGCCCACCTCGCCCGCGCCAACCACCAGCACGCGCTCCACGCCGACGCCGCGCCGCCGAAGTTGGGCGCGCAGGGCGCGCAGCCCCAGCCGCCACGCCGCGATGATCACGACGACCAGCAGCGCCGCCTGCAAGATCAGCAGGCGCGAGAACACCAGCGGCTGGACGAGAAAGCTGATCGCCATGACGACGACGCCGGTGTTGGTGGCGCTGTTGCCGATGATGAAGACCTCGTCCCACCACGTCCGGCCCCGGCGCTCGCGGTAGAGCCCGCCGCTCTGGTTGAATCCCCACAACAGCCCGGCAAAGATCAGCGCATACGGGATATACGGCGTGAAGGGCGCGGCGTTCGCCTCGTCGACCGGATCCAAAAACTGGACTTCATAGCGCAGGTAGTAGGACAGCAAAAACGCGATGAAGACCAGGGCCAGGTCAATGACCGGCAAAATCCATCGCGGCTGGTTGAACACGATTCTATGCATGACCCACATCCTGATACAGATTGAGCGCGCGCCGGTAGCTGGCGACCGTTTGCGCGGCGGTATTCGCCCAGGTGAAGCGGCCCGCATAGGCGCGCCCCCGCTCGCCGGCCCCGGCACGCCACGCCGGATCGTGCAGCGCGGTGTGCAGCGCGGCGCTCCAGGCGGCCACGTCGCCGGGCGGCAGGCACAGCCCGCCGTCGCCCACCGCTTCGGGCAGCGACGACGCATCCGACACCAGCGCGGACGTCCCACAGGCCAGCGCCTCGGTGACCGGCAGGCCGAACCCTTCGAACACGGACGGATAGACCAGCGTCTCGGCGGCATTGTACCACAGCGGCAGTTCTTCGGCGGGCACGTAGCCCGGCAGGTGAACCGTCCCGGCCAGATCGAGCTGCTCGATCGTCCGGAAAACCTCGTCCGCCATCCAGCCGACTCCCCCGGCCAGCACCAGATGCACCGCCGCGCGCTCGGCGGTCGGCAGGGCGGCATACGCGCGCAGCAGCACCGGCAGATTCTTGCGCGGCTCCAGCGTGCCGACGAACAGCAGGAACCGGTCGGGCAGGCCGCGCCGCCGCCGGAAGTCCGCCACCCGGTCGGGCGGCAGCGGGCGGAACTCGTCCCCGACGCCCGGCACCGCCACGTCGATCTTCTCCGGCGGAATGCCGAAAGTCGCCGTCAGGTCGCGCGCCGTGCTGTGCGAGATCGCGATCACGCGCCGCGCAGTGCGGCACGACCGCCGCGTGAACAGCCGCAGATACCACCGGCGCGCGGCGGGCAGGCGTCCGGGCTCGTGCACGAAGCTCAGATCGTACACGGTGACCACCGACGGAATGCGCGAGAGCACGGGCGTCACGAAGGCCAGCGCGTGGACCAGGTCCGGGCGGGTCCGCCACAGCGCGGCGGGCTGGATGATCTGTTCCCAGGCGATGCGCCGCGCCGGGCGCTCGGTGCTCCACGGCGTCGCGCGGACCGCCAGCCGGGGATCGGCTACCCGGCCCTGGCGCCCGGTGAACACGGTGTACGAAAACGCCGGGTCGGCGCCGGGCAGCGCGTGGATCAGGTTATAGATATAGCCGTTGATGCCCGCGCTGCGATAGCCCGCCTGGGCGGCCAACAGGTGCGCGTTGAGGCCGATGTGAACGCCTTGAGTGTGCATGGCGGGCATTATACCAAATCCCGGCGCAAACCTCGCCACCGAAATCAGACGGCGCCCGTTGGCGGGCTGTCTCCTGAAAAAAGGCCCGCGCGGGGCGGGCCGGTTGGATGCTCAGGTCACAGCGAGAAGGTGCCCCCCGGTTCGAGCACGACGGGCCGAGCGGCGGTTTCTCTGGCGACGCGTTCGGCCCACGCCGCCGCGTCCTGAGTGATGGCGTCGAACGTGTTGTAGTGCATCGGTATGACGACTTTGGGCCGGAGCAGGTTGATCGCCCGCAGCGCCTTGGCGGGCCCCATCGTGTAGTGGTCGCCGATGGGCAGTATCGCCAGGTCGATCCCCTCGTCGCCGATCCATTCCATCTCGGCGAACACGGTCGTGTCGCCCGCGTGGTAGAGCGTCTGGCCCTCGTTGGTGAAGATCAGAATTCCGTTGGGCATCCCGCCGTACGCCCCGTCGGGCAGGCCGGATGAATGGTGCGCGATGGTCAGCTCGACGCGCCCGAACGGCAGCCTGACGCCGCCCCCGGTGTTGATCCCGATGACGTCCTCCAGCCCGTGCGTGTCCCGCAGCCAGTTGCTGATCTCGACGTTGGATACGACGGTCGCCCCGGTGCGTCTGGCGATGGCGGGCGTGTCGCCGATGTGGTCGCCGTGCCCGTGCGAGAGCAGAATGGTGCCGGCCTCTACCGCCTCCACGCCGAACGGCGCGAGCGCATTGCCCGACAGGAACGGATCGATCAAAACCTTGTGACCGTCGATGGTGAGCGCAAACCCGGAGTGGCCTAACCATGTAAGCTCGATGGTCATGTCAAACCTCCTCTTTGCCTTTGCTGAGCCAGCCTTACCCTTTCGAGTATACGGTTTTGGTGGGGTTGTGCCAGCAAGCGGCAATACGAGCTCTGTAAGGTGTCCGCGTCGTTACCGGTAGGCCAACGGCTGGATAACTTGACATCGAACATGAGTTCGGTTTATAATGTGGGGCAAAATGCGAACTATTGTGCGAACCGCACGAGGTGTGAGTATGGAATACAACAAGCTCTCTACACGGCAGAAAAAGATTCTGGACTTCATCGAAAGTTTTCTGCGCGACAACGGCTTCCCGCCGACCATCCGCGAAATCGGCGAGGCGGTCAATATCGCCTCGACGTCGGTGGTCAACTACAACCTGAACAAACTGGTGGAGCGGGGCTTCCTCGAGCGCGCGCCCGAGGTGTCGCGCGGGTTGCGCCTGATCAACCAGGAAGACCACCAGCCGAAGGAAATGGGCGTCGCCATCGCCGACATGACCCACCTGTTCCAGGTGCCGCTGGTTGGCAAGATCGCGGCGAGCGCGCCCGTGCCGCTGCCGGGTGAGGACTTCGGGTATTACTACGACAGCGACGACATGATCGACGTTCCGCAGGCCATGATCGGCCCGTCGCACCGGGACGAGTTGTTCGCGCTGCGCGTCACCGGGGACTCGATGATCGACGCGATGGTTGGCGACGGCGACATCGTGATCCTCAAGCGGCAGAACGTGGCGAAGAACGGCGACATGGTGGCCGTCTGGCTGCCCGAACGCGGCGAGACCACGCTGAAGAAGTATTATCTCGAAGGCAAGCGCGTCCGGCTCCAGCCCGCCAACCCGATGATGGACCCGATCTACGTGAATGCCGACCAGGTGAGCGTCCAGGGGCGCGTGCTGGCGATTCTGCGCACGCTGCACTAACCCGGACGCGGCCAATCGTATAGCACCGACCGCCGATTCGCACGCCGGCGATCCTGCGCCGGTTTGGTGCGTGTTGTTCCGTCTGTTGTTCCCGCTCGCTGCCCCTCACTGATCGGTTGACGGTTTTTGGATCCCCCTCGGCGCCCCTGGGCTGGCGCGGCCTCAGTGTGCTACATTCTCCTTGCAAACACTCGCACACGACCCAAGGAGGGTAGCAAGCCATGCCACAGGTTGGAGCAAAAGCGCCCGATTTCGAGCTGAAGAACCAGGACAGCGAAACCGTGCGCCTGAGCGATTTTCGCGGCAAGAAGATCGTGTTGTTCGCCTTTCCGAAAGCGGGCACCAGCGGCTGCACCACCCAGGCGTGCGGCCTGCGCGACGAGTTCCCGCGGCTCGAAGGCGCCAACGCGATCGTGCTGGGCCTCAGCCCGGACCAGCCCGCCGATTTGTTGAAGTGGAAGCAGAAGGAAAACCTGCCCTACGATCTGCTCTCCGATCCCGATCACGCCGTGCTCGAGGCGTGGGGCGTGTGGGGCGAAAAGTCGATGTACGGCAAGACCTACATGGGTGTGATCCGTTCGCACTGGATCATCGACGAGGAAGGGACCGTGGTCGACGCCCAGGTCAAGGTCAGCCCGACGGAGAGCGTCGAGCGCGCGACTCGCTTCCTGGCCGGGTAAGGCGCGCTCAGGCCGTCACCGCGTAGACCAGGGCCGCCGCCAGCGCCAGGGCATACACCACCGACGCCATCGCCCAGTGTTGGAGCGGGTTCTGGTCTACGACCCGCAGCCCGGCTGCCGCCGCCGGGTCGGCCTGGATGTTGTAGCGCGGGCCGATGAACCAGGTCAGCACCAATCCCCCCACCAGCCCGCCGATGTGCCCGGCGTTGTCGATGCGAAAATCCGTCGCCGACGAAAAGACCCCCAGCGCGAGGTTGATCACCATCAGGATCACGAGCTGGTTGAGATGCTGGCGCCCCCGCTCGCCGTGCAGCGCGCGGTGCTGGTAGAAGTAGACCATTTCGGCGCCGAAGATCGCGAAGATGGCACCGGACGCCCCCACCGACGGCGCATCGGTGAAAATGAAGCTCGCCAGCGAGCCGGACAGCCCCCCCAGGAAGTAGATCACCGCAAACCGGGCGGTCCCGAACAGCGACTCGACGTCGCGGCCCAGCACGTACAGTGCATAGCCGTTGAACAGGATGTGCGTCAGGTTGAGGTGCAGAAACATGGACGTGAACAGCCGGTAGTACTCGCCGTCCCGGATCGCGGGGTTGACCTTCGCCCAGTCCGAGAAGAACAGGTTGCGCTCCAGCGGCGTCAGGCTGAACGTGTACAGGAAGATCAGGACGATCACCCCCAGCAGCGCGTACATCAGGCGCGGCTCGGCGATGGGCATCTGCACGGCGATGCGCCGAAAACCGCCGGGCGGCTGGTCTGGGGTTTGATCGGGGGGACGATTGGCAACCATCCGGACAACCTCGATTCCGAAAACGATACGCGCGCGTGCGCGTCTACCATCAACCTACGCAGATTCTACCCAAACGTTCCGCGCTTCCCCACCGGGCCCGTTAGAAACCCATAAGTTCGGGCGCAAACCGTCGTTTTGCTTGCCAGAATGGCTGTACTTGATATATTTCGTCTTCAGGCACCCGCCACTATAGCATCAGGAGAAGGTTATGCCTACCTATGAGTTTCGCTGCAACGCCTGCCGCCGGAAGGTGACGGTCACCACCAAGACCTACAGCGAATACGACGCGCTCACCCCGGCCTGCACCCACTGCGGCAGCACCGATCTCACCCGGCTGATCTCGCGCGTCGCGATCAAGAAGTCGCCGATCTCGCGCATGATGTCCGGCGGCTGGGAAGACGACGACGCCTTCGACGACCTGGAAGATGCCGATCCGCGCACGATGGCGCACGTGCTGCGCGAGATGAGCGCCGAGGTGGGGGAAGACATGGGGCCGGAGTTCGAAGAGGTGGTCGACCGGTTGGAGCGCGGCGAAAGCCCAGAGGAGATTGAAGCCACTATGCCCGACCTGGCCGATGATGACGGGGGGGATTTTGGCGCCGCCGGTGCGGGCGCAGACGACAGCCTGCCCCCGGTCTAGGCGGTATCCGGCGCGGGAAGCCGCGTGTAGACGGCGTCCCGGATCTGGCCCTGGATCGACTCGCGGTCCCCAGCGCCCGACAGCGCGACCCAGCGATCCGGCGCTTCAGCGACGAGCGCGAGGTAGCCTTCGCGCACGCGTTGGTGAAAGGCCAGCGACTCGGCATCGAGCCGGTTCCACTCTGCGCCGTCCTGCGCGGCTTGCTGGCGGCGGCGCAGCCCCTCTTCGGCGGTGATGTCCAGGTAAATCGTCAGGTCCGGCTGCAGGCCGCCGGTGGCAAAGGCCAGGATGATCCGCAGTGTGGGCAGGTCCAGCCCGCGCCCATAGCCCTGGTAAGCGAGCGTGCTGTCGGCGTAGCGGTCGCACACCACGATCTGGCCCGCCGCCAGCCTGGGGCGGATCTCCTGGGCGACGAGCTGGGCGCGCGACGCGGCATACAGCAGGATCTCGGTGTGGGGATGCATCCCCTCGTTGCCCAGGTCGTGAACCACCGCGCGGATCTGGTCGCCGATGGGTGTCCCGCCCGGCTCGCGCGTCTGGTAGACGGCATAGCCCCGCGCGCGCAGGTCATCGACCAGCATCGCCACTTGGGTGGATTTGCCGCTGCCGTCCGGCCCTTCAAACGTGATGAACATGGCTACTGCACTTGAATCTCCAGCGGCGCGCGGCGGGCCCGCGATACCGGGACGATCCCCAGGACGTCGTTCTCGATCCAAACCGTGACGTCGCCCTCGTACAGGCCGGGCTGGGTCGCGGTCAGGGTGAGGGTGAGCGTGAAGATGGTACCCTCCGCCATATCCTGGTCGAGGGAGAACTCGCTCCACGCCCCGTAGATCGGGTAGTCGCGCTCGGTGATGGAGCGGAACGGCGGATCGCTGCGGACGACCGACAGGCCATCCAGCAGGCTCTGGTCGAGCCCGACGCCGTTCAGCGCGACCGGGTCCAGGCTCACGTTCTCGACGTTCACCGCGATGGTGAATTCCTCGTTGGCGGCGACCGTCCGGCGGTTGGTGTCGAGCTGGACACGGATGTCGTTCGGCTCGCCGGCCAGCGTGATCAGCAGGCCGGCCACAGCGCCCACGCAGATCACCAGCACAGTCAATATCCACAACAGCGGCCAACAGCCACGCCGGCGGCGCGGACGATCTTCGACGCGTTCTCTCGGGCTCACGGGCTGCTCCTGAATCAAAATCGCCGGTCGGGGGTGGCCGACCGGCGACAGGTCCGACTGGGGGTGATTGTACCGGCAGGCAGCACGAACTGCCAGCCCGGTCAGGGCCGCGCCGGCTCGTCGCGGAAGATGCGCACGCGCCGCTGCGGCTCGTTGCCGTAGCTGTGCGATATCAGGTGCGCCGCGCGCGCCATTTCGTGCTGCTTGCGCCGAATGTACGCCGCCTGCGGAGACAGATCGATCGATCGCGCGCCGTTCTTGATCCGGCGGATCGCCTCTTCGGCCTCACGCATGGCGACCCCAAAAGGGTCGTGCTGTTCATCTCCGTACAACTGGAACACGTCCACCAGAAAATCTTCCATCTGGGTGACCGTGTTGGCGCGCAGCACGTAGATCGAGATGCCCATCCGCTCCGCGTCGACGATCAGGCGCGGGCGGCGGCGGTAGTAGTTCTTGAGCGTAACCAGCGCCTGGGCCGCTTCGAGATCGTCCACGATCTCGATCGGCACGCGAAGCTGCTTGGCGACCTGCGCCAGCCGGTTGCGCGCCACGCCATACGGGAAGACGTGCAGCGTTTGCAGCCAGCGCCCGCCCGACGTCATGGCCGGTTCGAACGGCTCGGCGCGGTCGTACTGCCGCGAGCGATCCGGCTCGGGACGCGGCTCGCGCCCGTCCCGCGAGCGCGGGCCGTTGCGGCGGGAGCCGTTGCGCTGGCCGAAGGCGTGCTCGGGCTGCGCGCTCTCGATCTGGATCTCGCCGCTGCTGGCCCGGTGCCGGATCTCGACCGGCAGCGGGCGCCCGCGCAGGTTGGCATCGACCGCGGCGGCCACGTCCTCCAGCACCACCAGCCGGTGGCGCGTCTGAATCTCGATCAGCACATTGAAGGTCGGGGGCGCGCGCCGTTCCAGCACGGTTTTCTGCGTGCCGCGCCGCCGGGCTTCTTCGTCGGAGAGCGTGACCGATTCGATCCCGCCGACCAGGTCGGACAGGGTGGGATTCAGCAGCAGGTTATCCAGCGTCTGACCGTGCGCGGTGCCGATCAACTGCACGCCGCGCTCGGCGATCGTGCGGGCGGCCTGCGCTTCCAGCTCGCGCCCGATCTCGTCGATCACGATCGTCTCGGGGTTGTGGTTCTCCACCGCCTCGATCATCACCTCGTGCTGGAGCAGCGGCTTGGCAACCTGCATCCGGCGCGCCCGGCCCACCGCGGGGTGGGGCACGTCGCCGTCGCCGCCGATCTCGTTCGACGTATCGACGATCACCACGCGCCGCGACTCGGCCAGGACGCGCGCCGCTTCGCGCAGCAGCGTCGTCTTGCCCACGCCGGGTGGGCCCAGCAGCAGCACGTTGTTGCCGGCCTCGACGATATCCTGAATGATGTCGATGGTGCCGTAGACCGCGCGCCCGACGCGGCAGGTCAGCCCGACGATGTGGCCGCGCCGGTTGCGGATCGCGCTGATGCGGTGCAGCGTGCGCTCGATCCCCGCGCGGTTGTCGTCGTCGAACTCGCCCACGCGCTGAGCCACGTAGTTGATCGTGTCGGCGGTGACTTCGCCATCGTCGAGGACGATCTCATCCTCGACGAAACGTGCGGTCGGCACGCGTCCCAGGTCCAGAATTACCTCGAGCAGATCGTCTTCGTCGCGATCGAGCGCGTTCAGCGCTTTGACGAGGTAATCGGGCAGGACGGCTTTGAGTTGGTCAAGGTCATCTGTTATTCGACGTTCCATAGGGTTCGTGTTGTCTCAATCTTCTGCTGGGACGCTTCCAGAGCGTCGCCCAGCCTGCTCGGTTTGGGTTGTGGCGCCCAGCGGCACGTTTGTGCATGGGCAGCGGTCGGTCGACGACCGGGGGCCGCAGGTGATTCGGCTCCAGGCCGGGCAGGGCCACCGGCTCGGTGCGCTCCACCCGTACAAGGGTGTACTTAACCATCAAGGCCTGATGTAACCATGGCTCAAACTCCACTTGTTCTAACGCGCCTCGCAGCCAGTCCTGGTACGCTCGCGCGTACAGATAGACCGGCAGATGAGCCGCGCGCGGCAAAACCGCCAGGGCCGATGAGATGATCGCCGGGGCCTGCTCGTACACTTCGGGATGGAAGTACGGCTTGATCACGATCCCGGACTTCCCCTCGGTCACGGCGAGGTATCCCGCCATGTGCCCGTCGCGCTCGTAAACCAGCCCGCTACCCTCGGCGCCCGGCAGCGGGTCCGCCTGTTGGAGCAGGCGCGGCACGGTGTTCGCGTGCAGCGTGCTGATCGCGAACGTGTCGTGCGGCGCTTCGGGCCGCAGCAGGTTGTGCGCCACGGCGGGCACCGGCGCGGGATGGCGCCGCATGATCACCTGCCGCGAGTAAACGGCAAACCCGGCCATCCGGAACGACACGAACACCGGGTGATCCTCGGCGACTTCCGCGTTGACCAGGTGCGCGCCGCGCTTGCCCGCCTCGAACGCGATCGCTTCGAGCAACCGCGTCCAGTCGTACATATCGCCCTCTTGCGGTTCGGGAGCCAGAAACGCGAGGTGCGCGACCGGGTCGCCCGCGCGGTGCCGGAACTGGCCGACATAGCCGCTGTCGCCGTTGCGCATGACCAGCGTCGGAGCGCCCAGGTCGGCGAGAGGCACGGAGAACAGCAGCGCATCTTCCATGCCGTGAATGCCGCGCGTGAGCGCCGCCGACATGTCGAGCGGCAGGCGCTGTGGCATGACGCGCCGCACCAGCGGCAGGTCGAGCGGTGTTAGCGACCGTGGATCCGACTTAGGCATGTCACTCCATGCACACCCGGCAAGGACACGCCCGGAAGGCCAGGCGCATCATCTCAAACGTGACCGATTGCCAGGATACCTCGTCAGGAGCGTGTTCCGCACTTGAGCCGCGGACCGAATACGGGAAGTATACTCTCATCTCAGTATCATTTTAACATCAGGCGACAGGCGCTGACAATAGCCGGTTCGTTAAGGGGGGGGATTTCAAGGAAGTTTGCGAAAAAGGGAGTAGACTAAGGTTTGTCCGAGAAAGCAAGCGGCCCCGTGGCTTGAGGGTGAGCCCCTGAAACATCGTGCAGGGTGATATCTCAGTCGTCTGTGATTGCCACTATGAACAAGGAGTGATGTTTCATGACATCCCCCAAACCGTTGTTACGCAAGATAGATTGCATTGAGTTTTATGTCTCTGATTTGGATGCTGGCATCCAGTTTTACTGCCATCACCTGGGTCTCGAACTTAACTGGCGGACTCCGACATCCGCAGGATTACGGCTTCCCGAAAACGATGCCGAAATTGTCCTGCAAACGGAACGACAACACCGTGATGTGGATATACTTGTCGATGCGGCGGACGAGGCCGCGCGCCGCTTTGTGCAGGCTGGGGGGACTATCCTTGTGCCACCCTTTGACATTCAAATTGGCAGGGGGGCTGTCGTGGCAGATCCATGGGGAAACCGATTTGTGCTCCTAGATCTATCGAAAGGTTTACTAAAGACTGACGAGCAGAAAAATGTAATCGGCAATGAGGATCCGGCTCAACCGTCATCATCCGGTTCAAAGTCCGCCGGACCATGACCTCAACTGACAAGCATCCGTTCAGACGAGGATCCCCGCTGCCCGTTGAGCCCGTTCCGCCCCCTGCGCCGCCGAGTCCACGGTTGACAACGCGTGTCGAATCCGCTACTATCCTCGCATGACAGCCTGACTATGAGGCAACATGTACCACGCAGTGTTACGGTGGATTGTTGGCAGGTTGCTCGGACTGGGTCCTGCGCGGCAGGGCGTCCGAACCGTGTCAGGGCCGGAAGGCAGCAGCACTAAGGATTTCACCCTGGGTGCCGCAGGAGCGCCTGGCCCGAGCAACCTGCTCGCAATCGCCGTTTTTGTTTGGTCCACAAGCTGACTGGGCTGACGTAACCGATGTCCGATATACCTGAACATGCGCCGCGCCGGCGGCGACCACGAGTCTGGCTGGTGCGGGGAGGGCTGGCCGTAGCCGCCCTGGCCGGGGCCGGGCTCTTCCTGACCTACACGACCCAATCCGCCATCACCATCCACGTCGACGGCCAGGTGATCCATCACCGCACCTGGGCCGGGACGGTTGGCGGCGCGCTCGAAGAAGCGGGCGTGCGGCTGGCCCCCGAAGACGTCGTCGCGCCCGCGCTGGACGACTCTCTGAGCGGCGGCATGACGATCACCGTGACCAGGGCGCGCGCGGTCGCGCTGGAGGCCGATGGCCGGCTCCAGCAGATCCGCACCCAGGCGACTCACCCGCTCGACGTGCTGCACGAACGGTCGATCGCGCTCGATCCGCACGACGTCATCCAGGTCAATGGCCGCACCTATTCGCCCGACGCGCTGGACGATCACCCCTGGGACACCGCCCCGGCGATCATTCGCGTCGTGCGCAGCGTGCGCCTGACGGTGGTCGACAATGGCCGCGCCCGCGAGGTCTACACCACGCGGCCCGACGTCGGCGGCGCGCTGGATGCCGCCGGGATCACGCTCTACCTGGCGGACCGGGTGACGCCCGGCTTCAGCACCCTGGTGGCCGAGGGCATGACGATCCGGATAGAGCGGTCGGTCCCGGTGACGGTGCTGGTCGATGGCCGCCGGCTGGACACGCGCGCCCGCGGCGCCCAGGTGAGTGACGCGCTGGCGAGCATCGGGATCGCGCCGGTGGGCCTGGACTATACGATCCCCGACCTGGATGATCCGCTGGTGCCGGAGATGACGATCGAAGTGGTGCGTGTCAGCGAGGCAATCGCTATCGAGCGCGAGCCGGTGCCCTTCGTGACGATCGAGCGACCCGACCCGGACCTGCCACGCGGCGAGCAGCGCGTGATCGAGGCGGGCGCCGAGGGCCTGCGCGAGCGGCGCGTGCGCGTGCGCACCGAAAACGGGCGTGAAGTCAGCCGCGAGGTCGAGAGTGAGACGATCATCCAGCCGCCCACCCCGCGCGTGATCGCCGTGGGAGGCTAACCCGACCGTGAACGACCGCCACCTGCTGGAACAGCACGCCATCACCCCGAAAAAGAGCCTGGGCCAGAACTTCCTGCACGACCCCAACGCGCTGGAGAAGATCGTCGAGATCGCCGGGCTGGAGCCGGGCGCGACCGTGCTGGAGATCGGCCCCGGCACCGGCAACCTGACCCGCGTCCTGGCCGGGCGCGCTGCGCGCGTGATCGCCGTGGAGCTGGACACGCGCCTGATCCCGCTGCTGGAAGCGGCGACCGCCGATCTGCCGGGCGTCGAGATCGTTCACGGCGACATCCTGGAAGTGGACATCGGCGCCCTCGTCGGGGGGACGCCGTACACCGTGGTCGCCAACCTGCCGTATTACATCACGAGCGCCATCCTGCGCCGCCTGCTCGAAACCGCGCCCCGCCCCCGGCGGCTGGTGCTGACCGTCCAGCGCGAGGTGGCCGAGCGGCTGGTCGCCGCGCCCGGCGACATGAGCCTGCTGGCGGTGAGCGTGCAGTTTTACGGCCAGCCGCAGATCGCCATGCGCCTGAACCCGGCGGCGTTCTGGCCGCGGCCCGACGTGGACTCGGCGGTGGTGCGCATCGACGTATTCGACGCGCCGCGCGTCGCCGTGCCGGACGAAAAGCTGTTTTTCCGCGTGGTGCGGGCCGGTTTTGGGCAAAAGCGCAAACAGCTTCGCAACTCGCTGAGCGCCGGGCTGGGGATACCCAAAGCCCAGGTGGGGGACCTGCTGGCGGGCGCGGGTATCGATCCGCAGCGCCGCGCCGAGACGTTGGGGCTGGAGGAGTGGGCCGCGCTGGCTTTCGCCGTGGCCCAGGCCGGTTAGTTGTTGCGCACCAGCCGGCCCTCGGCAAACGCGTCGAAGCCGACCGTGTTCGGCCCTTGTGGAATCACCTTCATCGTCAGCGCCAGCGATTCGCCCGGCTTGAGGCGCTGCCCCGCTTCCAGATAAACCTGGCGGAACCCGGTCACGTTGCCATCGCGGTCGAGCAGCGTCATCGTCACCGAGACGTGCTCCACCGGGTAGCGGCTCTTGTTGACGACCGACAGCGCCACCTGGTACTGGTCCATGACGAACGTGCCGGAGAGCTGGCGCAGCTCCAATTCGGCGTAGCGCACGCCGGCGTCCGTGGCGACCTGCCCCGACTTGACGAACCCATACGCCCCGGCGTAGCCTTCCGGAATGCGCTCGAACAGCACGCGATATGGCCCCACCAATCCCGCCGGCAGCACCACGCGCGACAGAAAGGTTTCGCCCTGGGCCAGCGGCGTGCCGTTGCGATCGAGAAGCTGCACGCCGACCGTCACGTGCTCGACCGGCACGCCCAGCGTGTTACGGACCTGTCCCAGGCAGATCAGGCTGCTGACCGGCGTCTCGTAGCACGTCGGGCCGATGACCGTCAGGTACAGGGCCGGCCCCAGGCCCGATCCCTCGGAGGTGAGCAGCGGCGTGGGCGTATAGACCGGCCACAGACTGGGCGTCAGCGACGGCGGGACCAGGGTATAACCGAGCAGGGGCAGGGTGGGCTGTCGCGTGGAGGGCGGGGTCCCGTTCGAGGACCACACCTGACCGCATCCAGCCACCAATACTCCCACCCAGAGCCACAACCATCGCCAACGTTGCCGGTGCATGGGACTCGAAAAAATCCCTCAATATCCAAAAAGGCAGGCGCAATATCCCACATTATAGCGGATGTATCGACTCTGGACAGAGCCCAAATGGCCCATTTTCCGAAATTCGCGTGAGATCGGGGAGAGATTGCGGCGCGAGATCGTATTCGAGGGGCGGATCGCCCGCATTTTGCCCGCTCGACCGGCGATCTGTCCTGCGGGGGCGCGCGCCTGTTTGGGCAAGTTGACCAAACCGGATCGCGGCGATGAGGGGCGCCCCACGCGACGACATTTGACGCAACGGCCTTTTATGGTACAATGCCGCTTGACGGCGCCAACAGCCAGACTCGATGGCGCCGTACGCGAAAACTAGCCAGCAGTGAAATCTAGCGGTGCCTGAAGACTCTTCCGAACCACCCTCATCTATCTTCCGTGACACAATCCTGCCGTGTGACTCTCAGGAGCGTTGTGCATCCTGGCGGGGTCAGTTCGTCACGCCATGCCATCACACCCAACCATCAGCTTCAAAGGTAAACAACCGTGAATAATAGCCTCACCGGATTGCTGGTGTTGGGCGGGTTCATCCTGCTCAACGCGGCGCTCAAAATGGCCTACGTGGCGCTCGTCAACACCCACAAGGCCCGCCTGCGCGAGATGGCCGAAGAGGGCAACCAGCGAGCGGAAAGGGCGCTGGCGCTGGCCGGGGATGCCACGCGCCTGTTGGCCTCGCAGCAGTTAGTCGACCTGCTGCTGCGTTTCGCGATCGCGCTGGTGGCGTCGGTCGCGCTGGCGCCGCCGCTGCGCGATCTGCTCGTCGATCAGCAGGTGAGCACCGGCCTGGCCGATGTCCTGGCGTATGGCGGCGTGCTGCTGGTCATCGCGATCATCACGCTGATCTTCGGCGAGATGCTGCCGGCCAACATCGCGCTCGGCCACGCCGACCAGATCGCGATGTGGTCCGTCTCGGCGATCAACCTGCTGTCGCGCCTGCTGGCGCCCGCCCTGCGGCTGATGCAGTGGATCAGCGGGCAGTTCGCCGCGCCGTTCGTCGGGCGGGGCAGTTCGTCGCTGGTGACGGAAGAAGAAATCAAGATGATGGTCGATGCCGGGTCCGAGGGCGGCGCCATCGAGGACGAAGAAAAAGAGATGATCTATTCGATCTTCCAGTTCGGCGACACGCTGGCCCGCGAGGTGATGGTCCCGCGGATCGACATGGTGGCGCTGGAGATCGACACGCCGCTCGAAGAGGCGCTCAAGGTGATCGTCGAGGCGGGGCATTCGCGCATCCCGGTCTACGAAGAATCGATCGACCACCTGCGCGGATTGTTGTATGCCAAAGACCTGCTCATGACGTGGCGCGACGGCGACACTCAGCGCCCGATTCGCGACCTGCTGCGCCCGGCCTACTTCGTGCCGGAGTCGAAGAAGGCGGTCGACCTGCTCGCCGAGCTTCAGCAGCGCAAAATCCACCTGGCGATCGTGGTCGACGAATACGGCGGTACGGCGGGCCTGGTGACGCTCGAAGACCTGATCGAAGAGATCGTCGGCGAGATCCGCGACGAATACGACTTCAACGAAGAGGAAGTCTACCAGCAGGTTGACGAGAACGAGTACATCTTCGACGCCGGGATCGACCTGGACGACCTCAACCGCCTGCTGGACATCCACCTGCCGACCGACGAAAGTGACACGCTGGGCGGGTTCGTGTTCAGCAAGCTGGGCAAGGTGCCGGACGAAGGCGAGCAGATCGAGACGGAGCACGTTCACATCGAAGTGCTGAATGTGGACGATCGCCGCATCCGCAAAATCCGCGTGGTGAAGGTCCCGCCCGCCGCCGAGCCGCTCGAAGATTCGCGCGAGGAGCCCGCCGCCGCCCCCGATTGAAGAGCCGCGCGCGGGCCGCGCTGGCGAGCGCTGTGGCCCGGACGCGCCCCGGCCAACTCTTCCGAAACCGGGATCGCGGGCGACGGTTCGCGGTGATCCCGGCATACACCAGTGAGGTCCGACCATGCCTGACCCCACATCCATCCCGCTCGCGCAGTACCGCGAATATCCCGTGGACGAGATGCAGCGGCGTGCAGCCGCGTTCTACGCCGAGATGAACCGGCGGCGCACCGTCCGCGATTTTGCCGACCGGCCCGTGCCGCGCGACGTGATCGAGAACTGCCTGCGTGCGGCCAATACGGCCCCCAGCGGCGCCAACAAGCAGCCGTGGCATTTCGTGGTGGTCAGCGATCCGGCGGTCAAGCGCCAGATCCGCGAGGCCGCCGAAGCCGAGGAGCGCGAATTCTATGCACGGCGCGCCACGGCGGAATGGCTGGACGACCTGGCCGCGCTGGGCACCGGCTGGCAGAAACCATTCCTCGAAACTGCGCCCTACCTGATCGCGATCTTCGCCCAGTCCACCAGCCGGGGGCCGGACGGGAAAAAACACAAGAACTATTACGTGAGCGAGTCGGTCGGGCTGGCGACCGGCCTGCTGATCGCTGCCGTCCACCACGCCGGGCTGGTGTCGCTGACGCACACGCCCAGCCCGATGCATTTCCTCTCCACCATCCTGGGCCGGCCCGACAACGAGCGCCCGTTTCTGCTGCTGGTCGTGGGCTACCCGGCGGCGGATGCGCGCGTGCCGGACATCCAGCGCAAGCCGCTGGACGCCATCGCTACCTTCGTCTAAAGCACGAGCGGGCCCGCGTAGTGGCCCGCCCGGTGAGTGCTGTCTCCGGTTGTTGCGCCGCGCCTAGCGTTGGAGCACCGCTTTGTTGCGCACGTTGCTGTATTCGCCGTGCAGCAAGGCATCGATGATCTCGGTGGCCGCCTGGACGGCGACCGCTTCCTGCGCCTCGACCGTGCTGGCGCCCAGGTGGGGCGTATACACCACGTTGTCCAGCCCCAGCAGCGGGTTGTCCGGCGCGGGTGGCTCGGTGTCGTATACGTCGAGCGCCGCCCCGGCGACCTTGCCGCTCTTGAGCGCCTCGGCCAGGTCCGCGCCGTTGATCAGCGAGCCGCGCGCCGCGTTGACGATCAGCACGCCGTCCTTCATCTTGGCGATGGTGTCGCGGTTGATCAGGCCGCGCGTGTCGTTGGTGATGACGGCGTGCAGCGAGATCACGTCGGCCTGTTCGAGCAGGGCGTCCAGCGTGGGGCAGGCCAGCCCCAGGTGGCGGGCGATCCGCTCCGGCACGAACGGGTCGTAGGCGACCTCCTTCATGCCAAAGGCCTTGGCGCGATCGGCCAGCGCGCGCCCCACCCGGCCAAAGCCGACGATGCCCAGCGTTTTGCCGTGAAGCTGCGTCCCCACGAACTTCTTACGCTCCCAGCGCCCGGCGCGCATCGAGGCGTCCGCCTGGGGGATGTGCCGGGCCAGCGCCAGCAGCAGGGCGAACGTGTGCTCGGCGGTCGAGATCGTGTTGCCGTCGGGCGCGTTCATGACCACGATGCCCCGCCGGGTGCATTCGTCCAGGTCGATGTTGTCCACGCCGACGCCCGCGCGCACGATCACCTTCAGGTTGTCCGCTTTCGCCAGCAGGTCGGCGTCGGCTTTGGTGTCACTGCGGACGATCATCGCGTGCGCCTGGGGGATCAACTCCAGCGTTTGCTCGCGGGTGAGCTTGCCCGGCGCGTGGACGGTGAACTCGGGGATGCTGCGCAGTTGGGCCAGGCCCGACGCTTCCAGGTTGTCCGGAACAAGGATGAAATACGTCATGGCGCCCCCCTACGCCTGCTCTGCCAGAAACGCGTCCATGGCGGCGAACAACGCTTCGAGGTCTGCGGGCTGGGTATCGCCCATGTGCGCGATGCGGAACGCCTTGCCCTTCAGCTTGCCGTACCCGTTGGAGATCACCATGCCGCGCTCGCGCAGGAAGGCGTTCAGCGCCGCGACGTCGATCTCGCGCGTGTTGGCGACGTTGGACACGGTGGGCGAGTGGTAGCCCTCCTCCGAGAACATCTCGAAGCCCGCCCGCTGGACCCACTCGCGCGTCATGGCCGCCATCTTCTCGTGCCGCGCAAAACGGGCTTCCAGCCCTTCGGCCAGCATATCGTCGAGCTGGCGGTCGGCGGCGTACATCAGCGAAACCGGCGGGGTGGCCGGGGTGTTGTTCTTCTGGTGGTGCCTGTCGATCTCCAGCACGTCGAAATAGTAGCCACGGTGCGGGATCTCGCGGGCGCGTTCCAGCACAGCGGGTGACACCGCGCCGAAGGCCATGCCCGGCGGCAGCGCGAAGGCTTTCTGCGTGCTGGTCAGGCACACGTCGATGCCCCAGGCGTCCGTCTCGACTTTGGCCCCGGCGTAGATGCTCACCACGTCCACCAGGAACAGCGTATCGGGATATGCTTCGAGCACTTTGGCGTAGTCCTCGATCGGGTTGCGCACGCCGGTGCTGGTTTCGTTCATCACGCAGGCCACCGCGTCATACGTCCCGTGACTCAGCGCGTCGGCCAGTTGTTCCGGCTTGACGGCCTGGCCCCACTCGACGGCGATCACCTCGACCTGCTTGCCGTTCATGTGGCTGACCTCGGCCCAGCGCTCGCTGAACGCGCCACAGGTCAGGTGCAGGACTTTCTTGTCGTCGCGGACGGCACAGCGCGATGCCGATTCCCAGATGCCGGTGCCGGACGACGTATAGAGATAGACCGGGTTCTGGGTGTAAAACGTCTGCTGGAGCTTGGGCTGCATGCGCCCGTAGAGCGCGGCGAAGTCCGACGACCGGTGGCCGATCATCCAGTCGGACTGGGCATCCAGAATCTCGGCGCGGACCTCGACCGGGCCGGGGATGAACAGGCGGACGTGCTCGGAACGTTTGGGTGACATAAGGGGAGTCCTCCGTGACTAGTGCGAACGGGCGAGCTGGTCTTTCAATTCGACAATCGGCGCGATCGCGGTGGGATCGGCGCCGTAACCGATGGCGGTGTAGTAGCTCAGGTAGTCGCCAAACTGGATGGCGTGCAGCAGCCGGGCCAGCGGCGTGTCGCCCTGGGGCTGGAAGGTGTCGGCCATGATCCCGTTTTGCAGGCACATGGTGTACATCAGCTCGTGGCGCAGCCGCACGCGCGGGTGATCCTGCGCCGGCGAGGTGATGAAAATTGCCGATAGCTGGACGCTGTTGTCCGCCGGGAAGCCGATCGCGGCCACGGCGTTGTGGTTGGTTTCGGGCATCGGCTCGTACTCGGCCCACACTTTCGCGTTCTCGTTGAGCTGGCATTTCCAGCGCCGCGCCACCGGCTCGAAGATCCCCGCGCCGACGAACACCGGCACGCGCCCGATCAACTGGCCGGCGGTGCGCTTGGCCGGGTTGGTCGCCAGCCCGCTGCCCGCGCCGTAGCCCTGCGCCGTCTCGCGCAGCAGCGCGACCGCGCCCGCCAGGGCGTCGCCCAGGCCGGGGGCCAGCTTCAGCCGGTCGGCCAGGCCCAGCAGCAGCCCCAGGCTCCAACCCAGCGCCGCGCGCGGCTGGCTCTTGTAGTCGAACTGCCACAGCGGGTAGCCGTGCCGCGCCGCGTGCTCGGCGAGCTGGCCGCCGGTCGTGACCGCCAGCAGGCGCGTCCCGCGCTCGCGGGCAATTTCCACCGCCGAGAGTGTTTCCTCGGTGTTGCCGGAGTGGCTGCTGGCGATGACCAGCGTCTCCGGCCCGGCCACGAACGCGGGCAGATCGTAGCCGCGCAGCACGACGAACGGGGCCGGCGACGTGGGCGCGACGACCGCCGCCGCCAGGTCCCCGCCGATGGCCGAGCCGCCCATGCCGCACAGGACGATCAACCGGGGCGCCTGGTGCGACTCCGGCAGGGGCAGCGCCTGGGCCGCTTCCCAGGCATTGTCGAGTTGATCGGGCAGCGCGTCGATGTGCGACAGCATGTCGTCCACGTCGATCGCGCGCATCCGATCGAGGTCATCCAGGTTCATATTGTAGGCCATGTCACCTCCCACTGGGACAGGTTCAGATCGCCACAAGGCGCCTATTGTAACGCCGCTGGTCTATCCTATCCCAAACTGGCGACTTGTCCACGTCAGGATGACCAACGCGGGCCGGCGGGCGGTGAGCGAATTTCGATTCTGCCCCCAAGCCCGGTACAATCAAACGATAGCGCGCACGCGAGAGCCGCGACGGCGCTGCCCGTCCGGGCTCCCCGTGCGAGAGATATAGCAGTACTGAGGAGGGTTGATCGAATGGACTTCCTGAAACGACTGTTTGGCGGCGGCAAAGCCGGCGATGGCGACGCCGAGGGCATCTATTTTTACGTCCGCTCCAACGCCACCGGCGAGGTGATCAGGGTCCGGCTGCACCGGTATAACGACCTGTCGCAGACCGAGGACCAGCAGGGCTATTACGCGCGCAAAGTGATCGTGGGCCAGAAGAGCTTCGACCGCATGGAGGCCGAGTTCTTCTTCGACAAGAATCGCCGCTTCGCCTCCGGCGAGGTCAGCGGCGGCGCCCTGGTCGACGCCGAAGACTACGACGCCTATCTCGCCGCGCAGGACCAGCCCGGCCCGGCAGGAAGCTGATCGGTGGCAAGGGGAAGCTCTGCGCGGCGCACGCTGCTGCTGCTGGACGTCGACGGCGTGCTGGTGCACCCGCTCGGCTACAAGGACGCGCTGCGCGCCACGGTGGATTACTTCGCCGGGCAGATGGGCCAGATCGTCGCGTCCATCACCGACGACGAGATCGCCCTGTTCGAGGCGTGCGGCATCACCAACGAGTGGGACTCCGGGGCGATATGCGTCAGCGCGATCCTGCTGGCCGCCCTGGCCCAACAGCCGGACCAGCGCCGCGACACGCTCGACGCGACGCTGGCCGCGGTGCGCGCGGCAGCCCGGCCCGCCCCACGCCCGGACTTCGTGGCGCTGGCCCGCGACGTGCTGGCGCACAGCAGCGATGGGCTGGTCCCGTCGGCGGTGCACCTGGCGCGGCTGACCGGCCAGATCGATCCGGCGTTCCTGCCGCTGGTGTCGGCCCTGCTGGGCGACGTGTACGACATCACCACGCCGACGACGCGCGTCTTCCAGACTCACACGCTCGGCAGCGAGCGCTTCGCCGCCACCTACGGCCACCCGGCGCCCTTCGCCAGCCCGAGCTATCTGGCCGCCCACGACAGGCCCTTGCTCAGCCCGGCCAACCGCGACCGGCTGCTGGCCTGGGCACGCGATCCACGGCACGGCGTGGCTGTCTTCACTGCGCGGCCCAGCCTGCCCCCCGCCGACCTGGACAGCCCGGCGCCGCACGGCTTCGCGCCGGAGGGCGAGCTGGCGGTCGAGCTGCTGGGGCTGGACGGTAAAGTGCCGCTGATCGGCCAGGGGCGCGTCAAGTGGCTGGCCGACGCGCACGGACGGCCCGTGTCCGACTACATCAAGCCGTCGCCGGTGCAGGCCCTGGCCGCCATCGGCGCTGCCGCGTCGGGCGCCGAACGCGCCGCGCTGGAATCCGCCGCCGCCCTGTTCGAGCGCGGCGAACTCACCGGGCCGCTGGCCGCGCTGGCCGGGACGCCGGCCCGCGTAATCGTGTTCGAGGACTCGACCGGGGGAATTCGCGCCACCGAGCGCGCGGGTGAGGCCCTGCGGCGGGCGGGGCTGGACGTCACGGTCGAGGGTGTTGGAGTGTCGCCTCACGCCGACAAGCGCGCGGCGCTCGAAGGCGTGGCCGGGCGGGTCGTGGACACGATCGACGAGGGCATCGCGCCGGTCATCGGCGGGTGAGCCGCCCGCGTCACCGGGGCGCGTACCGGCTCGTCTGGTCGCCGCCCTCGCACCAGCGCAGGACCATCTGCCGCTGCGCCTCGGTTTCGGGCGAGCCGCTGTGCAGCCGGTCGGCAATCACCTTGAGCGCCATCTCGCCCGACATGCCATACCGCACCATGTGACAGCCGACCACCGTCCCGGTGCGCCCGATTCCCCCCAGGCAGTGCACGTAAACGACGAGGCCATCCATCAGCCCGGCGTCGATGAGATCGAGAATGCGGCGCATGTGATCGGGCGTGGGCGTGTGCATGTCTGGAATGGATAACTGCCGGTACGCGACGCTGCCGGGCAGCAGGGCTGTATAGGGAGGCCGTTCCTCCGGCTCGGTGAGGTCCATGAAGAAGGTGATCCCTGCCAGCAGCAACTGCCGGATGCGCTCGGCAGTGAGCGCCTCGTCATCGCGCGCGCTGGGGTGAGGCCCGGCCATCAGCCGTCGGGGATGAACCCAATACGTCCCGGCGAGCGGGCCGGAGAACTGGCTAGCCATGCTCGATCTCCGCCTGGTGTGCGCTCAGCATAGCCGAAAACGAGCCAGCGGGCAATCCGGCGGGCGGCGGGGCCGGTTGCCAAGATCGGCGGTTTGCTCCACAATTCAGGCCATCATCCGGCAGTTCAGGAGTAGTCACAGTGGATCTCGAAGAACGGGCAAAACTGTTGAACTCGCTCAACAAAATGATGACCGAGCGAGCGGATATGCAGGCCAGGCTGGACGCGAGCTTGAAGGAATTCTCGTCCCGGCTGTTCAACGCGCTGGAGCAGGTCCTGGCCGAGATGGCCGCCGCCGGAATCCCTGGAGTGGGCAAAACCCGCCGCCTGGTGCATCCCGCCGGCAAAGGTCACGAGGGACTCCAGGTTTTCATCGAGGACTGGAGCATCATCTTCGTGCCGCTGTCGGGCTTTGCCCGGCCCAACCCCGTCGACGAGGCGCGCATTCCGCCGTACCAGTTCAAGGAACTGTGCGCCCGCATCGCCGTCTTCCTGACCGACGACCCGGCGGGTCAGGCGTTCTACGACTTCATTCTCTTTCAGGACCGCTCCTGGTTTGCCTGGGGCTATGGGTGGCCCAAGCAGCAGTCCGACATCGAGAGCACGAACTTCGAAGCGCTGGCGCTGGAACTGGTCGAGAGCTTCATCAAGGACATTTACGTCACCTGGCACGTCCGCGAGGACACCTCGCTGGCGCAGGTGCTCGACGTCAAACAGCGCGCCTACAGCTATGGGCTGCCCGGCGAAGAAACCCGCTGACCGCCCACAACCCGGCAGCAGCAGGACTCCAACCGCGCGCTAACCCCAGGGGGCTGGCGCGCGTTTTTTGCGCTTTCGAAATCCCACACATTCCCACGAAAACCCAAACGCCACCGCCTAGATTCACAAAATGTGAGTTCGATGGCGAATCTTAAAATTTCGAATCCGGCCCAAAATTTTAAGGTGGGATATGCTTCCGAAATCCCACTTCATCCCACATTCGCCAAATCTGGCCGAGTCCGTGGCAGAGTCCCCCCACATATAGCCCTTATGCCTTCTGCGACTCATCCCGTGCGCGCGATCTTTCTGATTTTGGGATTCCAGTCTCAGGAGTCCAACCTGGGGAATCTTAAAACTTTGAATTCTTTAAGGTATAAAGGGGCGAATCCGATTGAGTCTGTCGCCATAGTTTGTTAAAATGGTTTTACTTTCGAGTCGGGGACAACACCCCCCAACTGGCCGGAGACATCCAGCGTCGCACGCGCATCCGGCCACACAGAACCGCCCCCTGGCGGTTGTACCATCGAAACATAGCAACAGACATTATGATTACAGCTTTTCTAAGGCAGCCCACGCTGTGCTGGCCTGTCGTTCTACGCGGCTGTCTGCTGATTTGGGGCACGTTCACATGCTTACACCTAAAGATGCCTGGCAAGCAACGCTCGGCCAGCTCGAACTCCAATTGAACCGGGCCACCTTCGACACGTGGCTCAAAGGCTCAGAGGTGCTGGCATATGAGGACGGCGAATTCGTCATCCGGGTGCGCCATGCCTACGCCAAGGATTGGCTCGAACAACACCTGAACCACCAGATCATCGAGACGCTGGGCCGGATCCTGGGGCGGGCGGTGACGGTGAATTACGTGGTTCACCTGCCCACGGCGCGCTTCCACCAGCCGCTGGCCGGTCCGCTCTTCGCCGGGCTCGAGTCTCAGGCGGGGGCAAAGACCGAAAGCGACTCCGCGGTCACCGCGGCTGCGCCCGCCGATGCGCCGCCCGCAGCCGCCGCCGGGGAGGACGCGCCCGCGTCACCCTGGCTGGCCTTCGCTGAATGGGATCCGCGCGTCAGCGACGTGCGCCGGTCCAGCGACCTGGACAAACCCATCCGCAGCTCGACGCGGTTCGACGCGCGCTATACCTTCGAGTCGTTCGTGACCGGCCCCACCAACCATTTCGCGTTCGCCGCGGCCCAGGCGGTCGCGGGGACGGAAACCCCGGCTTACAACCCGCTGTTCATCTACGGCGGCGTCGGGCTGGGCAAGACCCACCTGCTGCACGCGATCGGCCAGGTCGCGGAGGCCGCCGGGAAAAACGTGATCTACATGACGGCGGAAGCCTTCACCAACGAGATGGTCGCCGCCATTCGCGGCAAGACGATGGACGAGTTCCGCAGCCTGTACCGCACCGCGGACGTGCTGCTGATCGACGATGCCCAGTTCCTGGCCGGGAAGAAGAGCACCGAAGAGGAGTTCTACCACACCTTCAACGCGGTGTTCAGCCGGGGCGGCAAAATCGCGCTGGCGAGCGACGTCCACCCGCGGGGCATTACCGGCCTCGACGAGCGGCTGCGGTCGCGCTTCGAAGGCGGCCTGCTGGCCGACATCCAGGCGCCGGAATACGAAACCCGCCACCAGATCGTGAAGGCCAAGTCGGCGGCCCAGGACGTGGCCCTGCCGGACGACATCGCCGAGATGATGGCCCGCCACGAGACGGATAACGTCCGCGAGCTGGAGGGGCTGCTCACCCAGGTGTTGGCCCGCGCCAAGCTGACCAAAGAGCCGCTCACGCCGGCGCTGGCCCAGGCGGTCCTCACCAAGAACAGCGCCCGGCCCGCCCCGCCCACGCGGCGCGCGACCAGCCTCGACCAGGTGCTGCAGGCCACAGCCAAGTATCACCAGTTGTCGATGGACGACCTGTTGAGCAAGCGCCGGACCAAAGCCGTGGTCCGCGCCCGCCAGATTGCGATGTATCTCGCCCGCGAAGAAACCGAGGCCTCGTTCCCGCAGATCGGGGCGGCGCTCGGCGGGCGCAACCACAGCACGGTGCTGCACGGCTACCAGAAGATCGCCGGGGAAGTGGACCTGGACGACGACCTTCGCCGCGAGGTGAGCGACATCCGCCGCCAACTGCACCTGTCGGCGAACTGACGCCGCCCTTCCCCCTGCCCGAATCGACCGCGCCCCTGGCCTCCCAGGGGCGTTTTTGCTGCCCGCTGCCGGGCCATCGCCGGGTGTCGATAACCGGGCCGGTTATCGACAGGGCCGCGCCGCCCGGATTCTTTAACACACGTTATCCCACCGCCACATACAGCCCCCTCTGCGCCGGACTCACCCCCACATCATGGGGCCGGAACCGGTCGCACGGACGGACACGCGCCGTCCCGATTCCCGCCCCGGTGCAAGCGACACCCCCGGCTGTGGAAACGGCGCGCAGCCTGTCGACAGGCTGTCTACGGAATCTATCCCACATTACCCACCGGCCAGATATGGCGGCTCGCCGGCGCGGAGTCCCCCCATCGATAGGGGGCACCCAAAAGGGCAATTTTCGCCCGAAAAAGGGCTGTCGATGGTGTTCAAAACCGCCGCCGATTGTCGACAGGCGGAGTCCATAACGGGAATCCAGCGCGTGGGATTGGTGTGGGAAATCGGTGGGGGCGGGGATCGTCCGGACCGCCATATATGGGGCCGGGAACGGCTGGCCCGGCGCTTTTCCAACACGGCGGCGACGGGTTGTGCACATTTCGACATCCTCTACTACTACGACTAAAAAATAATAGAAAGACGTAACCTCCCTGAATCGCGATCTCGTCGCCGTATCCCACGCGATTTACGCGAATTGCTCCCCGAACGAGACTTGAGTACAGTAAGGTGGGGAATGGGAAGGGACTGCGGCAACCCGCATGAATGACGATGACGAGCGGCTCGCCCGTTACGAGCGCGAGATCCGCCAACTGAACCAGCTTGTCGAAGTGAGTCTCGCGATCAACTCCACCCTGGACCTGGGGCCGCTGTTGAACGCGATCATGGATTACGCCGCCGATCTCGTCGATGCGGAATCGGCGTCAGTGATGCTGCTCGACCGCGCGTCCGGCCAGCTTCATTTCATGGCCTCCACCACCGCCAGCCGCGGCGCGGGCGCGCTGCTGGACATTCCCGTCCCGCTCGACGGCAGCCTGGCCGGCGCGGTCCTGCTCGAAAACCGCGAGATCGCGCTGGACGACGTCTCGCGGGACCCGCGCCATTTTCGCCAGGCGGACCTGCAGAGCGGCTTCGAGACACGCTCGCTGATCGGCGTGCCCATGCGCTACCGCGACGAGGTGATCGGCGTGTTGGAGGCGGTCAACAAGCGCGCCGGCTCGTGGACCGCCGGCGACCGCCACAACCTGTTGATCCTGGCCTCTCAGGCGGCGGTGGCGATTTCCAACGCCCGGATGATCGAGCAGCTTCAGCAGGCATACGACGAGCTGGACACGCTCGACAAGCTCAAAAACGACTTCATCTCGATCGCCTCGCACGAGCTGCGCACGCCGTTGAGCGTGATCGTGGGGTACGCGACGTTCCTCAAAGAAGATGCCGCCGGCGAGATCGGCCAGCACGCCGAAGTGGTGCTCAACAGCGCGCTGCGGATGCGCACGCTCATCGAGGATATGACCAATCTGTGCTACCTCAAGCGCGGCGAGACGACGCTGAGCCCCGCGCGCGTGCCGCTGGCCTACCTGTTCCGGCTGGCGCAGAACGACGTCGCGGGCCTCGCCGCGGCCAAGGGGCACGATCTGCGCGTAGCCATGCCGGATCCGTCATTGATCGTGACGGTGGACCAGGTCCGGATGGTGATGGCGATCACCAACGTGCTGAACAACGCGATCCGGTTCACGCCGGGCGGGGGGCAGATCGCGCTGACGTACCAGGTGAAACCGCGCGCCGTCCGGATCGTGATCGAGGACACGGGGATCGGAATCCCGCCCGAACACCTCGAGCGCGTTTTCGAAGAATTCCACCAGGTCGAAGATCACATGACGCGCCAGCACGGGGGGATGGGGCTGGGGCTGGCGATTGCCCGCGAGCTGGTCGAGGCCCACGGGGGCCGCATCTGGGCGGAGAGCGAGGGGGCGAACTGCGGCAGCCGGTTCGTCATCAACCTGCCGCTGGCCCGCGACGACGCCTAGAGCACCGGATAGTCGAGCAGCAGCACTTCGAGCGCCAGCCGCGTGTTGGCGTTTTTCCCCAACAGGTCGAGCGTCCGGCGCGTGGCCTGCAGCGCCTGCTGGGCCGCGTCGATCCCGGTCTCGTGCGCCAGATCGCCGAGCGTGGCCGCCCGGTCGTGATTGGTGATCGGCGCGCGGCTGCCCCCCGCGATGAGCAGCATGTCGCGCCAGAAACCCTGCCACGTCTCCAGCAGGGGCAGCAGCGTCTGTTTGTCCGCGGAGAGGCTCTCGACCAGCGCGAACCGCGCGCGGCGGTTGCCGTGCAGCGCCATCTCGAGCATGTCCAGCGCCGCGCCGCGCTGTTCCAACGCCTCAGGATTTTCGAGCGCCTCGATGGCCCAGCCGATGCGCCCGCCGGAAAGCTGCGCGAGAGTCTGGGCCTGGTCGGGCGGCGCGTCCCAGCGGCGTTCGAGCGCGTCGCGGACGGTATCGACGGGCAGGGGGCGCAGGTGCAGCGGCTGGCAGCGCGACACGATCGTCGGCAGCAGGTGATCGGCGGAATCGGCGGTGAGGATCAGGACGGCGTCGGGCGATGGCTCCTCGAGCGTTTTGAGCAGCGCGTTGGCCGCGGCGGGGTTGGCCTCGTGAAAGCGCAGCAGGATCGCCACCCGGTAGCGGGCCTCGTAGGGGCGCAGCGCCAGCGTCTGCTGCAAGTCGCGCACCTGGTCGATCTTCAGCGTGCCGCCTTCGCGGTCGGCTTCCACCCACGCCACGTCCGGATGCCCATCTTTGGCGATCAGTGTGCAGGACCGGCACTGTCCACAGGGCGGCGCGTCGCCGGTGCAGTTGAGCGCCATCGCCAGCGCGCGGGCCAGCGCGGTCTTGCCGATCTGGCTCGCCCCGGTGATCAACAGGGCGTGACGCATCCGGCCATGCCGGATGGCGCGATCGAGGTGCTCGACCGCCCATTCGTGCCCGATCACCGGCCAGTGCTGCGCGTGCGTCGTGGTCATACCGTCCCCTAGAAACCGATGAAGTCCTGCGGATTGCGCGCGTTCCAATCGGCGTCGCGCACCTCGAAATGCAGGTGCGGGCCGGAGCTGTTGCCGGTGTTGCCGACGGTGCCGATCACCTGGCCGGCGCTCACCGACTGGCCGCAGCGCACGCTGTACGTGTTCAGGTGGCCGTACAGGCTGAAATACGCGCCGTGGCCGATGACCACCACGTACCCGTATCCGTAATTGTTCCAGCCGGCGTACGCCACGGTGCCCGACCCGGCAGCGTGGACCGGCTCGCCGGTGCCCATCGTGGGCGACAGATCGACGCCCTCGTGCCCGCCCAGCGAAAAGCCCTGCATCCAGGTGTAGCCGCCTTGCAGCGGGCGGCTGACGGGCAGCGTGCCGCCGCCGATGTTCGAGCTGCAGCCCCACAGGTTGTACGGGCCGCTGATCGCGCCGCCGCCGGAGGAACCAGTGTTGGTCGTCGCGGCGGGCAGCAGGTTGATGCGCTCGGCCTCGCCGCCGGGAATACCGATGCGGCCCATCCCCGCGACGAGCACCGTTTCGGGCGTGGATCCGTCCAGGTTGTTGTAGTCCGCGTCGATGATCGTATACGGATCGACGTCGTAGCGCTCGGCCAGCTCGCCGATGGTGATGTTCTCGTCCACTTCGTAGAAGACGCCGTCCTCCGGCAGAATGTTGAGCGTGTTGCCGGGGCGCAGCGGGTTGACCTTGCTGTTTTCGTTCGACCAGATCAGGGTGTAGAAGTCGCGCAGGTTGAACTTGCTGGCGATGCTCTCCAGCGTGTCGCCCTGTTGGACGGTGTACTGCACGACCGCCGCCCGCGACTCGGCGGGGCGGATGGTGAACGGGTTGTTCTCGCGCTGGATGGCGCGCGCCACGCGCGCATCCGGGGCCGGGGTCAGCAGCGCCGCCGCGATCTCGTCGGCTGCCGCGGTGGGGAACAGCGGCGCGGCGGACGGGATGGCCGCCGGTTCGCGCTCTTCCGCGGTGGGCAGTGGCGTCGGGCTGGCCTGGGCCGGGCTGTTCCGGGGCGTGCCGGTCGCGCTCTCGCCCGCGAGATCGGCGTTGGCGTCGGGCGCCGGGGCGTTGCCGTCGCCGCCGTCGCTCAGCCAGATGATCGCCGCTGCCGCGGTCAGCACCAGCGCGCCGGCCAACATGGCGAGCGCCAGCAGGCGCTGCACGCCGTTGGGCCCCGCGCCCGCCGCTACCGGGCGCATTTCCTGCGAGGCCAGCGAGGGGCTCGTGTCCTCGACGCTGACCGGCGGCTCCTCGTCCCGCAGCCGGTCTTCCAGGCGGGTGCCCGCGTGGGGATTGGTGTCGTCGGGGCTGGTGGGCGGTTCCTCGGCGCGCAGCCGATCATCGGTGCTGACAGCCGCATTCGGCGCGGTGTCGTCGTCGCTGACGGGCGGCTCGTCGATGGCGTTCAGGGAGCGGGAGGGGTTCGTGTCGTCGGCCTCGACCGGCGGCTCTTCGCGTTTGAGCCGGTCTTCCAGGCTCTCCGGCGGGGTGGGATCGCTGCGATCCTGCTTGTCTTCGGGCGCCATACCGTCACTACTCCCCATCTGATCTCACATTAAAATCCCATCTGACGGGCGGGATCGTACCGCAGCCCCCAGGATTGTGCAATCGGCGCGGACCAGCGGGCTGGGCGCGACATTCTCCGGGATTTTGAGAGATTTTTTACGTTGCTCTTATATTTTCGCGCTACAATATGTATTGGAGAGAAAGAGGATCGCAGGAGGTGGGACGATGCCCCGCTATGAATACCAGTGCCATGAATGTGGTGTCCGGTTCGAGCGTGTCCAGCGGTTCGACGAAGCGCCGCTGACGGAATGCCCGGAGTGTCACGGTGAGGTTCACCGCCTGATCGGCCCCGTCGGGGTCGTGTTCAAGGGGTCCGGGTTCTACGCCACCGACAGCCGCAAGAAAAGCGAGCCATCCTCAGAGAGCTGATCCCGCCCGCCACCTGATTCATTCAATATCCCGGCGCCGGACCCGCAACGTCCGGCGCTTTTTGCTGCCCCGCTCACGCGCCGCCGTCGATCTCGCGGGCGAGCTGGGCGAAGAAGGCGCGCATGGTCGCGTCGCGCTGGCGGGCGATGGCCCGCCCGGTGGTGGTATACAGCCGCTCCGGAATGCGCGACAGCTTGTAGACGTACTCGTGATGCGGCGTGTGATCGGGCCCTTCGCCGCGGTAATCCGCCGGGACGCTGCCCCACAGCTTCTGCCCGTGCAGCCCGCCATAGGCATACGCCCGCGCCACGCCAATCGCCCCGATCGCGTCCAGCTTGTCGGCGTCGAAGACGACCTTCGCCTCGATGGTGGCCGGCTCGATCGCGTTGCGGAAGCGGTGGGCGGCGATGGCGTGAGCCACCGCCTCGATGAAGTCCGGATCGGCAGGCGGCTCGGCCTGCGCCAGGATGCGCCGCGCCCCCTCGGCTGCCAGCAGCGCGTGGTCGGCATGCTCGCCGGTGTGGGCGCCCTGGTCTTCGTCCAGGCGGTGGATGTCGTGCAGCAGCACCGCCGTCTCGACCACGGCCAGATCGGCGCTTTCCGCCTGGGCGATACGCCGCGCCAGCGCCAGCACGCGCAGCACGTGATCGAAATCGTGGATCGGGTCGCTGTCGTCGTAGAGCGACCGGGCAAAGTCGAGGGTGATGGTCATGGCTGCCGTCCTGATTCGTGGTAGGGTGCGGGCAAAAAAGAAGCGGCAGGCCGCGCCGGTCTGCCGTCATCCCAAAACTGGAGCGGAGAGGGTGGGATTTGAACCCACGGAGCGGAATGACCGCTCACGCGCTCTCCAGGCGCGCGCATTAGGCCAGACTATGCTACCTCTCCCGTTGGTCTTCACTTGTGGGCCCATTATAGCGGCGCGCCTGGGGCCGGTCAATACGAAACCGGCGCCCGGCGTCAGTCCGCCGCGCAGTCGCTCAGCGGTGCGGGGTCGGCGTGGACGTGGGTGCTGGCGTTGGCGGGATGACTATCCCAAGCGTGCTGCCATCATTGTAGACGATTTGTGTGCCATCAGGACTCCAGGCGACAACGCCAGCGAGCCCGGGGAACTCCTCCACCAGTTGGCCAGTTGCTACATCCCAGATCTGCACGTCCAGGGTCGCACTGGCCAATTGTGTACCCGAAGGGCTCCATGTCAATGAGAGAGGATGACCGGCATTGTCAAAAGTGGCGAGCAGTTCGCCGCTGAAGCCGTCCCAGATCCGGATTGTATCTGCATCTCCTGTCGCCAACCGGCTGCCCTGCGGGCTCCAGGCGACGGCAGAGACCGAGTTGGTGGCTTCCAGTCCGAGGTGGTCCAGCCGGGTGGCGGGGTGTTCCAGCGTGAAAACGGTCTCCCAGGTAGCGGTGTCCCAGATCACCGCCCAGTTGATGCTGGCACAGGCCAACCGGCTGCCGTCGGCGCTCCAGGAGAGGTCCGACACGTTCGAGGTGTCGCCGCCGCCGTTCAGGATCTCAGCGACGACCTGGCCGGTGGCGACGTCCCAGATCCTGACCCAGCCCTCGGAGATGAACCCCAGACCGCGCGACGCGCCGCCGGCCAGCAGGCTCCCGTCGGGGCTCCAGGCGACCGCGGTCGAGAGAGTCTCGGCCTTGAACGTGGCCAGCAGCGCGCCTGTGGTGGGGTCGAGGAGCCGGACGCTGCCGCCGCCCAGCGAGGCCGCTGCCGCCAGGGTGCTCCCATCCGGGCTCCACGCCAGCGAGGACACGGCTAGCGCACCAGGATAATCCGGTGCGACATCGAACGTCAGCCGTGGCTGCCGGGTGGCGGCGTCCCAGATGGTCACCTTGCCACCGGGATGCCCCGTGGCGAACTCGGTCCCGTCCGGTTTCCACGCGATGGAGAGAATGGGTCTCTGATCCTCTTGCGACGACACGGTGTGGGCTGGCCAGAACTCGCCTGCGATCAGAACGACCAGGACGATCACACAACCGATGATTTTCTTGTGAAGGCACATTTCATCCTGCTTTCTGAACTCCGATATAGTGGTCAGCCCGCCGCGCAGTCGCTCAGCGGTGCGGGGTCGGCGTGGACGTGGGCGCTGGTGTTGGCGGGGTGACTATCCCAGGCATGCCGCCGTCACCGTCGTAGGCGATTTGCGTGCCATCAGGACTCCAGGCGACAACGCCAGCGAGCCCGGGGAACTCCTCCAGCAGTTGGCCGGTCGCCACATCCCAGATTTGCACTCCCAGGATCGCACTGGCCAATTGTGTACCCGAAGGGTTCCATGCCAACGAGCGAGGGCTGATGTTATCAAAAGTGGCGAGCAGTTCGCCGCTGAAGCCGTCCCAGATCCGGATTGTGTCCCCATCTCCTGTCGCCAACCGGCTGCCCTGCGGGCTCCAGGCGACGGCAGAGACCGAGTTGGTGGCTTCCAGTCCGAGGTGGTCCAGCCGGGTGGCGGGATGCTCCAGCGTGAAAACGGTCTCCCAGGTAGCGGTGTCCCAGATCACCGCCCAGTTGAGGCTGGCGCAGGCCAACCGGCTGCCGTCGGCGCTCCAGGCGAGGTCCGATACGTTCGAGGTGTCGCCGCCGCCGTTCACGATCTCAGCGACGACCTGGCCGGTGGCGACGTCCCAGACCCTGACCCACCCTTCGGAGATGGACCCCAGACCGCGCGACGCCCCTCCGGCCAGCAGGCTCCCGTCGGGGCTCCAGGCGACCGCGGTCGAGAGGGTCTCGGCATCGAACGTGGCCAGCAGCGCGCCTGTGGCGGGGTCGAGGAGCCGCACGCTGCCGCCGCCCAGTGAGGCCGCTGCCGCCAGGGTGCCTCCATCCGGGCTCCAATCCAGCGAGAACACCACCAGCGCCTGAGTATGGCCAGGTGCGACATCGAACGTCAGCCGTGGCTGCCGGGTGGCGGCGTCCCAGATGGTCACTTTGCCGCCAGTATGCCCCGTGGCGAACTCGGTCCCGTCCGGTTTCCACGCGATGGAGCGGATGGGTCTCTGATCCTCTTGCGACGACACGGTGTGGGCTGGCCAGAACTCGCCTGCGATCAGAACGACCAGGACGATCACACAACCGATGATTTTCTTGTGAAGGCACATTTCATCCTGCTTTCTGAACTCCGCCCGGCGTCAGTCCGCCGCGCAGTCGATCGGGCGCGCGGGGCGGTCGTCGCTGTTGAGCGTCATGCCCAGGTACGGCGACGGATCGAGCGTGTTGCCCAGCCGGGACTCGTTCTTGAACGATCCGTCCGGCTCGCTTTTCACCACGCTGAAATGCAGGTGCAGGCCCGTCGGGCCCAGGCGGTTGCCGCTGTAGTTGCCCTGGTAGCCGAGCACGATCCCCTGCTCGACCCAGACCTCGCTCGTGCCGGGGGGGAACGCGTCCGCGATGAACGACTCGCCGTCTTGCGACGCCATGTGAGTGTAGTACGTCCAGATGGTGCGGCCCGGCTGGAGGGGATCGTCGTGGCGGATGATCACCGAGGCCACCCAGTCCGGCAGGCGGGTGAGAGTGCCCTCATAGGCGGCGCGGACCGGGACCGTGCCCAACTCGCCATCGCCGAAGATGTCGACGCCGGGATGCCGCCGGAAGAGGTTGTACGGGGCGGTCGGGTCGCGCCACAACAGCCCGATGAACCCGTCGCTGGGCAGCAGGAACGGCGCGCCGGGGCACGGCTCGCGCCGGACGGTCATCAGCCCGGCGCGGCTGGCGCGGTCGTCGAACCAGCGGCGAATCGCGGGGCCGCTGTTGCTCTGCGTATAGCTGTAGAGGTACAGCGCCGCCAGCCCGCCCCCGGCGATCCCGGCCAGCCCCACCAGGACGATCGCGCCCCGGCCCCACCACGGCAGCCGGCGAAAACGGCTCATCCAGCGCCCCATGTGCCGCCTACTCGATAAACCCGTGCTTTCGCAGCCACTCTTCGAGCTGGACTTCGCCCGGCTCGGTGATCATGCTGCCCCGGTCGACGCCCTTGGGGCTGCCGCCTTCCAGGGGGGCGGGGTCCTCGTAGGGCAGGTCTTCGCCGGGCCGGGCGACGATGATGGTCGGGACCGATTTGAACCCGGTCCAGTCGAGCACCCGCTGGTTGGCGGTTTCGTCTTCGTCGATGAAAACCTCGCGGTAGGGGACGGTGAAGCGGTCGAACACGCGTTTGGCTGTGCGGACGTAGGGGCAGCCCGCCAGCCGCGTATACATGACAATCTCGTAACTCATAGGGTTTGGTCGTGTCTCCTCACAACAGGGCGAAAGCAATAAACGGCGCGCACGGCGCCCCGCGCACTACGGTGGCTCCTGGGTGGGGACGTTCGCCGTGCTGTACAGGTCCGGGCGCAGGAAACAGCGGATGCCGTTGGCGATTCCCTGCGCCACCAGTTCCGGGTTCTCGGTCAGGATGGCCCGGTCGTTGCGCATGTAGCCCAGTTCGATGATCGCGGTTGGCGTGTCGATCGACACCTCGCCGAAGGTGTGGTATTCGGTCATGTCGGCGGTGATGCCGAAGTGGCGCGGCAGCCCGGTCGTTGCGCCGTACTGCTCGATCAGGCAGCTCAACAGGCGCTCGTCCGCGCCGCGCGTGGTCTGGCGGGCCGCGGCTGCCGCCACGTTGTACCCGGTGCCCGCCGCGCCATAGTCGCTGCAATCGTTGGTGTGGATCGACACCAGGGCATCGGCGTGATAGTTCTCCAGCCGGGGATCGAACTCCTCCATCAGGTCGACGTTGTACCGGTCGCGCTGGAGCGCCTCGACCACCTTGCGCGCGACTTCCTCGTTGATCGAAAGCTCGGTCAGGCCATCGGGACACACCGCGCCGGGGTCGGCGTCGAAGGTGGCGTCTTGCGGGGAGCCGCTGTGCCCGGCGATGATGCCGATCCGCACCTGGTGGATGTCGGTCGGTAGCGGGGTTGGCTGGATGTTGACGACGCGCTGCGTGGCCTGGACCTGGTTCAGCCCGGCGCGGAATTCCTCGGAGAAGAACGTTGGGCGCGTCCACAGCGAGAAAATGGTCGACACCAGCACCGCCGCCGCCGCGATCACGACCAGCGTGCGCACCAGGCTCAGCCAGGCGGGCACGGGCTTCTGCTCGCGCGCGCGGCGGGCGGCCCGCCGCCGGGGCCGGCGAGCGCGGGCCTGGGGCGGCGATTGGCGCGCGGGCGGCGCGGTGGGGGCGTCTTCCGGCTCGAACGCCTCCTCGTCTGCCTCCGCGTCGAAGTCGTCGCCGGTGGCGTACTCTTCGACGTCCTCGATCTCGATATCGTCCGCGGGGAGGATGATGTCTTCCGCGTCGACCGCGTCCAGCTCGGACGTGTCGAACGTCCGGATGGTGAACTCGTCATCGGGGCGGCGGATGGACGGGCGGCGCGTGTGCCCGGCCAGCCGTGGCGGGTGGCGGCGCGGGCCGCCCTCCGGGGTATAGCGCGGCGTCATGCGCCGGTCGGGCCGGTCCTCCGGGGAGAAATCGTCATCGAAATGGTCGGTCATCGTGTCTGCTTCCCCACAGCGCGTTGGTACTCACATCTTAACCCAGACCGGCCCAAAACGAAACACGCCCGTCAGCGGTTGCCGTGAGGCACCTCGCTCAGGATGCGCCCGATCTCGCGGGCCATCAGCCCGGTGCGCTCGTCGCGGAGCAGCGGCAGGCGGCTGCGCGTGCGGTGTAGCTGGTTGAGGTCGATGGTCTGCACCAGCAGCGCCTCTTCGAAATACGGGCCGCGCACCATGAATTCGCCGTCCGGATCGGCGATCGAGCTGCCGCCCCAGAAGTTCAGCCCGTCCTCGAACCCGGTCCGGTTGCAGTGCACGACGAAGCTGGTGAACAGCCCGGCGTACGCCCGGTTGACCAGCTCCACCCAGCGCGAGCTGGCGAGCTCCTCGCCCTGGTCCAGGCCGCGCCCGGGGCTGGAGCTGGTGAGCAGCATCACGTCGGCGCCATCCAGCCACAGCAGGTAGGGCGGCGAGGCGTGCCAGAAATCCTCGCAGACCAGCATGCCCATCCGCCCGAAGCGCGTGTCGAAGGCGCGCACCGAGTCGCCCCAGGCGAAGTAGCGCCCCTCGTCGAACATGCCGTAGGTGGGCAGGTATACCTTGCGGTGCACGTAGACAACCTCGCCCCGGCTCAGGTACGCCTGCGAGATGTAGAAACGGTGGCGGTGATCCTCTTCCACGAACCCGACCGATACGTCCATGCCGTGGGCGCGGCTGGCCGCCAGCAGCGGCTCGAAAACCGGGTCGCCGCCGGTGGGCCGCGCCGCGACTTCGTACACCAGGTCCTGGAGGTAATAGCCGGTCAGCGACAGCTCCGGGAACAGCAGCAGGTCCACGCCCTGCGCGCTGGCCTCGGCCATCACCGCGAGATGGTGATCCAGGTTGGCGGGGAGGTCACCCAGCTTGGGATCGATCTGGGCCAGGCCCAGCGTCACGTTCATGGCGTTCGTCCTTCCGTGTTTGGCGCGTTTTGGCCGCCGCCCGGCGATCCCGCAGCCAGAGCGTGCTGCCGATCAGCGTGCTCGCCATCAGCAGCGCCAGGTCAAGGATCTGGTCGATACGTCGATTGTACACCGTGTGCGCCGGATCGGCCCGGAAAAAGCCCAGCAGGGCCATGCCCAGCCCGGTCAGCGCCAGGATGGCCCACAGCCGCAGGCCGGGCAGCCAGCCGCGCCACGTCATCACCAGCGCGACGGCCAGCAGCCCCAGCCCGAAGACCGTCCCCCCGGCTTGCAGGTCCAGGCGCGGGGCGGGCAGGTCGTAGACGTCCGGCAGTTCCTCGACCATCCAGGCGGGCCAGTCGGCCAGGGAGCGCACTTCGTAGCCGTACGCGCAGCCCGCGCCCCGGCAGGCCAGCCACGCCCCGGCCACGCCCAGCGGCCAGCCGAGCGCGGCGGCATCCGTCCACGGGCGCCACGCCACGCCGCGCAGCCGGGCCGTGATCCACGCCGCGGGCAGGCCGGTGATCAGCGCGCCGTGCCACGCCATGCCGCCGGTCCGCAGCCGGACGATCGCGCCGGTATGCTGCGCGAAGTGGTCCCACTCCAGCGCGACGTACAACAGCCGCGCGCCCACCACGCCCGCCAGCACCGCCGCGAGGCCCACGTCGAGCCAGCGGATGGCCGCCGCGCCGTCGTGGCGGTGGGCCTGCCACGCGATCACACCCAGCGCCAGCAGGATCGCGCCGCTGAGCACGCTGATCAGGATGGGGCCGGTCTCGAATACAACGGGATACATGGATTCTACGTATTGATCGATAGGCGCATGGCCCAAACGGTACGGCCAAATGGCGCGCCTGTCAACACCTCGCCCGCGTTAGAACCGGATTAGAACGCCGCCGCCGGGCCGAATGTCAGCCAAATATCAGTCTGATAACGGGCCGAACTTGTTATAATTGACGTACCCTGTTACCAGACAGACACGTTATCGCAAGGTCACCCGCGAAAATGGCATAGTCCATCAATCAGTAAGGAGCAAAGTTCATGATCAGTCTTGTTTTGAGTGTGCTCGCGCTGGCCGGCCTGGCAACCGCGGGCTTCGGCATCTTCATGATCGCCCAGGCCGTCTCGCGCAACGAACCGGCCCGATCTGGCGCGGTCATCACGGTGGTCGGCGTGATCGTGGCTGCCGTGTTTTTCATCCTCGGAGCGGGCGTCGTCGAGATCCAGCCGACCGAGGTCGGCGTGGTCTTCAACGTGATCAGCGGCGACCTGGCCGAGACTCCGCTGGGGCCCGGCCTGCACATCATCATCCCCGGCATTCAGGAAGTCACGATCTATTCGACGTCGCAGCATGAATATACGATGGCCGGCGAAGTGACCGAGGGGGCCGTGCGCGGGGATGACGCCGTTGTCGCCCTGACGCAGGACGGCCAGCAGGTCCGGCTGGACGTGACGATCATCTACCGCATCTCGCCGAGCAACGCCAACGACGTGCACGTGAAATGGCAGGATCGCTTCGTGAACGGCCTGATCCGGCCCGCGCTGCGCAACCAGACGCGCGCCGCGCTGACCCAGTTCCGCGTCGAGCAGATTTACGGCACCGAGCATGATGCCCTGGAGCAGGCCATCGAAACCGGCGTGCGCGATCTGTTGGAGCCGGACGGCTTCCAGGTGATGAACGTCCTGATCCGCAACATCGCGTTCTCGTCGGAATACGTGGCCTCGATCGAGCAGAAGCAGGTCGCCCAACAGCAGGCCCAGGAAGCCGAGTTCCGCGTCCGACAGCGCGAGCAAGAGGCCCAGCAGGTCCGCGCCCTGGCACAAGGTGACGCCGACGCCTCTGTGATCCGCGCGGAAGGCGAGGCCCGCGCCCTGCAGTTGATCAACGAGCAGTTGTCGCAGAACCCGCTGCTGCTCCAGTGGCGCTATATCGAGGAACTGGGCGCCAACGTGCAGCTCATGATCATCCCCTCGAACAGCCCGTTCCTGTTCGACCTGGAATCGTTGATGGCCGATGCCGGGACTTCGCTGCCCGCGCCGCCCGCGCCCACCGCCGAGCCGGAAGCTCAGGCTGCCGGCGACTAACCGGCGCGCGTGTCAACCTGCCGGGCGCGGTCTTTCCGTGCCCGGTTTTTGATTCCACGCGGCGCGCTGCCCCTCTATAGGCTGCCCGGCCTATTGCTAAAACGTAGCGACTTATGTACATTCCACTCAAACTCCAAAACACTTATTCAGGAGACTCCGTAATGGCGCAACAAACTTTACGATGGATGCGAGGGCTGGCGCTGGTCGCCCTGATCGCGGCCCTGCTGCCGGTCGGCGGGCTGGCGGCGCAGGCGGGCGAGATCGACGAGGCGGCGCTGTGGCACGACAGCCGGAGCGATCTCTACCGGGTGCCGGGCGGCGCGGTGCCGGTCGAAACGCCGGTCACGCTGCGCTTCCGGGCGGCGGCGGGTGACCTGGACGCGGTGACGGTCCGCGTGTGGGATGCGCTCGCCGAGCGCGAGATCATGCTGCCGATGGCGGTCGTCACCACCACGCCGGGCGGCCACGACCTGTGGGAAGCCACGCTCGACACGGGCAAGACGCCCACGATCTACTGGTACCGGTTCATCGTCACGGCGGGCGGCGAGACGCTCTATTACGAAGACGACACCCGTCCCGGCGACGAGGGGCTGTACTACCCGGCCAACGAGGGCGGCCCCGGCGCAGTCTACGCGGCCAGCCCCGACCTCAGCTACCAGATCACGGTCTACGACCCGGCCTTCGAGACTCCGCGCTGGATGCGCAACGCCGTGATCTACCAGATCTTCCCCGACCGCTTCCGCAACGGCGATCCGTCCAACGATCCGGCGGATGGCTCGGACGTGTTCTATGGCGACCTGCCGCTGATCTTCCACGAGACGTGGAACGAGCCGCCGGTCGATGGCCGGGCAGTCCAGGCGCCGAGCGGGGCGGGCTACTTCAACAGCGACTTCTTCGGCGGCGACCTGGCCGGGATCATCGAGAAGCTGGACTACCTCGACGACCTGGGCGTGACCGCGATCTATCTCAACCCGATCTTCGAGGCGCGCTCCAACCACCGCTACGACACTGCCGATTTCAAGGCCATCGACCCGCTGCTGGGCGACCTGGAGACGTTCCGGGATCTGGTGGCCGAGGCCGACGCGCGGGGCATCGTGCTGATCCTGGATGGCGTGTTCAACCACCTGTCGAGCGACAGCATGTTCTTCGACCGCTACGATCGCTTCGAGACGGACGGCGCGTGCGAGAGCCTGGAGTCCGAGTGGCGCAACTGGTTCTTCTTCGTGCCGCCCAGGGGCCAGCAACCTTCGCCCTGCGTCGATACGCCGACCGGGGCGACGTATTACGAATCGTGGGCCGGGTTCGACAGCATCCCCAAGATCAACAACGCCCGGCCCGAGCCGCGCCTGTACTTCTTCCTGGGGCGGAACAGCGTGGTCAACACCTGGGGCCGCGAGGGGATCGGCGGCTGGCGGCTGGACGTGGGCGGCGACATCGACCCCGGCGGCCCGGCGACCGACTACTGGGAAGGGTTCCGCGTGGCGGTGCGCAACAACAACCCGGACGCGGTGATCATCGGCGAGGAATGGGGCGACGCGGCCCGCTGGCTGCTCGGTAAGGAGTGGGACTCGACGATGAACTACCGCCTGCGGGCGGGGATTCTGGGCTTCGCGCGCGAGGAGGACTTCACCGACAACGACGCGAACGGCGATCGCATCATCTACGCGCTGGCGCCCAGCGAAGTCGATGGCCTGATCCGCGCCATCGAGGAGGACTATCCCGCGGCGGCGTACCACGCCATGATGAACCTGCTGGACAGCCACGACACGTCCCGGCTGCCGTTCGTGCTGGGGAATGATCCCCAGCGGCAAAAGCTGGCGGCGCTGTTCCAGTTCACGCTGCCCGGCGCGCCGACGGTGTACTACGGCGACGAGATCGCCATCGACGCGCCGAGCCTGCCCGACAGCGGCGGCAACCTGCAGGACGATCCCTACAACCGCGCGCCGTACCCCTGGCCGGACGAATCCGGCGATCACTACCCGCCGCCGGACGAGGACATGCTCGCCTTCTACCAGCAGATCGCCGCGCTGCGCCACGACCATCCCGCGCTGCGCGAAGGGGACATGATCACCCTGCTGGCCGATGACGCGGCGGGCGTGTACGCCTTCCTGCGCGTGAATCGCGCGGCGGGCGATGCGGCCATCGTGGCGCTGAACCAGGGCAGCCAGGACCGGACGGTGACGGTCGAGTTCGGCGGGCTGCTGCCCGGTGACCTGACGCTCGATCCGGCCTTCGGCGGCGACCCGGTCGCCACCGCGAACGGGTCCGCGACGCTGGACGTCCCCGCGCTGGGCGGCAACGTGTGGGCCGGCAGGCGTCACGCCTCGTTCGTGGCGCCCAGGCCGCCCGCGGCGCTCACAGCCGAGGGGCAGACCGGCAGCGTCGCGCTGGCGTGGGACGCCGTCCCCGGCGCGGCGGGATACGCCATCTTCCGCAGCCCGGTGGCGGCGGGCGGCTTCGAGCGCATCGACCCCGTGCTCGTGACCGAGACGGCTTACGTCGATGAGACGGTGACGGACGGCTTCGTGTACCATTACGCCGTCGCCAGCGTCAGCGCCGATGGGCTGGTCGGGGAGCCGGGCGCGAGCGCCATGGCGATCCCCAGCGCGGCCATCGGCCAGACGATTTACCTCAGCGACCGCTTCGAGCCGGTCCAACTGGCCTATGGCGCGGCGGTGGACGTGGAAGCTGCGATCCGGATCGAGGGCGCGACCGAGGCCGAAGGTCCGGCGGACGGCGTGCGCGCCGAGGCGGCCCTGCTCCCGGCGGGCGGCGACCTGGACGAGGCGGCCTGGAGGCCGATGCAGTACGCGGGCGACCAGGATGGCTGGGACCGCTACGCGGCTTCGATCCCGCTGACCGCCGCGGGCGAGTTCGAAGCGGTGGCGCGCTTCAGCACCAACGCCGGCGAGAGCTGGACGGTCGTCACGCTCAAGGGCGGGGTCTTCCCCGCGCTGACCGTCGAGCCGCCCGACGACACGACTGCGCCGGATGCCCCGGCCAGCGTGGCCGTCACGCGCGCGGTGTCGTCCGGCGTGTCGCTGGAATGGGCGCCCCCGGCGGCGGATGACGTGGCGGCCTACCGCGTCTACCGGACCGAGCGCGGCGGCGACCCGGCGCTGATCGCGGAAGTCCCGGTGGGCGAGACGGCTCACACCGATCGCAACGTCGCGGTCGATGCGCGCTACACGTATGCCGTCGCGGCGGTGGACGGCGGGCTGAACGAGTCCGAGCCAGCCGCCAGCGAGGAAGTGACCGTGCAGCGGCCCATCGTCGCGGTGACGTTTGTGGTGACGGTGCCGGACTATACCAGCCAGGGCGCGGGCGACGTCTACATCGCCGGGAGCTTCGGCACGACCGACCTGCCGAACTGGGACCCTGCCGGGCTGGTGATGGCGCAGGTCGACGACACGCACTGGACGATCACGCTCGACCTGCCGGAAGGCGCCAAGATCGAGTACAAGTACGTGCGCGGGACGTGGGACGCGGTCGAGAAGGGGCCGGAATGCGAGGAGATCGCCAACCGGCGCCTGACCGTCACGCTGCCCGAAGGCGAGGATGGCCTGCTGGTGGACACCGATCTCGTCGCCAAGTGGCGCGACCTGGACCAGTGCGGCTAGAACAAGTTGGGCTGGGGTTTGCGTCGTAACGGAAAATGTGGGGCGGGCAACCGCCCCCTGTTGATCCTATCCCGTTATATCTGCCTGAAATGTGTTTCGGTAAGCTAAGTTTCCGTCCAGAGTGATCCTGAACAAATAATGCGACGGCCTAAGAGTTAATTCAATTCCAAACGGATTCGGTTCCGCTCTAACGTTAAAATTTCGAATCTGCTGAATATCGCTCTTTCCAGTCTCGAGATTATATAGTTCGAACTGAGCGAGAAAGGGGCCCGGAGTTAGTGTATCGGGAGAGAATCGGACAACAATATATTCCTGATCGAGCGTAACTTGTTCTACAAACGTCCATTTTTTCTCATGTAGCTGTACAGGAGCCACTTGGATTCGATTTTGATATTTCTTCCTTACAGCTTCTGGCAATAGATTCAAAAATGTGTCCTTTTCGGCAGGAGATCGACAAGCTAATAGACTTAAGGCTGACAAATCAAGTCGTTCAGGAATGATTACCTCAGCGTTTCGATGAAATATGATCGCGTCTTTTTCCGGCGAGTCAGGTCCAAGTGAACCGGTATGGTAGATTTTTTTGAAAGGTAGGTTTTTGAGAAACGTTGCGTCATTACCGTATATTGCACGCCTGCGTGCAGGATTTCCATCGGTGAAATGACAATCAAGGCGGGTGAGAATATCAGCAGATTTGAACAAAAAGAAGATAGGTACCGGACAATGAGCGTTCAGTGACGTGAGTTTATCCCGTGGTCGAATACCTTCATTGTGAAACTGTGTGGGTGTACGAGGTCGGAAATACAGGCGAACAAAGTTCTTTACATCATGATCAGTTGTTGCGATAATCTCGGGACTGGCGGCATCCCTGAACGTACTCCCACTATCCTCTAGTAGATTTCGGCACCGCAACTCATTATCGTCCAAGATCCGAACCGCATTTTCGATGGGGGCAAAATGGAATACGTATCGGGGCCACCTCGATCTCTCAGATCTTCTTACCCAGTCTTGCTGTTCTAGTTCTTTCAGGAATGCAATAATTTGACCGCTGTCGGGTTTGCGTGGGATTGCAGGCATTTTTATCACATTTCGAACAGGGGTAACTGAACCCTGGTTTCGGTTATTGTTTTGAAACTGGGAATATACTGAAGCCCCACAGTCGAAGTTCTGGAGAGCTTATTGTATTGGTCAGCCAGTTTGACCGGTTTGATATAACGCAGTTCCGAGAAAATGGGAATCAAGTACGAAATCTCCCTATCGACCCCAGGCGCAATCGTACGAGTCGAAAAGCCATAAGAACGTAACTGCTGCCAAAAACTCAGTAGCGTGTCTTTTTCAATAATGTACGTGCGTCCACTGGCGGTAATTTGAATACCGCTCTCCTCCGGGGCGATTTTCGCTGTGAACTGATGGGCATTAGCTGTAGTTTCGAATGTGGTACGATTGGTGAGGAGATCTACTAAGTCGTCCCACACCTCAGTAAATGGCAAAGTCTCAGGCTGAGTCCGTAGCCATTTACGAAAATTCTTTGGTTCGATGTGTTCAGGCAAATATGGATCGTCGCGATCAGGATAAATGAAGATGTCGATGGGCAACGTACGTAGATATTGTTCCATTAGTGGACGAACCTGAGTTTCAAAGTCAAGTTCTCCGTTGCCGCATCCAAGCGGAGGAAATGCAATACTATGTATGCCCCAATCAGCATAGACCTGCGCAAATTTTTGTAATCCGGCTTCAATGTAATCGGGATGTGACGGGTTTCTCCAGTGTTTCTTAGTGGGGAAATTGAGCACCCATTTGTTTGGGCTCTTGTAAAGCCAAAGATCTCCAATATTGAGTTTTCCCGCCTCACACAAATCGCGGTATTTTTCAAACATCTCAGGATAGATTCGTTTGAATTCGTAGGCTACTCCTTTGCCCATAACACCAACTGTGTTGACCGTATTGACCAACACTTGAGCTGGGGAGAGAAACAGATTGCCAGTTACGTAAGTGATCATTTTCTGCTCCCGAAGGCTTCTCCCAGATTATAAATACATTATAGCCCAAAATATGGTTATTGAACATATGTTCTTATGCGCTGAAGAACGCATAATCGTGATAATAGCATATTTTTCTCCGAAACTCTGTATTCACGTAATATTACCCCGTCGCGCTGCGCCAGACCGCGTCCAGCGCCATGAGCGCTGTCAGGTTCTGGACGGCGTGGCCGGTTTGCAGCGCGGCGGGGTCGCCGTAATACGGTGACCCGAAGGTCATGTGGAAGCCATCCGCGCGCAGCCCCCGCCCAGGGATGTTGTCCGCCGCCCGCCCGAAATCCCACAGCGGGACCTCGTATTCGGCGGCCAGCGACCGGATCAGCTCGTTGATCGCGTCGCTGCCCTCCAGCCGGTCGGCCTTGGTGCCCAGCACCGGGATCGTGCCATGCTCCAGCGAAAACTCGATGATCTGGCGCAGGTTGGTTTCGAACAGGTCCGGCGAATAGGCTTCGTTGGTGCCCAGGCGAACCAACACGATGCTGGGCCGGTTGGCGCGGAACTCGCATTCGATCGGCGCTTCGCCGGGCAGGCACATCGCCGGGTTGGCCCAGGTGGGATCGAACACCGCCCAGGCATGGTTCCCGGTCCAGACGGTGGCGCTCGTCCGCGCGAACGACCCGGCGAAGCGGTCGATGGTGGGCTGCAGGTAGCCATAGGGGCCGAGATCGTAGGCGCCCTCGTCGAATTTCACCAGGAAGAAGGGCGGCTCGCTGTTGCAGTCCCCGATCTTCGAGAAGGCGTGCGGGTTGTTGCCCAGTTCCTGGCCGAGCCGGTACGTCTCGCGGACGACGTCGCCGCCCGGCGAGATGATGCTCCCGTTGATCAGCCACGGCGCGGCCTCCGGTGCCAGGATGCCCAGGTCCGGCGCGACGGCGGACGGATCGATCCCGTCGCGGGGATCGGCGGCGGCCTGCTCCTCGGGGAGATCGGCCACTTCCGCGGGGGCGCTCTCGCGCTCGTCGTCAGCGGGCGAAGCGAGACTCTCCTCAGCGGCGGGCGCGGCAGGCTCCGGCGGCGCGAGGATGCCCAGGTCCGGCGCGATGACCGAGGGATCGGTCACGTCACGCGGGTCGCGGCGCTCGGCTGGCGGACCGGCTACATCGTCGGCGGCAGGTGCGGAGGGCTGCGGCACGATCTCAGCCTGGGAGTCTGGCGCCTCCGGCTCCGTTGCGACGGACACGGCCACCGGCCCGCCCGGCTGCGCGCCCAGGATGCCCAGGTCCGGCTGGATCGTGTCGCGCGGATCGGACAGGATCGGCGGCGGATTGTCCGCGGACGTGGCGAGACGCCCATCCGGGCCCATGATGCCCAGGTCTGGCGCGGGATTGAAGGGGGCGACCGGGGCTGCGCCACCGGGCGGAATGACCAGGACCTGCCCCACGGTGATCACGCCCGGATAGGTGAGGCGGTTGGCGGTCATCAGGTCGGCCACGGGCAGGCCGAACTGGCGCGCGATCCCGTACAACGTCTCGCCCGGCTGGACGATGTGCGTCGCGGGGCGCTCGCCGCCCTGCGCTCCAACCGGCGCCAACACCCGCGTCACGCCCGCCACGACGATCACGAGCGCCGCCACACCGGTAATAATCAATCGCCGAATCTGCATCGCGCGTCTTCCCCCACACCCGCGTATGTGCTGTTAATATACAGTATAGAATATCCCGCGCGGGCGCAATAGGGGGCCGTCCTCGCCGCGACGAGGCCGATCGCGCCCCTTGGGCACGTATATAGTAGTGTGGGAGCAGGTTCACCACCCTGGGCGGCCAGTGGGTATAATCGTGGAGCATATGGGGGTTGCATACCGCAGCCTGGTCAAGGAGTTGTTGATGAAGCTGAGTCAGCGTGTGTGGGGAAGTGTGGGAGCGGCCCTGTTGGGCGCAGTAGTGCTGGCCGCGTGCGGCAGTTCGACGGAGGGAGCGGGGGGGCTGCCTACCCTGGCGCCGACCATCACGGCGCTGCCGCCGGTCACACCGACCGACGTCCCCGAGCCGGACCCGATCGCGCTCCCGCCGGTGGACTGGGACGACGTCGAGCCGTTCCGGGCGGCGATGCGGCCCGCCTTTGCCGGCGACGTGGACGCGTTCGTTAATCGCAACCGGTACTATATCGAAGCCAGCCTCGCGTTCGAGGACGGGGTGGCCGTCATTCGCGGCGCGCAGCGCGTGCGCTATACCAACCGCTCCGCCGATACGCTCGACCAGGTCGTGTTCCGGCTGTACCCGAACCTGCCGGCGCTGGGCGGGCGGATGGTCGTCTATCAGGCGACGGTCAACGAGAATCCCGTCGAGCCGGGGCTGACCGAGCGCGAGACGGTGTTGATCCTGCCGCTCGACGAGCCGCTCGCGCCGGGCGAGTCGGTCGAGATGGCGCTCCAGTTCAGCGTGGCGGCAGAGCGCGGCATGAATGCGTCCTACGGCGCGTTTGGGTTCCAGGACGACGTGTTCTCCGGGCCGGAATGGTACCCGGTGCTCTCGGTCTACGAAGAGGGAAAGGGCTGGTGGATGGAGCGCGCGAGTCCCAACGGCGACGCGGTCTACAGCGAAACCGGCCTGTACGAGACCTTCCTGACCGTGCCCGAGGATTTCGTGGTGGCGATGAGCGGCACCGAGATCGACACGTTTCCCGCCGGGGACGGCGCGAAGACGGTCCACTACGTCAGCGGCCCGATGCGCGATTCGCTGCTGGTCGCCAGCCCGGTTTTCGGCAGGCTGACCGACTACGTGGACGATATCGCGGTGAACGTGTACTACTGGCCCGGCGGCGAATCCGCTGCCGAGCGCGTGCTGAAGATCGGCACCGACGCGATGCGCATCTTCAATGAGAAGTTCGGCCCGTACCCGTTCGCCGAGATGGACATCGCCGAAACGTTCAATTTCACCGGCATCGAATATCCCGGCATCATCATCATCGCCGACCGCTATTGGGAAACCGGCAACGCCAACCTGGAGGTCACGGTGGCGCACGAGGTCGCGCACCAGTGGTGGTACAGCCTCGTCGGCAACGACCAGGTCGGGCAGCCGTGGCTCGACGAGTCGCTGACGTCCTATTCGGAATACGTCTACGCGCGCAACGTCTACGACGACAAGCGCGCCAAGGACATGCAGGACGGTGACCGCGACTGGTACAATTTCTACCGGGGCCAGGGCGCGCCCGATCTCGTGCTGGATCTGCCGGTCAACTCGTACGTGGATAACAATTACGGCGTGATCATCTACGTCAAAGGCCCGCTGTTTTACGCCGAGCTGGAAACCCTGCTGGGCCGCGACCGGTTCCTCGAAGCCGTGCAGTTGTACTTCGAGCGCCACCGCTACGAGGTCGTGCAGTCGGTGGACGTGCTCAACGCGTTCGAGGACGCGACCGGCGAGGACCTCGACGCGCTGTTTTACCGCTGGGTGGGCGACTTCCCCGGGCTCGATCCGGCAGTCGTCGAGCAGGCCCAGCAGCAAGCCGAGCAGGTCCAGTGATGGCCGCCGCCCGCCGCCGTGTGCCCCAGGGAATGATCGCGGTCGCGCTGGCGATCGCGATCCTGGTGCCGCTGGCGCCGGGCCATGCCCAGGAGGCGGGCGAGTCGATGGCGGCCTATGCGCCCGCCATGCTGCCGGACCACGTGCGGGACCTGGACACCCGGCCCGACGCGCCGCGCTATGACATCGACCTGGCGCTGGACGTGACGCCGACCGAGGCGACCATCACCGGGTCGCAGACCGTCCGCTACACCAACCGCGCCCCCGCCGCGCTCGACCGGATCGTCTTCCGGCTGTACCCGAATCTGAACTCATATGGCGGCGAGATGGACGTCAGCCGCGTCGCCGTCGATGGCCGCCCCGTGACGCCGGACCTGGACGAGACGCGCACGGTGCTGAGCGTCAGCCTGCCCGAGCCGCTGGCACCCGGCGCGCGCGCCGCCGTGGAGATGGACTTCCGGATCGCGGTTGTCGAGGGGCGCGCGCGGCTGTATGCCCAGTTCAGCTACCTGAACGGCGTGCTCGCGCTGCCCAACGCCTACCCCGTGCTGTCCGTCTACGAACCGGGGCGCGGCTGGTGGCAGGTGGCCGATCATCCCCAGGGCGACGCGGTGTACAGCGAAACGGCTTTTTATCGCGTGCGCGTCACCGCGCCGCAGGGCCTGATCCTGGCCGCCAGCGGGTCCGAGGTGGACCTGAGCGACAACGGCGACGGGACGCTGACGCACCACTACGCCGCGCCGCTGATGCGCGACTTCGCGCTGTTCGCCAGCGAGTCCTACGTGACGCTCAGCGGCGAGCAGGACGGCGTGACGATCACGCTCACCTTCGACCCGGACCGACCCCAGGCCAAAGCCGCCGCGCGCGCCGGGCTGGCGATGACCCAGGACGCGGTGCGGATCTTCAACGCGTCGTTCGGCGCGTACCCGTTCGCCGAGCTGGACGTGGTCCAGACGCCGACGGGCGCGGGCGGGATCGAGTATCCGGGCGTGTTCGTGGTGACGGACAGCATCTGGAACCCCGGTGAGGACTTCTTCGAGTTCGTGATCGCGCACGAAGCCGCCCACCAGTGGTGGTACAGCCTGGTGGGCAACGACCAGGCGCTCGATCCCTGGATGGACGAGGCCCTGGCCCAGTATTCGGTCGCGGTGTACATCCGCGATCGCGAAGGCGAGGCCGCGTACCGGGCCGCGCTGGAGAGCTTCCGCGTGCAGTACGACCGCTTCACCGAGACCGGCGAGGACAATGTGATCGGCGAGCCGGTGACCGCCTACCCGGCCAACGCCTATTTCTCGCTGGTGTACCAGAAAGGCCCACTGTTCTTCGCCGCGCTGGAAGACGCGTTTGGCACTGACGCCGTCAACCGGATGCTGCGCGAGTATTTCGCCGCCCACCGCTACGACATCGCCGAGCCGAACGACATGCTGACCGCCTTCGAGGCGGCGCTCGGCCAGGACCTGGACGAGTGGTTCGCGGAATGGGTCGGCCCGTTCGCGGTGGGGTGAGGCGGGTTGATCGTGGTGTTCTAAACGAACCGGCGCAGCCCCGCGTGTGAGGGCTGCGCCGGTTTTGCGTCGTCACTGCGACGGCACCAGCGATACCACGGTGACGCCGTCGCCGCCTTCCTTCTCGTCGCCGCGCTGGTACCGCTTCACCAGCGGGTGGCCGTTCAGCCGCTCGCGGATCGCGGTGCGCAGCGCGCCGGTCCCCTTGCCGTGAATGATCCGGACGAAGGGCAGGCCCGCCATGTACGCCGCGTCGAGGTAGTCTTCCATGCCGGGGACGGCATCCTCGATCGTCTGGCCGCGCAGGTCGAGTTCCAGGCCCGGCGAGGCGGGTTTGGGCGGCGCCGGGGCGGACGCTGCCTTGCCAGTGCGCGCCGTGCGAGTGGCTTTTTTCTTGTCGCGCTTGCTCTCGCTCTTCGAGCGCGGGCTGAGCTCGTCCAGGCGGGCGCGCACGCGCAGCCGCCCGACGGCCACTTCGGCCTCGTTCCCGGCCAGCTCGGTGATCTGCCCTTCGGCGTTCAACGAGCCGACCCACACCAGGTCGCCCAGGCGCAGCGGGCGCCGGTCGTCCGGGTCGCCGGGAACGCTGGTCGCCGGTTCGGGCGCAGGCAGCATGTCGTCCAGGTCGCCATCCAGGCCCTTGGCGTCCGCTTCCACCTGCCGGATCACGTCCAGCGGCTGGCCGGCGGCGCTGAGCTGCTTGCGGACCCGGCGAATCTCGGCGCGCAGCGCTTCGATCTCGTCCTCGGCTTCGGCGCGGGCCTCGGCCAGCAGTTGGCGGCGCTCCTCTTCGATGTTCTCCAGGCGACCGCGCAGCTCGGCGCGCAGTTCTTCCGCCGCCTGGAACGACTGGCGGGTCGCGTCGTTGGTGCGCCGGACCTCGTCGCGGGTCTTGTGAATCTCGTCCAGCAGGTCGTCGGCCAGCAGGTCCTCCTGCGTGACCATGCCCCGCGCGCGCTGGATGATCGACGCGGGCAGCCCCAGCCGCTCGGCAATCGCCAGCGCGTTCGAGCGCCCCGGCAGCCCGACGATCAGCCGGTAGGTCGGTGCGAGCGTCTTCAGATCGAACTCGACGCTGGCGTTGCGCACGCCGGGTTTTTCGTGGCTGTAGACTTTCAGCTCCGGGTGGTGCGTGGTGACCAGCGTCGTCACGCCGCGCCCGACCAGGTCGTCCAGCAGGGCGCGCGCCAGGGCCGAGCCTTCCGCCGGATCGGTCCCCGCGCCCAGCTCGTCGAGGATGACCAGCGACTGCTCGTCGGCCTCTTCCAGGATGTCGATGATGTTCGTCATGTGCGACGAGAACGTCGAGAGCGACTGCTCGATGCTCTGCTCGTCGCCGATGTCCGCGAAGACCTCTTTGAACACGGTCAGGCGCGAACCGTTGCCGACCGGGATGTGAAGCCCGCACTGCGCCATCAGCGTCAGCAGGCCGACCGTCTTGAGCGCGACGGTCTTGCCGCCGGTGTTCGGCCCGGTGATGACCAGCGTATACGTGTCCTCGTCCATCTCGACGTCGATCGGGACGACGGTCTTTTGATCGAGCAGCGGGTGCCGCGCCGCCAGCAGGTGAATCGTGCTGCCGGGGTGCGGGTGCGGCGCGTCGCGGAAGCCGACCAGCTCCGGCGCGGATGCGTCCAGCGCGTCGGCGTACTTGGCCCTGGCGAAGATCAGGTCGATCTGGGCCAGCGTTTCGACCGAGCGCACGATATATTTCGCCTCGTGCCCGACCAGGTCGCACAGCTCGCGCAGCAGCCGCCGGACCTCATTCTCTTCTTCGAGCTGAAGCTCGCGCCACGCGTTGTTCAGCTCCACGGTGGACAGCGGCTCGATGAACAGCGTCGCGCCGCTGGAGCTTTGATCGTGGACGATGCCGGGAATGCGGCCCTTGAACTCGGCCTTGAGCGGGATCACGTAGCGCCCGTGACGCTGGGTGATCAGCGTCTCTTGCAGGTAGGGCGCGTTGTTGGCGTTGTGCACGATGTTGTGCAGCTTGGCCTGCAGCCGGTCGAAGGCGATGCGCATCTCGCGGCGGACGCTCGCCAGCTTGGGGCTGGCCGAGTCCAGCACTTCGCCGGTGTCGTCGAGCACGCGCCCGATCTCGTGCTGGAGGGCGGTGCATTCTTCCAGCCGGTCGGCGATGTCCGCCAGCCGGGGGAACTGGTGGTGCAGCCGGCCCAGCAGGCGGTGCAGGGTGGTCGCCTGGCGCAGCGTGGCGCGGATGTCGAGCAGGGTTTGCGGATCGAGCAGCACGCCGCGTTCGGCGGCCAGCGCATCGCCGCGCACGTCGCGGGCGCCGCCGATCGTCACGTGATCGTGACTCGCCAGCAGCAGGCGGGCTTCGGTCGTTTCTTGTTGGCGATCCTGCGCCTCGTCCAGGTAGGGCGTGGGCGCCAGGTCGAGGGCCAGCTCCAGGCTGGCCGAAAACGCGGCATAGCGCGCGAGTTGTTCCAGGATTTTCGGCAGTTCGAGGGTGTGCGCCGATTTGGGATTCATCGTGTGTCAGTCCTTGCCCTATCGTCGGTTCGCAAATGGGATACAACAAAAAATGCCGTGACGTGTCGCTGTCCAACACTCACGGCATTCCCCAATTCATCGCGCGGCGCGCAGGCGTCAAGCAAGACCATCCGGGAGGCGCGATCCGGCGAGCGGAACTCCAGCGAGTGCGGAGAAGATGACTTGTGGCGCGTTCACCGGCTGCCTCCTTTCTGCCGACTACATACGAACGAGTTTACCGGCGAGAAGTATAGCCGGGCGAGGGGCGCTTGTCAACGGTCAGCGCCGCTCGCTGGACGTAGAATCGAATCGGCACTACACTTACAACACGCGACACAAACGATATTGAAACACGCGCGTGCACGTCAGAACCGTTCATTACCTGGAGAGACCACTATGTCGGTGTGGCCTTTGCCCCGAATCATCTTTCGGGAACTCAGTTCGATCGAAGAAACACGTCCCGTTGCGCTGCTCACCACCGACGACACCTGGACCGTCCTGGGCAGCCAGCTCAACCTGCCGGTGATCATCCAGGCCGAGCCGGCCCGCCAGACCCGCGACCTGTTCACCTACCTGGCCGACAACCTCCCCCATCAGGTTCAGGCGATCTACGTGATCGGCCAGGGCGCGCCGCTGATGGCGGGCAAGGTGATCGCAGCGCGCAACCGGGTGCCCCTGGTGGTCATCCCGACCGCGCTGGACAGCGACGCGGCGATCTCGCCGGTGGCGCGCCTCGTCGAGGTGGATGAGGACGGGACGCGCGTGGTGTGGGAAGAAACCGGCCCCGCGTCCGAAGTCATCATCGACTGGGGCATCATCCAGGCCGCGCCGCCGGACCAGCGGGGGGCCGGCATCGTGGACGTGCTCTCGGTGGTCACCGGCCTGCTGGACTGGCGTTACGCCGCGCAAAAAGGGCGCAACCTGACCGGCCAGCGGTTTTCGCCGTGGGCCGCCGGTGTGGCTGCCGGGCTGGCGTCGCAGGCGATCAAGAGCGCGGCGGCCATCGGCCAGGGCAACCGCGACGCGCTGCGGACGCTGCTCGACCTGATGATGACCGCGGTCCAGTTGTCCAACCAGCTCGGCCACACGCGGGCCTGCCAGGGCAGCGAGCATTACCTGGCCCAGGTCCTGGCCGGGATCGCGCCGGAGGTCCCGCACAGCGCCCTGGTCGGGCCGTGCCTGCTGCTGGTATCAGCGCTGCACGGCCAGCCGCCCACCGCCCTGCGCGAGGCGCTGGAGCACGCGGGCGTGCGCCTGGACCAGGTGCGCCCGACCGACGTCCGGCTGGTTCTGGACGCGCTGCCCGACCACCTGGACGCCTACGACTTTCCGTACAGCATCCTGAACGACATCGATCCGGAGTCGGAGACGGTGGCCCAGGCATTGGAGGCGGCGGGGCTGGCGATTGAGCCGGAAACCTGGGAAGTGCCGTCCGACACGGGCGCGATGCTGGCGGTCGAGGCGCCGGGCGAGCCAGAGGCCGAACTGGGCGAGACGCGTCCGGCAGACCAGTCTGAGGACGATCTCGGCCCCGAGCAGTCATTCAATGGCTAGGCGCCGGAATTAACGACGAATCAAAAATCGCGCGCGCCGCCGCCCATCTCCTCGCAAGGCGGCGCGCGTGTCGTGCCGTATTTTCACGCGGCTGGTGGGTCGAATTGTTAAGAATTGTCAAGAGTGGCGCAGAAATGTCAGGGTAGTGCAAGGTTGAGCCTGCCCTGACGGTTTTCCCATTGAGAAGACCTGAAATGTGCTGATAAGATTAATCATAAGTCAACGGTTGCTGGCGTCTTGCAGCCGGGAGCCACGCGTCACGATCGAAACGCATTTTTTGGAGGTTAACATGGGCTATCGACGTTTGACCCGCACAGCCCACTATCTGGTCACCATCTTGTTGTTGATCACCGTCATTATCACGACCTTCCTACCCGATTGGGTGCAGCGCTCGCAGGCTGCCGCCCCGGCTGTCGAACCGGCGCCCGCCGCCGCGTCGTCTGCCGAAACCGGGCCGGCGGCGAGTGGTCCCGCCAGCATCACGACGCCCGAACTCGCGCCGCTCAACGCGCTCATTCTCAGCGAGCCGGGCCGGGCCGAAGCCCTCAAATCGACGCTGATGGACCTGGGGGGATACGTGTACGTGAGCCAGGGGGACGCGCTGTTCGCCGGGGTGAACGACCTGACCCTGAGCGATCTGGCGCCGCTGGGCGCGCGGGCCGTGTTCCGCGAGACGGTTGCCGGCGACGACCTGGCGGCGCTGTCGCCCGACGACCGTGATGCTGTGGCCGTTTGGAACGAGATGATCGGCGCGGAGCCGGTCGGCGAGCCGGGTGGCTCTGCGCCGGCGTCCATCCGCGACATCGACCTGGACGCGCGCGAGACGGTGCTGGCTGCCGACTCGACGCTCGATCCCCAAACCAGCTCGTTCCTGGTGGGATCGGTGACCGTCGAGGTCGTGTTCGTGGAGAGCAGGGGCACCGGCGAGAACTGGACCGCCGACGAGATCAGTAAGGTGAAGTCGGAGGTCGTCAGCGCGCTCGACTGGTGGACCGTCGTGGCGCGGGCGCCCGATGAAGAGGGCAATCCTCGCCCGCCGGCGCATCTCGACTGGCGTGTGAATTACTATTCGCCGCTGGAAGGGACGACCGAGCAGCGCGAATACGTGAAAGTGGGCGTCGAGCCGATTCAGGGGCCGATCACCAGCAATAGCTGGATGGGCACCATCTCCAAGCAGATCAAGGACACGTTTGATCTGAGCGTGTGGGCCCGCCAGGCCCGCGACGAGTCAAGCGCGGCAGCGCCGGACGGGACCGACTGGGCTTTCGTCCTGTTCGTGGTCGACAGCAGCAACGATGACGATGGCCGGTTCTCCGACGCGAAGTCCGCGGCGGCAGCGCTCAGCGGGCCGTGGGCCGTCGTCAGCTCGCGCGGCGGCGACCTGGGCACGGCTAACCTGGAAATCCTGATCGCCAAGATGATCGGGCACGTCTTCGGCGCGGGGGACGAAGCGTACTGCAGCAGCGAGGAGTATTACGGCTATCTTCGGGTCCCCCACGACCACTGCGAGATGGGCGGGGCTCCCACCCCATCGCTGATGCGGGCCGGCAACGACATGATTTCCGCCTACAAGGATCACCGGTTGTCGGATACGGCGCGCGGACAGGTCGGCTGGTTGGATCTGAACGAAAACGGCGTGTACGACGTGATCGATACCCTGATGGACACGTTCGAAGCGCCGCCCAGCCCCGAAGTGTGCCCGGTGCTGCATCTGAACGACGTCGAAGTGCTCAACAATGCCGCGGTGCCGAGCGATCCGGGGCCCGGCTCTGACACGGCCTGGTGGAACTACATCTGGGACTTCAACACCTCGACGTTCAAAGAGACGATCGAGTATCGCCCTAAAAACATCAATCACGTGGGGTTCGTCTGGGGGAAGGTCAATAACGGCGACTGGATCGCGGGGACGCTCGTCGAAGACAACCCGGCGGATCGCGAGAGTTACAACCTGCTGCTGCCCGGCAACGCCGGCTCGGTGAACCCGGTCGAAATCGCGATCATGAACCGGTGGGGCCAGGAAGCCTACTCGTCGCCTTCGCCGGAAAACGTGACCGTGCAGGCGTCCAGCCTCGCCCGTCCCGAGCCGTACGAGAGCGAGAGCAGCGCCAACGTCGCCTTCTATCCGTTCAACGGCAATCCCCTGTACGACTGGTCCCCCGCCACCGATGCCGGCTATTCGGGCGGCACGACCATGGTGGCGGGCTATGGCGGCAGCGAGGCCTGCTTCAGCATCTACGGCACCGAGGCGCGCATCCTGTACAACAACGAAGCGGGCAGCGCGGCATCCCCCAGCCACATGGACGTGTATGTTGACGGCGAGCTGCATTCGACCATCAAGTACACCGGGGTGCCCCAGCAGATGCAGCACACGATCTCGAACCTGCCCGATGGCGACCACACCATCCAGTTGTTCGCCGGCGATCCCGCCGTCGACTTCGACGCGTTCATCGTGTCGGACATGCGGGCGGACACCCTCAGCGTGATCGACGCGCTCGACGCGGAAGACATCGCTGCCGAGGACGAAGGGTTCTACGAGGACACCGGCGCGAAGATCAAGTATGTCGGCCAGTGGGCCACCGAGGGCACCTACGCGCTGAACGATACGCGCCCCGGCACGCCCGATGACTCGGTCCACACCAGCCTGAACGCCAACGACCGGCTCTACATCCGCTTCAAGCGAGCCGACACGCTGTCGATCTACCGCGAGGTCTTCCCCGGCGGCGGTTCGGCGGACGTATTCATCGACGATGGCTTCGAGAGCAAATACTGGGGTACCATGTACAACGATGCCACCGTGCCGATGGTGGTGCCCTACACCATCTCCGGCCTGGTGTCGTCACCCGACCTGACCTATACCATCGAGATCCGGATCAACCCCGGCACGCCGCGCTTCACGTTCGACGCGCTGCGCCTGCAGAACGTGGACGGCACGCCGGAGCTGTACGCCGTCACCGGCGACGATCCGCTGGAGATTCCGTTCGACGGCGCGCAGGAGATGTTCGGCGACTGGCAGGTGCGATCCGGGTTCATGCGCGGGGCCGGCACCGGCGACCTCATGACGCTGTACTTCAAGGGGATGGCGGTCGCCGTCAACCGCGACACGGCCAGCGCGCGCGGGGTCATGGAGCTGTACGTCGATGGCAAGCTGCGGCGCACGGTGGACAACCGGGATGCAGGCGCCAAAGACGCGCCGGTCGTGCTGCACGGCTTCGACCCGAACCGCCCGCACGCGCTCCAGATCCGGGTCGTGCGCGAGAATCCGAACCGCGCGAAGTGGAATCATATTCGCGGCTTCAGCGTGTTCAATGTGCCAGTGGTGGGGCCGGGCAGTTACGAAGAATACGAATATGACGCGAACGGCGTCCCGACGCACTCCCGATTCCTCTACGAGCAGGCATGGGCCAGCCCGGTCAACTACACCAGGACGCCGGGACCGTCGGGCGAGCACTACATCTTCTCCAAGCACAAAGATGCCAAAGTCTATCTGTATTTCAACGACGCGGACACCGTGACAATCTACGGCGCCTCGGCGGCGAAATTCGGCGCGGCGGACGTGTACGTCAACGGCGAGCTGCGCGGGACGTTCGTCCAGAAAGGCAAAGTCGGCTTCGACCAGCCGTTCACCATCACCGGCCTGGACAAGTTGGCGATAAACGTGCTGGAACTGCGCGTGGCCGATCAGCGCGGGATGAAGAAGTCGATCTCGCTCGACCGCGTGTCAATCTACAACCGCCCCGTGTTGGCGGCGGGCGTATACGAGAACGACCACACCGTTGGCGAATTTCCGGCACTGCAATTCTCCGGCCAGTGGAACCGGGTCGAGGATGTGGAGGCGTCCGGCACCTACGACGTCGTGGGCAGCGGCTACGATCAGGTGGTGTTCGACGTGCGCGATGCGTCGTCGGTGGTCATCTACCGGCGCCTGTTCAAGAAGTACGGGCGCGCCGAGGTGTACGTCGATGGCGTGTACCATTCGTCATTCGACAACTCGACCAACACGGCCCGCTACGGCGTGTACCAACAGCCGCACGTCATCGGCGGCCTGGATCGCGGTTTCAGTCACCGCATCGTGATCAAGCCCGAGATCCTCAACAAGAGGGGCAAGCACAAACCGTTCGACATCGACTATATCGAGGTCCGCAATATCGACGCCGAGGGCGTCACCTACCTCGAAGACAACTACTACGACCAGGACGATCCCGGCGCGCTGGCGGGCGGCGCGATCAGCTACCAGGGCAGCAACTGGACGATCGACAACCCGACGCCTGACAATCCTTACACGCGCGACGAGTCCGTCTCCGAAGCGCATGGCGCCGGGCGCGGCGACCGCGCGGTCGTGACCTTCCGGGGCAACGCGTTCTCGGTGTTCTTCAACCGCTTTGGCAAGGCCGGCGTGGTCGATATCTACATCGACGGCAATCTAGCCGGCTCGGTCAAGAACAAATCGCTCAAGCCGGTTTACGACGTGCCGTTTGCGGTGGGCGGCCTCGCCAATAAGACTCACGTTGCCGAGATCATCATTCGCAGCGGCCAGGTCGGCATCGACGCCTACATGGCGCGCACGATGATCCCCGATCTCATCGTCAACACGCCCGACCTGAAAACCGAGTTGAACCGCGACCCGATGCAGAGCCCGGTCCTGTTCTCCGGCCTGTGGACGGTGGACGGTGACTACATCACCACGCGCGAAAAGGAAGCCACCATCTACGCCTATGGCGGCGAGGATGACACGCTGATCATGACGCGCGAGGCGAAGAAGATTCGCGGCAACATCGATATCTACATCGACAACGAGCTGCACACCACGGCGGAAACCAACTACCTGGGCGGCTGGCCGACGCCTGACGAAGAGTACGAGGTGAGCGGCCTGGCCCGGATGAGGGACGATGGCGCGTGGATCGCGGTGAGGAACAAGCAGTCGAAACCGATCATGCTCAAGAAGCTGCTGATCACGGGGCTGGGGGTTCCTCTGGGCACCACGAGCGTGCCGCCGGGCAGTTGCGACGTGGAAGCGGAAGATCAGGCTTCCATGGAGCGCGTGCACGCCGCCGGCTCGTGGAAGCAAATGCCGGGCCGTGCCAACGACCAGCACAGCGGCGGGTACTACCTGCAGAGCGGATCGCAGAATTCCAGCGCCTACATCCCGATCCAGAATGTGAACTACCTGACGATCTACCGGCCCGTGGCGAGAGCACTCGGCGATGCGGAAGTGTATATCGATGGCGTGTACTGGGGCATCATGCCCGGCGAGGGGACTCGCGCTCAGGCCCAGGTGCCGTTCTCGATCGGCCCGATCGCCCAGCCAACCCAGGCGCACATCGTCGAGCTGCGCCCGGCTCACAAGACCAAGAAGATCGCTATCGACCGGGTGACGTGCGAGGGCCTGCTCACGCTGTCGCCGGATCTCGACGACTACTTCGGCTACTATGAAAACGACAGCGAGGCGCTGAGCGGGCTGGACGCCAACGGCGATCCGGTGAGCATGCCGGCCTACAGCGGCAACTGGAAGGAAGTGGACTCGGTGAACGCGTCGGGCGGCTCCAACCACCGGACCACACGGCGCGGCGACCGGCTGGCCGCGCTCTTCATCGGCAACTCGATCACGATCTATCGCGAGACATCCCGGATGGGACGCTTTGCCACCGCCTACATCGACGGCGTCGCCTACCCGATCAACAACAAATCGAACCGGGTGCAGCACCGGGTGCCGCATACCATCCTGCTGCCCGGCGAGCCCGAGGATACGCATACGCTCGAACTGGTGGTGAACGGAGGCCGGTTCGACCTGGACGCGATCCAGGTCGACTACGCTGCGCCGGCTGTCTTCGGCTACCACACGGCAGGGGACAAGCAGCAGGTGTTCGGCTCGTACCAGGAAGATCACCCGCTGGTGATCGTCAACGATGCCAATCACTGGGAGACGGTCGAGTCCGCAGCGCATTCGGACGGCGCGTACATCGAGACGAAAACCAAGTACGCCAGCGTGTTCTTCCTGTTCAACGGCCAGCGCGTCACGACGTACATGACGCAGGGGCGTAACTGGGGCCGGGTGAGCGTCTACCTGGATGGTCAGTTCCGCGAGGAAGTCGACCTGTACAAGTTCGACAAGAGCAACCGGAACGCGCCCGATGAGCCGTTCTTCGCCTACGACATCACCAATCTGCCGCGCGCGAACCACGTGCTCGAGCTGCGCTTCGAGGGCAGCCGCACGAAGGGCGGTAAGCCGCGCATGAACTTCGACGTGTTCAGCGTCAACGGCGCGCCGGTGCCGCGGCCCGGCGAGGAGATCTCGCCGCCCACGCCGCCCGATATCGGCGGCGGCGACCCCGGTGGCGACATCACGGCGCCGCGCCTGGGCTGCTTCGAGGATACGCACGGTGAATGGGTCCGTGTGGGCGCCTGGAACAACCCCAGCGTGGCCGGTGCGTCCGGCGGGTACCTGGTCGAGTCGAATGGCTCGCCCGGTGAGGAAGTCTACGCCGAGTTCGACTTCGCGGCGGAGGGCTTCGGCCTGCTGGTGGCGAAGGGGCCGTCGGGTGGCTATGCGGATATCTACGTCAATGGCGACCTGTTCCGCCCCGACTACTCGATGTACAACGAGACCCTAATCGCCCTCGACCCGGCCCAAACGCTGATCACCGGCACGGGCTACGATCCGAACGTGGTCAACGTGGTCCGGGTTCTCTGGAAAGAGACCGCCGGACCGGGAGGCGGTACCCGGATCTACATCGACCGGATCGACCTGCCGGCCTACGACACCAAGTACAACCCGCCGCCGGAAGGTGACGGCTGCTTCTACATCCCGGAGGACTAGCGGGGTTTCGGCCCCGATAGTGGGGCTTTCTCCAGGCACACGCGCCCGCCCGGTCACAGCGATCGGGCGGGCGCGCGGTTGTCTGGCCGACTGCCAGGAGGGCGGCTGGTCGCCGTCCTCGGTCTACTCGTCTGCCTCGGCGGCGGCTTCCGCTGCGGCGGCCTCATCTTCCGCCTGCTGGCGCTCCAGGATCGGGCTGCGAACGCGCTCGGCGTATTGCAGCAGGATGCTGCTCACCTGGGGGCTGTTCTCTTCCTGCACGATCAGCACGTAACCGGACACGTAAATGTGCGCGGCGCGCTCATCGTCGACCAGGCTGGCGGCCTGGCGGGCTTCTTCGGGCGTGTCGAAGTCGAACAGGCCGAGCGGGACCTGCTTTTCGGTCAGCAGCACGACCTCGCCCGTCGCGTCCAGCCCGTTGTAGGTGACCGTTTCGTCCGGGACTTCGACCTCGCGCGTTTCATCCCGGCGCAGCGAATAGATGAAGGCCGCGTTGGCCGCGTGACCCATCGGCGGCTCGCAGTAGGCGATCCGCTCGCCGGTGTCGTCGGTGTGGTATTCGTACGTCACCCCGTCGAGCGTGTACGTCACCAGGAATCCGTCGACCAGCTCCGGCGCGGGAGTCGGCGAATCTTCCGGGACGGGGCAGTCGAGCGCCTCGTCGTGCCACGCCATCGGCTGGACGGCAAACTGTCCCGCCTCCGGATCGACGCCGCGCAACTGCAGGTCCGCCTTGACCAGCGCGACCACTTCCGAGCGGGCGTTGGGCGTGGGAATGGTCAGCACGTCCTCGTCGACCAGCGTATCCTCGCACGCCTTGACGATGAGCCCGTCATCGCCGGTCGAGACGTAATACTGGTAGGGATAGATGACCTGCTGGTGTTGGACGTAGACGAACTCGAAATCGGCGTCTTCCGGCTCGACGTCCGGGCAGAGCAGCGGCTCGTCCAGCAGCAGGGACGTCTCGCGGTCCACCGCCAGAATCTCGGACAGGCTGATGCCGAGCCGGTCGGCCAGATCGGCTCGGGCACGGCTGGCCGCTTCTTCGGCCAGCGCCTCGTCGTCGAGCAGGGGGAGCGCGTCAGCCGGTTCGGTCAGTTCGATATCTGCCGGCTCAGGGGGAAGGGTGGCGGTAGGGGCGGGCGTTTCACCGGGTTCCGGCGCCTCCGAGGAGTCATCCTCGCCACAGGCGGCCAGCAGCAGCGCCAGCGCCAGCAGCAGCGCCAGCGGGATCAGCCGGCGGCGGGTTGTCCGTGAGCTATTCATACAAGACTCTCCCTCGCAATACACGTTTCGCTATCGATAGTACCGTCTCCACCCCCTGCAACATTACACGGCAACGACACCGGGCCAGGCGACGGTGTGCGGCTGGCCCGGTGAACGGATCGCGTCCGGCGGCGATTACGCGTCGGCGTTCTTCTCTTCCTCGACGATCTCGACGTATTCCTCGGTCGCGCCGCGCTGCCAGTAGATGCGCGGCACGATCGAATGCTTGATGATCCGGTCCTGGTACTGCACCACGCGGCGGATCACGCTCTCGACCAGCGAATCGTCGAGCAGGTGCGGCTTGAGGCCGAGCTGGTACAGCTCGTTGTGGTCCGGGTTGTAATAGTGCTCCTCGGCCTCGACGCGCGGGTTGCGATAGTGCGCGATGGTCACGTCGATGCCCACCTGTTTGGCGGCCTGCTTGACATGGTGCGCCAGGTCGAGCACGGAGAAACGCTCGACCCATTGGTTGAAGACGCGCATCTTGCCGGGATCAGGCGGGTTGAGCGTCGCCAGATCGACGCATTGCAGCGTGTCGAGGATGTTCAGGTAGCCGCGCGTCTGGTGGCCCTTGCCGAACAGCGTCAGCGGAATGCCGGCCACCGCCTGCACGCAGAAGCGGTTGAGCGCGGTGCCGAACGATTCATCGTAGTCGAACCGGGTCAGCAGCCGGTCGTCCAGGTTGGCTTCTTCGGTTTCGATGCCGTACACCACGCCCTGGTTCAGATCGGTGGCGCGCAGCCCCCAGATCTTGCAGGCGAACATGATGTTGTTGCTGTCGTGCACTTTGGTCAGGTGATAGAACGAGCCGGGCTGCTTGGGGAACGGCAGCGTATCCTTGCGGCCCCGGTATTCGACCTCGAAGTACCCCTCGGGGATGTCGATGTTCGGCGTGCCGTACTCGCCCATCGTGCCCAGCTTGACCAGGTGCGATTCCGGCGCGAACTCGTGCATCGCCCACAGGACGTTGAGCGTGCCGTTGACGTTGTTCTCGTGCACGCGGACGGCGTGATGCACGTCGATCATCGAATACGGCGCGCTGGGGATCTCGCCGTAGTGGATGATCGTATCCGGCTGGAAATCGCGGATCACGCGGCTGATGAAATGCCAGTCCTGAATGTCACCGATGAACGATTCGATCACGCAGCCGGTGACCTCTTTCCAGGCGTCGATCCGGGTGTGCAGCGATTGGATGGGCGTGAGGCTCTCGGTGCCGCGCTCGGCGTGCATGAGGCGGCGGGTGAAGTTGTCGACCACGGCGACCGCGTGGCCGCGCTTGCTGAAATACATGGCGGTGGACCAGCCCAAATAGCCATCTCCGCCCAAGACTAAGATACGCATGATGTCTCCTTACGCGTCAACACAAAATCCTGCCGGCTGTGCGCCGTCGTTGCGAAATATGATCGTTTACGTTCGGGCACGGGGATTAGTTGCTGCATTCTTGGCTTGTCCGAGCGTTGCTGCGCCGATTATACCGCAGAAACGAGGGCGGGCGAGTGATTCGGTGGTGTCCCGTTGGTGACAAATGACATACCAGACAATGCCCACCGCGCCTTATGTTTTTTGTAAAGCGCGGCTATAATCAACGCAATTCAGCGGCAAAAAGGACCATTGTTCATGGCTACGACTGCACAATCTCGTCCGGCGCCCGACGCGCCTCCGCGGCGATCCGCTCCCCTGCGCGCGCAGATATGGTCGGCCTTGCAGGGCCTGCTGATCCCGCTCCTGTCGGTGGTCACGGCGATCATCCTGGGCTCGATCCTGATCCTGCTCAATGGGCGCGACCCGATCACAGCCTTCGAAGGCTTGTTCGAAGGCGCGTTTCTGGAGCCGCGCGGGCTGCTGGTCACCTTTCGGAACATGACCCCGCTGATCCTATCGGGGTTGGCGGTGGCGTTTGCGTTCAAGAGCGGGCTGTTCAACATCGGCGTGCAGGGCCAGTTGATCATCGGCTCGGTGACGGCGGCCTGGCTCGGCTTCGCGGTGGAAGGGCTGCCGCCGCTGCTGCACGTGACGCTGGCGATCGTGGCGGCGGCGCTGGCCGGGGGGCTGTGGGCGGCCATCGCGGGCGCGTTGAAAGCCTACGCCGACGCGCACGAAGTGATCACGACCATCATGCTCAACTACATCGCGGCCCAGTTCGCGGGCTGGCTGATCTCGACCGGCAGCGACGGGAGCCGGCCCGGCCCGCTGTCCAGCCCGGAATCGGCGACGGACGCCATCGCCCGCACGCCCGAAATTCTGGAGAGCGCCCGGCTTCCGGTGGTGTACACCGTTCCGCCCAACTTCGAGCTTCACGCGGGGATCTTCATCGCCATCATTGCCACCATCGTGATCACGTTCCTGCTCTACCGGACGACCTTCGGCTTTTCGCTGCGCATGGCCGGCTACAGCCCCAGCGCCGCGCAGTATGCGGGGGTCAACGTCAAACGCGTGACGATTCTCACCATGCTCATCGCGGGATGCCTGGCCGGGCTGGCCGGCGGCATCCAGACGCTGGGCGTGAATCACGGCTACGAAGGCAACCAGAGCCTGGGCCTGGGCTTCGACGGCATCACGGTGGCCTTCCTGGCCGGCAACAACCCGATCGGCATCAACTTTTCGGCGCTGCTGTTCGGCGCCATGGAAGCCGGGACGACTCGCATGGCGCTCAACGCCAACGTCGCCAAAGAGCTGATCCAGGTGATCCAGGCGCTCATTCTGATGTTCGTCGCTGCCGATCAGATCATTCGCCGCATCTATCGTATCCGGGTGGCTGGTCCTGGCTCCCGGCTGAAGATCAGCCAAAACAAATAATTGGGAACCCGCTATGAGTGAAACTGAACTGGGCCTTGCGGTCATTGCGACGATCAATTTCACCATCCGGTATTCGGTCCCGATCACCCTGGGCGCGTTGAGCGGCATCCTCTGCGAGCGATCGGGGATTGTCAACATCGGCATCGAGGGCATGATGCTGCTGGCCGCGTTTACCGGCTTCATGACCAACGTGTTCCTCAGCGAGCCGCAGGTGTCGCCCGCGCTGCAAACCGCCCCCGTCCGGCTGACGCTGGCGCTGGCGGTGGCGCTGCTCACCGGGGGGCTGTTGGGGCTGCTGCACGGCCTGCTGTCGATCCAGTACAAAGTCGACCAGATCGTGAGCGGCACGGTGATCAACATCCTGGCGCTGGGCCTCACCGGGTATTTCTATCGGCTCAACACGCCGACCCTGGGCAAGCTGCCCAACCTGATCGGCAACCCGTTTGGCCGCGACTCGTCGCTGGAGCTCAAGCTGGCGGACAACCTGACGTTTTACCTGCCGTATGACATAGGCCGCATCCTCTTCGACAAAGACCTGATCACCTACCTGACGCTGGTGATCGTGTTCGTGCTGGGCTGGGCCTTGTTCCATACCACCTGGGGCCTGCGCACGCGCTCCATCGGCGAGAACCCGCGCGCGGCGGATACGCTGGGGATCAACGTCTACCGCCTGCAATATACCAACCTGTTCCTGGGCGGGATGCTGGCCGGGCTGGGCGGCGCCTTTCTGACGCTGGCGGCGGTGGGCCTGTTCGAGCAGGGCATGACCACCGGGCGCGGCTTCATCGCGCTGGCGGTGATGATCTTCGGCAACTGGCGGCCCTGGGGCGCGCTGCGCGGCGCGCTGTTGTTCGGCTTCGCCACGGCGCTGCAGGGCCAGCTTCAGCAGTTCGGCATCGACTTCCCCCACCAGCTCGTGGGGATGCTGCCGTACATTCTGACGATCGTGGTGCTGGCCGGGTTCGTGGGGCGGGCACAGCCGCCCGCGCACGCTGGCCGCGTCTACGAGACGGAGGGGTGAGCATGGCGAAACCGACGTCGCGAAAACCTCAGCCATCCGGCGCGGGGAATAAGGCGCGCTTGGGCCTGGCCCAGCTCAGTTTTCTGGTGACCAGCCGCCGCCGCCAGCGGGACGTGTTCGGCCCGGCGATCATCGCGATCGTGGTGGGCGGCGCGCTGATCCTCGACGCGGTGATCGGGCCGGAGCTGCCGGCTGCCCTGCAGATCCTCTTGATGCTGCTGTTCGGTGCCTGGGCCGGATTCACCGCGCGGCGCTGGCTCGAAGCGGAAGCCCACCGCGCCACCGCGACGAACGTCTTGATCGCCGGTGGGGCGCTGTTGGTGGCGGGGGCGGTTGCCCGCCTGTTGGGGCTGGACGTGGCGCTGCCGTGGGCGGTGCTGCTGGTGCTGTTTGCCCTGGCGACATTGATCAGAGAGTGAACCGGGACGGATTATGGCAGAACACGAGCAGAGCGACATCATCCTCGAAGTCGAGGGCGTGACCAAGCAGTTCCCCGGCGTGCTGGCCAACGACGACGTCAGCCTCAAGCTGCGGCGGGGCGAGATCCTGGCGCTGCTGGGCGAGAACGGCGCGGGCAAAAGCACGCTGATGAACATCATCTACGGCCTGTACCACCCGGACGAGGGCACGATCCGCCTCAAGGGGCGCGAGGTGCGCTTCGCCAGCCCGCGCGAGGCCATCCGCAACGGGATCGGCATGGTCCACCAGCACTTCCAACTGGTCGACGTGATGACCGTGGCCGAGAACGTCGTGTTGGGCGAAGAGGCGGACGTCGCCTACCAGGGGACCCGGGGCGGCGCGCTGGGCTTCATCCTCAAGTGGCTGCCGAGCCTGGTCGTGCTGGCCTTGAGCGTGATTCTGGGCGTGGCGCTCGGCGAGACACGGACCGCGATCGGCGGCGTGGTCGTCGGGATCGGGCTGGCGCTGTTGGTGGCGTTTCCCCCGGCGGCGCGGCTGGTCTGGGGGATCGCCTGGCGGGCGGGGCTGGCGTTCGTCGCGCTGTGGATCGCGGCCCAGGTCGAGATGGTCGCTCGCGTCGGCCTGACCGCCGTCGCGCTGCGCCAGGAAGTCGAGATCGTCCGCGAGCGCAGGCCGCAGGAGATGGACGGCTACGAGGTCAAGGTGACGTACGTCGAGCATACGCGGGTCCCGTTCGACTGGGCGAAGGAAGGGCGCGCCTCTTCCAGCATCGACGGCGTGCTCACCAGCGCCAAGGCGACCCTCGAAGAGTATCGCGACGATGGCGTGTCCGGCACGCTGCTCAACGCGATCGACGATGTGCCGCCGGTGGCTCGCTCGCTGAGCGTGGCCCTGCTGCTGATCCTGTTGGGCTGGCACGCGATTCACTCGTGGCGCGGAGTCGATCCGCAGCCGGGCGCGCTGGATCGCAACAATGCGCTCGCGCTGCTGGGCATCGCGGCGGTGTACGTCGCCGCTGCGGCGGTGGACATCACTTACGTCGAGACGCTGGCCCGCGCCGGGCTGGTGGCGCTGACGGCGCTCGGACTGGCGGCCATCGTCCTGCACACGCTGCGCCGCCGCGAGCAGGTCGACGTCACGTATGAAGGCTCGGTGTCGCCGCTCGATGGCGGGCTGGATGCGCTGTTGGGCTTCCTGCACACGATCACGCAGATTCGCAACGAATCGCTGGCCGCGCAGCGCGTGCGCGAGCTGTCGCAGCAGTACGGTCTCGAAGTCGACCCGGAGGTGGTGATCGAAAAGCTGCCGGTCGGCACGCAGCAGCGCGTCGAGATCATCAAGGCGCTCTACCGCCATGCCGACGTGCTGATCCTCGACGAGCCGACCGCCGTTCTGACGCCCCAGGAAGGCCAGGAGTTGTTCAAGATCATGCGCGAGCTGGCGGCGCAGGGCGTGTCGATCATCTTCATCACGCACAAGCTCAAAGAGGTGTTCGAAGTGGCGTCCCACATCGTCGTGATGCGCGGCGGGCGCGTGGTGGGCACGACCACGCCCGCCGAGGCGACCGAGACCTCGCTGGCGGCGATGATGGTGGGCCGCGAGGTGATCCTCCAGGTCGAGAAGGGGGACGCGCAGCCCGCCGAGCCGGTGCTCGAAGTGCGCGACTTGAGCGCGTACAACGATCGCGGCGCGCGGGCGCTGTCGGATGTCAGCTTCCAGGTGCGCGCCGGGGAGGTGCTGGGCATCGCCGGGGTGCAGGGCAACGGCCAGACGGAGCTGGTCGAGGTGCTGACCGGCCTGCGCGAGCCGTCCGGCGGGTCGGTTAAACTGCTGGGGCGCGAGATGCAGCCGGACGTCCAGCCCGAAGCGGGCATCGGAGCGCGCATCGGCGCCTTCCTGGTCGATATCGTGGTGGTGCTGGTGCTGACGTATTTCTTCGGCAGCCTGGTCTGGTACTTCGGTGACAAGACCTTCGCGACCGCCTCTCAGGCCACCGAGATCGCGGCGGGGCTGCTGGTGTTCGTCATCATCGACGCGCTGTATTTCTTCGGAAGCTGGCAGACGCTGGGCGCCACGCTGGGCATGTCGCTGTTCGGGCTGCAAGTCGTGCGTGCCGACGACGCGCGCGCCGGGGCGTGGTCGCTGTTGCGGCGCTATCCGATCTTCCTGGCGCTGCACCTGCCGGCGGGCATCCCGCTGCTGGCGTCGTTGTGGGCGGCCCGGCGCGCCGATCCGCCGCGCGCGTGGTTCGACCGCCTGTTGGGCCTGCGCGAAATCCGGTTCGAGCGTATCACGCCGCGCGGCATCAAAGACCAGGGCACCAGCCACATCCCCGAAGACCGGCTGCGGCACGGGCTGGTCAAGTCGTTTTCGGTGGCCGATAACCTGGTGCTCAACGACTTTTACGAGCGCCCCTTCGCCAAAGAGCCGGACGTGTCCGAGCTGCCGGGGGCGCTGCTGCGCTACGGCGTGATCTTCGGCGCGATCGTCGCTGCGCTGACGGCAGCGGCGCTGTGGGTGTGGCACGAGGGCGGCATGTGGACCGCCATCCTCGATTTGTACGACGTCCCGCCGGAGATGCGCCTGTACGAAGCGGGGCGCGGCCTCACGCGCGACCAGCAGGCCGCCCTGCGATACCCCTTCCTGATCGCCGTGACGCTGCTGCTGGTCTACGAGCTGGTCGCCGGCGTGGTAGCCCACCTGATCACCAGCCGGGTGTTGGGCGTGGAAGCCGTGCAGGGCATGTTCCAGTCCATCAGCCAGGGCGCCCGGCGCGCGGCCTGGCGGTTGCTGGGCCGCGACGGCGAGCCGGGCGATCCCGAAGGCGGGCTGCTGCGCGACCAGATCGCGATCGATCGCCACGCCACGCAGCTCGTCGACGAATTCGACATTCGCACGCCGTCCATCGAAACCAGCGGGTCCAGCCTGTCCGGCGGCAACCAGCAGAAACTGATCGTCGCGCGCGAGTTCGGGCGCAAGCCGCGCCTGCTGATCGCCGCCCAGCCCACGCGCGGGATCGACGTGGGGTCGATCGAGTTCATCCACAACCAGATCATCGCCCAGCGCGACGCCGGGGCGGCGGTGCTGCTCGTCTCGGCGGAGCTGGACGAGATCATGGCGCTGTCGGATCGCATCGCCGTGCTGTACAAGGGCGAGATCATCGATACGCTGCCTGCCGGGGCGGCCACGCGCGAGGAACTCGGCCTGCTGATGGCCGGGATTCGCAACGGGGCGCCCGCCGCCGGACGCGAGTGGGAGCCACAGCCAGCCGGGGCGTGATCCGGCGCGTATGTGCCTATCTGAACGAAACTCGCTGCACAGGGCGTCCGCACGGGGGCGCCCTGTCGATTCGACCCTGCACGACCGCCCGGCGATTGTGGTATAATCTCGCCTGACGACGAACGAACAAGCCCCGACCGGGGCTTTTGTGTGAGGTCCACGAATGGTAGACAGGGCACTGCTGGATAAGCTGGCCGGCATCGAGGCGCACTTCGACGAGCTCGAGCGAATGATCGCCGACCCGGCCAACATCAACGATTACGAAAAAGTAGCCGAGTACGCGCAAGAGCGCGCTGAGCTTCAGCCGCTGGTCGACCTGACGCGCCGGTACCGGCAGGCGCTCGACGAGCTGGAACAGGCCGAGGCGCTGCTCGACGATCCCGACATGGCCGGGCTGGCGCGCGAGGAGATCAGCCGCGTCGAAGCGGCGCTCCCCGATATGGAAGACCGCCTGCGCCGGATGCTGCTGCCCAAGGACCCGCGCGACAGCAAGAACGTGATCGTGGAGATTCGCGCCGGGGCCGGTGGCGACGAGGCCGGGATTTTCGCCGGGGACCTGTTTCGCATGTATTCGCGCTACGCTGAAGATCACCGCTGGAAGGTCGAAGTGCTCAGCGCGCACGAGACCGGCGTGGGCGGCTACAAAGAGATCGTGTTCGAGGTGCGCGGCAGCGGGGCGTTCTCGCGCCTGAAGTACGAGAGCGGCGTGCACCGCGTGCAGCGCGTCCCCGTGACGGAGAGCCAGGGGCGCATTCACACCTCGACGGCGACGGTGGCCGTGCTGGCCGAAATGGACGATGTCGAGGTCGAGATCGATTCCGGCGATCTCCAGATCGACACGTACCGGTCGGCGGGCGCGGGCGGCCAGAACGTGCAGAAGAACGAGACGGCGATCCGCATCACGCACCTGCCCACCGGGATCGTCGTGGCCTGCCAGGACGAGCGCAGCCAGCTCCAGAACAAGCTGCGGGCCATGAACATCCTGCGCGCCAAGTTGTACGACATGGAGCAGGAACGCCTGCGCGAAGAACAGGACGCCGACCGGCGCAGCCAGGTGGGGTCCGGCGACCGCAGCGAGAAAATCCGCACGTACAATTTTCCCCAGAACCGCGTCACCGATCACCGCATTGGCATGAGCAGCCACAACCTGCCCGCGATCCTGGATGGCAAGCTGGACGAGTTCATCGACGAGCTGGCAACGCGCGAAGAAGCGAACCGCTTGCAGGCTGTCGGGATGTAGCTGTGTGCGATCGCGTCGACCGGGCGCTCGCCTGGGCGCGCGCGGCGCTGGCGGACGTCCCCGGGGTGGAACCGCTCGACGCGCCCGTGCTGCTGGCGCACCTGCTGGGCGTGGACCGGGCGGCGCTGCACGCGCACCCTGAACGTCCTCTCACGCCCGAACAGGCCGTGCGCTTCCGGCAGATGATCGCCGGGCGAGGGCGGGGCGTGCCGGTCGCCTATCTGACGGGCCGGCGGGCCTTCTTCGATCGCGAGTTTGTCGTGTCGCCGGCGGTCTTGATCCCGCGCCCGGAGACGGAGCACCTGATCGAGGCGGCGCTCGAATGGGCGCGCGGGCGGGCCGGGCTGCGCATCGCCGACGTGGGCACCGGCAGCGGCGCGATTGCCGTCACGCTGGCGGCGCATTTACCCGACGCGGCGGTGTGGGCGATCGACGCGTCCGAGGACGCGCTCGCCGTGGCGCGCCACAACGCCGCCCGCGCCGGTGTCGCGGCGCGTATCACGTGGTTCCGGGGGGATCTGCTGTCACCTCTGCTCGCCAACGCTTCCCAGGTGGACCTGATCGCGGCCAATCTGCCGTACATTCCCAGCGCGGACCTGGACGATCTGGCGGTGGCGCGGTTCGAGCCGCGCGCCGCGCTGGATGGCGGCCCGGACGGCCTGGACCTGATCCGGCGGCTGCTGGCCCAGGCGCCGCGCGTGCTGGCGCCGGGCGGGCTGGCCCTGTTGGAGATACAATCCGGGCAGGGGAAACGCGTGGCCGAGCTGGCCGGGGCCGCGTTTGAGGGCGCGGAGGTGCGCGTCCTGGCCGATTACGCCGGTCACGATCGTGTCGTATGGATTTCGACGAGGGTGTTGCATGTCGCGAGTGATTACGATTGATTATCCCGAAGCGCTGACGATGGCCGTCGAGGCGCTCCAGTCGGGGGGGCTGGTTGTGCTGCCGACGGATACCGTGTACGGCGTCGGGTGTTTGCTGAAAGCGCCGGCCATCGACCGGGTCTTCGCCGCCAAGCGGCGCACGCCGGAGAAGGCTATCCCGGTCCTGCTGGCGAGCATCGGCGACGCGCGCCAGGTCGTGGACGACTTTCCGGAGCCGGCCCGGCGGCTGGCCGAAGCCTTTTGGCCGGGGCCGCTGACGCTCGTGCTGCCCAAACGCGCCGATCTGCCGGAGAATCTCACGACGCTGACGACGGTCGGCGTGCGCGTGCCGGACCACGCCGCGACCCGCGCCATCATCGCGGCGGCGGGGGGCGTCCTGGCCGTGACCAGCGCCAACCGGTCCGATCAGCCGCCGGCCTGCACGATTCAGTCCGCGATCCGCTACCTGTCCGACGCGGTGATGCTGTACCTGGACGATGGCACCTGCGTGGGCGGCGTGCCGTCGACGGTGGTGGCCTTCGAGGACGGTGAGCCGGTGATCGTGCGCCAGGGGCCGATCACCGAGGAAGACGTGCGCGCGGCCCTGGCGTGACGCGGCTACTCCCCCAACGGATCACACACGCGCAGGCGCGGGGCGGTCTCCGGCGGATCGCCGCCCCTGGACACGCGGATATGGGCTGTGAGATTCGGCGGGTTGCATGTTACAATCGAGATGTCATCACCAATAGGGAAACCGGAACGTGCGGCGTTCAACGTTACTGCGACAGGCACTAACCTCAAAGAGCAGCATAAGGGAACCGATGAGTTCAGAAAAATGGATGATGCGCTACGAGCGGCTGGCTGTGTGGGCCAGGCAGGAATGGGACCGTCGGCAAGGCGAGACCCCCTACCAGTTGTTGTGGGCTGCCGAAAGCTGCGGTAACCAGTTGGCTCAGGATCGCATCAAGCCCCGGCGCCGCCTGAAAGGCAAAGCCTATTACACCGGCGTGCAGCAGGTGGACTGCGACGAGGTGATCTCGATCAGCGAGTACGTCATGCCGGGGCGAACCCCCGTGCTGGGCGAGACGGTTGGCGCGTTCGCTTTCTCGTTCGACCATCCGGACGGCGCCTTCGAGGTGCTGTACGTCAGCTCCTACTACCGCGACGACGATCCCAACATCGTGTCGATCGCGCTGGTGCCGCCCGCGCATCTCGACGCCTGGGTGAATTTCGAGGCGCTGTGCAACGAGGTGGTCCGCCGCCCCAGCCGCCGCCAGGACGTGTACATCATCGGCGGCACGAACGCCTATTTCAAGCCCACGGTGGACTGGGACGAGGTGATCCTGCCCGCCGATCTCAAAGAAGACCTGCACTCGGACATGGAGGCGTTCTTCAAGGACGGGGTGCTGATCTACCAGGAGCTGAACCTCGCGCCGTTTCGCAAGCTGCTGCTGGTCGGCCCGCCGGGCACCGGCAAGACGATGCTCTGCGCGGCGATGGCGAAACTGGCGCTGCGCAAGAAACGCGTGGTGGTGTACGTGTCCGGCGCGGACGACGACGGGGCCTCGTTCCACAAGATTCACCACGCGCTCAACGTCGTGGCGAACGCGGGCTATCCCGTGCTGCTGATCGTCGAGGAGATCGACGTCTACCTGCGCAAGGACGACAAGGCCCGCATCCTGAACGTGCTCGACGGGCTGGAGTCGCCCAACAACCCGCGCGGCGCGCTGCTGCTCGCCACGACCAACTACCCCGAAGTGATCGACGAGCGGATCGCAAAGCGTCCGGGGCGCATGGACCGGATCCTGGTGATCCCGCCGATCCAGGATGACGACCTGGCGCGCCAGATGCTGGAGCATTACATGGGCCCGCAGTGGCAGGACGACCACGCGGCGGTCGTGCCGCAGCTCGTCGGCCAGACGGGCGCGTTCGTGCGCGAGGTGGCGCTCCACGCCCGGATGCTGGCCGCGCACCAGCACCTGCGCGAGGTCGATCTGGCGACGCTGCTCCAGTCGATCGGCAGCCTGACGAACCAGATCAACACCGGCGACGACCTGCTGCCGCGCCGTCACATCGGGTTCGGATCGTCGGGCGGCAACGGGTTCGGGCTGCCGCAAGAGGCCGACGCGCCGTCGTATATCGAAACAGACTCGCCCGAGGACTGACGCCGGGCGAGTTGGCAAGGCGACTAACCGGGGGTGGCTCGCTGCGCAAAGGCTGCGCAGGCGGGCCTTCTTGTTTGAATACCGGGCGCGCGACGGGTTTCGCACGGGCCGGATGCCGGTGTGCCTATTGCCAATTTTCACGATGATGTTTTGCACTAGCCGTTAGGCTGGCCCGGTGTTTATAGTTGGATGAGGCTAGAGGCTGTTATGCACTTTAGAGCACATGAGCCATCAACCGAACGAACTGATTTGCCATCAAAATAGCAAAGGCCAAGAAATGCAAGCCTTTCAAGGTGTCGGGCAAACGCTCATAGTCGCGCGCGAGACGACGAAAA
>JAHDLB010000057.1 GCA_018432315.1 Anaerolineae bacterium
GGCGACTGGCTGGGCGTGTCGTCCGAGGAAGTCGACCAGATGTGGGGCGAGATCTCCACGGCGTTTGCGGACGGCTTCGACGACATCGCCGGCGATGACCTGGCGAAAGCCAAAGAGAACTGGGGCAGCCTCAAGACGCAGCTCGACCGCATCGGGCAATCCGACCCGTTCCAGACAATCAAGGGCGCTGTCAGCGACATCTTCGGCACCGGCGAGGGATCGCTGTGGAAGACGATTGAGACCTTCGGGAATGACGTGAGCACGTTCTTCACGTCCACGCTGCCGGGATACATCACCGGCATCCCCGGCGTGCTCCAGACGAACCTGGTGGACCCGTTCACCAGCGCCGTGAGCAGCGTCTTCGACAGCCTCATCGGCGGCGGTGGCCGCGCCGGGGCAGCCGTCAACCTGAAAGCCACCGTCGAGCAGATCCCGACCGGCATTGTGACCTGGCTGACCGGGCTCAAAGACACGGTCAAGTCCGAGTTGTACCAGCCGTTCAAGGACAAGGTCGACGAGGTCTACCGCTACCTGCTGGACAAAGCCACGCCGGGCAGCCTGGCGCAGCGCGTGTCGTCGGTGCCGCTGACGCTGACCGGCTGGCTGACCGACCTGGGCGACACGCTCCAGAACGTGTTCGTCCAGCCGTTCATCAACAAGGTGACGGCGATCTGGGACAACCTGGCCGGCGACGGCGAGGACTCGCTCAAGTCGAAGCTGCTGAACCTGCCGGGCGAAGTCGCTAACGCGCTCACGGATTTACCCACGACCTTGATCGACAGCTTGCTCAATCCGTTCGACAACGTCATCACGCAGATTCTGACCAAGCTGGGCGACATCGGGCTCAAGGTCCTGGAACTGCTCGGCCTGGGCGGTGGCGATCCGAACCAGGGCGACTGGACGATTGACCCGCAAACGGGCAAGCCGGTCCGTGCTCAGAAAGGCGCGAAAGGCGGCAAGCCGAAGGCGGACGAGCTGTGGGTCGTGGGCGAGCAGGGCTGGGAGTTCTTCCGGCCCAACGTGCCCGGCACCATCATCCCGCACCGCAAGTCGGTCGACATGCTCAACCAGATGTCGCCGGCGCGCACGGTGCCCACCGGCGGCAGCACGAGCAGCGTCACCACCCACAACAGCACGGTCCTGACCGTCAACTTCAACGGCGGGGACAACCGGCAGAACCTGCGGATGCGGCTGAGCGAAGCGAGGGCACTGCTGTGAGCGCGCGCTACCAGGTCGCCTTCTACGAGCCCACCGGGCGGCTGGTGTACATCCACACGCTGACCGCCGTCGACCAGATGGCGTACACGCGGCGGCTCAATGGCGTGGGGGCGTTCATGATGAGCCTGCCGCGCGCGCTGCGCCAGCCGGTGATGCTCCGCAAGGACGCGTTGGCGCAGGTGTACCGCAGCGACCCGGTCACGGGGCAGATGCGCGAAGACGGGACGTACTTCCTGCGCAGCGCCGAGCACGTGCCGGGGGCGTATGATGGCCTGGTCATCGGCGGGGTGAGCGCCGAGCACCTGTTCAAGCGGCGCGTTTACAACCCCGACGACGACCCGCACGTGGCCGGCGGGTTCTCGACGAAATCCGGCCCGGCGGTGACGGTCATGCGCGAGGTGGTCACCGAGCAGATGATTGCCCCCGCGGCGAATCCGGAACGGGCATTTCCCGGACTCAGGCTCGCCGATATCGGCGAGGATACGTCACCCAACTACCCGTTCCGGCGGGAAATCGGGCAGCAGAACGTGCTCGACGTGCTGAGCGACATCGCCAAAGCCACGCGGCTGGACTTCTGGCTGGCCTTCGACGGTATCGATACAGTGGGCGGGTATCCGCGCTTCGTCTTTCACGCCGGGCGCCGCGGCACCGACCGCTCGAAGCACAGCCACCCGGCGGGGCCGTACGTCTACCTGACGCCGAGCAGCGGCAACCTGGTCGAGCCGCAGCTCACCCTCGACAGCACCGAGGAAGCCAACGCGGTCTACGTGCTGGGCAAAGGGGCGAACGGCAACCGGCTGGTCTACCGGCAGGAGCGCCATTCGGCTGTCGTCGAGAGCCCGTTCAACCGGGTCGAGCGGGCGGTGGAGTCGAGCGAAGCCGACACGCTCGACGAGCTGCTGGCCGCCGCATCGACGGCGCTGGCCGAGGGCGCGCCGCAGGTGACCTTCTCCTTCGTGCCGCTGGTCACCGCCGCCGGCGCGATCTACCAGCTCGACTGGCGGCTGGGCGACGTCGTGACGGTGGGGGCATATGGCTACGAGATGGACGCCCGCGTGACGGCGGTCACGGTGACGCTGACCGGCGCGGGCGAGACGATTGAGGTCGAAACGGAGCGCGAGCTATGGGAAACGTGAGCGACGAGCAGTTCCTGGCACTGTTCCGGCAGATGCAAGAGCCGGTCCAGAGCCTCGAGGGACGGCTCGCCCAACTGGAAAAGCAGCCGTCGCGGGCGGAGGTCGCCGGGGCGGTCGAGGTCGTGGCGGCGCTGCCGGGGGCCGGCCAGCAGGGACGCATTCTGTACCAGTCGGGCGACCCGGCGGGGCTGTACGTGGACGGTGGCTCTCAGTGGGCGGGGCCGGTCGCCAGTCCGGAGGCGGGCGGGCTGCTGGCCTATCGAGAATTCGATATTGCGTCCACCGTTGCGTCAGACTCGGCATCGAGCCTTTGGGTGCCGGTCAACGAGACCGAGTGGTATCTGGATGTGGTCGCCCCGCCCGGACCGTTCGAGGTCGTGATGACCTTCTACGCATCACGCGTCAGCTCGGCAACCGACGATGGCTGGTTGGACGTCGGCTACGACGCCGGCGGCGGGACTTATGTTCGAGCAGGGCACGTCGAGTACGGATTGGCTCGCACCCCGCGCCCGGCTTACTGCTATTTCCACCTGGTATCGCACTGGACGTTGAGCGCGGGTCAGACCTATCGCTTCTACCTGATGAGCCGGTCGGGTCCAAGCGGTAACCGCTGGACCTCCGAGCAGCGTGTGCGCTTTTGGGCGAAAGGACTGTGAGCATGTACGAGCTGGGCGAGCTGGAAGCCATCATCGCACCGTACGGCGAGGTCTTCGTCCTGGGCGACGGGGCAGCGCGGGCGGTGCTGGCGCTGGGCGGACGCGGGGCGCCGGCGGTCGAGTACCAGACGGTGCGCGGCTACCGGCAGGCGTCCGAGACCGTCGTCGAGTGGACGCTCCAACCGCGCAGCATTTCCGCGCTCATCTCCTGGGCATCGACGAGTCGCGACGAGTATTGGCGGGCGCGAGCTGAGCTGATGCGCGTCATGCGCCCGAATCAAGGCGGGCCGCTGCGCCTGCGCCACGTGCGCGCCGACGGCACGCAGCGCGACGTCGAGGCGTATCCCGACAGCACGCCGGTCTTCGAGGACGACTATGCCTGGGAGACGTTCGAGGAACGGCTGGCCTTCATCTGCTACGACCCGGTCTTCTATGACCCGTTCGAGCAGGTCCTGACCTTCACGGCACAGGTTATGGCGGATCTCGCCTTTCCGGTCGAGTTCCCGATTCAGTTCGGCGACAGCCTGCGCCTGGGCGACGAGGTCGCGGTGGATTATCCCGGCGACTGGCCGGCCTACCCGGTCATCCAGGCGACCGGGCCGTACACGACGCTCGCCATCGTCAACCAGACGACCGGGGCGCGGGTGAAGCTCGGCCAGCCGGTCGTGGCGGGTGAAACCAGAACGATTGACCTGGCGCCGGGCAAGCAGCGCATCGTCGATGGCAGCGGCAACAACCGCTTTCACGAGCTGGTCCTGCCCGACTCCGACCTGGTGGCCTTCAACCTGCGCCCGGCAGGGCTGCCCCTGGGCGACAGCCCGCATGAAGGCGTGCCGGCTGGCGTGAACGTCCTGCGCGTCGAGGCGGCGGGGCAGGTGGCCGGACAGACGCAGGTCACCATCACGTATCAGCCGCGCTACCTGAGCGTGGCGTAGGAGGAACACTCTATGGCAACCAAAACCATCCCCTGGCCGAGCGTGCCCGGCGTCGGGCCGGCCTACAGCGCCGACGACTGGAAGCAGATGGTCCGCACCTTCGGCGGGCCACATTCGACGCACGCCAACAGCGGCGTGATCTGGACGACCGGCGACCCGCTGCGCGTCCGGGCCAGCGACCCGGCCAGCCTGACGGTCAACGTGCAACCAGGTAATGCGTTTGTCAACGGGCTGTGGGCCAACAGCGACGCCCTCGTCCAGCTCACGCTGGATGCCGCCGACCCGACCTACACGCGCCACGACCTGGTCGTCCTGCGCTCGGATGCGACCAACAAGACTGCCGTCGTCGCACTCCTGACCGGCACGCCGGGACCGACGCCGACGCCGCCGGCGCTCGACCAGTCGGGGAGTCCCTACTACGAGATTCCGCTGGGGCAAATCGAGGTCGGGCCGGGGGTGAGCAGTGTGGACGATGGGAAGATCCTCGACGCGCGGCGGTTCCACAACGCCGCGGCGGACTACCAGGTCATCCCGGCCAAAACGCTGGGGCTGATCAACCGGGGCGAGGCCGTCTACTGGCGGCCGGCGGAGTATCCGGCAGGGCCGAATGGCGTCGATGCGCTGGTGGTCAGCAAATCCCCCTCCACCCAAGCCTACCTGAATCCGCTGGCCGGCGTCGTGCTGGAGACGGCCACCAACGACTGGACGCTCGTCCTGACACGCGGCCCGTACCCGATGCGGCTCGATGACGGGGAGATCGTCAATTCGCTGGACCTGGTGGCATCCGTTGGCGGGTCTCGTGTCTTCCCCGCCGGGCGGGGCACGAACACCGCGCCGGTGCTGGGCACGGCGCTCTCGTGGCAGCACACACCGCCGGGGTTCGTGTGGGTGTACGTCGACCCGGCGTCGTTTCACGGGATGCCCCGCATCGCCCACTCCGCCGGCTCGCGGGGCGGGAACGTGACGACCGGCAGCACGAGCTACGTCGACCTGGCCGTCTTCAACGCGCTGTCCGTGCAGGCGCGGTTTGCGTGGCTCGAAATCATCCTGACCGGCGTCGTGTCCAACGGCGGGGCGGGCAACAACACGTTCATCTCGTTCGACGTGAGCGGTGCTGCCTTGGTGGACGAGCCGGTATGGGTCGGGGCCAATTCGGCCAACTACCGCACGCCGGTCAATATCCGGTATCTGCTGTACCTGGGAACTGACACACAACCGAACAGGTTGATCACCGTCACGCCGCGCTGGAAGGTCAGCGGCGGCACGTCGACGTTCTACAACACGGCGGGCGAGGTGCGCGGGCAGTTCATCGTCCGCGAAGCGCCACACGTCGAGCCGGTACCGATCGTGTAGGAGCAGCTATGGAGCCGGAAATCGTCTACTGGGGGCTGCTGGGCGTCGGGGGATTGATTGCTTCCGTCGCCGGCGTGTCCATCGGCATGTGGAAGTGGGACGCGCGGCGCATCCGGGCCGACGCGGAAGCCGACATCCGCCGCGCCGAGGAGCGCGCCAAGGAGCGCGGGCACGAGCTGGAGCTGGCGAAGCTGGCCGTGCAGAAGGAAGCCCACGAGCGCGAGGTCGACCTGCTGGGCCGGCTGGAGCGCCAGAAGGCCGAGATTGCCGACGTGCGGAAGATGATCGAGGAGCGGCTGTTCACCGCCCTCGACGACGCGCGTCAGGCGAAGGTGGATTTGAAGGACGTCATAGACCGGCACATCAAGGTCGTGGACGCGGCCAACAAGGCCGAGCTGCAGGAGATTCAGGCGCTGCGCGGCGACGTGGGCAACCTGCGCGACCGGTTGACGGGTGAGTACAAGGCCATCCTCACGCAGATGGGGGCGGTCATCGAGCAGAGCAGCACCGTCAACCGGATGATGACCGAGCTGGTGGCGAGCGTGGCGGCGTATCACGAGCGCGTGGAGAGCGCCATCCAGCGCCAGGAGAAAACCGAAGGGAGCGCTGACGGCGAGGACCGTCAAGCGCAGCGAGAACAACAGAAGGAGCTGAAGGAGACATGAATATCGGACAGGCAGTTGAAGACGTGCTCGCCTTCTTGGTGAGCCTCATCGAGCAGTTCATCGACGTGACGGAGCCGGCGATGGTCGTGCTGCTCAACGCCGCGGTGTTGGCCGTCGTGGTGGTCATCGTGATGAACCGGGTCCGCGCCGAGATGCGCGGCGTCGAGTGGAGCCGCAAGACGCCCGAGGAACGCGCGCGCGCCATCTACGACATCCTGGTCGACGCGTGGCACACGGCGGAATGGCTGTACTCGTGGATTGAGGCGCAGAGCGAGGTCAAGAAGCGCGAGGTGGCCGAGCAGAAGCGCAAGGCAGCCATTACCTACGCCAGACGCGAATTACGGGCGGCAGGCGCGTCGCTGGACGACCTGTCGACGGTGGACACGCGTCTCGAGAAGGTGGCCGCGGACATGAAGGCGGGCTACCGGCGCTACTCGCGGCGGCAGCTGCCAATCGTGGAGAAGGCGCAGTGAGACACCGTGGGATGCTGTGGCTGGCTCTCGGCGTCCTGATGCTGGCGTTCGTCCTGGCCGGCGTGACGGCCTGGGCGCGGGGGGAGGCGAGCGCCACCCCCCGCCCACTGCCGGGGCGTCAATCCGTGACGAGCACGCCTTCGCCGGACGGCTGGCGCATCACAGGGGGCATCGAGCTGAGGCGGCGAGACGATGGGACGTGGCGTATCGACCTGGACTTCTGGCTGCGATCTGAAGCGGGGCCTACCGTGACGCCGGTGGCAACGGATACGCCAACAACGGCGGCACCACCAACGAGCACACCGACCATGACGCCGTCGAGCACACCGCTTCCGACCAACACGCCGCGGCCCACGAATACACCGACCTGGACGCCGTCCCCATCATCGACGCCGATCGCGACGGCGCCCCAGGAGCCAACCGCCACGCAGGAACATGCCTGCGTCGTGCGCAGCACGGCCAACGTCAACGCGCGCACGCTGCCTATGGTGAGCTCAAGCACGGTGATTGGCGTGCTGCCGGCGGACAGCCCGATCCGCATCACCGGGTACTATGCGGAACAGGTGAGCGCGACCGTGAGCTACACCTGGTACCGCTACTGGTACGACGTCGAGCATCCGGAAGCGTGGAGCCGCGCTGATTTCTTCACCGCGCGCGACGACACGCCCGGCTGTCAACTGCTGCCCCAGGTGACTGAGCCATGACGGTCGGTATTCCGTACGTCGATCCCTTCGGGCCGGCGCGGGGTCCCTTCACCGGCTCCGCGCTGGTCGGGCTGCACCTGACCTGGCCGGTGTCGAACGCGCTCATCGACAGCGTGCTGCCCTACATCGGAACGCTCAAGGGTGTGACCATGACCGGCGGCAACCTGCGCCATGCGAAGGCGGTCAAGCCGGACTTGCTGGTCGTCTACCGCGACTACCGTGTCGAGCACCCGGCGGACTTCGAGCTGCTCGGCGGCCGCGGCGGAGCACGGCAGTATGCCGACCGCCTGATGGCCGTCTGGCAGGATGCCAACGTGCTCGACGTGGCCGACTACCTCGAGATCATGAACGAGTGGAAGATACCCGCGAGCTGGTATCCGCGCCTGGCGGAGTTCTCGATCTACCTGGGCGAGATTCTCGCCGAGCGGGGCATTGCCATCCTCACCGGCGGGTTCTTCCCCGGCATGCCCGAGCCGGAGGAGTTCGCCGCGCTCTACCCCTACCTGCGCTGGGCGGACGGCCACCCGGCTGGGACCTGGCCGGACGGCAGCCCGAAGTATCACGGCGTGTCGTTCCACCTGGCCGGCTTCATGCCGCCGGGCGTCACCAGCCCGGGGATGATTCCGTGGATTAACGACCCGTGGATCGCCGGACGGTACACCTTCTTCGACCAGGCGCTGCGAGCACGGCACGGCTACAGCCTGCGCGACTTCCGCGGGCCGAAGCTCGCCACCGAGTTGTACTGGGGTTATGGGTTCGCGGACGAGGCGGGCGTATGGACCACCGAGCAGCTGCGCGCCGGCGTGCGCGAGACGGCGCGGCGGCTGAGCGAGGACGGTATCGTCGACGGCTTCCACATCTGGAGCGTGGGGCAGGTGGCGAACTGGATTGACCTCTCGCCGCATCTGCCGGGGATGCTGAGTTAATTGTCTTGCGCTGGATTATCTAACCAGAAGTGATCCGACAGGGGCGCATTGGAATCGTCACTGATCCAGCCGCCGGGATGAAGATCTGGGATCCGTTCTTTGGTGCCGGCAGGGGCCAGACGTGCCAACGGTATGTCACCCTGCATCAGGATAATCTCTGTGCCTTCACGAACCAGCGACAAGAGCTCCTGCAAGTTTGCATCCGCTTCCTGTACGGCGATTTTCTTGGTCATCATGGCTACCGCTCCCAATCCGCAAAGCCATTATAGCATGGCTCGAATGCATGAGGCTGTTTTTGCGGTCGATCACCGTTGGATTGTGAGGCAGGTGGCGAACTGGATTGACCTGTCGCCGCATCTGCCGGGGATGTTAAGCTAACCTGGGATTACGTGAGGGGGCTCGCGGCCATCACAGCAACTCGAGAAACTCCTCGACCGACAAACCTGCGTCGTGAATGATCCCACGCAACGTACCCACTTTGATCACTCTGTGGTTGGGCACGCTCACACGGGCAAACGGATCATCCCGCCGCAGAATGATGTGGCTACCTCTTTGCCTTGCCACATAGAATCCCGCCTTCTCAAGTGCCTTGATGCACTCGCGGGCGGAGACCTGCGGAAGTCGACTCATGCCGCCACCACCACGATCACGCGATCCAGGTGGTCTTCCGGCACCGATTCCCCGTTTTCGATCATGTCCTCGATGAACAGCTCAATGGCCTCCTGGATGTTGGCGAGGGTTTCTTCCCAGGTTTCCCCCTGGCTATAGCAGCCGGGCAAGCTCGGGACCGAAGCCCAGAATCCCCCTTCTTCAGCCGGCGAGATAACGACTTGTCGCATAGCGTATTACTCCGATTCTCACTTTCTCAACCGTTTGGCAGGCACACGGTATTGGCCTGACCCCTTCATCACGATTTTAGCATCAAACCTGAGCGCAATAGTACCGAGAATTCGCCCTGCGCCCCGCCAGCTTTTCAGCACGCAGCCCAATTCAGATCGGCTCATTTAGTCGTGGACTGAAGACAAAAAGACCCCGTTTCTGGGGCCTATTTTGGAAATGTGCTGATTCTTCGGATTATTCGGCGTAAAGCCCTACAGCGCTCTTCAATCGTTCAGCATGCTGGTAAATATCATCCAGGCTGTCGATGGGAACGCGCTCTTCTTTCTTGTTCTCATCGAACAAGCCGATATATTTCTGGGCGGTGTTGAAATACAACCGGCA
>JAHDLB010000037.1 GCA_018432315.1 Anaerolineae bacterium
ATGGCCAAGGGCAAGTTTGAGCGGTCGAAGCCGCACGTGAATGTAGGGACGATCGGGCACATCGACCACGGGAAGACGACGCTGACGGCGGCGATCACCAAGACGCTGTCGCTGAAGGGGTGGGCGGATTTCCGGGCGTTCGACCAGATCGACAATGCGCCGGAAGAGAAGGCGCGCGGGATCACGATCGCGATTGCGCACGTGGAGTACGAGACGGCGAACCGGCACTACGCGCACGTGGACTGCCCGGGGCACCGGGACTACATCAAGAACATGATCACGGGCGCGGCGCAGATGGACGGGGCGATTCTGGTGGTGGCGGCGCCGGACGGGCCGATGCCCCAGACGCGGGAGCACGTGCTGCTGGCGCGGCAGGTGGAAGTGCCGGCGATGGTGGTGTTCCTCAACAAGGTCGACATGATGGATGACGAGGAGCTGCTGGAGCTGGTGGAGCTGGAGCTGAGCGAGCTGCTGGAGAGCTACCGGTTTCCGGCGGACACGCCGATTGTGCGGGGCAGCGCGCTGCAGGCGCTGGAGAGCACGAGCACGGACCCGGAGGCGCCGGAGTACGCGTGCATCTGGCAGTTGATGGACACGGTGGACAGCTACATTCCCACCCCGGAGCGCGAGTACGACAAGCCGTTCATGATGGCGGTGGAAGACGTGTTCAGCATCAAGGGGCGCGGGACGGTGGTGACGGGGCGCGTGGAGCGCGGGACGCTGAAGAAGGGCGAGGAAATCGAGATCGTCGGGCTGCGCGACGAGAGCATGAAGACGGTGGTGACGGGCATCGAGATGTTCCACCAGGAGCTCGACCAGGCGCAGGCGGGCGACAACGCGGGCATCCTGCTGCGCGGCATCACGCGCGAGGAAGTGGAGCGCGGCATGGTGCTGGCCAAGCCCGGCTCGATCACCCCGCACCGCAAGTTCATGAGCGAGGTGTACGTGCTGCGCAAGGACGAGGGTGGCCGCCACAAGGCGTTCTTCAGCGGCTACCGCCCGCAGTTCTACATCCGCACCATGGATGTGACCGGCACCATCGAACTGCCCGAAGGCGTGGAAATGGTCATGCCCGGCGACAGCGTCAACCTGAAGGTCGAATTGATCACGCCCGTGGCGCTCGAGCGCGGCTCCAACTTCGCCATCCGCGAAGGCGG
>JAHDLB010000049.1 GCA_018432315.1 Anaerolineae bacterium
GACAGAAACCATCCTGGAGGGGATGTTCGCGGAATTCGTACGGAAAACGCCCCGCTTCCTGAGGAATAAAATGGGCGTTTTAACTGCTTTTCCCATGTCATGACAACAATTTACGGTTTTCAAGGTCCTGCGAAAGTTGAGATAACAATAAATGTGTCCAGCGTATTTCCGTTTAAGGGCTCGGCTTCGAGTGCATCGCGGTGTTTTGCGTCGGACACATTTTTTATTACCTTTGCGCCGCGCACCCTGTAAATGCCGCTTGCCCCCACGGGCGTGGGGACCACAGCCGGACAATTCCCTGCCTGCTCAGCGTCCCGGCGGAAGTGGTCACCATGCCCCACTCGTTCGGAGGAACGACCTTGCTCAAAAACTCCCGGACGAACGGCCTGTTTTCCGGGCTGAGCAGATCGCTCTCGGGCCGGAACGTCCCGAGAATCTTCTCGGACATCCTCTCCGCGTCGGCTCTCGCAGTCTCGGAGGCGGACATGGCCGCCACGGACGCCACGTTCGCTTCCTTCGCAAACTGCGCCCGGTCCACGTCCGTTTCCCTCACCCGCACCAGGACGGGAGATTTCACCGCGTCAATGTCGGCTTCCAACAGGCCGAAGCGCCCCGCGTTTTCCTTCAGCCAGGAAATGTATTTGCTTCGGGACTTCTCCGTCGCGGTACCGCGCTTGTACATCAGCTTCAGGGCGATGGTGCGGCCGTTGCCGCTCTCCACCACCATATCGTCCCCGATGATAGGGGCTCCGTCGGAGGCCATTCGGCTTTCTCCCAGGCGTTCGGGATCCAGCCCGGACAGGATCTTCTCCACCTGGGAGATCCCCGCCGCCCGGTCCCGCTTTCGGGGCTGCAGTTCCTTCGGATATTTTGTGTTCACCGCGAAGGATTCCGTGTTGCTTGCGATCAGCTCGGATGCGTCTACCACACGGAAACGGGTCTGGACGGTCGTGCCTTCGCCGGTAACAACCTCACTTACAATTCCGTTGCTTTGTCCGGAATTGTCTGGTATAATTTTCTCGGAGGTGGTATCCATGGGCGTGAGAACATTTGAGTTCTTTGTTGATTCCGAGGACGACAACGCGTTCGTCTTCGAGACCGGCCCCGACGGCAAGTGGCTGCCCGCCGAGGATGGTGCCAAGGGATTTAAGGCATTCAAGATCTTGCCTAACGCATCGCTCAAGGCCATATCCTCAGAAACCGCCTTCAAGTGGTACATGAGATCTTGGAAGGTTTCCAAGGAAGAGGCGCTCAGAAAGGCCGGCGCACTCTGACCTGTTGCAAGAGCGTTTTCGTAGAATTCCCTGCTGAGAGCGTTAACTCCATCCCTTAGTTTTTCTTCACCCCTGTCCTGAAGCATTTCCGCCAACTTGTAAAAATCGTGCCCTATGGAGTTTTTCACTGCAATAATTGCCTTGTGATGTATCTGCAGCTCCCCCACATATCCATTCGGAAGCCGTACGTTCAACAGATAATCCCGATATCCTTCCGGCGTCGATTTGCTCCACCGGTCCTTGATCCGGACAATCCGGTTATCATCCCTCAGGGACTCCACCGCACGGAGCAAGTCATCTTCCGTCTCGAAGATCAGCGAACCGCCGAGAACATCCACCACCCGGCTGTAATCTCCGTTGTAGTCGTCGGGGTTGAGAGCCTTCCGGTTGACGCTCTCCGGGGTCTTCATCTCCGGCCGCATGAGCAGTTCCCCGCCCAGTTGGGCCTGCAGCTCCCCCATCAGCGAATTGAATTCCGGCTCGGCCTTCGTCGCCTCGGCGTACAGGGTGTCGATATTTGTGACGGCCCTGTTTCGTATGGGCTCCACCCTCACCGGCACGGAAAGGACTCCCGCTTCGTTCAGGGCGGTGTAGCTGTGGTTGCCATCCGCTATGGAATACGTACCATCGCCGCGGTCCCACACGGTCAATGGTTCCCGCTTGGGGCCCTCTCCCCGCTTTGCTTTTTCCAGCCGGTCTTTTGCGGCGGCAAGCCGTTCGGGGTTTATGGTCTCGCTGGGGCGAAGATTTCCCAGGGGAACAACCCTTCCGCCCTCGGAGCTCACGCCGTCGGCGTCAATGGCGGGCTGTGCCGGAGTGGCCGCTGGATTCTTGGGCTCCGCCACCAGGCTCTTCGTCCCGTCGCCGTTGTCCCGGATCGTCAGGTTCAGCCTGTCCACCCATTCCTTCACGGTCGTGTTCCAGCGTGAGGCCGCCTGGACCGCGTAGGCCGCGAACAGGGTGCCGTAGGACTCCGCCTCGTTCTTCCCGAGCCACTTGATGCCCAGGCCTTCAAGCTGCGTGCGCACTACGGACTTCGCGTGCCCTCCCCACCAGCTCCGGACGACCTCCCAGTCGCCGGCCGTTCGGGAATCCGCCTTCCCTGCCCTCACCAGGGACTCCAGGTCCCACAGGAACAAATGCCCCAGCTCGTGCAGGAACGTGCTCCGGTTCGCCTTCGGCGTCAGGGTGATGGTGATGCCCCTGTCGCTCCGGTTGATGAAGCCCTGGGTTTGGTCTCGTGAGCGGCCGCCCTGATACATCCCGGCATTCTCGGCCTTCAGCTTGACAAGATCGGCCTCTGTTGGTATATTCTGACTAAAGAGGTTCCGCTTGTTCGCGGGGGGCAGCAAAAACCGCCCTGTCCGATTAGTCCAGGCGGAACCTTTTTTCGTGTTCAAATACAGCAGTCTTCCCGCTTTTGCCTGAGCCTGGAACCACCAATCTTCAGCTTTCCCCGAAGTTTTGTTCCCCTGACCGTAGACCGATGCGAGGAGATTGATGTCGTATCCGTATTCCCTTCGATTGAGCGCTATCGGGACGATAATGGTGCTGTCGTTCGCATCGACCATGTCGACCATCACAACCACGCTGTCCTCCGGGTGCGTTGCCGACCTGAAGATTGCTACCGGATCGGCGATCGCCTCCGGGATCGACTTTATGATGTCGGGTGAAAGGTTGTGTTTTTTAATAACCTCAAGGATTTTTCCCGCCTGCATCTTCAGGGGAAGACGTTCGGCACCCGCCAGAGTCAAGACAAGGGGGGTGCTCATAACGTCCAGCAGCCCCTTCCCGACTTTCCCTGAAACAACGTCCTCGACAGCTTTGCCCCACATTGCGGCGTCTTCCTTGAGCCTGACTTCCGCTTCGGAAATCCCGAGGACAAAATCACCGGCCTCCGACGTCTGGTACCGCATATCCTTCACGCCCGTGTCGAACCGCTGGGACAGGGGGATCACGTTGCCCTGGTCGTCCCGGGTGATGCCGTCGGCCTTCTTCACCTGCCAGGGAAAGAAGGGGATCCACACCGTATGACCTTCCCCGGTGTACTTGCCTCCCTGGTCCTTGATGCCGTCGTAGCCCATCCGGTGCAGCTCCCGGGACACCCAGTCGGGAATGCTCGTCCACGCGAAGGACGTGCCGTCCTTCCTGTCCTGCTCCAGCAGGGCGATCCACTCTTTGCCGCTGAACCGCCGCTTGTCCCACTCGTCCACCACGTTTGCCGAGCCCCGTTTGCCCTTCGAGGCCGCCTCCAGGGCGGCAAAATCATCGTCGGAAATAGCGCTCGTATCGAAGGGGGTCCGGATTGCCAGGTGAGCCTCCAGCACCCCGGGCTGTTCCAGCCAGGGAGAGTCGTACGTTACGCCGTCCAGCCCAGCAACCCGCAGGATCTCGAGAAACTTCTCCTCCTGGTCGAACAGCTCCCCGCTGTCCAGCCAGATCTCCACCGCCGCCGCCAGGACGTTCCCCCGCTTCTCCCGGAGCACAAAATCCCAGTGGCTCTTGTTCGTCATGCCGTACTCGTCCGGAGAGAGCACGAATTCCCCGTCGTTTCCGCCGTCCGGGTCCGCATTCACCACGTGGGGCAGCTTGGCCGCCAGCTCCCGCCGCTTGTCCAGGGACAAGTACAGCCACGCCTGGTCTATGGTCTTCGGCTTGCCCCTGCCCACGGCCATTTTGAACCATCCGGTGTACGACTCGGGGATTTCGATGCTCGTATCCGCCTTGTTCTTCGAATAGTTCTCCGCTACGGTTGGATCATCGGTGAAAAACGGCATGGGGCCGCTCGTCGCCCGCTCCGGCTTCAGCTCGTTCCCCAGCCGGTCAATCCGCTTCGAGCCGTGGAACACATGCTGCACAGTGAACCCGGCCTCTTTCGCCGCCTTGTCCACCACCCCCTGGGCCGTTTCCATATCCCCGGCTTGGACGGCCGCCAAATATTCGGCATCAAGAGTGTCAGCCGTGCTCATCTGGTACCGAATGTCGGTTTTTTTGGAGTTAAACCTCTCGGACAATGGAATGATGTTGCCCTGATCGTCCTTAACTATGGGGTCAGCGGATTTGATCTGTTCCGGCTCAAACGCCACGTACAGCCCGTCACTGTCACCCTCAAAAGCGTCCACGAAGACAATACCGTCCTTGCCCATTTCCATAGCTTTGTTGAGGATGTACTGAGAGTCGTTGTCGAAGATGTCCACTACCGGCTGGCGATCACCGGCATAGGTCATGATCGTATCAATGTCATCTCCATAGGAATCGGCATAGTCGGATATGGTGAACGGGTTGTTGATCTTAAGGTATGCCCCCACAACTACAGGCGTACCACCCTTCTTCTCAACACTCTGCCTTGCCCAGTCCTTGGCGGTTCCACCCGGATGCCAACCACCTTTGCGGTTCGTGAAGAAAAATCCGATGTGGTCGGGCGTTTCTTTGCTGTAATTCGTGCCGACCTTATCCTTGTCGAATGCGTTGAATTCACTGTTCGTCCCGTGGTATACGGGCCCGATGCCATACCCGGCTTCCCGCGCCGTCTGGTCCACCATCCGCTGGGCGGCTTCCATGTTGCCGGCTTCAACTGCGGCCAGGTATTCCGCGTCGAGAGCGGTCGTAGACTGGCTGCGGGTTTCCCCATTGTCCGAAAGATAGAAATTTCCGTCGGAATCCTTGACGCCGCGAAGCATTTCCCTTATAGTGATTTTAGGGGTCTTTGTCCCTATTACAGGCGACCCGTCTTCTTCGGAAGATGCGGCGACTGCTGGGGGAAGACCTTCCTTTTTTTCCACAAGCAGGTCATACGCCTGTGCTTCCACGGGTACTATTGCTTCCGTCCCGTCCATTTCCGCTGCTACGATGTGCATTGTAAAAACATGTTCGCCATCGGAGACAGGAACAAAAAGATCATAAAAAGCGGCTATGTTTCCTTTCCCTCTTTTTCCCCGCTCCGTATTCAGCGTTCGTTCCACGACTACAGACGCTTCTACTAAATCCGCAAAACTCAACATCCCCGCATTCCGGGCAGTTCGCACTGTTTTCTCTGGAGATTGGAAGCTTGACCTGGCCAGGTGGTCCTGTTTCTTTCGGCCTTTTGGAAATGCGACCCGGAGAAGTTGGTCTCGTGTAACCACCGGACTATTTCCAGCAAGAGCGCGGACAAATTCTTTCATTTGTTCTGCGTTTGTAAATTGCGCCCGAGGGATGGCCCCTTGTATGTCCACTATCGATATTGGTTCATTCAAATCCAGTCCAGAGCGAACGGCTTGATTCAAAGTTTCGCTTTCCCCCGCCACCAGGCTCTTCGTGCCGTCGGCGTTGTCCCGGATCGTCAGGTTCAGCCTGTCCACCCACTCGCGGACCGAAATACCCCACGCGGGGGCAGCCTGAACCGCCCGGGCGGCGAAAATGGCGGCGTAGGACTCCTTCTCCCCCTTCCCCATCCATTTGAAATCCAGGGGCTCCAACTGCGTCCGCACCGCTGACTTCGCATAGTCCACATCGCTCGTCTCGGCCCCGGACTCCTCCAGATATTTCCGCGCCGCCTCGGAATCCTCGTGCAGGCGGTTCAGCCGCTCTTCCTCGAAGGCTTTCCCTTCCCGCGCCGTCATGGACCCCTCGCCGAGACGAAGATCCGGAAGGAGGTGCTGGTTCAGTTCCGTGCCGGCGATCTTTTCCATGTACACGCCCGTGGGCAGCCAGACGTCGCCGCCTGTGGCCGCCGCTTCCATCAGGTCCTCCGGAGCGATGCCAAGCGTCACGGCAACCTCGGTTCACCCCCACGGGCGTGGGGACAACTCCCCCTCGTCGATCTCCCGGGCGACGGTTTTCGGTTCACCCCCACGGGCGTGGGGACAACAAGGGGATCAGCCGCACCGTCCGCGCCGGGTGCGGTTCACCCCCACGGGCGTGGGGACAACGTCGCAGACTCCACCGTGTTTTTCACGGTGGCCGGTTCACCCCCACGGGCGTGGGGACAACGCGTCCGGGATTCCGGCAGAAAGAATATTGAGCGGTTCACCCCCACGGGCGTGGGGACAACGAGGTGGCGAGACGGATTGATGAGGCGGACAACGGTTCACCCCCACGGGCGTGGGGACAACTTGGAGATCCTCGGCATTCATGGGGAATGTATCGGTTCACCCCCACGGGCGTGGGGACAACGAAGTACCCTGTAGACACGGGGATGGCGGCAACGGTTCACCCCCACGGGCGTGGGGACAACTCTCTGACTGGAAAAAAGACGATTGTCCCTTCCGGTTCACCCCCACGGGCGTGGGGACAACTTGAGCCAAAGACTCCAGAGTATTACAGGACTCGGTTCACCCCCACGGGCGTGGGGACAACAAGGAGCCCGATGCCGTGTATCTGGCAAGGTGCGGTTCACCCCCACGGGCGTGGGGACAACTGCTTCCAAAGCTCTTCGATGGCATCATTCCGCGGTTCACCCCCACGGGCGTGGGGACAACAGCATCCACGGGTAGTCCGGGTGGGTGAAAATCGGTTCACCCCCACGGGCGTGGGGACAACGACTGGTTGGCCGATAAAAAGGGAGCTTCTACCGGTTCACCCCCACGGGCGTGGGGACAACATCAGCAATTGCATGAGGTTCGGAGGAATATCCGGTTCACCCCCACGGGCGTGGGGACAACATTTCCACGTTCACATCGATCACCTCACAGATCGGTTCACCCCCACGGGCGTGGGGACAACTCTGCGGGTACAGG
>JAHDLB010000034.1 GCA_018432315.1 Anaerolineae bacterium
CTGTCCTGACCAACTTCTCCAATTCTTCCCGTTCACTATCGCTTAACCGGATCGGGTAGTGCTGTTTCCTGGCCATGGTATCCTCCGTTTTTCATAAGGATACCTCATTTCCTCGCCTTCCTGTGTGGTCGACCACTAGGCGAGCGCGAACGCGCCATCCCGATACAACACGTCGCCATCGACCCGGATCTCGCCGCCGTCGCGCATGGCGTGCACCATGTCCCAGTGAATCGTGCTCTGGTTCGTGCCGCCGGCGCCGCCCGCCGCCTGCCCAAGTGCCATGTGCAGCGTGCCGCCCATCTTCTCGTCGAACAGGATATTGCGCGTGAAGCGGTCGATCCCGTCGTTGGTGCCAATCGCGAACTCACCCAGCCGCCGCGCGCCCGCGTCGAGATCGAGCTGCGCCAGCAGGTGATCCTCGCCCTTCTCGGCGCTGGCCTCGACGACCACGCCCTCGCGGAAAACGAGCCGGACGCCGTGCAGTTCCTGGCCGACGTACACCGTCGGCAGGTTGAACGCTACGCTGCCGTGGACCGAGTCCTCGACCGGGCAGGTGAAGATCTCGCCGTCCGGGAAATTGCGGATGCCGTGGCAGTTGACCCAGGCCCGCCCCTCGATGCTGAAAGTGAGATCGATGCCGGGGCCGCGCACCTCGACGCGCCGCTTATCCGCCAGCCAGTCCACCAGCCGGCTCTGCCGGTCGCGCAAGGCGGTCCAGTGAGCGACCGGGTCGCCGTGGTCCAGCCCGCACGCGCGGTAACAGAACTCGCGGTAGGCCACCAGGCCCATCTCGGCATCCTGGGCAGCGCCCTGGGTCGGCCACGCCGAGATATTCCAGCGGAGCGAGTCATCGTCGCAGCGCGCCAGGTAGCGCTCGATGAACGGGCGCTGGCCCTGCTGGCGGCGCGCCACGCGGGCCGGGTCGATGGCCGCCAGATTCTTGGTGTTCTCGTCGGCCAGGATGGAGTACATGATGTCGGCCCGTTCGAGCTGCGCCATCACGCCGGGATCGATGAAGTCGAACTGCTCATCCGACGCGTGCAGCATGGCGATCTCGGTCAGGTTGGGCAGGTGGACGCGCGTCATGGGGTGCCCGCCGCGCCGGAGGATGGCCTCGACCAGCGCCTCGACCAGCGGCTCGGCGGCAGCCGGCGCGCTGATGAGCACCGCGTCACCAGGGTGGACGGGACGGCAGTACTCGGTGAGCACGCGCGCCAGCCGTGGGGCAAAATCAGCAGTCATTCAACATTCTCCTGACATTTTACACAAAAGATACATCTATTCTTTTGAAAAATCAAGTTATACCTTCACTTTAATTGATCGCTATGTCAATTTTTTCGAAAATAGCTCGTGGTCGCCTGCACAAAAAACGACGAGGGGAGCCGTGCTGGCTCCCCTCGTGCTGATTCGCGATCGCTCGATGCGCTGCCCGGCTTAGCCGGGGGCTTGCGGCAGGGCGACCACCTGGATATAGGCCGGGTTGGACGTCACCCAGCAGTTGCTGCTGGCGTCGACCGCGCACGTCACGCGCCACCACTGGCGGTCCGGGCTGGTGCCCGTCACGTGGGCCTGCTCGCCGGGGCGCAACTGCCCCTCCACGACGAAGTTGAAGCCCGGCCCGCTGCGCAGGTTCACCGTGGTCCGCGCGATCACGTAGCTCGGCGGCGCGGGCAGCACCACGTCATTGTTAGTCGGCTGGCCCGGCCCCGCCGGGATGTTCAGCACCTGTCCCACGTAGATCAGGCTGGGGTTGGCGAGGTTGTTGACCCGGGCCAACAGCGTGACGCTCACGCCGAAGCGCCGCGCGATCATGGACAGGGTATCGCCCCGCTGGACGGTGTACGTCGACTGCGTCGGGTTGGATGGCGCCGGGTTGGACGGCGGCGGGGTGTTCCCGCCCGGCGTCCCGTTCACACACAGGCGCTGCCCGGCGTAGATCAGGTTAGGGTTCGACACGTTGTTGAGCGCCTGGAGCGCGCCCATCGTCGTGCCATAGCGCAGCGAGATCCGGAACAGGTTTTCGCCTGCCTGGACGGTGTGATACGCCTGGCAGGTTTCGGCGGCCTGGGCGGACGGGCCGAACGCCAGCCACCCGGCCATGACCGCGACTGCCAGAACCAAGCTGATGATACGAATGCCACGCATAGTGTTGAGCCTCCTTGCGCACGCGATCTCGCGTGCTCATCATAACTGTCTCAGGATAGGCTCGTTGCGGGTGGGATTCATCCGCCCAAAGGCGGATTTTTCCTCGGACCTTCCACCGTCCGCCGGTGGGATGAGGCGGGCGAGCCGGAGCGAGGAAAACAAAAACCAGCAGGGCGTTCGCTGCTGGTTGGCTTGGTGCCCCCATGGAGATTCGAACTCCAGTCTTGGCCTTGAAAGGGCCACGTCCTGGTCCTCTAGACGATGGGGGCTGACGGGACGGCATTGTACCACCGCCGCTAAGCCGCGTCAAGGTGGAATCACGCCCTCCCCGCCGCGTTCGCCCCTCGCCAAAGCGCCCGCCGCCCGTGGTATACTGGACGCTCTGATCCGCGACCACACACGCACAAGACGCCATGCGATCACCATCGGCCCGACTCCGACAACTCGCGCCCCTCGTCGTCCTGCTGCTGGTCCAGCTCGCGCTGCGCACGCACCACGTCACCGCCGTCGATCCGTACATCGACGAGGGCTACCACATCGCGCGCGCCGCCGTCGTGTGGGACTTCGAGACGCATCCGGGGCGCTTTTCGGCGGGCAAGCTGCTGGTCTATTTCTGGCTGGGCCTGTTCGAGGCTGACGCCCCCATCTCGCTGGTCACCGCCCGGCTGTCGATCGCGCTGTTCTCGCTGCTCAACGGCGCGCTGATCTATCTGCTGGGCCGCCTGCTGAGCGGCCACCGGGCCGGCCTGCTGGCGCTGGCCCTCTACGCGATGCTGCCCTTCGCCGCCTTCTACGACCGGCTGGCCCTGGCCGACCCGTTCGCGGCGGTGTTCGCCGGGCTGGTCGTCTGGCGGAGCCTGGTCTTCGCCCGCCGCCCGTCGATCCGCCAGGGCGCGCTGCTCGGCGCGCTGCTGGCGCTGGCGCTGATGGCGAAGCTCTCGATGGCGCTCATGGTGCTGTTCCCCGTCGCCGCCGCCCTGCTGCTGCATCCCTGGCCGGGCGGATCGCCGCGCGCCCAGATCGCCGGGTGGAGCCGGGCCTACCTCCCGCCGCTGGCTGTTGCCGCGACGGTGGGCGTGCTGCTGTGGCTGCCGCTGCTCGTCCCGGCCTACGCCGCCCGCCATTCGGAAGCGCCCTTCCGCCTGCTGGACGCGCACAACATCCGCGCCGACGAGTCGGCCAGCGCGGTCGAGCCGAAGGACTTCACCACCGGGCGCTACCTGTGGGAAGTCCTGCCGCTGATCGACGACTTCACCACCGCCGGGCTGCTGATCCTGGTGGCCGTGGGGTTCGGCTTCTGGTTGGGCGCCGCGCCGTTCGACCCGGCCCGGTTCCGGCGCGGGCTGCTCGTCGCGCTGTGGCTGCTGCTGATCGCCGGGCCGCCGCTGACACTGGCGACGTTTCTCACCACGCGCTATTTCGTGCCCGCCGCCGCCCCGGCCACCCTGGCCCTCGCCCACCTGATCGCCGGGCTGTGGGGGCGGTCGCTGGCTCGACGGCTGGCCGCCGGGGTTGCGATCGCGGCGGTCGCAGCCTGGGCGATCACCTTCGCCGCGCCGTTCCTGCGGGCGATGACGGACGATCCCGCCCGGCTGGACCTGACCGGCGGTAACTGGACCGAGTTCCTCAGCGGGTACATCAGCGGCGACAACGCCACCCGCGCCGCCGCCCGCGCGCTCGACACGCTGGCGCCGCCCGCCGGGCACGTCTACGCCACCGATCGCATTTGCCACCTGATGGCGCTCTACGCGGAGACGCGCCTGACCTGCCTGGCGGGGAACACCGGGGCGCGGCCCGACATGGCCCGCCGCTTCGAAGCCGAGCTGGAACCGTGCGGGTTCGCCTACGTCGTGCTGCGCGGCTACACGTCCGCCGTCCGCAACATCCCCGGCACCGCCTGGGAACAACTCGCGGCGTTCGAAAGCCCGATCATCGACCGCCCGGTGACGATCTGGCGCGTGACGTGGGCGGACCGCTGTCCCGGCTGACCGGCCTTGCGCCCCCCTCGCCCCCGCGCTAGAGTCAGCCGCGATGTCGCGCCGGTGAAGAAAGGATTCGATCATGGGGCGCATACGGTTCTCAACAGCAGGAATGGCCGCGATTGGCATGGGGCTTGTGGCCGGGTTCCTGGCCGGTTTTCTGCTCGGTCCCGCCACCGGGATCAGCTTCTCGCAGGGCGATCCGACGTCCGCGCCGCTGGGGACCCTCGCCCCACCGCCCGCCGAGGTCCTCAGCCTGCTCGACGCCGAGGAAACCGCCATCGCCACCATCTACGAACAGGCCAGCCCGTCGGTCGTCCACATCACCAGTCGGACCCAGGTGGTCGATTTCTGGCGCGGCGTGGTGCCCCAGGAAGGCACCGGCTCCGGCTTCGTCTACGACGACCAGGGGCACATCGTCACCAACAACCACGTCATCGAGGGCGCGGACGAGATCGAGGTGGTGCTGGCCGACGGGACGCACCTGCCCGCGCAGGTCACCGGCGCGGACTCGTACTACGATCTCGCCGTGCTGCGCGTCGATCCGGCCCAGCTCAACGTCCCGGCGCTGCCGCTGGGCGCGTCGGACACGCTGCGCGTCGGGCAGCGCGTGCTGGCGATCGGCAACCCGTTCGGCCTGGACCGCACGCTGACCACCGGCGTGATCAGCGCGCTGGACCGCGTCATCGAGTCGGATTCGGGGCTGTCCGTCGGCAACGCGATCCAGACCGACGCGGCCATCAACCCCGGTAATTCGGGCGGGCCGCTGCTCAATTCGCGCGGGCAGGTCATCGGCGTCAACACGTCGATTCGCTCGCCGTCCGGCGGATCGGTCGGCATCGGCTTCGCCGTCCCGATCAGCACGATCAAGCGCGTGATCCCCAGCCTGATCGCCGAGGGGCGCTACCGGCACCCGTCGCTGCGCATCCTGACGCGCGAGCTGGGGTACGAGGTCCGGCCATCGGAGGCGGGGCCGCAGAACGGCCTGTTGATCGTGAACATGGATCCGGCGGGTCCGGCGGCGCAGGCTGGGCTGGAGGCGGCGCAGGTCCAGCAGCAGGGCTTCCGGCGCGTGTACGTGGGCGGGGACATCATCACGGCCATCGACGGGACGCCGATCCACACCCGCGACGATCTGGCGCTCTACCTGGAGAACCACACCCGGCCCGGCGACACGATCACGGTCACCGTCGCGCGCCAGGGCCAGGCGCTCGACGTACCGCTGGTCGTGGGCGAGGAATAGAATAAACGACGCGGCGGGCATGAACACCCGCCGCGCTTGCTTTGTCATATCCCTTTACTCAAGCGTGGCGAAAAGGGCCACCACCGAGCAGTTGCCGTTCACCGTGACATTGATGGCCGACGTTGGGGGAGTCCCGACGACATCCTGGTTGGCGCCGCCACACGTCCCGGACCAGGATTCGACCCAATACTGCTGCGGGTCGCTCACACTGGCATATACCGTCACGCTCGTCCCCATCAGGTACTGGCTGCGCCCGCAGTTGGGTGGCGTCCGGATTGCAACCGATCCCCAGCCCCCCGGGGTGCCGGATACCGTCACGGTGTAGCATTCCGGCTCTTCATCGGGCGGTGGGGGAATCTCGGGCGTGATGCCGGGCGGCGGCGGGATGTCGGGCCGGCAGGTTGTCGGGTCCCACACGCACTCGCTCGGGTCGTAACCGCAGGTGTCGCAGCTTCCGCACGGCCCCCACGATCCGGGCGTGGTCCCCGGCTGTGGGATGATGATCGGCGGCGGTTCCGATGGCGGCACGACGCCGCACGCGCCGATTTCCTCGACGTCATCCTGGGCCACCCACAGGCTGGTCACCTGCTCGTGATTCGGGAACTGCGTCTTGTCCAGCTCCCACCACAGCGACTCATCTTCGGCCTGGGCCTGCCCGATCACCATGAACAACTGGTCGCGCGGCATCGAGGTGAACACGCCCCGGTTCGGCCCCGGCCCCACGCGCACTTCCACGTCCTCGCGATCGGTGCGCACCTGGCAGGCCGCCAGTTGCAGGGGCCGCCAATCCGGGTCGAAGTCCTCGGCGGGGTTGTCCGTCAGCCGTACCTCGCTGGCCCCGTCGGCGGCGATCGCGTACAGCTCGCCGTTGCCGTCACGGTCCGACAGGTACGCGATCCACGCACCGTCCGGCGACCAGTCGGCTTTGCCCACGCGGTCCGGCTGGGTGTTCAGGCGGCGGAAGTCCTCGCCGCTGCTGTCCATCACGTACAGGTCGCCCCTGCCGTCGCGCTCGGACGTGAAGCTGATCCGTGCCCCGTTGGGCGACCACGCCGGATACATCGCGTTCGCGCCGAAGCTGGTCGTCAGGCGCTGCTGGCTCGCCCCGCTGCTGTCCATCACGTAGATCTCACCGTTGCCATCGCGCCCCGCCACGAACGCGATCGCGCTGCCGCCCGGCTTCCAGGCGGGCAGGGAATCGCTGTTCGGGTCGCTGGTCAGGCGCTGGACGCCGCCCCCGTCGACGTTCATCACGTAGATGTCGGGGCTGCCGTCACGCTCGGAGACGAACGCGATCCGCGTCCCGTCCGGCGACCACGCCGGGAACCCGTCGAACGCCGGGTTGTTGGTCAGGCGCTGCTGGGCACCCCCGTCGGCGTTCATCACGTAGATTTCCGCGTTCCCATCGCGCTCGGACACGAACGCGATGCGCTCGCCATCCGGCGACCACGACGGGTGCACATCCGCTGCCAGGTCGGTCGTCAAGCGGCGCGGGGCGGCGCCCCCGCCGGCATTCATCACGTAGATTTCCGCGTTCCCATCCCGCTCGGAGACGAACGCGATCTCCCAGGACGGGTCGATCTGCGCGCGCGCCGAGCGGCTGCCGGTTTCGGCGGCGGGCACCGGCTGGTTGGCCAGCCCGGCCCCGGCCCCTGCGGTGACTGTGGTGAGAACTGCGATGCTGAACACGATCCAACGGAGTACTCTCAAGCTCATGTAATTTCCCCTTGTGACAATTTGCGATGGGTCTATCCTACGCTAAATGTCAGTGCGCTGTACTTAGGAAAATAGTCTTACTGCCGGCCCCTCGGGCGAGGCCGGGCGGAAACTTTTACAGCACCTTTACCAGACTGAATCGAGTTTGTTACAAGTCTCTCGCGTGGGCCCAGTTGCGCGGGATCACGCTCTGCGCTACAGTGCACACTGCACACTTTATGCTCAGAAAGAAGGAAGCCCCTCTCATGTCCATTCGTTTTGGAACGGACGGTTGGCGCGCCGTCATCGCCGAGACTTTTACCTTTGGCAACCTGCGCCTGGTCGCCCAGGCTGTGGCGGATTACGTCAATGCCGAGTGCAACGAAAGCAGCGATCCGCCCGAAGTCGTCGTCGGGTTCGATACCCGCTTCCTGTCGGACCGCTTCGCGGCGGAAACGGCGCGCGTGCTGGCCGCCAACGGGATCATCACCTGGCTGGCCCGCACCGACTCGCCCACGCCGTCGATCAGCTACAACATCGTCCACAAGAAAGCGTGCGCCGGCGTGGTGATCACCGCCTCGCACAACCCGCCGCGCTATAACGGCTTCAAGCTCAAATCCGGCTATGGCGGATCGGCCCTGCCCAGCCAGAGCCAGGAAGTGGAAGGCTATCTCGAGGCCCAACAGCGCGAGGCGCGCGGCCCCAACCTGATGGACCTCGACAAGGCGCTCGATCAGGGCCTGATCCGGCGTTTCAACCCGACCAATGCCTATTACGAGCACCTCGAAACGCTGGTGGACATCGACAAGATCTCGCAGGGCGAGCTGCGCATCGTGGCCGATCCCATGTACGGGTCGGGCCGGACGGCGATCCGCGCCATCCTCTCGCGCACGCGCTGCCACGTCACCGAGATTCGCGGCGAGCTGAACCCCGGCTTCGGCGGCATCCACCCCGAGCCGATCCGCCGCTACCTGGACCAGTTGGCCGCCGCCATCCAGATGAGCCACGCCGACGTGGGCATCGCGACCGACGGCGACGCCGACCGCATCGGCGCGATGGACGGCCAGGGCAATTTCGTCGATCCGCACACCGTCATGTCGCTGGCGCTGCGCTACCTGGCCGAGAATCGCGGCTGGACCGGCGACGTGGTCAAGACCGTCTCCACCACGATGATGATCAACCGCATCGCCGCCGCCCACGGGCTGACGGTCCACGAGACGCCGGTGGGCTTCAACCACATCGCGGACCACATGCTCAACGGCGACGTGCTGATCGGCGGTGAGGAGTCCGGCGGGATCAGCATCAAGGGGCACATTCCCGAAGGCGACGGCATCCTGATGGGGCTGCTGCTGCTGGAGATTATCGCGGATGCGGGCGTGCCGCTGCACGAGATCGTGGCCGACCTGCAAACGCAGTACGGCCCGACGTGCTACGAGCGCACCGACTTCCACCTCAAATCGCCCGTGCCCAAAGGCGAGATGGTCGAGCGGCTGCGCCAGCGCGCCCCGGCGGCGATGGCGGGCGAAACCATCCGCGACGTGCACACCTTCGACGGGATCAAGTTCGTGCTGGCGGACGATAGCTGGCTGTTGATCCGGCCCAGCGGCACCGAGCCGGTGCTGCGCGTGTATGCCGAGGCGCCGTCCGAGCAGATGGTCAAGGCGCTGCTGGCCGAGGGGCGCCAGTTGACCGGCAACCAGTCGAAATAGCGGCACCCATCCACACGCAGGTACGAAAACGGGGCGCCCTGGCAGCGCCCCGTGCTGATTCCGGCGTGGTGAGCCGGGGAGGGTTCCTGTTCTGCTATTCTTCCGCCGGCGGATCTTCCGGCGCGGCGAGCGCGTCCTCGCCTCCGGTGTGCGGATTCGCCGGCACGGACGGCGAGTCCTGGCCTTCATAGCCCGCGGCGGGCTTGACGGTGCGGTTGTACTCGCCGCGAATGAACGCCTCGACGTTGTTGCGCGCCTGGTCGTCCGGGTACTGGACCGGCGGCGACTTCATGAAGTAGGACGCCGGGGCTTCGAGCGTGCCGGCCAGCTTGCGGTCGAGGCCGATCTTCGCGCAGCGCACCGCGTCGATGATCACGCCGGCGCTGTTGGGGCTGTCCCACACTTCGAGCTTCACTTCCAGGTTCAGCGGCACGTCACCGAAGGCCGCGCCTTCCAGCCGGATGTGCGCCCATTTGCGATCGGTCAGCCACGGGACGTAATCGCTCGGCCCGATGTAGACGTTGTCCGGCTCGATCTCGTACGGGAGCTGGCTGGTGACGGCGTTGGTCTTCGAGATCTTCTTGCTCTCCAGGCGCTCGCGCTCCAGCATGTTGTAGAAGTCCATGTTGCCGCCCACGTTGAGCTGGCTGGTGCGCTCCAGCCGGATACCACGATCGTTGAACAGGTTGACCAGCACGCGGTGCAGGATGGTCGCGCCCACCTGCGACTTGATGTCGTCGCCGATCATCGGCAGGCCGCGCTCGGCGAAGCGGTTCTGCCAGTACGGCTCGCGGGCGATGAAGACCGGGATGGCGTTGATGAACGCGCAGCCGGCATTGAGTATTTGCTCGACGTACCACTTGGTGGCCTGCTCGCTGCCGACCGGCAGATAGTTCACCACGACGTCGGTCTTCGTATCCCTCAGAATCTGGACGATGTCCGCAGTGGGACCGGGCGCCTTGTTGATCTTCAGCTTGAGGTACTTGCCCAGGCCATCGTGCGTCATGCCGCGATGAACGGGCACGCCCAGGTGCGGCACGTCCACGAACTTGATCGTGTTGTTCTGGCCGCTCCACATGGCCTCGCTCAGGTCCTTGCCCACCTTCTCGGCATCGATGTCGAATGCGGCGCTGAATTCAATGTCGCGGATGTGATAGCCACCCAGGTTGACGTGCATCAGCCCAGGGATTTGCTCGTCTGGGCTGGCGTCTTTGTAGTAATGAACACCCTGGATGAGGGAGTTGGCGCAGTTCCCTACGCCAATAATGGCGACACGGACTTTGTTTGACACGGGAATCCTCCATCACAAGAAACCGTCTGATTGACAACCGGAACGGATCCGGTCCGCGATGAACCATACACAAAAATTCCCATTCCATGCATGGGCATGGATGGGAAAGCCCCAAGTTGTCTGGATGGACGAGTGTACCCCTGACCCGCGCAAACCTCAAATTTGCCCTGATTTCATGGCCCGCCATGCCCATTCGATGGCGATTCCGGGTGCGAGCGCCGCCAGGTGTGGGCCAACAGCAGGAGCATCACCGCATCGACGACGACGTGCGCCGCGATGGGCGCCCACAGGCCATCGCGCCAGATCGCCAGCGCACCCAGCACCAGCCCCGCCCCGCTGGCATACACGAAGTAGGCGGGCGTCACGGCGTGGAGCGCCCCAAACAGCAGCGACGTCACGACCAGCCCCAGCAGCGGCTGGATCGCGCCGCGAAACAGGATCTCCTCAGGGATGCCGGCCACCAGTCCCAACAGCAGCGCGTGGCGCGGGCGCAGGGCGCTCATGTCGAGCAGGCGGACCAGCAGGGTTTCGATCCGCTTGAGGGGCGGCACCACCGCCAGCAGGCCCCACACGCCCAGCGCGCCAGCCGCGCCGGTCAGCGCGCCGGCCAGCAGATCGAGCGCCCAGGCGCGGCGCGGAAACCACGTCGCCACGTCCACCCCGCGAAAGACGACGGCGATCAGCCACGCGAGCGCGATCATCCCGGCGCCGAACAGCGCGCCCTGGATCACCAGCAGCCGGGGCGGATACCCCGACGGGCGCGGCGCGAGGAAGCGAAATTCTTTCATATTCTACTTATTTTTCTCAAACGCGATTCTTATATGGGTAGGGTAGTATAATGTTCACAAGCAGACCGAGCTTTCGCGTCTGACCCACACTGACCGCTCATCATCACCACCATCGCCGCCCGCGGTCTCTTTGACCCGATCACGCGCTGCAACAACCGCCCGCCCGGTTGTCGTTCCGGGTCAGAAGAGCATACAACCTTTCGCCGGGTTATGCATCTAATTAAGTGAACTCAAAAAACGGGGTCAACGTGTAGCGTTCTCAGCCCTCTTTCCCCAAATATTTATCTGATTTTAATCATAATAATGTTGAAATACAGCGGAAAAAATAGTACCATGAAAGTGGCATTATAACACCCGGTCACATTATTGGATTGGATTCCGTCGGCAAACAAAGGCAGGCAACCAAACAATGATCGCTACACGAGAGTATCGTAACGAGAATATCAACGCGCCGGGTCACATCGCTGAGTCCGAACCTGATGCAGACATCGAGACCCCGTTTCTCAGCGAATACGAAGCCATCGAAGAAGCCAGCGACCAACGCGAAAACAGCGCCCACGTTCCCCCGGCAGACGCGGACCTGCTCCAGTTCTATTTCCGCGACATCCGGCCCATCTCCGAGCCGATCGATACCGACCGCGAGCAAGGGCTGGCGCGGATGGTGCAGGCCGCCAACGAAGCGCAGGAACGGCTGAACTCGGACGAGGCGCTTTCCGAACAAAGCGAGTGGGAACTGACCCGCGTGCTGGACCTGGGCGAGGCCGCCCGCCAGGAGCTGATCATGGCGAACACGCGGCTGGTCATCTCGATCGCCAAGAAATACCAGGGCCGCGGCCTGCCGCTCCCGGACCTGATCCAGGAAGGCAACCTCGGCCTGATGAAAGCGGTCGACCGCTTCGACCCGGCGCGCGGCGTGCGCCTGAGCACGTACGCGACCTGGTGGATCCGGCAGTCAATCGCGCGCGCCGCGGGCGACCGGGGCCGCACGATCCGCCTCCCGATCAACCAGGGGCAGCGCTGGGGCCGCCTGCGCCGCGCCAGCGAAAAACTGGCCCAGGAGCTGGGCCGCGAGCCGACCTACGAAGAGCTGGCCGAAGACAGCGACCTGACGCCGGAGCAGGTCGAGACGACCATGCTGGCCGCGCGCGAGCCGGTGCAGCTCGACGAGTTGATCGGCGACGAGGAGAACCGCCCGCGCGCCGACCTGGTGGCGGACCAGGAAAGCGAGCTTCCTGAAGAAGCCGCCGCCCGCCAGCTCCTGGTCGAGTCGATCAGCTTCCTGCTGGGCGCCCTGCCCCCGCGCGAGGCGCGGATCATCCGGCTGCGCTTCGGCCTCGAAGACGGCGACACCCACAGCATGTCCCAGATCGGCAGCCTGATGGGCTACAGCCGCGAGCGCATTCGCCAGCTTCAGCACGCCGCGCTCAGCAAGCTCCGCCAGATGCAGAACGAGTACGGCCTGGGCGAATACCTCGACTAAACGCTTGCAACCACTGTGATTCCCCTCGCAGTGATGCCCGGCCAGATTCACGTGCAATCTGGCCGGGCGCTTTTGTGCCGTGCGCGGTTGGGCAGATCCGGCTATAATACGTTAGAGGGAACCAGTCACCCGGGTAAGCGGAAACTGTATGTCAACGCAAGACTGCGAGAATTGTGGTAAACCCAATCCACCGGACGCCCTCTACTGCTTTGCGTGCGGGCATATTCTCCCTGCTGGCCTCAATGCCATCGCCACCCACAGCCTGCCCGATACCCAGACCATGCAGCCTCAGATCCGCTGGGGAACGGCCTACTTCGGCGATAACACCATCCTGCGCATTCGCATCCGCGACACCGGCGCGATCATCGAAGCGCACTTCGACCGCGAATGCCTGCTGGGCCGCGCCGCCGGGGATACCATGCCGGACATCGACCTGACGCCGCACAACGCCATCACGATGGGCGTCTCGCGCCTGCACGCCCGCCTGACGCGCCAGAGCGAGACGATCATGGTCCAGGACCTGGGCAGCGTGAACGGGACGTTTCTCAACGGCGCGCGCCTGCTCCCCCACCAGCCGCGCGTGCTGCGTAACGAAGACGAGCTGTGCCTGGGTCGCCTGATGATGCGCATCAGCTTCGTGCGCCCCCCCAACGACTCCAACGACGACGCCTGACCGGCCCGATCCGGGTCTACCTGTTGCGCGCCCGCCGGTTTTCGTCGCGCGGACGAAAGCTCAGGCGCACCGGCGTGCCCGTGAACGGGTACACGCGGCGAATCTGGTTTTCGAGATAGCGCTCGTAGGTGAAGTGCAGCAGGCGCGTGTCGTTGACGTGGAACAGGAACGTCGGCGGATCGACGCGGACCTGCTGCGCCAGGAAGATCTTGAGCGGGCGCGGCTGCTTGGTGTGCGGCGCGTGGCGGAGCATGGCCTCGCGCACGATCTTGTTCAGCTCGCTGGTCGGGATGCGCACCAGCCGCTCCTCCTGGACGCGCACGGCAGCCTCGAGCACAGTGTGAATCCGCTGGCCGGTGAGCGCGCTGATGAACAACACCGGCACGTACGGCATGAACGCCAGATCGCGCCGCACCTCGTCCATCACCGCGTTCATGGTGTGCGTGTCTTTCTCGATCGCGTCCCACTTGTTGACCACGATCACGCAGCTTTTCATCTCGTCGCGGATCATCCCTGCAATGTGCGCGTCCTGCTGCGTCACGCCGTCGGTCGCGTCGACCAGCAGCAGCACGACGTCGGCCCGCTGGATGGCCTTCAGCGCCCGCAGCACGCTGTATTTCTCGATGCCGGGCGCGATGCGGCCCCGCCGCCGGATGCCCGCCGTGTCGATCAGCGTGATCGGCATGCCCTCCCAGGTCAGCGACATATCGACCGCATCGCGCGTGGTGCCCGCCACCGGGCTGACGATGGCGCGCTCCTGGCCGAGCAGCTTGTTGAGCAGCGAGCTTTTGCCAACGTTGGGCCGCCCCACCAACGCCACTTTGATCGTCTCGTCGTCCAGATCGTCATCGGCGTCGTCGGTGGGCTTGAACGGCAGCGCCTCCACCACCGCGTCGAGCAGATCGCCCGTGCCCGTGCCGTGCAGCGCTGAGATCGGGAACACCTCGCCCATGCCCAGCGCGTAGAACTCGAACGCGTCCTCGCGGCGGGCGGCGTTGTCGGCCTTGTTGGCGGCGACGATCACCGGCTTGTCGCTGCGGCGCAGGATGTCCGCGATCTCTTCGTCGGCGGCGGTGACGCCCGCGATCGCGTCCACGACCAGCACGATCACGTCCGCCTCCTCAATGGCGATCATCGCCTGGCCGCGGATCTCCGGCACGAAATCGCGCGAGCCTTCTTCCAGCGGGCTGGTCGGGGCCGCCTCGACCTGGCGCGGCTGGTAAACCTCCAGGCCGCCGGTATCAACCACGCTGAACACTGCGCCGTTCCAGTTCGCGTCACCGACCAGCCGGTCGCGCGTGGTGCCGGGCACTTCGGATACAACCGCTTTGCGCTGTCCCACCAGCCGGTTGAACAGCGCCGATTTGCCCACATTGGGCCGCCCTACCAGGGCCACGAGAGGTTTTTTCATGTCAGATCATTTCATCGCTAACACAGCGTGCCGGGCCGCCAGCGGGCAGCCGGTCGGTGTGTCGAGAGGTAGTTTGATTCTAACAAATCCGGCGCGCCGTGAGAAGGCTGGATTGGCCCCAGGGGAAAAAAGGTAAGGGAAGGGGCGGGGACTCCTTCCCTTGGCTGTATCACAGGGCAGCCCAGTTGGTGGGTCAGGTGGGGGTGGGGAGCATACCAGGTATGCACTGCCCTGTTAATACACACATGCAAACAGACGAAACGTACATCTGTCTGCTATTAGGATAGCGCGCTGTCATTAAGTTACGATTAAAATATGTTCGGAAAACGTAATTATCACGATGATTCGAGGGAAGCGAGAGGTTGGGCGCGCCCTCACCGCCGGCGGACGCCCATGATCAGCTCCGCGAACACGATCAGCACCGCCGCCCCGATGAACGACGTGATCAGGTCGCCCAGGGTGAAGGTCAGCGACGCGTCCGGCAGGTCGAAGCCCAGCGCGTCCACGATGAACCCGCCGACCAGCGCCCCCAACAGCCCGGCCAGCACCATCTCGAAGAAGTACAGGTTGCGGCGCACCAGTCCGCCCGCCGCCGCGCCGGCCACGGCTCCAATGATCAGCCACACCAGGATCGCGTTCGTCTCGGGCATCGCGTCCGCTCCTCTCAGTCAGCCGTTCCGGTCGGTGGGGCGCTGCGCCCCACCGGGATCGTCACTTCAGGGGTGGCCGTCGGTGTGATCGTGGGGACCGGCGGCTCGACGGTGGGCGTGGGGCTGGGCGCCGGCGTCGGGTTGAGCGTCTCGATCGTCACGCTCACCTGCTCGGGTCGCACGGTCACCTGCATCCCTTCGCTGGACTCCTGGTCGATGATCAGGCCCTGCGGCGCCAACTGGTAATTCCCGGCATCCATCTCGGCCAGGTCGACGATCACGCGCACCTCGTCACGCTCGGGCAGCATCGCCTCCGGCCCCACCACCAGCACTGTCACGGCGTTGGGCAGCACGATCGCGCGGTGGGCCGTCGGGTCCAGCCCGGTGATCTCGACCGGCACCTCCTGGAACTGGCGGCTGCTGCGCACCGGCGAGATCGTCACCGTCACGCGGATGAGCTGGTTTTCGGGCACCAGGGTCACCCCGTCCGGCAGGTCGAGCGGGACCTCGCTGGTGAACGTCTCGGTTTCGTCGCTGATGTCGATCGGGACTGTCCGCACCAGCCCGCCCATCGCGCTGATCGCGCTGCGGCTGCCGGTCACGCCGACCGTCTCCGGCTCGGCGCTGTAGCCCTCGAACAGGTACCCCTCCGGCGGATCGCCCACGATCTCCGGCAGCACGCGCATCTGGATCACGTCCTCGCGCGCCTGAATGTCGACGGTGCACGACACGCTGGCCGGGACGATCTCCACCTGGGTCGCGGTGCGCCCGTCGCTCTGCACGGCGATCAGGTCGAAGCTGCGCGTCAGCGGGTTGCGCTGGTCGCTGAGATCCATCCGCACCTCGACGTGATCGACGCTGTTGACGCGCTCCGCGCTGCCGCGCACCGTCACTTCCGTCTGGTCGCAGACGCTGCTCAGGTCCGACGGCAGGCTGTACCCCAGCGGCGGCTCGCGGCGCACGATCACGCGGACGGCCACGCGCTTCTCCGCTTCCTGGTCGATGGCGAACACCAGCGTGCTGGGCCGGATCGCCACCACGCGCGCGTGGCGCTGCGAGACGACGTCGCCTTCCAGCTCGATCCGGTACTCGCCCGGCGCGCGAATGCTGCTCAGGTCCGCCGAGATAATGATGTCCTCCGGCACCAACAGGTTCCATTCGCGCTGCTGGGTGCGCACCACGGCGCTCACGCTCGACGGCTCCGGCTGGCGGGTGAGCACGAAGCCCTCCGGCAGGGTGACCGACACCGGCAGGTTCTTGATCTCGCGTTCCTCCACCGGGTTGTTCGCCATGTTCGCGGCCAACCAGATCGTCACCGCCAGGAACAGCGACACGAGCATCCAGCCCAGATTCCGCAACACGAATTGGATCATGGAGTTTTCACGCATGGTCAAACAAGCCTATCGATTGCCCGGTGCCAGCGACACCCATCACGCGGCCCGCCGCCCGGAGCCCGAGTCGCCGTCCTGGCGCCAGCGCTCGATCTCGTCCCGCGCGCGGGCCAACAGCGACGACCACGGCCAGGTGGTTTCGGACTGGGTCCGCGTGCTGGTGTAAAACGCGCTCAGGATCGTGCGCAGGCGGTTGGCGTCCAGGCGGCGGATCATGCGCCCCCGGTTCGCCACGGAGATTCGCCCGGTTTCTTCGGAGACGATCACGCACAGGGCATCCGACACTTCGCTGATCCCCAGCCCGGCGCGGTGGCGCGTGCCCAGCTTGCGATCGGAGAGGTTGCGGCCCGACGACAGCGGCAGCACCGACGCCGCGCTGGCGACCTTGCCCCGGCGAATGATCACCGCGCCATCGTGCAGTTCGGTCTTGGGCCAGAAGACGGTCAGGAACAACTGCGGGCTGACTTCGGCATCCAGCGCGACGCCGGTATCGATGAACTCGTCGAGAGCATCGTTGCGCTCCAGCACGATCAGCGCGCCATGCCGCCGCTCGGACAGGCGCGCCGCCGCCGCGCAAATCGCGTCGATGATCTGCTCGTCGTTGGTGAAGGTGGGAGTCCGGTTGAACAGGACGCTAAGCCCGGTCCGCCCGATGCGCTCCAGGCCGCGCCTCAGCTCCGGCTGGAAGATGACGGGGATGGCGACGAGAATCGCCGTGAGCATGTTGTTCAGCAGCCAGCGGAAGGCGACCCAGTCCATCACCGTCGCCAGGAAGGCGATGAGCAGGGCGACCGCGATCGTCCCGCGCAGCAAGGGGGCCGCCTGCGTGCCGCGCATCAGCAGCGTGGCGACGAAGATGATCACCGCCACGACCAGGATATCGGGCACATCGCTCCATCGAAACGTTTCCAGCGTCCATATCAGTCTCATAACGTCACCCAGCCACCCGCGAGCAGCATTCCCTCGCACTCATGCGTCGATTCGCCTATCCCCCTCGTGTTGCCGGACCCAGCCCCTTACCCGCTCAACTGGCGCAGCAGGCGCTGGTAATCGCCCGCCTGCTCCGGGTTGAGCCCGATAATCCGCCGGATCGTCACGACTGCGTCATTGTGCAGCCCGGACTCGAGCTGCAGCTCGGCCAGCGCTTCCAGATGCTCGACCGCCTTGTCCACGCTGCCCGTCTGGCGATAGACCGCCGCCAGCCGCGAGCGCAGCGCCATATCCTGCGGGTAGCGCGTCACCTGTTCTTCCAACACCTGAATGATCTGGTTGGCGCGGCGCTGCTTGGCGTAGATGCGCAGCAGGCCGTCCAACTCGCGCACTGCCGACACCGCGTTGTCCAGCCGGTAGTTGAGGTCCACCAGCGCGCGCCGGGCGCGTTCGTCGTCGGGGTCCAGCTTGCGGATCTGCTCGTAGGTGCGCATCGCTTGGCGCAGGTCCAGGCGGCTCACGTCGATGTCGCCCATGCGGTGCATGATGTGGATGATCTGCTCTTTGGGCGCCTCGGTCCGCTGAGCGAGTTGGATCGCCGCCTGATAGGTGGCGCGCGCCGCATCCAGGTCGGCCAGTTGGTAATACGCGTCGGCCAGATCGATGTACTGGTTGAGCAGTTTGTCCCACTTCTGTTCCTGTTCGAGCAGGTCGATCAGCGTGTGGTGCAGGCCGGTATCCATCGGTGCGATCTTCAGCGCTTCCTGCAAAATCTCGGCGGCGCGCTCGTTGTCGCCGCGCATCATGTACGTGTTCGCCACCAGGTTGTACTTGTGGATGGCCTGCCCGATCTCGTTGCGCTCCAGCAGAATCTGCCCCACGCGCCAGTGAATCGGCAGGTAATCCGGCGCCGCTTCGAGCATGTAATGGGCCTGGTCCATTGCCAGCGTGTACAGGTGCTCGCGCATGTAGCGGTCGATCAGGTTCAGGCCCTCGGTGACCTTGTCGTCCAGGTACAGCGCGATGCTGATCAGCGAGTCCGGCTCCTGGAGCGTGATCGCCTCTTCGAGCTGGCGGCGCGTCTTGGCGACGCGCTGCTTCCACGATGGCCCGGTCAGCATCTCCAGGAAGCGGTTGTTGAGGCTGCGAAGCTGGTGCTCGTCCGATTCGTCGATGCTGGCCGTCAGCCGGTCGTAGATCGCGCTGAGCTGGATCGCCTCGTCGCCGCTGATCGCCAGGCCGATATCCACCAGCCGCAGCGTCTGGATCAGGTGAAACGCCGCGGCGCGCGGGTTGTCGAGCATGGTATACGCGATGCTCAGGCCGTGCTCCGCGCCCGCCGCCAGCGCGGGATCGTTGGCGGCAAATTCCAGGTTCTTGATCGCGTCGTCCCACCGGTCAAGCTCAAGCTGGAGCATCCCCAGGCTGAAATGCACGGCGGTGTGGCGCAGCTTGGCGGCGATGGCCCGCTCGTAAGCGCCGATCGCCTCCTCGAACAGCCCCTGGCGCTGGTACTCGATCGCCTGGATGGCGTTCGCGCCGCTCTCGTCCAGCTCGCCCGCCTCGAACACGTACGACGCCAGCTCTTCCAGTGCCGTCTGCGTCGCCTCGCCCAGCGGACCGGTCGGGTCGGCCTCGGCCACGTCGCGCGAGTCGCCCTCGCCCAACAGGCCGGCGGACGTGCCCGCCCGTTTGACCATCGTCTTGTCGAACGCCTGCTCGCGGTCCAGCCCGGCGGGGGCGTTCTCCTCGATCACCTCGACCGAGATCATCGAGCCGGACTCGATCGCCTGGAGCGTGTTGAGCGCCTCCGGGTTGGCCGGCTCGATGCGCAGCGCGCGCTCGACCGCCTGGCGCGCGATGTCGTCGCGGTTGGCCCGCTGGAAGTTGAACGCCAGCGTCAGGTATTCGCGGATCGCGTTCTTCCTCTGGCCGGTGCGCTCATAGGCCAGCGCCAGCCGCTGGTGAATGTGCACCAGCCCGGACGTCAGGTGTGTCGCGCGCTCCCAGTTGCTGATCGCCTTCTCCAGGTCGCGCTGGTTCAGGTACACCTCGGCCACGTTGATATACTGCTGGGCGGCTTCCTTCAGGCGGCCCAGCCGCTCGAGCACGTCCGCGCTCTTTTCCAGCGGGATCGGATCGTCGGGCGCGAGTTGGTGGGCACGGGTGTACACCTTCAACGCATCGTCCAGCCGCCGCGCCTGGAGCAGCGCCAGCCCCAGGCTGTTGTGAGCCGCCGGGTCTTCGGGCATTTCCTGCACGGCGCGGCCATAGGCAGCGATCGCCTTGTCCCATTCCTGGTCCCAGGCGGCGCTGTGCCCCATGTTCATCGCTTGCTCGTAGATTTGACGATTTCCGGCCATGTAATGCTCACCCTCAATGCCAATGGCCGGACGCTCCCCATCGCAGCGCCCGGCCTCACCGTTCGTGCCGCGTTATTTCTTCTGTTTTTTCTTGTCCTGCTTGTTCTTCTTGTCTTTCTTGTCTTTCTTATCGCCTTTTTTAGCCATGCTTGCACCCTTTTCGTCTAACAAGGTCACCAGGATTCCCTTCTGGGCGTGCAGGCGGTTTTCCGCCTGTGGGAAAAGGCGCGACTGTGGGCCGTCGGCCACGTCGTCGGTAATCTCCTCACCGCGATGGGCGGGGAGGCAGTGCATCACGATGGCGTGCGAAGCCGCGTGCGCCAGCAGATCGGCGTTCACCTGGTAGGGCGGGAACACCCGGCGGCGTTTTTCGGCCTCTTCTTCCTGGCCCATGCTGGTCCAGGTGTCGGTGTAGATCACGTCGGCGCCCGTGACGGCGGCGATCGGGTCGGGCGTGACGGTCACGTCCAGCGTGTCCTGCGAGAGCACGCGCGCCCGCGACAGGATGTATTCTTTGGGCTGGTAGCCGTCGGGGCTGGCGATAGTCACCTTCACGCCGAACTGGGCGGCGCCCATCAGCAGGCTGGTGAGCACGTTGTTGCTGTCGCCCACGTACGCCAGGTGCAGCCCCTCGAGCTGGCCGAACTCCTCGTAAATCGTCAGGTAGTCGGCCATGGCCTGGCAGGGGTGGTTGTAATCGGTCAGGCCGTTGATGATCGGCACCGGGCTCCAGCGCGCCAGATCGATCACGTGGTCGTGGTCGAAGGTGCGCGCCATCACGACATCCACGTAGCCCCCCAGCACGCGCGCGATGTCGGCAATGCTCTCGCGCTTGCCCAGGCCGATCTCCTGCGGGCTGAGATAAAACGCGTAACCGCCGACGTGCTGCATCGCCATCTCGAAGCTCACGCGGGTGCGCAGCGAGGGCTTCTGGAAGACCATCGCCAGCGACTTCCCGGCCAGTCGTGGCGGGTTGCCGCCGGCACGAAACTCCTCTTTGAGCGCCACTGAAAGCCGCAGGATGTCCCACAAATCGCCGGCGGTCCAGTCGGCCAGATCGAGAAAGTGTTTCACCTCATGCTCCCCTTTGAACAGCGAGTGAGTAAGTTGCTGCGTAGTATAGCACAATTTGAACGTGGGCACGTACCCGGTGGCCTGCCGCCGGGCAATCGTCATGCAGCCCCGGCAGGCCGCGCCCTCACACGGAAATACACGCCCAGCCGTCTCCAATCCTCACGCCGGTTTCCCAGCGCGCCCTGGCGCAGCCGGTGTGATAGAATCTCGCCATGTGGCAGGGGATAACTGATCATACATGGAGAGGAATGGAGAGGACCAACATGGACGACTCACCGCACGCTCCAGCCAGCATGCCGCCCGCGCTGCGCATCGCTGCCGGTCAGGACCGGTTCGGGGAACGGCGCAGTCTGGGCATCAGCACCATCGACTTCAAGGTTACCGCGCCAGACAGCGGCGGTCTTCTCATCATCGAGAACACCTTCCACGCGAAGGGCGGCCCCGCGCGCCATCTGCACGTCGACCAGGACGAATGGTTCTACGCCGTCGAAGGCGAGTTTCTGTTCGAGGTGGGATCCGAGCGATTCACGCTCAAACCGGGCGATTCGCTGCTCGCGCCGCGCATGGTGCCCCACGTCTGGGCGCACGTCGGCGATGCGCGCGGCAGGATCGTGATCGCGTTCATGCCCGCCGGCAAAATGGAGGCGTTCTTCCGCGAAGTGACGAAGGCCAACGCCATGCCGCCGCAGGACCCGGAACTGTGGCGCGCGCATGGGATGGAACTGGTGGGGCCGCCCCTGCCAGTCGGGTGAGATCGCCGCCCGCGCACAAAGAACCGGCGGCGCCACGTGGCGCCGCCGGCATCCTCCCTCACCAACCGGAGACTCTACCCGCGTGCAGCGAGCTGAGCTTCCTGGTCGATGGTCCGCCAATCCCAGTGAGCGCCACCGAACAGGCCGTCCGTCTCGAACGGGCCAGTGTACCACGGCTTCACCAGGACGTAGGTCACGCGCAGGTAAATCGGGATGAAGGGCACTTCGCCCTCAGGCCCGAAGAACTGCTCTTCGATGCGGTAGTACAGCTCGATACGAGCATCGGGGTCGGATTCCTGCGCCGCCAGCTCGATCAGGTCGTCGGTCTCGGTGCACGCGCGCTTGAACGAGTTCTCGCTGAATTCGCAGTGCAGCACGTCGCCAACCCAGTTGTTGGCATCACCGTAGTCGGGGCCCCAGCCCAGCGACCACATGTTGGGACGATCCTCCGGCGGGTTGGCCGGGTCGACGGTCTCGAGCAGCACCGAGAATTCCTGCTGTTCGATGGTGAACAGGTTCGGGTCACAGCCCAGGTGCGTTTCCGCGCCCGCAGCCATGAACTCGGCCCAGGTCCCGGCACCGGTGTAGGTCACGATTTCCAGGTTCGGGAAGCCTTCGCAGTTCGGATAGCCGGCTTCGGCCATCTGCGCGGCGGCATATTCCGGATCGAAGCCAACGCCCACTTCGTTGATCGGCGGCGCGCCGAACATGCCCGGAGGCGTGAAGTGGATCATGGGCAGGCCGCGACCCTGCTGAACCTGCTGGATGAAGGAGCCACGATCCAGCGCGGCGTTGAAGGCACGGCGGGCGTGGACGTTGTCGAACGGCGCCTTGTCGTGCGCGAAGGCCAGGTAGAACACCGCCAGGTCGGACACCTGGAGCAGTTGGTCGGCGTAGGCCGGATCTTCCAGAACCGACTGCAGCTCGGCGGACGGCACGTTGCTGCGGTCAATCTGGTCGTCCTGGTACAGCGCGAACTGCGTACCAATGTCTTCCACCACGGTGTAGATGATGCGCTCCACGTTGCCGGGGCCACGCATGTCGGCGGGGAAGAACGGGTTGGCGTAGAACACGCGGCGGACGCCACGCACCCACTCGTCGACCACGAACGCGCCGCTGGTGACGATGTTGCCGGGCTCGGTCCAGTTGTCACCGAATTCGTCGATGACTTCCTGCGGAACCGGGCGCATCATCCACATCGGGGTCATGCTCTGGAAGTACCCAGCCGCAAACTTCAGGGTCACTTCGAGGGTGGTGTCGTCGAGGGCCGTCGCAGCGACCTTGTCGAAATCGGCGTCGGTGAAGTCTTCAACGGGGGTGCTGATGACTTCGTCGCAGCCCTGCAGCACGCCGGCCAGAATGTTGCCGTAGTAGGCGTTCAGGCGCGGGTCGCAGGCACGCTTCATGCCGTATTCGACGTCGGCGGCGGTGATGTTCCGCAGGACGGTCGCCTCATCGGCTACCGGATCCCACTGCACCCACGGAATGTCATCGCGCAGCGTGAACGTCCAGGTCAGGCCGTCATCGCTCACGGTCCATTCGGTGGCGATCTCAGGACGGATCGCGCCCGGCTGGAGCGGGTCGGTGTCGGTCAGGCCCAGGAACAGGTTCTCGATCGCGTTGATCGACACAGTGTCGCTGGCGAGCTGCGGATCGAGGGTGCTGATCTGCGAGCTGTCGGTCTGGTAGTTGGTAACCGGCTCGGCCTGGCGCACCACGCTGGTCAGCGTGATGTCGGCGTTGTTTGCAAGGGTGAAACCGGTGGGCACGAGGGCCAGCGCCATGGACAAAACCATAGCAACCGCCAGTACCCGGCGTGTTTTTTTAATCATTCTAGCTCCTCCCATGAGCTATTCGATGATTTGTGCTGACAACACGAAATACATCTGTTGTGAATCGCTGACGATTGTGACCGACCAGGATAGCCTCGGCGAGCGTGGTCCGGTTACGAACGCGCCATCACACCTCCTCTCGACTCAAAAACAAACGCTGGATCTGCCAAAAAATCTTTTCTAAACACAAACGTCGCGGGTGCAAGCAAGCAGCACAACACCTACGACGGTTGGTGTCTACGGGTTGTCAGTGTGGTCGGAATCATGCAGTCAATCATACACAATGGCAACTTTATGGAATATACAACAAGACTATTCACAAGTTATAAATCACCTACCGAAAAACCGCAACCGGCGCGTTTGTGCAATTTCATCAAGCGATCTCGCCTATACGTACTACTCGCAGGTTTGCGGACCGGTTCAAAAGACGTTCGTCGTAAAAACTCCGCCGACCAGTGACAACACACCCCCCTGGCACCGTATAACGGGATGATGACGACTGCTGACAACACGTTCATCACCGTTCTACCCCTCCCATGAGCGCGCATTGGTCATGCGCGCCTTTTTTCATGGTTGGACCGGCTGCCAGTTGTACTCCATGTGCGTCGCCGTCTCGACTGCCGCCGACGGGCTCAGCAGCCGCTGGACCACGTACAGCGCCGTGTCGATCCCCGCCGTGATCCCCGCCGAGGTGATCACCTGCCCGTTGTCCACGAACCGGCGATCGCGCAGCACCCGGCAGTCCGGCGCGGATTCGGCCAGCTCGTCCAGCGAGGCGTGGTGTGTCGTCGCCTCCAGCCCATCGAGCAGCCCCGCCGCCGCCAGCAGCAGCGCCCCGGTGCAAACCGAGAGCACGATCTCCGCGTGTTTGGCCTGGCGTTTGATGAAGCCCGTCGTCTGGGCGTTGTTCCGCTCGTGCCGCGCCCCGAGCCCGCCGGGAACGATCAGGATGTCGGCCTGGATCGCGTTGCCGTAGGTGAAATCCGGGACGATGTGCAGCCCGCTGCGCGAGATGATGGGCGGCGAGCGCCGCTCGGCCACGGTCGTCACCGTGAACGGGACCGGCCCGGTTGCGCGCTGGCCGGTGATGGCGAATACTTCCAGGGGTCCGGTGAAATCCAGGGCGTCGACGTCATCGAACAACATGATCAAAACGTTGCGCGCCATAAATACTCCCGATAAATATTAGTTAAGTGTGTGCAACAGGTTGCGCCACATGTTAACCGATTGTAACTATAATCCGGGATTTGGTAAAAAAGAAGGTGGCTCGGTCCTATTCGCGCCGCCGCACACCGCGCCGCCGCTACCGGAAGAAGTAGACCAGGGCCACCGCCAGCACGACCGGCAGCGCCACCGCGATGATCAGCAGCAGCGTCTCGACCCCGCGCGGCATCTCCTGCTTGCTCACCAGGAACTCCTCTCACCAACCGGGTTTGTCATCTTGATTGTACCAGGAATCACTCGATCCACTGCACCTGTCCCGTCGATCCGGCGTCGTAGCCGCCCAGCGCCGCGATGGCCTCCCCGGCCTCTCCGCTGGCGAACCAGCCGGCCAGCGCCTGCACCGGCGCGGAGTCCCACACCGGCGCGGGGATCACGAGATCGTAGCGCTCGGTCGTCAGCGGCACGAAGTCCAGCCCGTAGGCCAGCGCGACCGTTTCGACGCCCAGCCCGGTCCCGGCATCGCCCTGGGCCACCGCGCGCGCCACCTCCGAATGGGTGGACACGGCGCGGTCGTAACCGTCGATCGCGTCCGCGTCGATCCCCAGCCGGTGGAGCTGCGCATCGAGCCAGACGCGCGTCCCGGCCCCGCCCTGGCGGTTGATGAAGTGCAGGCCGGGCTGCGCCAGATCGGTCAGCTCCGCCAGCCCTGCCGGGTTGCCCGGCGGGACCATCAGCCCCAGCCGCCGCTGCGCCACCGTCAGCAGGACCACCCGCCGCCCCGGCAAAAAGCGCCGCACGAACGGCGTGTTGTACGTATCCGTTTCGGCATCCCACAGGTGGCACCCGGCCAGGTCGGCCTCGTATTCGGCCAGCGCGATCAGCCCGCCCAGGCTGCCGGCGAAGGTGATGCGCAGCGTGTGGCCCGGCGCCAGGTCCGCAAAGTGGGCCGCGATCATCGCGATGGACGGATCGTGGCTGCCCACGAAACGCAGGGCCGGGCCGGTCGCTTCGGGCGGCGCTTCGGACACGGCCCGCCAGCGGTCGAGCGCCAGCCGCAGCGCCCCTTCGATCTCGCCGGGGGTATACCCGGCGGCCAGCGTGCTCAGCAGGAACGACTCCGCCTCGTGGACCAGCGTGGCGCGGCGCAGCGGCGCGTGCGAATCGGGGAGCGTGCTCGCCGCGACGCGCGTGCCCTGCCCCGGTCGCCCCACCACCAGCCCCTGCTGGCTCAGCTCCTGGTAGGCCCGCTGGACGGTGCCCGGCGCGCAGTTCCACCGCTCGGACATCTCGCGCACCGGCGGCAGCTCGTCGCCGGGCTGGAGCGTCCCGTACAGGATCGCCTGCCGGATCGTTTCCGCGATTTCGTGGTACAGCGGCGTTTTGTCCATGCGCCTCGCTCCACTCCCACACACGACACGGTTAATTGTACAGCACGCGCACGCCACAGCCTACCGGCCCGCGCCGGAACGCAGCGTGTTAATTGTAACATCTCAATTGACACAACAAGACGTCCCTCTTATACTCGATACCCGTTACCGGAACCCGCAGCCATGAAAAATGCACCTGCTTATTGTCGAGGAGAAAGCACCCATGTTCAAACGATGGATCGTCATAGCGGTGAGCGTCGTGCTCGTCGCGGCCCCGATGGCGGGCCTTGTCCCGGCGCGCGCGCAGGACGCCGCGCTGAGCGTCCTCGCGCCGGAGTCCGCGCGGGATGCCGTCGAAGCCTGGGCGAGCGCCTTCGCCGGGGCCGACCTGGCGCTCGCGTTCGCCGAGTCCGGCGCGGCGGTGATCGAGGGGCTCAGCGACGCGGACATCGTGTTCTACGATGATCCCGCGACCGAGATCGCGACCGACTGCGCGCTGGGGCGCGTGCACGTTCCCCTGCCCGATCTGGCCGCGCGCACGGTGGCCTGTGACGGCGAGCCCGGCCCGGACGCGGCGGCCTTTCTGGCATTCGCCGTTTCGCCGGACGGCCAGCAGATCGGTATCGACCTCGGCCTGCTGCCCGATGCCGTCGAGATCGTCGACCAGGGCGGCGAGACCGTGAGCGTTCCCCAGCCGGTGCGGCGCATCGCTGCCGCTTACGGCGTGGGCACATTTTACGTCTACGCGGTGGGCGCTGCCGATCGGCTGGTCGCCGCGGCCTACCTGGCCGTGCGCGACGAAACCAGCCAGGCGATCATGACGCGCATCGACCCCGACTTCCCCACCATCACCGGCGCCGTGTCGGTCATCGGGCAGAGCGAGACGAACATCGAAGAGCTGGCCGCGCTCCAGCCGGACCTGATCATGGCGAGCGCGCGCACCGGCTGGCTGGATGCCGCGATAGAACTGGGCGTGCCGATCATGCGCTTCGAAGGCGAATCGCCGGAAGCCCTCAAGGACGCGATGAGCATGCTGGGCGCCGCGCTGGGACCCAACGCCACCTATCGCGCCGAGCAGTATAACGCCTACTACGACCGCGTCCTGGCGGACATCCTGGCCCAAACCGAGCTCATCGAGGACCGGGTATCGGTGTATATGTCCGGCACCGAGGCGCTGCGCGTCGCCAGCGGCGACATGTACCAGACGATGATGATCGAGGCGGCGGGCGCCGCCTCCGTCAGCGCGGAGCTGACCGGCTTCTGGAACGACGTAAACCTCGAACAGGTCGCCGTGTGGAATCCGGACGTGATCTTCTTCGTGCCCTATGGCGGGGCCAACGCCGAGGCGTTCCAAACCGAGGAATGGGCGATCATCGACGCCGCGCAGCAGGGCCGCATCTACCGCGTGCCCAAGCTCACCGGCCCGTGGGACGCGCCGATCCCCGATTCGATCCTGGGCATCATCTGGATGGCCCAGACGCTCTACCCCGACCAGGTGAGCCTGGACTGCGCGACCGAGGCCGAAACGTTCTACGACCTGTTTTACGACTACGCGATCCCCGACGACGAGATCGCGATGGTCTGCGGCTGATCGCGGCCCAACTCCCAGCTAGACCAGCACGCCGGGCGCCCATCCGGCGTGTTTTTTATGGGCCGTACCGCTCGCCGTACTCGCGCATGGCCTCGATGATGCCGCCCAGCGCGCGCCCCTTCTCGGTGAGCCGGTACTCCACGCGCGGCGGGATCTCGGCGTGAGCTTCGCGCGCAACCACGTCCGCCCCTTCGAGCATTTTCAGCCGTTGCGACAGCGTCTTGGGGCTGATCGCGCCCAGCGACGTCTGAAGCTCGCCAAAGCGGCGGCAGCGCTCCATCAGGTCGCGGATGATGAGCAGCGTCCACGTGTCGCCGATCAGGCGCGCCGTGCGGGCTATGGGACAATCGTCGTGAGATAGGGCTGTCATGGGCTGTGTCCTCTGTATGAACTATACAAGATTATTTGCCAGATCGCCTCACATGCAATAGTATACATTATATAGTAACTTCCGTTTAGGAAGCATAATGCAAGGAGGCATTCGTCATGGAAGAGGCATTGTTTCTGATCGGACGCATCATTGCAGGTGGATTCTACATCTTCAACGGCGCGAACCACTACATGAACCTCAAGGAAATGTCGGGTTTCGCCGAGGCTAAAGGCGTCCCTGTGCCGGCGCTGGCCACGCTGGTCACCGGCCTGATGATGATCGTGGGCGGGGCGAGCGTGCTGCTTGGCATCTATCCCGACGTGGGTGTGGCGCTGATCGTGGCGTTCCTGCTGCCGGCGGCGTTCATCATGCACAACTTCTGGGCCATCGACGATCCGCAGATGAAGATGTTCCAGATGATCTTCTTCATGCGGAACCTGGGACTGGCCGGGTCGGCTCTGATGTTCCTGATGATCCCCGAGCCGTGGGAGCTGGCCCTGGGCTAACCCGCACCGGCGCCACCCAGCGGGCCGGGTCTGTGACTCGGCCCTTTTTCGTTGCCCCCACCTGCCCCTTGCCGCGCACCGAAACTTCGCGGTAAGCTAATCCGCGAAAACGGATACACTGTCACCCTCTCGGTCTACAAGGAAGGCACGCATGGCTTCAGGCGACAGCCCCGCGACACCTCCCGGCGGGCGTCACGGCGCGGGCACGTACCAGATGTTATGGGACTGCCGGTTTTGCGGCACGCAAAAACTGCTCGGGATCACCCATCGTCACTGCCCCAACTGCGGAGCGGCGCAAGACCCCGCCTGGCGTTACTTCCCCGCCGAGGAAGACATGGTCGCCGTCGAGGACCATCAGTACGTCGGCGCGGACAAAATCTGCCCGGCCTGCCAGCAGCCCAACAGCGCCGCCAGCACGTTCTGCTCGGAGTGCGGCGCGAACCTGGCGACGGGCGAAACCGTCCAGACCCAGGGCGAGCGCGCGATCGGCACCGGCAGCGCGGGCGCGGACACCCGCCGCGACGTGGTGAAGGATCAGTTCGTCGCCGAGATGGATCGCGTCGGGGCCGCCGAAGCCAGCCGCCCCGTGTTCCTGGGCCTGCGCAAAAACCAGTTGTGGATCGCCGCCGGGATCGTCGCGCTCGTGCTGATCGTCGCCGGGATCGTGTACGCCGTGTCGTACCGCAGCAGCGCCACCGGCGAGGTCGTCCGGCTGACCTGGGAGCGCACCGTGTCCATCGAGGACTTCCAGCCGCGGGCCGGTTCGGGCTGGCGCGACAGCCTGCCCGGCGACGCCTACAGCCTGAGCTGCACCGAGCGCCAGCGCGGCACGCGCAAGGTCCCCGACGGGTCCCATGAAGAATGCCGCGACGTGGACCTGGGCGACGGCGCGTTTCGCCGCGAGTGCCGCACCGTGACGGATTACCGCGACGAACCGGTCTACGATACGTGGTGCAGCTACCGCGTCGACCGCTGGGACTATGCGCGCCAGGTGGCTTCGCAGGGCGAGGGCAAGTCGCCGCCCCCGGCGTGGCCGTCCTACCAGCTCGCGCAGGGCATCGGGCGCTATGGCGAGGAACGCGCGGCGGGCCAGGCCGAAAGCTACACCGTGCACTTCCGCGAGAGCGACGGCGACACCCACACCTGCACCTTCCGCGAGCAGGCCGACTGGGACCGGTACGACGTCGGGACGTCGGTCACGCTCAAGCTGACCATCACCGGCAAGCCGGACTGCGACACGCTGGCGCCGGCGAGCTGAACCGACCCGGTTGGCCGGGCGCGGTGAGGCGTTTCGGACTGCCTATGTACGGCATGTTATAATAGGATGTTGGACAAGGCCACAGAAAAGGACTATCCATGATCGTACAAGATACCCTACAGGATGATGCCGTCGCGCCCGACAGGCCGCTCATTGTGATTGCATCGAATCGCGGTCCTTTCTCGTTCAAACAGAAGAATAACGGCGAGTTCACCGTCCAGCGGGGCAGCGGCGGTCTCGTGACCGCCCTGGGGGGATTGGCCGAACGCCACGAGGTCTTGTGGGTGGCGGCGGCGCTCAGCAAAACCGATCGCAAATGGGCCGACATGCACGAGGGCCGCCCGCAGAACGTCGAGGGCATTTCGCTGCAACTGGTCCAGCCTAGCAAGAATCGCTACGAAAAATACTACAACGTCATCGCCAATCCGCTGCTCTGGTTCGTCCAGCACCAGCTTTGGGACATCCCGCGCACGCCCGTCCTCACGCGCGACATCTGGAACGCGTGGCGCAACGGGTACGTGGCGGTGAACAAGCAGTTCGCCGAGGTCATCGCCGATACGGTCAAGGACAGCCGGCGGCCCGTGATCGTCTTCCCGCAGGACTACCACCTCTACCTGGTGCCGCAGTACCTGCGCGAGATGCTCGGCGACCGCGTGCAGATCCAGCCGTTCGTGCACATTCCGTGGCCCGGCCCGGACGCCTGGCGCATCCTCTCCGAGGAGATCCGCACGGCGGTGCTCAAGAGCCTGTTGGCCTCGGACCGGGTCGGCTTCCAGACCAAGAAAGACGCGTTCAACTTCGTGCAGTGCTGCCGGTTTTACATCGACGGCGCCCACTCGCGCGGCAGCCGCGACGCGATCGACTACCAGGGGCGCCGGGTCGAGGCCCGCGCCTACCCGATCTCGGTGGACGTGGAGAAGATCGAGTCGCTGGTCGAGGAGCCGCAGGTGCCGCTGCTCAAGGCGCAGCTTCTGAACGCCATCGGCGACCGCAAGCTGATCCTGCGCGTGGACCGCATCGAGCCGAGCAAGAACATCCTGCGCGGCCTGGAAGCCTACCGCTCGCTGCTGGAGATGCACCCGGAGCATCGCGGGCGCGTGCACTTGCTGGCTCTGCTGGTGCCGTCGCGCATGGAAGTGTTCGAATACCAGAACTACCTGCAGGAAATCATGGCCCAGGCGGGCATGATCAACGCCGAGTTCAGCGACGAATACTGGGAGCCGGTTCGCATCCTGGTGGGCGAGAACTATTCGCGCGCGCTGGCCGCCATGCAGATTTACGACGTGCTGCTGGTCAACCCGATCGCGGATGGCATGAACCTGGTCGCCAAGGAGGGGGCGCTGGTCAACCAGCGCGACGGCGTGATCCTGCTCTCGGAGGACGCCGGGGCGTATTACGAGCTGGGCGAGCACGCGCTGACGATTTCGCCGTTCGACATCTATCTGACGGCGGAGGCCATGCACCAGGGGCTGATGATGCCCGTCGAGGAGCGCCACGCGCGCGCCGAAGCCCTGCGCCGCCAGGTGCGCGGCGCCGACGTGCGTACGTGGTTCCGCGATCAGGTCGAAGACGCGCTGCAAGCGCTCAACAGCCAGGACAGGAACGATTCGACATCCTGAACACCGGATGCCAGCAGGTCGGCGTTGTCGCGGACGGCGGGCGGCATGTTCGCGGACTCGACGCCCAGCCCCACCGCGTAACAGGCGCCGGTTTCGCGCAGGTGCCGCGCCATGCGCAGGGCGTCCACGTCGGTCGTGTCGTCGCCCAGGTAGAGCGCGGCGTCCAGGTTGTGGCGCGCGACCAGGTGGTGAAAGGCGCTGCCTTTATTGACATCGACCGGCGGGCGGATCTCGAACACCATCCGCCCCTGAAACAGCTTGAGGCCGTGCTGGCCCGCGAGGTCCTCGAACACGGGCCCCAACCGGGCATGCACCGCGGCGGGATCGGCAGTCTGCCGGTAGTGGACCGAGATGGTCGCGCCCTTGTCTTCGACGAGCATACCGGGGACCTGTTCGGCCCGGACCGCGTCCAGCGCCGCTTCGAGCGCCGGGCGAAACGCTGCCGCTTCCGGCGCGATTTCGATGCGCCCACCGGCCCACCACTCCAAGCCGTGATTACCAACATACACCAGGTCCGGGATGCCCACCCGCTCGCGCACGTCCGCCGCCGCACGCCCCGAAATCACCGCGACGAGCGCGAGATGGGACTGCAGATCAGCCAGCAGCGCGCGGCTGCGCGGCGTCACCTGGGCGGCATCGGGATGATCGACGATTGGGCTGATCGTGCCGTCGACGTCGGTCACCAGGCCCACGCGGGACCCGGAAATCACCGACTGCAGGAGAGTGGATGTTGCCGACTGCCAGTGCATAGTCCCTCTTTCAACTATGTGGAGGAGAATGAGTGATGATTAGCCAGACCCCCATCGAAGCGCCACGCACGGAGAAGAAGATCGTCACCGTGACGCTCAACCCGTCCCTGGATCGCACCCTCACGACCCATTTTCTGTCGCTAGGGTACCATAACCGGACGACCGATACAACACGCCTGGACCCGGCGGGCCGCGGGGTGAACGTCTCGCGCGCGCTGCATTCGCTCGGCGTGCCCACCCACGCGATCGTCCTGGTGGGCCACGACGCCACCGGGCGCGCCTACCAGGCCCTGCTGGCTGAGGAGCAGTTCCCGATCACGATCCTGCGGCGCGAGGGGCGCACGCGCGGCAACATCAGCATTCTGGACACCGGCCACAATCACCAGACCATCATCCTGGAGGAATGCGGCGAGATGAATCGCGCCGACCGGCAGGCCGTCGCCAACACGCTGATCGAACTGATCGAAACCGGCGACTCGGTCGTGTTCGCCGGCAGCCTGCCCCCCGGCGCCCGCAGCGACACCTACGCCGTGCTGACCAGCCTCGCCGAAGCCAAAGGCGCTGCCGTGGCGGTCAACGCGGGGGGCGGCGAGCCGCTGCTGCAGGCGCTGCGGGCGCGGCCCAGGCTGCTCTACCTGACGCAAACCCAGGCCGAAGGACTGTTCAACTTCCCGGTGCGCGCCTACGAGGACGTGCTCTACTGCGCGCAGCGGCTCCAGGAACAGGGCGCGGCGCGCGTGCTGGTCGCCATGGAGAAGCCGGAAGGCGCGTTTCTGGTCACCGAGGCGGGCGCGTGGATGGCGAAATGGCCCGAGATCTCCGGCACGCGCAGCGGGCGCGCCGAGGCCCTCACCGCCGGGTACCTGGCGGGGCGGCTGCAGGGCCGCACGTTCGAGGAAGCGCTCAGGCTGGGCGCCGCCGCCACGGCTTACACGGTGTCACAGGTCGGGCACGAGTTCGGCACCATGAAAGACGTCGAGGAGAACATGGAGCAGGTCACCGTCATCTCGACCGACGACCTCATCGAAAGCTCCGACCCCCAGGCGTGATCCCCGGTCCGGCGATCTGCGCCCGGCTTCGGGACGGAGCGAAACCCGCCCACAAAAAAAGGCGCAGCCCCGCCGGGCGCGCCTTTTCGATTGGCCGGTCCGCTCGCCGCTACGCTGGCGGCACGAACACGCCGTTTTGAACCTGGTCCCGCGCCTGCTGCGCCTCGACGAAATTCCGGTTGAAGCTCAGCGCCTCGTCGAACTGGGCAATGGCGTCCTGGCTCTGGCCCAGCGCCGCGTAGACCATGCCGCGCCAGTAGCGCGTTTCCTCGACGTAGGCCGTGGTGGCCTCGGTGTTCTCGGCCAGCGTCAGCACGTCGTCGTAACGCCCCACGTGGTAATACGCCTCGAAGGGGCCGAACTCGTACCACAACAGGCGGTAGGGCAGCCCCTGGCGGAACGCCTCGTCGAAGTAGATCGCCGCGTCGTGATAGCGCTGGAGCTTGGTCGCCGAGGTGCCGGCGTTGAACCACGCCCAGCCGTCGGTCTGGTCCTGGGCGGCTTCCTGGCGCGCGACGGCCAGCGCCTGCTCGGCGGCGTAGAGCGGATCGACGTGCGGGCCCAGGATGTCGCGCACGTCCTGCTCGCGGTCCAGCGGGAAGATCACGATGTACGCCCGGTTGAAGTGGCGCCACCACGAGTCGAACTCGTCGTAGCTGTACGTGCGCCCATACCCGCTGCCAATGCCCAGGTAGCTGTCGTAGACCCATACGGTCTGCGAGGGATCGTCATACGCGACCACCGTCTCGTAGTGGCCCATCCAGCCCAGGTCTTCGACGTCGTAGCCGCTCTCGGCGATCACCGGGAACCCGGCGGCCAGGAACCGCTTGATCAGGTCGATGGTGCCGCCGTAACGCCACAACGCCCGGATGGGCAGCTCGGTTTGCTGGTTGACGAACGCGGCCATCTGGCCGGGCGACACGTTCTTGTCTTCGGGGTTGGGCTTCAGGAAATTGCCCGCGACCTGCTGCCCATAGCCCCAACCGTAGTACGACATGCCCATCGTCAGGTTGGCCGGGCCGCAGTTGTTCCACGTCTGGTAGACGTGGCGCACGCCGTCCAGCCGCGCCGATTCGGGCAGCGCCGCCCCGCCCCCGTCCTGGGCCAGGGCCGGGGCGGCCACCCAGCCGGCGCACAGCCACGCCGCGATCACCACCAGCAGCCCTACTCGTCTCGACAACCGCTTCCTACGCGATGCTAACAACACCTGGTCCATGACGTCATGCCTCGATGCTTCCAATACCGGATTGCCCTATACCGTAGCGCAGAATCGGCACCCTTTGCAAGCGATAGATGGGAAAACGTTGGGGGGACGGTGGGCAGGGTGAAGCAGGGGCGCCGTTACGCTGCGCGCCCCTGCTCGACGATCACCGCGCGTTCACCTTCAGCGGCGCGATCTTGTAGATCACGCGCGTTTCCTGGTGGCGCAGTTCGGGATTGGCCGCGTAATAGTCGTCGTTGCCGCGATATTTCTTGGAGAGCGCGTTGATGTGATCGACCGCGCCCTCTTCGGTGATCGCGGCCACCTTGCCGCGCACTTCCAGCCAGCGGTACGGGTTTTCGGGATCGATCGCCAGCACCGTCACGCGGTCGTTGCGCTGCATGTTGAAGTCCTTCTGGCGACCGCGCGCGGTGTTCACCAGGACGTGCGTCCCGTCGTAACTGCACCAGACCGGTGTCGCCTGGGGCTGGCCGTCCGGCATCAGCGTCACCAGCCCGACGACCACCGGCCGCTCGAACAAATCCAGGTGACTCTGGGGAATCTGATCTGCCATATCATCTCCCTTTGGGTATCATCGTCCTACCATATGTACAGGTTATAGCAATTTCGACTTCGAGGGTCACATGGCGCGTTTCTGGTTTACTTCGGCCCCCCTGCCCGGCCATCTGGACTGGGGCGGTCTGCTCAAAACGGCCCAGGCGCTCCGCGCCGCCGGGCACGATGTCGCGTGGATTTCCGAGAAGCGGATCGGCGGGCTGGTCCAGGCGGCGGGCGTGCCGTTCGTCGCGGTCGAGCACAGCGGGTGGCGCTGGCCGCCGCCGCCCCTGCCCGGCCCCGGCTCGTTCGTCAACGAGAACATCCACACGCTGCGCTACCGCCGCGCGCTCGACACGTGGCTGCGCGAGGACCTCGTCGCCCAGGGCGCGGAGGCGCTGCGCGCGCTCGGCGAGCAGATCGGCGCGCCGGACGCGATCGTGACCGACCCGTTCCTCTCGGCGGCGGCGCTGGCTGCCGAAGCGCTGGGCGTCCCGCTGGCGGTGGGCGGGTGGCCCGCCGGGCCGCCGCTCAGCGACGACGATCTGGTCGCGATCCAGCGCCAGCTTGGGCACGAGGCCACCGCGCGCCTCGAACGGCTCTGCGCGCGCCTGGGCATGGAAGGGATCAACTTCAGTTGGGGGCAGGCGCCCAGCGTGCAAAGCCCGCACCTGCACATCAGCTACTTCAGCGACTACTGGCACCAGGGCGAGAGCTTCCTGCCGCAGACCATCTTCACCGGCGGGACCGTCACCCCGCCGCAAGGCGATCCGCCCGGCTGGCTGGCCGACATCCCCGCCGAACAGCCGCTGGGGCTGGTCACGCTGGGCAGCACCTTCACCGGCGACCTGACGTTCTTCAGCCGGGGGGCCGAGGCCATCGCCCGCAACGATATGATCCCGCTGGTGGTGATCGGCTACAACCCGATCGCGCCGGACCAGAAAGAGGCGCTCAAGCGCCGCCTGCCGGGCGGGACGCGCCTGCTCAACTGGGTGGATTACGACCACGTCTTCCCGCGCCTGAAGGTGATCGTGCACCACGGCGGGATGGGCACCACCCACGCCGCCATCGTGCACGGCATCCCGCAGGTGATCGTCCCCCACGCCGCCGACCAGCGCGGCCAGGCCCGGCGCGCGCGCCAGGCCAAAGTGGGCCTCGAAATGTCCGACGCCGACGTGCGCCAGGGCCAGCTCGTCCCGGCGGTGAAGGCGGTCACGACCACGCCGCTGGTCCTCACCGCGGTCGAGCGGCTGGCCGAAGCGTTCGCCGGGCTAGGCGGGCCAGCCCGCGCCGCGGACCTGCTGGCGGCGCTGGCCGAGGGCCGCTTGGGGGAAACCGCGTGACCGTCCCGCTGGAGGCGCTCCGCGCGCGCGCCGCGTCGCTGGGCTTCACCCAGGTTGGCGCCATCCGGGCCGCGCCGGCGCCCACCCTGGACGCCTACCTGCGCTGGATCGAGGCCGGGATGCACGGCGCGATGGGCTACCTCGCCCGCCCCGACCGCGAGGCGCGCCGCCGCGATCTGAACGTCATCCTGCCCGGCGTGCGGTCGCTGGTGGTCGTCGCGCTGGACTACGGGACGAACGCGATCCCCGAGTCCGTCCTGGCCGATCCCCGGCGCGGCCGCATCTCGAACTATGCCTGGGGCGCGGACTACCACGCGATCATGACCCCGCGCCTGGAATCGCTCGTCGCGTGGCTGCGCGAGGCCTCCGGCGACGAGGTCGCCAGCCGGGTTTACGTGGACACCGGGGCGGTGCTCGAACGGAGCCACGCCCAGCAGGCCGGGCTGGGGTTCGTGGGCAAGAACACCATGCTGATCCATTCCCGGCGCGGATCGTTCATGTTCCTGGGCGAGATCCTGACCACTGCCGCGTTCGACGCCTACGACGCGCCGCACCGCCCGACGATGTGCGGCACCTGCACCCGCTGCCTGGAAGCCTGCCCCACCGACGCGTTCGCGCAGCCCTACGTGCTCGATGCGCGGCGCTGCATCAGCTACCTGACCATCGAGCTGAAAGGGGCCATCCCCGAAGACCTGCGCCCGCTGATGGGTAACTGGGTCTATGGCTGCGACGTGTGCCAGCAGGTCTGTCCCTTCACGCGCTTCGTGCAGCCCAGCGCCGAGACCGCCTTCTGGCCGGTCGATGCCGACCGCGCCGCGCCGCCGCTGGCCGGTCTGCTGGCGCTGGACGAGGACGGCTTCGCGGCGCGTTTCCGCGAGTCGGCGATCTGGCGCATCAAGCGCGAGCGGCTGGTGCGGAATGCGTGCGTCGCGGCGGGCAACAGTGGGCACGCGGCGTTCGCGCCCCGGCTCGACGCGCTGGCGCGGTCGGACCCGTCGGCGCTGGTCCGCGAGCATGCGGCCTGGGCGGTACGGGCGCTCGAAAAGGGAATGAAGGGGGCCTAAAATTCAGCACACGCCAAGTTGTTTGGCGTGTGCTGAAACACAAGGAGGAAAACATAGGCGCAACACTGCGCAAAAAGGAGTTGGTTTCTTAATAGGCCCTTATGCTAGTTTTTCTAGACTGGGAAAGCCAGGCCCTTGATTTGCAGGAAATCAGGTTGTCCCAGCAATCGATTGATGAATACACAAAGCGTATGTGCCGTCAACTTGGTATACAGCCGGGCACACAAGCCC
>JAHDLB010000030.1 GCA_018432315.1 Anaerolineae bacterium
CGCCGCCAGCGTTCATCCTGAGCCAGGATCAAACTCTCCGTATTTACACGGTTCTTCTCAACATTACCCCACAGGGCAATGCCACTTTCCTCTAGCTCGCACGTCGCTGTGCTTTCTGTCACTCTGCTGTTGTTAAGGTGCTGTCCCCGGTGCTTCCGAGGACGGATCTTCACCTGCTCGCCGGGGTGGCACACCGTGCCGCCTCCCCAAGCGCGTCGTATTCTAGCAGACCGAATCAGGGACGGCAAGGGCGAATTTCAAAATTGCTCAAACTGCCTGTAGCCGGTATGAGTTTCAATCTGTCCGAACTGCCAGAGCCAAAGTTAACGATTTGGAAGCCGGCCTCCTCATTCCAGGCTGGCAATCGCATCGCGGACCACCTGTGCGCTCGCCCGAAGCCCGCCATATTCGTCGTCGCTCAGCGGGAACAGGCAGTTCGAGATCACGCCCTTGCCGCCGACCAGATTGGGTAACGCCACTGTCACGTCCGGCACGCCGGCGACTTCATCCACCGGCGCGCACACCGTCAGGATCGATCGCTGATCGTGCAGAATCACGTTCACCAGCCGCGCGATCGCGCTCCCAATGCCGTAATACGTTGCGCCCTTCCCCTCAATGATGTGATACGCCGCGTTCCGTACCTGATCATCGATCCGATGGCGCGTGGTCTCGTCTACCTCTTCCCCCTGCTCGACACAGAACTCGATCAGCGGAATGCCCCCGATGCTCACCTCGGACCACGCCAGGACTTCCGAATCGCCGTGTTCGCCCAGCACATACGCGTGCACGTGGTACGCATCCACGCCCAGGTGGCGGCCCAACAGCGCCCGGAAGCGTGCCGTATCCAGCATGGTCCCGGTGCCGATCACGCGACCGCGCGGCACCCCAAAATCCGCCGCCAGCCGCGCGGCCAGATGAGTCATCACATCCACCGGATTTGTCGCCACGATCAGCACCGCGTCCCGCGCATGCTGGAAAATCTGCGGCACGATATCCCCGAAGATCGCGGCGTTGCGTTCCAGAAGCTGGAGCCGCGACTCCCCCGGTTTCTGGCCAACGCCCGCCGTGAGGACGACCACGCCACACCCGGCCAGGTCCGCGTAATCGCCGGCTGACACGTGCAGCGGATTGGCGAACGGGACGGCGTGCAAAATATCATCGGCCTCGGCGTGCGCGCGTTCCTTGTTGATATCAACCAGGACGATCTCGCGCCCTACGCCCCGCATCACCAGCGCATACGCCGTTGTCGCGCCGACCGCTCCGGCTCCAACGATACCGATCTTCATGGTCTTACTCCTTTACCCAACAGGAACCCCCTGATGTCGCCCCCAATGTCAATTGTGACAGCATTCCCCGCGGCGCAGCAACTAGACTCGCCAATAGCACCAAAGTACACGGCACACCAGGACCGACTCGCATATAATAAAGGGCAGTGAAGCGCCAGCCTATCGAGGATCGCCATGTCACCTTTTCGCCGACTGTTGATTGCCCTCCTGCTGGGCATCGCTGTCTCCGCCTGCAACTCAGAGTCCGACCCGACCAGCACGCCAGCGCCGGCGACCGAGCCAGCGCTAACGACCGAGCCCAGTCCCACGATCGCGGAGGAGCCTCAAACCCTGGCGCCGACCCTCACGCCCTCGCCTACCAGCCCATCCAACCCCACGCGCACGCCATTCCCGACCCCCGGCCCCGGTGATGGCACCGACGACCCGCCCGAAGACTACGTGCTGCCGGGTGCATGGCTCTACGCGCCGTTCACGGACACAGACGGCGCCGAGCGCACGCTCGAGGATTTCATCGGGCGCGGCGTCGTCGTGCAGATCACTACGGCCTCGTGCGATCTGTGCGTCGAGCAGCACCAATTCCTGCTGGCGGCCATTCAGGACCGGTACGACCTGGGCCTGCTGCCGGACACGGTCTTCATCGCCTTGGGGATCGATCAGCAGGAGACGCCGGGCCTGATCCGGACGGTGCTCCAGACCGAGCTGGCGGACGCCTGGGACACGGTCGAGCTTCTGGACGATCCGGACGTCCCTGCCGGCTGGCTGGCCGGGATCGCCAGCGTGGATCTCGTCGACGCCCTGGCCGAGGCGTTCGGCCCGCACACCAAGACGGCATCCGAACTGACCACGATCGTCATCCAGCCTGATGGCCTGGCGTTCCAATTCACCGGGACGCTCGCCGACGCCAGCACGCTCCGCAGCGCGATTTCGGCCTACGGCAATCCACCGATTCGGTAACGTTGTCGCAGGACAAATTGACGATCCGCTGCCATCTGGAATAGACTGAAGATAAACATTGAACACTTAATCGCACAATTTCAGGAGACGCACATGGCACCCGGCAAACGCACGCAACGAGCGGCGTGGGCGGTGCTGCTGCCTGTTTTGTTCATGATCGCAGCGGCGCTGGCCTGTAACCTGAGCACAAGCGACGACGAGGACCAGGCGGCAACCGGCACCCAGCTTGCCGCAGCCCAACAACCTTCGGTCGTCATTCAGGCGCCCGACGACGGTGCCCAGGTGCTGATCAACACGGACGTTTTGATTTATGCCGTCGCGACCGACCCGCAAGGCATCACGCGCGTCGAGCTGGTCGAGAACGATTCCGTCCTCGCGTCACAGGCATCGCCCGATCTTGAGTCTGGCGAGACCGAGTTTCAGGTCCTTTTGCGCTGGCAGCCGAACACCGCCGGCGAGCACACGCTCGAGGTCATCCCCTGGCGTGGCGACGTGCGCGGCGACTCGGCAACGGTGCGCCTGATCGTGCGCGCCCGCGCCAGCGAAATCACCCAGACGCCCGGCCCCACCATCGCCTTCATGACCCCGACCGTGGCGCAAGACCGGACCTGCCGGGCGCAGGTCGCGGTTGGCGGGCTGAATGTGCGGCTGGGACCGGGACTGGTCTACGACATCATCGACCGCGCCACCATCGGGCAGGTTCTCCCGATCACCGGGCGCCAGCTTTTCCCGGACCCGTGGTGGCAGGTGTTCATCAATGGGCGCGCCGGATGGGTGAGCGCGTATTACGTCAACCAGCTCGGCGACTGCTCCGGCGTTGGCTTCGTGCTGCCGCCGCCGACGCCCACGCTGCGCCCCAACACGACCCCGCCCACCGTGCCGCCGACGCTCACGCCGCTGCCGCCGACCGCGACGCCCATACCGCCCACGCTGGTGCCGCCGCTGCCGGGAACCAGCACGCCGACCAACACGCCCGAGCCGTGCCGCGTGCGCATCACCACCGATGGGCTGCCGGTATACAGCGGCCCTGGTCCCGCGTACACGCGCATGACCGTGCTGTCCGCCGGGCAGGAGTTCACCGTCGTCGGGCGCGATCCGTCCGGGCAGTGGCGCCAGATCGCGATCGCGGGGACGACTGGCTGGGTCGAGACTGCGTTCACGACGTCATCGGGCGCCTGTGACCGCGTCCCCACCGGGGTGATCCCACCGACACCATCGCCAACCGCCACGTACACGCATACGCCCGTCGCGACGGCGACCGTCACGCCTACCGTGACGCCATCGCTGACGCACACCGGAACGGCCACGAGCACGCTGACTCCGACGCCGACGATCACGCTTACGCCGTCGGACACGCCGACCGGCACGCTGCCGCCGTCCGATACGCCCACGGCGACCTTCACGCCCAGCGATACGCCGACCTTCACACCGACGGTGACGGACACGGCAACAGCCACGCCGACCCTCACACCAACCGATACCGACACGCCCACGGCGACGTTTACGCCGTCGGACACGCCGACCGGCACGCTGCCGCCGTCTGATACGCCCACCGCGACGTTCACGCCCAGCGACACGCCGACCTTCACGCCGACGGTGACCGACACCGCAACGGCAACACCGACGCTTACGCCGACCGATACCGATACGCCCACGGCGACGCTCACGCCATCGGACACGCCGACCGGCACGCTGCCGCCGTCCGACACGCCCACCGCGACGTTCACGCCCAGCGATACGCCCACGGCGACCGACACGCCGACGGACACGCCGGTGCCAACCGATACACCTGTCCCGACCGACACGCCAACGGACACACCGGAACCAACTGAAACGCCAACACCAACCGAGACGCCGACAGAAACGCCGGTACCGACCGACACCCCGACGGACACACCTGTTCCGACCGAGACGCCAACGTTCACACCGACGGCAACGGAGACACCGACTGAGACTCCGATCCCAACCGACACCCCGACGGATACGCCGGTGCCAACAGATACGCCGACGTTGACACCAACGGCAACCGAGACGCCAACACCAACCGAGATTCCGAACACGAACCCGGTCATCAACCCCATCCCGCCCGCCGAACTCGCACCCGGCGACGTGATTGACGTGCCGTTCGACGCGTCCGATCCGGATGGCGACCCGCTGACCGCCCTCGCTGCGTCGGACAACGACGCCGTCGCCAGCGCCTCCATCCCGCAGCCCGGCGTCGTGCAGGTCGCCGCCAACAGCCCTGGCTCGGCCACCATCACCGTCACCGTCGACGATGGCCGCGGCGGCACCGCGTCGACCCTGTTCACCGTGACCGTCGTCCAGCCCAACACCGACCCGGCCATCAACCCGATCCCGCCCGCCGAACTCGCGCCGGGCGACGCGGTTGACCTGCCCTTCGACGCCTCCGATCCGGATGGCGACCCGCTGACCGCGTTCGCCGCGTCGGACAACGACGCCGTCGCCAGCGCCAGCATCCCACAGCCCGGCGTCGTCCAGGTCGCCGCCAACAGCCCCGGCGCGGCCACCATCACCGTCACCGTCGACGATGGCCGCGGCGGCACCGCGTCGACCCTGTTCACCGTGACGGTCGTCCAGCCCAACACCGACCCGGTCATCAGCCCGATCCCGCCCGCCGAACTGGCACCCGGCGACGTGATTGACGTGCCGTTCGACGCGTCCGATCCGGACGGCGACCCGCTGACTGCCCTCGCTGCGTCCGACAACGATGGCGTCGCCAGCGCCAGCATCCCGCAGCCCGGCGTCGTGCAGGTCGCCGCCAACAGCCCTGGCGCGGCCACCATCACCGTCACCGTCGACGATGGCCGCGGCGGCACTGCGTCGACCACCTTCGCCGTAACGGTCACCGAACCGGCAGCGCCGACCGAGACGCCCGCGCCGGAGATCAACCTGAACGATCTGCCCAACATCTCGCCGATCGAGGGGCCGGTCGCCAACACGGCGCGCGACATCTACGCCCAGGGCCAGAGCATGGCGCCGCCCGCCGATCCAGGCGTGTTCAGCGTGGCCGGTGACACACCGCCCGGCCAGTTCCTGGGTGATCTGGCCGACGGCGACGCGAACTTCGGTGACCTGCCGGACGCCGGCGCGTTGAACGACCTGGTGTTCTACTATACGAGCGCGCCCCTGCCCGCCGGGGGCAACAGCTTCGACAACGGCGGCGCGCTCAGCACGGGCGCGAACTGGCGCGTGCGTGACCTGCTCGATCCGGGGCGCGCCGATCCGGGCACCTGCGCGGGCGGAGAATCGCCGCTGACCTGCGAGATTCGCGTCAACCGGCCCGCGGTCATGTTCATTATCGCGGGGCGCAACGACGTGTTGAACAACACGCCGCTGGACGAGTTCGAGGCCAACTTGCTGGAAGTCGTCGACACAGTCATCGCCGGCGGGACGATCCCGATCCTGACGACGATTCCCGGCGACCCGGCGATGGTGCCCCAGTTGCAGCCGTACAACTCGGTGATCGCCCGGCTGGCCGAGGAGGAAGATCTCCCGCTGCTCAACGTGTGGCGGCGCGTTGCGAACAGCGCGCCGGCTGGCGTGAACCCGGACCTGAGCCTGACCACCTCCGGCGCGGGCGACCAGTTCGTCAACAGCGAGCTGAACAACTACGGCGTCCCGAACCGCAACCTGATCGCGCTGCGCATGTTGCAGCAGGTGCGCGTCAACGTGCCGATCCCGTGACGCAAAATGGGGACCGCCAACGGTCCCCACAGGTAAAACTATATCGCGCGGGCCGGGTTCCGGTCCGCGCTTTTGAATCGGGCGACAGCGCGTCAGCCCAGGCCGAACATCGCCTGGAGCTTCAACGCCAGGGCCATCTCGCCCTTGACCTTAATCTTGCCCTGCATGAACGCCATCATCGGGTTGAGATCGCCGTTGACGACGGCGATGTAATCGTCGGCGGCAGCAGTCAGGATCATGGTTGGATCTTCATGTTCGCCCTCGTGCACGTCCACCTGCTGATCGGCCACCTTAACCCAGTACTGGCCGCCGTTCTCCCCGGTCATGTTGAACTGAAAAATAGCGTTCACGCCCTCTGCTTTGTCCGGCTCGAAGCCCTCGTCCATGTTCTCAAAAATCTCTTGTATCGAATTGACACGCGGCATGAAAAGATCCTCCCATTGAAAATAAGTTCGCCCGTGCTGTGCAGCTACCTGTTACTATAGCAAGTTGTCAGCGTATTTCCTAGCCCGAAACTCCAACCTGACGCCTGCACGACGTTTCGCCGCCTGGCTGTTGCCCATCGTTACCCGCTTCGTTACAATGTGGTGAAGCCAGTGAAGGAGACAGCCGTGATCGCGAGCCCCAGCCGCGTCGAACAATTGCAGATCACCAGCCGGGCCCTGCACGATAACCCGCTCGGCGACCCCAGCACGCGCACCGTCGCGGTGTACCTGCCGCCCGGCCACGACGAGCGCCCCGAGCAGCGCTACCCGGTCGTGTACCTGCTGAGCAGCCACGGCAACACCGGGCCGGGCCTGATGAACTGGCGCCCGTGGGACGTGACGATCAAGGACCAGATCGACGCGCTGCTGGAGTCCGGGCAGATGGCCCCGGCCATCGTCGTCCTGCCCGATATGTGGACGCGCTTCGGCGGCTCGCAGTACATCAACTCGGCGGGCATGGGCCGCTACGAGGATTACCTGGTCGGCGAAATCGTGCCGCTCGTCGATCGCAGCTATCGCACCATCCCCGACCGCGATCACCGCGCGATCATGGGGCGCAGCAGCGGCGGATTCGGCGCGATCACCCAGGCCATGCACCACCCGGACGTGTTCGGCGCCTTCGCCTGCCAGAGCGGTGACCTCTACTGGGAATACACCTGCCTGCCCGGCCTCAGCCGGATGCACCAGCACCTGGAGCGCCACGGCGGGCTGGATGCCTTCATCGCCGGGATTCCGGCGATCCGGCCCAAGAACGGCGCGTTCTGGGACCTGATCATGACGGTGTGCTGGGCGGCGGCCTTTGGCAGCAACCCGGACGCACCGCACGGCTTCGACCTGCCCATCGATCCGGTGACTGGCGCGCTCGACGAGCGCGTGTGGGCCCGCTGGCTGGAACACGACCCGATCCGCAAGCTGGACACCCCGGCCTACGCGGACGCGCTGCGGCTTGCGCGACTGGCCTTCATCGACGTGGGCCAGTTCGACGAATACCAGTTGCAGGTCGGCGCGCGCGTGCTTCACCAAAAACTGGACGCCCTGGGCATACCGCACGTGTACGAGGAATATCCCGACGGGCACCGCGACACGCACTATCGCTATGGGACCTCCCTGCCCCGGCTGGTCGAGGCTTTGACGTGATCATGACGCGAGGGCGGGTGACTCGTTGGGCCGCGGTCGGGCTGGTTGCCGCGGCGCTGGCGTTCGGCGCGATCGCCTGCTCGCGCTCGACGACCGACGTAATCTACATCACGGCCACGCCCATGCTCGATGAGCTCGGCAACCCGATCATCCCGCCCTCGATGACGCCCGATGAACCGACCAACACGCCGATCCAGCCAACGCCCAACCCCACGCGCGAGGTGCCCCAACTCGCCAGCGGTGGCGCGTACGTCGTGCAGGGCGGCGACACGCTCGGCACCATCGCCAACCAGTTCGGCGTCAGCATCGAGGCCATCCTGGCCGCCAACGCGCTGACCGACCCGAACGTGCTCGAAGTCGGGCAGACGATCACCGTGCCGGGCGTGGAGATGGCTTACGGCCCCGACTTCAAGCTGATCCCGGACAGCGAGCTGGTCTACGGGCCGAACGCGGCCACCTTCAGCGTGGCGGGTTTCATCAAGTTCCAGCAGGGGTTTCTGAAAGCGTACTCCGAAGACTACCAGGGCGAGACCTGGACCGGCGTCGAGATCGTCGATTTCATCGCCCGGTCCTACAGCGTCAACCCGCGCCTGCTGCTGGCGATCCTCGAATACCGCAGCGGCTGGCTGACCGACGCATCGCCTTCCGAGGAAGACACGCGCTACCCGATGGGCATCGTCAAGGAAGGGCGCGAGGGCCTCATGCGCCAGATGCTGGACGCCGCCGACAGCCTGAACGCGGGTTATTACGGCTGGAAGTACCGCGGCCTGACGTCGATCTCGTTCGTGGACGGGCCGCGCGTGTTCTTCGCGCCGACGCTCAACCCCGGCACAGTGGGCGTGCAGTACATGCTGGCCCAGGGCGCGCCCAGCGCGCGGTGGCAGCAGGACGTCCACCCCACCGGGTTCTTCGAGACGTACATGAGCCTGCTCGGCGATCCGTTCGTCGTGGCCGTCGAGCCGATCACCCCGCCGGACCTCACCCAGCCGGAGCTGACGCTGCCCTTCGCCAGCGGCGAGGAATGGGTGTATACCGGGGGGCCGCACGGCGCCTATAACAGCGGCTCCGCCTGGGGCGCGATCGACTTCGCCCCGCCCGAGCCGCCCGACGAGCTCGTGATGGCGCAGGGAGCGTGTTACGTCTCACTCAACTGGGTGACGGCGGCGGCCCCTGGCGTGATCGCGCGCAGCGGCGAGGGATACGTGATCCTCGACCTGGACGGCGACGGAAACGAGCACACGGGATGGGTCCTGGTCTACCTGCACATCGACGATCACGAGCGCATCGCCGCCGGGACGGTCGTCCAGACGGGCGACAAACTGGGGCATCCGTCGTGCCAGGGCGGCATCAGCAACGGGACGCACCTGCACCTCGCCCGCCGCTACAACGGCGAGTGGATCCCGGTCGCCTGCGAAGCCTGCGCCCCCGGCGTGACGGTCCCGCCGTTCGTGCTCGGCGAGTGGACGGTGCACGGCTGGACCAACCAGGAATACCAGGGATACATGACCCGCGCCGGCGATGACGGCTATCGCCAGGCGGATCAGTCCCGCGATTACACGATGAACAGGATCATATGGTGACGCGTATTGACAGGCTACAACGACGCCGGCTCGGTGTGCTCGTGGCCGGGTTCATCCTGGTGGTGAGCACCTCCATCGCCTGGGCGGGATCGTCCGGTGCGGACACGCACCGCGAAGCGGCGGCCCAGGGCACGCCCGTACCGCTCCAGTTTCCGACGGCCACGCCTACCGCCGGCCCGCCCACCGAAACCGCGACGCGCACGCCCACCTCCGAAGGGCGGCCCTATATCGAGGCGATCTCCAACGACACCAACGTGCGCGCCGGGCCGGACATCAACGACACGCCTGTCGGCAAGATCTTCCCCGGCAGGACGTACCCGGTGCTCGGCCAGCGCTTCGACTGGTACCAGATCGAGTTCCCGGACACGCCTTCGGGCACCGCCTGGGTGTATTCCGGCGTCGTGACGCTGACCGGCGACGCGTCCCTGATCGTCCAGTTCGAGCAGGAAGACATCCCGACCCAGGACTCGGCATTCGTCGCCGCCCAGGAAACGCTGGCGGTGGTCACCGGGACGCCCGGCGCTATCGCGACGCTGACGGCGCAGGTGCAGATCACGCCGACCGGCGTCTTCACCGCCGCGCCCGGTGAGGAAGGCCCGACGCTGATGCCCGGCCAGCCGCTGCCCACGTTCACATTTCCGGCTCAAACCAGCACGCCGGTGATCATCCCGCGCGTCGCCCCGTCGTCCGTGCAAACCGACTCGGGCGGCCTGCCGCCGCTCGTGCCGATCCTGGCGCTGGGCGCGTTAGGGCTGTTGGGCCTGCTCGTTTCGCTGCTGCGTCGCCTGTGACGAAGCCGTCGCCGGGTCCGCCGCGCTGCCCTGGCGCGCGTCCACGTCCAGCGCCGCCATGGTCGCGATCGCGGCGGCGACAATCACCAGCGGCAGCGCCAGTCGCGCCAGTCGCCGGTCGGGCTCTCGCCGGGCCGGGACGTAATCCTCGCGGTAGCGCATCACCTGGAGCGCGACGAACGCGCCGAATCCGCCCAGCAGGATGACCGTCAACCAGGCCGGGTCCCAGTGGGCTTTGCGGCCCAACTCGCGGAACAGGTCGTCCGCCCAGGCCAGCGACGCGTAGGCGAACGCGAACTGCGCCGCAAACCCGGCCCAGGCCGACCGCGCCAGCGCGACGCTCCACGCGGCCACGCACCCCGCCAGGACGTATCCGCCCAGCGACGCCAGCCCCCACGGCATGGCCGGGGTAATATCCTGAGGAGTGCTCAACGCCCAGAACACGCCCGCCAGCGCGCCCGCCGCCCAGGTCCCGCGCCGGCTTCCCAGGAGCGATTCCAGCTCCGGCAGCGCCATCCCCCACCACAGCCACGCCCCCACCAGCGGGATCAGCACCACGGCGAAGGCGACCCCAAGCTCGTAGGCGGCGGGTTGCAGGTCCAGCCCGGCCAGCGAATCCGCGAGTTGGGTGATGGGCTGCGGCTGGGGCAAACGCCCGGCCACGTCTTCGAGGCCCGTGTTGGTGAGATCCATGAGCCACCACGCCGCGGGCCAGATGCCCAGCGCGGCCAGCCCGCCCAGCGCGAGGCTCACCGGATCGGGCGCATGGCCCGGCGGCGCCGCGTTCACCCCGCGCCGGGCGACGAGCGCCGCGCCGCCGGTGACCAGCACGGCGAGCGCATATCGCAGTGTGACGATGTCCGTCTCCGCCAGCGTATACTGAATCACGAACAGGGCGCCCGCCGCAAGGGCCGCCATCGACAAGGCTTGCCCGGCGCGCCGGTTCCCGGATGGAGTGGAATTGTGCATATCTGCCTGCCCTTCGTCGCGAACAACCCGATTATAACGGCAAATCGGTGATATAATTCTGTGCAGCGCGGTGAAGGAGGCACAACAGCACCATGTCCACGATCAACGTCAGCGAAATCAAGGGCGTTCAGGTCATCGAAATCACGGGACGGATGGATGGTGAGCTGGCTGCACGGATGGGCCAGGCACTTGACGAGGTCCTCAGCCAGGGCCACGACCGGCTGGTGCTCGACCTGGGCAGCGTCGATTACATCAGCAGTCCCGGCCTGCGCGAGATCGTCCGGGCGTACAAGCGCGCCCAGGCGGGCGGCGGCGACCTGCGCATCGCCAACCCGTCCGACCGGGTGCTGGATGTCTTCAAGCTGGCCGGGCTCGATACCACGCTCCGGATTTACCGGTCGGATGCGCAGGCGATCGACAGTTTCTAGCCGTTCCCCGGCTGGCATGCTGCCCGCCGGATGGTATAATCGCCGTCATACTCAAAAGGAGATGCCATTATGGTCATGGAAATCAACACGTCTGAGATGAAACGCGTCCAGCTCTTCGAGGTCATCGGACGTATTGATAGCACGAATGCCGCCGAACTGGGGAGCGCGCTCGATCGGTCGGTGGACGAGGGACGCAACAACCTGGTGCTGGACCTGGGCGGCGTGGAATACATGAGCAGCGCCGGCCTGCGCGAGATGGTACGCATCCTCAAGCGGGTCAAGCGCGGCGGCGGCGACCTGCGCATCGCCAACCCGTCCGACCGGGTGAAGGAAGTCCTGGAGCTGGCCGGGCTAGACTCTATATTCGAGATCTACCCGACGCAAGTCGAAGCTGTCGGCAGCTTTTAACACCGTCCGGATTCGACCATCTACTCGATTCCAGCTATTCCGAGGATTCCTATGGGCGAAGTAAGCCGCCTCGCTATCCCTGCCCGTCTAGAAGAAGTGCGTCACGCCTGCGACTTTGTGGTTGAGGTGGCCGAAGCAGCGAATCTGGATGAACGCGCCGTGTATCACTGCCAGATGGCTGTCGATGAGACGATCACCAACATCATCGAGCATGGCTACGGCTACGAGGGGGGGGACAGCCAGATCGAGATCATCTGCCGCACCGAGGGCGAGCATTTTCTCATCACCATCACCGACGACAGCCCGGCCTTCAATCCCCTGGAGCACGAAGCGCCCGATCCATCCGAGCCGCTCGACACCCGCGAGCCCGGCGGGTGGGGCATTTATTTCATCCGCAAGTTGATGGACGATGTCACCTACGACCGGGTGAACAACCGGAACCAGCTCACGCTCGCCAAACGCCTGCCCGCCGCCGCGCCTCTGCTGGCCGAGAGCGGCGCCGAAGCCGAGGAGATGTTTCCCACTCAGGCGCTCAACGGCGACGCGGCAGCCGTCTTTCCCGCCGGGCGGCTGGACAGCAACACCAGCGTCATGCTGGAGAAGACCTTGAACATCCAGCTTCAACAGGGTCACGTGTGGCTGTTCGTCGATATGTCCCAGGTGGAGTATATTGCCAGCAGCGGCCTCAAGGTGCTGGTGGCCGCCTGGCGGCGCGCCCAGGGACAGGCCGGCGACGTCATTTTGAGCAGCCTTCAGCCGCGCATCGTCGAGATCTTCGAAATGGTCGGTTTCGACATGCTGTTCCAGATCTTCCCGGACCTGGACGCCGCCCTCGCCGCTCAATCCAAACGAACGTGACCTAACGATCCGGGTTCCACGAGGGAAGCCATCGCCTTGGACACCACGCTCATCGTCGTCATGGTGGTCGGCGCCACACTGGCAGTAGGCAGCGCGGGCGTGGGCCTTGCCTTCGGCTACTGGCGCGGGCGCGCGCGGGGGGTCAGCCTCGCCGTCCACGAGGACGTCAGCCCCGAGCTGGACGTCCTGGCCGGGGTGGGCAACGCCATCCTCAGCGTGCAGCTCAAGGTCGATGCGCTCTGCGAGGTCGTCTACCAGCAGGCCACGCGCATCGTCGACACGCAGAACTTCCAGATCGGGCTGTTCGACGGCAACGATTACGTCATCAAGGTCTGGCTCAAAAACGCGGAGCGCATGCCGCCCCAGCGCTTCGAGAACAACGCCGACGACGGCATCATCGGCTGGATCCGGCAGAGCGGCACCGGCCTGCTCGTCCACGATTTCGAGCACGAATGGGACACGCTGCCCGCCCGCCCCAGCTACAGTGGAGGCAACCCCGCCCGGTCGGCCATCTTCGCCCCGCTGATGTCCGGCGGCGAGGCGCTGGGCGTGATCGCCGTGCAGAGCGAACGCCCCAACTGCTTCACCGACGAGGACATGCGCCTGCTCACCCTGCTGGCGAACCAGTCCTCCGGGGCGATCCGCAACGCGCAGACGTTCGAGGCCACGCAAGAACGCGCCCGCCAGCTCCGGCTGATCAACGACGTCTCGCGCCAGGTGACGGCCATCCAGCCGCTGCCCGACCTGTTCCGCCAGATCGTGACGCTCATTCAGGATGCGTTCGGCTACTATGCCGTCAACATCTTCATCGTGGACGAGGCGGCGGGCACGATCCAGCTTCAGGCCAGCAGTCACGAGTCGCTCTCGCCGGACGACCTGATCCTCGCGTCCGGCCAGGGGTTGGTCGGCTGGGCATGGGCCAATGTGAAGCCGGTCATCGCGCCCAATGTCGCCCAAGACGAGCGCTTCATGCACACCGTCACGCTCGACGCCACCCGCTCGGAGATCTGCGTCCCGCTGGCCGTTCAGAAACGGGTGATGGGCGTGCTCGACGTGCAGAGCAACCGCCTGGACGCCTTCGGCAGCGACGACGTCTTCATGCTGGAAACGCTCGCCAGCCAGCTCGCGCTCGCCATCCAAGAGGCGCAGACCTACGACGCCGAGCGCCGCCAGACGGAGCGGATCAACGCCATGACCGAGGTGGCCCGCGCCCTGGTGTCGATCCTCGACATCGACGACCTGCTCGACGAGGTGGTCGACCTGGTGACCGATCACCTGGGCTACGATCGCGTCCACCTGTTTTTACGCATCGGTGACCGGCTGGTTTTCCGCAGCGGGAGCGGCGTGCACAGCGGGCGCTGGGCACTCGAAAAGCTGTCCTACGACATCGACGGCGCCGGCATCATCCCGTGGGTGGCCCGCGAAGGCCAGCCTCGCTGGAGCGGCAACGTTCATGACGACGAATGGTATATCGTCGGGCCGGGCGTGGAGGACACGCTCAGCGAGATGACCATCCCGATCCGGATGGGGTCGCACATCCTGGGCGTGTTCGACATTCAGAGCACCGAGGCCAACGCCTTCAGCGAAGAGGACATCGTCTTGATCCAGGCGCTGGGCGACACCGTCGCGATCGCGCTGCGCAACGCGAGCCTGTTCGCCAACGAGACTCGCCGCCGGATGCTTTCCGAAACCCTGCGCGAGCTGAGCACGGTCCTCGGCTCGTCGCTCGACCTCAACAGCGTGCTGGACGGCATTCTCGTCGGCCTGGAGCGCGTCGTAGAATACACCGCCGGGCTGATCCTGCTGCTGGACGAAGACGACGACGTCTACACCGTCAGCGCCGCGCGGGGCGAGATCCTCGACCCCGAATCGGACATCTGGGACGAGACGATCCCGTTCGACGAGGCGACCGACCAGCGCCTGGGCGACCTGATCCACCGGCTGAACACGCATCCCGAAGAAGCCGAGGCCATCGCCCACGACGACATCCTGGTGCCGCTGCGCGTGGCCGGCGAGCCGATCGGCTACCTGGCGATCGAGCGCATCGGCCCGGACCGCTTCACGCCGGAAGAAAACGAGATCATCGCCACCTTCGCCAACCAGGCCGCCGTCGCCATCACCAACGCCCAGCTCTACATGGCACAACGCGAAGAAGCCTGGGTGTCCAACGCGCTGCTGCAGGTTGCCGAGGCGACCGCGCGCGCCACCAACCTGGACGAGGTGCTCAGCACCGTCGCCCGCATCACGCCCCTGCTGGTTGGCGTCGAGTGGAGCGCGGTGGTGCTGGCCGACGACGCGAACACGTTCCGCATCGTCGAGATCGCCGGGCCGTCCGCCGAGGTCACCGGCGCGCTGACCGGCCTCACCCTCACGCCCCAGTCGTGGCCGCTGCTGGCCCAGATCAAGCAGGACGGGCAGCCGGTCCTGATCGACAGCGACACCGTCCAGCCCACCAACATGCCGATCGACGTCAACATCGGCCAGGGCGTGATCCTGCCGCTGTTCGCCAAGGGCGAGGTCATGGGGCTGCTGCTCATCGGGCAGCAGGACGACAGCGAGCCAATGACCGATCGCAAAATCGAGCTGGTGAGCGGCATCGCCAATCAGGCCGCGCTGGCGATCGAAAGCGCCCAGCTTTTCGCCGCCCAGCAGGAAGAAGCCTGGGTCACCACCGCCCTGCTCCAGGTCGCCGAGGCCGTCAACACCCAGATCGACCCCGACCAGAGCCTGGAAACGGTCGTCCGCCTGACGCCGCTGCTCGTCGGCGTGGAGCGCTGCGCGATCCTGCGCTGGGACAACGACCAGAACTGCCTCGCCGGGGGACCGTCGTGGGGCCTGCCTCCCGACGCGACCGCGGCGTTTCACGGCCTGACCTTCACCGAGGAGGACGGCCAGTTTCTCGCGGATTTGTTGACCTGCACCGAGCCGCAATCCGCCGGAGTCGGGACGGACTGCCCGCTGCCGCCCGCGCTCCAGCGCCTGTTCGAAAGCCCCACCCTGCTCGGTCTGCCGTTGATCGCGCGTGGGCACCTGGTAGGGGCCATGCTGGTCGATCACCCGGCGCTGGGCGGCCAGATCGATCAGCGCCGGCTCAATATCCTGAGCGGCATCGCCCACCAGACCGCCCTGGCACTCGAAAACTCGCGGCTGCAATCCGAAGCAACCGCCGCCGAACGCATCGAGCGCGAGCTGGAAGTCGCGCGCGGCATTCAAACCAGCTTCCTGCCGGACACATTCCCGGATGTGGCCGGGTGGGAAGTCGCGGCGGTGTACCGCGCGGCGCGGCAGGTCGGCGGCGATTTCTACGATTTCTTCCCGGTCGACGAACACCACTGGGCGATCGTGGTCGCCGACGTGGCCGACAAGGGCGTGCCGGCGGCGCTGTTCATGGCCCTGTCGCGCACGCTGCTGCGCGCGGTCGGCTCCAACCGCCAGACGCCGTCCGTCACCCTCAGCCGCGTGAACGATCTGCTGCTGCGCGACACGCGCTCGGAGTTGTTCGTCACCGTCTGGTACGGCCTGTGGGATGCGCAAACCGGGCAGATCACCTACTCCAGCGCGGGACACAACCCGCCGGTCATCGTCCGCGCGGACGGGTCCGCCCAACTGCTGAGCATCAGGGGGATCGCCCTGGGCGTCATTCCGGAGATTACGCTCCAGCAGCAAGAGGTCACGCTGGGGCCGGGGGATATGCTGGTAGCGTACACCGACGGCGTGACCGAGGCGCTGCGCTCCGATCAGGCCGAGTTCGGCGTGGTCGGCCTGCAATCGACGCTCGTCAATCTGCGCGCCAAACACGCCAGCGACATCGCGAAAGGCGTGCTGGGGGCGGTGGACACCTTTGCGGCAGGCGAACCCCAGTTCGACGACGTGACCCTGATCGTCCTCAAGCATGCCAGCGGCGAGAACGCCCCGGAGGGAGCCCAGGCGGGCTGAGCCTCGCGCCCCGTTCGACGCCCCGCCGCCAGGCCGGACGCGCTAGTTGCGCCCCCAGTTGTCCCATTCCAGGCAGGTACCCGTCGCCGGGTTGTAATGGCTCGCGCCGCCGTAGCACGCGCCGGGCAGCGGCTCGCCGTTTTTGTCCACCCGGTTCTGGTCGATGTCGTCGAGATTCACCTGGTCCGGCGACATGACGGTCACGCAGTCGATCGCGCCCAGCGGGTTGATCGGCTGGCGCGGTTCGAGCAGCGGCTGGCTCGGGTTGAAGTAGTTGTACGTCAGCCGGCTGACGTCTTCGATCAGCTCCCACGCCTGGAGCGTCGGCAGGTTGTTGCCGTCCTTGTCCAGCTCCCAGGTGTACATCACGAGCACGTAATCGCCGCCGGGCGAGAACACGATCGCCGCGTCGGCGCTCGTACCGGGCGGCCCCCAACCGTTCTTGTGCGCTACGCGCGTCCCTTCCGGCACGCCCAGCTCGATCAGTCGCCCGATCCGGTTGCCGCTCAGCACTTCGAGCATCTGCCGGCATTCGGTCTGCGTGATGTCGTCCGGGTAGAGCGCCATCAGGCCGCTGCCGTTGTTGGCGCAGTCGTAAATCTGGGTGAGCAGCATCCCCATGTCCTCGGCGGTCGTCTGCGCGTACGGATCGCTCGCAGCGTTGAAATCGGGGTTACTCTGCGTCTGCGGGCGGCACACCGCCGCCTCGAATTCGTAAGCGCGGTCGGCCACCCACAGCGGCGCGCTGATGTAGGTCTGTTCCGCGCCGAGTTCCTGCGCCGAGCACGACACCTGATTCAGCCCGTTGCGGAGTTGGGCTTCCGCCGCCGTTATGTCGCCAGTCGCGCCCGAAACCTGCATCAGCAGGTTCGACGAGGCGTTGTTGCTGCACAGAATCGACTCGGTGAGCAGGTACGCGGACTCCTGGTCCATCAGCAGTTTCTGTTTGAACAGGTTGATCATGATCGGGATCTTGATCGTGCTCACGGCGCTGTGGCGCACGTCTTCCAGAATGCCGATCTCCTCGCCGGTCGCCAGGTCCATGACGTACACCGACGCCAGCGTTTCGTCGCCGTTGTACACAAAGCCGCGGTTCGCCATCAAGTCGAGGATCGCCTGCCGCAGCGTCTCCATGCCGCCCTCCGCGCCGCCCACTTGCAGGGTCGGCAGGTCTACGCGCCGGTTGGGCGCTTCGGGCTGCACCAGGGCCTCCATCACCAGCGGCACCGCCGCATCGACGTCCAGCCCCTGACCCATCTGCCCAGACCGGAACGTGAGCGTCCCCAGGTCGAACCCGGCATCGCCCGGCTGGATGTCATACCGTTCCTTGAGGGCCAGCAGGTAGTCGCGGACGTTGCTCTCGACCACCTCCGCGTTCAGCGGCACGGTCACCGCCGCCACCGGGCGCCGCCCCAGGAAGTTCCAGAACCCCGCCCAAAAGTCCTGCGATTGCGTGCTCTGGGCGCGGGCTTCGGCCAGCATGGCCTCCGTGTTCAGGCGAAAACCGACCTCGACCGGGTCCAGCACGATCGGGCTGCCCATGTAAAACAACTGAACCGGCTGGTCTACGTAGATTTCTTCCAGGCGAATCTGGACGTCGGCCTCGCTCAGCCCGCCGACCGGGATCCCCGCGATGGTGAGATCCGTCGGCAGATCGTCCTTCGTGCTGCTGTACTCGACCAGTTCGAGCATCCCCAGGATGATGGCGCCAAACAGCAGCATCGACGAGAGAATTTCCAGCACGGGCACGCGCATCCGGTGCTGGCGTTCGCCTAATCGTCCGTATTCCACGTGTGCACCTCCCGAATCGCTTTTTCGTGAAACGCCACCAGCGGCGGCAGCGCGTCGCGCGGCGCCCAACGATAACTCATCAGCTCGTGGCTCAGCCGGATCGGCTGCGACTGCCCGGCCAGCTCGCACAGGTAAACCACGTCCATGTGGGCGCGCATATCCGGCGCCCGCTCGATCAACACCGGGCGGACTGCCCGCACGCGCAGTCCGGTTTCCTCGAAGAATTCACGCTCGACGGTCTGCGCGGGGTCCTCGCCGCGTGCCAGCCACCCGCCGGGCAGGCCCCAGGGTCGCCGCGCGTGGAGGACGTGCTCCACCAGCAGCACCCGCCCCGACGAGTCGAACAGCAGGCCCACCACGCCCACTGTGAACCGGGGCTGGAACAGGCCGTATGCCCGCTGCACGAGGCGCGCCGCCCACGGGTGGCGCTGCACCAGCCCGGCGATGCGCCGGTGCCATTGGCGCCGCTCGGCATGGATCACGCCCGCTGTTCGTTCCAGGTCGGTCACTCGCCCCCGCTCCGCCGTACAAACCACAAGAGGCCAAAAACGCCTGATCACACCAGACGCCTGGCCCCCCAAGTATGCTCATCGATGTCGCGAGCGAGTGTACCGCGCCGCTTGCGGAAATGCCAAATCCGGTATGTACTAGTATAATTCAAACCGAATTGCAACCCCTAACCGACGACTCCGGGCGTGTGGCGCGCGACCGTGCTATACTGAGCCAACACCGAGGGGGATCCGGAGAGGAGCCACGATGGATTCAGCTCCAGAGTTTTTCGACCTGTTCGTCGAGCCGACGGGCGAACTGATTTATTTCCTGGCGGTGTTTGCCATCAGCCAGGCGGCCCTGTTGATGGCGCTCGGCCAGCGGATGCGCGGCTCCGGCGAGACTGCCGCCGGTCGCTACGCGATTCTGCTGGCGGGCGTCGTCGCGGCGTGGATCGCCATGGGCGCGGGCGGGCTGTACGCGGTCGTCACCGACACACCGAACGACGCCGTCCTGCCGCCGCTGGAGCGCGCGGTCAACACCCTCGTGATCATCTTCGCCAGCGCCGCCCTGCTGGCCGCCGACGCCGAGGAATCCCAACGCCGGACGTGGCGGCTGACCGGCCTGCTGGCGCTCGCAACGGTCGCCGCTTACGCGTACACCGCCTGGAAGTGGGAGCCGCTGGCCGGTAGCGAAGCGTTCAACCAGCACGACCTGGGATTCGCCTGGACGTTCGCCACGGGGCTTTTGCTCATCGGCGGGACAGCCCTCCTCCTGACCCGTTTCAAGCAAACCGCCGACATCCCGCTCAAACTGCTGTTCTTCGTCGTGCTGCTCATCGGGCACAGCTACACGCTCATTCGCATGAACGGCGACCGGCTGGAAGGCGACACGTCGGGCGCGATCCGGCTGGCCTTCCTCACCGCGATGCCGGTGCTCACCGTGGTCATCTACCGGCTGGTGCTCGAACGGCTGACCATCGCCATCGACGAGGTGTCCGAATACGCCGAGGCCGTTTCGCGCCCACAGACCGCCGCCGGGGCGCCCCCTGCCCCGCGCCCCATCCAGACCACGCCCGCAGGGTTCGTCTCCCATTCCGAGTCGATGATCCTGCTCAAGGCCATTGGCCTGATGCTCGAGAAGGAAGAGCCGGACGCCATCCCGCGCCAGATTGTGAGCGCGGTCGCCTCGGTGCTCAAGGCAGACGTCGCCGTGCTGCTCTCGCGCGATGACGACCAGTGGGCCGACGTGATCGCCGCCTTCGACAACATTCAGCAGCGCCTGATCCCCGGCCTGGCCCTGAACCTGGACGAGCAGCCTACGCTGCGCGAGGCCATCGCCGGCAAGTCGCAGATGATCCTGCGCGCGGACACGAATATCGATGAACTGGTCGATCTGTACACGCGCCTCGACATCACCCAGCTTGGCCCGGCGTACATCCAGCCGCTGACCCGGTCCGGCGCGGTGGTGGGCGTGCTGGTCGTCGGCCTGCCGTATACCAATCGCGAGCTTTTGAACACGGAATCGAGCCTGCTCGAAGGGCTGGGCCCCGTCGCCGCCCGCCTGATGGCGCTCAGCCGCGCCGCGCAGCTTCGCCACGTGGAAGCCGAAGGTAAGGCCATCGAGGCGGTGGTGGCCGGCGAAGCTCCCGACGAAATCGACGCCGAGAGCGTGCAGCGCATGCGCCTGGAGATGCAGAGCAGCCTGGCGCTGGCCCAGGAGCAGATCGCCGAATTGAGCCGCATGGTGCGCGATCTGCAGGTCGAGCTGGACTACGAGCGGAGCCGCCTGGCCCAGTTGGTCGAAGACGGCGACGAAGCGCAAACCATCTCGCAGCGCATCGAAACGCTCTCGCGCGAGCGGCAGGAGCTGGCTGCCGAGCGCGAGCTGCTCTCGCAGGCGCTCCAGGAGGCGCAGACCGCCCTGGTCAGCGCAACCGCCGAAGGGGACGAGAGCATCTACACCACCATGATCGAATCGCTGCGGCGCGAGCGTGACGAGCTTGAAGTCCAGAAGACCAAGCTGGAGCGCGCGCTAGAGGACATCCGCGCCGCGCGCGAGGTCGCGGTGCCGCAGGCGCTGCGCGATATGCTCGAAGAACTGAGCGAGGACAAGGCCCGCCTGACTGCCGAGCGCGACACGATCCAGCAGGAGCTTGAGGACGTCCAGTCCCAGCTTCAGGCGCTGGGCTTCGAGGGCGGCCCGCTGGCCGTGGCGAAGGCGCTGGGCCAGCTCACCGAGGAGCGCGCCTATTTCAAGTCCCGCGCCGAGAAGATCGCCCAGGAACGCGATCTGCTGCGCGAGGAACGCCGCCAGCTCGAGGACAAGCTGCGGCGCGAGGCCGAGCGCGAGGCCCAGCTCGCCGCCCTGGAAGCGGACATCCGGCGGCTGGCGACCGACCGCGAGGCAATCGGCAAACAGCGTGACTCGATCCGCGCCGAGCGCGACGACCTGCTGAAGGCGCGCGAGCAGTGGTTCGACCAGCGCACGCGCCTGATCGCCGAAGCCACCGTGATCCAGAACGAGATGGACGACGCGCTGTTCGAGATCAACCACGTGACGGCGCGGCTGAACGAGGTCAGCGCCGAGCGCGCCGATCTCGAAGCCGACCGCGACCGGCTGCTGGCCGAGACGACCGCGCTCAGGACCGAGCGCGACCAGCTTCTCGCCCGCGACGAAGGCAACCGCGAGCTGCTCGAACAGTTGGGCGCGGATGGCGTGGGCGCGCTCAAGCACATGATCGACGAACTGACCGAAGAACGGCACCGGCTCGAAGGTGAGCTGCTGGAAGCCCAGCAGCAGGTTTCGCTGCTCCAACAACAGCACGTCCGCGCGCCGAGCGGCTCCACCACGCAGCAACTGCGGCCCATCGCGCCGGAAAACGCCGACGTGGTCATGGCGATTGCCCAGGAACTCCGCACGCCGATGAGCTCGATCATGGGCTACACCGACCTGCTGCTCAACGAATCGGTCGGCATTCTGGGCGCCCTTCAGCGCCAGTTCATCCAGCGCGTTCAGGCCAACGTGGATCGCCTCGCGCACCTGACCGAGGACCTGATCAGCCTGACCATGCTGGACTCCGAGGAGTTCAAGCTCCAGCCCGCCATGCTGGACATGCTCGAAGTGATCGAGGATTCGCTCACCCGCGCCGGCAACCAGTTCCGCGAGAAGGACATCACGCTTCACATGCGCCTGGCGGACCGGCTGCCACCGCTGCGCGCCGACCGCGACGCCATGCAGCAGGTGATCATGCAGCTCCTGTCCAACGCCTATCTGGCATCGCCGGTCAGCGGCGAAGTCACCATCACTGCCGAACAGGCATCGAACTTCGTGCCACCCATCAGCGACGACGTGGCGCCGGTGCCCGCCCCGGCGGATGTCGTGCACGTCACCATTACGGACCAGGGGGGCGGCGTCCCGCCCGACCAGCAGCGGCGCGTATTCGGACGCCTGTACCGTGCCGACAACCCGCTGATCGAAGGCATCGGCGACACCGGTGTGGGGCTGTCCATCGCCAAGGCGCTGGTCGAGGCTCACGACGGGACCATCTGGCTCGAAAGCGAGTTGGGAACAGGCAGCACGTTCCACTTCATCATCCCGCTCTCGACTTCCGCGACTGAGGAGGCATGATCTGATGCAGCGCCGCCGGAACCGCAGCAGTGAACTAGTGGTCGCCATCGTCGCCGTGGGCACGGTCGCCCTGGCCCTGACGCTTGGCGTGATTCTCAGCCTGAGCCGCAGCGCGGACGAGCCGTCAGCAGACGAGGAAACGAGCACGGCTGTCGCCCGCGTCGAGGACGTCGCGACGGATACGCCCACCGTGACGGACACGCCGCGCCCCAGCGACACGCCCACTGCCGAACCGGACACCGCCACTCCGACGCCGCCTCCGGCCACGGTGACGCCCACCCGCGAGCCGTCCGTGACGCCGTCGCCCGAACCCAGCGACACGCCCGAACCGGCGCCTACTATCGAGCCAACGGACACGCCGCAGCCAGAGCCATCCGATACGCCGCAGCCGGTCATCGCCGCGACCGATACGCCGCAGCCAGCGCCATCCGATACGCCTGAGCCGATCATTGTCGTCGTGACGAACACGCCGGAGCCGTCCGACACGCCGCAGCGCACCCAGACCGCCGCCGCCGTCGCGGCGCTGGCGAGCACGGCCACACCCGTCCCCAGCCCGACCAGCACATCGACTCCCGAGCCGACCGACACACCCACCGCGACCGCTACGGACACGCCGACGAACACGCCGGAGCCAACCGTCACGCCGACGGATACGCCGACGACCACGCCAGTGCCAACGGCAACGAATACGCCAGAACCGACCGAAACACCCACGGACACACCCGAACCGACGGCTACGCTCACGCCGCCGCCCACCTCAACCGATACGCCGGAACCGACGGCCACACCAGAACCCACTGCAACGGAGACGCCGGAACCGACTGGCACACCGGAGCCAACGGCAACCGATACGCCCCGGCCAACCAGCACCGTGACGCCCAGCGCGACGAACACACCGACGCCGCAGCCGACGGCCACCAGCACGCCGACCGCGACCACGACGGCCACTCTCACCCACACACCGGAGCCTACCGCGACGGTCACACCATCGCCCACACCGCAGCCGACCAGCACGCCGACACCGACCGCGACCCTGACGCCGACCTTCACGCCGTCCAATACACCGACGGACACGCTGACGCCGACGCCCACCGACACGCTCACGCCGTCGGCCACGTTCACGCCCACGGCCACGCTGACCTTCACGCCCTACCCGACGCTCACGCCCAGCATCACACCGTTTGGCGGCGAGCGGACGCGCACCCCCAGCCCCGGCGGCTGCCTGATCCCGCAGGACTGGGTCGCCTACACCATCCAGCCGGGCGACACGCTTTTCCGGTTGTCGCGCCGCTTTGGGCTGCCCGTGGACGAACTGACCGAGGCGAACTGCATCGAAGACCGGGACAACATCACCGCCGGGCAACTGCTGTACGTCCCGCCGGGCACCGACGTCACCCCGCTGGCGCCGCTCGCCACGCCGGGCACCTTGAGCGCGCCGGCTGGCCCGCTGAGCCTCGACTGTGGCAACCCAGCCGCTACCATCTCGCAGCCTCTGCCGGGCACGGTCCTGCGCGGAGCGGTCGCCATCTACGGCGCGGCCACTCACCCGGACTTCCAGTTCTACCGGCTCCAGGTGTCCGGCAGCACGACGCAGGACTCAGCCTTCGCCACGCTGGACGTGTACCGCTCCCCGGTGCAGCAAGGCCAGCTCGGCACCATCAACACGGCGGCGTTCGCGCCCGGCGACTACTGGCTGCGCCTGACGGTCGTCGACAACACCGGCAACTTCGTGCCCCAGTGCACGATCCGGGTCCGCTTCGAGCCGTGAGGGCGAGTGATGGGCTCCGCTGACGTCTTTCGTCTCACGCTCGACACGCCGATCGGGCCAGTCACCGTCACCGGGAACGCGAACGGGATCACGCGCGTGGGATTCGACGACGACGCGCCGGCAGCGAGCGATCCCGCCGGCGTGCCCGACGTCGTGCGCGACTGCGCCCAACAACTCCGCGAGTACTTCGACGGAAGCCGCCGCGAGTTTTCCGTGCGACTCGCCCCGTCCGGCACACCGTTCCAGCAGCGGGTATGGCGCGCGCTGCTGGCGATCCCCTTCGGGCAGACGACGACCTACGGCGCGCTGGCCGCGGAGCTTGGCGATCCGAAGACGATCCGCGCCGTGGGCCGCGCCAACGGGCAGAATCCGATCGCGATCGTCGTGCCCTGCCACCGCGTCATCGGCAGCGACGGCTCGCTGGTGGGCTATGGCGGCGGTCTGTGGCGCAAGCAGTGGCTGCTGGAGCACGAAGGGCGCGCCGTCCAACCGCCGCTGTTCCCGCTCGACTGACGCGGCGGCTCCGGGCCGGGGCGCATCCGAACGCTTTCCCAACGCTCCGCCGCCGGACACTTGCCAACATCCGATCCCGCGCTAGACTATCGCTGCATACCCACCACGGAGATGAATTGATGCTGCGTAGGATTCATGTCATTGTCCCGGCCCTGATGGTATTGTTTGTGTCGAGCGTTTTCCTGATTCCGCCTGTGCTTCCGGCGGGAAATGCGTCGGCGGCGTTGCAGGCCACCGTGCCGCCTACCAACACCCCGCGCGTGACGATCCCGCCCACGAATACGCCGCGCGCCACCACGGCGCCCCTGCTGCCCACGGCGACCGACACGCCGCCGCCCAGCGCCACGTGGACGCCCAGCCCGACCGTCCCACCCACCGACACGCCGACGCCCGAGCCCACCGAGCCATCGCACCTGCCCACGCCGACGCTGTATTACCCGCCGGACTATACGCCCAAGCAGCCCCAGCCGACCGCCATCCCGACGGCGATGCCCCGGCTGCGCTCCACGGACGAGACGGGCGCCCCCTACGAGCTGCTGAACATCCTGTTGATCGGCCACGACGGGGCGCTGGTACCCAACGACCCGAACTTCCACACCGACACCATGATCATCGTGTCGATCAATCGCGGCACGAACACGGTCAGCATGATCTCGCTGCCGCGTGACCTGTACGTGTACATCCCCAACTGGGGTATGCAGCGCCTGAACCAGGCGTATTGGTACGGCGAGGCCATCGGCTGGACGGACGGCGGCTGGGGCATGATGCGCCAGACGATCCTGTACAACTTCGGGATCGAGACGCACTATTACGCCATGGTCGATTTCGACGGCTTCGAGGAAATCGTCGACGCGGTTGGCGGCGTGACGATCGCGGTCGACTGCCCGATCCTGGACGACATCTGCGTCGAGAACTGCGACGACGGAATCGCCGGCAACGAAACCTGGGACAAGAAAGTGATCGACGTCGGCGTGCATCACATGGACGGCGACGAAGCGCTGTGGTATGCCCGCAGCCGCGAGAACACGATCGACTTCGACCGGGGCCGCCGCCAGCAGCAGTTGCTGCGCGCCATCTGGGCCGCCAGCCGCGACGCCGGGATCATCACCCAGCTCCCGGACCTGTGGGACCAGATGACCTCGGTCGTGCAGACCAACTTCCCGCTCACCGAAGCCATCCCGCTCATCCCGCTGGCGCTGAGCCTGGAGCCGAACAGCATCGAGAACCACTTCTTCCGCAAGAACGTCGAGACGGTCGCCTGGTCGCCGGACGGCGTGACCAACGTCCAGCTCCCTCACCCGGACGGCGGCATGCAGCGGCTGGTCGAGAACTTCCTGTCGCCGCCCACGCACAACCGGCTCGTGCTCGAAAACGCGCGGATCGACATCTGGAACGGCACCGAGAACGATGGCTGGGACATCGTGGCGACCGACCGGCTGGCCTGGGAGGGGTTCGCGCCTCACCCGGCAGGTCTCGCCGCCCAAACCGATTACGCCGACACGGTCATTTACGACTACACCGGCAACACCAAGGGCAGCAGCCTGAACGATCTGGTCAAACTGCTGAACATCAAGCCGGAGAACGTCTTCCCCGATCCGGACCCGAACCGGACGGTGGATTTCGAGATCATCCTCGGCGCCAACTACAACTCCTGCGTGAATCGCCAGTGGATCGATCCGGCGACCATGAACTGAGGTTCTTGACAGAGCAGGGCCGGACAGCGGCCCTGTTCTGCTATACTGCGCTTGGGGCGTGACAATCACTTCTCGCGCTCGACGTGATCCCGCCCTCGCCATCATAGGCGCCGGTGCGATCGGCGCGCTTGCCACACGCGCCCACCGGGCCTAAGCTTAGGGGCAGTGTTTCAGGTCATCCCCAGGAGCCAGCCATGCGCTTTCCCTCGCCGCCGCGATATCTGCTCATGCTCGGATTGTTCCTCGGCGCGCTCGTCCTTGCTGCGTGTGGCAGCGAGAAGACCGGCAGCGTCCCCGGCAACGTCGTGATCACACTCCGGCCCCGGCCCGTCGCCACCGTCTTACCGGGCTGCGTCACCGGCGAGCTGTCGGACTGGTACGAGATCGCCGGGACGCTGATCGGCACCTTCAAGGACGAGAGCAACGCGGCCCTCGACCGGGCGCCCGACGCGATGGGACCGGTCCTCGACCGCCTGATCGACCTGCGCGACGCCATCGCCAACCAACCGGTGCCGGAATGCGCGCTGGACGCCCACGGCGAGATCGCGCTGGCGATCCAGGAAATGCTGACCGCCTTCCAGCGCTACATCAACGGCGACCTCGACGCGGACGGGCTGGCGGAACACGTCACTGCCGGCAGCACCCGCATCGAGTCCGACGTGGCCGACCTGCTGGGTGGCGTGCGGGGCACGCTCGACGAGCAGAATCGCCGCGACCGCCAGACGCCCCAGCCCACCGCCAGCAACTAGAAACCTTGCTTGTCGATTGCGCTGTCAGGTATAATTGGGGCTGAAAAGAAACGACCTGAAAAAGCCAACAAACGAACACATTGGGGAGATACCAACTACATGTCTGGTCACAGCAAGTGGTCCACCATCAAGCGGAAGAAAGGGGCTGAAGACGCGAAGCGCGGCAAGATCTTCACGCGGATGGCGCGGGAGATCATGATGGCGGCTCGCGAGGGCGGTCCCGACCCAGAGTCCAACTCGGCGCTCCGTCTGGCGATCGACAAAGCCAAGGGCGTGAATATGCCCAAGGACAACATCGAGCGTGCCATCCATCGCGGGGCCGGAATCGGCGAAGACGCCGTGCAAATGGAAGAGATCGTGTACGAGGGCTATGGCCCGCATGGCGTCGCCTTGGTCATCAACGTGGTGACCGATAACAAGAATCGCACGCTCGCCGACCTCAAATACGTCTTCAACCGCAACGGCGGCAACATGGCGAGCGCGGGCTCGGTCACCTGGCAGTTCGACCAAAAGGGCTACATCGCGATCAAAGCCGCCGGCGCCGATTTCGAAGAGGCGTTCATGGTCGCGGCTGAGGTGGGCGCCGACGACGTGCAGGAAGAAGGCGAGATCTTCGCCGTCTACACCCCGCGCGAAGACCTGGCCCGCGTGGCAGCGGCCCTGACCGAAGCCGGTTTCGAGCTCGAGGAACGCGAACTCATCTGGATGGCGCAAAACGAAGTCGCGCTGGAGACCCAGCAGGCCCTCCAGGTCATGAACCTGATCGAGAAGCTCGAAGACCTGGACGACGTGCAGAGCGTCGCGTCCAACCTGGACATCACCGACGAAGTCGCGTCGGCGCTCGAAGCCGCCTGAGCCGGCCTGCTTCCGCCTGGACTATACCGCGCGCCCATTCCCCAGGGCGGACCGGTCGCTGCCGGCGTCGCTCTGGGGCTCATTCTCCACGACAAGGACACACCATGGGGCCCATCTTTGACGCAGTGCTGCGTTTCTTCGAGGACGACCGCTGGGACGTTGCCCGGCTGGACGGCGAGCCGGTGTTGAGTATGAACGTGGCCGGGAAAAACGGCCAGTGGCGGTGTGTCGCCAAGTCCCGCGAGGAGCAAAAGCAGTTCGTCTTCTATTCCGTGTGCGGCACGTCCGCGCCCGAACACCGTCGCCAGGCCGTGGCCGAATTCGTCACGCGGGCGAACTTTGGCATGGTCATCGGCAATTTCGAGCTGGACTTCGACGACGGCGAAATCCGCTACAAGACGAGCATCGATGTCGAGGGCGTCCCGCTGGCCCCGGCCTTGATCAAGAATCTCGTGTATGCCAACGTGCTGATGATGGACCGCTATCTGCCGGCGATCACACAGGTGATCGAGGGCACTGCCTCGCCACGGGCCGCGGTCGCGTCCGTAGAAAGCTGAGACTCACGTATGCTCGTGTTAGGAATCGATCCCGGCACCGCGACCACCGGCTATGGGCTGGTGCGCGAGCACGAAGACGGCGCGCTGGAAGCCATCGCCTACGGCGTGATCACCACGCCCGCCCGCACGCCCATGCCGGACCGCCTGCGCCAGATCTACCACGACATTACCGCGCTCATCGCGGAGCACCGGCCCGACGCCGCCGCCATCGAAACGCTCTACTTCGGCAAGAACGTCACCACGGCGATCACGGTGGCCCAGGGGCGCGGCGTGATCCTGCTGGCGCTGGCCGAGGCGAACCTGCCGATCCGCGAGTACAAGCCTGCCGAGATCAAGCAGGCCATCGCCGGGTACGGCAATGCCGACAAGATCCAGGTCCAGGAGATGATCCGCCAGCTTCTCGACCTGGACTCGCTCCCCCGGCCCGACGACGCCGCCGACGGGCTGGGCGTCGCCATAACCGATCTGAACGCCAGCCGGTTCGACCGGTTGGCATCCGGCTAGAGGGGTGAGGATGCCGCGATGATTGATGTTGTAACCGGGCAGATTGCCGCTATCCACAATACGCACATCGTCGTGATGGTGGGCGGCGTGGGGCTGCGCGTGCTGGTCCCCAAGACGGTATTCGACGCCATCGACGGGCGCGGCCAGACGGTCACGCTGTACACGCACCTGGCCGTGCGCGAGGACGATCTCGCGCTGTACGGATTCGTGGACCCGGACGAGCGGGGCCTGTTCGAAACGCTGATGAAAGTCAGCGGCGTGGGGCCGCGCCTGGCGCTGGCCGTGATCGGCACCCTCACCATCGAGCACCTCAACCACGCCGTCGCCCACGAGGAGCCGGACATCCTCACGCGCGTGCCCGGCGTGGGCAAGAAGCTGGCCCAAAAACTGGTCTTCGAGTTGAAGGACAAGCTCGCGATCGACCATGCGACCGGGCTGACGGCCATCAGCGACATCGACACCGACGTCCTGGCGACGCTCACCGCGCTTGGCTACAGCGTCGTCGAGGCGCAGGCCGCCCTGCAAGCCATCCCGCGCGACGCGCCGCAAGACGTCGAAGAGCGCGTGCGGCTGGCGCTCCAGTATTTCAGCTAACCGGGAGAGAACCCCCTGATGAGTGACACCCCCACCCCGCGCGATGAGCTATTCAACCGTCGCGTGCCCGTGCTCGACAAAGGCTGGATCGAGCTTCAGGACCTGATGGGCGACGATCTCGCCATCGTCAACGCGGCGCGCGTCTCGTTCCTGGGTGAGAGCAAGGGGTCCGAAAAGGACAAGAAGCTGCTGTTCTACCTGCTCAAACACCGCCACACCTCGCCGTTCGAACAGGTCGAGTTCAAGTTTCGCGTGCGGGCGCCGCTGGTGACGTGGTGGCAGTGGGTGCGGCATCGCACCTGGAGCGTGAACGCGCAGTCCGGGCGCTATACCCCGTTCGAGGAGGGCGACTTCTACGTGCCGGACGCGTGGCGGCTCCAGTCGCCCGACAACAAACAGGCCAGCCTGGGCGAGCTGGACGCGGACCGGGCAGCCGATCTCACCGGCAAACTGCTGGCGCATTACGAGCACTCGTACCGGCTTTACCAGGAAGCGATCGAAGCGGGTGTCGCGCGCGAAATGGCGCGCATGTTCCTGCCCGGCTTCGCCGTGTATTACACCTGGGTCGTCAAGGTGGACGCGCACAACCTGATGAACTTCCTGCGGCTGCGCATGGCGCCGGATGCCCAGTACGAGATTCGCGCCTACGCCTGGGCCATCTACGAGCATTTCTTCAAGCCGGCCCTGCCCTGGACCGCCGAGGCGTTCGAGAAGTTCATCATCCCCACGCTGGGACCGATGGCCGGCTGACCGGACAAAAAATGGGCAGACGCCAGTCGTCGCGCGTCTGCCCATCCCGCTCATTCCCCCCTGGGAAACTACGGGAACGAGGTAATGATCTCTCCGCTGATGGCGTAGCACACGCGGTCGCCATTCTCGTCGATCGCCCTGACTTCCCACCCGTACACGTTCGCCTGAGTGAAGACATCCCCCGGCACGGTATACGCACTGCCCGGCGCGATGGCGCTGTGCACCACGCTGCCGCCGGGGTGCCGTATCTCGACGAGGTAGTTGTCGAACCGCCCGATCGGCTGCCACGACAGCGTCACCGACTGGCCCACGTAAACGCGGACGTCACCGATAATGGCTTGCAGCTCGCGGCAGTAATCGGGCTGGGACGTCCAGGTGGGCGCGGGCGTCCCGGTCGGGATATTGGAGCTTGCGCCGCTCTGCCCGGTGTCACCGCCGGTCGCGGGCCGGACGGAGCGCGGCGTCACGGTGGGCCGCGCTTGCGCTGCGCCGGGAGTCCACGTCGGCGGGAGCTGCTGGCCGCCCGGCGACTCGCCGGCGTTCACGTCCGCGCCCTGGGCGGCGGGCTCGTCAGCCGTGTCGTCGGGGAGGACGGTCACCGTGGGCGACGGAACGAACCCCGGCGGTGACGGCGTCCAGGTGGGCGGGAGCGGTGTCGGCTCGAACGGCGTGCGGCTGGGCGTGGCCGTGGGCGCGGTATCGTCGCCGCCGCAGGCCGCCACCAGCAAGACGAGGGCTGCCCCCCAGATCAATTTGCGCATGTGCTCGCTCCCCGTTCGCAGCAAGGTCTACAGCAAGTATCCAAATGCCAACCCAAACAGCACCAGGGCCACCAGAATCACCAGCCCGGCAGCGCCTGCCACAATGTACAGCACTGCGGGCGCACCCGGCCTCCACGGCTCCTCGAACCCGATCATCGCCCACCAGCCGATGCCGTACAGGATCACGCCGAACACGGCGGCGATGATCGCCGGAGTCATCGGGTCGACGTCGCCGTCCACCACGGCATCGATCAGCAGGCGGTCCACCGCCACCGACAGCAGGACGGTCAGCTCGATCGCGATCACCAGCGCCAGCACGACCCGCGCCAGGTGCGAAAGCCGGGCCAGCCGGTCCGCCCACACATCGATCCGCGACTCGGTGATCGCTTCAGCCTGGTTGCTCATGTGCTGCTCCCCATGTCATTCAGGAAAGATCGTGTTGATCATGGCCGTGGCGCTCGCCTCGAAATAGCGCACGAGTTCGCCGTAGGTCGGCTCCGGGATGTTCGCCTCGTCGAGCGCGGCGCGCATGTGCCGCATCCAGACGTCGCGCGCGGCCTGATCAATCCTAAAGCTCATGTGGCGCTTGCGCAAGCGAGGGTGGCCGCGCTCGTCGGAATACGTCGTGGGGCCACCGAACAACTGGATCAGGAACAGGCGCAGCCGGCGCTCGGCAGGCTCCAGGTCCTCCGGATACATCGCCGCGAGCAGCGGGTCCGCCGCCACGCGCCGGTAAAACGCCCGCGTCAGCCGCTCGAACCCCTCCGCCCCGATACGCTCATAGACAGTCTGCGATGAGTCAGCCATGGTCGTCAATCCCCATTAGGTCACATTCACCCGGTCCAAACGCCCGCCGGGGCGAGGCGTTGTGGTATTATAGCATGGTCGCTCGCCAGAACCGGATGTTTTGCTCAAACCGTCGAAAGGAAATCGCACCCGCCCATGACCGATCGCCCCACCGTCACGATCTACACCGATGGCGGCAGCCTTCCCAATCCCGGCCCCGGCGGCTGGGCGGCAGTGCTGATTGCCGGGAATGGCTACACGAAGGAACTCAGCGGCGCCGAGCCGGACACGACCAACAACCGCATGGAACTGACCGCCGCCATCGAGGCGCTGCGCGCGCTCAAGGGGTCGAGCCGCGTCACGCTCTACACCGACTCGGAATACCTGCGCAAGGGCATCACGGAGTGGCTGCCCGGCTGGGTCGCGCGTGGCTGGCGGCGCAAAGGGGACAGACCCGTCGAGAACGAGGACCTGTGGCGCGCGCTCTACGCAGAAACCAGGCGCCACACGATCGATTGGCAGTGGGTGAAAGGCCACGCCGGGAACGAGTACAACGAGCGCGTCGACCGGCTCGCCACCGAAGCCCGCCGGCGGCTGACCGGTGAGGTATCCCCCGCGGCAGACCGCCTCGCCCCGGCTGGCGAGACGCCCGCTTACGAAATCGCCCTGCGCGTCTCCGTGCCCAAACCGGGAAGCGCGGGCGGCTGGGCTGCACGTATCGCCGCCACCGGCGAAGACGCCTCGCCGGAAACCATCACCGGGCGCAACCCGGAGACGACCAGCAACCGCCTGATCCTCGAAGCGGCGCTGGCCGCGCTGCAGGCGATTCCCGGCGGCGAGCCGGTGCGCCTGTACTGCCCCGACGACTACCTGTACATGGGCCTGACGGCGTGGCTCGCCGGCTGGGGGGCGCGCGGCTGGAAAACCAAGAGTGGATCGCCGGTGAAGCACCAGGACCTGTGGCGCGCCCTGGCGGACGAGTTGGCCCGGCGACCGGTCGATTGCGCGCTGGAGCGCGAGCGGCCCACCGAGCTGGCGCGCGGCCTGGACCGGCTCGCGGCGGACGCTGTCGAACCGCGCTGAGCTAATCGCGCCGGCGCCGGCGCGTGCTCACCGGCAGCGCCGTCACGTAATGCGCGCTGCGCGCGATCCAGGGGCGCAGCGCGTCCGGGTTCAGCAGGTGCGCGGGCACCCGCACGTACTGCCGCGTGCTGGTGCCGTCCGACTCGAAGCGCAGGTGAGCCGCCCCCTCTTCCGCGAGCAGGTCGCGCTGGTCGGCTTCGGCCAGCTTCAGCCCCAGGCCGTCGCCGGTCACCAGCGCGAAGACTCGCCCCCGCGTGTAGGCTGCCAGCCCGCCGAACATGTGCCGCGTCTCCAGTTCCAGCCCCGGCATGTCGCGCGCCGTCGCATGCAGCAGCGCTTTCATCGCCTCGACCCGTTCATCGGCCATACGCTTTTCTCCCAGGTGACACACGAACACAAGTTCGACTATTATACCATGTGGGTATTCTCAATTGGGCCATCTGGCGCTACAATACCCCTGTCGGTTCCCGCATACTGGTTGAGAATGGGCATCATGTCCGCTTCGCGAGCCACAACCCACGCGCAGAATACCGCCGAAGTCCGGCGCATCCTGTGGGCCATCCTGGTGCTGAACGCACTGGTCGCCGCCGCCAAGCTGGTGACCGGCCTGCTGACCGGCGCCGTCGCCATGATCGCCGATGGTTTTCACTCGTCGATGGACGCGTCGTCGAACGTCGTCGGGCTGGTGGGCCTGAAACTCGCGGCCCAGCCGCCGGACGAGGATCACCCGTACGGGCACCGCCGCTTCGAGACGCTCGCCACGCTGGCGATTGGCGGCCTGCTGCTGGTCGCCGCGTGGGAGATCATCCAGACGATGATCGACCGGATCCTCAACGGCGGCAGTCCCGACGTCACACCAATCAGCTTTGGCGTGATGATCGGCACCATGATCCTGAACCTGCTGGTCACCGTGTACGAGCGACGCAAGGGCAAAGCGCTCGGCTCGGAGATTCTCCTGGCCGATGCGTCCCACACGGCCAGCGATTTCTACGTCTCGCTGTCGGTGATCGTCAGCCTGATCGTCACGTCCCTGGGCTATCCGGGGATCGATCTCGTCGTCGCCGTGTTGATCGTGGGCGTCATTGGCCGCGTGGGGTTCTCGATCATCGGGCGGACCAGCAACATCCTGGCCGATCACCAGATGCTCGATCCGGGCGCGGTCCGGGCCGTGCTGGAAGGCGTGCCGGGCCTGGAAAACACCGTTCGCGTGCGCAGCCGCGGCCCGGCGGACGGCGTGCACGTCGACATCGACGCGCAGATCAAGCCCGCCACGACCACCGATCACGCCTACGCCATCGCCAAAGAGATCCGCGAGCGCGTCCGCAGCACTTATCCCGAAGTCGAAGAGGTCCAGGTGCATTTCGCCCCGCAGCGCGATCATGCCCTGGACTATACGCTCGAAGCCCGCGCCGCCGCCGACGCGATGGGCCTGAGCGTGCATGAAGTCGTGCCCATCCCGGTGCGCGGCGGCATCGCGCTCGAAATGCACGTCGAGGTCCAGCCCGGCCTCACGCTGGGCGAAGCGCACCAACAGGTCAGCGAGTTCGAAGCGCGCCTCAGGAGCCGGATCGCCAGCGTGCGCGAGATCGTCACCCACATCGAGCCGGCCAACGAGCAGGGCGCCCCGCTGATGCACACGCAGGCCGCGCTCGACCTGCGCGACCAGGCGCTCGCCGTGGCGCGCCGCCTGTATCCGGACGCAAGCTGGCACAACCCGACCGTCCGGCTGGCGCTGGGCGGCTACGCGCTGACCATGCACTGCAACCTGCCCTCGTCGGTGAGCGTCGAGGAGGCGCACGCCATCGCGGAGCACGTCGAAACCACGATCCGCACCGAGTTGCCCCCGGTGCAGCGCATCACGATTCACACCGAGCCGTCCGATGCCGCCAGCGCGCCGCCGCCACCACCGAATGCGGGGAGCGCGGATGGCCGGCAGCCTGATGACCGGTGACCGGTCCCCGGTTTCGTCCCGACCCTGTGTCAAGTGAGCCAGGAGCGTAACACGTGGCCCCGTCCATGAACAACCACCGTTATCCGTTCGATCTGTCCGTCGTCCTGCCCGTCTTCAACGAAGAGGACAACATCCAGCCCGTACACGAGGAACTGGTCGGCGTCCTGGCCGGCCTGGACCTCCGCTACGAGATCATCTACGTCGACGACGGCAGCTCGGACTCCAGCGCCCACCAGATCGACGCGCTGGCGCAGAGCAACCCGGACTCGGTGCGCGCGGTCATGCTGCGCCGCAACTTCGGCCAGACCGCGGCCATCCAGGCCGGGATCGATCACGCCAACGGCGCGATCATCGCCCTGATGGATGCCGATCTCCAGAACGACCCGCACGACATCCCGCTGATGCTCGAGCAGATGGAGACCGACGGGTACGACCTGGTCAGCGGCTGGCGCAAGAACCGGCAGGATCGCGCGCTGTCGCGCAAGCTGCCGTCCCGCATCGCCAACCGCCTGATCTCGATCGTCACGCGCGTCGAGCTGCACGACTACGGCTGCACGCTCAAGACCTATCGCCGCGAGGTGCTGGATCACGTCCGGCTGTACGGTGAGATGCACCGCTTCATCCCGGTGCTGGCGAACGCCGCCGGCGCGCGCATCGTCGAGCGGGTGGTCAACCACCGCCCGCGCATTCACGGCAAATCGAAATACGGGCTGTGGCGCACGGTCAAAGTCGTGCTCGACCTGATGACCGTCACCTTCCTCACCAAGTACAACACGCGCCCGATGTACATCTTTGGCGGGACCGGTTTCATCCTCTCGGTGTTGAGCGGGATCAGCATTTTGGCGATGCTGCTCAGCGGCATCTTTACCGGGGACCTGCGCTGGAATTCGCCGTGGCCGGTGCTGGCGGCGATGTTCGGCGTCCTGGCGCTTCAATCCGTTCTGCTGGGCCTGATGATGGAGATGCTCATGCGGACGTACTACGAATCGCAGGGCAAAGGCCCCTACGCCATCCGGCGCGTGATCAACGGGCACCGGCACGTGCCGCTGTCCGTCACGCAGGACGGTCACACCGGATCGTAAACCGCGCCGATCTTCGTGCAGAGCGCCTCCGCTTCGGCCCGGCTCAGCACCCGGTAGGCCGGGCGGTAGGCGCTTTGATATGGGGGGGAGTGGTGCACGGCGGGCCAGCTCTCCACGGCGCGCGTCCGGCCAAAGAGCCGCACCTCGCGCAGGTCGAACTGCGCCGCAAACTCGCCAGCCGGCTCGCAGTGCGACTCGAACAGGCGCCAGCGGTGGGCCATCAGCGCCGGGTCGCCCTGGACCTGCCCGGCAGAGCGCACGAACGCATCCAGCAGCGGCTTCAGCTTGCGTTCGTAGGCGAGATAGGGCCGCAGATGCACGCGGACGATATCGCCATTGGGATGCACGCTCTCGACGAGCGGCTCGCCCGCCGCCGGGACGACCTGCCCGGCTTCCTGCTCCAGCCACTCGCGCGCGTTCTTGCGGTTGGCGATCAGGTGCCCCGGCCCAAACGTCGCCTGGTGCAGCAGCTTGTAGACGTCCAACATGCCCGCTTCCGGATAGCGCCCCAGGTGTACCCGGATCACCTCAATCATTCGCTCGTCACTCATTCGGACCTACCCTAACCCTGTGCCGTACCCGAGCGCGCTGGCTCTCTCGACCAGTCCCAACTGCTCCACCAACGCGGCGCGTCCGGGCCATTCCTCGCGCAGCAAGCCATAGACCAGGTTCGCGTGTCGCTGCCCCTCGTAATAATCGACGTCGCGCCACGCGCCCTCCAGCGTGAAGCCGCACTTTTCGACCTGCCGCTGGGCGCGAACGTTGTCATCCCGCGTGCGGAGCCACAGCCGCCGCAGATCGAGCCAGTCGAAGGCATACGCCGTGATCAGGAGCATCGCGTCCGAACCGTATCCCCCGCCCCAGTAGTCCGCATCGCCGATTCCGGCGCCGACCTCCGCGTGCCGGTGCACGCCGTCGATGCCGACCAGGGCGAACATGCCAATAGGGCGGCCCTCTTTGGTTCGCACACCGAACCGCGCAACGCGATCGCGATGGCCCCACCGCGCATCTCGCTCCTCGCGCAGGTACTCAAAGCGGCCCTGGCTCAGCAAGCCATCCAGCCCCCACCACTCGCGCATCGGGCCGTTCAGCCACGCGCGCTCGCGCTCCTCGAACGCGGCCCCGAACGGCACCAGGTCGACCAGCAGTCCCTCTAGCACAACATCAGCCTCCCGCATGTGTCATACACACTCAACGCGCCGAAACCTCAACGGCACGGTCGCTTATTATAGTCACGTGGTCCCGAACACGAAAACGGCCCCGAACCGTCCGCGTGACGTCCGGGGCCGCGCCCGCTTCGCTGCCCACCCAGCCTATTTGATCACGTTCAGCGGGATGGTATTCTGTGTGCTCAGCAGCAGCACGCTCACGCGGGCCGCGATGGCCTGCGCCACGGTGTGAAACGCCTTGCCGGCCTCGGAATCGGGATCGTCGGCAACGACCGGGTGCCCGCTGTCGCCGCCTACGCGCACGTTCGACACCATCGGAATGCGCCCCAGGAAGGTCACGTCCCGCTCCTGGGCCAACTGCTCGCCGCCGCCCTCGCCGAACAGCTCGCCGGACATATTCTCGATCACGCCCAGGATCGGCACGTTGAGCTTCTCGAACATCGCCAGGCCGCGGCGCGCATCGTCTACGGCCACGCTCTGCGGTTGGGTCACGATGACCGCGCCGGTCAGCGGCACCGACTGAGCCAGGCTGAGCTGGGCGTCGCCGGTGCCCGGCGGCAGATCGACGATCATGTAATCGACCTCGCCCCAATCGACGTCGGTGAAGAACTGCCGGATCGCGCCGTGCAGCATCGGGCCGCGCCAGATCATCGGCGTGTTCGGATCGGCCAGGAAGCCCATGCTCATCACCTTTAGGCCGAACGCCTCGTAAGGAACGAGCTTCTTCTCCGGCGTGATTGGCGGCGGCGCATAGCCCAACCCGACCATCTTGGGGATGTTCGGCCCCAGGATGTCGGCGTCCATCAGGCCGACGCGCGCCCCGCTCTGGACCAGCGCCACGGCGAGATTGACCGCCACCGTGCTTTTGCCCACGCCGCCCTTGCCGCTGCTGATCGCGATCACGCTGCGCAGCGGTACGGACACGTGCCCGAAGATGCGGCCATCGGTCGGCACGTTGGAGTCCCACTTGATGTCGACGTCCTGAATGCCATCGACTTTGGTCACGGCCTCTTTCGCCGCCTTGTACATTACGTCCTTCAACGGGCAGGCCGGGGTCGTCAGCATAATTGTGAAGTGAGCCACGCCGTTCTCATCGATCGACAGGTCTTTCACCATATCGAGGCTCACCAGATCGCGATGCAGCTCCGGCTCGATCACGGTTCCCAAAGCAGCCATTACGTTGTCGTGCAGTTTTTGATCGGTCACGTACATCCTCACTTTTTCTGATCGGCGCCGTGTGTCCGGCGCTTCAGATCATCTCAAATCGGCCCGATTATAACGCAAACGCCCACCATGCCACGCCATCCGCATCCACGCGCGTCCTACCTGTAGTCTATTATAGGGGCACGCCGCCGCACTTGACGACGATCAAGTCTCTCCATGCTCACAACCACCCCGTTTTCCCTGGTATTTTGGCGCCAACAACCCATTTGGTGAAATTAGACCGAAAATCAAACCATACTCTAGTGGTTTTGTAATACGCTCCGCTTTCGTGTCCGTAGTCATTCCGGTAGAATGAAAAACATCAGGCCGATTGGCGCTGAGGTTGATCCCGGTGACTGACGAGCACTCGACAGCGTTGTTTCACGCGCAGGTCCCTACGGACGTGGCGCGTATCACGCTGCTGATCGCCTGTGGCGACCGGCGCACCGCCAGCGCCTTCAAACGAGAGCTGGCCGCCTATGGGTACGCCGTCGTCATGGCCCGGACCGGCGACGAAACCATCCAGGCGATTTATAGCCAGCGCCCGCACCTGGCGCTGATCGACACCAGCCTGCCGGATACGGACCCCGCCCCGCTCGCCAACCGGCTCAAGGCGGACGACACGCTCGGCTTTCTCCCGGTCATCGTCCTCACCGATCTCGCGCAGAACGGCTGTGCCGATGGGCCATCCTGCCAGGCCGACGTCGTGCTGCCGCGTACGGTCCCGGTGGCCGATCTGCTCACCTGGGTGAACTCGCTGCTGCACATCCGCGGCCGGGTCGACCACCTGCTCTACGAAAATCGCAGGCTCAACACCGAATCGGAAACCATCAACTGGCTCCAGACCGAGATCATCGACACCGTCTCGCACGAGCTGCGGACTCCCCTGCTCCAGGTGAAGTCCGCGGTGTACCTGCTGTCGGAAGACATCGAGCAAGGCTGCCAGCGCGACCAGGCTAAGCTCGCGCACATGGCGACTGAGTCCGTCGCGCGCCTGGAAAGTATCGTCGAGAACATGCGCCAGCTCGCCCAGACGCACGATATCCGGTTCGGCACGGTGTCCGTCGAACATGCCGCCGAGCTGGCGACTCAGCACCTGAAGCGCAGTTGGGCATCGCGTTACTCGTTCGACCGCATCGAGCTGCAGATCGAGGCCGGCCTGCCGCTGGTCCTGGCCGACAAGCGGGCGCTGGGCCGGCTGCTGCAACTACTGATGGACAACGCGCTCAAGTTCAGTCCCGACGATACACCGGTCATCCTGCGAGCCTACCAGCTCTCGGAGAACCGCGTTTATATCGGCGTGGAGGATCGCGGCATCGGCATCCCGCCCGAAGAACACGACCGGATTTTCCAGGCGTTTTACCAGGTGGACCGCTCGCCCACCCGGCGCTATGGCGGCACCGGGGCCGGGCTGGCGCTCGCCTTGCTGCTGGCGCGCGAGATGAACACCACGATCCAGCTCGACAGCACGCCCGGCGCCGGCAGCACCTTCTGGTTCTTGCTGCCCGTCGTCGATCCCGACGATCCGCTGGAATATCCCGACCTGACCGCAGCAGGTTAACCCTTTTCCAAACATCGATTGCCTTTTATAATGAGAGCGCCCAGTGGGGGAGTGGCGGAACTGGCAGACGCGCATGACTTAGGATCATGTGGAGCAATCCGTATGGGTTCGAGTCCCATCTTCCCCATGCCGCGGGGCGCCGCCAGCGCCCCGTTTTTGTGCATAAGACCTCTGTAAGAAGCCCGGCAGGCTATGGTCACTGCCCGGCCTGAATGTTATAATCGCCGTGTTGCGAGATTGTGAAGGACAGCATGTTGAACGTTCAAACCGAACACCTGGAAAATCACACTGCCCGACTGACCGTCGAAGTCGATCCGGAACGCCTCGAACAGGCGATGCGCCAGACGGCGCGCAAGATCGCTAAGAAGGGCCGCATACCGGGATTCCGTCCGGGCAAAGCGCCGTACAACATCATCCTCAACATGTACGGGCGCGAATTCGTCCTCAGCGAGACGATCGAAACGCTGGGCAACGAGATCTACCGCGAAGCCCTCGACGAATCGGGGATCGAACCGTATGCGCCGGGCGCGCTGGAGGATGTCAACGAAGAAGACGGCCTCAAGCTCGTGTTCGTCGTCCCCAAGCGTCCCGAAATCGACCTGGGCGATTACCGCGACATTCGCGTCGAATACGAAGTCGCCGAGGTCACCGACGAGATGGTCGACCGGGCGATGGAAAACCTGCGGCAGGGACAGGCTGTGCTGGAGCCCGCCGAGCGCCCGGCGAAGATGGGCGACCAGGTGACGTTCTCGCACATCGAAGTCGTCATGCTGGCCGACGAAAACGCGGACGATGACGACGGCGATGAGGCTGGCGACGTCGAAGAGGCGAGCGAAGACGCCGAAACGACCGGCGCGGACGAGGCCGAGGCTTCTGCCGAAACCGCCGAGGAGTCCGGCGAGGCGAGCGAAGACGTAAGCGAAGACGCAGACGACGCCGAAGAAGACATCGACGAGGACGACGGCGATCACGTGCTCATTCACCAGCACGGCTACGACCGCGTGCTGCGCGAGGACGATGACGATCTGTTCCCCGGCTTCTCCGCCCTGGTAGTGGGGATGAGCGCCGGCGACGAAAAGACCTTCACGATCGACGTGCCGGAAGATTACGACACCGAAGCGGTGGCCGGTCGCACGCTGCGCTGCGACGTGCACCTCGAGAAGGTGCAGTCGCGGACCGTGCCCGACTGGAGCGACGACCTGGCGAAGCGCATCGGCCAGGACGAGGTCGAGACCATGCTCGAGCTGCGGATGAAGGTCCGCGAGGAGCTCCAGCAGGAAGCCGAGCGGATCGCCGACCAGCAGGTACTCGAGGAAGCCATCGAGAACCTGATCGAGGGCGCGACGATGCACTACCCGGAGGATGTTGTCGAGGATTACCTGGACGACCTGCTCGAAGAGATCGACCAGAACATGCGCCAGCAGGGCCTACCGCTGGCCGAATACCTGAAGATCACGGGCCGCACTGAAGAGGATGTGCGCGGCGAGTACCGCGAGCGGGCTGTCTGGCGGGCCGAGCGCGCGCTCGGCCTGGGTGAGTTGGTGCGCCGCGAGGAACTGGGCGTGACCGACGAGGACGTCGAAGCCGAGATCGACCGCATCAGCCAGATGTGGGGCGGCGAAGACGCGAGCCGGTTCCGCCAGTATCTGGCAACCGACCAGAGCCGCAGCAACATCTCGAACCAAATGATTTCGGACCGGGTGCTGGGCCGGCTGGTAGCAATCGCCAAGGGTGAGAATCCGCCCATCGGCCCAGACCAGCCCGAGCCGGAGGCCGAACAGGCCGAGGCGCCCGCCAGCGAGCCGGAAGCAGAGAACGTCATCGAAACCGTTGAGGAAGACGCCGCCGCACCGGAAGCGGTTGACGAACAGACTGACATCTCGAACTAGAGAGGAGCCTGAATATGGACCTGTACAACGGTCTTATCCCGATGGTCATCGAGACCAGCGGGCGCGGAGAACGGGCCTACGACATCTATTCCCTGCTGCTCAAGGAACGTATCATCTTCCTGGGCACGGGGATCAACGATCAGATCGCGAACCTGATTGTGGCGCAGTTGCTGTACCTCAACCGGGAAGATCCTGACAAAGAGATCCAGATGTACATCAACTCGCCCGGTGGTATGATCTATGCTGGCCTGGCGATCTACGACACCATGCGCCAGATCAGCGCGCCGGTGATGACCGTCGCGGTGGGGCTCACCGCCAGCTTCGGCACCATCTTGCTCACGGCAGGGACGCGGGGCCGGCGGTTCGCGCTGCCGAGCGCCACGATCCACATGCACCAGCCGTGGTCTTCGGGCGGCGGCGGGCAGGCGTCGGACATCGAGATCCAGGCGCGTGAGATCATCCGCCAGCGTGACCTGCTCAACCGGATTCTGGTCGAGCGCACCGGGCAGCCCCTGTCGCGCATCGAGGAAGACACCGACCGCGACGTGTACATGACCGCCCAGGCGGCCGTCGACTACGGCCTGATCGATGGCGTTCTGGACCCGCCCGACAAGGGCGAGAGCAAATCGCAGTCCAAGAGCGAAGGCAAGTCGAAGTGACCTATCTGATCGGACCCCAGCGATGCTCGTTTTGCCGGCGCAGCATCGAGGAAGTACACCAGCTTATTCCCGGCCCGGATGGCGTGTTCATCTGTGATGAATGCGTCCATCTGTGTTACGACATCCTCCACGACGATCACAAAGATCAGGGCGAGGGTGAGTTCCAGATCGAGCACGTCCCCTCCCCGCGCGAAATCGTGGACGTCCTGAACCAGTACGTGATCGGCCAGGAAGCGGCCAAGCGGGTGCTGTCCGTCGCGGTGTACAACCACTACAAGCGCATCAACGCCCGCAGCGCCATGCCGGACGTGGACCTGGACAAGAGCAACGTGCTGCTCATCGGCCCCACCGGCAGCGGTAAGACCCTGCTCGCGCAGACTCTCGCGCGCATGTTGGACGTCCCGTTCTGCATCGCGGACGCCACGTCGCTCACCGAGGCGGGCTACGTGGGCGAGGACGTCGAGAACATCCTGCTGCGCCTGATCCAGGCCGCCGACTTCGACATCCCGCGCGCCGAAAAAGGCATCATCTACATCGACGAGATCGATAAGACGACGCGCAAGTCCGGCGACAACCCGTCGATCACGCGCGACGTCAGCGGCGAAGGCGTGCAGCAGGCGCTGCTGAAAATCATCGAAGGCACGCTCGCCAACGTCCCGCCCCAGGGAGGCCGCAAGCACCCGCACCAGGAGTTCATCCAGATCGACACGACGAACATCCTGTTCATCTGCGGCGGCACCTTCGACGGCATCGACAAGGTCATCGCGGACCGGGTCGAGGTCCGGGGCGCGCTGGGCTTTGGGGCGCGACATTCGAAGAACGACGCCTCAACCGCCGCGCTTCTGCACCGCATCGCCCCCGAAGACCTGATGAAATTCGGCCTGATTCCCGAGTTGGTCGGGCGTCTGCCGGTGCTCACGGTCGTCGATCCGCTCGACCGCGAGGCGCTGGTGCGCATCCTGACCGAGCCAAAAAACTCGCTGGTCCGCCAGTTCGAGCAGATGTTCCGCCTGGACGACGTCGAGCTGGTCTTCACCCCGGACGCACTCGACGCAGCCGCCGATCTGGCATCCGAGCGCGAAACCGGCGCGCGCGGCCTGCGCAGCATCGTCGAAAACGCGCTGCTCGACGTGATGTACGAGATGCCGTCGCACAAGGACATCATCCAGCGGGTGATCGTGGATGCCGAGGCCATCCGCGGGACGGGCCGCCCGAAGATCATCGTCAAAGAAGATGGCAAGCAGCTCCAATGGCGCGATGACGGCACGCTCGGAAGCGCAGCCTAGGCTGCTCCACCCGTACCGGTCACGATACAACCGTTCCCGGCGCTATTGGCGCGTGGGAGCGGTTGTTTGCTAGAACCTGCCGGAGGCCCACTATGCGACACCGGTCCCTCTCCCTCCTGCTGCTCGGCGTTCTCGGCGCGGTCCTGGCCGGCTGCACGTTCACGCGCGGTGAAGAGCCGATCGTCGTCACGGCGACGCTGTCCGTCCCGCTGACCCTTCCGGCCACCGTCACGCTGGAGAGCGCCACCCTGGCCGCGGTCGTTTCGACCGACGTCCCCACGCCGGCGCCCACCGCCACGGATGAAGAACCGTCGCCCAGCCCGGCCCCGCCCACCGAAACGCCCGCCTTAACGCCCAGCGACACGCCAACGCCGGCCCCCACGCGCACCGTCCTCCGACCGCCGACCGTGCTCCCCCTGGACGATGGCAGCGGGCGGCTCGTCCCGGACACCGGCACGAACCAGACCGTGTTCCGGCCCATTCCCGATCTCGAAGCGCTGCCCGAAACGCTCTATTTCCTGTCGGAACAGGCCGGGCTGGCCCAGGTCTGGCGGCTCCCCTATGGGCTGGGCTACCCTGAGCAGCTCAGCCTGAGCTTCACCGCCGTCACGGCGTTCGACGTCGCGCCGGATGGCAAGCTCGCCTACCTGACAGCGGATGGCGGCATGGTGATCGATGGCCTGCCATTCCTCCCGCCCAACACCGCCGATGGCCGCCTGCCGCACGTGACGGCGCTCGCGTGGTCGCCTGCCGGAGATTGGCTCGCGTACGTGCTGTCGACGCCCGCCGTGGACGGTTCGCGGGCCGCGGGGCAGGATGTCGATGGCGTGTGGATCCGCAACATGGCCGGCCAGGCGGTGCGCCTGGGTGCCAGCAGCTACGACCCCGGCGAGGGCTACCGGCACTTCACCGGTCCGATCGAGTGGCGCCCCGGTGGCGCCGAGTTCCTGGTCCGGCTCGATCTGGAAGCGGGCAGCGCCTACGGGCGGGTCGATATCGAGTCCGGCGCGCTCACGCCGGTCTGGGATGCATCCGCGCTCGCGCCGGGCGCCTTCGAGACGGCTCACTGGTCGGTCAACGGCAACGCGATCATCACCAGCGGCGCGCGCGAGGCGCTGCGTATCGAGCCCGGCACGCTGGGCGCGCAGACCCTCGTCGCGGAAGATAGCGACCTGTGGATCGAGGACGCGCGGCAGTTCGCCAATGGGACGCTGACGTTTCTCGGATCGGCCACCGGCGACTCAGGGCCAGCAGGACCGCGCCGCCTCTACCTGCTGCCCCCCGGTGCGGATCGTCCCCAGGCGGTGAGCGGCGAGCTGAGCGCCGAGGGCGCGGTCGATTTTCTGTGGGACCACTTTGGCGAGCAGGTGCTGATCGTGACCTATGACGCCCCCGGCGACCTGATGGGGACCGCCACGCTGCTCGGCCTGGACGGGACGCAGCACGACCTGTCGCCGCTGACCGGGCCGGTCGGCGCGCCAAAGTGGGGCCCGCACGTCAAGCCGGGCGATTCGGCGCGGGTCCAGGCCACGCAGGGCGAAAGCCTGAACGTGCGCGCCCAGCCGGGCGGGCAGATTCTGGTGCAGTTGGCGAACGGCGTGCGGGTGACCATCCTCGGCGGCCCGCGCCAGTACGAGGGGCTGCGCTGGTGGCAGGTCCGCACGCCGGACGGCATCGCCGGCTGGACGGCGGAATCCGTCACGAATGCCAGTGGCCGCCGCCAGTGGACGCTGCTGCCCACCGGATGAGATGGAAAACAAAACAGAGAGCGGCTCGTGTGGGCCGCTCTCGCTTTCAAATATTCTCCATTACCAAACGTGTATTAAGTATCCAAACGCATTTTTACGATGTCTGAGATGATCAAAAATGTCACTGTTTATCGCGTAATCTATTCGGTAGATCAAACAGGCTGTTTTCGATGCTCTTCCAATCCAGGCCACACAAAGTTTTCTATTATGATGCCGACCAAATGTATTCTTGGAAACCACTCTACCGCATCTTGTCCAACATGACAACTTTTGATCGATCGCCAATTTCGCGCGCCAACGCCTGCACGTCCAGGTGAGTCCCGCCGAGCGTGCCCCAGTGGCTCCCAATGACCCACGTCGGGCGCATCCGGTCCACCAGGGATGCCGCCTGCTCTGCCGACATCGTCCCCTGCCCCGCGGCCACCGGCAGGATCGCCACGTCCGCCTGGACGTGCTCTAGTTCGGGCACGACGTCGGTGCTCCCGGCGTAGTAAATGTCGTAGTAATCGAGCGAGATGATGAACCCCAGCTCGCCTTTGGAAACCGGGTGATGGTAGGTGAATGTGTAGGCCGGCACCGCCGTCACGCGGGCCGAGCCGATATTCAGGCTCTGCCACGGGCGCAGCACCCTGGCGTGATCGCCCAGCGCCGCCGCCGCCGGCGGGTTCGCCACGACGATGGTATTCGGGCCGCGCAGCTTGTCGATGTCCGCCGGAGAACAATGGTCGTACTGGTCGCTGGTGATGAGAATCGCGTCAGCGTGAAACGCGTTGCGAGCCACGTGCCACGGATTGATGTAGATGAGGGGAGGACCTTGAATCCGAAAGCCAGCATGGCCCAGCCATTGGATACGGTCGATCATAGACACTCCCCGTCGACGGTGTAGATTGGGTAAGTGCTCATCACAGATCGAGTGTACCATTCGCCAGACCGTGGTGCAATACCCGATCCCACCGTCGACGGTTAGAAAACGATAAGAAACGCGCCCAGCCTGCTCCCGGCAGCAGGGTATAATGTGGGCCGTATTCGTGTCGATCTGCCGAAAGGAATTATCCGTGAACGGCCCTCAACCACAGTACGCGCTGGACGACGTGCGCGCGAATTTCCCGATCAGTCAACAGCTCATCTACGTCAACCACGCCGCCATCGCGCCGCTGCCGCTGCCCACGCAGCGCCTCATGCAGTCGGTGACGGAGCAAATGGCGCTCGATCCCGCGTTCGCCTTCACCGCGGCCCCGCCCGAGAATATCTTCGCCCGCTTTTCGACCGAGATCGCGGCTTTCATCAACGCCGAAGCGGCGCACGAGGTCGTCGGCGTCGCCAGCACGTCCGTCGCGATGAACCTGATCGCCCATTCAATCGACTGGCAGCCGGGCGATAACATCGTCCTCGCCGACGTCGAGTTTCCGTCGAACGCCTACCCGTGGATGGTCATGGAGCGCCACGGCGTGGAATGCCGGTTGGCCCCCGCCGACCAGGGCGGCGCCAGCGTGGATGCCTTCGCCCCGCTGGTGGACGACCGCACGCGCCTGGTCGCCGTCAGCGCGATCCAGTTTCTGTCCGGTCACCGGGCGGACCTGGCCGCCATCGGCGCGTTCTGCCGCCAGCGTGGCATCCTGTTCGTGGTGGACGCGATCCAGTCCGCGGGCCACTGCCCCCTCGACGTGCAGGCGATGAAGGTCGACGTGCTGGTCGCGGGCGGGCACAAATCGCTGATGGGCCCCGCGGGCCAGGGCTTCCTGTATGTGCGCGAGGAACCGTGCGCGCGCATGATGCCCGACCTGATCGGGTCCAACGCCGTCGAAGGCTGGGAGCACTGGCTGGCCTACGACATGACGCCGCGCCAGGGCGCGCTGCGCTTCATGATGGGCACGCCCAACGTGGAGGGAATGTTCGGCTTGCTGGAGAGCATCCGCTTCCTCGACGGGCTGGGGGTGGCGAACATCGACGCCTGGACGCAGCACCTGTCGCGGGTCGCCATCGACGAGTTGGCCGGGCTGGGCTACACCGTCATCACGCCCGCCGATCCAGCGCATTACGGCCCCATCGTCACGTTCCGCGTCGGCGATCCCGCCGACATCCCCGCCGCCGACGCGACCGCCAGCGCGCTGAACCGGCACCTGACGCGCCACAACATCCGCGTGACGAAACACCTCGACGCGCGCGGCGTGCCGCATTTGCGCATTTCGACACACTGCTATAATACGGAGGACGAAATCCGGCAGATCATCGACGTATTGAAGGAGTTCCGGTCATGAGCCTTCGCGCCAAGACGCCCCCCAAACCGCTCGCCCAGGCCCACGCACAACAGCCGTGGCTCCCGCCGCCGATTCGCTCGATCCAGGATACCGGGCTCAACATCGGCATCCTGCAGGACCTGGCGATCAAGATTCTGTACTTCGGCGGCTATCTCTCCGGCAACCAGATCGCGGAGCAGATGCACCTGCCGTTCACCGGCGTGGTCGAGCACGTGCTGGAAGGGCTGAAGCGCGAGAAGTTCCTGGAAGTGCGCGGCGGGGGCGGCCTGGGCGCGGGCGCGTTCGAGTACGTCATCACGCTGAAGGGTATCGAGAAGGCGCACGAAGCGCTCGCCCGCACGCAGTACGCGGGCCCCTGCCCGGTGACGCTGGGCCAGTACGTGGACGCGATGAACGCGCAGGCGCGCGCTCGCCTGTCCGTCCACCAGGACACGCTCGAAAAGGCCCTGCGCGGGCTGGTTCTCAACAACGAGATGTTCGGTCGGATCGGCCCGGCGGTCAACTCCGGCAAGGCGATCTTCATGTACGGGCCGCCCGGCAACGGCAAGACGACCATCGCCAAATCCGTCGGCAACATGATCCTCGGCAGCCCGATGTGGATTCCCTACGCGGTCGACGTGGACGGGCAGGTGATCCGCGTGTTCGACAACGTCAATCACGAGGTACTGCCCGACGACTCCGACCGGCGCACCACGGCCACCGGCGAGCGGCGCGATCCGCGCTGGCTGCGCATCCGGCGCCCGGTGATCATGGTCGGCGGCGAGCTGACGATGGACGGGCTGGACCTGGTCTACGATCCGATCAACAAGTATTACGAAGCGCCCTTTCAGATGAAGTCCAACGGCGGCATGTTCCTGATCGACGACTTTGGCCGCCAACAGGTCCGCCCGCGCGACCTGCTCAACCGCTGGATCGTCCCGCTCGAAAACCGCGTGGACTTCCTCACGCTGTCCACCGGGCGCAAGATCGAGGTCCCGTTCAACGTGCTGATCGTGTTCAGCACCAACATGCCCCCCGCCGACCTGGTGGATGAAGCGTTCCTGCGCCGCATCCCGCACAAGATCGAGGTGGGCGATCCCAGTTGGGACGAATTCCGCGAGATCTTCCGGCGCGTGTGCGAAGCCCGGCGCGTCCCTTACGACGAAAAAGAGATGGCCTACCTCGTCCAGGAATGGTACATCAAGGCCGGGCGCAACCCGCGCGCCGTTCACCCGCGCGACATCATCGAGCAGATCATCGACATCTCGCGCTACCTGAACCAGCCGCCCACGCTCAACAAGGAAATGCTCAACCGGGCCGCCTCGGCCTACTTCGTCGATCTCGATTACTGAGCCATGATTCCGGGACCGTGGCGCGGTGTGCTCCCGGTCCCCCACTTTTTGTATAATCCACGTATCACGAGGCGCCTGGCAGCGCCGCGCTTGTTGAATAGGACGAGGTGCTAGATGCCGAAAATCGTAACGGTCGAACAGATGCGTGCCATCGAGCAGGCATCCGACAAAAAAGGTCACAGTTACGCCGATATGATGGACCACGCCGGGCACGCCGTGGCCGAGCGCGTGCTGCACCTGCTGGCCGGCAGGCCGCAGCCGCGCGTCGCGGTGCTGGTCGGGCCGGGCAACAACGGCGGCGATGGCCTGGTGGCCGCGCGCGTGCTGGCCGGGGAGATCGATCCCGGCAGCGTGGGCGTGTTCCTGCTGGCGGAGCGCGACGAAGACGATCCCGTGTTCGCCGCCGCGCGCGATGCCGGGGTGTTCCTCGCGACCGCCGCCGACGACAAGGCGGGCGGGTTTCGCGTTCTGCAAAACCTGGTCGGCAACGCCGACGTCGTGATCGATGCCCTCTTTGGGACCAGCCTGCGCCTGCCGATCAAAGACGACGCGGCCAAGGTGCTCCAGGCAGCGGCCAAAGCACTCGCCCTGCGCAGAGCCGAGCGACCGCGCCCGGCCTACACTACCCCGGCGGAGCCCGGCGACGAACTGGCGGGCGACGGCCCGATCGTCGTCGCGGTGGACTGCCCCAGCGGCCTGGACTGCGACACCGGCGAGCTGGACAGGCATGCGCTCCACGCCCACGAAACGATCACCTTCGCCGCCGCCAAGCCCGGCCTGCTGGCGTTTCCCGGTGCCGAGGCGGTCGGCGTGCTGCACGTGGCCGACATCGGCCTGCCGGGCAACCTGCCGGAGCTGAACGACGTCCCGCTGACCCTGGTCGATGCGTCGATCGCCGGGCAGCTTCTGCCGCCGCGGCCCATCGACAGCCACAAGGGCACGTTCGGCAAGGCGATGGTCGTCGCGGGCAGCCTCAACTACACCGGCGCCGCCTACCTGGCCGCGCATGCCGCCTATCGCGTTGGCAGCGGGCTGGTGACCGTCGCCGCCCCGCAGATCATCGTCCCGGCGCTGGCGGCTATGCTGCCGGAAGCGACGTGGCTGCTGCTGCCCCACGACATGGGCGTGATCAACGAGCCCGCGGTGAAAGTGCTGCGCAAAGAGCTTGAGGGCTACAGCGCCCTGCTGCTCGGCCCCGGCTTTGGCCGCGAGACGGTCACCGGCGACTTCCTGCGCGAGTTGCTCCAGCCTAAGGAAGAGATCCGGCGTTCGCGCGCCATCGGCTTCGTGCCCAGCGCGGCACAGGATGGCGACGAGGCGCTCGCCGCCCACCTGCCCCCGCTGGTCATCGACGCGGACGGACTCAACCTGCTGGCAGCACATGAGGACTGGCCGGGCCTCGTCCCGCCGGGGACGATCCTCACCCCCCACCCCGGCGAGTTCGCGCGGCTGGCAGGCGTGGAGATCGCGGACGTGCAGGCCGACCGGCTGGCGCTGGCCGCGGGCAAAGCCGCCGAATGGGGCTGCGTGGTGGTCTTGAAAGGGGCGTTCACCGTGATCGCGGCGCCGGACGGGCGCACCGCCGTGCTGCCGTTCGCCAGCGCAGCCCTTGCCAGCGCCGGGACGGGCGACGTGCTGGCCGGGGCCATCGTGGGCCTGCTGGCACAGGGGTTGGAGCCATTCGAGGCGGCGGTGGCCGGGGCGTGGCTGCACGGGCTGGCCGGGGTGCGCGCGGCGGACCTACTCGGCACGACCGCCAGCGTCACCGCCGGGGACGTGCTCGAACTGCTGCCGGAAGCCTACGCACTGGCGGAGCAGCAGCGCGGCTGACGGAGAAGAAAACGCGATGGCCGCCCGCGATTTGGACGCGGCCATCGCGCCGGTTTAGCCTGGGGGCGCTTCGGGTTCCGTGCCCAGCACGCGGGTCGCAATCGACCGCCCCTCGCGCAGCGCATCCTCCACCGATTCGCCTTTGATCTGGCCCGCCTTCGCCTGGAGCTGGTCGATCTGCTCCTGGATTTGCTCGATCGGCTTGCGCACCGCCTGCTGCGTCTTGCGGCGAATGATCACGCCTTGCTGGCGAATCTCGCTGCGCGTTTCGCTGCCGCTGCGGGGCGACATCCACGCGGCTATCGGCGCGCTGATGATGAGCCCCAGAATCAAGCCGCCGATGAAGCTCGACGTTTCGCCGCCCTGATCGCGTCGTCGCCGGAGCATGGTCTACCCCTCCTCGCCGGATTTGCCGTTTTTCGACCGGCCCAGCGCGCGCCGGATGCCCAACACCTCGCGCAGGGCCGCGCCCACGCCCGCCGTCAGCGCGCCGAACTTGATCACCGGCTCGACCACGTTCTGGCTGACGAACTGCGTCGTGCCGCGCACGGTCGTCACCGTTTCGTTCGCGTTGTCCACAATCGGCTTGATCTCGTTCTGGAGCACGTTCACCAGGGCCGCGAGCTGGAGAATCAACACGATCAAGGCGATGCCCATCAGCATCCCTTCCATCGCCAGCACGATGATGAACACATCGCGGATGATGCCCACCCAGTTGGCCGCGTCATTCGGATCGGCCACCAGCGCCACGACCAGCGCGCCCACCAGCCCCACCACGAAAACCGCCACCAGCGCGACCAGCCCGACGACAGGCCAGAAATACCAGGCGCGTTCCTTTTTCGGTTCTTCCTCGTGTGCCTGTTCTTGACTCGTTGGTTGCTCCACCATTACCTCGATTTCTCCGCACGGTACGGCGGCGTAGGATCGTCCGGTGCCCCGGCCCGGCTCACCGGTTGGATTGGGCCGATCGCGCTGAGCGGCGGGTGAGCAGGCGCGCCACGACCAGCGCCAGCCATGCCCCCACCGTGGCGGGAAGAACGTGCAGCGGGCCGATATCCACCAGGCTCATTCCGACCGTCTCGGCGACCGTCTGGCCCAGCGCAAACCCCAGCCAGGCCGCCAGCAAAAACAGGGCCAACCGCCGGGCATCTCCCCCGCTGATCACGTGAAACGCCGCACCATACAGCGTCGCCAGGACGAAGCTAAACACAATCGACGGACTGGGCATCTTCCATCACGATTCCGGGGGCATCTTGCCTCTGCGCTATCCGGTGGTACAATGCGTCTAGTTTAGCACAGACTGCCCCAACGGACTAAAGAGGCGGGGCGTCTTGTGATGCCCGGCACGAATTTGAGCGCGAACCGCATTGCGCTAGAATCTGGGCGCGCTTACTGCTCACAGTCGCTAGAATGGATGGTTCGTTGTGGCGCTGATTGACCAGCGTATTCTCATCGGCGCCCCGCCCGAAGGGGTGTGGCGCATCTTGTCCGATTCGAATGAGCTCTCCAGGTGGCACGCAGGGTATCGCGGCGTATCGGTGCTCACGACCCAGTCGACGGGGGTCGGGACGCGCCGCCGCTGCACGCTGTCCACCGGCAAAGACGTCATCGAGGAGATCACCGCCTGGGTCGATGGATGGGGCTATGAATACGTCCTGGTCGAAGGCGGCCCCTACCGCGCCTTCCAGGGACGGTTTCGCCTCCAGGCCGGACCGGACGGCACCAGCGTGCAGTGGACAGTGTCCTACCAGCCAAAGGGGTTGATGGGCATCATCCGCGACCACCTGGGCGGCCAGCGCCGCGTTCAGGAGATGATAACGGTCAGCCTGCGCCAGCTTCGCCGCGCAGTCGAAGAACTGGGCGTGCGCATCGACGACGATTACCGCTCGCGCGTCGCCATCCGCGAGCGCATGAATGCCGACGAGCGCGCCCAGTACCAGCGGCGCTACCAGGCGCCCGAAACAGCCGGCCCGGACTCGCCCGGCGAGGATCAGCCGCCGCCCGAACCGTCGTTCGTGGCCGATCTGACCGGCGCGGAGCCGGAACCGGCCACCGAAGCGCAGGAGGACACCCAGCCCAAGCCGCCGCCCGAGCTGCGCGAAGCGATCGCCGCGCAGGAGGCGCCGCCCGCCCCGGCAGATGACCCCGCCGCCCGCCAGGAGGTGCCGCCCGAACACGCCGCGTTCGCGCCGCCGCCGGAGCCCGCCGGGCCACCGCCTGCCGAGGCCGCGCCGGAAACCAACCTCAGCGCCGGCGACGATGACGACTCCGTTCCCGATTACAAGCGGGTCACGCCGCCGCGCGGGATTCCCGCCGTGCAGCCGCCAGCCGGAGCTATCGAGCCACCGCCGGGCAGTTCTCCGGCAGCCGAACCGCCGGCCCGCGAGGAAGCGCCGCCGGAGCCGGCGAGCCGCCTTTCCGACCAGCCGACGGACAAGATCGAGCCGGTGAGCGAGGTAGCTGCCATCGGCGCCCCGCCGCGACAGGCATTCGAGATCACGCTGGCGAACGACCGGGCGCGGTCCCCGGCACCGGGCCTGCCGCCGCAAACGCCGCAGCACGACACCGGCGAGATCTCGATCTGGGACGTGTTTGGGGTACGCCGCCCCAGCGAGCAGGACTCCGAGGCGCTCGACAGCCTCGTGCAGTCGGTCCAGACACGGGAACTGTCCAGCCGCCTGGTTTACGGGCGCATTCCCAAGCGCCCGGTGCGCGTCCGCCGGGCGGCGGTGGCGTTGGGGCTGCGGCTGCGGCTGGCGTTGGCGAGCGCGGGCGTGCGCTTCCACCAACGATGGGGGCATGGTGGGCAATGAAAAACCGGCGCTCGCTGCGCCGGTTCGGTTGGTGGGTGGCTGGAGGGATTTGAACCCTCGACCTTCTGATCCACAGTCAGACGTGCTAACCACTGCACCACAGCCACCATGGTGGGACGCATTGTAGCATAATGTACTGCCCTGCGCCAGAGTGAATCTCGCAAATAAGCGCCCGTTCGCCCGGTCAGTGAAACAACCGGAGGCCCTCATGCCCGAACCACAGGCCCGCATCGTCTTCATGGGAACGCCCGATTTCGCCGTCCCGACTCTACACGCGCTCATCGACGCGCCCGACATGCAAATCGCCGGCGTCGTCACCCAGCCAGATCGCCCCGCCGGGCGCGGGCGGGCGGTCCAGATGCCGCCCGTCAAACAGGCCGCGCTCGACGCAAACCTGCCGGTCATCCAGCCGGAGACGCTGCGCGATCCGGCAGCCGTCGACGCGCTGCGCGCCTGGGAGCCGGACTTCCTGGTCGTCGTCGCCTTCGGGCAAATTCTGCGCCAGGACGTGCTCGACATTCCGCGCATCGCGCCGGTCAACGTCCACGCGTCGCTGCTGCCGCGCTGGCGCGGCGCCGCGCCCATTCAGGCGGCCATTCGCGCCGGGGATCCGTACAGCGGGATCACGACGATGGTGATGGACGCCGGGCTGGATACCGGGCCGATCCTGCTCCAGGACTCGATCCCGATCGCGCCCGACGAAACGGGCCAATCGCTGCACGACAAGCTCGCGCACCTGGGCGCCGACCTGCTGGTGCTCACCCTGCGCTGGCTGCGCGCCGGCAGCATCTCGCCCCACCCCCAGCCGGCCAACGAAGCGCTGATCACGTACGCGCCCCAGCTCAAGAAAGAGGACGGTGCGATCGACTGGACCAGCAGCGCGGAGGCCATCGACCGTCACGTGCGGGCGTTCACGCCGTGGCCTGGTACGTACACCTATTGGAATGGCAAGCGGCTCAAGATTCTGGCGGGGTTCCCACACGGCGCAGCGGGCGGCGTCGCGCCGGGCCACGTCGCGGGGGTCCGGATCGCGGGCGCGAGGGGTGACGCGCCCTTCGCTATCGGGACGGGCAGCGGGGTTTACGTCCCGACACGGTTACAGCTTGCCGGTCGCCAGCCGGTCGATGCCGCCGAGTTTCTCAACGGCGCGCCCGATTTCACCGGCAGCGTCCTGGGCTGAGCGTCACCACTCCTCCCAGTGAACGACCTCTTCCAGCGGCACCCTTCCCCCGGTGCGCGGGGGCCGGCTTCGCGGATCGGCGTCCGGGTGCGGATAGCCGAACGAGATCGCCCACGGCACGTCCATCTCGCCGGGGATGTGGCACGCCTGCCGCGCCACGTCCGGCTCGTAGATCGTCGCCATGCACGACGCCACGCCCAGCTCCCAGGCGGCCAGGATCATGTTCTGGCTCGCGCGGCCCAGGTCGAACGGCGTGGTGAGCGTGCGCGGCATGAGCAGGTCTTCGACGACGAGCACCGCCGCGAACGCCGCCCCGGCCAGGTGCCCGCACCACGGCCCGCATTCGCTGAGCGCCGCCAGCGTCTCGCGCCGGGTGACCACCACAAAATGCCACGGCTGTTTGTTCTTGGCCGACCCGGCCAGACGCCCCGCGTTCACGATGGCCGTCATGTCCTCGCGGCTCACCGGTTGATCGGCAAACTCGCGGATCGAGCGGTTAGTCTTGATCGCCTGCTGTACTCGCACCGTTCTCTCCTAACGCCGCCCCCTCCTGCACGGCCTTGCGCCTGCGCGATCCCTGCGCGCTCATCCGGTCCAGCTCCAGGCTGAAGATGCGCTGCAGCGTCGCCACAGCGGTCGCGTAGGTCGGCTCGGCGCCCAGGTAGCTCAGGCGACCGGCCCCCAGGTTCCGCCCCTTGGACATCGGCGTATCGCTCGCGTAGTGCAAAAACCCGATATCGAAGGGGGCGATATACAGGTTGACGATCTCGTCGACCGGGTGGCGCTGGGCGCGCACCATCTCGTAGATGGCGGACAGGTACGGCCCGGACTCCATCTCGACGATCGAGTAGCCCTCGCGATAGAACACGTCCATATAGCGCGCGTTCTGCAAAAACGTGCCGCGCACGCTCACGACTTTCTGGTTGTCCAGCACGCTGGTCAGCGTCAGGTACGGGATCACGTCCGACGCGGTGAAACAGTTGCCGAACATGTACGAGTTCTGGCTGTGCTCGTCATAGACCACGTTCGCGATCAGCACGTCGCCCACGCGCGCGTTGAGCGTCGCCGCCTTGCCGATCACGTAGATGCCCTGCATCCGCGTGACGTACTGGCTGATCTTCGCCAGCACGTGGTACGCTGCCATCCCCAGCGGGTAATCGATGTTGACGATGACCGCGTCGCTGTCCATCAGCGGATCCATGCCATCCTCGCCGCAGCACACCAGCCGCGGATCGATGCTGTCGAGGTCCAGCTTGTTGAGCTCGATCACCTGGGCCTCGATGTCGAAGCCGTGCAGGCTCGACACGCGTGTGATCCCCACCGCCCCCTCCACCTCGCGGCGGCGGCGGTCGACATCGGGCAGCGTGGAATAGCGCCGCAGCGCGTAGTACAGGAAGTTGTTCTTGTTGTTGAGCTCCTCGCGCACGCGCACGTAATCGTATTCCGCCTTCAGCGCGGGATCGTTGGCGCGATCCACGTAGTCGAGGACCTCGTCTTCTTCCTGCAGCGCAAACCCGCTCAACAGGTTCGGGATGGCGTGCACGTTGCTCGACACGAAATACACGGGCCGGTCTTCGAGCACCACCGACGGCACCGACTGGCGCACGTTGAACCACCAGTCCGACGTGGCGCGCTGGTAGTTGATGTACGTGCCGGCCAGCAGCCGCAGCATGATCCGCTTGGGCGCGCTGGCGATCTTCTCCAGCGTGGGGATCATCTGGCTGCCCCAGGCTTCCTGCAAGCGGCTGAGCTCGTCCGGCGACACGCTCAGCACCTTCGCCAGGTCGGCGGTGCGCGCCAGGGTCGCGTTGGCGCTGTACGCCGCCAGAATCGCCTGGGACGAGGTCGGCTGCAGCAGCCCGTGCAGCTTGTTCCATTCGATCTGGTAGGCGACCAGGATCGGGATCAAGTCGTCGATGTCCGAGCGGCTCGCGATGTAGGCCGCCAGCGTGTGCTGGCCGTCGAACGCCATCCGGCGGCGGCGCGCCGGCGCGGAGGAGGACTCCCACGTCTCGATGTCCTCGTAGCCGTAATCGCGGAAGACGCGATCGGTCTGGCCCATCACCACCAGATCGACGTCGGCCATGCACAGTGGTAGGCGCATGATCGCGTAGAACAGCGCCGACGCGTCCGGCGTGGGCTGGCGCGCGTTGACGTGCAGCGACGAATTCATCGCCACGTGGGCCTCGACCAGCGCATCGAGCTGCACCGCGTGGCTGGAACGTAGCAGGGAGTAGTACGTGCGGATGTAAAGCTCGATCTCTTCGCTGCCCGTCTTGGGTACTGTCCGGTCCATAGTCTTTCCTTAACTCCTACCCCGATCCTACACCGGAATGATGCCAAAAGCGATCCCCAACAGCACGCCCGCCACCACGAGCGCCACCGCCACCAGGAAGCGCCGCCGCCGCTGCTGGCGCGAGATCAACCGTGGTGGGCGGCGCGGCGGGCGAACCTGCGCCGCCGGGTCCGGCGACAGCAGCAGGCTGGCCGGGCTGGGCACCGCCGCGAGCACGTCGGGCAGCACGTCTTCGTAGGTCCGGGTGCCGTCGACCATCGCCGCGTGCTCCAGGTAGCGCGGCACGTCGCCCGGCGAGCGCAGCAGTACCACCACCGGCTTGTGCCGCCGCCGCGCCAGGATCCCCTCGTGGCGAATCCCGGTCCGGCGGCCCTCTTCCGGCGACAGGATCATGATCATCGCGCCACAGCCCCGGATCGCGCGCCGGGTTTCGGCGGCCCAGGCCATCGTGCCCGCCTGGGTGACCGGATCGACGAACACCGGATAGCCGCTGTCCTGCAGATCGGTCACCAGCCGGTGCGCGAATTCGTGATCATCGGGCGGGTAACTGATGTACAGGTGCTGCATGGCGCCTCCCGGCTAGTTGGCGAACTTCATCACGAAGTAGTCCGGGTTCAGTTTCTCGCCGGTCGCGGCTTCCAGCGCGTCGTTCCAGTGCAGCGTCGCGCCCAGGGCGAACACGCGCTCGCGGAAGAAGTCCCCGGCCTCACGCCGTCCGACGATTCCGCCCGCGTGCTCGGCCAGCCAGCGATCCCATTGCAGCGACATCATGCGCCCCAGCAGGTAATTCTGGTAATAGGCCGGCACCAGCGCCACGTGATACTTGGTGGCCCAGTCCGGCAGGTGCTCGCGCCCTTCCGGCTTGTTGAGGAACTGGTACTTCTGCACGAGATCCCACCACGTGGCGTCCAGGTCGCGCGAGGGGTCCTCGTACAACAGCCGCTCGAAGTTCACCACGACCATCACCCACCGCGCGAAGATCAGCTCTTCGAGGCGGAAGCGGGCCGCGCTCGCCGCGCCGATGGTCGCCGCCTGCGACGGTGACGCCCCCAGATAGCGCACGTGCCATTCCGGGTCCAGCGTCTGCGCGCCCATCAACATCGCCATCGCCTCGGTGCTCAGAATGTGCGGGAAGGTGCGCAGCAGCCACGGCAGGTTCTGCGGGATGTATTTGTCGTACACGCCGTGGCCCAGCTCGTGCAGCAGCGTTTCCATCCAGCGCAGCACCGGCTGGAGGTTGCACAGCGTCCGCACATCGCCCTCGCGATCGACGTGCATACAAAACGCGTGCTGGTCCTTACCCTCGCGCTCGTACAGGTCGCTGCGGTCCAGAATGTCGCGCACGTCCATGCCCAGATCGTCATACGTGCGCACCGCCAGCTCGACCAGGTTCTGCCCGGTAAACGGCGCGTCGTAATCGAACTCGCCGATCATCGGCGCGCGCTGGAAGAACGGATCGGCGTAGTGCCACGGCATCAGGTCGGCGGCGGGCACGCCAAACCGGTCGCTGAGCTGCGCGTCCATGGCGGCCTTCGCCCGGCGGTATGGCTCGTCGATCTTCGCCGCCAGGTCGTCCAGCATGCCGTACAGCCAGTCCGGGTCCAGCTCGTTGAGCGCCAGGCTCATGCGGTGGAAATTCTCGTAGCCCATGCGGTGCGCCGCGTCATTGCGCAGCTCGGCCAGCCGCCGGATCGAGTCCGCCACGCGCGGGCCGATCCGCTTGCTGGCTTCCCACGCGGCGCGCCGCCGGTCGGAATCCGTTTCGTTGGCGAGAATCGCGTCGATGGCGTTGGCCGTCAGGCGCGCGCCATCCACCTCGGCGCGGAAATTGGTGTAGGCGTCGTCCAGGGTCTTCGACAGCGCCGTGATCTCGTCGATCGTCTCCGGATCGCGCTGCCCTTCGGCATAGCCCAGGTGCAGCATGTGCACCATCCGGGCGAGTTGCGCATCGTCGCCTGCCGCGCCATTTTCGTCCCACGTCTTGAACCGGTGATAGGCGTCGGGATTGGCCCAGAACCGCATCCATTCGGCGCGCGCCCCTGCCGCCGCGTCCAGCGCCTTCTGCCCCCCGGTGGTGGAGGCTTCCCAGTTGGTCAAATTCAGCTTGATGAACCGCTCACGTATCTGGGCTGTTGTCTCGTCTACAGCCGCCCGCACTGCGTCCGACATTCGGGTCAACTCCTCAATTGGCCGGATACACGATTGTCTCCCAAGATATAACACAAAGCCGGGCGAAAAACGAGACGCGCCCGCCTTTCGGATCGCGCGCGAGTAGGCTATGATTCGGTTGTTCGACTCTTCGACACGTGACCTGCGGGCTGGCCTGAAGGATGAATCGACCGATGAGAGACCTGATTGTGAATGCTGACGACTTTGGGCGCGCGCCGGGCGTCAACCGGGGCATTCTCGAAGCCTACGAAGCCGGCATTGTCACCTCCACCACCGTCATGATCAATTTTCCGGACGCCGCCGCCGGGCTGGAACAGGCGCTCGCCAGCGCGCCCGACCTGGGCATCGGCCTGCACCTGAACCTGACCTCGGGCCGCCCGGTGCTGCCCGCCGAGCGCGTCCCTTCGCTGGTGAATGACGATGGCCGGTTTCACCACATCCAGGACTGGGCCGCCCACATGGACGCGTTCGAGCCGGATCACATCCGTGCCGAGCTCGTCGCCCAGCTCGACCATTTCCTGAGCCTCGCCGGGCGCCCGCCCGATCACCTCGACGCGCACCACCACGCCATCTATCTCCACCCGGACGCGCTGCCGGTGATGCTCGAATTCGCCCACAGCTACAACCTGCCCATCCGCGACACGCAGCTCAGCGCGCTCGACGACTCGCCGGACGGCGCGCTGGCCGAGCTGATGAGCATCGTGCCCGGCCTGTCGGACCTCGCCGCGCAGAAACTCGTCGAGCGCCTGCGCCATGCGCTGGACCAGGGACCGGCTCCCCACTGCCCGGCGCGGCTGGAGCTTGGGTTCTACGACAAACAGGCGACCCTCGGCAACCTGTTGGTGATCCTCACCAACCTGCCGGAGGATCGCCCCACCGAGCTGATGTGCCATCCGGGCTACGTCGACGAGGTGCTCGGCGCCAGCGGCTACGTGCACGGGCGCGAAGCCGAGATCGGCCACCTGACTCACCCGGCCACGCTGGAATGCATCCGCTCCGAGGAGATCCGGCTCATTACCTTCGGCGACCTGGCGCGGAGCGCAGCATGACCGACTATTACGACCCCGACGACGATCTGTTCTCTTACGAAGATTTCGAGGACATCGACAACGCGGCGTGGGACCCCGACGCGCTGGAGCCGATCGATCTCACCGAGCTTGACAGCGACGACGATCTGCAAGCGCCCAGCGACGCAGCGGAAGAACTGCTGGAGCGCATCGAGACGCTGGACGACGAGATCCCGCCGCGCCCGCCGGAGCCGTCCCTCGCGGATCCGCGCCTGGTGGACGACGAACGCCCCGCCGACGAATACGAACCCCCGGACGACGATGAGCCCGGCGAGGAAGCCGAAATGCTCGAAGACGAGGAGCCCGGCGCGGACGATCTGCCCGAAGAAGCGCCGCCGCCCCGCGAGCGAACGATCCGCATCGGCGGACGCGGGCGGATGCAGCGGCTCCCGCTGGGGCCGCCCCCCACCCGCCCCGAGACAACCCACCGCGAAGCAGAGCTACACGCTCCGCCGGATGACGTGTACCGGCTGGCCCTGGCGCTGCCGCTCGACCTGGGCGCGGAAGTGCTGGAACTGCGCGCGCTGGGCGAGATCGAGGAAATGCCGCCGCCGGGGATCGACCTGGCCTTCGCGTTCCGGGCGGATGACCTGGCCGCCGCCGAGAGCGCGATCGCGGCCTGGGCGGAACGCTATCTGCCGCTGGAGCTGTCGCTCGCCGAGATCGTGGCCGAGGTCGCCGGGGCGCAGCAGTACATCGCCGCGTGGCGCGTCGAGCCGAACGCCGCCCTGCAGGACGCCCAGCTCGCGCTCCGGCGCGCGCTGACTCCACTGGTGACGCCGCTCGCCGAAGGGCCGGCAGCCCTCCAGCCGCGCATCGTCATCGGGGCGCACGTACCGGCCCGCACCTACCCGCTGGTCATCGGCCAGATGCAGCGCGATTTCGCGCCCTTCGCGTGGCACGTCGCCTCAGTGGCCCTGTTCCGCGCCGAGGCGGGTGCCGATCCCGGCGCGTGGGAGCTGGCTCGCGCTTTTGGCTCCTCCGCCGGGCGCGAGTGATCACACCAACGATTACGTAACCGTCAGGGAGAGAGTGTATGTCCGAGCAACCCGCATCCAACGCCACACCCGCCTCGATCGCGCCGTTCTATACTACCGAGCCTGACGAGCGCTCCCGGTTGTTCTTCCGGCGCCGCCGCCCCCGGTGGAGCTATCCGCGCGATTGGGTCCGCCCGCCGGAAGATCAGTACCAGGAGGAACTGGCCCGCGAAGGGTTCATCACCGACCAGTTTGCCCAACAGGCGCTCCGCCAGTCCATCTCTGACGACCTGCGCATCGAGCTGCGCGAGCTGGACCAGCACCTGCTGCCGCACTTCTGGCGGCTGGACCAGGAAGCCAAGTATTATCAGAACCGGCATTTTCTGTTCCAGTGGACGTTCATCATCTCGGCGTTTCTGACGACCGCCCTGGCCGCGGCGAGCGTATTCGCCTACGCGAAGGACTGGCAGGGGACGACGGGCCTGATACCGGCGGCGTTTGGCCTGGCGACGGCGATCGTCAGCGGAATCGCGGCTGCCGTGTCGTACCTGGACGCCAACCAGACGCCCCAGCGGCGCTGGTTCCAGGCGCGGGCCCAGGCGGAAAGCCTGCGATCGCTGTATTTCCTGTTCATCGCCCGCCAGCCGCCGTTCGACACGCCCTCGGTCCGGGAACGCGTCGAGATCATGCGCCAGAAGGTGGTCGACGTCCTCACCGAAAAGACCGCGCCCAACCGCCGCGCAACCGACAAGGACCAGCCCCAGCGCCCGCCCACGCCCGCGCCACCCGCACCCGAGCCTGAAGAACCCGCAGACGAGGAAGAATCACGATGAGCGAGCAGGTCACACTCATGTCGGAAGAAGAGGCCCAACTGCGCAGCATGTTGTACCTGCGCCAGCGCGTCGATTTTCAGGAAGAGTATTACCGGAAGCGAATCGACGAGTTCACCTTCAACTCGGACAAGATGCTGTGGGTATCCGCGGCCCTGATGGCAACCTCGACCGTCGTATCGTCCTATTCGATGGTGGCGAATGGCGTGGTGCTGTCGTTCATCACGGCGCTGCTGCCCGCCTGCGCGACGGCGGTCGCGGCGTTTCGCTCACTCTACCAGTGGCAGCGCCAGGCGACGCTCTACGACGCCAGCCGCCTGTCGCTCTTGCAGGCAAAGCTCGCCATGCCGGACACGGATTTTCTCGAGCCGGGCGACTACGCGCGCTATTTCCCGCAGTTGGTCCAACAGGCGGAGACGGTGCTGCGGAACGAGGCCGCCCAGTGGGGCCAGCTCGAAGGCGTGCTGACCAGCGGTATCACGGCTGCCGACTTGCAGCCGCCCGCCCCGCCGGAATAGCGCGGGCGTCAGTCGCAGGTGATCGCCGCCAGGTGCTCCTGGTAGGTGACCGAGAACGCGACCCCGCCGCCATCACAACGCGCGGCCATGTAATAATAGTCCGTCTGCGCCGGGTATACCGCCGCCAGGATCGCGCTCTGGCCGGGGCTGTTGACCGGCGCGGGCGGCAGGCCGGGGCGCGTGTAGGTGTTGTACGGCGAATCGACCTCCATGTTGCTGCCCGTGATGCGCGGCCACCAGTTGCCCGGCTGGCCGAGTACGTACTGCACCGGCACGGTCGATGCCAGCCGGTTGCCGTCGCGCAGCCGGTTGTAGAAGATGCTCGCCACCAGTTTCTGGTATTCCGCGCCGCGCGTCTCGCGCTGGATCACGGACGCCATGATCAACGCCTCGTAGAAGCTGATCCCCTGGGCGGCAGCGTCGGCGCGGACCTGGGGCGAGACGTTGGCCGCGAACGCCTCCAGCAGCATGTCGCGGAACGCCTCGGCAGTGGTTTCGTTCTCCACGGTATACATGCCGGGGAACAGGAACCCTTCCAGCGACGTTCCGGCGGGGCGCTCCTGGACAAAATCGAATGGGGCGCTGGCTCTCGGCCCGGTCACCGCCAGGAAATCCGCGCCGGTGAACATGGTTTCCGAGAGAGTGATCGCGTCGGCGATCTGCTCGCGCCGCCACCCCTCCACCACGCGAATCGTGCACGGGCAGTTCGGCGTCCGCGGGCCGGTCGCCCCGGCTTGTTCGGCGGGCACGGCAGGCACCGAGGGCGGCGCGTTCTCTGCTGCGCCGGGCGGCAGGAAGACCTGCTGCCCCACCAGCAGGTAGCGGCTGGTCAGGCAGTTGGCCGACACCAGATCGTCCACGCTGACCGCATTCTCAGCGCCCAACGCGAACGCAAACAGCGTATCGTCCTGCTGCACGATGTACGGCTCCCAGCCATCCGGCGGGACGCATTCGGCTACCACCTGGGGCTCTGGCGCTTCGTCGCCGTCCGCCGGGGCTTCGGCGGGCGCGGGCGAGTCTTCAGCCGGGACCGGCTCGGAGGCGGTGGCCGTGGGGAACGGCGTCGCGCTGGGCGGTGGCGTGGGTGTCTGCGTGGGCTGGGGCGACGCGCTCGGGGATGGGGTCGGGCTGTCCGTCACGGCGGCGAGCGTGTGCCGCTCCACGACGGGCACGCCGGTCGCCTCGCGGTCGGGACGGTCGCCGTCCTGCGCGCTGCTCAATACCGCGATCAGCGCCACGAGCCACGCCGCCAACCCGATGATGAGCACCCCACCGGCCAGCCAGATGAGCCGACGCCGGGAGGATGAAGGTGTGTGATCGTACTCGGCCATAATCGGCGCCGATTGTATCGCACCCCCGGCATTCGACAACTCTTGGCTGTCGCCAATTCGCCTGGTGGATTATACTGGAGGCGTCGCCGGAACAGCCCGGCACGACGATGCGCACGCAACCGGCAGTGATGGCAAATTGACAGTGGCAAGAAACCCAACACCTCATCCCACCCCGGCGATGAGGTGTCACTCGGTCAGTTCAGCGGCATACTACAGCGGGTCTACTGATGATTCTTGATCAAAAACGCGCACGATTCCTGATCGTCCATCTGCCACTGGATGCGCTGCGCCGGCGAACCGATCAGGTTGCGAATCAGGTGCTCGTCCATCTTGCACAGCTCGGGATTCGAGCACGACACCTGCTCGTAGGGGCAGTTCGACACCGACAGAATGTGCTCCCCGCTCTCGGTCTGGTGCCACGAAGCGGCGTACCCGTTGCCGTTCAGGTAGGTCACCACGTGGTCCAGCCGGACGTCGAGCGGCGCATCCGGGATCATGGCGTCTCCCGCCATCGAGGACGCCAGCCCGTCGAGGATCTTGTTGACCTGCGCCGGGGGCAGTTGGTCCTTGATCTGCGAGAGCAACCCCGAAGCCAGCCCCTGGTAGTTGTTCGGGAAATAGTCCGCGGCCTGTGGCGTCAGGGAATACACGTACTGCGGGCGTCCCGGCGCGCTGCGGCGCCGCACCGTAGGCGCAGCGACCAGCCCGTCACCCCTCAGAATCTCGAGGTGGTGGCGGACCGTCACCGCGGTGATCTTGCCTATGCGTTTGCTGAGCGCCTCGACGATTTCGTCGATGGTCGCTTCTTTGCGATCCTTCAGGATTTCGAGAATGTGTCGTCTCGTTTGTTGCATGGTAGTGTGACTCACTTTGCCATATTTACGATATTGTTGATAAATTTTAAAAATCTTATCACGCCCGTTTTATTGTTGTCAAATGACATGCTACAGGGCCTAGCTACGCAATTTTGCACTTCTCGCCGGCCCCTTCATGCCCCCACCACGCGAGCCGCGCGGTGGATCGCCGCGGCCCTGGCGATCGCGCTGCTGGCGGCATCGCCCGCCACCCCGCAAGCCGGGGCGCAGGACGATTCACCTGCCGAAGCGGTCCAGCGCTATCTCGATGCGGCCTTCCTGGGGAACGGCGACGCCGCTGCGCTCGTCTGCCAGGCGAACCGGGACGCCCGCGCCACTGCCGGGCCGGGCGCGATCGTGTCTGCGGCGGACGTGCTGGGAATCGGCGCCGACACGTCGGGCCTGACGTACGACACCACCGAACAGGCCGAGACGTGGGCCCGCGTGGACGTGACAGGCCGCGTCGTCTTCACGATCGAGGGCCTGGACGCCCCGCTCGAAGTCCCCATCCGCGCGCTCGGCCTGGGCACGTTCTGGCCGGTATTCGAGCGCGGAGCATGGCGCGTCTGCTCGACCCCGCCCGCCGAGGCTCAGGGCGCCCTGGGGCCGGACCTGGTCGCCCGGCAGTTCATGACGGCAGCCTACGCCGGGGACTATGACGCGGCGCGCGCGCTGCTGTGCGCGGCCCAGCGCGACCGGCTCTCGCGGGCGCAGTATGACGCGGCCTTCGGGAACCTGCTCCAGCAAGGCGTCACGCTGAACCTGGACACGGCGTCGTTCGAGATCGTCGAGCAGGACGGCGCCGAAGCGATAGTTGCAATCGGAGGACAGATCGCGCTAAGCTGGACGGAACAGGGCCGGTCCATCGTCCTCGATGCTGCACAGCTGGACCTTGGCCCGGTGCGTTTGATCGACGAAAACGGCTGGAAAGTCTGCTCGCAGCCCGGTTGAAAGCTGGACCACTCTTGGCTACACTTTAGACACGCTGCGTATCACCCGCATCGCTAAGGAGCACACGCATGACTATACGCCCGCAAACACTTTCTGTTGCCGTATTATTGGTTGCGCTAGGGCTTATTTTTCTCCTGGTCGGAAACGCTGGTGTGTCCACCGGCGTCTTTTTGCCTGAACCGACGCTGACTCCTATCCCGCCCACGGCGACCCCCCTGCCCGATCCGGCGGTCGATAACTGGAGCGAGTCCGCGCCCGGCCAGGTGACTCACAACGGCGATCTTGAGAATCCCGCCCAGATCACCTACCAGACCGTGCCGCTGGACACGTTCATCGAACAGCGCCAGCTCGAAACGCCCGCCGAGGACGCGCCGCTGCCGCTGCTCGACCTGCTCCAGCAGCGCGGCGAGTTGTACGAAGTTCAGATCGAGGAGTTGCAGCTCCAGGCTGGGCCGGACGCGGTGCAGGGCCCGGCAGTCGAGAAGTTCGGCGGCGTCCCGGTCGCCATGCTGCGCATCACGGTCCCGCCGCAGACCCTGGCAGATGGGCGCGACTTCCCCGGCCTGGACCTGGTCGAAGGGCTGGTCGAGCACGGCGAGGATGAGGTCACCTTCTTCGAGTACGCGCTGAGCGCGGATGCGGATCCGGTCGTGTTCAACGATTTCCGCGCGTGGCTCGAGGCCAACGCGCCGCGGCTGGCCGGTCAGGAAGACGAGGCCGCCGGTGACGAGCCCGCTGACGAACCGGCCCAGGAAGCGACGGTCGAGCCAGCCGAGGAAGCCACCGCCGAGCCGGACGACGAGCCTACGGTGGAGGCAACGGACGAGCCGGCTGAGGAGGCCACCGAGGAACCAGCCGAGGACGGCGCCGAACCTGCTCCTGAAGCGACAGATGAACCGGCCCAGGAAGCCACCGAAGAAGCCGCCGCGCCAACCAGTGGTTGGACCGAGGTCGGGCAGGGCCAGTACCTGCACGCCTCGACGTCGAATGCATTCCTGGTGCACGAGGCGTCAACCGTGGATGGGTTTTCCGGCCAGTTGGGCATCGAGCCGCCCGGCGCCGACGCGGAAGAACCGGCGTTGGACGTCCTGATCGCGGCGAAAAACGACCTGGAATTTCAGGTGACGGAGATTGGCGTGACCTTCGCCGAGGACAGCGTCGAGGGGCCGGAAATGCGCGAGTACAACACGGTCCCGGTGGCGTACTACCACGCCGCGCTCGACCCGTCCACCACGGCGGAGGGCCAGTCCTTCCCCGGCCAGGAGCTGGCGCTGGTCATCATCGACCAGGGCGACGGCAACATCCGGCTGATCCAGATGCAGTATCTATATGAGGCGGAGCGCGATCCAGCCATTTACGCCGATTTCCAGACGTGGCTGGAGGACAACGCCGCGACGCTGCTGGACATGGTCGGGGCCGGAGAACCGGCGCCACCCGAAGTCACCGCGGAGCCCGAATCGTAATGCTGGCGCGACGCCGGGAGCAGGCTCGCAACCGGGCCCGCTCCCGGCATTATGACACGCGCAAAGATGCCGGGTTGGCAACTTTCTGTTATCATGAACGGCATGTTTGGCGCTGACGACGAACCCAAACCCCTGTACTGGGAGGCATCATACGAGATCGTGCTCAGCTTGATGGAAACGCACCCGGATGCGGACCTGGATACGCTGGGCCTTCAACAGCTTTTCGAGTGGATTATCGCGCTGCCGGGCTTTGCCGACGACCCGATCCTGGCGCACGACGCGCTACTGACAGGCATCTTGCGGGAATGGTACGAGGAGAAAACCGAAACGTCATGACGAATGATGACTTTTTACGCGAACTGCACGACCCGGATATCCCTGTGCCGGAAGGCATGACATCCGCCATCGCCGTCACCAGCTTCGGCAAGCTGCTTAACGCCATTTACAACTGGGGCCGGCGCAACTCGATCTGGCCGATGTCGTTTGGCCTCGCCTGCTGCGCCATCGAGATGATCGCCACCGCCTCCAGCCGGTTCGACCAGGCGCGCTTCGGCATGGAAGTGCTCCGCGCCAGCCCTCGCCAGGCGGACCTGATGATCGTGAGCGGCACCGTCACCAAGAAGATGGTCGTGCCCATCGTGCGCCTCTACAACCAGATGGCCGAGCCGAAATACGTGCTCGCCATGGGCGCGTGCGCCATCGGTGGCGGGCCGTTCAAAGAGGGTTACAACGTGGTGAGCGGGATCGACAAATACGTGCCAGTCGACGTGTACGTTCCCGGCTGCCCGCCCACGCCCCAGGCCCTGTTGCACGGCTTCATGATCCTGCAGAAGAAGATCGACGGGCAGTCGCTGGGCAACCCCAACAGCACGCCGTGGTATGGCCGCGGTCCCAGCGATCCGGTGCCCGTGCCCATCCTCGGCCCGGACATCATCGACCCGCGCCAGGCGCACATCCTGCGCCGGCAGGCCGAGGCGACTCAAGCAGCGCCCGACGTGGCCGAGGCCGGTGACGACGCCGAGGCCCAGGTCTGAGTCAAGTGACGCTTCTGGCTGCGACTGTTTAAGGAGATCTTATGACCGAACAAGTCCCCACCGTTGAGACCGCGAGCGCCACCGACTCCGCTCTCAGCCTGTTGGAAGAGAAATTTAAGAACGCCGTCCGCCGCGACGACCGCGAGGGCTACGACGGCCTGATCGTCGATCCCGCCAAACTGGTGGAGGTCGCCGCCGCCGTCCGCGACGAGCTGGGCTACGATTATCTCGCCAGCGCCCAGGCGGTCGATTATCTCGGCGCGGGCGACCACCTGGAGATGGTCTACAACCTCTATCGCACCACGGGCGGTCCCGGCCTGGCGCTGCGGGCGCAGACCCCACGCGATACGGCGACCCTGCCCAGCCTGGTGAGCGTGTGGCCGGGCGCGGACTTCCAGGAGCGCGAAGCCTGGGACCTGATGGGCATCCGCTTCGAGGGCCATCCCAACCTCCAGCGCATCCTGATGTGGGAAGGGTTTCACGGCCACCCGCTCCGCAAGGACTGGAAAGAGGCGTACTACGAGCAGGACCAGAAGCCGTTCGACAGCCGCTGGCCCGATGGCAACGTGTGGCGCTCCGAGGAGCACAACGCGTACGGCAAGAACGTCGTCTATCCGGAGGGCTTCACCCTGGACGGCTACGAGCCAGTAGCCGAAGACGCGTTCTACGACGAGGCCAACCTGGGCGTCGACATCCGCCCGTCCGACCTGGACACCGACCGGATCGTGGTCAGCCTGGGCCCGCAGCATCCCAGCACGCACGGCGTCTTCCGCATGATCGTCACGCTCAACGGCGAGACCATCGAGCGCCTGCAGCCGGTCATGGGCTACCTGCACCGCAACCACGACAAGATCGGCGAGCGCAATACCTTCCTGCAGAACATGCCGTTCACCGACCGGCTCGACTACTTCTGCAGCCTGTCGAACAACTTCGGGTACGCGGTCGCCGTCGAAAAGCTGATGGCCCTCGGCAAGCGCTGGGAGCCGCCGACCTACCGCGCCGAGGTCATCCGCGTGTTGATGGCCGAGCTCACCCGTATCCTGAATCACCTCGTCGCGATCGGCTTCATGCTCAACGACATGGGCGCCTACTTCACGCCGCTGATGTACGCCATCGTCGAGCGCGAGCTGATCCTGGACTTCTTCGAGGCCGTCACCGGCAGCCGCATGATGTGCAACTATTTCCGCTTCGGTGGCGTGGCGATGGACCTGCCCGCGCAGATGCACAGCACGGCCAACCTGCTCAACGAGCGCGTCCGCGAGTTCGACACCATGCAGTACCTGCGCGAGCTGATCAACGAGCGCTTGCCGCGCGCCATCGACCAGACGGACGACCTGCTCACCACCAACGAGATTTTGACCAACCGCTCGATCGGTGTCGGCGTCCTCACCCGCGAGCAGGCCATCGCGCACAGCGCCGCGGGGCCGGTCCTGCGCGCCAGCGGCGTGCCCTACGACGTCCGCCGGGCCGATCCGTACAGCATCTACCCGGACCTGGAATTCGACGTGGCTGTGCGCGATCACGGCGACATCTACGACCGCTACCTCGTCCGCGTCGACGAGATGCGCGAGAGCGTCCGCATCCTCAAGCAGGTGCTGCGCCTGCTCGGCGAAACCGAGGGCCAGCCGTTCTTCTCCGGGCGCGGCGGCATCTACAGCCCGCGCGTGCCCGCCGGCGAAGCCTATGGCCGCGTCGAAAATCCGAAGGGCGAGTTGGGGTTCTTCGTCGTGTCGGACGGCGGCCAGAATCCGTGGCGCTATCACGTCCGCGCCCCCAGCTTCATCAACCTGACGGCGCTGGAAACCATGTGCAAGGGGCACAAAGTGGCCGACGTCGTGACCATCCTGGGCAGCATCGACATCGTGCTGGGCGAACTGGATCGCTAGCGTGCGGCTCACCGACAGAGCGTAAGGAGCGAGAGCGTTTATGTACGGATCAGGTATCTTACGTGGCCTGGGGGTCACGCTGAAACACTTCGTCAACACGTACCTGGATGACATTCGCTGGGGCTTTCGCCGGCACATCCCCGACGAAGCCTTTCCCATCCGCCAGGGGCTGGACACGCGCGGCGTCTTCACCGTCGAGTACCCGGACGAAAAGCTGGCGATGTGGGAGCGATTCCGGTTCATTCCCTTCCTGGTCATCGAGAACCACGACCATCCGGAGCGCCCCGGCCACGACTGGTGCACGAGCTGCGGCATCTGCGCGAAGGTCTGCCCGCCCCAGTGCATCTGGATCGTGCGCGGCAACGACCCCGAAACCGGGCGCCCCGTGCCGGAACCGCAGGCGTTCTACATCGACATCGACATCTGCATGAACTGCGGCCTGTGCGCCGAGTTCTGCCCGTTCGATGCGATCAAGATGGATCACGATTACGAGCTTGCCAGCTACGACCGCACGTCGGCCCACATCTTCGACAAGCAGCGCCTGTCGAAGGAGTTCCGCTACTGGCAGTCTATCGCGCCGACGCGGGCCGAAGAGGAAGCCGAAGCGCGCGGCGGCTGGGAGCACAAAGACGTGCTCAAACAGAAGGCCAAAGAGGCGAAAGCCAAAGAGAATTAGCCGCCCCGGGTACTCTCCCCCGACGAACAACCGGCAGGGCTAACTGTCCCTGCCGGTGTTTTTGTCTCCCGAACGCGATCCGCACCGCCATCCCGCCTACTGGATGGTCAGGTCGAGCGTCGCGCCGTTCACGTGGACGGTGTAGCGCCCCGGCTCGAAGGGGTCGCTCAGCGGGATCGTCGCCTCGTACAGGCGGAGAATCTTCGGGCAGGGCCGGTTGGCTGGCACCCACGTTGCGATCTCCACGAAGACGTCATCCCCTTCGCGCCACTGCGACACCCGGACCTCGCCCTCGCATCCCGTTCCATGATGCCCCGTCACGTTCAGTTGCACCCGCGGGGGATAGCTTTCGAGAATGAGGGCCTCGACGTGCTCGACGACGACGGGAACCGGCTTCAGCGGCTCGTCACGGTCGCCCGTGGGGCCGCCCACGCCCGCCGGCAGGCTGATCCCCAGGCACGAGCCCAGCATCATCACCAACAGCAGCAGAAGTGCGCGTATATACATCAACTTCTCCAGTTCGTGATCGGTGGATCTGTATCGATCAGACGTTCCAACCGGCCATTTGGTTCCCGGCGCGCGGTCAGGCGGGGGGCGTATCGCCCAGCGCCTCGCGCAGTTGCCGGATGTGCGCCCGGTCGTGCTGGACGATGTGATCCGCCATGCCCAGCAGCGTCGTCGCGCCCAGCCGGTGATGCACCGCCGGGCGGCTCCACGCGCCGTCAGTCAGCCCGGCCAGGAAATCGAGCGTGATCTGGCGCTCGCGGGCGAAGGCCAGCGCGGCAGCCCAACCATCGCCGGAACAGTCGCCCGTGCCGGGGACGCTCGCCGCCAGGAACGGCTCGCCGCCCTGGGCGATCTCGGCCAGCCGGGGCCGGTGAACTGCCCGCTCGGTTTCCGCCAGGTGGCAGATGATCTCCGCCGGGGACCACTCGCCGGGGGCCGGGCGGATCGTCCAGGCGTCCGGCGCGATCTGCCGGGCGATGCCGAGCAGCGCCGCCAGCCCACCGTTCAGGCGCGGGGCGATCTGCGCGGGCTCCAGCGGGCGCGGAGCGAGGCCGTCCAGCCAGCCCGGGCGCGCCACACAGGCGGCGAAGTCCTCCAGCGTCCCCACGCCGACCGGCGCGGCTTCCAGCCCCGGCGCCGCGTCACGGGGCGCGATCCAATAGGTGTGCAGCCCGGCGCGGTGCGCGGGCACGATGTCGTTGTTCCAGTCGTCGCCCACCATGATCGCCTCGCCCGGCGCCACCTCGATCCGCGCCAGGATTTCCTCGTAATAGTCCGAGTGCGGTTTGGAGAAATGCGCGTTTTCCAGCATGGTGACCAGCGCGAACAGCATCTCGCCCACCGGCAGACCGGCCCAGTCCAGCCGCTGCTCGACGGCGACGCGCGGGAAGAACGGGTTGGTCGCCACCACCACGCGGTATTCCCGCGCCACCAGCCCTTCCACCAGGGGGCGCGCCGCTGCTCGCACGCGCGTCCCGCTGCGCAGCGCGGGATACACCGCCTCGTAGAAGGCCGCCGCCCCCTCGCGGAAGGCGTCCATGTGACCCGGCAGCAGCGGGGCCAGCGCCGTGTAAAACGTCTCTTCGTTCGTGCGCAGCGGGTCGCGGCTGAGCATCACGGCGCGGGTCGCCGCCAGCACGGGCTGGAGCGTATCCTCCACGCCGAGCCGCTCGCACAAATAGCGGTTCAGCGCGTCCATGTAGGCAGATACGAACGCCTCGGTGGGATTGCCCAGCAGCGTATCGTCCAGGTCGAGCAGAACCGCCCTAATCATCGGACTCGTCCAGGGCATCGCGGAACAGTTTCAGCCCCTGGTTCTCTTCGGCATCCAGGGGACAGCCGACGTACGGGTTTTCGATCGGGATGTCGTGTTTTTCGCACCACGCCTCGACGCGCATCTGCCGGACGAAGCCCAGCAGCACGGGCCGGATGGTGAGTTTCAGGCGGAGGTCGGGGCTGGCGTTCGCCCGCAGGATGTCCGGCACGGGGCAGCGCGCGCAGTCCTTGGGCCGCCACGGCACCGAGTCGGGGTTCGCCATCGCCAGGCGGCATTCCTGGATCGCGCGCCCGCGGTTGAAATCTTCGTAATAGTGAGGGCACTCCTTGCCCGCCGGTGTTCGCATCACATCACCCTTCGTGAACCAAGAGCCGACACACTGATTGTACGGGACCCGCAGCCGATCGACCACCACGCGAGGCGGCACTGCCAACTGAAAAAACAAAAACCTCCGGGAGCGATTATCCAGCCCAGGAGGTTTCCGGTCGGTGCAGCCTGCCGATCCGCTCAAACCCGCGTCACATACGAGCCGTCGCGCGTGTCGATGCGGATCACGTCGCCCACGTTGACGAACAGCGGGACGGTCACCTGCAGGCCGGTTTCCGTGTTCACCTTCTTGGTGGCGCCGGTGGCCGTATCGCCCGCGATCGCCATCTCGGCCTCGGTGACTTCGTGCTCCACGTTGGGCGGCAGCTCGTAGTCGATGATTTCGCTCTCGTACGACAACAGCTTGAGCTGCATGTTTTCCTTCAGATACAGGAAATCGTCGCCGAACAGGTCCTGGCGAAGCTGCGGCTGTTCGAAGGTGGTGACGTCCATGAACGTCAGGAATTCACCGTCCGAGTACAGGTATTCCACCACCGTCGTCTCGATGCGAATGTCCTCGACCCGGTCGCCGGAGTTGAACGTCATCTCGCGGATCGTGTTGGTCCGCAGGTTGCGCACGGATACGCGAATCGTCGCGCCGCCGCGACCGGTTTTGTTGTGATGGTAATCGAGCACTTTATAGAGTTCGCCATCGAGGGTGAAATTCGTGCCTTTGCGTAGCTGGTTTACGTCGATCATCGGAGTTATTTCGTCCTTATTCACACTGGAGTGGTCATCAGAGCGCCATCATTATACCAGGAAATTCGAGCGACACGTATGCTGCTCTAGCCGCCAATCCACTCGGCGGCAGCGCGCGGCAGATCGGCCAGCGGCCCGCGCCGCACCGTGCACTGTGGCAGGCTGTCCAGAAACGCCTGCCCGTACCGCTTGGTGATGACGCGGTTGTCGAACAGCGCCACCACGCCCCGATCCTGCCGCGTGCGGATCAACCGCCCGAAGCCCTGGCGGAAGCGCAGGATCGCGTCGGGCACGGCGTACTGCATGAAGCTGTTCTCGTACAGCTCGGAGCGCGCCGCGAAGATCGGGTCGGTCGGGACGGCGAACGGCAGCCGCACGATGACCAGCACGCTCAGGTCGTCGCCGGGAATGTCCACGCCTTCCCAGAACGAGCGCGTGCCCAGCAGCACGGCACGCTCGGTCTTCTTGAAGCCGTCGAGCAGGCTCTGGCGGCTGGAGCCGTCGCTCTGGTCGAAGACGGTGATGTTGCCCAGGGCGAGGCGCGGCGCGATGGCCTGCGCCGTCTGGCGAAGCTGGGCGTAGCTGGTGAACAGGCTCAACAGCCGCCCGTTCGTCGCCGCCGCCAGCTCGATCAGGCCGCGCTCGACGAACCGCTGGTAATCGTCGCGCCGGTCCGGGCCGGGGATGTCGGTCGGAATGTACACCAGGGTCGCGCGCTCGTAATCGAACGGCGAGCCGACCACCACCTCGCGCGCGTCGAACGTGTGCAGGCGCTCGCGCATGTACTCGAACGTCCCGGCGGTGCGCAGCGTGGCGCTGGCGAGCACCACCGCGTTTTTCTGCTGCCAGAGGTGCTGTTCCAGCAAGGGGCCGACGTTCAGCGGCGCGGCGTGGATGCCCAGCCGGGTGCCGTCCTGCTCGAGCTGCGCCCAGTAGATCGTGTTGTCCTGCGGATTGCTGGAGAACGCGCCGAGCTGCTGGTGCACGGTTTCCAGGTGGCGCGCCGCGGCCTGCACGCTGGAGAGCAGGTCGTCGTATTCCAGCACGTCGAACTCGCCCAGGCCCGCCAACCCGCGCGCCAGCCGGCCCATAGCGCTGGAAATTGCCTGGGTGAACTGGCTGAGCACGTCCCACGCCTCTTCGACGTGCGCCCAGCCGGACTGCTGGCGCAGCGCGGGCGTGATCCGCACCTGGTTGATGTACTCCCCGGCGCGTACCGCCCCGCTGCCCTCCAGGAAGCGGTACAGCGTCTCGAAATAGCGCTCGACGTGAAAGCCCATCGCGCGCACCGAATCGGTGACGATCTCCACGTAGGACTCGATCTGCTCGAAGTAGCGGCCCGGCACGCTGCCGCGCGTGCTCCGGATCACGTCGCCCAGCAGGCCCCGGCGGCTGTCGCCCAGGTCGGCCAACTGGCGCAGCAGCGTGATCTGGTTCAACTGGAACGACAGGCCGTTGGTCGTCGCGTCTTCCAGGTGGTGCGCTTCGTCGATGATCAGGTAGCGGTAATCGGGCAGCACGCGGTTGCCGATCTGGACGTCGGCCAGCAGCAGCGCGTGGTTCACGATCAGGATGTGCGCCGACTCGGCATCGCGCCGCGCCTTGTAGAACGGGCACGCGCCGTGCATCTGGTCGCCGCACCGGTCGAGCGTGCAGCCCTCGTCTTCGGCGCTCAGGCGCGACCACACGACGTTTTCCTCGAACCCGCGCAGCGAGATCTCGCCTTTGTCGCCGCTGTCGGATTCCAGCAGCCAGACCAGGATTTTCGCCAGCACGCGCAGCTCGCCCACCGACGTCGGGCGGCGGCGGCGCAGCGTCGCCAGCCGGCGCGGGCACAGGTAGTTGCCGCGCCCCTTGACCACCGCCGCGCGGCACTCCACGCCCAGCGCCTCGGCCAGAATGGGCACGTCCTTGTCGATGAGCTGGTCTTGCAGGTTGATCGTGGCCGTGCTGATCACGACGCGCTCGTTGTTCTTCGTCGCCCAGTCGATGGCCGGGATCAGGTACGCCAGGCTCTTGCCAACCCCCGTCGGCGCCTCGACCATCAGGTGCTCGCCGGCGTTGAACGCGTTCGCCACCGCTCGCAGCATCTCGACCTGCTGCTCGCGGTGCTCGTAGCCGGGAAAGTAGCGGGCCAGTTCCCCGTCCGCCTCGATAGTCGCCGCCAGCCGGTCGGTGTCCAGCGCCTTGTGATCGGCGTTGGGGCGCATCGGCTTCCACGGCTGGCTGTCCGCGCGGAAGAAGTCATCCGGGCCGATCTGCCGGCGCCCGGTCGGGGGCGCCTCGGCCTCGGTCAGCGCGGTCTGGCTGCGCACCTGCAGCGCGTCGAGGAAGACCGGTTTGGCCGACCAGTCCAGGTCCCCCGCCGCGTCGACGATCTCTTGCAGTGTCGCCAGCGGCAGCTCCAGGATGCGCTGCCACAGGTCCCAATACAACCGCCCGGTCGCCACGGCGTCGTGCAGCGCGCGGTGAGCGTGCTCCAACTCCAGGTCGAGCTGGGCCGTCAGACTGGTCAGGTTATAGCGCGGCGTGGTGGGCAGCATCACCGCGGCCAGCTCGTAGGTGTCCAGGCCCAGGTTGCGCGTCGCGACGTCGTGCCGCGCCAGAAACCCGAGATCGAACTCGACGTTGTGGCCCACGACCGGGTGATTCCCCACGAAGCGCCGCAGGTCGGGCAGCACCTCGTACAGGCCCGGCGCGCCGATCAGGTCTTCGGTGTGGATGCCCGTGATCGCCGTCACGCGCTCCGGGATGCTGCGACCGGGATTGATCAACGTTTCGAACGTTTCGAGAACCTGCCCATCCTCGAACCGGGCCGCGCCGATCTCGATGATCGAGTCCTCTTCAGGGTTGAGACCTGTCGTTTCCAGGTCAAGGGCGACGATGACGTCGCGCATGATGAGCTCCGTTTCTATTCAGCCAGGCGAACGGCGACTATTGTATCACAACGAGGGGTTGCCACGCGAACAAATGTGCGGTTTTGCCGGCAGGCGCATCCCGCCATGAACGCCCGCTTCCCGCCCCCCACTGGCCGCGACACGGCGGCGCTTGAATGTACCTCTAGCCGACTGCGAACGCAACGCCAGGGCCGCGTGATTTTTCGCGCTCGAGTATAATGGGGCCGTGGTCAAAACCCGTCACCAGGGGCAAACAGCTATGGAACTCAAAGATATCTGGCGTTCAGTCGTCCACATCCGCGACGAAAACGACGAAATCACGGCGGTCCAGGTGCCGATCGACATGTGGCGCTTCTTGATCGATACCGTCCAGGCGATGGAAGACCGCGAAGCCGCGCGCGCCCGGCTGGCCCGGCTGCGCGCCCGGCAGTCCGCTGACGCTGTTCAAGACGACGAGTGAGGGAGAGATGATGAGCGCAATCCAGCAGATCGCAACGCGCCTGGCCCTGCTGGGGCTGGTGATGGTCCTCGCCGCGTGCAATTCCGGCGCCGACCCCACGCAGCCCCCCCCAACGACCCCCGCCCCCACCGTGCCGCTCGTCGTCACGCGCATCGTCACGCCGCGCCCCACCTACACCCCCTTGCCCACGCCCACGCTGGATTACGACACCGATCTTGTCGCCGGGGGCTGGGTGCTGCGTTACAGCGTCACCATCACCGATAGCACGCTGGCCGACGAACTGCGCTACACCGCCGCCGCCGATCTGACCGTCAACCTGGACGGCTCGATCACCGGCAGCGGCCACTTCAGCCCCTCCATCACCGACTCGCCTTGCAATGCCCAGGTCACCGACCGGACCCCGCTCGCGTTCGTGGTCGAGGGCGCTACCCGCCCCGTGGACGGCGCGATCTGGGCCGACGTGCGCCTGCTGCCGGACAACCCCCACCAGGCCGAAGCGTACACCCTGATCTGCCCGGATTACAACGACGTGCGCGAACACAGCGGGCCGGTCCTGTGGCCCGCGCTGATCGCGCTCGACCGGCTGGAGTGGAGCTTCGCGCTCCGGAGCGGGCAGAGCTTCACCTTCGCCGCGGACCTGTCCCAGGATGCCGCCAGCGCGGTCGGCGGCCTGCTCGAAGCGGAAGTGCGCCTGAGCCGGAACTGACCCTGTGCGACGAAAAACCCCCGGCGCACGTGCTGCCGGGGGCCGCATCTCAGAGATCGTTTGAGAACCTCCATCCCCGCGCACCCTTCGGGTCCGCTTCCCTTCCCCAACGAGGGGGAAGGGTGAAAAAGACGAGGTTCTGCTCTGCCGGCGAGAAAAAAGTGCTTCTCGCATGGCCTTGCGATGTTGGACCGGCGGCGGCTTACTCGCCGCCAGCCTCCTCGGTCGCCTCGGCGGTCGGCTCAGGCGCCGCTTCCTCGGTCACGTCGGGAGCAGGCTCCTCGGTGGCCTCGTCGGTCGCTTCGGGTTCCGCTTCTGCGGTCGGCTCAGCCTCGGGTTCTTCGGTGGCGACAGGTTCGGCCTCGCCACCCTCCTCAGCCGCCGCGTCCTCATAGGCGGCCAGCATGTCGAACACCTCGTCGCGCGTCGCATCGCCGAACGCGGCCAGATCGAACCCGGCAAACGCGTAGTCGGCCAGCACGTCCTGCGCTTCGGACATGAAGAAGTTCCACATGAAGGCGCGCACCAGCGGCAGGTCGAGCGACTGGTCGCTGAAGACGTAGTGAATCGGGTAGCTCAGCGGGTAGGTCCCATCCTCGAACGTCGCCACCTCCGGCGCGGTGCAGCCGTCCCCGCCATCGACCGGCACCAACCGCACGTCAGCCTCGCTGTTTTGCAGGTCGCTCCACAGCAGGTACGTGAGCCCGTTGTCGGTGTTGGCGACGCCCTGCGCGCGGTAGAGCGGGTCGGCGTACGGCGTCGCGTCATCGCGCATCAGGAAGCCCAGGTCCCCGATCAGGTTGAACGTCATGTAGTCGGTTTCGCCGGAACGCAGCGGCGGCACCACGAGCAGCACGTCGCTGTCCGGCCAATCGGGGTTGATGTCGCTCCACGCAGCCGGGGCGGGCGCGTCCTCGGTGCCCGCCGCGAAGATCTGCGCCGCCGTGTCCGCGTCGAGGCATTCCAGCCAGTCATTCGCCGCCGGCACGGCAAACACCAGCGCGTCATAGCCCAGCTCGAGCGTGTACGGGGCGATGCCGTTCTCGTCGCACAGCGCCAGCTCGTCACCGGTCGGCGGGCGCGTGGTCTGGAGCACGTCCGCCGTGCCGCTGCAGAACGCTTCCCAGCCCGCGCTGTTGCCCAGCGTCTCGATCTCGACGTCGGCGTTGATGTAGCGAGTCATGAACGTGTCGAAAATGGAATCGCTCAGGTCGCCCAGCAGCGAGGTTCCCGCCACTGTCACGATGCCCGCCTCGGTGGTCGGGATCTCGACCGGGGTCAGCGGGCGGGTGAAGGTCCGGCCCACGTTCCCGGACCGGATGTTGTTCCACCCGAACTCGTAAGTGGCCGGGGTCGGGACGCTGTAGCCCTGCTCGGCAGCCACTGCCGCCGCGCCGTTCTCATCGGTCAGCACGAACTCCATGAACGCCTGCGTTTCGGACATCTGGGCGCTGCCGGCGTTGACGTACAGGTAGGCCGTGCGCGCGTAAGGATACGTCCGGTTTTCGAGCGTGCTCAGCAGGGGCGGGATGCACTCGAAGCTGGCGTCTTCGACCTCCAGCGGCACAACGGTCCCGTCAGGGTCCAGCGCTTCGAGGCCGGCCAGCGACAGGTACGCCAGGGCGTCGGAGTCTTCTTCCTGGACCTTCTCCAGGATGTTCGCCAGCTCGGTGGTCGTGACGATCTCCTCGCGCAGGTCGCCCGCCGGCAGCAGCCGCCGGAACAGCAGGTAGGTGTTGCTGTTCGTGTCCGGCCCGTAGAACGTCACCGGCCCGTCCAGCGTCGTCGCCAGCAGGTCGCCGTCCCAGGTGACCTCCGCCGGGGCGCCAAGCTGCCAGATCTCGTCCAGCGTCTCCTGGCTCACGCACTGGACGTCCGCCGCCGTGCTCGCCAGGAACACAACCGCCTCGTAGGCGATCACCGTCTCGATGAAGTCGGTCCCGGCGTTGGCGCACGCCTGGATTTGCAGGTCGGAGATCGGCTCGTTCGACATCACGATATCGACGTCGCCGGTACACAGCGCGTCGAAGCCCGCCCGCAGGCCGCCACCGGGATCGATCTGCACCTGGGCCGAGGCGTGATCTTCGAGATACGCATCACGGATCGCGCTCACCAGGGCTTCCAGTTCGAGCGTCCCCTGGATGACAACCCCGGTCGACTCGCCATCATCCTGCGCGTAGGCCGCCGGAACCGCCAGCGCCAGCGCGAGCACGACAAACAGGAATGGCCGGAACACACGCCAGACATTCGGCATAGGGAATTCTCCTCCAAACAAGCGCCCCGGTTTTCCGGGCACGCATCAGCATAAATCCTGCACACAAGTCCATTACGCGGCCCGAACCAGCGCCGGGCACTGCAGGAAGATTTTACACGCTCGCCGGAATATGTCCAGCGCCAAGCCGCCAGTTTTCGCCTCCGCATGGTATAATGCCCGCCATCCTGCCGCCCGATCTGTCGAAAGGTCGCCAGCGCTGCCATGAGCACGATCCACCCTTCCCCACTGCGGCGCGCGTGGACGCGCCTGCTCCGGCTGGGATTCCGCCTGCTGTACAACGAGATGGCGTTCACCTACGACACCGTCAGCCGCGTGGTCAGCCTGGGCCAGTGGCGCGACTGGCAGCGCGTCGCGCTCGAACATCTGGACGCCCCGCCCGGCGCCGCGATCCTGGAGCTGGCGCACGGCACCGGCAACCTGCAGATCGACCTGCTCGCCGCGGGCTTCGGGCCGGTCGGCATGGACCTCAGCCGGGCGATGGGACGCATCGCGCGCCGCAAGCTGCGCGGTCGCGACCTGCCTGCGCGGCTGGTCCGGGCGCGCGCCCAGGCGCTGCCGTTCGCGGCGAACAGCTTTCCCGCCGCCGTGAGCACCTTCCCCACCGAGTTCATCGTCGACCCGGCGACGCTGGCCGAGCTGGCGCGGGTGTTGGCTCCCGGCGGCAAACTGGTCGTCGTGGTCAACGGCCTGCTCACGCGGCGCGGCGTGGCCGAAGAAGCGCTGGAGTTCGCCTACCGCGCCACCGGGCAGCGCGGCCCGTGGCCGGGCGACATCGAGGGGCGTTTTGCGGACGCCGGGTTTATGTTCGCCCGTGTCGATCACCCGCTGGACGGCAGCATGGTGTCCCTCATCGTGGCGACGAAACAGGACGCCACACACCCCTGATCTTGGCTGGCGCGTGGCGTATCTGCTAAGTTTTCGTATACCATCGTTCGCCGTTGCCAGAGAGGTCTACCATGCGCCGCAGCCCTACCTTCCACCGCTTGATGGTTCTGGTCGCCCTGCTGATTCTGACCGGGATCGTCCTGTCCGCCCGGCACATCACCGCCCAGGATGACGAATTCCAGCCGCCGGAGGACGTCACGTTCCAGCCCATCGACGCGATCATCGAGACGGACCTGGACGTCACCAACTTCGCGAACGACGGCACCGCGACCCTGCCCATCGAAACCAGCGTCCCGGTGGCGTGCTCCATCGTCTACGGCCCCACGCCGGAGTTCGGATCGCTGAGCCTCGACATGGACATGGCCGGCGGTCCGCACACCGATCACAGCCCGCTGCTGACCGGCCTGGAGCCGGAGACGACCTACTATTTCCGCGTGCAAGGGGTGGATGCCGCCGGGATCATTTACCTGTCCGACGTGATGACCTTCACCACGCCGCCGCGCTCGGACGAGCCGGTCACCAACCTGGCTTCGCCGGAACTCGGCGCGGAGATCACCGGCGCGAGCAGCGCTTTCGGCGGCGCGGATCTGGACGATCCGTGGGGCGCGGGCAGCGCGTTCGACGGCAACCCGAACACGGCGTGGTCGAGCGCCGGGGACGGGGACGAGGCGTGGATCGAGGTCCGGCTGGCGCAGCGCGCGCGGATCACGGCGGTCGAATTCTGGACGCGGTTCATGAGTGATGGCTCCGCACAGATCACGTCGTTCACCGTCACCACCGATTCTGGCGAGACGTTCGGCCCCTTCGACCTGCCGGACGCCGAGCAGGCGTACACCTTCGAGGTCGATATCGAGGCCGAGACGTTACGCTTCGACGTCACCAGCAGCACCGGCGGCAACACCGGCGCGGTGGATATCGCGGTGTATGGCGAGCCAGTCGCCGGTTGACCCGGGGCGCACCCTTGTGGCCGTCGGGGTGGCGGTAGGTGTCTCGGTTGGTGTGGGGGTTGGGGTAGCTACCGGTTCGATCAAGGTCGAGGGTTCAACAAGCTGAGGCTCTGTGAATCCAACCCCTCCATACAGGATGTAAGCGCTATCCGGACTCCATGCCAGCGTATCCAAATACGCTTCCGTTTCCAGCGTGCCGATCTGCGCACCGGTGGCAGCATCCCAGATCTTGAGCGAGTGTGGGCTCACGCCAGCCAACATGCTCCCATCGGGGCTCCACACGATTTCGTACAGGGACTCATCGTCATGGCTGGTCAAAGTCATCACAAGCTGCCCGGTGATGGTGTCCCAGATCAAGGCCGTACCCTGGATGCTGGTGGTTGCCAGTTTCGTGCCATCCGGGCTCCAGGCGCCCCACAAGGTCGGGTGTGTCGGGAACTCACCGAGCGTCATCAGGCGGGTCCAGGTGGCTGTGTCCCAAATCGCAGAGGCAGCATCGGCGCTGCAGGTTGCCAGCCGCGTACCATCCGGACTCCAGGCCACCGACAAGATGACGTCGGAAAAGTCTTCCAGCTCGGCGATCAACTGCTGAGAGGCAACGTCCCAGACCTTGATCCGGTATCCCTCCCAGACTTCAACGCCCACGGCTAACAGCGTGCCGTCTGGATTCAAGGCGGCAGCGTAGATCAGGGATGCACCTTCGAACATAGTAGTCTGCCCTGTCGTCAGGTCGAGCGTCCACACATAGGCGCTGGGTTGAGTCGACGCCGAGGCAGCAATGGCAAGCAGAACGCCATCGGAACTCCAGCTGATCGACGTGATCAATGGCGGGCCAGATAAATTGAAGTCCGGCGCAGGGAAGGCCTCCACGAGCTGACCGGTAGCAGCGTCCCAGATTTGCACATAACCGTCATAATCACCTGTTGCATATCGCGTGCTGTCTGGACTCCAGGCTGTGGTACTGATAGGCGACTCTGCCTCTTGAGCAGCGCTGGGGGCGACTTCGAATAACGGTTGAACCACACCGATCGTGATTGCCAACAGAAACGGAAGCAGCTTGCGAACTCGGATCATTTGCTCGCTCCTCTCTGCGATTACCTGCGCCCATGGTACGGGCAGATGCCTGTTCATCAAACCGGGACGTTCGCATGAAGGCACTCATATACTTGTGTAGTAGTTTAGGTGAAACAGCCAGGGGGGCAAGCTGGGCAGGCATTACCATGCTGCCGGAGTGCATTCAGGAACCGCATTAGAAGCAGCGAGGGGCCGCGCCGGGCCCCTCTGTTCGTTGGATCCGTGGGTTCTTCAGTCGCCCGTCGGCTCGACGGCGACGTCCCCCGCCACCCGTTCCGCTTGTGGCGCCGCGGCGGCCCGCTCCGCCGCCAGCACGCGCTCCAGCGCCGCGATGCCGACCTCGAGCATCGACTCGTCCGGCTCGCGCGTGGTCAGGTGTTGCAGCGCCAGGTTGGGCTTGATGATCCAGCGAATGATCGGGTTGTCGAGGTGCTTGGCGGTGAACCGGATCACCTCGTACGCCACGCCCGCGATCGGCAGGATGAGCGCAACGCGCGACAGCAGCAGGCCGATCACGCTGTCCGGGCGCCCGGTGATGATGTGAACCAACACGGAGAGCACGACCAGCGTCAGCAGAAAAGCCGTGCCGCAGCGCGGGTGCTCGATCGGGAACGCAGCGGTGTTTTCTGGGGTGAGCTCCGCGCCCGCTTCGTAGGCGTTGATCGTCTTGTGCTCGGCGCCGTGATAGCCGAACAGCCGCTTGACGTCGTTCATGTGGCCGATGACCCAGATATACCCGGTCAGCATCCCCAGCTTGATCACGCCTTCGACCAGGTCCGCCGCCAGCTTGCTGTCCAGGCTGGTCACATTTTTGACCAGCGCCGATCCCGCCGCGGGCAGCACGAAGAACAGACCGATGCCCATCGCCAGCGACACCACCACCAGCCCCATCCCGGCGGCTCCCTCCAGCGAAAAATCGACGTCTTCCTCTTCTTCGAGCGCCACGTCCGCCGACCACATCAGCGCCCGCGTGCCCAGGCCCAGCGCATCCCACAGCATCACCAGCCCGCGCACGAACGGCCACCGGGCGATCCGCCCGCGGTACAGAGCTGCGTTCAGCGGCACTTCCTTGATCACGATCTCGCCTTTGGGGTTCCGCACGGCAATCGCGGCCACGTACTGCCCGCGCATCATCACGCCTTCGATCACGGCCTGCCCGCCATACGAAAACTGCATCGGTTTCTGTTCTGCCATCACACTCATCTCCACGTCTGTCACCTGCCGGCGCTGCTCGTCGACGGTATACCATTGTGCCGCGCCACACGCCGGTTAGCAAGCGCAGTTACCGCCGCGGCCATCACCAGCAGCGCCAACACGATGCTGTACGCGCTCCGCAGGTCCACCTGGTCGGCCACCCAGCCGAGCGTTTGCGGCGCGACCAGGATCGCCAGCCCGGCGCCCAGCGTCACGCGCGCGCTGGCCGCGTCGCTGTGAGCCGCGCCTACGCCCACCGCGATCGCCATCAGAAACGGGAACAGGTTCGACACGCCCAACCCGGCCACGAACAGCCCGGCGATAGTCAGCCCGGCCACCGGCGCCAGCCAGAACAACATGAATCCCGCCAGCGCCACGCCGATCGCCGCGAGCAGCAGCCGCGCCGAGTCCACCGCGCGCGACAACCGGCTGCCGAACGCGCGGCCAATCACCATCGCGCCGAAGAAGAACGCCATCACCATCGATGCGTCGGACTTGCCCAGCCCGCCCGGATTCACCAGGAAATCCGCGCCCCACGACACGATCGACCATTCGGCAGCCACGCACAGCACCAGCGCCACCCAGTAGACCCAGAAAGTCAGCGGCAGCGCCGGGCGGCGCTCGCCGGGCACCGGCGCGGGCTGTTCCTGCGCGGGGAACGGTTGGCCGCGAAACGCGATCGCGCTGGCGACCCAGACACCCGCCGCCAGGATCAGCGCGGCCTGCCAGCCGATTCCCGCCCGCTGAAAGCCGCCGACCAGCAGCGGGCACAGCGCCGTGACGAAGCTAGCCCCCACGTTCGCCTCGGTGAGCGCCACGGCGCGGCGCGGGCCGTGCCGGTCGGCCAGCGACGACTGGACCAGCGCCAGCACGAACGTGCCCAGGTAGCCCATGATCCACGAGCCGCCGACGGTCAGCGCGGGATGCGGCCCCAGCGCGACGGCCAGCGCGCCAACCGCCATTCCGGCCCCGCCTGCCCAGAAGACCGCCCGCCGCCCCCAGCGGCGCACGGCCCGGTCCGCGCTGAGCCCGGCCAGGACCATCCCCAGCGCCAGCGCGCTGAAATGCAGCCCGCCGACCGTGTAACTCAGCCCCAGTTCGTCGCGCAGAAACGGCATCACCGGCCCCAACGACGCCTGCAAATAGGCGAAATAGGCCAGCATGACGTAGGCCAGCCAGGTGAACCGGTCGCGCACGAACACCGTCGATCCCACCGCCATCGCTCAGCCCATCCCCACGTGAATCCCCATCGTGTGCTCGTCCAGCCGCCGCGTGAAGCCCACCGCCAGCGCCGCGCCGATCAGATCCTCCTGCCAGTGCGGCACGGTCAGGTCGATGCGCCGTCCAGGGCTGATCTGCCGGACCACGCCCGCCACGGCGGCGACCAGCGCCGGGCCAAGCTCGTCCGCCCCCGGGTCGAGCATCAGGCTCAACTCGTTGACGCCGCCCGCCCGGCGGCGCGCCGCGATCACGCCGGTCGCGATCACCGCGCCGCCGCCATCGCGGGCGGTGATCGCGCGATTTTCCATCCCCGTCGCCAGCCGGATCACCGGGCTGAGCATCCGCAGAGCGGCAGGCCGCCGGAAGACCGCCTCCTCGACCGGCGCGTACCGCCGCACGTGCGGCGGCGTGATGCGCTCCGCCAGGTCATAGCGCGGTCGCCAGTCGAAGATCGAGCCCACTTCCAGCCGGGCCGGTTCCGGCAGCGCGTGCGGCGGCAGGTCGTGCTCCGCGGCGAGCGTCAGGTAGGCCAGCCCGCTGAACTGCTCGAAGCCCAGCCGCTCGTACAGGCTGACCGCCGGGACGTTGCCCGCCACCACGTCGAGCATAATGGTTTTCGCGCCCCGTTCGCGCGCCAGGTCCATGCACGCCTCGACCAGCCGTCGCGCGATGCCGCGCCGCCGGTAGTCTGGCAGTACCGCGACGTTGCCGATGTACCAGCGATCCGTCGCCCCCCGGCGCAGCACGTTAGCCGACCCAACCATTTGGCCGTCCTCCTCCCACACGAAACCGCGAAACGCGTCGCGCATGGACGGCGACAGCGCCGCGGCGGCCACCAGCAGCGGCCAGAGGCGGCGGATGCCGTTGATCGAATCGACGAACGACTCGACCTCCTCCGGCTGCATGCTCCAGGCGTCGTTGTCGGGATACTGGAAGGCGGGCGGGATGATCTCGGCCAGCGTCTTGAGGTCCGACGGCAGGCGAAGAGGTCGCAAAGTCATAATAATATCCTCCAAAAGTCGTACAGACCGATCGACGAGGCGCTGCTAGAATAGGTATGCCTATCCATAACACAAAACGGGAGCCGCTATGAAACGCCTCTGGATCGTCATGATCGCCCTGATCGCTGCCGGGCTGGCCTGCAACCTGGGGGGTTCGGATAACGACAATACTACCCTACCCACGCTGGCTCCGCCTACAGACGCGGTCATCCCCACGTCGACGCCTGCCCAGTCGCCCGCGCCAACGCTCACCCCGACGCCGTTCCTGAGCGCCACGCCCCAGCCGACGTCCGCCCCGGCCTGCACGCCGCGCACCGCGTGGCCGACCCTCACTGTGAGCCCCGGCGACACGCTGTTCGGCATCGCGCTGCGCGTTGGCTCGACGGTGGATGAACTGGTCGCGGCCAACTGCCTGGGCAACGCCAACACCATCACGGTCGGGCAGCGGCTGTACGTGCCGAATGTGCCGCCCCCGCCGCCGGTTGCGACGGCGACCCCACAGCCGAGCTGTGCCTTCTCGTGGTTCTTCGCGCTCGAGCCCGGCACGCGCGACCCGCTGGGCACCTGCCCGGAGCCGGTCGTTTCGGTGAGCGCCGCCGGGCAGGATTTCGAAGGCGGGCGCGCGCTGTGGTACGCCGCGCCTCCCGGCTCCACCGATCCGCGCGGCACGATCTACATCATCTACAACAACGGGTACTGGGAAACGTACCCCGACGTGTGGGAATCCGGCATGCCCGAATCCGACCCGAGCATCGTCCCGCCGACCGGTCGCTACCAGCCGATTCGCGGCATCGGCCAGGTCTGGCGCGATCATGCCAGCGTGCGCAACCAGCTTGGCTGGGCCTACGAGCTGGAGCAGGCGTTCACGGGCCGCTCTCAGGAACCTTCCGGCGATGACGCCACCTGGGCTGGGCGCACCCGGTACTGGTATCTCGATCACGGCAAATGGGGCATCGCCCTGCGGCTGTATTCGGTGGACATGGGGCCGAATACGTGGGAGGTCGCCGGGCGCTACTGAGCCGGACCCGCGCGAGCGTCCCGCCCGATCGCCCAGGCGCCCCATCCCAACCCGACGAGCAGGATCAACGGGACTCCGACCGTCCACGTGCGGGGGAGTCCCGTTCCATTCAAATGGAACGCGGCCAGCGGCTCGGTCTGCCCGCGCAGGACGCGCTCGAAGGCGGCGACCAGCGGCGACTCGCCCGGCGTGTAATGGAGCGCGTGATAGCCGCCCTCCCCGGCCCCAATCACCGCCGCGTAATGCGGGACGGTATCGGCCAGCACGCCGGCGATCTGCACGCCGGCTCCCGCGATCACCAGCGCGGCGGCCAGCCCGCGCCACGCGCGGCGATCCGGCAGCGCGCCCAGCGGCAGGCAGCTCAACGGTACGAGCGGGACGAGCAGGCGCGGGCCCCAGCTCCAACCGCCATGCCACGCCCACCACGCCCCGTAGAACACCAGCGCGGCGACCCAAGCCAGCACCAGAAAATCCGCCAGCGCGGGCTGTGACCGGCGAAACCGCGGCCACAGCAGGATGCTCGCCACCAGCGGGGGCGCGTACAGGAAGACGCTCTTGCCGGGGCTGAACAGCAGGCCCGCCGCGCCCACCCAGGGCGCCGTGCTGAAACCCTCCCCGGCGTACCCGAACGACAACGGATCGCCAAAGCGCAGGGCGTTGTGCCACAGCACGAGCGCGACTCCCGGCGCGGCCCCGGCGCCAATCGCGGCCAGCCGGGCGGCAGTGGCGCGCGGGCCATCCCTGTACGACAGGCGAGCGCCCAACACAACGAGCGGGAGCGCGTAAATCGCCAGCGCGGCCCGCGTCGCGATCCCCCAGCCGAGCGCCGCCCCCGCGACGATCCACCAGCCGCGCCCGCCGCCCCGGCCCGCCCGCCAGATCGCGAACACCGCCAGCGTCAGCGCGCAGGCCAGCGTCGCCTCGGCGAACAGGACGCGCGCGTACGGCCAGAGGAGCGTGCTTGTTCCGGCAGCCAGCGTCACGCCCAGCGCGCGCCGCCCTGGGAACAGGTCACCGGCCAGCGCCGCCAATGCCGCCAGCGCCCCGGCAGCCGAGACGACGGGCACCAGCAGCACGGCCAGCGCCGCCAGCCGGTAGCGGTGGGCGTGGTTCACTGCGCCGAGCCAGTCGCCCGCCACAAAAAACGGGACGCCCACCAGCGGGAGTCCCGGATCGTATTTACTGTAGGATGCGCCGTCACTCCCGGCGACGATCTGCGGCAGGGCCGGGTCCGGCGCGATCTCGAACGTGCCGCGCTCGGCCAGGGCGGCGGTCGTCAGGAACATCACCTCCCCGTCGCTGCTGTAGAATCCGCGCCCCAGCGACAGCGCGTACAGGCAGGCGAACCCCACCCACACCGCCCAGGGGGCGCGCCTACTTGAGCCGGTAGCGCTCGCCATTGACCACGACGTACACAACGCGGAAGAAACCATCGTCCGCGTCGAAAACCGCCATGCGCGGCGACCCCGCTACGGTCAGAAAACCGTTCGCGTCCCGGCCCGCGGAGGGCGCGCTCACCGTGAACGCGGCGGGCCATTCGAGCGCCTCGGAGGTCAGCGCCCTTTCCTCGCCCGTTGACGTATACAGCGCGGCCCGCTCGCCCACCGCGCCCGACGTGATGATGAACTCGACGGGGTTGGAGCCGCGCGCCCACATGGCGTAGACCGACCGCCCGGCCTGCTCCAGCACGACCAGCTCCGCGAACAGGTTTTCGTACCGCGCCGCGGTCTGCGTGGGGCCGAAGAGGTCGATGACGGTCCGGTACGCGTCGAACGCGGGGCGGCGCGAGTTATCGGCGCGCACCAGGCCCCACGGCTCGCCGCTCTCGCTCTGATCGACCCAGCGCACCACGGCCACCCGCTCGACGCCCGCCGCCAGCCCCAGCGCCGCCGCCTGCACCACGAAATCGGCCTGCCGGGCGGGCGTGATGCCGAACGTCGGCGGCGCGGCGAACTCGCCCTCGTCGAGCGTCGGGCTGGCGTTCATCTCCAGCCAGATCGGCATGTCTTCCAGTCCGTGCGCCTCCAACACCTCGCGCACCGCGGCCAGCATGTTCCACACGGCGGCGGTGCCGTTCGTCGCCCGCACGGTGACCCCGTCGAAAGGCGGCGCGCCGTCGGCGTCCCTGCCGCGGGCCAGGGCCGGCACCAGCCGCGCCAGGTACGGCTCGCGCCCGGCGGCCACGTCCACCCACCAGTTCATCGCCGCGAGGTGCACCCGCGCGCGGGGGTGGGCCTCCCGCGCCGCCCGGTGCGCCACCTCGACCAGCCGGGCGTAATCGTCCACCTCGCCCGCGAACTGGAGATCGCCCTCGCCCAGGCGCACGTCCGGCTCGTCGTAGATCACCCAATGCCCCACGCCGCGCGGCGCGAACTCCGCGACCAGTTGGCCCACGAACGCCGCCCACACGTTGCCGGGATCGTCGACCGGCAGGTCGAGGCCGGCGGGGACCGCCGCCGGGTCGCCGGACTCCGACGCCCAGGCCGGTGTCGCGGTGATCAGCCCCACGATCTCGCGCCCATCAGCCAGCGCGGCGCGCAGCCAGCCGGGATCGACCGCCTCGGCGACGAAGTCATCCGGCCCGCCGGGCTGAAAGGCCGCCCACTCGAACGCGATCTGCTGCCAACCGGCGCCCAGGTCGGTCGCCTCGTCGCGGTGATCCGCGCCGCCGATCACCCCGAATTGCCACCCAGGGGGCCGGTCGAGCTGCGCGCGAGCGCCCGGCAGCAGGCACGCCGCCGCCCACAGCGCCGCGGCTGCCATCCCGACTGTGCGTGTCATCCAAAGCGCCACTGCCGTCCGTTGACCTCAATCCATACCGGGCGCGGCGGCCCCTCGGCCACCACGATCACCGGCGAGCCTTCGACGATCACGCGCCCGCTGGGGTCTGCCACCGCCCCCGGCGCCTCGAACACATACCACCAGTTTTCGACGGTGGGCACGCGCTCCGGCGCGACGGTGCGGGTCGCCCCGGTCACGCTGACCCCGGTCGCCGTCTCGTCCGCCGCCCGCGCCATGACGTGAAACCGCACTGGCGGGACCCGGCGCGCCCACATGACGTAAATCGTCGCGGCATCCTTGTGCAGCACGACCAGCGACGAGTGATCGCTGTATTTGTACTGGACCAGCTTCGCCCCGGCGAACAGCGCGATCGCGTTCTGGTACGCCGCGAATGCCGGGCGCCGCGATCCGTCGCTGCGCACCAATCCCCACGGCTCGGTGAAGCCGGGCGTATAGTTGTCGTCGTACAGCCGGTACACCCCGAACCGCTCGACGCCCGCCGCCAGCGACAGCGCCGCCGCCTGCACGATGTAATCCGCCTGCTGGCTCAGCGAAATCTCGAACATCCCCGGCGGGACGTCGGCCAGATCGTCGCGCGAGGGCCGGGCGTTTGTCTCGTCGACCCACAGCGGCTTGTCGTACAAGCCGTGACAGTGCAAAATGCGCCGGATATCCCGGATCATCTGCCACACGTTCAGCGTGTCGAAGTACGTGTGAACCATGACCACGTCGAAGAAATACCCGTTGGCCGCCGCTTCGGGATCGTTCGCCGCAACCCGCAAAAGCCGCTCCAGGTACAGATCGCGCCCGGCCTGGAGATCGACGTACCACGCCATGCCCGCCAGGTGAATCTTCGCGCGCGGGTTGGCCGACTTCGCCGCCCGGTACGCCACCTTGACCATGTTGTAATAATCTTCGACGTCGCCGTCAAATTCGTACCAGCCCAGGTCGCCGGGCCGGATGTCCGGCTCGTTGTAGATGATCCAGTGATTGATGCCCCACTCGCGGCCATATTCCTCGACCGTCCGGCGCACGAACGCCGCCCAATAGTTGCCCGGATCGTCGATGGGCAGGTGCAGCCCGTTCGGCGGCGCGCCCAGCTTGCCGATGTCCGACGCCCACAGCGGCGTGTTCTTGAGCAGGCCGATCACCTCGCGCCCCGCCCGCTGCGCATCGGCCAGCCATTCGACCGGCACCGCCTCGGTCCGGTATTCGTCCGGGCCGTTGGGCTGGAACGCCGCCCACTCGAAGATGATTCGCTCCCAGCCCACACCCAGGTCGAGCGCGTCGCCGGGCCGGTAGTACGCCTCGACCACGCCGAATCGATAATGCGGATGCCGGTCGGCGTGCTGCCCCGGCCAGCCCGCCCGTGCCGCCGATCCGGCCCCCACCAGCAGGGCGCCGATCAGCACGGCCAGGAGCCCATGTCGAATGATGTGCCTGTGCATGTGAACTTTTCATGTGCGGAAAGAAGAAATAAATTGCTAACTGCCCCCACCCGCCAGACGCAGGTCCTGAACGTTCAGTTGCAGCTTGACGTGGCCGTTCCACTCGTTGATCTCCAGGTGATAGGCCACGTCCACATACGAACCGGGCGCGATCCGGTCGTGCCACTCCCCCTGCCGGAACGCGATCGCGTCGATGGTGGTCGTCTCTTTGGTCAGGCGCAGACGCAGGTGCTTGTCGTCCTGGCCGACGCGGCGGCATTCGGTGACCCGCACGTCCCGCGTGGCAAACAGCGGGGCCTCGTTGCGGGCGCCGGTTGGCTCCAGTTGGCCGAGCGTATGCGCCAGGTCCATCGTCAGGGAATCGAACGGCACCTCGGCATCGATCGTGACTGTCGGGCGCAGGTCGCGGTCGCCCAGCGCGCCGGTCACCAGGGCCATCAGCCGCTCGCGGAGCGGGTCCAGATTCTCGTTGGCGACGGTGAAACCGGCTGCCTGAGAGTGCCCCCCGTGACGCACCAACAGCTCGGCGCACTCGTCCAGCGCCTGCGTGATGTCGAACTCCTGGATGCTGCGGCACGACCCGCGCGACTCGCTCTCGCCCTGTTCGATCACGATCGCCGGGCGGTAGAACATCTCGCACAGCCGCCCCGCCACCAGGCCGACGATCCCCGGCTTGAACTCCGGGCTGACCGCGAAGATCAGCGGCGCGTCGACGTCCCCGGCTATGGTTTTCGCCAGCTCGACCGCCTCCGCCGTGAGGCTCTGCCGCTCGACGTTGAGCAATTGGAGCGCCTGGGCAAGCTGCCCGGCGCGCGGCATGTCCGCCGTCAGCAGGTCGTAGGCGATCATCGCGTCGCTCAGCCGCCCGGCGGCGTTGATGCGCGGGCCTAGCATGTAACCGATAGTCGTCGTGTTGATCCGGCCCGGATCGACGCGCGCCACCTGGAGCAGCTCGTAGATGCCCGGTCGCTGCGCCCGGTTGAGCACCTCCAGCCCACGCCGCACCAGCTCGCGGTTTTCCAGCCGGTCGAGCGGGGCCAGGTCAGCCACCGTGCCCAGCGCCACCAGGTCGAGCAGGTCTTCGAGAAGCTTTGCGTTGAACTCGCCCCGCGACTGCTGGCTTTCGGCCCGGACCAGCGCCTCGGCCAGCTTGTACGCCACTCCCACGCCGGCCAGCATGTCCTCCGGATAGCCGTTGGCGCGGCCCTCCAACAGGCGGGCGCGCGCGTCGATCTTCGGATCGACCACGGTCAGCGCGGGCGGCAGCTCGTCGCCAACCGAGTGGTGATCGGTGACGATGATGTCGAGCCCCAGCGCGTTGCCAAAGGCCACTTCTTCTACCGAGCGGATGCCGCAGTCCACGGTGACGACGACCGACACGCCCTGATCTTTCAGCGTCTGGAGCGCGTCCGCGTTCAGGCCGTATCCCTCGTCCACCCGGTTCGGGATGTACGGGGTCACCTTGCCGCCCAGCGCGCTCAGCGCCTGAGTCAGCAGCGCGGTGCTGGTCACGCCGTCCGCGTCGAAATCGCCATAGACGGCGATCCACTCCCCGCGGGCAATTGCGCGGCGCAGGCGAGCTACCGCCTCGCTCATTCCGTGCATGAGGAAGGGGCTGTTCAGCGCGTCGGCGCTGCCTTCGAGAAATGTCCGGGCCTTTTCGGCGGTGTCCTGCCCACGGTTGTACAGCACCTGGGCTACCACAGGGTGGTACGCGGCGAGCTGTGCGCGTACGTCTGGCGGGACCTGGGGAAGAATTCGCCAATGTTTGACGGTCGCGGGTGGCTGGGACACAATCTCTCTCGTTCAGTGGATGGCCCAAGTTCAATGGGCCAGATGGTACCATGCGCGCCATGCCGGGCGCAAATCGACCTGTCGTGCCAGACGAAGGTCTTCTGCCCGGCATGCGCCGCTCAAATCCCGGCTTTCCCGTCGATCAGCACACGCTGTCCCTGAGTCAATACGCCCCGTCCAATCCGTTCGTCCGTCGAAGCCGCGCGCGCAACACCTTGCCACACCAATAGGAGACGCTCTTCCCATGCCCACCCCAACCTCGACCGACATGCTGCATCACGTGCACGTCCTGACCGAGCAGATCGGCCCGCGCATGGCCGGGACGCCGGCTAACCACGTCGCCGCCGAATATATCGCGGGCATCTTCCGACGCGCCGGGCTGGACGTCGAAACCCTGCCGTTCGACTGCCCCGGCTGGCGCTGCGACGAAACGACGCTGGAACTGGACGGCGAGCCACTCGCCGCCGCCGCCAACGTCCCTTCGCCCGCGTGCGACGTGCTCGCGCCGACCGTCGCCGTTGGGACCATCGCGGACCTCGACGCCGCCGACATCACCGGCAAGATCGCGGTGCTTTACGGCGATCTCACGCGCGAGCCGCTGATTCCGCTCAACTGCCCGATCTACAACACCGATCGCGACCAGCACATCAACCGGGCGCTGCTCGACAAGCAGCCCGCCGCCGTCATTACAATCAACCCGCACCTGCGCGACGTCGAGCGGCGCATCGAAGACGTCGACTTCACGCTGCCCTCCGCCACCGTGCCCGCCGACGTGGGCGCGCGCCTGGTCCACCGGGCGGGCCATCCGGCGCACCTGCGCATCGCCGCCGTGACGAAGCCATCCTCCGGCGCGCACGTGCTCGGCTTGCGCCCCGGCCCGCACGCGGCGCGCATCGCGCTGATGGCGCACTTCGATACGAAAGTGGACACGCCCGGCGCGTGGGACAATGCGGGGGGTGTGTCGGCGCTGCTAGGGCTGGCAGAACGGCTGGCGGGCCGCGACCTCGCCTGTGGGCTGGAGTTCATCGCCTTCGCCGACGAAGAAACCTACAGCAACGACCACGTCGTCTACATCCGCGAGCGCGGCGACCGTTTCGGTTCGATCCTGGCGGCGATCAACATGGACGGCATCGCGCACATCCTGGGGCATAACACGATCACGATCATGGCCCACAGCGCCGCGCTGAAAGCGGCGATTGAGCGGGCTGTGGCGGCTTTCCCGCGCGTGGAATGGGTCGAGCCGTGGCCGCAGAGCAACCACTCGACTTTCGCCTGGCACGGCGTCCCCGCCATCGCGCTGAGCAGTTCTGTCGAGTGGTCGATGATGCGCCACCAGCCCGACGACACCGCACTCTGGATCAGCCCGGACCAACTGGCCGAGGTCGTCGACGTAGTCGAAGCCATCGTGCTCGCCATCCACGATCGCGCGCCGGCGTGGAGCCGCCCCGCGCCAGGAGCCGCGCAGACCTGAACGGCCCGGCACGCCTTACTCGCCCACCAGCCGTTTCAGCTCGTACAACTTGGTGATCGCGTCCAGCGGCGACAGCTCATCGACCTTGAGATCGCGCAGCAGCTTGATCACCGGGTCGGGGTCCGTCTCGAAGAACGAAAGCTGCACGGTCTGCGAGGACTCTTCACGCGGCTTGATCGTGAAGTCGCCGCCGGCCTCCTCCAGTTCTTCGAGGATCTCGGCGGCACGGTTGATCACCGCCTTGGGGATGCCTGCAAGCTGGGCAACGTGAATGCCGTAGGACCGGTTTGCCCCGCCGGGCATCAGCCGGTGCAGGAACACGACGTCGTCGCCTTCTTCCGCGACGGCGACGTTATAGTTGCGCACGCCGGGCAGGATGTTCGCCAGCTCGGTCAGCTCGTGATAGTGGGTCGCGAACAGTGTCCGCGCGCGCAGGCGCGGATTGTTGTGGATGTGCTCGACCACCGCGCGGGCGATTGCCATGCCGTCATACGTGCTCGTGCCGCGCCCGATCTCGTCCAGGATGATCAGGCTGCGCGACGTGGCGTGCGTGAGGATCAACGCCAGCTCGACCATCTCCACCATGAACGTCGACTGCCCGGCGTGGATTTCGTCCTGGGCGCCGATGCGCGTGAAGATGCGGTCCGCCAGCCCGATCGTCGCCTCGCGCGCCGGGACGAAACTGCCGATCTGCGCCATCAGCACCACCAGCGCCACCTGCCGGATGATCGTGCTCTTGCCGGCCATGTTCGGCCCGGTGATGATGTGCAGCCGTTCCTTCTCGTCGAAGTGCGTGTCGTTGGGCACGAACCGCTCGCCGTGCAGCGTCCGCTCGACGACCGGGTGTCGCCCGTCGCGAATGTCGAGCACGTCGTCATCGGTCAGTTGGGGCCGCGTGTAGTTCTCGCGCGCGGCCACCTCCGCCAGCGACGCGAACGCGTCCAGGTGCGCCAGCGCGCGCGCCGTCCGCAGCAGCGCCTCCGACCGGGCCAGCACCTGGTCGCACAATTCGCGGAACAGCCGCTGCTCGATCTCCAGCAGGCGCTCGTCGGCGTTGAGGATCAGCGACTCGTACTCCTTTAGCTCCGGCGTGATGTACCGCTCGGCATTGACCAGCGTCTGCTTGCGGATGTAGTCGTCGGGCACCTTCTCGCTGTTGGCCCGGCTCACCTCCAGGTAATAGCCGAACACCTTGTTATAGCCGACCTTCAGGCTCTTGATGCCGGTCCGCTCGCGCTCGGTTTCTTCCAGGCTGGCGACCCAGTCTTTCGCGCCCCGGCTGGAGGCCATCACCTGGTCGAGCTCCGGCGAATAGCCGGGCCGGAACGCGCCCGGCGCGGTGAGCGTCGCCGGCGGGTCATCGACCAGCGCCCGTTCGATCAGGTCGGCGGTGTCCGCGCACGGATCGAGCGCGTCGGACACGCTGCGCAGCGCCTCGGCGGGCGCGATCACTTCCTTGAGATCGGGCACGGCGCGCAGGCTGGCCGCCAGCGCCAGCAAGTCGCGCGGGCCCGCCCGGCCCACCAGCAGGCGGTTGACCAGCCGCTCCAGGTCGCTGACGTTGCGCAGCTTCTCGCGCGTGGACGTCCGCGCCGTCCCGGACCCGGCCAGCGCCTCGACCGCGTCGAGCCGGGCTTCCAACCGCGCGCGATCGAGCAGCGGCTGCCCGATCCACGTGCGCAGCAGCCGCCCGCCCATCGGCGTGACCGTGCGATCCAGCACGTCGAGCAGCGAGCCGCGCTTGCCCCCCTCGCGGATCGTCTCGATCAGTTCCAGGTTGCGGCGCGTGGCCGAATCGAGCGTCATGAAATGGGACGTGGTATACGTCCGGATGGTGGCGAGCTGCGTCAGGGCACTGCGCTGCGTGTCCTGCAGGTACGCCAGGATGGCGCCCGCCGCGCGGACGGCCAGCGGCGCCTCGTGCAGCCCGAACCCGTCCAGCGTGGACACCTCGAAGTGGTCGAGCAGCGTCTGCCGCGCGAACCCCTGCTCGAAGCGGTAATCGGGCACCGGCGTCAGGTGCGCCCCGGCAGGCAGCGTCACGCCGCGCTCGCTCCAGCCGGCGGGCAGCAGCACCTCGCGCGGCTCAAGCCGGGCCAGCTCCTCGACCACGGTCAGCGTCGCCCCCTCGCCGTCGAGCTGCGTGGCGGCGAACTCGCCCGTGCTGATATCGACGTAGGCCAGCCCCACCCCGGCCCAGCCGCTCCCCTGGCGGTCCGGCTCCGGCGCCAGCGCCAGCAGGTAATTGTGCCGCGTGTCGGCCAGCATGCCCGGCTCCATGACTGTGCCCGGCGTGATCACGCGCGACACTTCGCGGGGCGTCAGGCCGCCGACCGGCTCGCTGCCGACCTGCTCGATCACGGCCACGTGATAGCCCTTCTCCACCAGCCGCGCGATGTAGCCCTCCACGGCGTGATGGGGGACGCCGCACATCGGGACGCGCTCGCCCTTGGCGACCGGGCGCCCGGTGAGCACCAGGTCCAGCTCGCGGGCGGCCAACTCGGCATCGGCGTCGAACATCTCGTAGAAATCGCCCAGGCGGAACATCACGATCGCGTCGGGGAACTGGCTCTTGAAGTCGAGATATTGTTGGCGGGACGGCGTTACTTTTGGCATAGAGGTTTTATCAATTCTTTTTTTAGGGTATGATTTGCCGCACACAGCGCCGTGTATTCTAACAAGTGCGCACCCGCGCGCCAATAGCGGGTCGGGCACATCCATGATAAAATGACAGTAAGGGAGCAGACGGTCAATGGATGAAGTCATCGTTGGAGTCGACCTGGGCGGCACCCAGATGCGGGTTGGGCTTTTTACCCGCGACCTGCATCTCCTGGAACGCCTGGCCGAGCCAACTCTGGCCCACGAGGGGCAGGACAGCGTCATCAGCCGCCTGCTCGACCTGATCGAGCGCGCCATCCCAACCGGCGGGGAAACATCCATTCTGGGAATCGGCGTATCGGCCCCCGGCCCGATCAATCCGCGGACCGGAACCATTCTGTCGCCGCCCAACCTGCCCGGCTGGCGCCGGGTCGCCCTGCGCCAGATCGTCGAGGATCGACTCGGATTCACAACCTATCTGGGCAACGATGCCAACGTCGCCGCCCTGGCCGAAGCGACGCGGGGCGCGGCTCACGGCTACAAGTACGTGGTCTACCTGACCGTGAGCACCGGCATCGGCAGCGGCATCATCGACGACGGGCATTTGCTCATCGGCTCCAGCGGGCTGGGCGCCGAAGCCGGGCACACGATTCTGGTGGTCGATGGACGCGTGTCTACCCTGGAAAAGGAGGCCGCCGGCCCGGCCATCGCCGCGAAAGCTGTCGCGCACATCGAGGCCGGCGAGCCGACCGCCATCCGCGATCTGGTGAACGGCGACTTGAGCCAGGTCACGGCCAAGACAGTCGGCCAGGCCGCCGCCGAGGGCGATTCACTGGCGCGGGACCTGATCCGGCGGGCCGGCTCGATGGTCGGGCTGGGCATCGTCAGCCTGATGCACCTGTTCAATCCGCAGATCATCGTCGTCGGGGGCGGAGTCACCAAGACGGGCGATCTGCTGTTCGAGCCGATGCGTGAGGCCGTCCGGCAGTACACGATCGACCCCGCCTACTGCGACAACGTGCCGATTGTCCCTGCGGCGCTGGGGGATAACGTGGCGTTGATCGGGGCCGCGGCGCTGGTTGCGACGCAAGGCGGCACGCGGCTGTAATCCTATCATGGCAAGTGAGCAACCTACGCGCAATCAAGCGCCTGCACGATAGAAAGCGTACAACACATGGCAAAACCGGCAACCGTCCTGGTCATCGACGATGATCGTACCCTCGTCCACCTGGTTACGAATGCGCTCCAACAGGAGGAGTATGCCGTTTTGAACGCGTACGATGGTCAGGAAGGCCTGCGCAAGATGTACGAAACCCGGCCCGACCTGATCATCCTCGACATCAACATGCCGACGATGGACGGCTGGACGGTCTGCCAGCGCATCCGCGAGGTCAGCAACGTCCCGATCGTCATGCTCACCGCCCGCGACGAGCCAGAGGAGATCGTCAAGGGGCTGGACATGGGCGCGGATGACTACATCCTCAAGCCGTTCCAGATCACGGTGCTGCTGGCGCGCGTGCGGGCCAACCTGCGTCGCGCGGCGACCGAGCCAACCGTCGTCCGGAAAGACGTCGTCTACAGCGACGACTACCTCACCATCAACCTGGACGAGCACCGCGTCACCATCGAGGGCGAGCCGGTGCGCCTGACGCCCACCGAGTTCAACCTGCTGGCCCACCTGGTCGATGCCTCGCCGCGCATCGTGTCGTACCGCGACCTGCTCGAGCAGGTGTGGGGCTTCGAATACATCGACGACATCGACTACCTGCGCGTGTACATCTGGCACCTGCGCCGCAAGCTGGAGCGCAACCCCAAGGAGCCGGTCTACATCATCAACGAGCTGGGCGTCGGCTACCGCTTCGAGAAACAGAAATAGGCGTTTTCTCCCCACAACCGGCTTCGCGCGCCGCCACCGGCGCCGCTTTCTCCTGCTTCACAGCCAAATGACGGGGCCGGGCTGGTGCCATTCGTCCCTTGCCCGAAAGCCTGCCAGACGAGATAATGTGAGCAGGGATGGCTGGCCCATCCGGGCGCGTTGTGCTGCGCCACCCGTGAAATGATGATTTTTGCTGACATCAGGAGGACTGTATGGTTTCCACCGACCGGGTCATGCCCGGGCCAAATGCAAAAGCGTTGATCGAACGCGATTCGGCGGTGATCTCGCCGTCTTACACCCGCGGCTATCCCCTCGTCATGGAGCGTGGCGAAGGGTCGAATGTGTGGGACGTGGACGGTAACCGCTTCATCGACTTCACCACCGGGATCGCCGTCACCGCAACCGGGCACGCACATCCCCACGTGGTCAAAGCCATTCAGGAACAGGCCGCCAAGTTCTTGCACATGTCCGGCACGGATTTCTACTATCCCAGCCAGGTCGAGCTGGCCGAGCGGCTGGTATCGGTCGCGCCCTTCGCGGAAGACGCGATGGTCTTCTTCGGCAACAGCGGCGCCGAAGCCATCGAGGCCGCCGTCAAGCTCGCCCGCTATTACACCGGTCGCCCGCGCTTCATCGCGTTTCTGCGCGCCTTCCACGGTCGGACGATGGGCGCGCTCAGCTTCACGGCCAGCAAGTACGTCCAGCGGCAGGGCTTCTTCCCGCTCATTCCCGGCATCACCCACGTCCCTTATCCCGACCCGTACCGCCCGATCCTCAACCTGGACGGATACAACGATTACGGGGAAGCCGTGCTGGACTACATCGAGAACGTCATCTTCAAGACGCTGGTGCCCGCCAACGAAGTCGCCGGCATTCTCGTCGAGCCGATCCAGGGCGAGGGCGGCTACGTCGTCCCGCCGGACGGCTTCCTGCCCGGCCTGCGCGAGCTGTGCGATCGCTACGACATCCTGCTCATCGCCGACGAAGTGCAGACCGGCATGGGCCGCACCGGGAAATGGTGGGGCGTCGATCACTGGGACGTCGAGCCGGATATCGTCTGCTCGGCCAAGGGGATCGCCAGCGGGATGCCGCTCGGCGCCATCATCGCCCGCAAGGACATCATGAGCGACTGGGCACCCGGCGCCCACGCGAGCACCTTCGGCGGCAACCCGGTGAGCTGCGCGGCGGCGATTGCCACCTTCGACCTGCTGAAGGACGGGCTGATCGACAACGCGGCCCGCATGGGCGAGTACATGATGGGCAAGCTGGACGACATGGCCGGGCGTCACCCAAGCATCGGCCAGGTGCGCGGCAAGGGGCTGATGGTCGGCGTCGAGTTCGTCATGGACCGCGACACGCGCGAGCCAGCGGTCGACCTCCGCAACAAGATCGTGGATTACGCGTTCGAGGAGCAGTTGCTGCTGCTCGGCTGCGGCACGAACACCATGCGCCTGATCCCGCCGCTCAACGTGGACCGGGCCACGATCGACCAGGCGCTGCTGATCTTCGAGCACGCCCTCTCGCGCGCCGAGGAAGATTACCTCTAGGTCCGCACGATCTTCACACGATGCGCCGCGTAGGTGCCGTCAAACGGGTCGCCCTGCGGCGCATCGTGCCGCTTCGTTAGAAATCCGCAAGATCTGCGCATAGTTTGCACAAGAAGCGAGCCCCGGACCTTCCGGGGCCCGCTGCCCCCGTGCTAAAATAGCAATACTATGTTCCTGCTACCCGATTATCGCGTGCGACAGCGCGATTACCTGCTCAACATCAGCCGCGCCATCACGGCCCAGCTCGACCTGGGCGAAGTGCTGCGGATGATCCTCCAGGCGGCCACGTCCATGCTGGCCGGCGAGGTAGGCATGATCGCGCTGCGTGACGGCGACGACTACCACGTGCGCGCCGTGATCGGCGTCGACGCCGAGGATGCGCACCTGTTCGATCCCCTGCTCGAAGACCTGAGCCCCCGCACGGCGGGCGAGTTCGACATGTCGCTGCTGCATCTCAAGATGCGGCGCGTGGCGCGCGTCGTCGATCTGAACCTGAGCCAGGTCATCGCCCTGCCGATGGTCGTCGCCAACAACCTGCTCGGCATCCTGTTCATCTTCCGGGCCTACGCGGGCACGCCCACCGAGAACGACAACCGGCTGCTGCAAAGTTTCGCCGATCAGGCGGCCATCGCCGTGCACAACGCGCGCATGTACGAGTTCGCCAACCAGGAGCGCAACCGGCTGGCGGCCATTCTCGATCACAGCGCCGACGGCGTGATGATCCTCGATGGCGGCCTGCACGTCGAGCGCTGGAACCGCGCCCTCAGCCGGATCACCGGCCTGCAAGCTGAGCAGGCCCAGGGGCGCCATCACGACGTCGTCATCCGCTGGAAACACCGCGAGATGGGCCCGGACCTGCAAGAGGCGGTCGATAATGGGTGGCCCCAGCGGCTGTCCGGCGACGCCGCGCCCGACACGCTCTACGTCGAGGGCGACCTCGAACGCCTGGACGGCTCGACGATCAGCGTGGGGATCACGTATGCGCCGCTGGGAAAGAGCAACGGCGAGTTGCAAAACATTATCGCCAACGTGCGCGACATCACGCACTTCCGCGAGGCGGAGCAGCTCAAATCGACGTTCATCTCGGTGATCTCGCACGAGCTCAAGACGCCGGTCGCGCTGATCAAAGGCTATGCCGACACGCTGAGCCGCGACGACGCCGACTGGGATCTGGGCACCATTCGCGGCGGCCTCAAGGTGATCGAAGAAGAGGCCGACCGCCTGGGTGAGCTGATCGAGAACCTGCTCGCGGCGTCCAAGCTCCAGGCCGAGGGGATGCGGCTCAACCTGGACGACGCCAACCTGCCCTTGATCGCCCAGCAGTCTATCGAGCGCTTCCAGACCCAGACCGACCGGCACGAGCTGCGTATCGAATTCCCCGAGGACTTTCCGATTATCTGTGGCGACGCGACGCGGCTGCGCCAGGTGCTCGACAACCTGGTGAGCAACGCGATCAAGTATTCGCCCAAAGGCGGCGAGATCGTGATCCGGGGGCGCTATGACGACAAGTGGGTGCGCGTCGCCGTCAGCGACCAGGGCCCCGGCCTGCCCGAAGACCAGCTCGAGCGCGTCTTCGAGCGCTTCCACCGCGTCAACAACGCGCTGACCAACAACACCCAGGGGACGGGCCTGGGGCTGTACCTTGCCCACGCCGTCATCACGGCCCACGGCGGGCGCATCTGGGCCAGCAACAATCCGGGCGGCGGCGCCACGTTTTCGTTCACGCTGCCCCGGCGCGAATAGGCCGGGCGAGACGCCGTCTTCATGCGATAATCCACAACATCAGTTACACTGTCCTGGTTCACGATTCAGCCCTATATGGCTGTCAGCGTTTTGAGGAGCTTCCTTCATGTCCCAAGTAGTCAGAACTTCGCTCAACTGCCCCCGCTGTGGACAGACGTTCCCGGCGATTATCGAGCAAATCATCGACGTTGGCCGCGATCCCCAGGCCAAGGCCCGCTTCCTGTCGGGGCGAGTCAACGCGATCTCCTGCCCCAACTGCGGCCACGCCATGGCGATCGGTACGCCGCTGCTCTACCACGACCCGGCCAAAGAGCTGCTGCTGGTGTACGTGCCCATGGAGCTGAACATCAACCAGCAGGAACGGGAAGGCGTCATCGGCGATCTCACCCGCCGCGTGACGGAGAGCATCCCGCCCGAACAGCGGAAAGCCTACCTGCTCCAGCCGCGCCAGGCGCTCACCATCCCCGGCATGATCGACACGATCCTCGAGGCGGATGGCATCACCGAAGAAATGCGCGAGGCCCAGCGCGATAAGATGCACACGATGGAGATGTTCCTCTCGGTGAGCCAGGATGAATGGCCCCGGCTGATCGAGGAGCACGACGGGCAGATCGATCACGAGTTCTTCCAGATGCTGCTCGTCACCATCGAGAACGCCGCCGAAACGGGCCACCGGCCCATGGCCGAGAACCTGCTGGAGCTGTACAACTACCTGATCGAGAACACGGCGACCGGGCGCGAGGTCGTCCAGGCGGCCCAGGCACAGGAACAGGTCGTGCAGGACGTCGCCGCGGACTTGCAGGCCCTGGGCGACAACGCCACCCGCGAGGATTTCATGAACCTGGTGCTCAGCTACGCGGGCGACGAAGAACGCATTCAAGCGGTCGTCGGCCTGATCCGCCCGGCGCTCGATTACACCTTCTTCCAGGACCTGTCACGGCGCGTCGAGGCCGCCAGCGGTGACGAACGCGAGCGGCTGGCCGGCCTGCGCGAGCGGCTCCACGAGCTGACCACTATGCTCGACAAGCAGACCCAGGCCGTGATCCAGCGCGCGACGGACACGCTGCGGAGCATCATCAACAGCGAGGATATCGAGGCCGCCATCCGACCGCGCCTCGACCAGATCGACGACACGTTCCTGGCCGTGCTGCAGGCCAACATCCAGACCGCCGAGCAGCATCAGGACACGCGCACCGCCGACCGGCTGCGGATGGTGCTGCAAAAGACGCTCGAAATCCTGCGCGAGAACGCCCCGCCCCAGATCCGGTTCATCAACGAATTGATGTCCGCCGAGTCCGACGACGACGCGCAGGCGTTGATCGAAAGCGAGGCCCCGCGCTTCGGGCCGGAGCTGCTCGAGCTGATGGAGGCCATCGCCCAGGACCTCGACGAGGGCGACCAGCCCGCCGAGGCCGGGCGTCTGCGCGCCATGCGCGACCGGGCGAGTGCGTTCGTCGCCGCATCACCGAGCGGGATGCAGTAATCCCCGCACCATCACTGCACCAAATCAACAGGGCCGCGATGTGGCTGCATCGTGGCCCTATTCGTTCGATCACCCGTTCCCCTGTGCCAGCGAGTCTACTCGTCGGCAGCGTACCCACACAACGCCATCGCGCCCGGCCCGGTGTGCACGCCCATCACCGGCGACGTCATGCCCACGATCAGCTCGACCGGGTCGTAATCGCGGCGAATCCGCTCGGCGAGCTGCTGCGCCTGCCCCGGGACGTTGCCGTGCAGGATGCCCACCCGGATCGCCTTGCGCACGTCCATGCTGTCGAAGAAATCCTCGATCATCTTCTCCAGCGCCTGCGCCCGGTTGCGCGCGCGCTCGCGCGGCTCGATGCGCCCCGTCTCGTGATCGACCATGAGCAGCGGTTTGAGGTTGAGAATGGTGCCCAACCACTTGGCCGCGCGGCCAATCCGCCCGCCCCGGTGCAGGTATTCGAGCGTGTCCACGTACAGCCGGGTCACCAGGTGGCGCCGCACGGTCTCGGCGGCCTCGACCAGGTCCGGCAGCGTGCCGCCCCTGGCACGCGTTCGCGCCGCCGCCAACACTTCCCAGCCCTGGCTCAGCGAATTGGCCCGCGAATCCAGCACGATCACCGGCAGCGCCGCCTGATCGCGGGCCTGCTGGGCGACCGCGTTGGTGCTGCTCATGCCGCTGCTCAGCGTGATGATCAGCGCTTCCTCGGCGCCGCCCGCCTCCGCGGCGCGCAGCGCGGCGAGAAAATCCTGCACGGTCGGCTGCGACGTCTGCGGGTATACCGGGTCGCTCACCAGCCGCCGGTAGAATGCGTCCGGCGCAATGTCCACCCGATCGCGAAGTTGCTCCTCGCCCCAGATCACGTACAGCGGCACCATGGCAACGTCCCACTGTTGGAGCAGCTCATCCGGCAGATCGCAGCCGCTGTCGGTTATCAGTGCAATCTTGTGTGTCATTCTGTTTCTATTCCACCCCCACCGCGGCAGCCAACGCCGCCCCGGCCACCTGCGCGGCAAGCGCAGGATCGTCTTCCGACTCGATCACGACGACCACCGCCACCGCTTCCGGCTGGTCGCTTTCGGTCACATCCGCGAACCCCGCGAACCACACGTAAGGCGTGGCATCCGGCCCGCCATAGGCCAGCGCGCTGTGGCCGTACAACACAAGATCGCCCAGCCGCGCCTGGCTCACATACGGGCTTTGAGCCGACGCTTGAAGCATCGTCAGGCGCACCGCCGAGGCCACGTCCGCCCGCAGCAATGCCGGGCGGCGCGCCGGCAGTTCGAGCGACTCCCATTCGGACGAGCCAGGCGCCCGCACCGCGTCGACGAGATGCAGCGGCACGGCGTTTCCCTGGTTGGCGATGGCCGCGATCACCTGCAGCATTTGCAGCGGCGTGACGGTCAGGTCGCCCTGGCCGGTCAGCGCCGCCACGAGTTCCTCGCTCGGCGTCTCGTCGTGCAGCAGCGGCGGCGGGCTGCCCGCTGCGGTAGTGAACCCGCTGAGCACCGGTGACGTGAGCAGGCCCAGCGCGTCGAGCCGTTCCCACAGGTGCCCCGGCGTCAGGCCGGATTCCATCGCGCGCGCGAACGGCGCCGGACAGCCGAACAGGTACGCTTCGGCCAGCGTCAGCGGGCGCGATGGCGTGCCCGGCAGGCAGGTCAGCTCCAACCCGTTGACCCGGACCGGCGTGTCCACGTCCGGCACCTCGCTGTTGAGCACGTAGCCGCCCTGCTGGCTCAGGTCCGACTGGGCCGCCAGCATCGCCGCCAGCACCACCGTCTGCAGCGCGCCGCCCGGCTGGTACTGCCCCGCCGTCGCGCGGTTGAGCAGCGGCGACGTCTCTACGTCGCGGGCCAGGGTTTCCCACGCTGCGTCCAACTGATTAGGATCATAGTTCGGCTGGCTGACCATTGCCAACACGCGCCCCGAAGGGACGTGCGCCACGACGACCGCCCCGCTGTGCGATCCGAACGCCTCCGACGCGGCGAGCTGCACGTCCAGGTCCACCGTGGACCGCACGTCGCTGCCCTGTGGCGCGCGGTGCAGCAGGTCGTCGACCAGGTCCCGCCAGGCGCTCGCCTGGTCGTCGCCCCGCAGCTCGGCATCGAACGCCGCCTCGATGCCCGCCGTCCCATAGGTGACGCTGTAATAGCCCACCGGCGCGGCGGCCTGTGGATAGGGGTACACGCGGCGAGCGAGCCCGGTTTCGGTCACCTCGGAATACGCCAACTGCTCGCCGTCGCGATCGAGGATCGCCCCCCGGCGAATGCGCTGCTCCGCGATCACGTTGCGGGCGTTATCGGAGCGTTCGCGCAGGCTGTCGGCGCGCACGACCGCCCAGTACGCCGCGCCGATCGTCACCACCCCGAAGCAGAGCAGCGCGGCCAGCGCCACCCATTTCAGCTCGCGCGTCATACCGGCATCCTCTCGTCGGTGCTCAGCACCAGCAGCAGGCCGGCGATCACGAAGCTGGTCAGCAGCGAGCTGCCGCCATAGCTCACGAACGGCAGCGTGACGCCCGTCAGCGGGACGATCCGGAGCACGCCGCCCATGATCAACAGGCTCTGCACGGCCAGCATCATGCTCAGCCCGGACGCCAGCAGCGACCGGAACACGAACCGGGTCCGCGCCGCGATCGACAGCCCGCGCACGACGATCACGGCCAGGGTCGCCACGATGGTGATCGTGCCCACCAGGCCCCATTCCTCGGCTACCGCTGCGAAGGCGAAATCGCTGTGAACGACCGGGATGATCGTGGGCTGTCCCTGGGCGATGCCCTGGCCGAACACGCCACCCGCCGCCACCGCCATCAGGCTCTGGACGATCTGGTACGCGTCCGAATCCGCCGTCGACCACGGGTCGGCCCATACATCCACCCGCAGGGTCACGACGTCGAACTGGGTATAGGCCGCCGCCGCCGCGGCCAGCAGCAGGACGGCGCCACCCACCAACAGCAGCGCCTGCCCGCTGGTCAGGTACAGCATGAACATGAACACCACGAAAAACAGGGTGGCGGTTCCCAGGTCGCGCTGCCAGACGAGCACGACCATGCACACGCCCCACATCAGCAGCACGGGCGCCAGGAAGGCGGGCGACGGCACCCGCCAGCGCCAGACCCGGATCGTATCGGTTCGCATGTAGCGTTGGTGATCGGCGAAGAAACTCGCCAGGAAGACGACCAGCACGATTTTGAGCAGTTCCGACGGCTGGTAATACACCCGCCCAAACCCCAACCACAGCCACAGGCGCGGCCCGGTGCTGGATGGATTCTCTCCGATGAGGATCGTGATGCCCAGCAGCGCCAGCCCGCCGATCAACCACGTGTAGCGGTAGCGGCTCAGCCAGCGCAGATCGCGCGGGAGGAACGACACCGCCAGCAGCGCCGCCACGCCCACGACCAGCCACAGTGTCTGCCGGTCGGCGTAGGACGGCACCAGCCGGTCGACGAGGTTCAGCCCCCAGCCGGTCAGGAACATCGCCAGCGGGAACAGCAGCGGATCGCGCCGGGGCAGCCGCCGGTTGAGGACGGCGTGCCCCACGACGGCACATCCCGCCCACACGCCCACCGGCCAGAGCGACGTCCAGGGCCGGTCGCGCGCGACCACCAGCGCGACGTGATTGACCAGGATGATCAACCCGGCCAACGCCAGCAGCGCCGCCTCGCGCCACGGCGACGCCGGCATGTCTTCCAGGTCGAATTCCCCCGTGCGCAGCACAGCGCGATCGGTCATGGTCAGAGTCGGCGCCTCAACTTAGTGGCGGTAGCCCGGCAGATATTTCCCCACGATCGGCTGGAGCCGTTCGAGGGTTTCGGCGGGCACCCGGCGCGGATCGGTCATCAGCGCGCCCTCGAGCGCGTGGTAACACGCGCAGTCCTCCACGCCCCCGGCCAGGTGCCGCACCGCGTTGATCAGCGCCTGCTGCGCCAGCCTCACGTTGGCGTGAACGGTCTGCAGCACCAGCTCGACCGACACGTCATCCTCGGACTCGTGCCAGACGTCGTAATCGGTCACGTGCGCCATCACCGCGTAGCACATCTCGGCCTCGCGGGCCAGGTACGCCTCGGGCGAGGTCGTCATGCCGATGATCCCCATCCCCCACGAGCGGTACAGCGCGCTCTCGGCGCGGGTGCTGAAGCGCGGCCCCTCGACCGTGACGAACGTCCCGCCGCGATGGACGATCCCGCCCGCCTCGGCCACGGCGCTCGCCAGGATCGCGCTCAGGTCGTCGCAGAACGGATCGGCCACCGACACGTGCCCGACCAATCCTTCCTCGAAGAACGACGCCGGGCGGTCGCTGCGCGTCCGGTCGAACAACTGGTCGGGGATCACGATGTGGCCCGGCGCGAACGCCTCGCGCAGCGATCCGCACGCGCTGATGCTGATCACCTGCTGCACGCCGAGCAGTTTCAGCGCATAGATGTTGGCACGGTAGGGAACTTCGCTCGGTGTATAGACGTGTCCGCGCCCGTGACGCGGGATGAAGGCGACACGCTCCCCGGCCAGCGTCCCGATGACGACGGCGTCGCTCGGCGGGCCATACGGCGTGTCGATGTGCCGCTCCTCGACGCCGGTGAGGTCGGGCATATCGTAGACACTGGTCCCCCCAATAACCCCGATTCGAATCGATTCCATGTGCCTTATGTCTCCTCACGGTTGATGAAAGAATGAAGCCAGAATGCGCCAAGTTTAACGCCAAACAGCACGCATCCCAAACGACGCCTGGCCTGTTATTTCCCTGTGTCGCTGGCGTCTGGGCGGGCCATGGCGGACGCGCTGGCCGCCTCGGTGGTGGGAGTTGGCGCGGGGGTATGGGTGGCCGTGGGCGTGGGGGACGGGCGAGGGTTGGGGACGGAGATGCTGGTCGCGATGGTGTTCGGGGAGACCTGCCGGACCGACGCCGACCCGTTCAGCGGCATCAGGACCAGCCCGACGCACAGCGCGATGGCGATCACCCACACGCCGGATACCAGCATGCCGATCAGCCCGTATTTGCGCGTGCGGCGCGGATCGTGCGCTTCTTTGGCATTGATCACCGCCACCAGCGACAGGACGAACCCGCCCACCGGCAGACAGTACCCGGCCCCGCAGCACATCCCCAGCGAGATCACGCCAATCAGCAGGCCGATCAGCGCGGTCAGATCGGTGGAATTGCCCCGGTAGAGATTGTCGTCGTCGCTGCGCTTGCGCTTGCTCGCCATGCCGGCCTGGGCGCCGATCAACTGCTCGGCATATGCCGCCGGTTCCTCGATCTCGACGCCCATCCGGCGCGCCTGCTCGGCGTGCTCGGCACACAGGCGCTGCCCGTCGGCGGTGTAAAACAGGCAGTACGCGCACAGCGGCTTGCCGCACACCTCGCAGCGTTCCAGCGCGATCCGGTCCGGGTGATTGTCGCAGTGCAGAACGTCCCAGTCGCCCATCCGTCAGGCTCCACGCAGCGCGCCGGCAGCATCGCGATCGCCGCCCGCGCAACAGAATCCATCGACAGACCGCACCAGCGCGGCCACGCACCTCACCGGCAAACGCTCCGCCGGGCCGGCATCACGCGCGCGCCCAATAGGTGACCACGGTTTCGAGCGCCGTGGCCGGCCCGTCCAGGGCCAGCGCCCGCAGCCGCGCCAGCGAGAAACTCGCCTGATCGAGCGCGTTGACGCGAAACAGCCGGTCGGCCTGCCCGGCGTGGCGCGCCCGAAGCTGGTGGACGCGCACGAGCACGCCCGCCGCCTGCTGCACCAGCGCGGAGTCGCCCGCCGCTTCCGCCGCGTCGATCGCCTCGTGCAGCGCCGCCTGGGCCGCCACCGAATCGCCCTGCGCCAGCCGGAGCTGCCCCAGCGACAGCAGCGCCTGCCCCTCGCCCGCCACGTCACCGGCGCGGGCCAGCAGGTCCCGGCTGCGCGCCAGGCTGTCGGCGGCATCGTCCAGTTGGAGCAGCGCCGCCTGCGTCCGGCCCAGGTCCTGGACCAGGTAGCCCAGCGCGGCCCAGTCCGCCCGCGGGAGTTGATCGGCCAGCGCGTCGCTCAATTGGAGCAGCGCGCTGCGGCTCTCGCGCCGGGCGCGCTCGTTATCGCCCGCCTGCCGGGCGCGCGCCGCCTGCGTCAGGTGCACCCGCGCCAGCAGCTCGCGGGCGCGCCCCGCCAGGTCGCGCCGGTCCAGCCGATCGGCGGTCGCCACCGCCCGGCGCAGCAGGTCTTCCGCACCTTCGAGATCGCCCTGCCCGATCAGCAGCTCGCCGTAATCGCACTGGGCGCCCGCCGCGCGGTCGGCTCGGCGCGCCTCGGCATATCCGGTCAGCGCCGCCTTGAACCGGGCCGCCGCCGCCTCGACCTGCCCACCGGCCACCAGCGCGTTAGCCCACTCGTGCGCCAGCCGCGCCGCCTGGATCACGTCGACCGGGCGCTGCGCCAGGATCGCCCGCAGCCCCGACGACAGCGCGTCGGCTGCCGCGTCCGCCTGCCCCACCGCCACCAGGTGGCGCGCCATCTTGCAGCGGGCCTGGGCCAGCGTGGCCTGATCCAGCCCGGCCATTTCGCCCGTCACCTGGAACAACCAGGCGGCTTCGTCCTGCCTGCCGGGCAAGTCGGCCAGCGCCTCACCGAGCGCGATCTGCAGCCGCGCCAGCTCGCGCCCTTCGGGAAGCTGCTCATGGATCGCGGCGGCCATGGCGGCGAATTCCCCGGCCAGCCCTGCCGCGCGGTAGGACGGGGCCGCCAGCACCAGCGCCTGCGCGATCAAAGCCGGGTGCAGGCCGCCATCCGCCCCGGACCGCCGCAGGATGGCCCGCAGGTGATGCAGCGCGGCGAGATCGCCCGGCCACTGCCGGACCAGGTGCAGCAGCGCCGCCTGGTCGGCCTGCAACTGCTGGTTCAGGTCGAGCGGCGCGAGCAGGTGAATCGCGCCACGCGCCGCCGGGGCCAGATCGTACCGGCCCTCCGCCACCCGCAGCAGCCCCCGGCGCGCCAGCACGGCGACCTGCTGCGCGGCGCGCGCATCGCCCAGCGCCCGCGCCATCGCCTCGTCGAACGAAGCGGGCACGCTTTGCAGGCGCGACAACAGCCGCACGGTCGAGGGATCGTCGACGCTCAACTGCCTGATCGACCGCGCCAGAAACTCCGCCACCGGGTCGGCCATGTCCGTCCGCAGCCCGGCCAGCTCGTCCAGCGCGTGCGCGATGCCGCCGGATCGCACCCATTCCACGCCTTTGACGATCAGCCACGGGACGTTCAGCGTCCGCTCCAGGAAATCGTCGATGGTGTCCACGTCCAGCGCGTCGACGCCCCCCTCGACCGCCAGCCGCAGCGCGAGCGTGCGCGCCGCCTTGCCCGGCAGCGGCTCCAACGCGTACGAGCGCCCTTCCCCGGCGAGCATCTGGCTCGCCTGCCGCGCCGTCAGCAGGCACACGCTGCCCGACTCCCGCGGAACGGCGCGCAGCCAGCCGCCCAGGCGTTCCAGGTCGGCGCGGGATACGATCGCGTCAACCTGGTCGAGCACGATCAGCACGCGCTGCCGTCCCAGCGCGGCGGCAGCATCCTCGCCGCTCGTCCCGGCGGGCAGATCCAGCACGCGCGCCACCTGCCCGATGACGTCGTCCAGCGTCATCTGGCTGTGCGCCTCGATCCAGGCCACGCCATCCGGGAAGCGCCAGCCAAACCGCCCCGCAAATTCCGCCGCCAGCCGGCTTTTGCCGATGCCCGCCGGCCCGGTGATCTCGACCAGCGCCCCGCCGGCCACCTCGCGCGCCAGCCGCGTGAGCACGTCCCGGCGATCGACGAATCCTTCGTTGCGTGGCAGCCCGGCGCTTCGCGGCTGGCCGGGGGCCAGCAGCGGACGGCGCGCCCGCATCCCCGGCGGCGGCAGCGTGACCGGGGCCGCGTCGCTCGCCGCCACGATCTCGTAACGGTCCGCGGGGCCGTCGGGCAGCGCGGCGACCGCCGCCAGCGCCGCGCGATAGGCCGCCGGGACGCTCTCACCGTTGGTGAGTCCGGCGTACAGCGTTTCGGCAAATAGACCGGCAGCGCGGCCCGCGGGCCGGCGCCGGGTGCCAACCACCGCGCCCACCCCGGCCCGCTCGCCGAGAAGCTCGGCCATCCGGCGGCTGAAACAACCATCGAGGACGATCAGATCGACCTGCCCCGGCACCAGCAGGCGCGCCAGATGCTCGGCCACGACATACGCCTCGTGACCGTCCTCGTCTTCCAGAAACAGCATATCCCGCTCGCCATAGCACACGATGTGCACGACCCGGAACGCGTCCGGCCCGGCCACCCGGAGCGCCTCGCGCAGCCGGGCCGACGTCGGCGGGACGAGACGCACCAGCGCCAGCGGCGCGCCCGCCGGGGTGCGGCGTTCCGTGGCGGCGGCCATGGCGCCCACCAGCGCCCGCCACTCGGCGACCGGGTCCAGCGGGTTGAGCGGATCGTGATTCCCGTTCAGCCCGGCATACGGCGCCGCGATGACGCCGAGCACGGGCAGATAGCGCCGCAACTGGGCGAGGCCGGGGTCACGCGCGAGGTCGCCGCGGTCGATCACCGTGAAGCGGTCCATCAAAATTTCATGGTTTTCGCGAGCGGCTGTCAATTTTTCGTCCATGAAACGCAGTATAGTTCAAACTCGCCAAAAGCGAAACGGGCAGCGCGGCGTCATCTGGCCTGTGCTGCCCGTCGCGTGGGCATGTTAGGGGGGCGTGCGCGGCTAGAGCGTCGCGCGGATGGACCCGCCATCGACCGGGATCATCGTCCCATGCACGTAACTCGCCGCCGGCGAGCACAGAAACACGGCGACGTTGGCGAACTCCTCCGGCTCGCCCATGCGCCCCAGCGGAGTCCCCGCGGCCTGGCGGCTGATCGCCTCCTCGACAGTGATGTCATTCGCCTCGGCGCGACCCGTCATCAGCTCGGTCACGCGCTCGGTACGGGTCCAGCCCGGCAGGATGCTGTTCACGCGGATGCCCTGCGGGCCAAGCTCACCGGCCAGCGACTTGGTCAGCCCGATGACGCTCATGCGCACGCTGTTGGACAGGATCAGGTTCTCGATCGGCTGCTTGACCGACACCGACGTGATCGTCAGGATGGCGGCGCGATCGCTGGCCTGGAGGAACGGCAGCGCGGCGTGAATCATCCGCACGGCGCTCATCAGCGTCAGGTGGAACGCCTGCTCCCAGGCGGCCAGCGGCGTCGACTCGAACGTCCCGCCCGGCGGCCCGCCCGCGTTGGTCACCAGCACGTCCAGCCCGCCCAGCAGTTCCGCCGCGCGCGCCACGACGTCGCCCGCCTGTTGGGCATCGGCCACGTCGCCCGGCACCGCGATCACCGGCTGGCCGGTCTCGCGCTGGAGTTCCTCCGCGACACGGCTCAGCCCTGCCGGATCGCGCCCGTTGATGGCGACGTGCGCGCCTTCCAGGCTAAACCGGCGCGCCGCCGCGCCGCCCAGGCCGCGGCTGCTGGCGGCCACCAACACGCGCGCGCCCTTCAATCCCAGATCCATTATGCCTGCTCCTTTTCGTGACGCTCCATAATCACCCGGTCCACACCGTCGCCGTAATAGTCCTCTTCGATGCCGACGGTGTGAAACCCGAGCTTCTCGTACAACCTGATCGCGGGGAAGTTCTCGGACTCGGAAGTCACCTTGAAATGGCGCACGCCCGCCCGCAGCAGCGCGTCGATGCTGTTGATCATCAGCCGCTCGCCGATTCCCTGGCGGCGATAATGTGGCAGCACCGCGGTGTTCAGAATCCAGCCGGTACCGTCCTGGGCCACCGCCGCGCAGACGTGCCCCACCAGCTTCCCGTCATCCTCGGCCACCCAGATGAGGGTGGGAAACAAATCGTGCAACTGGCGGAAGAAGTATTTCGAATACGCGCCGCTGCCGTATACATTCTGTTCCACCCCTGTAATCTGTGCCAGATCAGACGGGCGGAACAGCCGTTCACGCACGTTTCTCACGGTCGTCTGTCCTATTCTTCTAATTCCACTTTGAGCAGGATCTGCCCGATGCCGATCACGTCGCCGGTCGAAACCACCACCGGTTCGCGCACCGGCTCGTCATTGAGCAGGGTCCCGTTGCTGCTGTTGCGGTCTTCGAGCCACCACTGGCCGCCGCGCCGGGTGACCAGCGCGTGCTCCTGGCTGCAAAATGTATCGTCCAGGACGATCGTATTCGTCGGGCTGCGGCCCAGGCTGGTCAACGGCAGCAGGGGAAAGCTTTTGGTCGCCCCGGTCGCGCCGTCCGGGCCGCGCATGACCACCAGCCGCCCGCGCCGGCGCTGGCCCTCGGCCAGGGTGCTCGCTGAGGCCCGGAAGTCGCGCCACAGCACCCAGAAGATCGCCCCCAGGAAGCCCAGCAGCAGCGCCGCCGTGATCGCGCGCAGCGCCAGCAGAACGACATCCGTGCTCAAGGTGTCTCGTCTCCATCGTCGGGACGGTTCATCAGCACCTGGGTATCGCCGCCGTGGGACAACCTTTCGGTAGTCGATTCTTCGACGACGTACACCAGCTTGCTCTCGCCCAGCGCGATCACGTCGCCGGGCTTGAGCACGCACTCCGACACGCGATCATCGTTGACGAACGTGCCGCCCTTGCTGCCCAGGTCGTACAGCACGAACTGTCCGAACCGGAACCGGATCTGGCAGTGCTGGCGGCTCACGCGCGGATCGTCCAGCACGATCGCGTTGTCGCGCCTGCGCCCGAGGTTGATCACGGACCGATCGAGGGGCACGTACTGGCTGCCGTTGATGACCAGAAAGGCCACCGGCATCGGCCCGCCGCGCCCGCGCGGACCGCTTTCGAGCGCGGTCATCGCCTGCGTGGACTCCTGGGGCCGCGCGACGTGCGCCGCCGTCACGACCACGCCGTGCAGGCTGATCTCCTCATCCGGCACGAAGGTCACGTGGGGCGCAGTTTCGAGGCGCAGATTGCTCTCGCGCGCCAGGCTGACGATGTGCTCGGCCAGCATGTCGGCCACGTCGGGCTGGTGGGCGAGCAGCGCGCCGCAGTCGTCCGGATTCAGGTGGACCTCGTAGGCGTTGGGCGCTGTCGGATTGTCCCCATGGCTGGCGCCATCCTCCATAGCATGCGCCAGCCGCAGCGCGACCTCGCGCGGGTGGAGCCGTCCCGCAAACAGGCGCGTGAAGCCCCCCTCGACCAGGGCCTGAATGCGCTCTTCGAACTGTGAAAACCGTCGTTTGTCCATACGGCGAATTATAACAGGCTCCCCCGCCAGGGGTACAGTCCATCGATCAATCGTAGGGCAGCCGGGGACGCGGGTCCGGGCCGTTCGTCCGACACGAAGCGAGGGCGCATCCATCGCCAGCGCCCTCGCCGTTCTCTGCCGGATGACACAGCCCCTACCGGTCGCTGGGCCGGTTCTTGCGAATGAAGTCCAGCGGGTCGATGTAGTTCGCCAGCAGGTTGTCGCGGTTCAGCTTCGGCCAGTGCCAGGGCTGAGTCGCCAGAATCGATGTCGGGCTGAGATCGAAGTGCAGGTGATACGCGAAGATGCCCTCGCCATTGCCCACCTTGCTGATCTGCTGGCCGCGCACCACGCGGTCACCCACTTTCACGACCATATCCTCGACGTGCGCGTACCGCCCGTAGAGCGTTTTGCCGTTGGAGATCAGCGGGTCGTGGCGGATGACGATCACGTTGCCCCAGCCGGCGATCCGCCCGGCGAAGGTCACCACGCCGGAGGCCGCCGCGTAGATCGGCGAGTGAGCGTCGGCGTCCCAGTACGGCTCGTTGAGGTTGAGGTCGACGCCGGTATGGTACGCCTCGCCGGACGTGCCGACCCGGTAGCGGCGCGCGAAGCCCGTCGCGTCGAACCACTTGCCCGGCCACATTGCATCCGACGAACGTTCCGAGGCAGTGCCCACCGGGCTGTCGTAGCCGTCCGCCAGGTACTTGGTCGTCGGCACGATCCCGACAATCTGGCGCCAGCGCAGCGCGTCGAACGCGATTTCCTTGTTTTCCTCGCCGGTCAGGTCGTTCAGGAAGACGACGCCCGCCTGCGCGTTGTTGGCGTCGAACTGGTACACGCCCAGCGGGACCCACACGTTATAATAGCTCGCCTGCCGGATCGGGATCTCAAGCTCGCCGGAGCTGCCCTGCGCGCCGTGCAGCTTGTAGCGGGCGCGCGTCGTGGTCGCGTGGCGCGAGGGCACGAACGCCGACACCTCGTACCATCCGCTCGCCACCAGGTCCGGGTCCCACCGCGCCCAGATGAGGCTGCTGGTCTTGGCGGTGGACTTATATTTGGTGTTCCAGCCCCACAGGTTCTTGAACTTCTTCAGCAGCTTGTTGACGTCCTGCCCGCCGAACGCGCCGTCACGGTAGCGCGGGCTGTCGGGCGTGACAACGACCTCGATGCCATAGCGCCCCTGGCTGGGCGGCGGCGGCTCGTCGTCGCCGTTGCCCACGTCCCCGATCGGGTGGTTGATTGCCGGGAACTCCACCGGGCCGATCACCCCGAACCGCCACCAGCTAATGCCGGTCGCTTTGTATTTGCTGACGACCAGCTTGCGGCCCGTGTTCATCTCGGCGCGCGGCGCCGATCCCGGCAGCACCGGGAACACCGGCAGCCCGTAGTTGCCCCAGGTGTCGAAGCCTTCTTGGAGCACTTCTTCCACGTCGCGCTGGAACGTCTCCCAGTACAGTTGGAGATGGACGCTGTTGACGAAGGGCCGCCATTCCTGGGGAAAGATGCGCGGCTTGTGCTGCGGACGAGGATCGACGGCCATGCCCAGGTGGAACCGCCCGCCGATTCCGCGCCGGATCCGCGTCATGAACGGGCGGATGGGGTCGCGCCCGACGGTCCAGAAGCCGGCATATGGCTCGACGTCCAGCACCATCGACTTCACGCCGGGCCGGTTGCACACCTCGATGATGCGGTCCGCCTCGGCGGTGATGTTCCGCCCTTTGACGACTGCCCAGGCGTGGAACTCCATCCCGTGTGCCTGGAGAACGCGCACCCATTTGTCGACGCTGGCCACGCTGTCGATCGCCAGGTCGCGATCGGTGTCGAATTCGCCCTGCCAGTTTTCGCCGTCGCTGGTCTTCACCCAAACCTGGGTCACTGCCGGCGCCCAGGTCTTGATGGTTTTCACGAGGTCTTCGATCGTTTCCTCGGCGATAGAGTCGCCTTTCCAGTGCCAGATCGCCACTTTGCCATCGTAAGGCGTCGCCATCAAAGTCGCTCCTTTTCCATCGCCCGTCACCTGACTGGATAGTATTATGGAAAGCGGAAATTGACAACAGCGCCGCCGCTTCCCCAAAAAAGCTGTGGCGCCCCCATGGACGCCACACGAACAACCGCGATTGGAAATCGTTCAGTTGAGCTTCTTCTGGCCGGACCGGCGGCCTTCCCACCCCACCGGGAACAACGCCACATCGAGCGCGGTCCACAGGCGGCGCGCGTCCATTTCGGACAGCAGCACCTTCCACGTGTTGCGCTGGATCCAGCCGACCAGCGTGTACTGCGAACCGGCGCCCTTGACGACCTCGACGTGCGTGGTAACTTCCGGATTCGAGGGCGCGCGCAGCGGCGCGGTCACCGCCAGGCCGGTCACCATGTCGGACTTGTCGGGGTAGAGCAGCACGGTCAGCTTGAACCACAACACCTGGGCCGCGCGCCGGGTCAGCACCTGCGACCAGCGGTCTTCACTCTGATCGACGCCCCCCAGCATCACGGTCAGGTCGCCCTCTTCGCGACTCACCGTCAGGTCCGTGGAGAGGCCGATCTGACGCCGTTGGGTTTCGCTGGTCGCCATGCGATTTCCCCTTGTTTTGTTCCGCCGCTCGACGAGATGAGCCCGCCAGCGGAACGAGATAAATGGTATAAAATCTCAAACCCTTTTAATTACTCTTAAATTTAGTATAAATGGGCTGGGCGGGTTAGGCAATAAACCGTAGCGGCCCATATCGATTTATTGACAAAACCAAACAACCGCTACAATCGGGTATCACGCGCCACATGTCCCGGCAATCCCGCCGGGAGTATAATCGGCTGAACTGCCCAGGCAGCCGCAAAGGATGACCGATGATCACACCATTACGCCATGCCCTTTACCTCGCGCTCTGTGTGACGCTCGTGGTGCTGTGCGCCCCGGCCAACGCGGCTCCCGCCCGGCAGGAGGCGCGATCCCTGCGCTATGGCGAAATCGTTCGGGGGCGGCTGAGCGACACGCAGACCGAGCACACGTGGCAGTTCACCGCCCGCGCCGGTGACGCGGTCCTGATCGACATGAAGGGCGCGCCCGGCAGCGGCCTGGATCCCTACCTGAGCCTGCTCGGCCCGGACGGCGCGCCTCTGGTCAGCAACGACGACAGCGGCGAAGGGCTGGACGCGCGCATCGGCCCGCTCGACATCCCCGCCAGCGGGACGTACCACATCACCGCCTCGCGCTATGGCGGGACCGGTGACTACACGCTCCAGGTCGTCGATCTGCACACGCTGCCCGCCATCCATCAGGGCAAGCCGCTCGCCGGGGAGATCGCTGCCAGCCACCCGGCGGACTATTTCACACTGCGCGTCCCTGCCGCCGGGACCAGCGCCTTCTGGCAGGTGACGCTCGACACCGGCGACGACTTCACCCCGCTGTTTCTGACCTTGCTGGGGGCAGGCTCGCTGCCGCTGAGCACCGAGGACAGCGGCGGCAGCACGTTAGGGCCGCTCGTGTTGTCGCCCGGCGCGCGCTATGTCGTGGTGGTGGCTGCCGCTCCGGACCGGTCGGGCGGCGCGTACGAGATTCGGCTGGACGAGGCGGCGGTAGCGCTCTTGCAGGATCGCGAGCCGCAGACGGGCGAGCTGCCGCCAGAGGGCGAACCGCTGCGCTTTTTCTTCCGGGGAACGGACGGTGAGCGTGTGTCGATCGCCGCCACGTCGGGGGAACAGGTGCCGATCACGGTCGCTGTCGCGCTGACCGGCGCGGAGGAGGCGCTCTTCCAGAACGGCGGGGCCGGGGCGTATGCGGTCGCCGCGAGCCTGACCCTGCCCCAGGATGGCCTGTACGAGGTCACGATCTGGCCCACGAGGCTCGACGACGGCGGCCCGTGCACCGTCACGCTGGCGCGGGAGGAACGCTAACCGGGGCCCGCACGGGGCGGATCGAAAGCCGGGCGCTCGATGTCGCCCGGCCTCGCTCTAGAATAAGCCCCAGTCGCTCAGGACGCCTTCTTCGGCCATCGATGGGTCCCAGATTTCCATCCCGACCTCGATCGTCGTCGGCACGCCCAGCACCTCCTGGGCGCGCGTGCGCGACGCCTCCAACAGGTGGGGGGCATACGGGCAGAAGGGGGTCGTCATGATCATCTTGATGTGCGCGTGATCGTCGTGAACGTCGATCTCGCGCACCAGGCCAAGCTCGACGACGTTCAACCCGATCTCCGGATCGATCACGTCGCGCAGCGCGTTGCGGACCAGTTCTTCCCGTTCTTCAATAGACAGACCGCCGGTGTTCTGCTGTTCTTCCGCCATGTCGTTGCTCCTCGCTCCTCGCGGTCGACCGCCAGACGATCGACGGCGCGGTTGCTTTAACATTACGCTACAGAGTATAAAACACGCCCCACGACTTGCCCACCCCGCACCGGCGCGCCCGTGAGGTCGGTGCAATTTATAAGAAATTCATCTTTTTAATTGCAGGCGCCCCGGCGAAGTGTTATAATTACCTCAGATATATTGCAAAACATTCTCAATTGAGGGATATTCAAGCGGCTGGTTTACACCAGTTGCTTGTCTGTAAATCGCAAGTGAATCGGAACTACGCTCCGCCAGTGAGGAGGAACTCGGAACCAATGGGTGCTGCTTTGGAAATTCGCAATCTGCACGTCAGTGTAGAAGACCAGCCCATTCTCAGGGGGGTTGACCTGATTGTCAAACAGGGTGAAGTTCACGCGCTGATGGGCCCCAATGGGTCCGGCAAGAGCACGCTGGCGAACACCCTGATGGGCCACCCGGCCTATGAAATCACCGCCGGGCAGATCATCTTCGACGGCGTCGACGTGATCGAGCTCGAGCCGGACGAGCGCAGCCGGATGGGCTTGTTCATGGCCTTTCAATACCCGGTCGCGATCCCCGGCGTCACGGTGGCGAACTTTCTCCGCAACGCAATTAACGCGCGCCGCAAGGAAGAGAATCCGGAAGACAAGGGCATCCCGATCCCGGCCTTTCGCAAGCTGATGATCGAGAAAATGGACATGCTCCAGATGGATCACAGCTTTGGCGGGCGCTACCTGAACGACGGTTTTTCCGGCGGCGAGAAGAAACGCGCCGAGATTCTGCAGATGGCCGTGCTCGAGCCGAAGATCGCGATCATGGACGAAACCGACTCCGGCCTGGACATTGACGCGCTGCGCATCGTCTCCGAAGGCGTCAACCGCCTCAGCGGGCCGGAGCTTGGCGTGCTGGTCATCACCCACTACCAGCGCATTCTGAACTACATCAAACCACAGTTTGTCCATATCATGCTCGATGGGCGGATCGTGGAGAGCGGCGGCCCGGACCTGGCGCTGCACCTCGAAGAACAGGGATACGACTGGCTGCGCGAGAAGCAGAACGGCAACGGCGAGCGCTAGACCGCCGCACGGCGCGCCGTCGTATTCACCCAACCCGTGATTGCCGACGACAAGGCCCAAAGGAGCAACCACATGAGTGATGCAGAACAACTGCAAGGTATCCGCGAACATTACGCCGAGCAGTACGGCTTTCAAGACCCGGACAGCTACGTCTTCAGGGCGCGCAAGGGGCTCGACGCCGAGATCGTCGGCCAGATCAGCGAGATGAAGGGCGAGCCCGAATGGATGCGCGATTACCGGTTGAAGGCGCTCGAGATCTACCAGAGCAAGCCCGTCCCCACCTGGGGGCCGGACCTGTCCGGCTTTCGTGAAGAGGACATCTACTTCTTCGTGAAGCCCGCCGACAAGGAAGCGCGCTCGTGGGATGACGTGCCCGAGAACATCAAAAAGACGTTCGACCGCCTGGGCATCCCCGAGGCCGAGCAGAAATTCCTGGCCGGCGCCGGCGCCCAGTACGACTCCGAGATGGTTTACCACCAGGTCAAGAAGGAACTCGAGAGCCAGGGCGTTATCTTCAAGAGCATCGAGGCCGGGCTCAAGGAACACGAAGACCTGTTCAAGGAATATTTCGGCACGGTGATTCCCGCGACCGATAACAAGTACGCCGCGCTCAACGCCGCGGTGTGGTCGGGCGGCTCGTTCATCTACGTCCCGCCGGGAGTCAAGATCGAGATGCCGCTGCAGGCGTACTTCCGCCTGAACACGGCCAGTATCGGCCAGTTCGAGCGAACCATGATCATCGTCGACGAGGGCGCTTTCCTGCACTACGTCGAAGGCTGCACCGCGCCGACCTACTCCACCGACAGTCTGCACAGCGGTGTAATCGAGATCGTCGTCAAGCGCGGCGCGCGCTCGCGCTATACGACCATTCAGAACTGGTCCGACAACGTGTACAATCTGGTGACGCAGCGCGCCCTGGTCTACGGCGATGCCAGTCACGAGTGGGTGGACGCCAACCTGGGCAGCAAGGTCACCATGAAGTACCCGTCGGTCTACCTGATGGAGCCGGGCGCGCATGGCGAGGTGCTGTCGATCGCCTTCGCGGGCCGCAACCAGGTCCAGGACGCGGGCGGCAAAGCGATCCACATCGCGCCCAACACCACCAGCCAGATCATCAGCAAGTCGATCTGCAAGAACGGCGGGCGCAGCAGCTACCGCGGCCTGCTGCGCGTGTATCCGGACGCCGAGAACGCCAAGAGCACGGTCGTCTGCGACGCGCTGCTGCTGGACGATCACAGCGAGTCGGACACGTACCCGTACATCGAGATCGAGAACCAGAACGTCACCATTGGCCACGAGGCCACCGTCAGCAAGGTGGGCGACGACCAGCTCTTCTACCTGATGAGCCGCGGCCTGGGCGAAGACGAGGCCAACGCGATGGTCGTCAATGGCTTCCTGGAACCGCTCACGAAAGAGCTGCCGATGGAATACAGCATTGAGATGAACCGCCTGATCCAGCTCCAGATGGAAGGCTCGATCGGCTGAGGAACCAACACTACGGCCCGGGACGCCGCGCGTGCGTCCCGGCCTGTGCTACAGACTGAAGTAACGACAAAGAGAGGGAATTACCAGTGGCAACTCGTCGTCGTGTTGCACGCGAATTTACGGCGCCCCCGCTCACCCGCGCCGACGTCGAATCCCTGAGCGAGCGCTACAACGAACCGGATTGGCTGCGCGAGATGCGGCTGAGTGCCTGGGATCTGTATGAATCGCTGCCGATGCCCACCACCCAGGACGAGCCGTGGCGCCGCACCGATTACCGCCACATCGATTGGGACAGCGCCGGCTCGCTGCTGGCGCCCAACGGCGGCAAGTTCGAGGATGTCCCGGCGGAGAACCGGCAGCCGCTGCTCGGCCAGGAACAGGGCGGCCTGCTGGCGTTCGTCGATGACCAGCCGGTCCACCACGAGGTACACGCCTCGCTGGCCCAGCAGGGCGTCATTTTCACTGACCTGCGAACCGCCGCACGTGAGCATCCCGAGCTGGTGCAAAAACACCTGATGACTCACGCCGTCAAAGCCGAGGACGGCAAGTTTGCCGCGCTCAACGCGGCCCTGTGGACGCACGGCGTGTTCCTGTACGTGCCGCGCGGCAAGGCCGTCGAGCTGCCGGTGCACAGCATCTTCTACACCACCCGTCCCGGCGCCACCCTCGGCCACCTGCTCGTCGTGGTGGACGAAGGCGCGCAGATCGACTACCTGCACGAGAACCTGTCGCTCAGCTTCGACGATCACGCCAGCTTCGTGGGCGTCACCGAGCTGATCGTCGGGCGCGACGCCAACCTGCGCTTCGTGAACCTGCAGGACTGGGGCCGCAGCATGTTCGAGTTCAGCCACCAGCGCGCCCGCGTGGACGCCAACGGCCAGCTCGACTGGGTCACCGGCCAGATGGGCGGCAAGCTGATCAAAGCGTTCATGGAAATCGACCTGGACGGTGCGGGCAGTTGGGGCCGGATGAGCGGCCTGTACTTCCCCGACCGCCAGCAGTTCATGGACCTGGATACCCAGCAGAATCACAACGCGCCGCACACCACCTCGGACCTGCTGTTCAAGGGCGTGCTCAAGGACCAGGCCCGCAGCGTGTGGCAGGGCATGATCAAGGCGCTGCCCGGCGCGCAGAAGACGGACGGCTTCCAGGCCAACCGCAACATGCTGCTCGGCAGGAAAGCGCGCGCGGACAGCATCCCCGGCCTCGAAATTCAAGCGGACGATGTGCGCTGCACGCACGCCGCCGCGGTCGGGCAGATCGAGGAAGAGATGCTCTATTACCTGATGAGCCGCGGCATTCCGCGCCACGAGGCTGAAAAACTGGTCGTGGATGGCTTCTTCGTGCCCGTCCTGGATCGCATCCCGTTCGAGAATGTGCGCGACCGGATGATGGCCTATGTCGAGCGCAAGCTGCTTGGCGAGTTGTAGGGCGCGCGCGTTGCGTATGACGCTGAAACCGGGTCGCTAGCGGCCCGGTTTTTTAGTTTATTATCTGCTTTATGTAATCTATTTCGCTGCCGGACCTTACTGCCCCGCCCGCGAGGCAGCCGGTATAATCGGGTAACCTGCTGCACACAGCTATCAAAGGCGATTTAGGACCCATGACCGACCATAACACCTATCCTTTCGATATCGCCCGCATCCGGGCCGACTTCCCCATCCTCGACCAGGAAGCGCACCCCGGCAAGCGGTTGGTCTTTCTCGATTCCGCGGCCAGCAGCCAGAAGCCGCGCCAGGTCATCGACGCCATGGCCGCCTACTACACCCGCGACCATGCCAACGTGCATCGCGGCATTCACGTCCTCAGCGAGCGGGCCACGGATGCTTACGAAGGCGCGCGCGAGAAGATCCGCGCGTTCGTCAACGCCCGGTCCCACCGCGAGATCGTCTTCACGCGCAACACGACCGAGAGTGTTAACCTCGTCGCCGGGTCGTGGGGCCGCGCCAACCTGGGGCCGGGGGACGTCGTCGTGTTGAGCGCGATGGAGCACCACAGCAACATCGTCCCCTGGCAGATTCTGGCGGCGGAGCGCGGATTCACCATCCGCTACATCCCCGTCACCGGCACGGGCGAGCTCGATCTCGACGCCTACGCGGGCTTCCTGCGCGACGACCCCGTGAAGCTGGTGAGCGTGCTGCACGTGAGCAACGTGCTCGGCACGGTGAACCCGGTCACGGAGATGATCCGCGACGCCCACGCCGCCGGCGCGCTGTTCATGATCGACGGCGCCCAGAGCGTGCCGCACCTGGCGGTCGACGTCCAGGCGCTGGACGTCGATTTCCTGGCGTTCTCGTCGCACAAGATGGCCGGCCCGACCGGCCTGGGCGTTCTCTACGGCAAGCGCGCCATCCTCGAAGCGATGCCGCCGTACATGGGCGGCGGCGAGATGATCCGCCGCGTGACGCTGGAAGGCAGCCAGTGGAACGACCTGCCGCACAAGTTCGAGGCGGGCACGCCCGCGATTGCCGAAGCGGTCGGCCTGGGCGCCGCCGTGGATTACCTGGGCGCGCTGGGCATGGATAACGTCCTGGCCCACGAACGGATCATCGTCGAATACGCGATGGACCGGCTGGCGGAGGTGCCCGGCCTGACGATCTACGGGCCGGACACGGACCGGCGCAACGGCGTCACGACCTTCACCCTCAAGGACATCCACGCCCACGACGTCGCCCAGCTTCTCGACGCCGAGGGGGTGGCGATCCGGGCCGGGCATCACTGCGCGATGCCGCTGCACCAACACCTGGGCGTCCCAGCCACCGCGCGCGCCAGTTTCTACGTCTACAACACGAAAGCAGATGTGGACGCGCTGGTCGAAGCGATTTACAATGCTCGCAAGCTGTTCCGTTTCTAAGGGAAAACCATGGATCTGTATCTCGACAATATCATCGACCACGGGCAGAACCCGCGCAATTTCGGCCCGCCGCTCGATCCGGCAGATATCGACTATGCCGACGATAACCCGTTCTGCGGCGATCATCTGCACCTCACCGTCCAGCTCGACGACGAGGAGCGCGTGAAAGCTGTGTCCTGGGAGGGCCAGGGCTGCACGATCAGCCAGGCGTCTGCTTCCATGCTCGGCGAGGAGATGATCGGCAAGACGCTCGACGAATTGAAGCACTTCGACAAGGAAGACCTGCTCGACCTGCTCGGAATCCAGCTCAGTCCCACCCGGCTCAAATGCGCGCTGCTGTCGCTAAAGGTGCTCAAGGCGGGCGCCTACGGTCTGCACACCTGGACCGGCGACGAAAGCGAGGAGTAGCCGGAGTCCGTGACCAGACAATTACCCACCCACACGGCGGACGACCTGCGCGTCGTCATCGAACATGCCAGAGACGAAGCGGCCCACCGGCACGGCAATTACGTCGACGTCGAGCACCTGCTGTTGGGCCTGCTCCGCCACGACGCCGGCCCGGTTCATGACCTGCTGGCGCGCCACGAGGTCGATCCCACCGCGCTGTACGACGACGCCGCCGCCTCGGTGGGGATGCGCCGTGCCGAGCCCGCCGAGGTGCGCGACTTCAGCCGCCAGGGCCGCGAGGCGATGGATCGCGCCGCCCGCGAAGCGTCCGCGCTCGGCCACTCGACGTTGGGCAGCGGGCACCTGCTGCTGGGGCTGATGGGCGAGCCAGACGGCGCGGTGCACGAGGTGCTGACCGGCCTGCCCTTCGCCGCGGACGACGTGCGCGCCGAGCTGCGGGCGCGGGGCAATCCCAGCCCGTCCAAACAGCCCGCGCCGTCCTTCCCCTCGCCGGACCGGCCTGAGTCCGCCCCCGGCGAACAGGCGGAGATCGTGCTCGTCCCGTTCCGCCCCAGGCGGCAAAAATCCCGGCAGGCCGACGCGCCCCGCCAGACCAACCGCCACTGGATCATCCTGGGCGTGGCGCTGCTGATCGCCTACCTGGCATTCGTGCTGCCGGGCAACTCGATGTTCACGTTCGTGCTCGTCCTGGGCGGGTGGGTCTTCTCGGTCACGCTGCACGAGTTCGCCCACGCGTTCGTCGCGTACCTGGGCGGCGATCACACCGTCAAGGACAAGGGCTACCTGTCGTTCAACCCGCTGAAATACACCCACCCCATGCTGAGCATCGGCCTGCCGCTGCTGTTCCTGGCGCTGGGCGGCATCGGCCTGCCGGGCGGCGCGGTGTACATCGAGCGCCACCGGCTGAGGAGCAAGTGGTGGGGCGCGGCTGTCTCCGCTGCCGGCCCGGCGGCGAACCTGCTGCTGGCGCTGGTGCTGGCGGCGCCGTTCGCGTTGGGGCTGGTCGACACGAACGTGATCGAGTTCGACCTGGCCGGGTGGCCGGTCGAAACGTCGGGGCTGTGGGAGAATTCGATGCTGTGGTCGGCGGTGGCCTTCCTCGCCATGCTCCAGATCACGGCGGTCTTCTTCAACCTGCTGCCCATCCCCCCGCTGGACGGGTTCGGCATCCTGGAGCCGTTTCTCGACGCGCGCACGCGGAACCAGCTCCGCCAGCTTGGGACGTATGGCCTGCTGCTGATCTTCATCATCCTGTGGACCCCGCTCGGCAGCGAGTTCTGGTCGATGATCTTCGACGTCACCGGGCTGATGGACATTCCCGGCTGGCTGATCAGCGAGGGTTTCAGCAACTTCATGTTCTGGCGCAACCCGCCACAATAACTCTCATCCAGACGAAAGGAGAACATCATCGTGCCACGCTTCGTAACAGTCGCCAAGACGAGCGAGATCGGTCCCGGCGAACGCGACGTATTCGGCGTCGATGACCTGTGGATCGCGGTCTTCAACGTCGGCGGGACGTACTACGCAATCGAGGACGTCTGCACCCACGACGACGGCCCGCTGGCCGACGGCGAGCTGTACGGCTACGAGATCGAATGCCCGCGTCACGGCGCGCGCTTCGACATCCGCAACGGCAAGGTCACGCGCCTGCCCGCCGTCGTCCCGGTGCAGTGGTTCGAGGTCCGCGTCGAAGGCGACGAAATTCAGATCGGGCTGGACGAGTGATGATTCTGTTTCGATATGACCCCACGCTGCTGGAGCAGTATCCGGACATCGTCGGCGGGGTGATCCTGGCGCGCGGCCTGACCAATGGACCCACCCCGCCCGCCCTGGCCGAAGCCTACCGGGCGGAACAGGCCGCCACGGTCCAGCGCATCGGCGACACGCCGCTGTCGGACCTGCCCAGCCTGGCGGCATGGCGGCGGGCGTTCTCCGCGTTCGGCGTCAAACCCACGCAGTACCGCAGCGCCGCCGAAGCCCTGCTGCGCCGCCTGACCAAGAAAGGCGACATCCCCAACGTCAACCTGCTGGTCGACCTGGGCAACCTGGTCAGCATCCGTTACGCGCTGCCGGTGGCGATCTTCGACCGGCGCGAATCGACCGGGACGGTCACCGTGCGGTTCGCCGCCGGTGACGAGCGCTTCACCGACCTGGGAACGGACGACGTGGCGAACCCGGCCCCCGGCGAGGTGATCTTCGTGGACGAAACCGGGCTGGTCAGCGCCCGGCGCTGGTGCTGGCGCCAGAGCGCGCAGAGCGCCGCCAGCGAGTCGACCACCGAAGCGCTGATCACTGTCGAGGCGCATCACGACGGGGGCGAGCACGACGTCCGCGCCGCGCTGGCCGACCTGCAGGCGCTGCTGGGCGAGCACGTGCCCGGCGCCAAGCTTCACGCCGATGTGCTCTCAGCGGCCAACCCGGCCTTCACGGTCAGCGACGGCTAGGCGGCGGCGTCACTCCGGACGCGAGACGCCCAGATCGGCGCACAGCCGGTCCAGGCCCGGCCCGTCGAGGAACCCTTCGGCGGCGCCCGTCGCGCCGATCTTGTAGGACGCGAACACCATCGCCCGGCGGATAGCCTCGTAGGGGTCGCCCGTCTGGTGGAACACGTGCACGAAGCACGAGAACAGCGCGTCCCCCGCGCCAATCGTGTTCACCACGGGCCGGGTCGCCGCCGCCGGGACCCGCTCGATGAAGCCGTCCGCTTTGACGGCCAGCAGCGCCCCCTGCGCGCCCAACCCCACCACGGCCACCGGCGTCCCATAGCGATCCCACAACCGGCGGACCCACGCTTCCGGCGCGCACGGCAGGCGCTCGTCGCTCATGAACAAGACATCCGCCGCCGCCATGAAATCGCGGTCGTACTCCGACTCCAGGTCGCTGATAGCGTGCACGTCGGTGGCAACCGGCACGCCTCGTGCCCGCATGATCGCCAGGAACGGGCGCGAGAAATTGACGTTGCACAGGGCGGCCAGCGTCGCGCCCTGAGCCGCCTGCTCGAACAACGCGGGCGGGTACGCGCGCTCCTGGACGTCTTTCAGGTCGACGTTGATCATGCGCCGCCCGTCGGGGTCGTAGAGGATGGCCGAGCGCGGCGTCTGTTCCAGTTCCGCCGCGATGAACGTCGCGGGCAGGCCGTCCCGCTCCAGCGCCTCATAGACCAGCCGCCCGCCCATGTCCCGCCCGATCAGCGACAGGAAGCGGGGCTGGCTGCCGAGGGTGTGCAGCGCCTTCGCCACATTATAGCCCACGCCCGACACGGTCGCGTTCACGCCGAAAAACGGGTACCGGACCGGCGTATAGGCGATTGGAAAGCCGTCCACCTGCACGGTCGTCTCGATGTTGATCAGGCCGGATACCAGGATCGCCGCCATGCGCGCCACTCCATCTCACTCGAATGAACGCTCGCCGGAACGAAAAGAGCGCGGGTTTCCCCGCGCCCACCAGTATATCACGCTCTCGGGTGAGAAGCGCCCGGCCTCAGTAGCGGAAGATCGCCGCCATGCTCGTGCCGCCCGGCACCGTCCCCTTCTCGACGACGTACACCTGCCCGCTGTTGGAGAACGTGTAAGTCACCGCCAGGTCGAGCAAGTCCTGGTCGCCCGGCTGCATCTCCGGATGGACGTGCACGGTGTCGTCCCTCGGGTTGAAGCGGCCCCACGCCCGCGCGCCCCACTCGACGAAGAGCGTCGCCACGCGCCCGCGATGCGCCGCCAGGACGATATCGCTCAGCTTGTTGGACGCGCGCGGATCGTCGCGCCCGGCGAGCTTTTCGTACTGCGCCGCCTGCTCGCCCTGGGCCTTGGCGAACACCGGCTTGACCAGCTTCCAGGCTTTCGCGTGGAGTTCCTTCGCGCTCAGCGTGTCCGGGTTGCCCGTGATTCCGGCGTCGAGCAGGTGTTGATAGGTGTTGGCCTCGTGGTAAATCGGCAGCAGGTAATCGACGCCCGCCAGCACCAGCGGGATTTGCTTGTCGGCGATGAGATCGCGCAGTCCCCGGTCCACCTTGTGAAAATAGCGCAGGATGTCCTGCTTGAGGTCTTCGTCGCCCATGCCATGCCCGTGATAGATCGGGCCTTGCGAGCCGCCGCCCGGCGCGCCGGAACCCACCGCGCGAAACTGGAGCTGGCGCTCTGGCTGGTCGGCCCCCAGCGCCTCGGCGAGGCTTTCGGGCACGCCCTCCAGGTTGACCTCGCTCACGCTGTCGCGCGAGCCTTGCAGCAGCCGCACGTTCTTCTGGCTGAGCGCCAGCACATAGAACTGACCGTCACCGCTCAACAGTGGAAGCAGCGGCTTGACGTGAAAGCGCGGTTTCACCGAAACCTGCTCCTCGAAGCTGAGCGGCAGCCGGAAGGTGACCATCTGCTCTGGTGCCACGTACACCGCCAGCCCCTCCCCGACTCCCCGCCAGAAATCGGGATCGTCGAGCAGGGCGACGGCGGGCTGCAGCAGTTTGTCGATGTCGGGCGTCCGCTTCCCCAGTTTGCCCAACTGCTCTTCCGCCGATCGCAGCAAATTCTTGAACCGGATCGGGTTCTGCTGAACCTCCGCGCCCGCGCGAACGGTGGGCATCAGGATCGACACACACCATTCGGCTTCCGTCTCGATTAACGTGTTCAGGTCGCTCACGGTCAAAAGATCCATGTTTGGCTCCTTTCCTTGTTCAGACTCTAAGCGATTCGCGGGCAATATGCCATAGCCAGCCCTCACGCCGGATAGGGCATCAGGACCGGAATCTCGGCCCGGGCGCTGTCCCCCTGAACGATGACGCCGGGGCGCTCCACCCAGGCGACGATCCCGCGCTTGTGGATGGCCGCCTTGGGGAACAACTGGGTCAGCCCCTCCGCCTCCGGATAGGCCGCCTGGATTGCGGCGCCGGCAATCGTGCACGGGCCATTTTCCCCTTCCACGACCAGCACCGCCCCGCTCTCGAAGAACAGCCGCGTCGACGGCGGCAAGATGCTCAACGACGGAATCCCCTCCAGCAGCACGTTCGCGCCCAGCCATTCCGGCTCGATCGCCGGAACGCGCATCGCCGCGGCCACCGCGCCCAGTTCTTCGACCGACACCAGCGACACCTGCCGCGAATTCCGGATCTCGGTGCCGCGTGGATAGTACGGCGTACGTCCTCCGGAGAGCATTGTCACCCCGGCGTGGCGATCCCCTTCGACGCCCGCCATGGTGAGCGTGATCGCTGGCTGGCGCTGCGCCTCGATTGCGTCGCGATCGGGCGCGACCAGCACCGCCTGCACCCGCCCTGTTATCGTTCGCTTCATGCTTCAGTCTCCTTGTGGCAATTGCCCCACCTGTGGCACAATAAGGGATGGTATGGATCAACGGGAGGAAAGCGGACCGTGAACGTGCGCGAAAAACTTACACCGACCGAACAAGCCCTGGCCTGGGTGATCGGCCTGGGGATATTGTTGGCGATCATCGCCCTCATTCTATTTGGGTTAGACATTGTCGACAACGATGATATTACCATCAGCCTGCTCATCGTCGGGCTGGCGATCGCCATCCTGGGCATTGGCGCCTGGTTGATCCTGGTCCGGCCCTGGACCGAATTCGACGATCTGAAAACGCCCCTATACACCAATCAGGGCGAGCACGCCCACGGCGAGGCGGCAGCGGAGCCGGTCGCCGAGGTGGAAGCCGCCGCGATCGAAGCCGCCGAAGCCGCTCCCGCGCCGGAAGCTGAAGCCGAGCCGCTCCCCACCAGGGCCGCAGCGGAGCCGGTCGCCGGGGCGGAAGCCGCCGCGATCGAAGCCCCCGAAGCTGCCCCCGCGCCGGAAGCTGAAGCCGAGCCGCTCCCCACCAGGGCCGCAGCGGAGCCGGTCGCCGGGGCGGAAGCCGCCACAGCCGAAGCTGCGCCAAAGCCCACCGCTGGCCGGGCGGACGACCTGACCCGCATCGAGGGGATCGGCCCCAAGACCGCCCAGGCGCTGTCCGCTGCCGGGATCACGACTTACGAGCAGGTCGCGTCGACGCCGGCAGAGGCGCTGCAAGCCGCCGCGCACGAGCACGGCTCCCGCGTGGTCACCGCCGATGGCTGGCCCGAACAGGCGCGCGCGCTGCTTGGCGAGGGCGCGCAAGACGATCTGACCGTCGTCGAGGGCATCGGCCCCAAGTCGCAAGAGGCGCTGTACGCCGCGGGCATCCGCACCTACGCCGCGCTCGCCCAGGCCGCGCCGGACCTGCTGCGCGAGATCCTCGAAGCCGCCAGGCTGCGGCTGCTGGCGCCGGACACGTGGCCGGAGCAGGCCGGTTATCTCGTGCGGGGCGATCTCGACGGGCTGCAGGCGCTGCAAGAGTCGCTCAAAGGCGGGCGCCGGGCCTAGAACTCGCCGGGCAGCCCCGCCGCGAAACGATCGACCCCGGCGCAGCGGTAGACCATCACCCGGCCCAGAACGTCCTGCACCCGGCATGAACCGGTCACGTAGGCGAAGAACGGTTCCAGCGCGGCGATAGCGGGCCGGTCATTCGCGTCGCGCCACAACTGCCGCACGGCGGGATCGATCGGCGGCACCCACGGCCCATCGACCATGCCGGTGTCCACAATCAGGGCCGGGGGATTCGCCTCCAGCGCCGCGACCATGTCCCGCACCTGCGCCTCGGTCGTGTAGCCATCAATGATCAGCGGATAGCTGTAGTGATAGCGGACCGGGCTCATGCGCCCGGTCTGGAAGTTCACCTGCGCGCGCGCGCCCCACACCAGCACGCGGTCGTCCGGTCCCGTATGCCGCGCCACGTAGTCGGACAGCCAGGTTTCGCGCGCCGGCTCGCGCACCTGCCACCCCGCGTTGGACAACTCGCGGATCGTCACACCCACCGGCTGGGCCGCCGCAGCGACCAGGGTATACGCCACCGCACCCGCCACCCATCCCGCGCCACCGCGCTGTGCGCCCCGCCAGGGCAGCCCGCCCCGGACGATCACGTCCAGGCCCGCCGACGCCAGCAGTGCCGCCGAGGCCGCCAGCGTGATGTAGTAGTGGCGGTATTCGCGCCCGGTGACGTTCACCAGCACCAGATCGACCAGCAGCGTGACCGCCGCCCAGACGATCACCGCGACAGCCGCGCTCTCGCGGGCGCCCGTCGTGAGGGCTGCGCGGCGGCGCCGGACCACGTCCGCCAGCGCGAACGCGAACAGCGGAGCCAGCGGGCCCAACGCCGGGATCACCTGGCTCTCCGTGAGCGTGCCGATCACGGACGCCCACACCGGGGCGGGCTCCTCGTTCGCCCACGCGTGATAGGCAAACGGGTGCACGAGGGTCGCGTCCAGCGCCAGCCCCAGCACGCCGTGCGCGGCGAAATACGCCGCCACCGCCCCGACGCCCACCACCCCACCGGCAACGATCGCGCCCAGCCACGCCCAGCGCTGCGGCGCGCGAATCACCGGGTGGCCGCTAAGCAGCAGCGCCGGCACGAACGCCAGGGCCACGCCAACCGAGGTCTGCTTGATCAGGAAAACGAGGCTCGCCGCCAGCCCGACCGCGAAACCGGCCCGCAGGCCGGGCCGCGCCAGAAATCGCGCCCCCAGCGCCAGACACAACACCTGGGGCAGCAGGGCGAAACTCTCGGTGAAATTGCCGCCCGATGCGAAGCCGGGATGCCGCGCCAGCAGGGCGAACGCAATCCCCCCCACGGCAGCGACGGTCCCACGCCGGGTCACGTTCCACAACAGGCCGGTCATCACCAGCGCGGTCAGCCAGATCGTCAACAGCTCGCCGATCCACAGCGCCCACTGGCCGCCCCCAAACGCCCACAAAAACAGCGCGTCGAGGTAATACGCGCCCGGCGTTTTGTTGTCCCACGCATCGCGGTACGGCAGGCCGCCATCCCGGATGACCTGCCCGATGGTGGCGTAAATCGCGTTATCGCGGCCCTGGTTGTCGATCGAGGGCGCCATCCGCAGCGAGGCGAACAGCACCACGCCGAACAACGCCGCGCCCACCAGGAGCCACAGCGCCGCCTGCCCAGTCCCCCGGTCAGCCCGGACGCGCAAGCGGTGAAGCGTCAGCACCTGCTCCTTCATGACGGACTCTCGTTGTCCTGCGTGTAGGTATGCCCAGCGGCCACCAACATCCCCGGCGCCGGAAAGGACCGGCTCAATAACAACGCGGCGCGAGAGACAGACTCACGCCGCGGCAGCGATTTTACATGGTTGGATGGGTACGAACGAATCAGGCGCCAACCGGGCGCTATGGCTGGCAGCGATAAATGGCCGTCTGCTCGATCTCCTGCACGAAGGTGCAGTATTTGGCGACCAACTGGTAGATCGGGCCGAGGTTCGCCACGTCGCGCCGCCCGCCCATCGCCCACCACTCGCGGCGGCGATCCGGGTCCAGCGGTGGGATGCGGTCGCCGTCGATCATGGTGCTGTCGAGAATCAGGGTCGGCAGGTTCATCTCCAGGTCGCGCGCGATCTGCCAGATCTCCTCTTCGGTCGTATAGCCCGGCACGATCAGCGGGTAACCGTAGTGATAGGGCATCGGGCTGTTGCGGTCGGACTGGAAGTTGATCGCCGTCGTCGCGCCCCACACCAGCACCGTGTCTTCGGGCGTGGTGTTCTCCATCACGTACTCGGTGAGGGTCTTGTTGCGCACCGGCCCGGCGATGTCCCAATCGACCGTCCACAGGCGATAGATCGTGCCGCCAATCGCGCCACCCGCCACCGCCAGGAACAGGTACAGCCACAGCGCCGCGCGCCCCACCCGGCCCAGCAGGCGCGTGGGCGTCCCGCGGCCCACGATGACCGACACGCTGAAGACGATCAGGATCACCATCGACGGCAGCAAGGTCACGTAATAGTGGCCGTAGCCGCGGCTGGTCGGGTTGGTGACGATCAGGTCGGCGAAGAAGGTGAGCGCCGCCCAGACCATGAGCGTCTGCGTCGACGTCAGCCCGCGTCGCGGTCGCGCGCGGCGGGGCAGGATCTGGCGCACTGCCGCGACGATGCCAATCAGCAGGAACGGCAGCAGCGGCCCGATCACGACCGGCGCCGTGCTGGCGGTCAGCGTGTGGATGATCGTATCGACGAACGACACCGGCTCGCGGCTCACCCAGTTGTGAAACGCCATTGGGGCGATGAACGTCGCATCGACCGCGTCGGCCAGCACACCCTTGACCAACAGGTACCCGGCCACCCCGGCCAGGCTCGACAGCCCGCCGAGAATCGTCGCGCCCAGCCATGCCCAACGCTGTTTGGCGTGCACAATTTCGTGGCGGCTGAGCACGATCGCCGGGATGAAAGCGACCGCCATACCGATGGTCGTCTGCTTGGTCAGGAAGGCCAGCCCGGCGGAGATCCCGACCGCAAACGCCGACAGATTTCGCGGGCTGCGCAGGAACTGGTACCCCGCCCAGAAGCAGATCATCTGGGGCAGCAGCGCGTAGACCTCGGTGAAGTTCGTGTCGGATACCAGCCCCGGATGGCGCACCAGCAGCGCGAACGCGCCCGCCCCGATCCAGGCCATGCGGCGCTGGCCGTATACCTGGCCCAGCAGCGCGAACAACACGCCGCCCGTGACGAACACGGTGATCGTCTCGATCAGCCAGATCGCCCAGCGATTGGCCCCGAACAGCAAGAACGCCAGCGCGTCGATGTAGTACACGCCGGGCGGCTTGTTGTCCCAGGCGTCCCGGTACGGGAGGCCACCCTCGGCGATGACTTTGCCGGTGTACGCGAAAATGCCGCTGTCGCGGCCCTGCTCGATCACCGTCGGCGCCAGTTGCAGCGACGGGGCCACTGCCAGGGCCAGCAGAATGAGCGCGATTGCCAGGCGTGCCTTGAAACCGGGGCGCCTGCGCCGTTTTTCGACCGGCAGAGAAATAGCTGGATACGTCATCGAATCGCAGATTTCTCCTAGAGTACGCGAACGTTCAGAATAGCAACGGGGGAAGGATGAATCCAGGCTGACACGAGATCAGCAAGCGGCGTAAGTCTTCCCTCACGCCGCACCGCTTATGCCCGAATCATACCATCAAGCCGCCCCTATTTCAAGAGTGCAGCTACGGCCTCGCGCTCTTCTTCCAGCTCGCGCGCGGAAATCATCAGCTTCTCGCGTGCGAAGTCGCTCAGGCTGCCCACCGGCAGCACCTCGACCGTGCCGCCCGCTTTGGTCCGCATGGGGAACGAGTACACCAGCCCCTCAGGAATGCCGAACTCGTTGCCGTCCGACAGGATGGCCGCGCTGAAGCGCTCGCCTTCCGGCGTCGGGTTCACCATGCTCTGCAGGTGGTTGACCACCGCGTTGGCGGCGCTCGCCGCGCTGCTCTTGCCGCGCGCGTCGATGATCGCCTTGCCGCGCTGCTGGATCGTCTTCAGGAACTCGGTTTCGAACCAGGTCCGGTCCGGAATCACGTCCAGCGCGGCCTTGCCGTTGATTCGCGCGTTCTCGAAATCGGGGTACATCGTCGGGCTGTGGTTGCCCCACACCACCAGGCTCTGCACGGCGGTCACCGGCACGCCCGCCTTCTGGGCGACCTGGGCCTTGGCGCGATTTTCGTCGAGCCGGGTCATCGCCATCCAGCGATCCGCCGGCACGTCCGGCGCGCTCTTGAGGGCGATCAGCGCGTTGGTGTTGCACGGGTTCGCCACGACCAGCACGCGGACGTCGCTCGCGGCGCGGTCGTTGATGGCGCGCCCCTGCTCGGTGAAGATCGGCGCGTTGTCCTTGATCACGTCGGCGCGTTCCATGCCCTTGCCGCGCGGCTTGCCGCCGACCAGGATCGCCCAGTTCGCGCCGTCGAACGCGACGTTCGGGTCGCTGGTGGCGACGATATCGCTCAGCAGCGGATAGGCGCAGTCCTCCAGCTCCATCACCACGCCGCGCAGCGCATCGGCGGCCTGGGGAATTTCCAGAATCTGCAAAATGACCGGCTGGTCCGGGCCGAACGCCTCACCGTTGGCGAGACGGAACAACAGGCTGTAGCCAATCTGGCCTGCGCCGCCGGTTACTGCAACGCGAATCGGTGTCTTCATCGGTTGACTCCCTCAGGTGCATGCATGAGAAACCAAAAAGCTTTGTCCTAAATAGTATGGCTTCAAATCATTCATTCTCGCCAAAACGGCCAGATTACGCAAGTCGCCGGCCCAGGCGCCACACGGTTTGTGGTATACTGGCTGGCCGATAGTTCTATTGTATACAAACAGGTTGATAGATGTCCATGACGGACCGATTCGTAACCCTCACGCACGGGACGGCGCTCGTCGTGACCGACCTGCACGGCGATCTCGACGCGTTCGCCCGCTGCGTGGACCTCTTTCACACCCTGCGCGAGCGCGGCGAGGCGCAGCGCCTGATCTTCCTCGGTGACCTGATTCACGGCTATGGCCCGCTCGACCGCGACGGCAGCCTGACCATGATCCTGCGCGTCATCAAGCTGCAAGAGGAACTCGGCCCCGACACGGTGATGATGCTGCTCGGCAACCACGAGATGCCGCACATCTACGGTATCACGCTGGCGAAGGGCGATATGGAGTTCACCTCGCGCTTCGAGAACGTGCTGGGCGAGCACCGCGACCGCGTGCTGAGCTTCTTCAAGTCGCTGCCGCTCGCCATCCGCACGGCGGCGGGCGTCATGCTGACCCACGCCGGGCCCGCGCTGGACGCCATCCGCCACGCCGACACGCTGCGCCACTTCGATCACCAGACGCTGCTCGACCAGGCGGACGCCACGCTGGCCCAGGCGCCGGACCTCGCGCCGCTCTACCGACAGTATGGGGGCATCCACGGCGCGCCCTACGACGAGCTGGCGCGGCACTTCCTGGCCGTCGATGGCCCGGACGACCCGCGCTATCCGCACCTGCTGCGCGGCTTCATGATCTCGCAGCAAAGCCCCGCGTTCGCGGCCCTGTGGGATGCGCTGTTCACGCAGAACGAGTATGGCCTGACGCCGACGGCGTACGTCACCGGCTGCCAGGAATACCTGCGCGCGTTCTCGGCGGGCGCGCCCGTCCCGCAGACCGTCGTCGTGAGCGGGCACATCGTCACCCAGCACGGCTACGCGCTCGTCAACCGCTACCACCTGCGCGTGTCGAGCGCGGCCCACGCGCGCCCGCGCGAGGCGGGGATGGCCCTGCTGCTGGACTGCGCCGTCCCGGTCAAATCCGCCGACGAGCTGCTTCGCAACCTAATCGGCGTTTTCGACGAGCGCTGACTCTCACCGACGGAGGCCCCATGACGACCCGCGTATTGTGCATTCGACACGGCGAGACGGCCTGGAACGCGACCGGGCGCTGGCAAGGTCACGCCCCCGTCCCGCTGAACGAGGCCGGGCTGGCCCAGGCCCGCCAATTGGGCGCGTACCTCGCCGCCCGCGCGCTCCCCATCCGCGCGATCTACAGCAGCGACCTCAAGCGCGCCATGCAGACTGCCCAGGCCATCGGCGGCGCGCTCCGCATCGAGGTGCAGCCCGACCCGCGCCTGCGCGAGGTGGACCTCGGCAACTGGCAGGGCCTGACCCACCAGGAAGCGGAAGCCTGGGACGGCCAGCGCTACGCCGCGTACCGCGCCGACTGGTACGACACGCCGCCGCCCGACGGCGAATCGCGGAACCAGCTCAAGGCCCGCGCCCGCGCCGCGTTCGACGACATCACCGCCCGCCACGCAGGGCAGACGGTCGCGCTGGTCAGCCACGGCGGCACGCTGGGCATGTTGATCGAGAGCCTGTTCGGGCAGATCGAGCGCCCCACCCTGTTCAACACGTCGATCACGGTCATCGAGCGCCCGGACGGATCCGGGCCGTGGGCGCTGGCGCGCGTGGCCTGGACGCCGCACCTCGACGAGGCGCCGCTGGGCGAAACGTGGTGAAGCCCAGCGGCGGCACAGGTGAGAGAAAAAACACGCCAGGATGTGTACATTGAGCAGGTTCAGTGGAACAAGCCTCATTCATAAAGTCGGTGCTTAGGAACCACGCGTATGCCCGTCTACGGCACTGGCCCCTGGTCATTGCGTTGCCGCAGTTCGCACTTGTTTTGTCGTATCTCCAATACCTCTATGTAGATGGCGCCTTTATTTGGTGGGCACGATCAACCTTTTACAATGCATTCAGCTTCGCATTTTGTTTTGTTCCCATCAGTCTGCTCATAATCTCTGCGTGGTTTCTGCGATTGATCGCTGGAAAAAACTCGACTCGTTCATCACTCCTCAGCGCTGGAATCAGTCTGGTTTTGCTGGTCTGGGTCAACTTGAGCATGTGTGCCATAACCGCGTTCACGTTCTTCGGAGATTATCGGTATCACGACACGGCACGGTTTGACGATCACGTATTCCGGCTGGACTCGGAGTGGAAAGTTGGCGTAGGCGGTGATTCAAGGACGGTATTTTCCCTGCTGAAATGCGATCGCATTGGCCTGATCTGCGAGATTGTCTATCTTTACGAGTACATTAACGAAGATGGCAGTTTGCCGATAAGCGACCACGAATATCGCGCGATCGAGGCTTCGCTCGTACCAGATTCCCAGGCGCATAGTATTACGATGGAAATCGATGGACAGAGCATGCACACACAATTGCTGAAACCAAAATGATGTTCGGGAGCCTTGAGACAGTACGCTTGGGTGGGCGATTCGCCCCGCTTCCGCTACACTAATCATAGGGTTCATAACGTGTAAGCAGCGTCTGATTTGGGTCTACCTATCGCGAAGAGTATTCCCTGTCTGCCTTCCAGGGAGGAAAGGGGAGTCGCCATGAGCGAAGAGTATCACAGCACCTATGGTTTGGAGAATCACGGTTTTGAGAATCTGGAGCGCGAATACTGGAATTTGACCACGCCCGCCCTCTACGAGCAGGCCATCCGCCACCGCGAGGGCATCCTGGCCCACCTGGGTCCGCTGGTCGTCCGCACCGGCGACCACACCGGGCGCTCGCCCAACGACAAGTTCATCGTGCGCGAGCCGTCGTCCGAAGACGAGATCTGGTGGGGCACCGTCAACCGGGACTGCTCCGAAGCAGAGTTCGACCGCATGTATACCCGCATGATGTCCTACTTCCAGAACCGCAGCGTGTTCGTCCAGGACTGTTACGCGGGCGCCGATCCGGACTATCGGCTGCCGGTGCGCATCATCACCGAGACGGCGTGGCACAGCCTGTTCGCGCGCAATATGTTCGTGCGCATCTTCGATCCCGAACAGCTCCGCCGCCACGTGCCGGAGTTCGTCGTGATCAGCGCGCCGAACCTGAACGCCCGCCCGGAGGAAGACCCGACATCATCCGGCGCGTTCATCCTGGTGAACTTCGCCAAGAAGATGGTGCTCATCGGCGGGACGCGCTACGCGGGCGAGATCAAGAAGTCGATCTTCACCATCATGAACTACCTGCTGCCCAAGCGCGGCGTCATGGCGATGCACTGCTCGGCCAACTACGGGAAGGATCCCAACGACGTGGCGCTGTTCTTCGGCCTGAGCGGCACCGGCAAGACGACCCTCTCCAACGACACCGAGCGCACCCTGATCGGCGACGACGAGCACGGCTGGAGCGACGACGGCATCTTCAACTTCGAGGGCGGCTGCTACGCCAAGGTGATCCGGCTGTCGCGCGACGGCGAGCCGGAGATTTGGGAAGCGACCCGCCGCTTCGGCACGATCCTGGAAAACGTCAAGATCGACGCCCAGCGCCGGCGGATCGACCTCGACGACGCGACCTTCACCGAGAACACCCGCGCCGCCTACCCGATCACGCACATCCCGAACGCCGACTATGGCGGCGTCGGCGGCCATCCCAATCACATCATCTTCCTGACCGCCGACGCGTTCGGCATCATGCCGCCCATCGCCCGGCTGACCCCGGCCCAGGCGCAGTACCACTTCCTGGCCGGATACACCGCCAAAGTGGCGGGCACCGAGGCGGGCATCACCGAGCCGCAGGCCACCTTCAGCACGTGCTTCGGCGCGCCGTTCATGCCCCTCCAGCCGACGGTCTACGCGTCTCTGCTGGCCGAGAAGGTCAAGCAGCATGATTCGAAGCTGTGGATGGTCAACACCGGCTGGACCGGCGGCCCGTTCGGCGAAGGCAGCCGCATGAAGCTGGCCTACACGCGCGCGATGGTCCGCGCCGCGCTTCACGGCGACCTGGATGATGTGGAGACGGTCACCGATCCGGTGTTCGGTTTCGCCATTCCCAAGAGCGTGCCGAACGTGCCCAGCGAGGTCCTGTTCCCGCGCGCGACGTGGAAGAACCCGGACGCGTACGACGCCCGCGCCCGCGACCTGGTCCAGCGTTTCGCCAAGTATATGGAGCAGTTCGAGGATTACATGAGCGCCGACATCAAGGCGGCAGCGCCCAAAGCGCCCTGATTCCCGCTCAGCGCTTCCTGGCGGGGGAGTCTTCGCACTCCCCCGTTTTCGATCTCCCTAGCCCGGCGCGCCCTGCCGGAACGTCTTGTGGTGGATGAGATACGTCTTGCGCGCGCTCATGCCCACCCGCTCGTAGAGCGCGACGGCGTTCGAGGTGTTCTCCGCGTCGACCTCCAACTCGACCTCGGCGAAGCCGCTGGCCCGCAGCCGCCCGAACATCTCGGCCAGCATCGCGCGCGCCAGCCCGCGCCCGCGCCACGCCTCGCGCACGCCGACGGTATCGATCCAGGCCGCGCCCGGACGCTCGCTCCCCCATGGGCGAGCCAGGCACAGCCCGGCGATCGACTCACCAGTGACGGCCACCAGCCACAGCGCCGGGTCGATCGCCTCACCCAGGCGGAGATGCGTCCACACCTCGTAGGGAATGTCCATGTAACCCCAGTTGTCGCGGAAGATGTCCTGTTCGGCCTCGTAGACCGCCCGCGCATCGCGCTCCACCGCGAACGGGCGCCAGCGCACGCCGTCCGGCAGGGGCTGCGCCTCCGCCGGGCCATCGAGCGCCCGGTGCATGAACCACGACCGGCGCACGATCGCGTAGCCGTGCCGGGCCAGCAGCGCCCTCGCCCCGGCGTTGGTGTCGCGGCAGTAACGCGTGCAGGACAGCGGTAATTCGGGCGGCACCTCGGCCTGGCCGCGTTCCACGTGGCGCGCATCGGCGGCGGCCAGCAGGCGCGTCCCGATCCCCTGCCGCCGGTAGCCCGGATCGACGTAGCCCGTGCCCCACCCCTTGCCCACACGCGGATCCAACTCGGCGGTGCAGTACCCGGCGACGGTGTGCCCCGCGACGACCGCGACCAGGCAGTTGCTCTCCGGATTCATGTAGGGTGCTTCGAACCGGTCGCGCAGTTCGTCCTCGGTGGTGGTGTGATCGTCGCCGTCCGCCACCACGGCGCGATTCGTCACGGCGACCAGTGCCGGCAGGTCCGCCCACCGGAACCGGCGAATCTCGACTGTGCCTCTATTCATCGTGTCTCCCGTCCCGCTCGAATGCGAGCAGGCTGGTATGTGCAACCTCACCTCATCGCCGGTTCCGAAGGAAGCGATTGAGCAGCAGCCCCAGGACCCACTGAAACAGCCCAGCGAACCCCTGCGGGCTCGAAGACGCCGGCGGCGGCTGTTGTTGGAACATCTGCTCGTACTGCTCCGGACCCTGGCTTTGCTGGCTGGGCGCCTGCTCCGGCTGAGCAGGCTCTTTTCGCTCCCGCCCTGGCAACCCGGGCGCTTTGTCAGTCTGATCTGGCTGGTCGGCCTCGTCGTCGTCCCGCTTGGGTAACCCGTGCATCAGACCCATCGTAGACTCCTCACTCCGGCGTTGCCGGCTGGCGGCTTGCGCCGCGCGTCACGACATGGCCTCATCATAGCACCAAAAGCCAGACGCAGGAAAAACAAAAGGGCCGCCCCAGGCGGAGCGACCCTCTGTGAACTCATAGTGTGCAGAGCGATTACTTGGCGGGAGCTTTCGCGCCCAGATCGCCAACACCCTGGAACCCGCGCTCGCGCAGGACGGCGTGCGCCGCCGCCAGCCGCGCAATCGGCACGCGGAACGGCGAGCAGCTCACGTAGTTCAGGCCGATCATGTGGCAGAACTCGATGCTGTCCGGGTCGCCGCCGTGCTCGCCGCAGATGCCCACTTCGAGATCGGGGCGGGTCTTGCGGCCTTCGCGGACGCCCATCTCCATCAGCACGCCCACGCCGTCGCGATCGATCGTCTGGAAGGGATTGACCGGCAGGATGCCGTCTTCGACGTACTGGAGCAGGAAGTGGCGCTCGGCGTCGTCGCGGCTGATGCCAAAGGTCATCTGCGTCAGGTCGTTGGTGCCATAGCTGAAGAACTCGGCCAGCTCGGCCACCTCGCCCGCGGTGATCGCCGCGCGCGGGATCTCGATCATCGTGCCGAACTTGTAGTCCACGCGCTGGCCCTTTTCGGCCATCACGGCTTCGGCTTCGTCCACCAGCAGCTTCTGGAGCGTCTTCAGCTCGTTGACGTGCGCGGTCAGCGGGATCATCACCTCGGGGTGAACGTCCACGCCTTCCTTCGCCGCGTCGCAGGCCGCCTCGATGATCGCGCGCACCTGCATCTTGTTGACGTCGGGCATCATCACGCCCAGGCGAACGCCGCGCAGGCCCAGCATCGGGTTGTACTCGGCCAGCTCGGTGGCCTTGTGCAGCAGGCGCTCCTGCTCGCTAACGTCCTGGTTGCGCTCCTTGCCGAGCGCCACGTCAACCATCAGCTCCTCGCGGCTGGGCAGGAACTCGTGCAGCGGCGGGTCGATCAGGCGGATGATGACGGGCAGGCCGTCCATCGCCTTGAAGATGCCGTGGAAGTCGCTGCGCTGCTCGGGCAGCATCTTGTCCAGCGCGGCTTGCTTGGCCGCGTCGTCTTCGGCCAGGATGTAGTTCTGGAAGAGCTGCGTGCGCTCGCCCAGGAACATGTGCTCGGTGCGGCACAGGCCGATGCCCTGCGCGCCGTACTTGCGGGCGCGGGTCGCCTGCTCCGGATCGTCGGCGTTGGCCCACACCATCAGGCGGCGCACGTCGTCGGCCCAGCCCAGGATCGCCTGCAGCTCGGTCTGCTCGTCGAAGGCCGGGACGACAACGGGGATTTCGCCCAGGTAAACGTCGCCCTTGGCGCCGTTCAGCGAGATCACGTCGCCTTCCTTGACCGTCACATTGTCGACGGTGAACAGGCGCTGCTTCAGGTTGATGTTGATGTCGCCACAGCCGGCCACGCACGGCTTACCAAGCTGGCGGGCCACCACAGCCGCGTGGCTGGTCGCGCCGCCTTCCTGCGTCAGAATACCCTTCGCCGCCAGCATGCCGTGCACATCGTCCGGCTCGGTCAGCGGGCGGACCAGGATCACGTCTTCGCCTTCCTTGGACTTGGCTTCGGCAGTGTCGGCGTCGAAGTACACCTTACCGACCGCCGCGCCGGGCGACGCATTCAGACCGTGCGCCAGCACCGGGGTCTTGGCCAGGGCATCGAGGTCGAAGCGCGGGTGCAGAAGCTGGTCGATGTCCGACGCTTTGACGCGCGCGACCGCTTCCTCTTTGGTGATCAGGCCCTCGTCGACCATATCCACCGCGATCTTGACGATGGCGGCGGCGGTGCGCTTGCCGCTGCGCGTCTGGAGCATCCACAGCTTGCCGTTCTCGATCGTGAACTCGATATCCTGCATCTCGCGGTAGTGCTGCTCGAGCGTCTCCGCGACTTTCATCAGGTCCTGCCACGCCGGCGGAATCTCGTCCGCCAGGTGCGCGACGTTGCTCGGCGTGCGCGAGCCAGAGACGACGTCCTCGCCCTGGGCGTTCAGCAGGTATTCGCCGTAGAACTTCTTCTCGCCGGTGGACGGGTTGCGGGTGAAGGCCACGCCGGTGCCGCTGACGCCGTCCGCGAAGTTGCCGTAGACCATCGTCTGGACGTTGACCGCGGTGCCCCAATCGTGAGGGATACCGAAGTTGTTACGGTAATCGACCGCGCGCTTGCCGTTCCAGCTCTTGAAAACGGCCTCGACGCCCAGCTTCAACTGGTCGAGGGGGTCCTCCGGGAAGGGCGAGCCGGTGTGCTTCTGGACCAGCTTCTTGAACTCGACTGCGCACTTCTCCCAGCCTTCAGCCGTGATGCCCGCGTCGGTCTTGACGCCCAGCTCTTTGCGCACATCGTCGATAACTTCTTCGAACAACTCGCCGGGCACGTCGAGCACGACTTTGCTGTACATCTGGACCAGGCGACGGTACAGGTCCCACGCAAAACGCATGTCGCCGAACTTCTCGCCCATCGTCTGCACGCCCGCCGGGGTGAGGCCCAGGTTCAGGATCGTGTCCATCATGCCGGGCATCGAGACGCGCGCGCCCGACCGGACCGACACCAGCAGCGGGTCGGCATCGTCGGCGAATTTGCGGCCCAGTTTCTGCCCCAGCGCGTCGAGGTATTCCAGCACCTGGTCCCACATGCCCTCGGGGAACTGGCCTTCTTTCTGGTAGGCAATGCAGGCTTCGGTGGTCACGATAAAACCAGGCGGCACCGGAATGCCGATCCGGGTCATCTCGGCGAGGTTGGCTCCCTTCCCGCCGAGCAAATTCTTCATGTCTGCGTTGCCTTCTTCAAACGCATAGACCCACTTATGTGCCATTCATGACTCTCCTAGCTAATAGGCAGAACAAAATCCACACTGTCACAGAGCAACCTGGAGGATTATGTCCAAGCACTTCGAACGACGACAGTGAAAAAACACACACGACCGGGTGACGGGTATCACCTATTGGCGGCAGTGCGCCACCATTTGCCCCGCAACCTGGGCCATTATACCGATATCCGGCCAAGTTATCTACAAGATTTGGATCATTTGACAGGCCGGCTGGCGTCGGCAAACCGTAGTCCTGCGCACTTGACATTCCCCGCCTTACGCGCCATAACTTAACCGCACACCGTTTAGTGATATGGACCCGAGCGAAGGAGCTTCGTTATGGTTACGCTTTTTCAGCGACCGCGCCCCGTCCTTTCCCTGCTGCTGATCTTCGCCGTGCTGGCCGCGCCGGGCATGGCGATCGCCCAGGAGGGCTCCACCCCCTCGTTTTCGGTCCCGCCTGGGGCGGTCCTGGTCGGGGATGATGCCGGCCTGGTCACCTTTCTCGCCGACGGATCGGAGCGAACGGTCGTGATCGAGAGTGCGGACTCCGGCTGCTGGCTGCGCGATGGCGTGTGGAGCCCGGACGGAAGCCAGATTCTGTATACGCGCATCTGCGGCGGGTCGTCGCCGACCGACTGGCACGCCACCAACGAAGACGGCGAGCCCGATCCCGCGCGCACGGCCAGCGTGTTCGTGTTCGATCTCGCCACCGGCACCAGCACCGAGCTGGCGCCCAACGACGGCGCGTACCAGGACTACGCCGGAGACTGGCACCCAGACGGCGACCGCGTCGTGATCTATTCCAACCGCAACCTCAACCGCTATAACCTGTACACGATCGACCTGGACACCGGCGACGCCACCCAGATCACCGATTTCGAGAGCGACCTGGGGCGCGTCACCTACGACCCGACGGGCCAGTACCTGCTCTACAACCGCTACATCGCCGACACGTCCGGCATCCGGTGGGAGGTGCGCGCGCTGGACACAGCCACCGACACCGAGACGTTCGTCGCCGCCGGCATGACGCCCCACTGGAGCCCCGATGGGCAGTGGATCGCCTACGCGACGGAGGGCGACACTGCCGACGTGTTCGTCATGCCCGCCGCGTGCATCTACGACGAGACGGACTGCAACGCGAACGACACCGCGCACAACATCACCCTCACGCCCGTCGTCAGCGAGCGCGAGCCGCTGTGGAGCGCGGACCAGACCCAGCTCGTCTACCTGCGCGATACCAGCCCCGAACCGGCCAACGAAAGCTGGGACCTGTTCCGGCACGAGCTGCGCACCGGCCTGCTCCAGAACCTGACCAACACGCCCGACGTGAGCGAGCGCGTGAGCGACTGGCAGCCCGGCGACGCCGATCCGGTTGACGTGGCGAGCGTGCTGCCGGTGGTCGTGCGCGTGATCACCGCCACGGCCAACCTGCGCGAAGGCCCCTCGACCAACACCGGCATCGTCGGCACGCTCAACAGCGGCCAGGTGGTGTACGTCCAGGGCGTGAACGTCGCGGGCGACTGGTACCGCATCACCCTGCCTGAAGACGGCGCCGCCGCCTGGTTGTTCACCGACCTGACCCAGCTCGTGTCCGGCGACGTGGAGGGGCTGCCGGAGGTCGCCGCCGAATAGGCCCCGTTTCGAGCACTGGCGCGCCCCGTGACCAGCGGGGCGCTCGATTTCCCGCGACGCACAGCGCGGGCGCAGATCGGGAGGCCGCTATGACCCGACGGATACCCATCGGCGCCATCGACGATTTTCCCCGCGGCCAGATCCGCCAGGTCGGCGCACACGGCACGGTCGTCCTGGTGGCGCGCCTGGAGGATGGCGCCTTCTGCGCCGTACTGGACGAATGCTCGCACATGGCGCTGCCAATCGGCGAGGTCCCGCTGGAGGGCACGACCATCACCTGCCCCCACCACCGGTCCCAGTTCGACCTCTGCACCGGGCACAACCTGGACTGGGTCCGCCAGCGGGGCGGGATCACGCTGCCCCGGTGGGTCCGGCGGCTGGCTGACCGCGGCGAGATGCCCCGGCCCCTGACGACCGTGCCGGTCGTCGTCGAAGGCGATGCCGTCTACGTCGAGCTCGAATGAATGAATTATTATGATAAAGATCGTTTTTTCGTTATACTCGCGGTCGGGAGGTGTGCTATGGTCGAACAACAACAAAGGCGCTCGACGCCGGCTGAAGACGAGGTGATCCTGACCTACCGCCGCAAGACGTTCACCGTCGCGCCGGGAATGACCGTCCGCGATGCGATCACCCGCTGCGGGCTGAGCCCGGAAGCGACGCTGGCCGTGATAGACGGCGAGCTGGTCACCGACGAGGTCGTGCTGCAGGCGGGCGACCGGGTCAAGCTGCTCGCCACCATTTCGGGAGGCTGATCGTGGCGCGCGGCAAACACCCGTTGATGAAGTGCCGCCACTGCGACGCGAAAGCGGTCGTCAACATGCGCCAGCACAAGCTCGCGCTGTGTGGGCCGCACTTCGTCGAGTGGGTCCACAAGCAAACCGAGCGGTTCATCGAAAAATACAACATGTTCACGCGCGACGAGCGCGTGTTGGTCGCGGTCAGCGGCGGCAAGGACAGCCTCGCCCTGTGGGACATCCTGCTCGCGCTCGGCTACCGGGCCGACGGGCTGTACATCGGGCTGGGCATCGATGGCGGCCTGAGCTACAGCGACGAGTCGCACCGCTACATCACGGAATTCATCGAGGCGCGCGGCGGGGACCTCACCCTGCACACCGTCGACGTGGCGGGCATCTACGGTGCATCGATCCCCGATGCCGCCCGCCTGACGCGGCGCGGGCGCGAGAAACCGTGCTCGGTGTGCGGGCTGAGCAAGCGCCACATCATGAACCGCGTCGCGCGCGAGCACGGCTACGACGTGCTGGCGACCGGCCACAACCTGGACGACGAGGCCGCCGTGTTGTTCGGCAACGCGATGGTGTGGTCGGTGGATTACCTCTCGCGCCAGGGACCGGTCCTGCCGCCGTCGCACCCCGGGCTGGCGCGCAAGGTGAAGCCGCTGTTCCGCTTCTACGAGCGCGAGATGGCCGCCTACGCCATCGTGCGCGGCATCGAGTACATGTACGACGAATGCCCGCACGCCACCGGCGCCACGACCATCCGCTACAAAGAGCTGCTCAACCAGCTCGAAGAGTCCAGCCCCGGCATCAAGCTCCAGTACGTGCTGCGCTTCCTCAAGGCGCGCGAGCAGCACGGCCTGTTTGCCCAGGTCCGCGAGCAGCTCGATCTCCGCACCTGCCCGACGTGCGGCCAGCCCACCACCAACGACGGCGCGTGCAGCTTCTGCCGCATGTGGGAGCGCGTCAACGACCGGCGGATCGAGCAGGGGCTGTAGCGGCGCGCGTGCGGTATACTGGTCGCGTCCAGGCGACCCGCGCCTGGCGGACCCGCACACATTACAGGAGATGGTCATGTCCGAAACGGCTCTCCCCCCGCGCAGCGCGATCGCGCCGGAACACACGTGGAACGCGCCCAGCGTCTTTCAGACGGTCGACGACTGGCACGCCGAGTACAAGGCCCTGATGGCCGACCTGCCGGGCCTGGGTGCCGCGTACCAGGGCCGGCTGGCGGACGGTCCCGGCACGCTCGCCGGTTTTCTGGATGCCTACGAAACCCTGTACGGGCGCGTCGGGAAGATCGTGGTCTATGCCAGCATGATGAGCGCGGTCGATTCCGCCGACCAGGATGCTGCCGCGATGGCCGGGCAGGCGATGGGCGCCTACAGCCGGGTCCTGGCTGCCGCCGCTTTCGCCGAGCCGGAGATCCTCGCCATCGGGCAGGACACCATCGCGGGGTGGCTCCGATCCGAGCCGCGCCTCGCGCCCTACGCGCACTACTTCGACAACGTCTTCCGCAAGCAGGCCCACGTGCGCGCCGCGGAGGTCGAAGAGGTGCTCGGCATGCTGGCCGACCCGTTCAGCAGCGTCGCCAAGACCGCCAGCCTGCTCGCCAATGCGGACATCCAGTTTCGCCCGGCCACCACGCGCGACGGGCAGACGCTGTCGGTCGAGCAGGGCAACCTGCTGAGCCACCTGCTCAGCGACGACCGGACGCGCCGCCAGACCGCCTGGGAAAGCTACACGGACGGGTATCTGTCCTTCAAGAACACGTTCGCCAACAATCTGGCGACCACCGTCAAGCAGGACGTGTTCATGGCGCGGGCGCGCCGCCACGCCTCGGCGCTGGAGTCGGCGTTGTTCCCGTACAACATCCCGACGGACGTGTTCCACCGCCTGATCGACACCTTTCGCCAGCACCTGCCCACGTGGCACCGCTATTGGGCCATCCGCCGCCGGGCGCTCGGCGTCGAGACGCTGCACCCGTACGACATCTGGGCGCCGCTGACCGCCAACAGGCCGCACATTCCCTATCCCCAGGCCGTGGATTGGATCAGCGACGGGCTGGCGCCGCTGGGCGAGGACTACGTGGCGGCGCTGCGGCGCGGCTGCCTCGAGGAACGGTGGGTCGATATCTACCCCAACAAGGGCAAACGCCAGGGCGCATTTTCCAGCGGGTGGAAGGGCACGCACCCCTTCATCATGATGAGCTACAACGACACGCTCAATGCGTTGAGCACCCTCGCCCACGAGCTCGGCCACTCGATGCATTCCTACCTGGCGTGGCAGCACCAGCCGATGGTCTATTCCGACTATTCGCTGTTCGTCGCCGAGGTCGCGTCCAACTTCAACCAGGCGCTGGTCCGGGCGCACCTGCTCGCCACCCAGCCCGACCCGGACTTCCAGATCGCCGTGATCGAAGAGGCGATGTTCTACTTCCACCGCTATTTCTTCATCATGCCCACGCTGGCGCGCTTCGAGCTGGAGATGCACGAGCGGGTCGAGCGCGGCGAAGGGCTGAGCGCCGACAGCCTGATCGCGCTGATGGCCGACCTCTTCGCGGAAGGCTACGGCGGCGAGGTGCACGTCGACCGCGAGCGCACCGGCATCACCTGGGCGACGTTCAACCACCTGTACGCCAACTTCTACGTGTTCCAGTACGCGACCGGCATTTCGGCGGCGCACGCGCTGGCCCAGGGCGTGCTGGACGGTAAGCCCGGCGCCGTCGAGGACTACCTGAGCTTTCTCAAGGCCGGGGATTCCCGCTATCCGCTGGACGCGCTCCAGCTGGCCGGGGTCGATATGCGCACGCCGGAGGCAGTCGAGACGACGTTCGGCGTGCTGGCGAGCTACGTGGACCGCCTGGCCGGGCTGGTCGAGGCGCATTAGCTCTACGTTGGCGGCGGGTTGTATGCTACAATAGCGCCCATGAACGCACGCGACACCCGCTCCTACCGCTATTACGATCTCGTGATGGCGCTGTTCGTCACGGTCCTGCTGATCAGCAACCTGTTGAGCAGCGCCAAGATCGTCGATCTCAAGACGGCGCTCGGCCCGATCGATCTGGCGTTCGACGCAGGGACGCTCGTCTTCCCGATCAGTTACATCTTCGGCGACGTGCTGACCGAGGTCTACGGCTACCGGCGCTCGCGCCGCGTGATCTGGGTTGGCTTTGGCGCGAACGTGCTGCTGGGCCTTTTCGTGTGGGTCGCCGGGGTCCTGCCCGGCGAGGCCGAATGGCGCGAGTACGCCGGGCAGGACGCCTACGACGCGATCCTCGGCGGCGTCAGCGGGCTGATCGTCGCCAGCCTGGTGGCCTATTTCATGGGCGAGTTCTCCAACAGCTACGTCCTGGCGCGGATGAAGGTCTGGACCGGGGGCCGCTGGCTGTGGACGCGCACCATCGGCAGCACGCTGGTCGGGCAGGCCGTCGACACGACCGTCTTCATGCTGATCGCGACGGCGCTCGGCGTCTTCCCGCCGGAGATTCTGCTGTCGCTGATCGTGACCAACTACATCCTCAAGGTGGGTTTCGAGGCGCTGCTGACCCCGTTGACGTACCGCATCGTGAACGCGCTCAAAGCCGCCGAGCACGAGGACTATTTCGACCGCCACACCGATTTCAACCCGTTCAAACTGGGTGTATAGCCAGCGCCGCGCTGGTGCCTTTCGCGAGGACAATCCATGACCGACCAACCCGATGACCTGCTCGCCCAGCTTCCCGACGAGGACGCGCTGCCCGAAGGCCACAAGAGCGGCTTCGTCGCCGTGATCGGGCGGCCCAACGTGGGCAAATCGACCATCATGAACGCGATCCTGGGCGAGAAGATCGCCATCGTCAGCCCCAAGCCGCAGACGACCCGCCTGCGCCAACTGGGGATCTACACCCGCCCCGACGTGCAGATTGTGTTCGTGGACACGCCGGGCATTCACAACCCGCGCACGCCGCTCGGCGAGTTCATGGTGTCGGTCGCGGTCGATGCCCTGCGCGATGCGGACGTGATCCTGTTCGTGGTCGATGCCAGCGAGCCGCCCACCCACGAAGACCGCAGCATCGCCAACCTCATCCACAAGGCGCAGGACGTAACGCCGGTCATCATCGCGCTCAACAAAACCGACCTCGCGACGGACCCCGACCAGCTCGCCGCCAACCTGGACGCGCACCGCGCGCTGGTGCCCGTGGCCGAGGGCCTGCCCACCGCCGCCCTGCACGACCAGGGGATCGACGAGGTGCTCGCGCACCTGGTCGCCCGGCTGCCCGAAGGCCCGCGCTATTACCCGGAAGACCAGCTCTCGGATATCACCGTGCGCAACATCGTCGCCGAGATCGTGCGCGAGAAGGTGCTGATGAACCTGGAGCAGGAAGTGCCGCACGGCGTTGCGACCGAGGTCAACGAGTTCAAGCAGCGCAGTGAGGACATGACCTATATCAGCGTCACGGTGTACGTCGAGCGCGATTCGCACAAGGGGATCGTGATCGGCAAGGGCGGCAAGATGCTCAAGACGATCAGCCAGGAAGCCCGCGAGGAGATCGAGAAGTTCCTCGAAACGCGCGTCTACCTGGAGCTGTGGGTCAAGGTGCTGAAAAACTGGCGGCGCGACGAAAACGCCCTGCGGCGCCTGGGCTATCGCATCCCGCGCTGAGATCGAGTCACGCTGCCATGCGCGTCCAGATCGCTCAACTGCAGGACATCCCGGCCTGGCTGGCCCTGGCTGCCGAAGTCGAGGCGCAGTTCGGCCCGCTGGTCGACAACCCCGGATTCGTGCGGGCGTTGGAGAAGAACATCGCGCGCGAGACGGCGTTTTGCGTGCGCGAGGACGACGGGCCGCCCGGCGCGCCGCTGATGGGCGGGCTGCTGTTCTCGCAGTGCCCTCCCCAGTACGAGATCGATTGGCTGGCCGTCGCCCGCCGCTGGCAGCGCTGCGGCGTGGGCAGCGCCCTGGTCGGGCACGTCTTCGCGCTGGTGGAGCCGCCCGGCGAGATGGTCCTGCTGACCTTCGCCGAGTCAGTCCCGGAGGGCGAGGCGGCGCGGCGCTTCTACGCGACGTTCGGCTTCCGGCCCGCCGAGCCCGGCCCGCGCAACTCGGCCAACATCCCGACGCAGGTCTTCCGCCGGACGTTCGGCCACACGCCCACCGTCCGCGCCGTCATCCAGCGCGGCGACCGCGTGCTGCTCACCCAGCACCACTACCTGAATCCGGAGAACCACGGGAAATGGTCGCTGCCCGGCGGGCGCGTCGATCCGGACGACGACAGCCGCCAGGCGACGCTGCGCCGCGAGCTGCGCGAGGAGTTCGGCGCGGAGATCGACATCGTGCGTTTCCTCGGCACCTTCACGCACAGGATGCGCCCGCACCACATCTACCTCGCCCGCCTGCGCGACAACGGCCCGCTGCGCATCGACACCAGCGAGATCGCCGCCGCGGAATGGTTCACCGCCGGCGAGGCGCAGGCCCTCGGCGCCGAGGGGCGGCTGTTCGCGCCGTTCATCCTGGAGGCGGTGCTGGCCGCCCAGGCGCCGCCACCCTGATGGACGCTCTCACCGTTTCGGCGTGGGCAGCCGCGAGAGGATCTCGCGCGTTTTCTCCACGTCGCGCGCGATCTGCTCGATCAGCGCGTCGATGTCGTTGTACTTTTCTTCGGGGCGCAGCCGAACGATCACGTCGAAGTCCAGCGTTTCGCCGTAAATGTCGCGGTCGAAATCGAGGATGTGCGCCTCGGCCCGCACGATCTTCCCGTTGAACGTCGGGCGGTTGCCCACGTTGGCCGCCGCCATGAACGTCTCGCCGTCCAGGTGCACCCACCCGGCATAGACGCCGTTCTGCGGCAGCACCTGCTCCACCCACACGTCGATGTTCGCGGTCGGGAACCCGATCGTCCGGCCCCGCCCGTCACCGTGGATGACGGTGCCGCTCAGCCGGTACGGGCGGCCCAGCCAGCGGTTCGCCAGCTCGATGTCGCCCGCCTCCAGCGCGGCGCGAATGCGGCTGCTGTTGATAATCGTGCCGTTGTCGTCGTTGGTCACCAGGTCAACCACCTCCAGCGTGAAACCCTTCGTCGCGCCCTGCTCGCGCAGAAAATCGACGTTCCCCTCGCGCTTGTACCCCAGGGCAAAATCGCGGCCCACCCACAGCTCGCGCAGGTTCAGGTGCGCCAGGAGCTGGTCGACAAAATCCGCCGCGCGGATCTGCCGGACGCGGTCATCGAACGGGTGCGAGATCACCCACTCGATCCCCAGGCGGCCAAGCGCTTCGGCACGTTGGTCCGGCGTCGTCAGGTAGTACCGGCCCGACGCGCGCCCCAGCACGACGTCCGGGTGCGGAAAGAAGGTGAGCACCGCCGGCACGCATCCCTGAGCCCTGGCGGTTTCGACCAGCCGTTTCAACAGATACTGGTGCCCCAGGTGGACACCATCAAACATCCCGACGGCGACGATCGTCGGCCCGGCGGGATGCGCATCAGCCAATGAATACACATGTTGCATACCGGATCGGCTCCCTTGTTAGGCAGAAAGTCTGGTTAGACAATAGCAAACATGGTCCTCAAGGCAACAATACTTTGCGCGGTTTCCACCGGATGCCGCGCCGTTCCAGGATTGCGAAAAACCGGCCTGCCGGATCATACGCCCGCGCCAGGTCGCCCGCAAATTCGCGCGCCTCGTCGACCGGGATCAGCCGCCCGTGCCGGATGTCCTCGGCTTCAGCGGCGGTGAGGTCCACGCGCGGATGCTCCGCCAGCGCCATATCGGGCGGCAGCAGGTAGTCGCGCCACGTGTCCGACGCCATCGCCGCCTGAAAATCGTCCCAGGCCACAGCATCCTCGACGGTGAACGGCCCGCTGGCCGCCCGCTCGAGCGCGGCCAGGTGCGCGCCCGTTCCCACGGCGCGGCCCAGGTCGTACGCCAGGCTGCGAATGTACGTCCCCGCCGAGCACTCGACGCGCAGCGTGGCAAAGGGCGGCTCCCAGGCGGCCATCTCCAGGCGGTAAATCGTCACCGGGCGCGCGGAACGCTCGACTTCCTGCCCGGCGCGCGCCAGATCGTAGAGCTTGTGCCCATCCTGCTTGATGGCGCTGTACATCGGCGGGACCTGCTCGATCTCCCCGCGAAACGCGCCCAGCGCGCCCTCGACCGCCTCGCGTTCGAGCGGCGCGTCGCTCTGCGCCGTGACGGTTCCGCCGGCGTCGTAGGTGTCGGTTTCGATCCCGAAGCGCACCCGCGCCACGTACGTCTTGCGCGATCCCATCGCGTACTGGCTCAGGCGCGTGGCGGCCCCCACGCACACCACCAGCACGCCGGTCGCCATCGGGTCGAGCGTGCCGGCGTGCCCCACTTTTTTCACGCGCGTGCCGCGCCGCACCGCCGCCACGATGTCGTGACTCGTCGGCCCGGCGGGCTTGTCGATGTTCAACAGTCCAAACGCTTCCATGCGTCATTCCACCAATGGCCTGCCGCGCCGGACCGCATCTTTCAGCAGCTCGATCACGCGTGGGACCAGCGTCGCCAGCGGCTCGCGCACGGTGGCGCCGGACGCCAGCTTGTGCCCCCCGCCGCCCAACGACACGGCCACGTCGGCGGTATCGAAGCCCGGCACCGCCCGGAACCCGATCTCGATCGCGCCGTCCGGCTTTTCCTTGAACACCGCCGAGATATGCGCGCCTTCGGTTTGGGCGAGCATGCTCACCAGCCCGGCGTCGTCGTGTCCCGGATACGCCGCCGCGCGGAACGTCTCCTGGGTGATCGCCGCCCAGATCACGTGATCTTCGAGCCGGACGGTCGGCAGCACCTTGGCCCACAGCCGCAGCGCGGCGTACGACTGGCGATTCACCGTTCGCTGGACGATCTCGGCCAGCGACGCGCCGAACGCCATCAACTGCTGCGCCTTGCCGAGCGTCTCGCTGGTCACGTTGTCCGTGCGGAAGCACAGCGTATCGGTCACCAGCCCGGTCAGCAGGCAGAACGCGATCGTTCGGTCCAGTTCGATCCCCATCCGGCGAAGCCAGTCGAACACGCCTTCCGCCGCGGCCACCGTGTCGAGATCGACCAGGTTGGCCTGCCCGAACAGGGTGTTCGTCCGGTGATGGTCCAGGTTGATCAGCGGCGCGCCGCTTTGCAAGGCGACCTGCCCCACCTGGCCCATGCGCCCTTCATCCCCACAATCCACGGCGATGATCAGATCCGCCGCCACGCCGTTCAACGCCGGCTGCACGGTGTCCGCGCCCGGCAGAAATGCCAGCTCGCCCGGCACGCCATCATCGACCGCTGTCAGCACGTCCTTGCCCTGGTGCTGCAAGGCATGCGCCAGCCCCAACATCGAGCCGATGGCGTCGCCGTCCGGCCCGACGTGCGTCAGCACGACGATACTCTGCGCTCCGGCCACCAGGCTGGCAGCCTTATCCCAATCCATCGTCATCCGAACTCTGATCCTCCTCGGGGGGAATCTCCAACTGGTCCAGCAACTCGTCGATCCGCTCGCCGTGTTCTAGCGCCACGTCCCAATGAAAATGCAGCACCGGCGTCTTGCGGAAGCGGGTCCTCACCGCCAGCTCGCGCCGCAAAAACCCGTTGGCGCGCTCCAGCCCGGCCATCACCGCGTCGCGATCGTCCAGGGCATGCACGTACACGTCGGCATACTCGATCTCGCGGTCGACGGTCACGTCGGTGACGGTCACGCCCGCCAGCGCGGGATCGGTCACTTCGGTCATCAGCAGTTCGCTCAAGATGTTGTGAATCAAGTGAGCGGCGCGTTCCTGTTTGATCGTCATCGTCTATCCACCTCCATCCCATTACAGACCGGCCTGAAACGCCTCCAGCGCCGCGCCAACGGCCTCGCGCGGCCCGGCGTGTGGCTCCCAGCCCGCCGCACGGAGTCGCTCCGTCGCCAGCGGCTGGCCCTGATACAGCGATCGCACCCAGCCGGGCGGCGTACGCTGCCCGCCCCAGCGCCAGCGCCACCACGCGCGCAGCGTCACCCACGCCAGCGGAACACAGGCGCCCGTCTGGTCGACAAGCGCGGCCAGCTCCCCGAACGTCAACGCGGCCCCCGCCGCAACGTTGTAGGCGCCCGTCAGGCCGTGGCGCAGCGCGAACACGATCGCCTCGACGAGGTCAGCCTCGTGCACGACCGGCAGGCGGCGATGCTCCAATCCGCACGCCAACACCGGCCCCTGCGCGAAATGCCGGACCAGCGCCTGCTGGCTGCTCCCCACCGGCCACGCCGTTCGCAGCCGGGCCACCGCCATATCGGGGATCGCGGGGAGCATCACTCCTAGTATATCCTCGATTCGCGCCCGCGCCCGCGCATACGCCCCGCTCCGGTAGCCCTGCACTGGCGCCGTCTCCGGCACCGCGCCGGGCGGCTGGGGGCCGTATAACGCCGCGCTGTTGACCGCGATCAGCCGTGGGACAGAAGTCGCGGCGAGCGCCCGCACGAGGGCCTTCGTCCCCTCGATGCGCCCCTGCTCGCCCCCGCGCCGGCGCCAGGGCAGCGGCCAGCCCATGCCCGCCAGGTGAATCACGGCGTCGGTGTCGCGCAGCAGCCCGGTCCATTCCGGCTGGCGCAGGTCGGCCCGCACGAAGGCCATGCCGGGCACCGGCGGAAAGCACGCGCGCGCGTCCAGCCCGGTCACGGACTCGACGCCGGGGTCGGCCAGCAGGCGCTCGGCCAGCAAGCGCCCCATGCCTCCCACCACCCCGGTGATCAACACGCGCATGATACCCCCTCATACAGCACTCAGGCCAGGAAACGCCCCTGGCCCGAGAAAACGCGCTGGTAACCCGTCGCCGTCGCGGTGCGCGTCAGTTCACCCGTTCGCGCACGTAGAACTCGATGCGGTCGCCCTCTTCGAAGTCGTTGAACCCATCCAGGCGGATGCCGCACTCGAAGTCGGTCCGGACCTCGCGCACGTCGTCCTCGAAGCGCTTGAGGCTGCTCACGCCCAGGTTCTCGGCCAGCACCTTGCCACTCCGCACGACGCGTGCCTTGGCGTTGCGCCGGGCGATGCCCTCCAGAATGTACGACCCAGCGATGTTGCCAACCCGCGGCACCCGGATCACGCGGCGCACTTCGGCCACACCGATCGCCTTGTCGGCGTATTCCGGCTCCAGCATACCATGCAGTGCCAGCTCCACGCTCTCGATCAGCTTGTAGATGATGTCGTAGGTGCGAACGTCGACGCCCTTGCCCTCGGCCAGACGCGCCGCCATCGGGTCGACCTCGACGTTGAAGCCGAGGATCACCGCGTCGGACGCGCTCGCCAGGTTGACGTCGTTCTCCGTGATCTCGCCCACGTCGGCGTGCAGCACGCGAACCTTGAGATCGCTGGTCGCGAGATTCTCGATCGACGTAACGACCGGCTCCAGCGACCCATCGACGTCCACCTTGACGATGATCAGGAGTTCCTTCGTCTCACCGGCCTTGAAGCGCTCGAATACGTCCTCCAGCGAGAATCCGGCAGCCGGGCGCGCTTCTTCGGCCTGGCGCGTGTCGCGGCGCTCCTGCACGATGACGCGGGCTTCCTTGATTCCCTTGATCACTTCGAACATGTCGCCCGCGTGCGGCGGCTCGTCGAGGCCCATCACGGTCACCGGGCGCGAGGGCCCGGCTTCCTTCACCTGCTTGCCCAGCGGATCGAACATGCCCTTGATGCGCCCGTAGGCCACGCCCGCCACCACGATATCGCCGGTGCGCAGCGTGCCGTTCTGCACGAGCAGCGTCGCCACCGGTCCGCGCCCAGATTCCATCCGGCCTTCCAGCACGGTCCCGGCAGCGGTGTGATGTGGGTTAGCACGAATGTCGGTTTCGTCGGCGACCAGCAGGATCGCCTCCAGCAGGTCATCGATGCCCTCTTCAGTCTTGGCACTCACCGGCACCACCAGCGTATCGCCGCCCCACTCGTCGGTTTTCAGTCCCACGTCGGCGAGCTGCTGTTTGACACGGTCCGGGTTGGCGTTGGGCCGGTCGATCTTGTTGAGCGCCACGACGATCGGCACGCGCGCCGCCCGCGCGTGGGCCAGCGCCTCGCGCGTGGTGGGCATCACGCCATCGTCCGCCGCCACCACCAGCACGGCGATGTCGGCTCCCTGCGCCCCACGCGAGCGCATGGCGGTGAACGCCTCGTGTCCCGGCGTGTCGAGAAACGTGATCGTGCGGTCGTCGAGCGTTACCTGGTAGGCCCCGATGTGCTGGGTGATCCCCCCGGCTTCGCCTTCCTGGACGTGCGTCTTGCGGATCACGTCCAGCAGCGACGTCTTGCCGTGATCGACGTGGCCCAGCACGGTCACCACCGGCGGGCGCGGCACCATCGAGGACGGGTCTTCATCGGCATACAGGCGCCGCCACTGGGGGACATCGGCCTGCGCCTCGGCGGCCTCCGTCTCCGGCGCGCTGACTGGGCGCGCCTCGAACCCCATGCCGTCGACGACGATCGCCGCCGTGTCATAGTCGATCTGCTGGTTTATCGATGCCATGATCCCGTTGCTGATGAGTTCCTTCATCACGTCGATCGGGCTGGCATCCATCAAATCCGCGAGCTCGCGGACAGTTATGAAATCAGGTACTTCGAGTATCTGTTTTTGTTGGGCCATAGAATCAGCGGTAATCCCGTACTTTGCCGGCAGAACCGCCAACCTCCTTTCGTCAGACTGGCCAAGAGCGAGTGAACAGTCTCCCCCAGACATCAGCACGGCAGGGAGTCGCTGCGACTCGCCCCGTACCAATGTCTGGGGAAAACTATCGATGATAAGGAATTCAGGCTTCCGGTGTTGGCCGGGCTGCCCGGAGACGTTCTCGATCTGCTTCGGTGAGTGTCGTGCGCAGCGCCTTCGCCAACACGTCAGTCTCTAGCGCACGATCCCAACACGCTGGTTGGTCGCACAAGTAGGCACCCCGGCCACTGCGCTTGCCGGACGGATCGACCTGGACACCGGCATCCGGAGTCCGGACGAGCCGGGTCAAAGACCGCTTGGAGGCAGTGGTGCGGCAGACAACACAGGTCCGCTGGGGAACATGCCGCCGCCGCTGTGGCTGTGTGCCCTGTCTGCTCATCTCGCCCCAAGGTTATTCGATGAAGTCGTCCCATTCGCCGCGCTGGCGGCTGCCCTTGCGGCGGCGCTTGGCGACCACTTCGCCGCGTTCCTCGTCGAACACGAGCTGGCGGCGTTTGCGCTTCGATTTCCGGCGCTTGGTCGAGTCGTCGAGGTCGCCGTCCTCGAACAAGTCCTCTTCCGGCTCGGTGAAGCGCGGTTTGCGAGCCGGCTTATCGTGCGGCGTCTCGTCCACCCCGGCAGGCGCTTCGGCTTCAGGCTCCGGCTCCACAAAGGCGGGCGGCACGGGTTCGTCCTCGCTCACCACAAGCTCATCCGCAGCCGCGACCGGCTCAGGCTCCGCTTCCAATTCCGGTTCGGGTCCCGCCTCAGCCGCCTCTTCGACAGCCTCGGCAGCAGCCGGCTCAGCCAACTCAGCCTCCTCGACAGCCGCTTCCGCTTCTTCGGCGAGCGCTGTCTCTGCCGCTTCGGCCTCCTCCGCCGCTTTGGCTGCCGCACGCTGGGCAATCACCAGGTCGTCGAGCGCATACCGGATGGCATCCATCGCATCGTCGCCCGCGCCGCCCTGCTTGAGCATCCGCTCCAGCACGTCCTCTTCGGACAGCAGGCGGACCATCAGCTCGCCCACATTCTCGATGCGCGACAGCGCGCGGTTGATGTCGTCGTCGAGTTCGAGCTCTTCGATTTCCATCGTGAACGCCCGATCGGGCACCAAATTCCGCACCCGATCCATGACCGTCCGGCGCTCGGACCGCGCCTCTTCGCGGACCTCCAGCAAGCGGCGCTCCGCCACCTTGACGAAATCGGTCAGCGTGCGGAATTCCTCCGGCTGGACCGGGCGGCTGGCCGCCTTCTTCTCCATGATGCGGTACACTTCCGCGATCACGTCGGGCATTTCTTCTTGTAGCGCGGCCAACGGTGGCTCGTCGAGCACCTCAAACGCTTCGGTAGCCGACTCGGACACGCTCTTGATGTCGATCCGCCAGCCGGTCAGCTTGGCGGCCAGCCGTGCGTTCTGCCCCTCGCGGCCAATCGCCAGCGAAAGCTGGTCGTCCGGCACGATGACCGTGGCAGTCCGCCCCGTGTCCAGGTCTTCTTCGAGCAGCATATCGCTGACGCGCGCCGGGCTGAGCGCCTTGGCGATGAAGATCGCCGGATCGGCGTTCCACTCGATCACGTCGATTTTCTCGTCGCTCAGTTCTTTGACGATGTTTTGGATGCGGATACCGCGCATCCCCACGCACGCGCCCACCGGGTCGACGCCTTCTTGCAGCGCCGCCACCGCCACCTTCGACCGGTGACCGGCCTCGCGCGCGATGTTCTTGATCTCAACCTGGCCGTTGTAGATTTCCGGCACTTCGTATTCCAGCAGGCGGCGCAGCATGTTCTTGTGCGCCCGGCTGACCACAATCTGCGGGCCGCGGCTGTTCTTCTTGACCTCGGCCACGTACGCGCGCACCTTGTCGTGCGGGCGATAGCGCTCGCCGGGGATCTGCTGCGTGCGCGGCATGATGGCCTCGGCGCGCCCCAGGCTGAGTGTGATCGCGCCGCTGGTAACGCTCTGGACGGTCCCGGTCACCAGGTCGCCCTCGCGCTCGACGAATTCGTCGTACAGCGACTCGCGCTCGGCCTCGCGGATGCGCTGCAAAATCACCTGCTTGGCCGTCTGCGCGGCGATGCGCCCAAACGTCCGGGTGGTTTCGACCGGTACCATCACCGTGTCGCCAAGCTGCGCGTCGGGATGATGCTGGCGCGCCACTTCGAGCGCCACTTCAGTCTGCTCGTTTTCGACCGTCTCGGTGACTTCCTTCTCGAGCAGAATCTGCGAGCCGCCCGTCGGGTCGATGATCGCCTCGACGTGCTGGTTGGACGAGATATTGGTGTCGCGCCGGTACGCGGATACGAGGGCCTGCGACAGGGCCTCGAGCACCACCTCGCGCGGCAGCGCACGCGTTTCCACGATTTCGTTAAAAGCCAGGGTGAAGTCACTCTTCATGGTTCTGTTCTGTTCTGTCCTGCTACTGGACTATCATGCTGTCGATGGGACGATGCGACCTGCGAAAACTAGACCATATACAACGAAAAGTGGGGGGGGCCCACTTTCCGCTTCGCGTCTTCAACTAGGTAATCAAAGTATACCATGCTCCGGTCCCCTGCGCAAGGGAGATTTTCCGGCTGTGGGGCGCGTCGGCGGGCCAGCCCTGTACCCTCCACCGCAGGTAGTGTACACTGAGAGCAGCGACAGTGACCGAATTGCGAGAATCAACCGGGGAGGAATCTCATGGCGGCTGAAACGATCATCGTTCTGGCAGTCATCGCCGCGCTGCTCGTCGCAGGCGTAATCTACTTCCTGAAGCAGACCACCGGCCAACGGGGAACCGTCCGCAACTGGGGCGCGCGCCACTACGAGGACACGAGCGGGGACCACGACCGCGCCGATCGCTAGCGCGCGCCAGGATGTCCGCGCGGAGACTCCCCGAACCCCCGTTCAGGCGGGCCGGGATTCAGGGAGCCGTTGGCGCGGGTTTGGGCGGCGCGTCACCTGCGCGGCGCCCCCGCCGCCCTCACCTGCTCGACCGTCCAGTGCACCGCCTCATCGAGCGGCACGACGAACCGATCCTTCGACTGCCGCCATTTGACCTCGACGCCGTTTTGCTCCAGCGCCTTGTTGCTGACCGTGATCCGCAGCGGCAGCCCGATCAGGTCGGCGTCGGCGAATTTCACGCCTGCGGACTCGGCCCGGTCGTCGAGCAGCACTTCCACGCCGGCGGCGTCCAGGTCCGCGGCGATCCGCTGCGCCAGCTCGACGTGTTCCGGCGCCTTGCCGAGCGTCACCAGGTGCACGTCGAACGGGGCCACGCTCCGCGGCCAGATAATGCCCCATTCGTCGTGGTGCGTCTCGATGATTGCGGCCATCAACCGCTCCAGCCCGATCCCGTAGCTGCCCATCACCACCGGCTGGGCGACGCCGTTCTCGTCCAGGTAGGTGACTCCCACCGCCTCGCTGTAGCGCGTGCCCAGCTTGAAGCAGTGGCCCAGCTCGATCGCCCGCTCGACGCGCAGCGCCCCCTGCCCGCAGCGCCCGCAGGTCGCGCCGTCGAACGCCTCCGCGATGTCAACCTCCAGGTCCGGCTCGAAATCGCGCGGGACGTTCACGCCGGTCAGGTGATAGCCGTCCTCGTTGGCCCCGGCGACGAAATTCGCGCCCATCCGCGCCGACCGGTCGGCCACGACCAGCGCCGCATCGCCCAGGCCGATCGGGCTGGCGTAGCCCGGCACCGCGCCCACCGCGCGTATCTCGTCGTCGGTGGCGGGGCGCAGCGCGGCCCCATCGAGCGCGTTCGCCAGCTTGACCTCGTTCACTTCCAGGTCGCCGCGGATCACGACGAAAACGAATTGGTCCCGCTCGCCTTGACGCTCGGCCACGAAGAACACCGCCTTGAGCGTCTGCGCGGTCGGCACGCCGATGAACTCCGCGACCGCCTGGATCGTCTTGCAGTCTGGCGTGGCGACCTTCTGCACCGGCTCCGGCGGTGCGGGCGCGTCCTGGGCGATGGTGAACGCCGCCGCCTCGACGTTCGCCGCGTAGCCGCACCGGTCACACTGCACGAAGGCATCCTCGCCCTGGGGATGGCGCAGCACGAACTCGTGGCTGGTGCGCCCGCCCATCGCGCCGGTGTCGGCCTCCACCGGCACGACCGGCACCCCGGCCCGCTCGAAGATCGCGTGATACGCCTGGTAGATCCGGTCGTAGGCGCGGTCCAGCGCGTCGTAATCGACGTCCAGCGTGTACGAGTCCTTCATGGTGAACTCGCGCAGGCGGATCAGCCCGCCCCGCGCGCGCGGCTCGTTGCGGTACTTGGTCTGGATCTGGTAGACGTGCTGCGGCAGGTGCTTGTAACTGCCGATCTCGCGCGCGGCCAGCATCGCGACGATCTCCTCGTGCGTCGGCCCCAGGGCGAACTCGCGCCCGTTATCCGACGCGAACCGCTGCAGGACCGGCCCGAACGAGTCCCAGCGACCGGTCGCCTGCCAGATCTCGGCGGGCTGCACGACCGGCATCCGGATTTCCTGGCCCCCGGCGGCGTCCATCTCCGCGCGCAGGATCGCCTCGATCTTGCGCAGCACGCGCCAGCCGAGCGGCAGCATGGCGTAAATCCCCGCCGCCACGGGGCGCACCAGCCCCGCCCGGATGGCGAGTTGGTGGCTGGCGAGCTCGGCATCCGCCGGGGCGTCGCGCAGGGTGCGTGAGAACAGTTCCGAGATTCGCATGGTTGGGTCCCTCCTGATCCAAACAAAAAACCGGCGCCGGGAAATCATCCGAGCGCCGGTTGGCTGCGCGTTGCGAGTGCCGCTACGCAGACGTCACCTGACGGACCTTCCTCGACGGGCGGGCCTTCTATGGACGCTGCTAGGGGCGGGAATGCACATCATGTGTTTCATGTCCCTCATAGTACGCGAGATCGACGCCCGTGTCAATCGCTTATCCCGCCGCCGCCTCGGTGACCGTCTCGGTCGCTTCTTCGGTGACGATCTCTGTTGCGTCCTCGGTGGCGATCTCGGTTCCTTCTTCGGTCGCTTCCGCCGTCATGTCCGGGAGGGCGTTGCCCTCCTGCGGCGCCAGCGGGAGGACGTCGCCGCTGAGCTCCGGCGGCGGGAAGATGAACACCCGGTCCTGCTCGGCATCCACGACGAAGATCCGCCCCGTCTCGTCGACGGCCAGCCCGGCTGGCGAGCGCAGCCCCAGCTCGCCCGCTTCGAGATTGTCCGGCTGGTTGAACGAGAGCACCGGCGTGCCTTCCAGGTTATAGGCGACGATGCGGTGCCGGTCGTCCATGTCGGTCACGTAGAGCAGCGTGCCGTCCGGGCTGAAGTCGATGTATGGGCGGTTGAACGACTGCCGGTTCTGGAACCACATGTTGACCGGCCACTCGCGCAGCGGCTGCCCGTTCAGGTCGAACACCTGGACGCGCTTGTTCCACGCCTCGGCCACGTACAGCTCGCCCGTCACCGGGTTGAACGCCAGCCCCACCGGCTCGTCGAGCTGGCCGGTGCCCGATCCGCCGGCCCCGATGTCGCGCAGGAAGTCGCCTTCCGGCGTGTACACGCGGATCCGCTTGCCGCCGGTGTCGGCCACGTACACGTTGCCGTCCGGCCCCAGCGCGATGTCGCGCGGGCCCCAGAACGCGTCCGGGGACGAGTCCTGCGAGGGGATCCCCTCGTGGCCCCAGGCCCGCAGCAGTTCGCCTTCCGGATCGAATACCGCCACCCGGTTGTTCCACGTGTCGGCCACGTAGACCGTGCCGTCCGGCGCGACGTCCACGCCCCACGGCTGGCGCAGCAGCGCGAGTCCGTCGCCGCTGTCGGGCGCGTCGCCGATGGTTCGCACGAGCGTCCCGGCGGCGTCCATCACCACGATCCGGTTGAGGTCCGCATCGGTCACGTAGATCAGCCCGTCCGGCCCGACGTCGACGCCGCGCGGCCCGCTCAGGCCCACATCCTGGCCGACTACCGCCTCGGCCTGGACGTCCTGGTACACCTGGTCTTCCGGATACTCCGGCTCGCGGATGTTCACCGTGGCCGCGCCGATTCCCGCGTCCCACACCTGGGCCGCGATCTGCTTGTCCACGAAGAAGTACATCCGGTCCGACACGGGCCAGTTGTTGACGGCGAACCGGGTATCGGAACTGCACTCGGCCACCACGGCGCGCTCGCAGGCCGCCCGGTAACTGTCCTGCTCGCTCTCGGTCTGGCCCCAGGCGGCTTCGTCCTCACAGCGCGACTGCTTGCCCTCGATACACATCGCCTGCCCGTAGGTGCTGTAATCGCGATTCCACCAGATATCGAACATGCCCTGGCGATAATACTTGGCCGCGATGTTGCTCGGGTCGACGCTGAAGACGTTTGCCACCCGATCATACGTCAGGTTGAAGTACTCTTGCATCGGCCACCACAGCCGGATATAGCCGAATTCGTAGTAGCGGTCGCCCAGGATGCGCCGCACGTCCCCGGCCTTCTTGCTGCCGACGACGACCGTCTTGGCGCCGTCCAGCGAGGACGGATCGACGCTGCCCGCCTCGCCGCGCAGGAATCCGTAGTTGGGATAGTCGCGGAAATACCACGTGTACGGCCACGACGACTCGTCGTCGAACACGATCCGCATGTTCGCGCCTTCGTTGGTGATCGTCGCGATGCGGTCGATCTCGTTCAGCACGGTCTTGATCGCCGGGCCGGCGTGGGCATACACCAGGAATTCGGTCGCGTAGTCGTAATTGACGAAGCTCGCCATGTACGCCGCGCGCGCCGTCAGCACGCTCAGCATCACCGCGCCGGAGACGATCGCCATCCGGCCCAACTGCCCCAGGCCCATCCGCCGCCCGAACCGGCCCACGACGTACAGCACGCCCAGCAAGATCAGCAGCGCCGCCAGCCAGCTCCCGCTGGCGACCAGGTCTTCGATCTCGCGGCCCCGGAACGGGCCCTCCGTCCCCAGCGTCATCGTGACGACCTGCGCCAGCGCGAGGAACGCCAGCGGGAACGCCGCCACCAGCAGCAGCCAATCGCCGGACGTCATCGCCCGCCAGCGGATGCCCGTCACGACCTTGCCCAGCCACCACCCGGCGGCCAGGATCAGCGGGACGGTCAGGTGCGTGGTCAGCCAGGGCATTTTTTCGCCCGCCAGCGTCAGGGCCAGCAGAATCGTCACGGCCCAGTATCCCACCAGCGCCACGAACGGGAATTCGCCCAGCCATTCCGGGTGCAGGGTGCGATGGACGCGCTCCTCTGCCGGGTCGTAGGGCGCCGCCAGCCGCGCGGGCAGGCCGAACAGCCGCCGCCGGTCGGGCGCTTCCTCGCCTTCGATGCCTTCGACCTCCTCGTCGATCACCTCGTCACCGGCATCGATCACTGCCGGGTCCGGATCGAGCGCCGCCGCGTTCGCCACATCATCGGGATCGTCCTCGGGCGCGTCAGCGGCGTAGGCTTCGGCCAGCCGCGCCCGCCGGACCGCTTCCGCCCGTTCGCGGCGCCAGCCCCACAGCGACGACATGCCGAAGATTCCGGCCAGCGACGCGCCGATCAGCGGCAGAAACTCGTACACGGGAAGCTGCGTCAGCACGTAGTAGTACTGCGGCTGGCTGCCCCGCCGGACGCCTTGCTGCTCCAGCCAGTAGCCCAGCGAGCCGATCATGCCGGTGACCAGGCCGTACTGGTTGCTGAACACCGTGGTGAAAAACAGCGCGAACAGCCCGATGAACACCGCCGCCGCGGGCAGCCATCGCTTCCAGTTCCACGAGATCCCGACCACCGCCGACACCATGATGAACGGCACGACCGCGGGCAGCGTGGCTTCCAACGTGTCGCGTCCGGCGACCGAGTTCGGGTTGTAGTCCTCAAGGTTGTAGCCCGCCCAATAGAGCGGGAACGCCGCCAGCCAGGGCAAGATCAGCGTCCCGATCACGATCAGCACGTCGAACAGCGGCTGGCGGTTCAGGAAGTCCCACCAGTGCGTGAGGTAGCGTGTGCCCAGCACGACGAGCGTCGCCAGCGTGCCCAGGACCCACGCCACGACGATTGGCGTGTTGTCGTACTGGCCGTCGTCGGCGTGGGCCGTCGCGGTCGGATCGGCGGCGAAGGGCTGGGCCGACCCCTCTTCGACGAAGCTGCGCCGCTCGAACAGCACCAGCACGCTCACCGTCACCAGCGCGATCAGGATCACCAGCAGGATCTCGCGCCAGGGCAGCGGCAGGTAGCCGGGGAACCGGAAGACCGCCGTCAGGAAGACGACGAACAGCAACAGCAGCACCGGCACGCCGATCCAGGTGACCATCCGGACGAACATCGCGCTGTCGAACCGGACCGAGATCGCGTATTCCTTCGAGGCGTTCGGCCCGTACGTCTGGTCGTATTCGCTCATGACCGAGCGCGTCGTCCAGACCGTGTCCGGCTTGATGACGTCCAGCACGCACACGATCAACAGCGACACCAGCACGCCAATGACCAGCCCGGCCACGATGATCATGAACGCCGATTTGCCGTTCGACAGCCCCCGCATCAGCGCCAGCGCGGCCCCATTGCGAGACTGGCCCGCCCCGGCCATCCGGCCCCGGACGAAACCGGACACGGCCAGCGGCAGATACAACGCCAGGAACAGCGGCAGGTCGAACCACCAGCCCTCCGGCACCCACAGCGAGGCGCGGATCGCGTAGCGGATGAACTCGCCGAGCGGCACCGCGATCACGACCGCCAGGCCGAATAAGAGGATGTGGCCCAGGATCATCTGGAGCCGCGGGGCGTGCCAGCCGCCATCCGACGCCGGGCGCCGCTGCACGCCGATATCCTGCAGCATCCGCATCACCCAGTACAGCGTCATGAAGCTGCCGAACAGCGCGATGTAGATGAACGCGACTTCCTTCGAGGCCAGCATCCCCAGCAGCGCCCCGGCCAACACCCACAGCCAGGCCGCGCGCCGGGGCCGGTCGTTGTCGAGATAGCGCAGCATGGCGTACAGAACGACCAGCGCGAAGAAGATCGTCGGGATGTCGTGGCGGATGTAGCGGCTGTAATACAGCAACTGCGGCGAGATCAGCAGCAGGACCGCCGTGATCACCGCGCCCACGTGCCCCAGCCAACGCCGGAACAACGCCGGGAACATGACGATCCCCACGCCCAACAACGCCGGGTAAATGCGCGAGGTGAAGTCCGTATCGCCGAACAGGAAATAGGACAGCGCCGTCATGTGGAACAACAGCGGGCCGTGCATCAGCGGCGTGTGGCTGAACTCCCCGAACTCGGTGAGCCGCCACGAGTAATAGGTATGCAGGCTCTCGTCGTGGCTCATCACCCGCGTGCCGAGATCGGCAAACCGCGTGACCAGCGCCAGGACCAGGATCACCGCGTAGGCGATCGCTTCCCAGTTGAGCGCGTAGGCCCGCGTCAGGACGCGCGTGAATGCCTGTTCGTGTGAGTCCGGGGGAGAATAGATCTGCTCGCGTGTCGCCATTCAATCACTATCCCATCAATCAAACAGTTTCACGAAACGGTAGCCCGTCGCCGTGTAACCTAGCTGTTCGTAGAATTTGTGCGCCTCGTCCTTGCGCCCGAAGCCGCTCACCAGCCACGTGCCCAGACACCCGTGCTCGCGCGCCAGGTCTTCGGCGAAGGCCATCAGCGCGCGGCCAATTCCTCGCCGCCGGGACTCCGCGCCGGTCACGATGACCGACACCTCGCCATAGCGCCCCACGCGTTCCAGGCACTCGCGCAGGCGAAAGCCCAGCACCCCGCACACAGCGCCGTCCGTCTCGCCCACGTACAGCCAGTCGATCGGGCTGCGCGCCGCCCACTCCAGGCGTTCGCGCATCTCGTCGGGCGTCATGGGCTGCCCAGTGAGCTGGCCCAGCAGCGCGCACGCCGCCGGGACGTCGTCCGGCGCCATCTCCCGGATCGCCAGCGTCATTCGCCCGCCCCCGGTCAGTTCGTGCCGGGGACACCCAGGCCCGCTTCGGGCGATACGGTCGCCTCGGGCATGGGCGCCGGGCTGGCGCCGACCTCGACCGCAAACGCGACCGTCGCCCGCGGAGCCCCCGCATCGCTCGCGGCCAGGACCATCCCCCAGGCGGGCGGATCATCCGTGACGCCGGGTGTGGGCGACGCCGTGCTGATCGGGCGCGGCTGGAGCGGCGCGGCTTCGGCGCGAATGCCGCTTTCGACCAGCAGCGGCACGGCAATCGCGATGACGACCAGCATCGCCAACACCACGCTCACGCCCGGCAGCCAGTTCGGGGGCAGCCCCCGCCGCGTCGGCGCGGCGCGCGCCGGGCCAATCTCCTCCCACACGTCCATCCACACGTGGCTGAGCTGGCCGGCGCTGGCCTGCCCGAAATGGGCGAATTCGCGCTGCACGTCCGCCGCCAGCCGTTCTTCGCGGGCCAGCGCGGCGCGGCACGCCGGGCAGGTGCGCACGTGGTTGATCACCACTGCGCGCTGGGCCGGGCGAAGCTGGTCGCTGACGTATCGGGTCAAAAGGTGAGTTACGTGACGGCGTCGCATCATGTCATTCTCGAGTCACGTCCAGCACGGACGTCAAATACTCCACAGTTCTTCCAGGGCGGCGCGATCGGCGGCGCTCATCGCCTCGCGGAGTTGTTCGTGCGCCAGCCGGATGCGGCTCTCCGCGGTCTTTTGCGGGCACCCGATGATCTCCGCCATTTCGCGATAGGTCAGCCCGTGCCCGTAGCGCAGCGCGACCGCCTCGCGCAGCCGCGGCGACAGCGTGTGCAGCGCCTGCGCCAGCGATTCGCGCACGTCCTGCCACGCGGCCCGCGTTTCGGGCAGCTCGTCCACCGGCGCGGGCGGCTCGATCCCGATGTTCAACAGGCTGCTCAGCGCCACCGTCGGCAGCCACTTGCGCCGCCGGGCGTTACGGCAGCGGCTGAGCGTGATCGTGTACAGCCACGTCCGGAAGGCGCCGCGCTGCGGATCATAGCGGTCCAGGTTCCGGAAGGCGTAGACCATCGACTCCTGCAGGACGTCTTCCGCGTCCTGTTCGACCAGCAGCACGCTGTACGCCAGCCGGTACAGGCTGGGTGCGTAGCGCTCGTACAGCGCCGCGAAGGCGGCCTGCTCGCCGCGCAGACTCCGCTCGATCAGCTCCGGCAGATCCGGATCGTTGGCGGTCCGTGCCCCGTTCGGGGAGTTTCGTGTGTTCATGTTGCTCATTTCTACACCCCGCCCCCCGCTAATCCTCAGTCACTTGCTGCACGCCATACACATCCTTGCGAACCCACAACATCACCTGCTCGGATGGGACCGGCTTGAGGCGCGAATCGCCCCGGTACAGCCACATCAGCCCGTCGCGCCACGAGAGGCTGTCCGTCGCCCACATCCGGCGCAGGATCAGGTCTTTGCCCACGTAATCGGCGCCCATCGCCGGCTGAGGGACGGTCACCGGCATGACGACCGCCGCCGTGCTGACCTCGGACCCCACGCCGCGCACGAACACCGTGTTCGGGAAGCTGCGCAGCGCCCAGGCCAGCGCGCCATCCCCCGGCGCCTGGGCCGTCACGCCGATCAGGTGCGGCGTGCCTGTCGCGCGCAGGCTCATCTCCTGCAGCGTGTCGCGCAGCTCGTCCATATCGTGCGTCACCGGGTCCACGTACCACAGCTCGCGCGGGTCGTCGTAGGCTTTGAACGCCGCGCGCCCGCCCAGGCCGAAGCCGAACACCAGCAGGTAAGCCAGCGTGCCCAGCGCCAGCCCGCGCCACGCGGCGCGCGCGCCCCACAGGCTGCCCGCCAGGAAGAACAGCACGCCGTTGAGCAGCAGCACCAGCACGGTCACCAGCAGCCGCAGCTGGATATTCCCCAGGATGAACGCGAACACCGGCGCACCCTGGATCGTCACCACGTCGCCCTGGGCCGAGTTGCGGCTGTAGACACCCTCCAGCAGCTTGCGCGCCAGCGCGCCCAGGTCGGTCACCTCGGCGGGCAGATCGACCAGCAGGAATTTGCCGAGCAGCACCGCGCTCACGCCGATCGCCATCCACAGCGCACACGTCACCACGCCGTGCAGCGGGACGCTCCAGCCCGGCACCTGCCACACCAGCCCGGCGCGCTCGGCCAGCCAGCCGACGATCGCCAGCCCGACGAGGATCGTGAGCGGCAGCGTCAGCCACAGCGCGTAAGCCGCGTCCGCGCCGGTGTACACCAGCGACCACACGACTCCAGCCAGCGCCCACCCGGCCAGCGCCCGCTCGAAGAACCCACCGACCCGCACGGCGCGATAGCTCGCCAGCAGCCCGGCCAGCATGATCCCCGGCTCGTAGCGCAGCGCGATCCACAGCGGGAAGGCCAGCGGCGCGCCTTCCAGCCGCGTCAGAAAGCCCTGGGCGCCGTTCCACACCAGATGCCCGATCGCCGTTACGCCGGACGGCAGCCAGAAAAACCCGGTCCCGATCACCAGGACGGCGAACCCGGCGGCCAGCGCCCCGTTCGCCCACGGCCACGCCCGCCACAGCTCGCGGATGGCGCGGCCCATGTCCGTCTCCGGATCGTCGTCGGTGATCCAGGCGAACCACACGCCGAAGGCCAGCGCGGCCAGCGCCAGCAGTCCCGCCGGCTCGACGAGCAGCGCCATCGTTGCGAAGGCCGCCGTCGCCGCCACCGCCCAGGCGGGCGCGCGCGTCTCCACGAAGCGCAGCACCAGCCACGGCCCGACCACCGCCAGCAGCATGGTCCACACCACCGGGCTGGACGTGCGCGCGGCGAGCAGCGCCACCGGCGAGATCGTCAGCAGCAGGCTGGTCACCAGCGACGGCAGCGGGTTCACGTAGCGCCGCCACAGCAGCGGCGACAGCGTGAGCAGGACGCCGCCCAGCGCCGCCGGGAAGCGGGCCGCGAAGTCCCCCTGCCCCAGGAAAGTGAAGCCGAACAGGTGCAGCGCCTGCGTCAGCGGGCTGCGCGCGACCAGAGTCTCGCCGGGCACGTCCAGGTCGATGGCGCGCAGCACGGCCAGCGCCTCGCGGGCTTCGGCGTCGTTCAGCGGGGCGTGATCGAGCTGCGCGAACCGCAGCGCCAGCGACGCCACCGCCAGCGCCACGTAGAGCGCGACTTCCAGCGTGATCCAGGCGTGGATCGCGGGAAGCGCCCGCTCCTCAGGGCCGGCGGCGTGGTCGTCCGCCGTGATCGGCATGTCGTTAACGCTCGCGCTCATCACTCATCCTGTCGTTCAATTCGGCGCCACGCGGTACACGGCCACGCTGCCGCTCTCACACACCGGCTGCAGCACCTGGGCGAATTTCTCCAGCCCCATCGCGTATTCGCGCTGCAACCCCTCGTCCCCGCCGGCCAGCTCGTTGACCATCTGGCGCTCGGCGTAGCCCACGACGATATAATTGATCCCGTAGCGGTCGATCAGGCTCCAGGCGCGGTCCCAGTCCTGCGTCGTGTAGATCTCCCCCACGTCGGTCGCCCGGTCGCGCGGTTGGCCGTTTTCCAGGCGATGGTCGGTCACGCGCGGGTAGGACTCGCCGCGCCACTGCCGCTCGTGGTTCTGCCAGCCGATCAGCGTCGGGATGCCGGTCAGCCCGCTGAACCGCGAGCGCTGCGGCTCGTAGGCCCCGCCCGGCGCTTCGAGCAGCACGGCGTCGCGCTCCGGCCCCAGGTCCAGCAGGCACTGGATCGCGGCGTACTCCTCGCTGTTGACCATCTGCGGCACCCCGTCCAGCGTCAGCGGCGGCAGTTCCGGGCAGATCTCGCCCGCGGTCGAATCGCAGGCCGCGATCTGTTTCTGGGTGCGCAGCCGCCCGGTATCGACCAGCGCCCGCCCCCGCATCGCCAGGACGGGATAGGCCATCCCCGCGACGAACAGCACGGCGACCACCGCGCCGAACGCCACCCGGCCCGCCCGCACGCGCGCGGACAGCGGAGCCGGACTCGCCGCCCCGCGCCGGGACGTGCCCGCGACAGGCTGGCCGCCCGCCAGCACAGACCACACCGCAAACGCGCTCGCCAGGCTGAAAACCAGCCAGCCCTGGTAGTATAACTTAAAAACGGTATTGATCCGCACCGCGAAATTGTCGCGCAGGTAGACGAAGTCCGGCGCGAAGGTCAGCACGGCGCCCGCCCCGGCCAGCAGCAGCGCGAACCCGGTCGCCGGGCTGTAGGTGATCGCCCGCACCCAGACCACGCCATCCTCGCGGATCTCGCGCTGCTCGACGTCGACCTCGGTCACCGAGCGAACTGCCGGGCGCGCGAACAGCCGCCCAACCACCAGGTAGATCATGACCAGCAGCGCGAGTTCGCTCGGCAGGCCGGACAGCCGCCGAGCCAGCACGTCCGGCACGATCTCGCCCAGCCCGCCGGAGCCATTCACCACGGCGTAGACCGCGCCGCGCACGTCGTCCCGGCCCCAGACCGACACGCCGAGCGCCGCCGTCACCACGATCGCGGCGCAGGCGGCGAACGTCAGCCCCAGCAGGCCCGCCTGCCAGTGAAAGCTCCGCCCGGCGCGGCGCATCTCGACGATCAGGAAGACGAGCAGGATGACCAGGAACGTCCCGAACTGCAGGAAGAACTGCTGCCACTGCGTCGGGTAGATCACGTTGGGCAGCACGCCGCCCGCCTGCGACGTGAAGCTGATCAGCCACGGCAGGTAGAAGACCAGCGTCAGCCCGCCCACGATCGCCGCAAAACGGACGATCCCGATCAGGTCGTCGCGGTTCAAGGTCCCGGTGCCGCTGCGCACCAACCGCCGCAGCGCCTCCGCGCCGACCAGCAGCGGCAGGTAGATCGCGTCCCACGAGTTCATGAACACCATGCCGCCGACCCAGATCGCGTACAGCGGGTACTCGTAGCGGGCCAGCGCGCGCCCGCCGAGCACGAGATTGAGCGCCAGCCCCAGCGCCAGCACGGCGAACGGCAGCGCCAGCACGTGCGGGTGAATATCGGACAGCACGAAACTGAAACTCGGAACTTCGGTGATCGGCTGGACGCCGATCGGGTCGCCGTTCAGGTCCCGGTCGTGCACGACGCGGCTGTACCGCCAGCCCAGGTCCCAGAAGCCCCACTCGTCCAGCGGCACCCGGTCGTCGTCCCAGTTGGGGACCGAATCGCCGTCGGTATCAACCGGGACGTCGATCAGCGCGCCGTTCTCGTCCATCACCGGCACCGTCCCGGCGCGACGTTCCACGTCCCAGAAATCGAAATAGGCCGCGTTCACCAGCCCCGGCGTATACCCGCGATAGGGGAACTCGACCAGCGCCGTGCCCAGGTTGCCCATCAGCGCCAGGAAGCACAGCCCCAGGGCGCCCGCCGCCAGCGCCGCCCGGACGCTCCCCGCGCGGAAGCGCCCCGCCGGGCCGCGTGACCGCACCATGTTGTACACCACGCCCAGCGCGCCGGTGCCGGTCAGCGCGAACGTCATGGCGATGGTGATGTTGAAGGCCACGCCGCTGCTCACGCCGCTCAAGTCGGCCAGCATGGCGGCGATCACGTAGCCGAAATAGTAGTAGCTGATCGCGTAGCCGCTCAGCCACGGGTCGCGCGGCGGAAACACCTCGCTGCTGCGGATGCCGTTGAGGAACATGATCTCCATCGGCTTTTCGGTACTTTGCATCTCCGGGTTGTGAGCGCGATACGCCGCCCAGCCGAACAGCAGCAGCAGGAACAGCGCCTCGGTGATGACGATCAGCCACAGGTTCTCGCGCGCCCAGGCGCGCACCGGCGGGCGGTCATCCCAGCGGAAGAACGCCACCAGCCCCACCGCCAGCACGGCGATCCAGGCGAAGACCATGCCGCCCGGCGTGTTGTGCAGCAGGCCCAGACTCGCCAGGAACCAGAAGACGAACCCGGTCAGCATGACGCCCGCCGCCCGCGCCAGCGTGTAACCGCGATCGGGCAGGCCGCCCAGGACGCGATACACCAGCGGCCACGCCGCCGCGCCGGCCAGCGTGACCAGCAGCCACCAGCTCAGCACGTTGCCGCCTTCGCGGCCCAACCAGTCCACAACCAACGACCAATCCATCAGCGCCTATCCGCCGTCCAGTCAGCCATCCGCGCGCGCGGAGGCCGCCTCAGTCGCCGCGCCGGGGACGACCCGGTAAACCCGATCCATATACACGCTCTCCGCCGGACATGCCTCAATGTCGCCGGCGCTCGTGTCCAGGCACACCGGCGCCTCGTAGACCACCTCCAGCAGCCCGCGCCCGACCATCGTCTCGAATTTCGCCAACCCCGCCGCGTGCCCGGCGGACAGCTTGCCGGTGTCCGGGTTCAACTCAATGTCGTCGTAGAAAACGCGCTCCAGAATGCCCACGACGATATATTCGATGTCGTAATGCCGGATCAGCCCCAGCACCGCCTCGATCCCAGCCTCGCCGTCGAGCGCGTAAAACGCCGCCGAGTTATTCTCGCGCGTCTGCACCAGCACGTCCATATTCGGCAGCGTGTGCTGCTGGCGCTGGTGGAACGTCCAGCCCAGCATGGTCGGCAGGCCGGTGTAAATGCTGATCCGCCCGCCCCAATGGTATTCCGACGGGTAGAGGTGCGCCTCCATCACCACCGGCGTGCCTTCGACGTTGTCCTGCAGCCAGCGGATCAGGTGGTAATCGCTCTCCAGGCTGAACCACACGCCATGCTCGCCGTGGATCGCGTGTTTCATGTAGGCCATGCCGTCCAGCGTGCGCGGCGTCTCGTCCCTGTTGAAGCGATCGAGAAAGCGCGCCTGCGTCGCCAGCAGCGGGTACAGCAGCGCCGCCGCCACCAGGATCATCAGCCCGGTCTGCCACGCGATCCGCACGCCGACCTTCCATTGGCCCGCCGTGCGCAGCATCCACGCCAGCGCCACGCCGCCCACCACGCTCAGCAGGAACCACACCTGCAGGTAGAACTTGAACACCGTGTTCTGCCGCCCGATGTCGCCATCCAGCACGACGACCTCGACGCCGATCGTGATCGCCAGCGCCAGCACGATCAGCGCGTAGACCGCCCGCAGCAGCGCGTTCTGGCGCGGCAGGAAGAACAGCAGCGCCGCCCAGGCGATCAGCGGCACGGCCACCTGCGCCGCCGGGACCTCGCGCACGCCGTAGACGATCGACCCGGCGAGGACGATCGCCATCCCGCCCAGCACCACCAGCACCGGCACGGCCAGCCCCTGGAGCTGCCGCACGGCGGTGTACCGCAGCCAGCGCGCCGACTGCCACACCAGGAACGACACTGCGATGAACAGGAACAGCCCGTGCACGTACAGGTAGACCCACAGCGGCGTGGCCTGGCCTTCCCACGGTTTGACCGAGTTGTACGCCGTGGCGAAATAGGCAGTGAACGGCAGCGCGACGACGAACGTCAGCCCCACGAACAGGACGACGCGCCCGGTCCAGTCCACCAGCAGCCGCCGGTCGATGCCCGCCCGCAGCGCGATCAACAGCGCGACGTAGATCATCCCCACCAGCGCCAGCGCGCCCAGGACCCACAGCACGATGCTGCCCGCCGTCAGCGACGGATCGATCAGTTCTTCGCCCAGGCGCAGCCCGCGCCGCGTCTGCTGGTCGGCCTGCATCTGCTGCAGCAGGTAGAAGGCGATCCGCGCACCCACCGCCAGCGGGACCACGCCCACCAGCACCCACCACTCGCGGGCGCGACTGGGCCGCAGCAGGTCCCACAGCCGGTCCGCCAGGGGCGACGCGCGGCGCTCGCCCGGCGCACGGACCGCGCCGAGCCACGCGACGTACGTCAGGCCGGCAGCGCCCAGCAGCAGGTACGTGATCCAGTCCCAGGAATTGGTCGGGCGCAGCAGACCCACCGCCAGCGCGCCGATCCCCAGCGCCAGCCCGGCTTCCCACCACGTCCTCAGCCGCCGCCCCGCCCCCAGGATCTCGGCCAACAGCCACGCCAGCGCCAGCAGCGTGACCGGCATGGCGATCAAGTGGGCGTGCAGGTCGCCGTAGAGGAAGGTGAAATAAGGCATTTCGAGAATGGCGCCGCCCCCGGCATTGTTCGGCAGCTCGGCCAGAATCCGCGTGGGCGCCCAATACCAGCGGTGCGTCGCCATCGGTAGCTGCTTGCCGCCCAGCACGTCGCCCAGCCCCGCGACGAACGCGCTTACCTGCCGGCGCAGGTTGCCCAGCTCGTATTCCCACAGCCGGACCAGCGGCGGGTGGTTGATGTAGCTCTCGATGTAAGCGTCGGTGCGCTCCTGGGCCTCGCGCACCAGCTCGAACGTCTCCAGGTCGGTCGGCGCGTAGCCGTGCTCGTCGCGGAAATCCTCCACCGCCTCGGCGTAGAACCGGTCGTAGATCTCGGTGCGCCGCGGCTCGATCTCCTGCTGCCGCACCTGCGAAAACAGCGGCGGCTTGGTATAGCGCGGCGCGCCATTCTCGCCGGGCATGGCCGCGACGTTGGTCACGATCACGTGCACGGTGCCCAGGTTGCCCAGCACCATCGCCAGCACCAGCGCGGCCAGCCCCGCCAGCCAGGGGTTCCCCTTCGGCGCGCGCGGCTCGCCGCGAACGACCGGCGCAAGTAGCTCGGCTGCGATCGCGACGGGCTGCGTGTCACCATCCGCTGCCGGCTCGCCCGTTTCGGGCGCCGGGAGGAACTCGTCGCGCCGTTCGGGGCGCGGCACGACATCGACGCCGTCCCGCCGCGCCGCCACCCAGTTGTAAGCGATGCTGAACACAGCGGTGCCGGTCATGGCGTAGAGCGCGGGGATGATCAGGTTGTACGCCACCGACGGCTGAATCCCCAGCAGCTTCACCGGCGCGCCGACGATCACGTACCCGAAATAGTAGTAGTTCATGTAGCCGCCGGCATACCACGGATCGATCGGCGGGAAGATCGTGCTGCGCAGCACCGCGTTGAAATAGGCGAAATCCATCGGCTTTTCGCCGCCGAAGGCGTTGTGCCACAGGTCCGGATTGCCCAGCCGCACCCACAGGAAGAAGGCGAACAGCAGCGCCGCCAGCCCTTCGAGCGCCAGCATATAGCGCCAGCCGCGCCGCACGTTCAGCCACCAATCGGCCCGCCGCCGCCACAGCAACAGCCCGCTCAGCGCGGCGAGCGCCAGCAGGATGATCGCGATGCCGGTCCGCGACCAGCTCGCCACCCCCAGCGTGCCGCCCACCCACGCGACCCACGCCACGATGAGCCAGGCGGCGGTCTTGGCGAGCGGATAGGCGCGGTCCGGCAGGGCGGGAAACGCCACGAACAGCAGCGGCCACGCCAGCCAGCCCGCGATCACGATCAGCGCCCACCACACGATCACGGCGGCGACCTCGCTCCGGTTGACCAGCGCGTCCAGGTCGAACAGGCGCGACCACGTGCCGCCCTCGCGCTGAGTGGCCCACTTGTCGTCGGGGAACTCGATCAGCGTCGGCGCCTCGGATGCCTGTTTGGCCCCCCACGGCACCACGCCCACCGGCTCCGGATCGACCACGTACCCGGCGTTGGCGGCGCTCACCGGGCGGATCGAGACGCTGTCCAGGATCGCCGCCGTGTTGTCGTGGCTGTAGGCATCCGTCTTGGCGAAGACCAGCACCGCCGGGTGATCGTAGACGTGAAACGCCTCTTCGGCTTCCCAGTGCTCGTTCACCCAGCCCGGCAGGTCGTCGGTGGGCAGCGCCTGATCGCGGATCGTGATCGGCCCCAGGCTCGGCGGCGACTCGAACACTTTCACCAGCTCGTAGCCCAGCCGCCCATCGAACAGCGCGTCGTAATACGCCAGCGTCATCGGCCAGCGCATCGGCATTCGCGACAGCGAATCGTAGAAGCGGTTGCTGGTGATCACCAGGTAATCCGCCTGGTCGAGCGCGTTGATCATCGCGTCGCGCTTCTGCTGGTTATCCTCCAGGGACATCCACAGCTTGATGCCCTGGTAATAGCCGCCGTAGACGCTCACCGCCGCGCAGTCCCACGACGACAGGCCGGACGGCAGATCGTCGCGGTAGATCACGTCGTCGGGGATGGCGCACACCGGCCACGGCACCGGGTCGTCCCAGTCGCCTTCCCACGCCACGACCGGCCCGGACGTGTACACCGGGTCGAGCGCCTCGACGACCAGCGTCGCCATCTGGCGGCTGCCGCTCGCGTCCAGGCGGCGCACCTCCAGCGGCGGGTCCAGCTCCACGAGGCGCGGCTGGCCCAGCGGGTCGGCGTCGCGGTTGAAATCGTCGGTGATGCTCGCCGAGGCGACCTGTCCATCCGGCCCGACGACGCTCAGCCGGATCGTCTCCTCGTCCGCGTCGCGCAGAACGTCGCCCAGGTGCGGGATCTCGATCGTCCGGATGGTGCCGTCGATCGGGATCGCGAAGGGAATCTCGTCGCGCCCGCCGACCGTCCAGTGCGTCGGCGTGGCCGGGATGTCGTCGCCGTACCCGACCAGGAACGGCTGTTCCGGCAGGGTGAAATCGATCGTGGCGTTCGACCCGTCGGCTACCTTCCGCAGCCCGACCGACACGTCGAAGAGGATCGTCGTCTCGCCCTCGACGACGTTGTGCGTGAACATCACCGGCCCGCCCTCGACGGCGGTGATCTCCAGCACGTAGCGCGCCGCCTCGCCGCCAGAGGGAACGGTCTGCGGCAGGATCACCTCGTCGCCCGGCTCGAAGGTGACCGACCGGCCATACGGCGACTCGCTCTCCGAGAAATCGGCGGTCACCGCGTCCTCGAACACCATCTGCCGCCCCAGGGCCGGATCGTCGCGGAAGAGGCGCACGCGCACCGTCTCCGGCTCCGGGTCCTGGGCCGGGTCCCCGACGCGGTGCAGCACGATCGCGGTGAGCTGCGCGTCGCCGCCCAGCGTGAAGGGATACGGCTGCTGTGTGGCCGGGTCGACCGCGCCTGGCAGCGTATCGAACGCGACCGACTCGCCCTGCTCCAGGTGCGCGATCGCGGGCGGGTTCGCCACGTACCCGCGCCCGATGTTCACCAGCTTGCGCGTGCCGCCGTCCGCCTCGACCCAGATGCCAAAATCGCCGGGCACCGTCTCCTGGAACCAGCGCGACGCGGCCACCCGCGTGAGCTGCTGGCGGTGAATGTTGTGGAAGGCGAATCCGTAGACGGTCGTGTAGCCGAGCACGACGATCAGCAGCCCGACCGCGCCCGCCAGCGCCAGCCGCTGCGCCGCAGCGGGCCGCGCCTGCCACCCGCGCCACGCCGCGCCCACCAGCCGGATCATCGCCCAGGCGGCGAACAGCGCCAGCGCCGGGTAGATCGGCAGGAAATAGCGCATGGTCGTCACCCAGCGCCCGCCCAGCCAGCCGAAGCAGACCAACACCCACAGGAACGGGATCGCGTGACGGGTCCATTCGCGCCGCGCCCGGATCATCGACAGGCCGGCCCACGCCCAGGCCGCCCAGCTCACCACGCCCAGCGGAATGCCCAGCCCCCACAGCACGATGTTCCGCCACGGGAACAGGTACGGGGTCCGGTTCGCCCATTGGTGGTTGGGCGGCGCGTCCCAGTTGCCGGAGGTCAGGTGAGCCGCCTCGGAGACGTCGTCGCGCCAGCCGGGGTTGAATTGCAGCCCGAAGAGGCCCGGCCCCAGGAACGCGTGCGGCTGCAGCAGGCGGAACACGACGAACGACATCACCGCCGCCGCCATCACGCCGGTCAGCGCATACGCGACCAACCGGTTGCGCTGGACGCGCGGCAGGGCCCGGTCCAGCGCGGGCAGCGCCCGGATCGCCGCCGCCACGACAATGATCCCCGCCAGCGGCGCGACGTTGATCCGGCTGGCGACCGCGCCGCCCAGCGCGACGCCGAACAGCGCGTAATCGGTCAGCTCGGTCACGTCGAGGATCAGCAGGGCAATCGCTGCCGCGGCGACGAACAGCGTGGGCCGCGACGACAGCCCGCCGGCCAACAGGCCCACCACCAGCGCCATCCACATGATCCCGACCGACCCGACCGCCAGCGACTGGCTCCACGCGACCGGCAGCCCCATCGACTGGCGGCGCACCACGCCCGCCGCGACGAACGTCACCAGCACGGCCAGCGCGAAGATCGCGCTCGCGAACCCCAGCGCGATCAGGTCGTCGCCCAGGGCGAACTCGCGCGGCGCGGCCACGATGAGCACCGTCCAGATCGCCAGGTACGCCGCCGACGCCAGCACGCCCGACGCCGCCACCAGCAGATCGCCCCATGCCCGCCCGCGCGCGGCCAGCACCCGGCGGGCGATCACCGTCGCCGCCAGGGCCAGCGCCGCGCAGATGCCCAGCGTCGCCAGCCCCAGGACCGGGTACTCCCGCGCGCCGGTTTCCCAGCCAGCGCCCACTGCCCACACCGCCAGGTACACCAGCGGGACCGGCCCGCGCCGGACGCTCGCGCCGTCCATCGCGCGCGCCGCCAGGTACAGCGCCAGCGTCACCCAGAACGTGGTGAACGCGTCCACCGTCCAGAAATGCGCCTGTTGGATCGGGAACGCGGCAACAGCATACAGCGCGGCGGCCAGCAGCCCGCTCCAGCGGCCATACAACTGCCGCCCCAGCAACAGCAGCACGATCACGGTCAGCCAGTCGGCCAGCGCCGAGATCGTCCGGCCCACGAGCTGGGCGCCGCTGTAGCCTTCCCAATGCGTCGTGATCGTGTGGCGCTGCGCGGCCTCTTCGTCGAACGCCTGCAGGAACGCGTGCACGTCCGCCGAAAGCTGCGAGCGCGCCACGCCCGCCGCGTGGACGGTGAACAGCGGGAACTCGCCGTAGACGTACAGCCCTTTGCCAATGTTGTTCGGGTTGAGCGGCGAGCAGTCGGCGTCGAAATACGGGCCGTGCCCCGCCGGGATCATGATCTGGTCCTCGCCCTCGCTGATCACGCGGGCCGGGTAGCGCTGCTCGCACCGTTCGCGGTGACGCTCCTGCTGCTCGACCGTCGAATCGGTGAAGTTCAGCGTGCGGCCAATCGAGCTCACCACGTCGGTCAGGAATCGCTCGTCGGGGTGCAGGTGCGTGTAATCGTCCCAGTTTTGCGCGTCGAATCGCAGCCAGCCCGCCACCCCCAGCACGATCGCCAGCAGCAGCGCAAACAGCGCGTCCGCCCGCTTGATTCGGGGGCGAACGCGGCCCGGCCCCGGCTCGTCGAGCACGACGAGCACGCGGCTCGCTTGCGCTTCTTCCGGCGCGGCCTCGGCCACCGCTGGCGACTCATCCCCGGCGGGCGTCTGCCAGTCTGGATCGTCCTGAATTGGGTCTTCCAAAGGAGCGATATGGTCCGTCAAAATGTCATCCCGACCCGTTCTTGAGCGTCGATCATCCTATCCAATACACGCGCGCCGGGGCCAATCCTCACCCGGTCACGCCTTCCAGGTCGCCGGCCTGGACGCGGTACACGTAAAACGACCCGGTTGCCCGGCCCCCTTCGGTGTCGTAGGTATATTCGACCAGCTCGCTGACCCCGCCGGGCAGCGCGTCTTCCAGGTAGGCCCCCGTTTCGGCGTCCTGCGCGTTGTACATCACGAACAGGGGCCGGTCCGGATCGTAGGCGTAGCGCGTCCCGGCGTTGGCCCGGATCTGGCCGAACAGGTCGTCGCGCGTCACCAGCCCGTTGGGCCAGCGAATGTCGCCCGCCATCGTACCGAGAATCCGGTGATCCAGCCAGTGCGGATAGGCCACCATGAACGCGTTGCCGTAGCTCCCCTCTCCCTGGGCGAACGCGCGCAGTGGCTTGGCGATCTCGCGGTACGGCTTCCAACTGGCGCTGTAGCTGAGGCGGTAGTGGGTGAAGTAGTTGTCCCAGTTGGGGCGGATGTCCTGCCACAGCACGCCCGCGACCAGAATCACCGCGATCGCCGCACCGGCAGGGACTACGCCCGCGACCCGCCACGGCGCCTGGCTCAGCCGCCAGCAGAGCGTCCCCAGCGGCAGCGCGGCCAGCAGGAACACGACCGGGATCGTGCCGCTGGCGCGGGTGAAGCTGGGATTCTCGATCGTGTAAGCGAGCGTCAGCGCCGAGGGCAGCAGCATCACCAGCCCGGCCAGCGGCAGCAACCACGCCACCGGATCGCGCCCTCTCAGCAGGCGAATGCCCCACATCACCAGCCCCAGGATCAGCAGGCCGCCGGGCAGCGCGCTCAGCGCCGGGCGGGCGTGCGCGTTGTTGATCCAGGCGCTGTCACCCTCCCAGTGAAACATGCTCAGGGCATCCTTCGCGTTCTGCTCGAACACCGCTCGCTGGTCCCAAAAGCGCTCGATCTGCTCGCCCAGCGGCGGGTCGTAGGGCACCGCCGTGCCCACTGCCGGGTCGAAGCGCACGAAGGCATCCTCGCCGAACAGCCTGCCCCGCGTCCGGTTCCAGAAGTCGTTCGGGTTGATCTCGCTGTAGTGGTACATGGGGATGAACACCGCCAGCGCGACGACCACTGTCGCCAGCAGCCCGCCGCCGGTCTGGAGCACGTGATCCGGCTGGCGGGCGCGCACGATCAGCGCCAGGATCGCCAGCCACACCATCGCGAACAGCGGCGTCAGCGAGCCCAGGCGCTCGCCCAGGTTGTGCAGGTTGGTATAGCCCGCCTGTTCGAGCACCTGCCCGGCGTACCAGTACACCAGCAGCGGCGAGGCCGCCAGCGCCGCGAAGCCGAGCACCTCCCCGGCGCGGCGCGCAAAATCGCGGGGCGTGCGGACGCCGCGCAGCAGCGCCAGCCCGGTCCCGATCAGCACGACGACCGGCAGCATCCGGTTGGCCTGGTAGAAGTAGACGCCCGCGCCGAGGACCAGCCCCAGCGCCACGTAATCGCGCATCCGGTTGCCGCGCATCGCCCGCGCCAGGAACCCGATCGCCAGCGCGGTCGTCAGCGGGGTGAGCACGATGCGCAGGCCCAGCCGCGAGAGCATGACGTGCCACGTGCTGACCGCCACCAGCCCCGCCATGACCAGCCCGACCCAGTTCCCCAACTGGCGATCGCGCTCGGTGGCGCTGCCGATCACCTGCCGGGCCATCCACCACAGGGCCGGCAGCGTGATCAGGCCCTCGATCGCGGTTGCCAGCTTCAGCGCCCGGAAGCTGAACCCCGCGCCGAACCAGTCCGCGATGGCCGCGACCGCATACATCTGGAAGGCCTCGCGCCCGCCGTTGTTGGGGAAGAATACGCCGTAATAGCCCTCGCTGATGCGCAGCGCGTCCAGCAGCTTTTCGATGTGGTCGCTGGTCATTTCCGGCGGCGTGGAGTCGAGAGCGTGTAGCCGGAAGAGGGCGCCGACCGCCATGATCGCGAGCAGGGCCAGCCCCGTCCAGGTCGGGCGCAGCCGCGCCGCCAGCCGCCGGAGCGCCGCCGGAGCATCGAACGCGTCCCAGCGCTCCGGCAGCGTCCGCACGTCCACGGCCAGGATGATGACCCACAGGATGATGCTCGCGATCCACGCGGCAGCCCCGCCGGTCGTGAAGACGACGTCCGTCACCTGGTCGAGCGTGTCGCGCTGCACGTTGAGCGAATACGCCGCCGCCGAGAGCAGCAGCGCCACCGGCACCAGCATCAGCCGCGCCAGGTGTTCCGCCAGCCAGGCAGCCGAGCGGCCCGGCGCGCGGGGAGCGCTCTCCGCCACCACCGACCGGACGACGAACGAATCACGGTCACCCGCCGCCGCGCCGGGCTGGTCCTCAATCAGCAGTTCCGGCGTCACGTCGAGCGCGGGCGCGTTCGCCAGCACCAGCGCGATCCACAGGCCGAGCGCCAGAGCCAGCAGGGCGAGCGCAATCCAGCCGCCGCTCACGGCGGCCAGCCACAGCGCGGCCACGATCGCCAGCGCCAGCCCGCCGTTCCACGCCACGGGTCGCTCGCTCTGCTGAATGCGGCGATGCAGCCATTCGGCGGCGCGCGGAAAACGCCGCTGCCACCAGCCGCGCCCCTGAACGACCGCATGGCCCACCACCAGGGCGCTCGCCGCCAGCAGCCACAGGAACGCGCCGTTGGTGCTGCGCGTCACGTGCAGCGCCGGATCGAGCGTGGCCGCGTGCAGCACGGTCCCGCCGCGCAGCGCCAGCAGCACCGCCACCAGCAGCACGCCCGCCCCGGTCCACCACGCGCGCGCCTGGATCACCCCGCCCCGCGGAGCGGCCAGAACGGCGGGCACCGCCGCCGGTTCCGCGCCTGTCACCGCCGGCCACACGTCTCCCGCTTCCTGGTCTTCACCGGGGGTTTCGTCCCGGTCCTCGACTGCCGCCGGGGGCACCGCGTCCGCCGGCTCGCCGCCGTCGTCCTCGCCGGGCCAGGCGGGCGGCTCGGCCTCGCCCGCGCCGGGTTCCTCGTAGGTGAGCACCTGCCAGAACAGCCGCGCCGTCTCCGCCGGGCGCCAGAACAGGTACGCCAGCGCCTGCCCTAGCGACAGGTCCTCGAACACGAGATCGGTCTGAGTCGCGGCAGGCTCCGCCGCCGGGTGGCCGGCGCCGGGCTGTTCGTCCGCGGGATCGGCGGGGGGAGAGTCAGGTGTCCAGTTGTCGGTCATCGCGGGTTATTCTGGCTTGCGCCCCTTCAGAGCGAGATTCACGGTACTGCGGCCCGGCGGCTCGTCGAGCTTGTTCGGGCGGTCGAACAGGTTCAACACCGCCACACCCAGGTTGATCGGATTCAACAGGCTGCCCCGGTTTTTGTCAAACGTGGTGCGTCCGGCAGCGTTCGACATCGCCTCCGGCATCAGACCGGACTCGAGCAGCGGCTTGCCCAGCCCATACACCAGGTTGTGAATGAACGGGAAACTGTAATGCGTGAAGGACCGCTCGGCCTCCACCATGAACCCGGCCCCCTCCGCCGCCGCGCGGAGCTCGTCGCGCTCGTACAGCCGCACGTGACCCGCCCAGATGCCCGCCAGCGGCCCGCGCCGGATCTTCGTATGCAGCACCGTCTCCAGCGTCTTGTTGATCGGGTCCCACCAGAACGGGTAGTTCGCGTGCGGCACCGTGATCGCCACCACGCCGCCCGGCTTGAGCACGCGCCGCACCTCGCGCAGCCCGGCCACGTCGTCGTCGATATGCTCCAGAATCTCGGACAGGATCACGCCGTCGAAATAGTCGTCGGGAAACGGCAGCGCGAAGATGTCCCCACGCGTCAGCGTGACGTCCGGCAGGTGACCGGCGTTGCGCTGCGCCTTGGCGATGATGTCGGCATCCAGCTCCAGGCCCACCAGCCGGCACGCGCTGACGTGGCGCACCATGTTCAGGTAAAAGCCGCGCCCGCACGCACAGTCGAGAATGCGCGCGTCGTCGGCCAGCGGCATCCACTCGAAGATCGTCTGCACCCGCTTCTTGAAGGCCATGTCAGCCTCGTTGCGGGTCATGTGCTCGATGGTCCGGGGATCGACTGGGGTCACAGGGCGTTTCCTTCCCACGCGCTCACCGCGACGACCGGCGCGCGGCCTGGCGCAGGTGCTTCTCGTACCGGTCGACGGTCTCTTCCAGGTTGAACGTTTGCTCGATGTGCTCGCGCGACTTGCGGTACTGCTCGGGATGCTGCACGATGTCCACCACCGCCCGCCCGATGGCCTCCCAGTCCCCGCGCGGGACGATCTGGCCCATGCCGCTGGCCGTTACGGGGACGCGCCCGCCGGGCGTGTCCGTCATCACGACCGGCGTCCCGCACAACATGGCCTCCACCTGCACCAGCGCGAAGCACTCGGTATCGCTCGGCATCACCAGCACGTCGCACGCCGCGTAGAAATTCGCCATGGCCTGCATGTTGGCAAGCTGGCCCAGGAAGACCAACTGGTCCTCATAGCGCTGGATCAGCGCCTGGTTGTTCTCCCACGTGTCTTCGTAGCGGATGTCGTATTCCCCGGCGAACACCACGCGCGCCGTCGGGAACGTCTGGTTGATCACTTCGAGCGCGCGGATCAACAGGTCGGGCCGCTTTTCCTGCACGAACCGGCCCGCGTAGCCGATGATCGGCCCGCCGTTTTTCCGCCAGCGGGCGCGCAGCTCCGCCACGCGCTCCGGGTTCGGGTCCGGCACCTCGATCGGCGGGTAGATCACCGAAACGTTGTCCCGGAAGGGGCTGAGATAATAGCTGTGGTCGGCGTAATCGTGGCTGTAGGCGATCAGCCGGGCGGCGCGCTCGGCCATGAAGCGGTAATTCTGGAACGTGAACCAGCGCACGAAGCGGTTGAAGAATCCCTGCGGCAGGATCAAGTCGCCGTGATGCGTGGCGATCAACTGCTTGCCCGCCGCCCGCGTGAGCACGGTCATCAGCGCCGTTTCGAGCATGGGCGTGTGCAGCCACACGACATCGTGCTGCCGGATCAGGCCCCAGGCCGCGTACGGATAGGCGGGCATCACCATCCCGCGGCTGATGCGCAGCGGCGCCCACAGCCGCACCAGCCGCACGCCGTTGATCGTTTCGTCGCGCGGCAGGTCGATGCTGTGGCGCGCGGCCAGGATGGTGACCTGGTGCCCGCGCTGGACGAGTTTCTCGGCGACCCGCTGCAAATGGATGGGCACGCCGGTGCGGTGTGGCAGGTAATATTGCAGCGCCGCCAGGATCTTCAGCGGTGGATCGCCGCGCTGCTCAGATAAACGCTCGGTCATAATCTCCCATCACGTCTGGCTGTGGAGGCCAGGGGCCAGCTCGGCGTCCCCCTCCGGCGCTCGCCCGCGCGCGCGCAAATTCTGGGCGGCTTGCATAATCTCGCCCAGGCCGACATTCTCCACCCACAGCCCGATCAAGCCCATCAGGATGTACGTCGCCAGGTTGACCACGTGCAGCAGCAGCGCAAATGCCACCGAGGGCGCGTCGCTGGCCTGGTCGACCAGCCCGGCCCCCGCCAGCCCAAACGCCACCGCCGCCTCGAACGGCCCCAGGTTGCCCGGCACCGCCGGCACGGCCACCACGAACGACGCCAGCGCCACCATCGCCATCGACGCGGCCCAGGTCGGCTCGTCGAAGATGGCGAACAGCAGGATATAGCCCGCCACCACCGACGCCGCCCAGCCTGCCGCCGTCCAGCCGATGACCTGCAGCCCGGCGCGCGGCGACGACAGGCACAGCAGGCCGTCGAGCAGTTGGTCGAGCCAGCCGTGCAGCGCCGGGCGCCGCAGCGGCGGCACGAACCGCCCGCCGAATGCCAGCAGCGCGTGCGCCCAGCCCGGACGCCGCGCGAAGACGGTCAGCACGATCGTGCCCGCCACCGCGCCCACGCCGAGCACGATCCCCACCACGCCGATCTCCAACCCCACCGGCAGAATCGCCAGCGTGAGGCCGATCAGCGCGAACACGGCCAGCGTGTCCAGCAGGCGCTCGACGACGATCGTCCCCAGCGACGTGAAGATGCGCACCGGCGGGTCGACGCGCGCGGCCAGCACGGCCCGCGCCAGCTCGCCCACGCGCAGCGGCAAGACGGCGTTGATGAAATAGCTGATGTTCAGAATGTGAAAGCTGCTCCGCGCCGCCAGCCGGTTATCGAGCATCACCCGCCAGCGCAGGCTGCGGAGCCACAGGCCCAGCACGGACACGGCCAGGCATGGGATCACCACCCAGTAATCGGCGTGGCGCAGCTCGTGCTGCACGCCGCTGAAGTCCCGGCGCAGCAGGTACGCGAGCGCGACGATGCTCACGATCAGGCCCAGCGCCACACTCGGCCACCGCTTTTTCATACTCCGGACAACCCAATCTGCCACGACATGGCGGGGAATTATACCGCTTTTGAGATCACGATCAATTCTACACGCACAGCCGGGCGATTCCCCACCCGGCGAAGAACGCCGATTTTGAACTTGACAGCCGCCCGATCTCGCCCGTATAATTACGGCAACTTGCGGGTATAGTTCAGTGGTAGAACGTCAGCTTCCCAAGCTGGATGTCAGGGGTTCGAATCCCCTTACCCGCTCTGTCGAGGCATTCCAACTCCGCCGGAATGCCTTTTTTTCATCCTGGCGCACCCACAAGGAGCCGGTTGTGACAGCCCGAATCGCAGCGATCGAAGTGGTATCTCACGCCCCGGCAGGTCGCCTCAACGAGGATGCGTGGCTGGTGCTGCACGCCGGCCCGCTCGGCGAGCGGATCGTGTTCGCGGCCATCGACGGCGCCACGACGCGCATGACCCCGCCGCCGCTCCAGCGGCACCTGGAATCCCTGCCGGAGCGCCTCACGCCCGCCGCGTTCGCCGCCCGCGTGACGCGCGACGCGCTGGCGCGGCACGTCGTCGACGGGATGCTGCCGGACCTGCGCGCCGTTCTGCTGGAAGCCAACGCGGACCTGGGCCGGGTGCTGATCGGGCTGTTCGGCGCGCTGACGCTCGAAGGGATGAGCTTTCCAGAGGAAATTCACGCCACGCTGGCAAAGGACCCGCGACTGGTCCGGCTGGGGCTGCCCGCCTGCGTGGTCACGCTGGCTGAGTACGATCCCGCCGAGCACACCCTGCGCTACGCCCACGCGGGCGACACGTCCCTGCTGGTGTGCTACGACGATGGCCGCGTGAACGTCCCCACCCAGCCGGACGCCACGAACGCCGACAACGGCCTCAAGCAAGCGGCCAACCGGCTCCGCCGTGACCGGCCCAGCATGCCGTTTCGCGAGCTGGCCCAACTGCCGGAGGTCCAGACGCGGAACCTGCACTCCGGCATCCGGCACAACTACGTCGACGAGCACGGCCTGCCCCAGCCCAGCCAGGGGATCGGCGTGGTCAACGGGCAGCCGGAGCTGCGCTATTTCGTCCAGACGGGGCAGGTCTACCTGGACCGGGCGATCTTCGTCTGCGCCATGACGGATGGCCTGGAATGGCCCGCCAGCGCCCGCGAAGTCTTCGCCGAGAACGGCGACGAGTCCGCCGCCCTGGCACACGAACGGCGCGCGTTCATGGCCGCGCAGATCGACGAGCACGGCCTGGCGGGCTACCTCGAACGGCTGCGCGAGGCGGAGCGCGACGACCCCGATCACGAGGAGTTCCCGCGTATCAAGACGTACGACGACGCGACGGGCGTGCTGCTGCGGCTGGCGACGTAACGCAAAACGGCCCGGATCGACCGGGCCGCTGCGGGCGCGCAATCGGGCCGCGCTAGAAATCCTCGACGTCGGGATACGCCTTCACCAGCGCCTCGCGCACGATGCGCTTGTACGCCAGCGCGTCGGCTTCCGTCTCGCCCTCGAAACGCAGCGAGAGCACCGGCTCCGTGTTCGACTGGCGCAGCAAGCCCCAGCCGCGCTCGAACGTGATCCGGATGCCGTCCACGTCGTTGATCGGATACTGCGCCTTCAGCGCCTCGTGCACGGCGCGGATCACCGGTTCCTTCTGGTCGTCCGGGCAGTGCGGGCGATATTCCGGCGTCGAGTACAGCGTGGGCACCGTCCGCATGATGGCCGACAGCGGCTGATCCTGCCCGGCGAGGATCTGCACGATCCGCCCGGCGACGAACACGCCATCGTCGAACCCGTAATAGCCGTCGCCCACGAAGATGTGCCCGCTCATCTCGCCGCCCAACAGGGCCTTTTCCTCGGCCATCTTGGCCTTGATCAGCGAGTGCCCGCTGATCCAGATCAACGGCCTGCCGCCGGCCTTCGCCACCTCGTCGAACAGCACCTGCGTGCTCAGCACGTCGGCCACCACCGTCGCGCCGGGATGCCGCTTGAGCGTATCGCGCGCCAGCAGCACCAGCACGCGATCCGCGCTGACCGGGTTGCCCTCGTCGTCCACCACGCCGACGCGATCGGCGTCACCGTCGAAGGCCAGCCCCAGGTCCGCCCCCTCGCTGACCACGCGCGCGGACAGGTCGCGCAGATTGTCGGCGTTCTGCGGATCGGGCTGGTGGTGCGGATAGGTGCCGTCCGGCTCGCAGTACAGGCGGATCACCGTATGGCCAAACGCCTCCAGCAGCGGCGGCCCGTAGATCCCGCCCATGCCGTTCCCCGCGTCGACCACGATCTTCAGCGGGCGCGCGTGGTGCAGCTTGCTCTCGGCCATCGCCAGATAGCGCTCGTTGACCGAATCATCGACGCGCACCTGCCCGCTCCCCGCCAGCAGGTCGCCCGCGTCGATCATCCGGCGCAGCGCCTGGATCTGGTGGCCGTAAAGGTTGCGCATGCCGATTGACAGCTTGAACCCGTTCATCTCCGGCTTGAGGTGGCTGCCCGTGATCATCATGCCGCCAACGTTGCCCGCCTCGACCGCGCTCCAATACACGACCGGCGTCGCCACCATGCCGATGTCGGTCACGTCTACTCCGGCGGCGGCCAGCCCGCGGATCGCGGCGTCGGCCAGCCCGCGCGAGCTGACGCGGTTGTCGTGGCCGACGACCGCTCCCTGCACGCCCTCGCGGCGCAGGTACGAGCCGAACGCCCGCCCGATCTGCTCCGCGGCCTCTTCGGTGATGGCGTCGCCCACCTTGCCGCGAATGTCGTACCGTTTGAAAATGCCCGGTTGGATCACGATGCCCCCTGCTCTATTCATCCTGCGCCGACGACTCGATCGCCTGCTTGACCCAGACGCGCGTCCGGTCCGGCACATCGCGCGACACGACGGTCGTCGGGCCGATCTCGCTTTCGCGCCCGATCTTGATGCCCGGCATGGTCATCACGTTCACGCCGATGAACGCCTTCTTGCCCGCGATCAGGCCCAGCTTGTCCCGCCCGGTGTTGACCCTGTCGCCCTTGATCCAGCTCCAGACCGGCCCCTGGTCGATGCGCAGGTTGGCCGTCGTGCAGGTCGCGGAGAAATTCACGTGGTCGTCCAGCACGGAGTCGAGCACCTGGCACGCGTGGGTGTGCACGCCCTCGCCCATGTAGCTCCGCGCCACCTCGGTCACGTAGCCGACGACGCTGCCCGCGCCAACCATCGATTCGCGGACCAGCGCGTTGTTGCCGACGATCGCGTTCGGGCCGATGTACGCCGGGCCGACAACCGTCGCGCCGTGGAACAGGCGCGCCCCAGACTCGATGACCACGTTCCCCTTGATCAGCACGCCGTCCTCGATCTTGGCGTCCGGGGAAATGCGCTGCCCGTCGATCTGCCCGAGCATGGCGTGCATCACGTCCAGCACGTGCCACGGGAACTTGATCGCCTGCCACGGCCCTTCGTACGGCACCACCTGGAAGACGTGCTCGGCCATCAAGGCCGCCATCGCGCGCTCGTAATGGTCGTCGGTCTTGTCCGGCTTGGCGTATTCGGCGCGGACCTGGTCCAGCAGCAGCGCCGCGTCGGCGTGAATGTGGGCGACGATACTCACCAGGTCGCTCGGCTCGTTGCCCGCGCCGGGCTTCTCGACGATGTTCGTCACCCGGTCGTCCGGCCCCACTTCGAGATACCCGCCGGGGAAATATTCCTTGACCCGATAGCCCGCCAGGTACGCGATCGCGTAGCCGGACTGGTACGCGGTGAGCATCTTCTGGTGGAGCACGACGTCCGTCAGGTCGTGCACCTGCGTGATGTAAATCGGCTGGTTGCCGTGCCGGTCGAGATAGGGCTGGATCTTCAAGACCGCGTCGCCCATGCCTTTCGGCTCGGGCTGTACAACGACCTCCACGCTGGACCCGTCCACCGAGCGAGCGAGCGACCGGATCACGTCCTCGTTTTCCGGGTTGGCGACGATCACGGCCTGGCGCATCCCCAGCCGGGCGTAGCGCTCAAGCTGGTAGGTGAGCAGCGGGCGGCCCATGAACTTGATCAGCGATTTTTCTTCGAGCGGCCACAGGCGGGAACTGGCCCCACCCGCCAGAATGACTAAGAGTGGCGATCTCACTGCGGTCTCTCCCTTTCGTGACATGTTGCCCGTTGACTATCAACAAAATATAGCACACGTTGCCGCTTTACGCGCACCGGCACCTCGCGGCGCCAGAATGACAACGCGCCCACAGAATCGGGTTCTGTGAGCGCGAAACGGCCAGAAACAGACTACCGGCGCGGGCTGCCGCGTCAATCTTCGGACACGGGATCCAGGTTCAACATGCGGCGCACCTTCGCCACCAGGTCGTGGTGCAGAATCGGCTTGGGCAGGTAATCGCTCGCCCCGGCATCCATCCCGCTCATCACGCTCTTGGCGTCGCCGCGCGCCGAAAGGATCAGGATCGGCAGTTCTTGCGTATCCGAGCGGCTGCGCAGCACGCGGCAGAGCTCGATTCCGTCCATGCCCGGCATCATCACGTCGAGGATGATCAGATCCGGCGTTTCAAGCTCAAGGACGGACAGGGCTTGCTCGGCATCCTTGGCTTTGAGGACCTCGAAGCCGCCGCGTTCCAACATGATACCGATCAGGGTCAGCGCGCCAATTTCGTCGTCAACCACAAGAATCCGCTTCATCACCGGTCTTTCTCCATTGTGTTCTTTGCGGCAGGCAAGCCACTGCCGCCTCTGTCTAGTGTAACATCAAAAGCGTGCATTGCAATAACAGTAGCGCAACAGGCCGGAAGGTTCGCTGCATCCACCCCACCGGTGGCAAGCATCCCTGTTATACAACGGTTCCCCTTCCAGCGCCACCCGGCTTAATTCTTTCTCCATGCCAAACCGGCCTTTCCGTCGGCTGGCCCGCCCTCTATAATACAAGTCTCGTTTTCGCAGGTTGCGATCAAAGGAGCCGCGCGTGCCTCTTCCCACTACCCGCACCGTCGCCTATGGAGACATCGTCCTGATCACCGGCAAGGATCGCCGCACATTCATTCGCACGGTTGGCGAGGGCAAGCGGTTCGAGTGCCACCTCGGATACATCAACTACGACGACATCGTCGGCGTGCCCTACGGCGAGCAGGTCGCGACCCAGATGGGCCACAAGCTGTTCATCCTGCCCCCCAACACCGACGACATCGTGAGCCACCTCCAGCGCGAAGGGCAGATCATCTTCCCCAAAGACCTGGGATACATCACGCTGAAGCTCGGCATCCGGCCCGGCGTGCGCGTGCTGGAGGCGGGGACCGGCAGCGGCGCGCTCACCCTCACGCTGGCGCTGCTGGTCGGCGAGAGCGGTCACGTCTACACCTACGAGCGGCGGCAGAAAATGCAGGAGCGCGCCATCACCAACATCCGCCGCCTGGGCCTGCTGGACCGCGTGACCTTCCACCAGCGCGACATCGAGCGCGGGTTCGACGAGCGCGACGTCAACGCGCTGTTTCTGGACGTGCGCGAGCCGTGGGACTACCTGCCCCAGGCGCGCGAAGCCCTGGCCGGGGGCGGGTTCTTCGGGGCCATCGTGCCCACCATCAACCAGGTGATCGAGCTGACCGAAGCGCTGTATAACGGGCCTTGGTATTTTCTCGAAATCGAGGAATTGATCCGCCGCACCTACAAGACCATCCCGGCGCGCATCCGGCCCGACGACCAGATGATCGGCCATACCGGGTTCCTGGTGTTCGCGCGTGCGGTGGCCCGCGAGGATCGCAGCGACCCGGACACCGCCGCCGGTGACGAGCCGGATGACGCGAGCGACGACGCGTCGTAAAATGCAACAGGGACCCGTGTGGGTCCCTGCCGTTCTCGTCGGATAACCGGGGGGTTAGACCTCGGTCTCGTCGCCCTCTTCTTCCTCTTCGCGGCGGCGAATCAGTTCGGGCTCCTCGCCCTCTTCGAGGATTTCCTCTTCCTCTTCCTCTTCTTCCTCGGCCCGCTGCAGGTAGGTCGTCGCCACCACGACGTCACCCGGATCGACGTGATAGGTCACGCCGGGCAACTCGGGAAGCGCCGCCGCGAGGATCGAGTCCCCGACTTCTGCCAGCCCCGAAATGTCGATCTGCACTTCCGCCGGCAGGTCGCCGGGGAGGCACTCGACCTCGACCGAGTTCATCTCGTGGATCAGCACGCCGCCCAGGTCTTCCAGGTGATCGGCGTTCCCCACCAGCGTGATCGGGACTTCGGTGCGGATGGCGACATCCATCCGGACGCGGTAGAAGTCGATGTGCAGCACATCACCGCGCAGCGGCGCGCGCTGAACGTGACGCACCAAAGCGTTGTATTCCTCGCCCTCCAGGTTGATCTGGATGATCTGCGAGCCGCCCGCTTCCATGAGCACGGGCCGCAGTTTCGCCCATTCGACCTGCAAGTTGATCGCGTCGAACGTGGGACCATACAGCACGCCGGGAATGATGCCCTCGGCGCGGAGATGGCGGACCTCTTTACCGGTCTGTTCACGCCTGGCCGCCTCTAGCACGATGGTTTCAGCCATTTAAAACGTCTCCTCAGTTCTATCAGGATCGGCTGGCTGCTCGCAGCGACCCGCCACTCCTTCAAATCGTTATCACCAGTTCGCACACCGGGCCTGCCAGTATCAGCAAAGGCCGGTGATCGCATCCAAAGCAGGCGCAATTGTAGCCAAGCGTGCCGCCAGCGTCAATGGTCGATGCTGGCCGGCATGCGCTTGACAGGGGATGGATCAGTGACATAGAATCACATCAGATGTCAGATGTCTTATAAAAGGACTGTTGTTGTGAGCGAGAATTTGCCCTCCAACGTTTTGTTCATTGGCGTGGACCAGATGCGCGCCGATGCGCTCAGTTGCTATGGCAACCCGGTCTGCCAGACACCCAACCTCGACCGGCTGGCGCAAAACGGCGTGGTGTTCGAGCGCGCCTACACGCCGTGCAGCCTGTGCAGCCCGGCGCGGGCCTCGATGTTCACCGGTCTGTTCGCCTTCACGCACGGCATGGGCACCAACTGCGACATGTATCATTCGCTGGCCGCCGAGCTTCCACACCCGGAGCAACTGCTGCATCACCGGCTGGCCGCGAACGGCTACCGCTGCGGCTTCACCGGCAAGTGGCACGTCGGCACCCGGCTCGGCCCTGCCAATTACGGGTTCGAGGGCATGAGTCTGCCCGGTTACGGCGACCTCAAGCGCGATCCGGGTTTCCAGGCCCACCTGCGCGACCAGGGCCTGGGCTATGGCCCGGTGTTGAATCCAATCTACGCCAACGCCAATCAAAAAACCATGCTGGGCGGCACCTGGAACGGCCCGCTCGAATCCACGCCCACCCACTACCTGACCAACTATACGATGGACCTGCTGGACGACTTCGCCGCAAGCGGCCAGCCGTTTTACCTGACCTGCCAGTACTGGGCCCCACACGGCCCCTCGCTGCCGCCGCCGGAGTTTGCGGGACGGCACGATCGAGCGGCGATTCAGCCCTGGGCCAACTATGATGACGATTTGCGCGGCAAACCGACCGCCATGCAGCGGCGGCAGACCCGGTTCTACCGGCAGCGACCGCAAACGTGGGACGACTGGCGCGAGGTCATTGGCCTGTACTACGATTTCGTCGCCATGCTGGATGCCGAGGTCGGGCGATTGTTGGATCGCCTGGAGGCGCTGGGGCTGGCGGAGAACACGATCGTGTTCTTCACCGCCGACCACGGCGACATGAAAGGTTCTCACGGCGGGATGATCGACAAGGGCTTCATGTACGAGGAGGCACACCGCGTCCCGCTGATCGTCCGCTGGCCGGGACATCACGCCGACGGCGAACGCGGGCGTCAACTGGTGTATAACATGGACATTCTGCCGACGGTGCTCGACATCACGGGCCAACCGGATCCGGCCCTGGACGGCCAGTCCCTGGCCCCCTATCTATCCGATGCCGGCGCGCCGGGGCGGGATGGCGTCTATCTCGAATTTCATGGGCTGCAGTACCTTTATTCCCAGCGCGCCTGGGTCACGCGGGACGGGTACAAGTATATCTTCACGCCGGGCGACTGGGACGAAGTGTACGATCTCAACGCCGACCCTGGAGAGCTTCGCAACCTGATCGCAGAGGGGCGAAACGACGAACTCGCCGAACGCCTGCGCGCGGAACTGCACGCAGCGGCGATTCGCGCGCGGGACCCGCTGCGCGATTATGTTGCGAAAGTGCATGGCGACTGGGACAACGTCTCCGACCAGGTCGACGCTTCGCGCCCATTCAGCGGCTTCGCCGGCTGAGACGGCGCAGCCCCGCGCGATCGGGGAAACGGGTGCGTGAGCCCTCGCCGAGAGAAACACCGGGCTGGTCGCCGCTCAACCTGACGACCAGCCACCGGTCAGCAACCGGGGCCGTTCCCCAGGTTGACAATCCCCGCCCGCACAGCCATAATCCCGGCATGACCAATCGACAGCGACTCTATCTTCTGATCCCGGTCGTGCTGCTCGGACTGGCAGCCACCGCCTGTAACCTGTCCGGGAAATCAGACCCGATCGTCATCACGGCGACCCCCAGCAACCAGGGTGAGATCCCGCAGGCGGCCACCCCGACGGTGCCGTACGTCACGCCAACGCCGCCGCCCCCGCCGCCGACTCCCACGCTGCCGCCAGAGGTGGCCGTCAACGATGCCAACCAGGCGCTCAAGAATGGCGACTACGAAGCCGCTGTCGAGTATTTCGACGCCGTGATCGCCCAGCCGGACGCCGATCCGGCGCTGCGGTCCGCGGCCATCTACGGCCAGGGCGAGGCCGCGCTGCGCGAGGGGCTGTACGGCGAAGCGGCCCAGGCGCTCACCAAGTTCATCCGCAACTATCCCGACGATCCACGCGTGCCCCAGGCGACTTTCCTGCGCGGCGACGCGTACCTGGGCCTTAGCGAGTGGCAGCTCGCCATCGACGACTTCAACGCGTATCTCGCGCTGCGCCCCGGCATCATCGACAGCTACGCCCACGAGCGAATCGGCGACGCCTTCCTGGCGCTCGGCCAGCCAGAGCAGTCGCTCGAAGCCTACGCCCGCGCGGTCGAAGCGACGCGCGCGCTGGTCCCGCTGCTGGCGCTGCGCGAGCGCGTCGCCGCCGGATACGTCAACGCCGGGCGCCCGCGCGACGCCGTGGCGCAGTACGACGCCATCCTTGCCGAGGCGCGCAACGGCCCCTACCGGGCAAGCATCCAGTACCAGGCGGCCCAGGTGCTGCTCAACATCGACGATGTGGCGGGCGCTCACACCCGCCTGCAAACCATCGTGCGGGATTATCCGAGCACCTATCCCGCCTACCAGGCGATGGGCATTTTGTCGAACGCCGGGCTGCAAATCGACCTGTACCGGCAGGGGCTGATCGCCTATTCCAACGAGGACTACCAGGCCGCGATCAACGCCTTCAACACCTATACCAGCGAATCCGGCGCGGCCCCGGCGGAGGTGCTGATGATGCTGGGCCGCGCCTACCGCGAAGTGGGCAACACGCAGGCCGCCATCACCACGTTCCAGACGGTGATCGACGTCTACCCGACCGAACCGGCTTTTGGCGAGGCGTGGCTCGAACAGGGGCGCACCCTGTTCCTGAGCGGCGACGTGCCCGGCGCGATCCAGAAATACGCGGCGCTCGCCACCCAGCACCCGGACGTGCCGCAAGGCGCCGAGGCCCTGTGGCGGGCCGGCTACCTCTACAGCACCCAGAACGACACGCAGAACGCGCTGGCGACCTTCGACATCCTGGGCCAGATGTATCCCGGCAGCGAGTGGGCGCAGGAAGGGCTGTTCATGGGCGCGACCCTGGCCTACAACGCGGGCAACTACGGGATGGCCTCGCAGCTTTTCAGCCAGCTCGCGTCCACCGGCACCGGCGAGCACCAGGCCGCCGCCTACCTGTGGGTGGGCCGGCTGTACCAGCGCGACGGCAAGGACGATCTCGCCCGGCAGGCGTTCCAGGCCGCTGCCGCCGCCGATCCGGGCGGCTATTACAGCATCCGCGCCGACGACCTGCTCAACGGGCGCGAGCCATTCCAGCCGCCGGCGGACATCACGTTCACCTTCGATGAGGCCGCGCAACTGGCCGAAGCCGAGCACTGGCTGCGCGCGACCTTCGACATCACGCAGGAAGGACCGCTCTACCCGCTGAGCGCCGCGCTGGAGGCGGACCCGCGCATCATACGCGGGCGCGAGCTGATGGCCGTGGCCGCGTACGAAGAGGCCGAGATCGAATTCGACACCGTGCGCGAAGAAGTCAGAGACGATCCGCTGGCGACCTACCAACTCGCGATCTTCTTCCGCGACCTGCACCTGTACAAGCTGTCGATCACCGCCGTCGCCACGCTCCTCACCGACGCCGACGTGCCCACCACCGAGGCGCCCGCCCTGCTCGCCCGGCTGCGCTACCCGACGTATTACGCCGATCTCGTGCTGCCGGAATGCGAGCGCAACGACCTGGACCCGCTGCTGGTGTTCGCGCTGATCCGGCAGGAGAGCCTGTTCGAAGGCTTCGCCACGTCCTACGCCGCGGCCCAGGGCCTCATGCAGATCATCCCCGACACCGGCCAGTGGATCGCCCAACAGCTCAACTGGCCAAACTACCAGAACAGCGACGTCTACCGCCCCTTCATCAACGTGAAGTTCGGCACGTACTACCTGCGCTGGGTGCTCGATCTGGTCGACAACCTGCCCTATGCCGCGCTGGCGGGCTACAACGGCGGACCGGGCAACGCCACTCAATGGCTCGGCATCTCCGGCCCGGACCTGGACCTGTTCGTCCAGACGATTGGCTACGACGAAACGCGCAGCTACGTGCGCCGCATCTACGAGCACTACAGCGTTTACCGCGCGCTTTACGGCCAGTCCTGACGCGCCCGGCCCCGCGGCCTGTCCCGCCGCATGATCTCGCCATCCCCGAAAAACCGCCGCCCAGTCGATTCGGCCAACGGCGCCGGGTTCCCCCCTGTGTAACCTTTGGAATTAAGTTGGCGGAATGTTTGTTTTAAGTAAAAAAATAGTGGTGCTTAAGTGCGGCATGTTTCGATGCCCCTGTGCTGATCAGCCAACACTCGCACAAGGAGTTGATTGAAACACAAGGAGAAACGACATGCCATTCGAACCGCAGTTACCAGGTCCGTACCAGTTTCTGTTTCACGGTCACATGCAAGCCGCGGTCACGGATCCGCACGGCACCCCCGCGCCGACGATCATCAGCCTGACCGACGATTGGCACCTTCAGGTCAACTGGCAGGTGCACGGCGTCTTCGTCCCCAGCATCAGCGGCACCTGGCAGATCCGCGCCTATCTCGAGTCGATCGGGCCTGGGCCGGAGATTCTCGTGGCGAATCGGGACGTGCCGATGACCGGCGCGAACAACTACAGCGAGCTTTTCTTCATCGGGCCGAACGTCCCCAACCAGCCGGGACCGTACAAGCTGGTCACCGTCATCACGTCGCTCAACCTGTTGGGCACGCCCGCGCCGTTCGCCGGGTACGATGAGGGTTCGGTTCTACAGTTTTACGAGGGCCCGTCGCTGCCCCCCACGCCGTAGCCGTTGGCTTTACGCGACACGCTGGTTTCGACACCGAGTCGGAACCAGCGGTTTTCTTCACCCGCTGATTTGACATCGACATGATTCTGGGATGAGACACGATGACCAAAGCGACCGATCACACACCACCGGACGCCCCCCGCGCGACGGAATATGACGACCTGACGCAGATCAAGGGGATCGGCGAGGTCACGCAGCAGTGGCTGCGCGAGACGTTCGCCGTGCGGACCTACGGCGACCTGGCGCGCGTGCCCTCGACCGCCATCGAAGAACGCCTGAAGGCGGGCGGGAAGATCACCGCGCGCAGCAAAATACACCAATGGCTGACCCAGGCCCGGCAGCTCGCCGATCGCGCCGGCGCGCCCGCCCCGCCCCCGGCGACGCCGAAACAGGACGAGTGGAAGACATTCTCCACGTTCGTCGTGATGTTCGAAGAGCGGCAGGTCGGGGATGCGACGCAGTTCCAGACCAAGGCGCACCACATGGAAGCCGACAAAACCGAGGCGTGGCCCGGCATCGTGCAGGACGATCTGATCCAGTGGATCACGGCGCAGTTGGGTCCCAGGGCACTGCAAGGGCTGGTTGCCGCGTCGCCGGAATCGTCACCGGCGCAGGAGGCGCAGCAGTCACCCTTCAGCGAGAAGCTCGGCCAATACGTCGCCAAAGCCTACGATCTGGCGGGAGAATCGACCTCGCCCCACCTGCGGGCCAGCCGCCCGGCGTTCCCGCCGCAGCCCGGCAGCGCCGGGTCGGAAATAACTACCGCGCCCTACAGCGGTAAGCTCCGCCAGATCATCACGAAGGCGCGCCACCTGGCCGGCGATGAGTAGGCCAGACAGCGCGCCCTCACGCGTCCGGATGCGCGCAGCGCGTCCCCCTGCTGAGATGTGGGATGGTTCGATCAGTCCTCCGTGAACTGCCCCACATCTGCAGAAATGTCGAACGCGTCGTCCGGCAGCGGCATGCCCTCCGCCTCGAACGTGCCCTGCTCGAAATAGACGTGTATCACGTGGCTCGCCCCCTGCCCGTCCTTGTACGCAATGACGTACTCCCCTTGCAGGTCGGGCAGCGCGGCCAGGGTTACCGGATCGACCAGATCCGAGATGTGGCCTGCGAAAAAGGGGAATTCAACGCCGGGATCGCGCTGGCGCTCCTGGCTGTAGCGTTTGCCGATTCGGTACACGAGTTCACCATACATAGAGAGTCTCCTGCTGATTTGCTCCCTATTGTACCGGTGAACGTTGATATAATCAAGACAAAATTAATATTCAACTATTAGCGCGTCCATATATTCGTCAAAAATTCATTTTCATCACGTGCCGGGACCGTTCGCCGCGCTGTCCCAACGAGCCACCCGGCAGGGCTTCGCGCCGGATCGCGCCTCGCCGGTGCGTCAGATGCCCTGGAATTCGAAGACCGGTTGGGGGGATGCGTCTGGCCGGGTTTGATCACCGGTCAGAATGCGCTCGTACAGCTTGACCGTCTCGCCGGACGGCTCCACGTCCAGCTCGTCCCGCAGCGCCTCGGCGCATTCCTGGTACTGGCGGATCGCCAGGTAGCGCTGCCCCTGCTGGGCGTAGCACTGCATGATCCAGCGGTGGGCGCTCTCGCGACACGAATCCACGGCCAGCGCCTTGCGGCACTGGGCGATGCAGGTCGTGTATTCGCCGCGCGCGTAGTAGTGGCGGCTCAGCCGTTCCAGCACGTCGAGGTAAGCATCTTTCAACTGCTGGCGGGGGGCGCTGGCCCAGTCTTCGTAGCGATCTTCGCCCAGGAGATCGCCTGTATACAGGGCCTCGGCCAGGTGGTATTCGGGGATGGCCCCGGCTGGCGAGTCCTCCTCCAACCGGCGAGCGCGCGCCAGATGGTCCCTGAACGCCTCGACATCGACCCAGATGTCCAGGTCGGGATTGATCAAATAGCAGTCGTCCTGGTAGAGAATGTGCGACTCGTCAGGGCTGTTCTGGTGCAGCGACTGGCGCAGCCCGTAGATGGCAACGTTCAGGTTGTTGCGGGCGGCCTCCGGCGACGAGTCCGGCCAGAACAGGTCCATGAGCACCTCTTTGGGAATCGGGCGCTCGCGGTGCGTGACCAGGTACTTGAACACCAGCTTCCCCTTGCGGCTGGCCCAGTCCTCGACCAGGCGATCGTGCTGGTAGACGCGAAAGGGCCCCAGGCAGCACACTGCCAGGGCCGCCGAGGGCTGGGCAGAGATGGGGCTGGCCGGCATGGGTGGCAACTCGACGGCGGGCGCCGGCTGAGATGCAGGAAGACGCGCCCGCCCCAACACGCTCCCGAGGCGGCGCCACAGCGTCTGTTGGACTTCCCGCGACCGGCTGCGCGGGTCAGCGCCGGTGAGCGGATCGGCCTCCTCGCGTGTTTCCAGGTTTTGCAGCAGGGTGATAATCGCCAGCAGATCGGCGTTTAGTTTGTCGAGTTGCTCGGACAGGGCGATCAGCGCCTGTTGGTGATGCGCGCTGGCCGCGGCGCACTCCACGCACATCAGGCAGAGCCGTTGTGTCACTGTCAGGGTGGCAGCCCACAGCGCTTCGTCGTGGCCTTCGTAATGCTGCCTCGCGCGGTCCAGGCTTGCGGCGGCCTGTTGATAGTCTCCGGCTTTTAAGAGGCTGATAGTCTGGTGCCAGCCAATCGACATTCAAGGCGCATTTCTGGGCACAGTCGTGCGCGCGTGCCCAATAAAACAGATTTGAATAATTATTATATCATCATTTAGCAAATACTAGAAGAAAGATCGCATTCAGCAACCGCGCCGGTCACGCTCTCGTCACGCTGCCGCGCCATACTGCGGGTGGATCGGGCGCTGGCTGTCCGCGCCCGCCGGGCCTATACTGATCGGCAGTTCCGCGCGCCGTTTGGCCGAACCGGCTCTCGGAACGATCGAATCCCCGCGGGCGCGTGGCGGGCTGCCGCCGCTTCGGTTGGTGATCATTTTACGAGGAGTGAAAACGATGAAGCGTACAAACACGGTTCTTTTGAGTTTCGGAGTGGCCTTCCTGGCCCTATTTGCCGTCGCGCTGCCGCTCGGTGTGGCCGTCGCCCAGGACTCGGGCACACCCACCCCGTTCAGCGGCGGCCTGGGCGACCTGATCATTCCCACGGCGACGCCCGGCGATGGCGGCGCGGACACCGGCGGCGGCTTCACCATCCCCACCGCCACCCCGGTCGACAGCAGCGGCGGTTTCACCATCCCGACGTCCACGCCCGCGCCCACCGCCGAGCCGGCTGGCCCGGAGCTTCCGCCGCTCAGCGACGAGCAGCTCACCGATCTCAACCTCCGGCCCGGCGACCTGCCCGCCGCGTTCGCCGCCAACCGGACAGTCGAGACGTTCGTCAATGCGGACACCATCGCGCAGATCGCCGAGTTCTCGCCGGAACTGGCCGGCGAGTTCGAGACTATCGCAACGGCTTACGGCTGGACCCATTCGATCGGGGTGACGTACGCGGCCTGCCAGCCCGATCTCCCGATCAACGAGATTTACAGCGAAGTGGCCCAACTGCCGAGCGCCGACGCCGCCCGCGCGTTCTTCGACGACCCGGCAGCGCAGGCCGTGTTCGCCAACCTGGGCTACACCATCGAGCCGGCGACGGGCGTGCACGGCTGGCTGATGACGCTCGGCCCGTTCGAAGGCGCCTGCTTCCCCCAGGAGATCGTGTACTCGCTCAATTTCGACTACTGGGGGCTGTTCCTCATCGTGTCGATGACGGCCAACGCCGACACCGATCCGGCCCTGGTGACCGGCCTGCTCGACCAGTTGGCGCCGGTGCTCGTCGCCCACGCGGACGCACTGGCCGCGACGCCGTTCCCGCCCACGCCGGTGCCCGGCGAAGCGGTGATCGTCGAGGAGGCCACCGAGCCGCCCGCCGAACCGACACAGGTCGTCGTTCCGCCGACGTGGACGCCCGCCGCGCCGGTCAGCGGCGCGCCCACCCTGGCCGAGGTCGAACGCCTGATGCCGTCCGCGGAGGAACTGGGCCTGAGCGCCAGCGATTACACGCTCAACGCCGACCTCAGCATCTCGGGCACGACGCAGGACTGGGTCGCGCTGTGGCAGGAAATCGGCCTGGCGGACATCGCCAGCGCGCTGGCCCAGAACGCCGCGCAAAACGGGATGGCCGGCCAGATCGCCCGCGTGTGGGACACCGGCGGGACGTGCCCACCCGGCATGGCGATCTCGCTCGAAATCGACGTTTCCCTGTTCGAGACGCCGGCGGGCGCGGGCGCGTTTCTGTTCGATCCGGCCTACCTCCGGGCGCTGGGCAACCTGGGCGTGATCACCGAGCAGAGCGGCGGCGCGCTGATCAGCTCGCTGACCACGCCGACCGAGTGCGGCACCATGATGACCTACGCCAAGTCCATCGCGTCGGGGCCGTTCATCGTGGGCAGCAGCGTGATCGTCTACCAGGACATCGACCGGGCGGAAGTCATGCCCGTGCTCGACCTGGTGAACGAGTTCATGGTCGACAAGCTGGCGGGGGCCGGTTTTTAGGGGGCAATCTGCGGAGAGGCGCCCGGCGTGACGCCCCTCCGGCAGTCCATCACTCCGCCGGCTCGGTCGCTTCGGGGTGGCTGTCGAGCAGGGCCGCCAGCGCCTCCGCCGTGGTCACCGGCGCGGCGCAGACGAAATTCTCGCAGACGTACGCCGCCGGGCCGCCCTCGCGCAGAGTTCGCGTGCGCAGCAGCGCCGGGACGGTCTTGGAATCGGCATCCTTGGGCGCGAGCGCCACGACGGCCAGCGGGCGAAACGCCGAACGCACTACGTTCAGCATGGCCGCCATGCGCGCATCCGCCGGATCGCCGATCAGCGCGATCTCGACCGGGCGCCGCAGCCACAGGTCCAGGCCGATCAACATCTCGCCGAACGCCATCGGGTACTCGCTCAGCGCGGCGCCCAATGACCGGTACAGGCTCAGCGCGGCGTCCTCGTAGCGCGTTTCGCCGGTGTACGCCGTCAGCCGCAGCAGGTCATAGGCGATCATGGCGCTGCCGGACGGCGTCGCGTTGTCCTGCACGTTGCGCGGGCGCACGAACAATTCCTCGTGATCGTCGCTCGTGTCGAAGAAGCCGCCATCGTCGGCGCTGAAGTGATCGAGCGCGGCCTCGGCGAAGCCCTGCGCGGCCACGAACCAGCGCGCCTCGAACGTCGCCTGGTACAGCTCCAGCAGCCCGTCGATCACGTTGGCGTAATCCTCCAGGTACCCGTTGATCTTGCTCACGCCGTCGCGGTGCGTGCGCCACAGCCGGTTGTCGTCCACCGTCATCTCGCGCAGCAGGAACGCGGCGTTGGCCGCCGCCACCTCGCGGTACTCGTCCCGGTCCAGGGCGCGCGCCGCCTCGGCGAACGCGGCCAGCATCATGCCGTTCCACGCCGCGATGATCTTCTCGTCGCGGTGCGGGGCCGGGCGCTCTTTGCGCAGGGTGAAGAGCACCGTTCGCGCCGCCGACACATCGTCGCGCATCTGCTCGACCGGCAGGCCGTTGCGCACGGCGACCCGCTCGATCATGTCCGCCACGTGCAGGATGTTCTTACCCTCGAAGTTCCCCTCCGGCGTCACGCCCCAGTACGCGAGCACGGCGTCGACGTTGCTCACCACGCCGTCCAGCGCCGCGCGGATTTCCGGCTCCGTCCAGACGAAGAACTTACCCTCCTCGCCCTCCGTGTCGGCGTCCTGCGTGCTGTAGAACCCGCCCGACGGCGCGGTCATCTCGCGCATCACGTAGTCGAGAATGTCCTCGACGACCTCGCGCAGAAACGGGTCGCCGGACACCTGCCACGCGTGGAGATAGACGCGCGCCAACTGGGCGTTGTCGTACAGCATCTTCTCGAAATGCGGCACCAGCCAGCGCTCATCCACGCTGTAGCGGTGGAACCCGCCGCCAAGCTGGTCGTACATGCCGCCCTGCGCCATCTTGCGCAGCGTGAACAGCACGACTTGCAGCGCCTGGTCGCTGCCGGTGGCGCTGTGATAGCGTAGCAGGTATTCCAGGTTGACCGGATTCGGGAATTTGGGCCGCCCGCGCGACAGCCCGCCGTGAACCGGGTCCACGCGGCGGATCAGGTTTTCAGCCGCCGTATCCAACAGCGCCTCGGACAGCAGGTCCGGCTCGGCGGCCATCGCCTCGAAGACGTTCCGGCCCAGGTCGGCGGCCAGGTTCTTAGCCGTTTTCTCGACCTCGCCGCGCTTCTTGCGGTACGTCTCGACTACGGCTTCCATCACCTGCCGGAAGCTGGGCATCCCATAGCGCGGCTTGGGCGGGTAATACGTCCCGGCGTGGAAGGGGCGCCCGTCCGGCGTCAGGAACACGGTCATCGGCCAGCCGCCCTGCCCCCGGTTGAAGACCAGGGTCGCCTGCATGTAAATATCGTCGATGTCGGGACGCTCTTCGCGGTCGACCTTCACGTTGATGAAATGCTCGTTCATGAATTCGGCGGTCTTGGGGTCTTCGAAGCTCTCGTGAGCCATCACGTGGCACCAGTGACAGGCGGAATAGCCGATGCTCAACAAGATGGGCTTATCCTGCTCGACGGCAGCTTCCAGCGCCTCCGGCCCCCACGGGTACCAGTCCACCGGGTTATCGGCATGTTGGAGCAAATAGGGGCTGGTCTCGTGCTGCAAACGTTTGGGCATACGCCTATCCTTTCCTCTGGCTCGTTCCCTTCATGCCAAATTATAGGGGACTTCACCCGTCCGCCCCACACACCAAAACGCCGGGCGCGTTGGTGCACCCGGCGCATTGAAGCCTGCCAGAAGCGGGCGCGGGCTAGCCAAGCAGCTCCGCGTCGAGCGTGATCTCCGCCCCGGTGAGTAGTTGCGAGATCGGGCAGGTCGCTTTGGCCGTTTCAGCATGCTCCAGGAAGGTCGCCGCGTCCAGTCCGGGGACCGTCCCCTGGGTCTGGAGATGAATTCGCGTCACCTTGAAGCCATCCCCGACCTTTTCCAGGTGAACCGCCGCGGTGGTGTGAATCCGCTGGGGGGTGAACCCGGCACGCACCAGCACCCCGCTGAGGGCCATCGAGAAGCAGCCCGCGTGGGCCGCCCCGATCAATTCTTCCGGATTGGTGCCCTCGCCCTCTTCGAAACGAGAGGGGAACGTATACGGGCCGTCGAACAGGCCGCTGCCCACCTTCATTGTCCCACTGCCCTCGCGCAACGAGCCATTCCAACTCGCTTCTGCATGACGTACTGCCATCGTTTTCCTCCTGAATGGTAAGATGGTGTAGTCACGATCTTAGCAAAGCGAACGCCCACCCGGCACACACATAAAGTAAGCGCCGAGCCACCCCCTGCTCGGCGCTTGCGGGATTAACCGCGATGTGTGAAGGTTTCTACCGAACGATCTTCCACCTACCCACTCGACCGCTAGAGACTAGCGACCCCACAGACTACCACACATCACGTCCCACTATTATTCGATTGGAACCCCATCTTGAACGATGGCTTATTCACAGAATAAAGAGGCGAAATTTAACCGTCCTCAAAATACCATTAAAATCCCATAAAAATTGTGATGATCGCCGCCGCACGGCGCGCTGCTGTCCTGCCCGAAAAACCCGACAAAACCCTTGTCAAGCCTGCGCCGCTGTGATACAATGCGCTCCGTCGATGGGGGATAGTTTAATCGGCAGAACAGTGGACTCTGGATCCATCAGTCCTGGTTCAAATCCAGGTCCCCCAGCCTAACAGAAAACCCGCCCTGCACATCAGGACGGGTTTTTCGATCTCAGCACTGCCGCGCGGGCGCGGCGGGTGCGGTCTATTTTTCGTCGACGATCTGCGCCTTCTGGAGCCGGTTGCTGTAGTCCACGAACACCGTCTTGATCTCGGTGAACTCGTCGATGGCCACCGTGCCCGCCTCGCGCCCGCCGTTGCCGGTGTGCTTGGTGCCGCCAAACGGCAGGTGCACCTCGGCGCCAATCGTCGGCGCGTTGATGTACGTGATGCCGGTTTCGAGTTCCTCGACGGCGCGGAACGCGAGATTCACATCGCGCGTGTAGATCGAAGACGACAGGCCGTACTCGACGTCGTTGGCGATCCGTACCGCCTCGTCGAAGTCCTTGACCTTGATCACGCTCAGCACCGGGCCGAAGATCTCCTCCGTGCTGATCCGCGTGCCGTGTTCCGTCTCGAAGATAGTCGGCTTGATGAAGAAGCCCCGCTCGTATTCGCCGCCGGTCAGGCGTTCGCCGCCGGTCACCAGCCGGGCTTCCTGCTTGCCGATCTCGATGTAGCTCATGATCGACTCGCCCGAAGCCTGGTCCACCACCGGCCCGACATCGACCTTGGGATCGAGCGGGTCGCCGATCCGCAGCGCCTCGACGCGCTTGACCAGCATATCCAGGAATTCGTCGTACACGCCCTCCTGGATGATCAGGCGGCTGGTGGCGGTGCAGCGCTGGCCCGCCGTGCCGAACGCCCCAAACAGCACGCCGTCCAGGGCCAGCTCCAGGTTGGCGTCGTCCAGCACGATCTGCGGATTCTTCCCGCCCAGCTCCAGCTCGACGGATTTCAGCTCTTTGGCCGCCGCCGCGTAGATCTCCTTGCCCGCGGGCACGCCGCCCGTGAACGAGATCGCCTTCACGCGCGGGTTGGTGACGATCTCCATGCCGACCGTCCCGCCGCCGCCGGTCACCACGTTCAGCACGCCCGCCGGCAGCCCGGCCTCCTCGAAGATCTCGGCCAGGGTCGCCACGCACAGCGGCGTGAGCGACGCCGGTTTGAACACGATGGTGTTACCCGTGATCAACGCCGCGCCGATCTTCCAGATGGGGATCGCCATCGGGAAGTTCCACGGCGTGATGCAGCCCACCACGCCGATTGGCTGGCGGACCGTCATACAGAACTTGTTGGGCAGCTCGGAGGGCGTCGTCTCGCCCAACATGCGGCGGCCTTCGCCGGCGATGTACTCCAGAAAGTCGATCGCCTCCTGGACGTCGCCCTTGCCCTCGGCGATCACCTTGCCCATTTCGCTCGAAACCAGCTCGCCCAGCGCCTGCTTGCGATCGCGCATGATCTGGGCCGCGCGCAGCAGAATCTCGCCACGCCTGGGCGGCGGGGTCTTCTTCCACGCCGGGAAGGCCGCCTCGGCGGCGTCGATGGCGCGCAGCACGTCGTTCTTCGTGCCTTTCGGGAACTTCGCCAGCGGTTCCCCCGTGGTCGGACTTTTGGTCTCGAACCAATGGCCGCTCTCCGACGGCACCCATTGGCCGTTGATGTAATGCCCGTACTCTTTCACACCAACCAGTTCTTCTACTGCCACAGTTTTTCTCCTCGTGAAAACCAACTTGCTCGGTGGAGCCTTCACCGGGAAGGCTGTGACCAGACGCCGGAGTTCGATGAGGAAATAACAGTGCCGCGTCCGATCGTGCGATTTAATTAGAATTTTAGCTGACTTATTGTGGAAAAACAAGGATTTTCGCGTGGAGCATCAGCCGATGCCGGTCATCGCCGCGCTGATCGCCCACAGCCGCCGCTGGGCCGCCACGTCGTACGACGCGTCCGACGAGCGGACCGCCGCCTTGTCCTCGAAGTACTGCCCGGTCACGCCCGCGACTTCCGGCGACGTCGCCAGGTAGAGGCTCGTCTGGGCGCCCTCGCGGGGCGTGATCATCTGGTGACCCAGCGCCAGCCGGACGGCAGGCCGCGCCGCGCGCCGCAGCAGCGAGCGTAGCCCCTCGTCCTTCGCGCCGAAGTCCGTCGCCACCACGCCCGGATGGAGCGCGTTGGCCGTGACGCCGGTGCCCTCCAACCGCCGGGCCAGCTCGTAGGTGAACATGACGTTCGCCAGCTTGGACTGCCGGTAGGCGCGCATCCCGTCGTACCCGCGCCGCATGTCGAGATCGTCGAAATCGAGCGTCGCGCCGTGGTGCGCGTTGGATGCGACGTTCACGATGCGCGCCGGGGCAGACGCGGTCAGCACGTCGAGCAGCGACAGCGTGAGCAGGAAATAGCCCAGGTGATTCAGCGCGAAGGTCAGCTCGATCCCGTCGGCGCTCCCGCGGCGGGTTCGGAACTGCGCCCCGGCGTTGTTCACCAGCACGTCGAGCCGGTCGTATTGGCGGGCGACGTCCTCGGCCAGCCGCCGGACCTCCGCCTGGGAGGACAGGTCCGCGACCAGGTAACCCACCTCCGCCGCCGGATAGCTGCGCCGGAGCGCGGCAGCGGTCCCTTCGCAGCGGCGGCGGTCCCGCCCGGCGACGATCACCGTCGCGCCCTGGGCGGCCAGGCCGCGCGCCGTTTCCCTGCCGATGCCGCTGGTTGCGCCTGTGACGAGGCACACCTTCCCGGCCATGGCCCCTGCATTCATCCCGCGATCCTCGTGCTCGCCTGTGAGAAATAACCACCCGCCGCCGGGCGCGCACTGGCCCGGCAGCGGACCCCACCAGCCGCCCTACTGGTGCCCCAGCACCCGGTGCGGTTGGTACGGCTCTTCGAGATAGGCCATATCCTCGCCGGTCAGCGCGATGTCCAGCGCGGCGACCGCCTGCTCCAGGTGCGGCATTTTGCTGGCGCCGACAATCGGGCTGGTGACGCCGGGCCTGTGCAGCAGCCACGCCAGCGCGATCTGCGCGTTCGTCACGCCGTACCGCTCGGCCAGCGTGCTCACGCGGTCCACCACGGCGAAATCGGCGTCGGTGTAGTACATGTGGTGCGCGAATTCGTCCGACTGGCTGCGCGTCGTGTCGCCGCCCTTGTCGCGCGAGCGGTTGCCCGCCAGGAAGCCCCGCGCCAGCGGGCTCCACGGGATCACGCCGATGCCCTGGTCCTGGCACAGCGGGATCATCTCGCGCTCCTCCTCGCGGTAGACGAGGTTGTAGTGGTTCTGCATCGAGACGAAGCGCGTCCAGCCGTGCAGGTCGGCCACGTACAGCGCCTGAGCGAACTGCCACGCGTACATGCTCGACGCGCCGATGTACCGCGCCTTGCCCGCCTTCACCACGTCGTTGAGCGCGTCCATCGTTTCCTCGATCGGCGTGTTATAGTCCCAGCGGTGAATCTGGTACAGGTCGACGTAGTCCATGCCCAGCCGGCGCAGCGAAGCGTCGATCCCGTCCATGATGTGCTTGCGCGACAGCCCGCGCGCGTTGGGATCGTCGCTCATCGGGTTGTAGACCTTCGTCGCCACGATCACCTCGTCGCGCCGGGCGAAATCGCGCAGCGCCCGCCCGGTGACCTCTTCGCTCACGCCGAGCGAGTACATATCGGCGGTGTCGAAGAAGTTGATGCCCAGCTCCAGCGCCCGCTTGATGAACGGGCGGCTGGCTTCCTCGTCCAGCACCCAATCGCGCCATTTGGGCGTGCCGTAGGTCATCATGCCCAGGCAGATGCGCGACACTTTCATTCCGGTCTTGCCTAAACGCACGTACTCCATGATCTCTCCCTCTCAATCACGAATTTCAGTCGAGAATGATGTCATCCAGGGCGCGCTTGGGAACGTGATGCACGCCGTCCTCATCGCGCCAGTAGCGGATCGAGCCGTCCGGCCTCACCGGCTCGATCACGACCGTTTCGGCAGGTTTGCCGAGCGCGATCGCCAGCAGGATGTCGAGCTGCTCTGGGATGTCGAGCGCCCGGCGCAGCCGCTCGCGCTGGATCGAGCCGATGATGCAGCCGCCCAGCCCGCGCTCCGCCGCGCCGAGCAGGATGCTCTGGGCTGCGATGCCGTGATCGCAGTCAATGCGCGGCGCGATGGCCCGGTCGCCCAGGATGATGATGTACGCGGCAGGGCGCTCGTTCTCGTCCGGCCCCGGCCAGCCGGCCAGGTATCCCGCCCAGCCGAGACACTCGAAGATCGCCGCGTTCCGCTCCGGCTCCGCGGACAGCACGTAGCGCAGCGGCTGCAAGTTCGACGCCGACGCCGACAGCCGCGCCAGGTCGACCAGCTCGCGCAGGGTCGCCCGCTCGACGGTCACCGCCGGGTCGAACCGGCGAATGCTGCGGTTCTTCAACACCAGATCTTTGAGCACGAATCTCCCTCCTCTCAGGTGCGCACCGGGTCGGATCACCCCGCCCCCTGCACGGTCACGCCGGTTTCCGTCGCCAGCAGGGTGACCGGCCGACCGTGAACCAGCACGTTCTGCGCGACACACGCCCCCCAGGGCGGCACGCGCGGCGCGATCGTGCCGTCCAGCGCCGGGCGCAGCCCCAGCCCGCCGGATAGCATCGCGCTGGCTGCCATGCCGCTCCAGCCCTGCAGAAACGCGCCGGGCGGGTGCGCGGGCGAGTGGTACTCGACCGGGGTCAGCCAGCCGCGCTCCAGGTGCACGCTCCACCACCGCGTGAGCGCGTAACGCCAGTCCGGATCGCCGCGCTCCATCAGCAGGTGAGCGTAGATCGCGCTCAGGAAGGGCCACTCCGCGCCGTTGTGATAGTTGAGCGCCTGGGCCGACTTGCCGAACAGGTCCGCCCGCAGGCTGTACGGCGGCCAGCAGCACATCACGCCCCAATCGCCGTGCGGCTGCTCGGCATTGTGCCGCGTCTGGAGCATCGTCCGCGCCGCGGCCAGCATGCTCGCCGCGCCATCCGGCGACACGGCGCCGAACCGGATCGCCAGCAGCGTGTCGAGCGCGAGGTGATCCTCGACGAAGCCCGCCCCGCTTGCCCCGTCGCCCCGGCGATAGTCCACGAGATAGCCTTTCGCGTCGTCCCAGCCGTGAATGTGCAGCAGGTCGCGGATGTGCCGCGCGTCCACCTGGTAGGAGGACGCCGTCGCCGCGTCGCCCACGTGCCGGGCCACGTCCGCCGCGGCTCCCAGCGCCCCGGCCAGCAGCGCCAGGTCATAGCTCACCCACTCGCTGCGCAGGACGTTGTCGGCCCAGTCGTTCGGCGCGCGATCCTTCGCCGGTTGGGCCAGCAGGCGGTTCAGGCAGCTCTGGGCGCAGTCCCACAGCGTGCGCCCGTCGTCCAGGCGCTCGCCCAGCAGCGCCGCGTCGCCGGTCCAGGCCACGTATTCGCACAGCAGCAGCACGAAATAGGCGGGCGAGTCCTGGTGATCGGGCAGCCAGTCCGACGCGCCTTCCTCCGCCTGGTCCTCGAACGGCAGCACGGCGGGATCGATCACCCCGCTCGGGCAGACGCCGTCCGGGTGTACGCCCGTCGCCAGCGTCAGCAGGTGCGCCCGCACCCACTCGGGGCGGTAGGGCAGGATCGGCAGCGCCGTCCAATAACTATCGCGGAAGTAAATGCGCGGCGGATAGGCGTAGCCCGGCCCGGCCCACAGCCCGGCGAAGCCGCTCGGCAGCTCCTTGTACATCGCCAGGGCCACGTTCAAACTCGCCGCGTACAGGCTGCGCAGCAGCGGATCGTCACACTCGAACGACGCCGAGAGCCACGCCGCGAACGCGTCCGCATCGGCGGCGATGTCGCGGTATGCGTCCGGCGCCAGCCCGTCCCCGGCGCCGACCAGCAGCGGCAGCGTGTAGGTTTCGCCCGGCGCCACCACCGCGCGAAAGTTGAGCGCCAGCCCCGTCTCGGCGGGCTGCCATTCGGCGGGGGCGTCGCCCATCACCAGCGCCGCCGTCACATCCCCCCGCACGCGGAAACCGTCGCGCCGGGCATCGATCTCCAGCGAGCGTCTTCGCGCCGCCGGTTTCAGCCGTTTCTGCGCCTCGCCGAGCGGGTTCATCACCGCCCAGCGGCGCGGCCCCAACGCCCGGCGCGACACCGGGTTATCGCGCAGAAAGCGGTACACGCGCGCGTTCAGCGACGACGATCCCACCTGCACGGCGGGCAGGCGCAGGTCGAACGTGACCTCCAGGCTCAGCGTGAACACGCGCGCGGTCTGCCCGGTGTTGGTCACCTCCCACACCTGGGCCAGCGCGGGAGTCCCCGCGTCGCACACGGTCCGCTGGTCGATCGTCGCGTCGAGCGCCTCCCCGGCCAGCCGCCAGGACCGGCCCATCGCTTCGGCCTCGCGCCACGTCACGCGCACGCCGTCCACGCGCGCCGCCGCCTGCCATCCGTCGAGGATCGCGATCCCCTCCGGCAGCCGGAACGACCGGATGTTGCCCTCGCCGTCGAGCGTGGCGAACAACCGGCGGTTGCCCATATCGTAACGCGAATCAGGGGTGGGCGAGCGGACCAGCAGCGCGCCCTCGGCAGTGGGAGTGACAGACATGGCAGACTCGCAGATGTGTCAGAACAGGCGCTAGGTACGCCGGTCTGGGACGATCCGGCACTGGCTCAGGCCCAACCAGCGCGAGATCTGTCCCCGGCGCGCGGCCACCAGCCGGTACGCTGGCCCAGCGAGCCAGCTCACCACCGGCACGGCGCCGACAGATCCTATCTTACCCCAGAAGCCGGGCAGGTGCTCCATCGCCTTGAAGAACGCGCGCGCCCCTTCCCAGGCCCGGCCACCGGGCGTCACGGCGATCACCGCGCGGCTGGCCTCGGCGGGCGTCAGGCCGGGCACCAGCGCGTCGAGATCGGCGCCCTGGTACGCTACGAAGCGCAGCCGCCCGCGCGCGTCGAGCGCCTCGGCCCGCTGTTTGAGCGCCTCGCAGATCCCGCATTCGCCATCGTAGACGACGGTCAGCTCGTGACGCGGCACGGTCCCCAACCTCCACACACTGGACGACACCTGTTGAGATTGTAGCAAACCCGTCGCCCAGCGATCACTTCACGGTGATCTGCTGCAGCAGGGCCGCGTCGCCCAGCGGCTCGCCGTCTTCCCCCGTCACCGGCAGGCGCAGCCCGTTGCCGCAGTCGCCCTCCGGCAGGCCCTCGCACGTCCACAGCCCGATCCGGACGTCATACGCGCCGGGCGGCATGTCCGGCGGCAGCGCGATCACGTACTCGTCGCCCACCAGGGAGCCCGCCGCCCACTCGCTGGTGGGCACGTCGGCGGGCAGAATCTTGTCGGCCTGGGCCAGCGGCGGCCCACCCGCCGAGACGTGGACGAAGCTCCGGTAATCGATCGACACCGGCTCGCGCGCGTACCAGTACACGGTCAGCCACACGCGGTCACCAGGCTTCGCCGTATCCGCCGAGAGCGTGTAACCGGCCAGCTCCAACGACTCCCCGAACCGGAAGCCGACCTGGTGCTCGGCCAGCCGCGCCTCGCCCGACGCGGATCGCACCCAGGCGCGCCCCTCGCCCATCAGCCATACGGCCACCAGCAGCGCGGCCAGTCCCCCGGCCACCAGCCCGACCGCCCAGCCGGGCCGGAGCGCGTCCCCTCGCCCGGTGACGGCGCGATTGTCCCCGCCGCGCCGCCGCCAGCCCGCAACGGCGATCACGGCCAGACCGATCAGCGCCGCCGCCGAGATGCTCACCCCGGCCCAACGCACGGGCGTCCGCGCCAGTTTCAGCCGGACGGTGTGCTCTCCGGCAGGCACGTCGAACCGGATCAGCCCGTGCGGCTCGGACGGCGTGATATCGACCGGCTCGCCGTCGATCGTGGCGCGCCACCCGGCAAAGTAGAGTGTGAAGACCTCCATGGTGAACGGCGCCGCCGCCTGCACGCGCCACGCGTCGTGCTGCGGACCGTGATCGAGGGGCGTCACCTGGACGCCGTCCGGCACGGCTTCGCGGTTGAGCTTATCCACCGGGTAGCCGTCGGCGTAGTCGTCCAGCAGGCGCGCCGTCACACCCGGCAGCACGAGCGCGTGCTTCGGGAGAAACTCGTTGGACACGGTCGCGCCGGGCGGGAGGCTGCCGTTGACTTCCTGGGCGTGATAGGCCGCCACCGAGGTATCCACCGGGCCGGTCCGCCACCTGTCATCGACGTAGAACAGGGGCGTCGCCGCCGCGATCACGGCCACGACGATCAGCGCGACAATCGCCCCGCCCCACCGCTCCGGCAGGCGCGCGATCCACGCGGCGTTCGTCCCGGCCAGCGCCGCCAGCGCAAACGCCGCCGGCCCCAACAGCCGCCAGGGAAACTGGAGGTAGGCGATCACGGACACGGCATCCCACAGCGGCTCGGAGACGTCGAGCATCAGGCAGACGAATGCGAGGGCCATGCCCGCGTACAGCGCCGCGAGGCGAGTCGCCTCCGGGACTTCGAACGCGGCCCGGAGCGTTCGCCGCCGGAGCACCCGCCGCGTCACCACCGCCGCAGCCACCAGCGCCCCGGCGAGCGCCAGCGCCCACTGCACCACGCCCAGGCTCGCGTGCGGCAGCAGCCCGCCCCGCAGCGCGGCGTCGGTCCGCGAGGGGAATTCGAACAGCGCGCCGAAACGCACGAACGCGTTGCGGTAATCCAGCGACGGGATGCCCGTCACGTTGGACAGTTGGATCGCGTCGCGCTCGAGCATCACCGGCAGCCAGAAATACGCCGCCAGCCCCACGCCCAGCGCCCCCGCCAGCACGGCCAGCCCAAAGCGCCGCCGGTCCACGACGCGCGCCAGCAGGTTCCAGGCCAGCCACACGGCCAGCACGCCCGCCAGGACCATCGCCATCAGGTTGTGCGAGATCACGAGCAGCCACACCGTCACCGCCGCCCAGGCAACGTCCCGCGCCCGCCCGGCGATCAGCAGCCGCTCGAAGCGCCACATGGCCCACGGAAACACGGCGAAGGCCAGCAGTTCGGGGTACGCGCCGCGCACGTGCGGCTCGCGGTAGAGGATGTAGGGGCTGTAGACGTAACACAGCCCGGCGATCACCCCGGCCACGGGGCCGCCCCGCTCGCGGGCGAACAGGTACATGCCGCCGCCCGCCGCCGGCAAGCAAACCATCACCAGCAGGCGCAGCGCCGCCGGTACGTCCAGCCCCAGGAGCTGGTTCCCCACGGCGGCCAGGTAGTACGACAGGCTCGCGTAGTATTGGAAGAGGGGAGAGCCGTAGCCGAAATAGAACGATTCCGCCCAACGCGGCATCAGCACGCCATGCGACCACGTGCGGCTCATTTCCGCCGAGCGGTAAATGTGGAACAGCGTATCGTGGCCGAGCGCCAGCTCGCCCGAGCTGAGCACCGGCCACAGCCCCACCAGGCACAGCGCCAGCGTCAGCCACAGGCCCGCGTCCTGGCGACGCAGCCCGGCCTTCAATGGCAGCGCCGCGCGCGAGGCGTGCGCGACGGCGCCGGTGTCGCCACCACGCATCTGCGATCCAGCCTGCCTACAAATCGCCGGGGATCACCGAAATCCCCACCGTTCCCGGCCCGCTGTGAACGCCCAGCGCCGGGGACAACTGCGCGATCACCCACTCGATCACCGAGTATTTTTCTTCGAGCAGCGCCCGGAACCGCTCGACCTCGTCGGCTGCGGCAACGTGCATCAAGGCGGCGCGCACCGCGCTGCCCTCGGGGATGATGCCCTGGGCCAGCGCGACGATCCGCCGGTAGGCGCCGCTGCGGGTGCGGGCCACGCTCAGCGGGGCGGGCATCCCGTTGCGTATGCCGATGATCGGCTTGATGCTCAGCAGGCCCCCGACCAGGCTGGCGGCCTTCCCGATCCGCCCGCCGCGCTGCAGGTATTCGAGCGTGTCGTTGGTGAAGCCGACGAATGCCTGCTCGGCCACCTTGCGCGCCACGGCGGCGACCTGCTCCACCGTCTGGCCCTGGAGCGCCGCGCGCGCCGCCTGGATGACCGACCAGCCATGGGCCATCGCCACCTGCTGCGTATCCACCACTTCGATCGGCACGCCCGGCAGTTCCTGCTCGGCGAGGCGCTGCGCCAGCGAGGCCGATTGAAATCCCCCGCTGCCGGTGCCCGTCATGTTGATCGATACGATCCCGTCTCCGCGTTTGGCCGCCTGGCGAAACGCTTCCAGGTATTCGCCCGCGCTGGGGTTGGCTGTCGTCGGCCATTCCGGCGCGGTCTTCAGCCACTCGTAGAACTCGTTCGCCGGCATGTCGACCCCATCTCGCAGAGTCCCCCGCAGGCTGTGGATATAGTACGGGACGACTTCGATGCCCAGCTCCTGGGCCATGGGGGCAGGCACGCTCGCGCAGCTATCCGTCACGACGATGACCACGGACCCTCTCCAATCTCTACCCGAATCTCTGACGCCAGAGACACAGCCTGCATTGTACACCATATTACGCCAGCGGTCTTGCGCAACCTGTGCCATAATGGGGCGGTGCGCCACGCGAGGTGATTATGACCGACCCGATCAACGACTTACTCCACAGTCCAGACCCCGCCCAGCGACGCCGGGCAATCATACAACTGGCCGAAGCGCGGGACCCGGCAGCCCTGCCGCTGCTGGCCGACATCTACCGCAACGATCCCATGCCCGAACTGCGCGAGCTGGCCCTGAAAGCCGGGCGCTACATCCGGCAGCCGGCCAGCGCACCCCGCGCCCACCCGGAGCCTACCACAACTTCCCAACCTGCGCCGGATCGCCGTCAGGACGTCTCGAAGCGGGACGCCGAGCTTGCCAAGAGCCACCTGGACGCCGCGATCAATTTCCACGCGCTCGGCGACCCGGCCCGTGCGGTCGAATACCTGGGCAAAGCCATCAGCCTGAACCCGGCGCTGGAAAAAGACCGGCTGTTTGCGAACCTCGTCATGTCGGTGATGGGCCAGCCGGTCGCGGCGGCGCTACCCATCCTGATCCACCCGGATCGCCGCGCCGAATACATCGCCCGGCTTGGCGGAAAGCGCAAGCTGAAGCGCAAGCAGGCGCATGGCAAAGGGGCCGAAAAGGCCACCTGGGACAACGTGTTGATCGACTTCATCCTCTTCGCCGTGGTGCTGGCGCTGGTGACGATCGCCTTTCTCATCTTCAGCCTGGACGCCATCGAAGAGGCGTTCGACTCCGCCGCGATGTCGGCCACCTCGCCCCAGCTCGACACGCTCTACTCAGCCAACCTGGCGTTTCTGCTCGTCTTCGCCCTGCTCAGCGCGGTGATGAGCACGATCTCGCTGGCGATTCAGGGGATGGCGGTTCACTTCGCCGCGACGACCTTCTTCGGTGGTGACGGCACCCTGGCCTACCTGTACCGGCGCATGGTCCCATTCCAGACGATGGTCGTGCTGGGCACCAGCGCCGCGATCATCGCGCTGACGCTGTTCGGCTCGACGGGCACGCTCCTGCTGCTGATCCCGATCGCGATGACCGCCGGCACGGTGGTGTATTACTTCGTGCTGTCGTCCATGATCGGCGAAGTATACGACTTCGGCGCGGGGTCGGGCTGCGGCGCGCTGGTCATCGGGGGGATCCTGCTCGCCGCGCTGTCGTTCGGCGGCCAGCTCGTGCTGGTGTCGCTGCTCAACCGCCTGATGGTCTAGGCGCGCCGAGCAGGTGGGACCCGACGAGCCGGGTCCCACCACGCACACCCGATCACGCCAGGCTGTCGATCGCCAGCCGGATGCGCGCCAGCGACGCCTCGCGCCCGAGCACTTCCATCGACTCGAACAGCGGCGGGGATACGGCCTGGGCCGTGGTCGCCACGCGCAGCGCGCCGAACAACTGGCCCGCCTTCAGGCCCATTTCCTCGACGAGCGCGCGCATCGCCGCTTCCTGCGTCTCGGCCCGCCAGTCCGGCAGCCCTTCGAGCATTTCCAGCGCCCGCTCCAGCGCGGCGCGCGTCGCCGCCGCGTCCATCTTCTTGGGGACGAGCTGCTCCGGCGGCGCGGGCACGAACTGCTCGGTGAACAGAAACCCGGCCATGTCCAGCGCGTCGTTCAGCGTCTTGATCCGCACCTGGATCAGCGGCACCACCTGGGTCAACCGATCGAGCTCCGCCCGGTAGCCGGCCCGCTCGAAGACCGGCTGGAGCAGCGCCGCCAGCCGTTCCGGCGCCATGTCGCGCAGGTACACGCCGTTGAGCCAGTCCAGCTTTTCGACCGGGAACACGCTCCCGGCGGGGTTCACGCGCTTGAGATCGAACCGCGCGATCGTCTCCTCGACGGTGAACACTTCGCGGTCGTCGCCGAAGCTCCAGCCCACGTTGGTCAGGAAATTGACGATCGCCTCCGGCACATAGCCCGCCTCCTGGAATTCGTGCAGCAGCACGGGCACCTTGCGCCCGCCCTCGGTGAACCCGGCGCTGCGCTTGGAAAGCTTGCCCTTGCCGCTCGGATTCAGGATGACCGGCAGGTGCGCGATCTGCGGCATCTCCCAGCCGAAGGCGGCGTACAGGTTCTTGTGGACGGGCGCGGACGAAATCCACTCTTCGGCGCGCAGAATGTGGCTGATCGCCATGAAATGATCGTCGACCACATTCGCCAGGTGGTAGGTCGGCAGGCCGTCCGATTTCAGCAGCACCAGGTCCTGAAGCCGCCGGTTGTCGAAGGTGATGTCGTCGCGCAGAATGTCGTGCACGGTCGTCGTCCCCTCGAGGGGCATCTTGAACCGGATCACGTGCTCGCCGCCCCGCTCGGCATGCAGACGCGCGCGCTCCTCAGGCGCCAGCGTCCGGCAGTGCCGGTCGTAACCGGGATCCTGCCTGGCCGCTTTCTGCCGCTCGCGGACCTCGGCGAGCCGTTCCTCGGTGCAGTAGCAGCGATACGCCAGATCGTGCTCGACCAACCACTCGGCCCACTCCTGGTACAGCGCGGATCGCTCCGACTGGAAATAGGGGCCGTACTCGCCGCCGACCTCTGGCCCTTCGTCCCACTCCAGCCCCAGCCAGCGCAGGCCATCCAGCAGCAGCGGCATGGCATCCGGATCGAACCGCTTGCGGTCGGTGTCTTCGATCCGCAAGATGAACGTCCCCCCGTGATGGCGGGCGAACAACCAGTTGAACAACGCGGTGCGCGCGCTGCCGATGTGAAAGGGGCCGGTTGGGCTGGGCGCAAAACGCACGCGCACGGGCAGGCTTCCATTCTCAGACACGTCGAACACTCCTTGACGTTACCCAGGCTCAGAGGTGCGGGAGCAGCGATTATACCAGATGTGCCCCGCGTCTTGAATCGTTCATCCCCCACCTACGCAATCCGCCGCCAATCTGTTACACTATCCGCCAGAGAGCAAACCACACACGTAACGAGGCGCGTAATGACGAGCACCATCGAATCCACCAATTTCATCCACCAGATCATCGACGAGCACATGGCGACAGGTCGCTTCGGCGGTCGCGTGCACACGCGCTTTCCACCGGAGCCAAACGGGTACCTGCACATCGGCCACGCCAAATCGATCTGGATCAATTACGGCACCGCCGAGCTCTACGGCGGCAAGTTCAACCTGCGGTTCGACGACACCAACCCCACCAAAGAAGAGCAGGAATACATCGACTCGATCATCTATGACGTGAAATGGCTGGGCGCGGACTGGGAAGACCGGCTGTTTTTCGCGTCGGACTACTTCCAGCAGTTGTACGAGTGGGCCGTCCAGTTGATCGAGGCCGGCAAGGCGTACGTCGATGATCTCAGCCCGGAGGAGATCCGCGAGTATCGCGGCACGCTGACCGAGCCCGGCAAAAACAGCCCGTACCGCGACCGCTCGATCGAAGAGAACCTGGACCTGTTCCAGCGCATGAAAGACGGCGAATTCCCCGATGGCTCGCGCGTGCTGCGCGCCAAGATCGACATGGCCTCGCCCAACGTTAACCTGCGCGACCCGATCATGTACCGCATCCTGCACGCCGAACACCCGCGCACGGGCGACGCGTGGTGCATTTATCCCATGTACGACTGGGCGCACGGCCAGTCGGACTCGATCGAAGGCATCACCCATTCGATCTGCACGCTGGAGTTCGAGAACAACCGCCCGCTCTACGATTGGTTCATCGAGCAGTTGGGGATCTACGCGCCGCAGCAGATTGAGTTCGCACGCCTCAACCTGACCTACACGCTCATGAGCAAGCGGAAGCTGCTGCGGCTGGTCCGCGAGGGAGCCGTCTCCGGCTGGGACGACCCGCGCATGCCCACGATCTCCGGCCTGCGGCGGCGCGGCTATACGCCGGAAGCCATCCGCACCTTCTGCGACCGGATCGGCGTATCCAAGGCGAACAGCGTGGTGGACATCGCCATGCTGGAACATGCCATCCGCGAGGACCTCAACCAGCGCGCCCAGCGCGTGATGGCGGTGCTCAAACCGCTGAAGGTCGTCATCGAGAACTATCCGGAAGACCAGGTCGAGGAAATGGACGCGGTCAACAACCCGGAAGACGCGAGCATGGGCACGCGCAAAGTGCCGTTCTCACGCGTGCTGTACATCGAGCAGGACGACTTCATGGAAGACCCGCCCAAGAAGTTCTTCCGGCTGACGCCGGGCCGCGAGGTGCGGCTGCGGTACGCGTATTTCATCACCTGCACGGACGTCGTGAAGGACGCCGACGGGAACATCGTCGAGCTGCGCTGCACCTACGACCCGGCCACGCGCGGCGGCGACGCGCCGGACGGTCGCAAGCCCAAAGCGACGCTGCACTGGGTTTCAGCGTCCCACGCGCTCGATGCGGAGGTCCGGCTGTACGATCACCTGTTCGCCGCGCCCGATCCGGAAGACGCCCCCGAAGGCCAGGACTTCACCGCCAACCTCAACCCGAACTCGCTGGAAGTGTTGCCCTCAGCCAGGATCGAGCCGTTCGTCGAGGGAGCCGCGCCGGGCAGCCGCTACCAGTTCGAGCGCCAGGGCTATTTCTGCGTCGATCCGGACTCGACGGCGAACCGGCTGGTCTTCAACCGGACGGTGGGGCTGCGCGACACCTGGGCCAAGATCCAGCGGAAGCAGTAGCCGCGCTCACCTTTCAGCGACTTTTACCGCGGGCGGTCGCGGCCAACCACGCGATCGCCCGCCCTGCCAGGACCAGACCACCCATGACCATCGCGGCGGCACAACCTTTTCTGAAGTGGGCCGGCGGCAAGGGCCAGCTTCTCGAGCAGTACGAGCGCTTCTTCCCGGCTGCGCGAGGCGGGCGCTATTTCGAGCCGTTCGTCGGCAGCGGCGCGGTCTTCTTCCACCTGCGCCGCCGCGACCTGTTCGAGGGATACACCCTGTCAGACGCCAACGAGGACCTGATCAACTGCTTTCGCGTGGTCCAGCAGGACGTGGACGCTCTCATCGCTCGCCTGGAGGAACACCGGCGCGCCCACGAAAAAACACACTACTACGCGGTGCGCGCCCTGGACCGTGACCCGGCCTGGAAAGAGGCCCCGCCCGTCGAGCGCGCCGCCCGAATGATCTACCTCAACAAGACGTGTTACAACGGCCTGTGGCGCGTCAACAGCAAAGGCCATTTCAACGTGCCGATGGGGCGCTACAAAAACCCCGACATCGCCAATGCCGACCGGCTGCGCGCCGCGTCGGAAGCCCTGCGCGGGGTCCGGCTGGAGGTGCGTGGGTTCGAAGCGGTGAAGGATGCCGCCGCGCCGGGCGATTTCGTATATTTCGACCCGCCCTATCACCCGCTCAGCGCCACGGCCAGCTTCACCAGCTACGCCGCCGACGACTTCGGCCCGGACGACCAGCGCCGCCTGGCGGAGGTCTTCGCCGCGCTGGATTCTCAGGGCTGCCGGGTCATGCTCAGCAATTCGGACACGCCCTTCGTGCGCGACCTCTACCAATCATTCCGCATCGAGACCGTCTGCGCGCGCCGGGCGATCAATTCGGCCAGCGGCAAACGGGGGCCGGTCAGCGAGGTGGTCGTGCTGAATTACTAGCGCTTCAGAGGTCCAGACCAAAGAACAACCGCAGCCACATTTCGACATCGGCGAGATCGACGGCCTTGCCGGTCGAGTAGAGATACGATCGCATGTTCTCCGAAAAACCTTCTCCGGCAAATACCACGATTCCCGGAATCGGCCAGGCGACGATGTCCTGAACAGTCGCCGGGATCTTCTCTTCAGCCGAGCCGCCGCCGCCCTGGTACTTGCATTCGATTCCCAACGTCTGCCGCGTGTCGGGATGCCGCAGAATCACATCTATCCGGCGTTCCGCGCCCCAGATTCGGCGACCAACGCGTACTTGGCGCTGCGTCTCGAGTCCCAACGTCTCACCGATCGCAATCACGTGGTCTTCAAGATCGCGACCGCTTCGTACCGCCCTGCCTCGACCGGACATGTTGTCCTACTTTCGGCTGGCGTAAAACTCGTTCTCGACCGCGTCGAGGAGTTTTCGCTCTACGAGGAAGTACTGGCCGGGCACCGGGTTTTCGATGAAACCGCAGTTCTCGAACGTGACCAGATCGCCCAGCGTGGTGTCCTGCTGCAGGCGCTGTCGCAGCGACTCGTCTTCGACGTTCTGCCACACCGGCAGCCCGTGATCGTGCGTCATCCGCACCCACCACTGCCGGTCTTGGTTCTCCCGCGCTTTCATTCCTTCGGCAATAGCGCGCAGCAAATCCTGCTGCCGCTTCGATAGTTTGCATTGTGCCATAAAATCGTCTGTCTTTCCGGTTTCTCTGTTTGACTGCCTGATTGACTACACGAATTCGCGCAGCCGCCGCCGCATCACGACGCTCTCCACCAGCCCGATGCCGACCAGCATCGTGATCAGCGACGACCCGCCCGAGCTCACGAACGGCAGCGTCAGCCCGGTCACCGGCAGGATGCTCAAGTTCATGCCGATCGACACCATCGTCTGGAAAAAGATCATCCCCCCAACCCCGTAACAGATCAGGCTGCCCAACGCGTCGGCGGCCAGCGCCGCGCCGCGCAGACAGCGCCCGATGACGATGCCCATCAGGACGATCACCGTCATGGCGCCGACAAACCCCGTTTCCTCCGCGATGACGCTAAAAATGAAGTCGGTGTGCCGCACGCGCAGGAACCGCCCTTGCGTTTGCGAGCCGTTGCCATATCCCTTGCCCAGCATCCCGCCGGAGCCGATGCTGATCAGCGCCTGGTCGATATTGTAGCGGGCGTCTCTCGTGTCCGGGATCCCGTTGCCGTCCTCGTCGGTGAACACACATTCGCCGCTGCGCACCAGCTCGGCATCGTCCCAGCACGATTCCCCGGTGCTGATGAACGTGGTGATGCGCTGCTTCTGGTAATCTTCCATGTTCGCCCACAGGACGGGCATCATCGCCAGCCCGGCGACGACGAACAGCGCCAGGTGCCGGAAGCGCAGCCCGGCAGCCCACACCATGACGAACCACACGAACATCACCACGGTGGCAGTGCCCAGGTCCGGCTGGACGAAGATCATGCCCGTCGGGACGGCCACGTGCACCAGCGAGAGCAGCACGGTGCGCAGGCGATCCATCTTGTCGAAGCGGTCGGTCAGGTGCTGGCCCAGCGTGATCACGAGCAGCATTTTGCCCAGCTCGGCGGGCTGCACCTGGAGCCCCACGTTCAGCCAGCTCTGCGCGCCCGCCGCGCCCACCGCGCCCAGGCCGGCCACCAGCCCCAGAATGAACAGAATGAAGCCGTAGAGGAACCCGTGCAGGCTGCCCAGCAAGCGATAGTCCAGCGAGGCGACGCCAAAAACGACCCCGATCCCGACGAGGGTGAACTGAATCTGGCTGGGGACGCGGTTGATCAGGTCGGTATCGACCGCGTCGAGCGTGGCGCTGCGGATGAATAGAATCCCGATGATGACGAGCAGCAGCGTAACACCGAAGAGCATGAAATCGAAATCACGCCAGATATTGACTTTTGATTGCATACATCACACCACATCAACCAATACAACAACACGCGTGCATCACGGTACAGCGATCAACCTCGAATCCGGCGCGCCCTACGGCTTGCGGGGCCGTGACGGGCTGCTGGGTCGTTTGGGCTTGGTATCGCTGGCGGCGGCGACCTCTTCCCGGCTCTCCTCCGGCGGCGAGGCTTCCAACACCTCGGCGGCCTTCTGAGCATGGTCGCGCACCAGCGGAATATCCGCTACCAGGTAAGTCTTGCGTTCCCGGTGCTCCAGCTTGATGTTGACGTGCGTCTCCTCGATCTGGAGATACGACTTGATCACCTGGATGATCTCAGCCTGCATCTGCTCCAGCTTTTCGGGAGAAAGGTCGCTGCGATCGGTCACCAGGACCAGCTTGAGCCGTTCTCTGGCCGAAACCGCGCTGCTGGGTTCTCGACGTCCAATTAAACGTTCCAGAAATGAAGCCATCCGTCGCCCCCTCATGTGCTAAGAGTTCGGCTCTGCCGCGCCGAACATCCGGGCCAGCCGCCGCAATACGCCGCCCTTCTCTTGCAGGTCGAGCAGCGGCACCTTTTCGCCGGTGAGCCGGCGCGCAATGTTGCGGAATGCATCGCCCGCCGCGCTTTTCTCGTGGTCCAGCGCCAGCGGCGCGCCCCGGTTCGACGAGATCAAGATATGCTCGTCTTCGGGAATAACGCCCAGCAGCCGGACCGACAAGATTTCGAGCACGTCATCGACCGACAGCATGTCGCCCTTGCGCACCATATCGGGCTTGACGCGGTTGATCACCAGGCTGGCCGGGACCTTGCGCTCCTCCGCCTCGATCAGGCCAATGATCCGGTCGGCGTCACGCACGGCGGACACCTCCGGGTTGGTGATGACGATCACCTCGTCCGCCGGCGCGACCGCGTTCCTGAAGCCCCATTCGATCCCCGCCGGGCTGTCGATCAGGATGTAGTCGTAGTCTTCGCGAAGCTGGTTCGTCAGCAAAACCATATCCTGGGGGCTGACCGCCGTCTTGTCGCGCGTCTGGGCTGCCGGCAGCAAATACAGGTCCGGCACGCGCTTGTCCTTGACCATCGCCTGGCGCAGCTTGCAGCGCCCTTCGACCACGTCCACCAGGTCATAGACGATCCGGTTTTCGAGCCCCATCACAACGTCCAGGTTACGCAGCCCAATGTCTGCGTCGATACAGACTACCTTCTTGTTCAAGGTCGCCAGTGCGACCGCCAGATTTGCCGTGGCTGTCGTCTTGCCGACGCCCCCCTTGCCAGAGGTTACAGTGATTACTCGTGCCCCCATTAATGACCCTTTCCTGGTGTTATACCCACGCCTCAGCTTCGATCCGGCCATGACGAACCACAGCTTTTTCAGGCTTGGGCCGGCGCCGCCTGTCTTCGGGCGAAATCGTAATATAGCCGGCGATGCGGAGCTGCGTCGGGGCCAGGTACAACGCGCAGACCACCGCGTTTTCGTCGCCGTTCGCGCCTGCATGGACCACGCCCCGCAGGCGGCCCCACACGATGACATCGCCACCGGCGACGATCACCGCCCCGGCGTTCACATCGCCCACCACAACCACGTGTCCATCACTGTGCACGGTGCGCCCGCTGCGCAGCGTCCGCCGGATCAGCACGCCGTCGGTCCCGCGCTCCTCCGGGTCGATGGGCGGCGGTTTGAGCGGGAGCGCCGCGCTGGCATCCATCTCAAGCTCGCCTGCCGACAGCGCCGTCTTCAACCCCAGCTTTTCCGCCGATCCGGCGGTCGTGAAGCTGTCGCTCAACACAGCCACCAGGGTAACGTCGCGCTGGGCGAGCTGGGCCTGGACGCTCGCCAGCTCGTTCCGCCGCAGGTCGCGCTCCCCAAGCGACAGCGTGACGTGCGCCCCGCGGAAAAAATGCCCCTGGGAATCGATGAGCGTCATCAGCCGCCCCGCCAGATCGGGCCACCGTCCCTCGGGCTTGACGGTCACCAGCAGCCCCTCTTTGATCCCTTTCAGGGTGATCGAATCGTCCATACTGGTCGAGTTACCCCCATCGAACACGCTGCCTGATCGATCTCAGCGCCCCGTCTCCTATTACTATACTCGAATTGTTTGACAATGCTATCTTCAGTTCGCACCCAGCACCCGCCGGCCTATTGGACGGTCATGCGCCGCTCGTCCTGCAAGCGGAAGTAAGCATCGAGCACCTCGCGCACAATGGGCGCGGCCACTGCGGAGCCTTCGCCCCCGTTGTACACGAATGAGAGCACGATGATCTCGGGCGCTTCGTGCGGCGCGTATCCCACATACCAGGCGTGCGCCGGCCACTGTCCCGGCACACACAACCCCTGCGCATTCGCCAGATCGTCGCAATACTCCGCCGTGCCGGTCTTGCCGCCTTCGTTGACGTAGGGCAGCGGCGGCGCATCGGGCACGAACTCCGCCGACGAGGTCCCACTCACCACCACCTCGCGCATGCCCCGCTGAGCGAACTCGATCGAGCTGGCACTCGCCAGCGGTGGAATATAGCGCGCGCTGCGGTTCAGACTCTCGAACTCAAGCGGGTCGCACACGCCCGCGTTGAAGGTGTAGCCATACGGCACGTTGACCCGGTACTGTATCCAGTCGTATATCTCGTCGTCGGGATTGGGATCGCGATCGTACTGCGCGGTGTAGTTTTCCGGGTCGCACAGGGCTTCGTCGTACCACTCGCTGTCCGGCTCGCAGCGGCAAGCCAGGCTGTTTTGACCCTGGACGACCATATCCTCTTGCAGCAGGAGCACGATCTCCTCTCCCGGATTCGCCACCAACGTCCGTGCGACTTGCGGCTCGAATTCCTCGATCACGTTCCCGTTGGCATCCTGCAGGTTCTTGACCAGCGACGGCTGGTAGAGCACCCCGCCGTTCACGAGGGCGGCGATTGCGTTGATCAATTGGAGCGGCGTCACGGTCACGTAGCCCTGGCCGAACGCCGCGTTGTACGTATCGCCGGTGGACCAGCTCTCGCCATAATTGCGCCGCTTCCAGTCCTGCTCCGGCATGCGCCCGGCCAGCTCGCCCGGCAGCTCGATCCCCAGCTCGGACCCGATCCCGAACGCCGTCGCCCACCGGTACAGATCGCGAATGCCCAGGCCGCCTTCCTTGAGGACCGCCGTGCTCACCTGTGGGTTGCCGCCGCCGACCTGGTAGAAATACACGTCACAGCTCTGTGCGATCCCCCGCAGCAGGTTCACTTCCTCGTGACCCGAGCGCAGCCAGCACACGAACGTCTGCCCCCGACTCTCGTCGCGCGGGGCAAAAGCGTTAGGCAGCACGAGCTGCCCGGGGCAGAACAAAGGTGAACTTGGGGCGATGACGTCCTCTTCGAGCACGCCGATCGCCGTGATCATCTTCCACACCGATCCCGGCGGATACAGCGCGCTGATCGCGTGATTCACCAAGGGGCGCAGGGGATCGTCGAACTGGCCGAAGTAGTACTCGCCGTCGATGTTGCGGGCGAACCGGGCGTTGTCATAACTCGGCCAGCTCACCAGCGCCAGCACATCGCCGTTGCGCGGGTCCATGGCGATCACGACGCCCTGCTGCGTCACGACGCGCTGCTCGGTCGCGTTCACGATGTTGATCCGCTTGGTCAGCGCTTCCTGCGCCGCCTCCTGCAGGTCGAGATCGAGCGTGAGCTGCACGCTCATCCCTGCCTGGAATTTCTCCTCGCCGACCAGTTGCAGCGGGCGCCCGGCCACGTCGACCACCCAGGTCTGGGTGCCGCGCTGCCCGGCCAGCTCGGTTTCGAAAAACGACTCGACGCCGGCGTAGCCGATCCGGTCGAATGCCGGGTTGTACCCCAGCGAGCGCAGGCGCTCCTCTTCTTCCGGGCCGATCGGCCCCAGGTACCCGACGACGTGCGCCGTCGCCGTGCCGCTCGGATATTCGCGCACCGACGCCACCTGTACCGACACGCCGGGCAGCAGTTGGGCCTGGTCCCAGATCTGGAATGCCACGTTCCGCGGGATGTCCTGCGCCACGAGCACCGGGTTATACGGCGCGATACCTTCGCCCTCGCGCACCATCTCGTCCAGGCTGCGCTCGGTCACCCGGCCCGCCGCATCGGCAGCCGCCCGCGTCGCCGGGACGTCGATCATGGCCGACAGCCGGTTGTACAGGTCGAGCACGTCCTGGGGATCGTCCGGTAGTTCGGCGGGGACGATCTGCACGCTGTAGGCGGGATCGTTCTTGGCGAGGGGCACGCGGTTGCGATCGTAGATGGCGCCGCGCGGCGCCGCGATCAGCACGAGTTGGAGCCGGTTCTCCTCGGCGTCGCGCACGAACTGTTCGCCGCGCCCGAACTGGAGCTCAGCCGTGCGCAGCGCCAGCACGACCAGCGAAAACACGACTACGGCCTGGAACAGAACCAGCCGCCATCCCTGAAACGGGAGAATGCGCCTATTGTTCATCACTCAATTCCAATACAACTCAGCCCACGATACGACGAGAATCGAGTCATTCCACGCGGGGCCGCTGGGGCTGCAAACCCCGGTAGATGACTGCCATTACCCTGAGCATCGGAAGAATCAAGAGCGTATTATAGATCATCGTCGGCAGTGTGACGTAAAACAGCCCCTGCCCCACCGGCACGGCGATTTCCCCGAATACGCGCAGCACCAGCAGCAGGACGACATGGTACAGGACCGTACCGGCCACCGCGACAACGGGCGGCACCACCAGACTAACACGATCGTCGGGCGCAAACAAGGAATCGACCGCGAACACGACGAACACCAGCCCCAGCGACGACGCGCCCAACGGCGCCACGGAGAGCAAATCCTGCATCACGCCGCCGACCGTGGCCCACACCAGCGCCCCTTGCAGGTCCGACAGCAGCGCCCAGCACACCACCAGCAGGAAGACCAGATCGGGCGCGCCGCCGCCCAGCCGAAGCTCCGCCATGACGGTCGCGTTCAGCACGGCGGCCAGCGCGAGAATGGGAATGCTGAAAAAGTAACTCATCGGGCTTTACCCTGCCCGACGATGTGGCCGCACCGCCAGCACGGTCCGGTGCGCGAGGCGCCCTCCTCCCGGCACGACTCACCGCCCATTAGCGGCCTCCTGATCCTCGAATACGGACAGGTCCACCGGCTCGAAGTTGATGATCACCTGCACGATCTCCAGCCGCCCAAAATCGACCAGGCTCCGCACGCGTGCCTCCTGGTACAGCTCGCTCTCGGCCAGGGCCACGCTCAACACCCGCCCGACCACCAAGTCAGCCGGCAGCGTCTGCCCCAGGCCGTTGGTCACCACCAGGTCGCCCTCGATCACGTCGGCATCGACCGCGATATTGGTCATCACCAGGTCACCGGCCAGTTGGCCCACCACGCGGCCATCCTCGCGCGTCGATTGCAGCCGGGCATTGATACTGCTGGTCGGATCGGTGACCATCAAGACCTCCGCGCCCGCCGCCGACAGCTTGGTGACGCGCCCCACCAGCCCCAGCTCGGTCACGACCGGGTCGAGCAGGCCCACCCCGTCGCGGCGGCCACAGTCGATCTGGATCGCGCGGACGAACCCGGTCGTGTCGGTCCCGATGACGTCGCAGGTCGCGTACTGGCGATCCTCCGGCCCCAGCCGGTCATAGTTGAGGAGCGCCGCCAGCCGGTCGAAGTCCTGGCCTTTTTCGCGCAGCTCGGCCAGCTCCGCCTGATAGACGGCCAGCGCTTCTTCGAGGTCCTTGTTGCGCTGTTCCAGCTTGCGGAAATTCGACACATCGTCGATGAAGCCGCTCACGCTCTGGGTCGCGCCGCCGATCACGCCCTGGACAAAATTCAGCGGGACCGACACCACATCCTCGAACGGCCCCAGCGCCCCCTGCGCGCTGAAATAGATGAGCAGCGTGACGATGATGATGGTCATCGAAAACGTGAAGACGCGATTACCGCGCAGCACTCGATTCCCCTCCTCGCCTCGATCTGTACCTTTCGCGCCATTATACCGCAGGCGGCGAACAAAACGCCCCGGCTATCGGGTCCGGGGCGCCTGGTGCCTTCGCGGTCGAACGCGGCCAGCCTAGTGCTGGGTCGAGCCTCGTTCGAGCCCGGCCAGCAGCGAGCGCAGGTTGTCGTAGTCCTCCAGGATGCGCCCCGCGCCGCGCGCCACGCACGTCATGGAGTCCTCCGCCAGCCACACCCGCACGTTCACTTCGTCGGAAATGCGCTCGGTCAACCCCTTGAGCTGGCTGCCGCCGCCCGCCATGCAGATCCCCGACTCCATCAGGTCGGCGACCAGTTCCGGCGGCGTCTCGTCCAGCGCGTCGCGGATCGTGTCGATCACGATGCTGACCGACGGCGACAGCGCCTCGCGCAGCTCGATCGACGATACCTCGACCGCCTCGGGCAGCCCGGTGATCAGGTTGCGCCCGCGCAGCACCATCGTGCGCTCTTCGGGCAGCGGATAGGCCGAGCCGATCTCGATCTTGGCGCGCTCGGCGGTGCGCTCGCCCACCAGCAGGTTGTACTTGGAGCGCATGTACTGGACGATGTCCTCGTCCATCTCGTCGCCGGCGACGCGAATCGAGCGGCTGATCACGATGCCGCCCAGCGAAAAGATCGCCACCTCGGTCGTGCCGCCGCCAATGTCGACCACCATGCTCCCGCGCGTCTCCTGGATGGGCAGGCCCGCGCCAATCGCGGCGGCGACCGGCTCCTCGATCAGGAACGCCTCGCGGGCCCCGGCGCTGATCGTCGCGTCGTACACCGCGCGCTTCTCGACCTCGGTGACGCCGGACGGAATCCCGACGACGACGCGCGGACGCGGGATGGGAACCCAGCTCTGCTCGTGGGCTTTGCGGATGAAGTAGTCGAGCATCGCCTCGGTGATCTCGAACTCGCTGATCACGCCGTCGCGCAAGGGACGCACCACCATATAGCGCGCGGAGGGCGTCTTGCCGAACATCTCTTTGGCTTCGCGCCCGACGCTGATGGGGCGGCGCGACTTTCGCTCTATCGCCACATAAGACGGTTCGTTGATTACGATACCCTTCCCGCGCACGCTCACCAACGTGTTCGCCGTGCCCAGGTCGATACCGATATCCAGCGAAAACAGGCCCAGAAGCCAGTCAAGCGGGCTAACCAACTGTGCGAACTCCCCTCATCGGTCGTGTCAGCGCGGCATTATACCACGAGCGCAGGTCTGCATGAAGGCCATTTATCAAACATTCATTTTTGCGCTTTCCACCGCGTTTGTACCGCATTTTGTCCCACCCACCAAACTTCTCCCCCACGCGCACCTGCCGCGCACAGGGCGCCCCTCCCCACGCCGCGGTGAGGAGGGGCCGTCATGGTCGTGTGAACGGCGTTGGGCCTAGAGCGTGTTATGCACTTTTGAGGTGCACAATGTTAAACTGGGGGCATGAGCGAACGAAAAGCATACCCCAGTGACGTAAGTGACGATGAATGGGCGTTTGTGGCTCCGTATCTGACGTTGATGACGGAAGAGGCGCC
>JAHDLB010000029.1 GCA_018432315.1 Anaerolineae bacterium
GCTCATCTGCGTGCCATCCAGCCGGCGATTCAGCTCGTCGACGATGGCGACGTTGAAGGCGGCGAACAGCCCCGGCGAGTCGATGAGGCGCGCCGCCTGGACGATGGTGGTCGTCTTGCCGCTGCCGGCCACCGCCGAGACGAACAGGTCGGGGCCGGCGGTGCCCTGGCGGACGCTGTCGAAGATGGCCTGCTGGTAAGGCGACGGCGTGAAGCCGTTGGATGATTTGGGATTGCTGAGAGTCAAGGTGAGTTGTTCTGCAGTCGTCATCTGGTATACTCCTCGGTAGTGTGGGTGTGGAAAGTGTGGGCTCCCCACACCCGGAAAACACTTTGCATAAGGGCGGCGGGCTGCTAACGCGGCTGGCCGTCCTTGCCGTGCCACGTCGCCAGCCGCGGCGGCAGCAGCCGGTTCTCCGCGAACAGGGCCGCCGACAGCCCGTCGAGACGCGCCTGCAAGCCGTCGGCGCGCGCCTGCTCCTGCTCCAGCTTCTCCTCCAGGTAAGCCGCATACGCGGCGTGCTCGCTCACGGCTTCATTCAACTCGTCGATGGTGGCTTGCTGGCGGCGGATGACCTCGTCCTGGTGGTCGTTGGTCCGGCACAACTCCCGGTTCTCGCGCTCCAACTCCTCGTTGGCGGTCGTCAGCTCGGCGACGATGGCGACCATGTCGTTGCTCAGGTCCTCCAGGCTGTGGGTGAACGCGTCGACGTCGACCCGCTCGTCGGGGGGGATGACCTGCACGTCGACGTCGTTCAGCAGGCGGTTCCAGTGCGCGTTCCAGCAGCGCGTGCAGGTGCGGTGCTCGGTCAGGCTGAGGGTCGCCCCGCACACCCGGCAGGTGTTACCGGCCACGGCTCGCCTCCTCGGGGGTGACGCCGACCCGGATGCCCAGGCGCTCGACAGAAGCCAGGACGCGCCCCCAGGCGCGGCCGCGCGCGTGCCAGGGCTGCGCCAGCGAGAGGAGGACCTCCAGCCCGTCGCGCTGGATCTCGCCCAGCGGGGCGTTGGTCAGCCAGGCACGCAGGTAGGCCAGGGTGAGCACCGCCGAGCCCGGGTCGCGCGCCGGTTTGGGCTGGTGCGCCGCTTCCAGCTCGGCGATGCGCCCGCGCAGCGTCGCGACTTCGTTCTTGAGCGCGGCCACGATGTCGTGGCTCGCCCGCTGCGCCGTGCCGCTCCGGGCGAGCAGCTCGTCGCGGTGCGCGCTCACGTTCTCCAACTGGCGCCCCAGGCCGGCGCGCTCCTTGAGCAGGCCGGCGGTGTCGTGCCCATCCAGCCGCAGCTCGCGGTACGCTTCGCGGTAGGCGGCGCGGGCCGATTCCCCGAAGCCCGAGCCCTTCGCCTCGTCCGCGTACAGGCGCACGAAGGTGGTGTGGCCGTTGGTCGAGGTGAAGGCGAAGCGGTCGTCGTCGCCGGGCGCGGTCCAGGTCGTCTCGCGGTCGTAGCCGGTCAGCTTCTCGAGGTCCTGGCGCCGCTCGACCCGGTTGGGCGTCCAGGCGGGCGGCAGGTCCGGCGCGGCGGGCGTGGATGTGGGCGGCGCTGGTGGGGTGAGCGTCTCGCCCCCCTGCTCGTCGAGGGCGCGCGGGGCAGCCGGCTCGGCGTTGGTGGTGCGGGTGGTGCGGGTCATGATGGATTCCTTTCGTCGATAACTTGGTGTGTATGGACGGGATTATGAACGGGCTACTGCTTGCCCCAGTTCGGCCCGCGGCGAACGAAAATGGTGGGCACGTTGTCGCGGTCTGCGCCGGCGACGATGATGACGGCGCCTTTCCCCAGGCGACTGTTGAACAGATGTCCGAGGGCGGTTCGGGCCCCCTGAATTCCTTCACCATTCGGAAACGGGACGGCGAGGGCCAGGTTATCCGGCGTCTCCTCCAGGCGCAGCTTGAGATCCCAATACAGCGCCCACCACTTCCCGCCCCTTTCGGGTGGTACTTCGTCTGCCAGGATCTCGCGGATCTTCCCCCACGGGCGGGCGTCGGGCTCGGCGCGCTTGGTGTTTCCATTCGGCGGCATGATTCAGATTCCTTTCGTCTCTGGGGGCGCCTACGCGGCGCCCAGCTTCTGGTTGATCTCGGACAGGATGATGGGCAGGTCGGTCGCGGCGGCGCTCAGCGCGTCGAGCAGCTCGCGGGCGTCCTGGCGCCGCTCGTCGTCGAGGTCCGCCCAGGCGATCTCATCCGCGGCGCGGATGCCGGGCAGCGAGTCGAGGATGGTGCGCGCGGCGGCGGCGAACCGGAGGTAGGCGTACTCGGCTGCGTGCTCCGGCTCAGGCGCTGCGGCGGGCTTGACGAACTGGTAATCGTCGCCCTCGACCAGGTCGGATGGCTCGACGCGGTTCACGCCGAACAGCCGGTCGTGCAGCGCGTAGGCGTCGAACTCGATCCGATCGTCCCCGTTCCAGACGTTCGCCGCGACCAGCTTGCGGGCGATCTCGATGGCGCGGTGCCAGGCGCCGTCGTCGGAGCGACCGAGCAGCGTGATGGCGTCGTGGTCGAAGGTGGCGTGCAGCTCGTCGATCCGGAGGGTACCGAGGTCGAGGCTGGCCGTGACGACGACGATCGGCGACTCCTGGTCACTCTCGGATGGTGGCGGATCGGGGATGCGGTAGAACGTCAGGAAGTCGATGAGGGTTTTGCGCGGCTGTTCGCGCGCACGCTCCAGCTCCAGGAGTTTGTCGAGCTCCGCGCGACTCTGGCGGGCGCCGCGGGACTTGATCACGCTGGTGATGTAGGACACGGAGGCATTGAGAAAGCGGTTGAGCTCGTCGTCGCTGTCGGGTGATTCCGCCGGCGGCACGGGAGACCAGCTCGGCTCCCATTTGGGGATGTGGCTGAACGCGCCGGTCTTCTCAGAGTCCGCCGCACGCTGCTCCAGGCGGTCGACGACGTCGGCGAAGTGGTACTCGCGCGCGCCGTGCGAGTTGATGTGCTCCTTGACGCTGCCGGCCTCGATCATGGCGTCGAGCGCCGCGTCGAAGGCCTTCCGTTTGATGCCGCTCGCGCCGGCGATGCGCGATGCGTCGCGGTAGAGCTGGCCGCGCGCCAGCGGGCTGTACTTCTTGCGCAGCGCGTCGACGATGAACTCGCGCGCGATCTGGACCTCGTTCTCGCTGGGCGCGGGCGCCGTCGCCGGGCGCGACTTGCCGTCTTTGCTCACCACGCGCTCAGGGAGCTGAACTGTAAAGTCCTTTACAGTTGCCTCCTGCACGTCGCTGCGGGCCGTCATCTGGCTCACGCCCAACTGCTCGCCGATCGCGCGGTAGCTCAGACCCTGCTTGCGCAGCTCGATGGCGCGCGCCTGGCGCTGTTCCTTCGTCAGGTGCCGCCGGTCGGCGTTCAGCGACCAGGCCAGCGCCTTTTGCTCTTTCACGCTCGTGGCCTGATCCAGGATGTTGAGCGGAATCTTCGCCAGGTCCAGTTCGAGCGCCTGGGCGACCTTCAGCCGGTGCAGCCCGTCGATCACGTCGAAGTGGTTGTTCAGCAGGCGGTAGACGACCACTGGCTGCTGGATGCCGTGCTCGCGGATGCTGGCCGTCAGGCCGTCGAACTCGTCGTCGGCCAGCGGCGGCAGCCAGTCGGCGTAGCGCAGGTAGAACTTCGCGTGGCCGATGGCGATGACCTCGCAGTCCGGATCCAGGATGGCGTCGTCGGGAGATGTGCTCGCGGTGGTCTCGCCGCCGCGCTGCTCGGTTGCGGGCGGGGGCGGCGTGGCCCGCGGCGCGGTGAAGGGTCCCTTGGGGCGGGTACCGGCGGGCTGCTCGGTGTGGGGCGATTGTGATTCGGGGGTTGATTCGCGGACTGATTCAGACATAGTGATGCTCCATCCATTCTACTAGCTCGGTACGATTGGGTTCTGAAAATTGGCTCGATTACCTCCATTATAGTATGTATAGCGCGGCCCATTAGATTGGCGCCGTGACTCGTGCATCTCGTTATCGCATACGCAAACACAGTATAGCATGGTCGAGTACGCGGTGTCAAGTACAACGTTATCGCCTTGACAAACGGAAACAGCGCCCTCTATAATGGTGAGCAGAACCGTTATATCTTCTGGGGGCGATATGCCTAGAATCGAGAACCGATTTGCCGAATTACTTGAGCGAAAGCGGCGTCGTGATCGCTCTATGCGGTGGACGTACCGTGAGATCGCTGAGCATACAGGCATTTCGCCAGCAACGCTGACCAGATTCGCACAGCAGCGTCACAACCAATACGACAGCGAAACTCTCGCCAAGCTGTGTGAGTTTCTAGATTGCGATATTGGCGATCTACTGGTGCTTGTATCAGATGAGGACGACCAGGGGCAGGTGTTGGCCGTCGCCGCGAACTAGGCACGACGACGGCCGGGTCAACCGTGCGCAACCACGGCGGCCCACACGAATCGTAAGTGCAGCTCGGTCTGGGCGCAACGGAACGAGCGTTCTAGCGCCGACGTGCGATCTGTAAAGGTTCTGTAAATGTGAGGTTGCCGTCAAGATGCGGCGAGAAATTTGTGCTAAGTTAATGCGTATCGCTATCTTTGAGGGCGAAAAGCGGCGCTGATTCCCTGGCAATTCGTGTTCTTCTGAGGTACAGTGCCGGCCAATTCGGGACCCTGTCTGGGCTCCCAGCACGTTACCAATTGCATACCCAAGGAGGCCCGGATATCAGGGCTGAATTGGGTACTTCAGATGGTACAAATCTGAGCAAAGTTCAAGAGGCCCCCGGTTCAAATCCGGGCGCCCCGACACGTTTTTCGGTAGTATATGGATGAGTTCCACCAGTTTGGGACCCCAATGACCTGACCCTGTACGCAGCTTTGACAGCTACGTAGCAGGGTTTTTGTTTTTCTGTTCTTGCCACTCTGTTAGATTGCCGGACAGGAGATTCCCTGCGCTTTTCAGGTCGGATTCGTCAACGCCCTGGTAATACTCCAGAGCCATCAAGGCAAATTCTACTACGTTCCCGGTGTATGGCATGGCGGGGAAAACAGTGCAGGCGATCACGATTCGCCTGCACTGGGAGTCAACCGGACGCACCTGAGTTGAGCGGTCAATCACCCGCGGCGGCCACGCCCGGCAGATCGTGTTCGTGTGCTCCCTGGGCGGGCGCCTCCTCGCGCGGGGCGCGCACGCGCGAGGGCAGAATGAGGATCACCAGCAGCGCGTTGATCAGCATCACGGCTGCTCCGAACAACATGGCGTCATTCATCCCCGCGACGAATGCCTGGTCAGCGGTGTTGATTATGGTGTTGGCGAACGATTCAGGCACCTGCGGGTTGCTGGCGATCTTGTGCGCCGCCTGAATGCTGCTGCTGATCCCCTCGAACATGTCGGGACGCAACTGCGGCAGCGCAGCCTTCAACGCCTCGATACCATCCAGGTAGCGGCCATTCATGATCGTGCCGAGCACGGCGATCCCCAGCGCGCCGCCAAGCTGGCGGGTGGTGTCGTTCATCGCCGAGCCGACACCCGCCTTGTTGACCGGCACCGAGCCCATGATCGAATCGGTGGCCGGACTCATCGCGAACCCCATGCCGCTCGCCAGGATGATCTGCCCAACAACCACGGTCGAATAGGCCGTATCGACCTCGTACATCTGGGACATGAACAGCAGGCCGCCCGCCGCTATCATAATGCCGAGGGCGACGGTTCGCTTGGTGCCAAGCCGTTTGGCGATGCGCGCCGATGAAACCGACACAACCGCCAGCGATACGGCCATCGGGACCATGCGCAGCCCGGCATCCAGCGCCGAATAGCCCTGAATCGTCTGGAGGTACTGGCTCAGGAAGAAGATCGAGCCGAACATGCTGAACATGATGAACGTCATGGCAATATTCGCGCCGGTGAACGACATGTTCTTGAAGAAGTGCAGCGGCAGCATCGGGTTGGGGGCGCGGCTCTCCCACCAGGTGAAGATGGTCAGCAGCACGGCGGAGATGCCGAAGGCCGTCAGCACGTGCGGGTCGGTCCAGTCTTTCATCCCCGCCTCGATGATGCCGTAAATCAGGGCGAACAGGCCGGGCACCGACAGCAGCACCCCGATGATGTCCGGCTTGGGCGCGTGCTCGTCCTTGGAATCGGCCAGGAAGAACGCCCCACCCAACAGCGCGACGGCGACCACCGGCAGATTGACGAAGAAGACCGCGTTCCATTCGAAGTGCTCCAACAGCAGGCCGCCCACGACCGGGCCGACACCGACGCCGAGCCCGAATATGGCCGCCCAGACGGCGATAGCCTGCGAGCGTTCCTCGCGGGGGAAGGTGGCGCTGATGATCGAGAGCGTCGCGGGCATGATCGTCGCGCCGCCGATGCCCAGGAAGGCGCGGGCCGCGATCAGCATTTCGGTCGAGGTGGACAGGGCCGCCCACAGCGACCCGAGGCCGAACATGACCAGGCCGAATTGCAGCGCCCGTTTGCGCCCGATCTTGTCGCCAAACGAGCCCATCGTCAGCAGCAGCGCGGCGAATACCAGCACGTAGGCATCCACGATCCACTGCAAATCGCTGGCCGATGCGCCGAGATCGTTCGAGATCGAGGGCAGGGCCACGTTGAGAATGGTGTTGTCCAGGCTGATCACCAGCAGCGAGATGCCGATGAAGAGCAGGCCGAGCCAGCGGGTGGAATAGCCGGGCAGGTTCTGGTGTGTGTCTTTCGACATGGGAATAGTCCTCCTTGGTGACTGGCAGTTTGAGTTCGCCCTGTGGTAGGCCAAAGGCGATCATCTCACAGGCTGGCGAGCGTGTCTTCGACTTTTGTCGGATTCGGGAGCGAATGGCACGGAATCAGGGGGCGCTGTGTTGTGAGCGCGGCTTGAGCCAGTCGTGCCACTTGAACCACAGCGCGATCAGAAGTTCCTGCTCCAGGCGGGCCTCGAAAAGCGCCTGCCTGAGCGACGGAATCGTGAGGTCCCGTTTGCGGACCAACTGCCGCACGCGCTGCCGCGCCTGTTTCAGTGCGCGCTGGTGCACGACCGGGAAAGGCTCGACCTGGGATTCGGTCGCCAGCCGGGTGATCAGGGCGTGCTCGATCTGGTAGGTCCGCAGTTTGCCGGCGTCGCCGCGCGGCGGCCTGTCGTCAGCGAAGTGATTGCCGAGGTAGCGCTGCCAACGGTGCAGGCGGGTCTCGACGTCGATCAGGTATTCGGCCAGGAAATCCTGCCCCAACAGGGTGATCAGGTCGCGCTCATCGTCGAGCATGTCCCGTATGAGGGCGCGGACGTTCAGAGTCGGGCGTGGTTTGTCGAACACGATCAGGCTCCTTTTGGTGGGACGATGACGACTTGGAAAGGGCGCTCGATGGCTTGCGTGGGGCAGATACGCTCGCAATAACCGGCATAGTCACATCGCTCCGGGTGGGCTACAACCGCGCCGTGATCGGTCAGCGCCAGCGCCCCGTGGGGGCACACATCCACGCACAGCCCGCACCCGGTGCAGCGGTCGTGATCGATGAGCGGGACCGGCAGTTGTTGTGCTGGCTGCGCCATACGCGCTCCGTGCAAAGCAAATCGCCCAGGTTACTGTGTCAAGCATACGCCCTGGGCGACTGTGTGTCTTCGACTTTTGTCGGATAGTGCGGGCTACGTTTCGAGTCCGGCCCGCGCCTCAAGCGCCGCCTTGTCGAGAATCTGTATCTGGTGCCGCTCGACTTTGATCAGGCCATCCTGGGCCAGCGACCGTAACGCGCGGTTGATCACGTCCGGGACGGTGCCGAGGCGAGCGGCCATCTCCGATTGGGTCGCCCACCGGTGGCGGGGCAGGATGTCGGTTTGAGCCTGTTGCAGCAGCAAGCGGGCCAGCCGCGCCTCGACACTGCGCAGCGACAAATCCTCGACCAGTTGAATGAGGTGAGTGACGCGGTTTGCCAGATCCTGAATGACGGCGCGTGCCAATGGGGGATGGTCGTCCAGCAGGCGGAGCATGGTCTCGCGCTGAATCGTCCAGATCGTGGACGGTTCGAGGGCGATCACGGTTGCCGGATTGGCATCGCTGGCGAACACGGCGACGGCATTGAAGACTTCACCCGGCCCCAGGAAATTCAGGATCTGCTCCCGGCCATCGGGCGCCGTCTTGATCGCCTTCAGCCACCCGTTCTCGACGACACAAAGCCCGCTGCTGGATTCGCCTTCGAGGAAAACGACCTGGTCCGGCTCGTAAGTCCGTTTGACCGCAGTACGGGAGACTGAATGCAGCGTGGCGCTGTCCAGACTGTCGAGATACGCGATGGAGGCGAACAGCGCGGCGGCGGTATGGGGCTGGTCTGCATCGGGCATAGCAAGCTCCCTGCTTGGCGGATCGTCGCTGAGGGTCAGCGCGTCACCGGCGTTTCTCGTACTCCGCCAGGAGATCCCGGTCGAAGCGCCGGAGGAACCATTCCGCTTTCTCGACCAGGTCGCGATTGCCCATGAAGACCGGCACCCGCTGGTGCAGGTCTCGCGGCTGGAGGTCAAGAATGTCCCCGATGCCGTCCGACGCGTACCCGCCCGCCTGCGCCGCGATGAAGGCCAGCGGCTGCGCTTCGTAGGTCAGGCGCAGCTTGCCGTTGGGGCGCCGCTCGTTCGCGGGATAGACGAAGACGCCGCCGCGCAGCAGATTGCGGTGAAAATCTGCGATCATGCTGCCGATGTAGCGGTGTTCGAGCGGCTGGCGATCGGTGTCTTCCAGGGCCTGCAACCACGCGACGTAGTGGCGAATCCCCGGCGACCAGTATTTGTGATGCCCGTGATTCACGCTGTAATATTGGCCGGGCGCGGGAATCCGGATGTCCGGGTGGCTGAGCAGGAACTCGCCGACGCTCGGATCGAGCGTGAAGCCGTGCACGCCGTTCCCGGTGCTGTAGACCAGCATGGTACTGGAGCCGTAGATCACGTAGGCCGCCGCGACCAGCCGCGACCCTGGCTGGAGCACGTCGTCCATCGTGCCGTGCCCGTCGCCGGGCGTGATCTTGCGGTGGATGGCGAAGATCGTGCCGATCGAGGCGTTGACGTCGATGTTGGACGACCCATCGAGCGGGTCGTAGATCAGCACGTAGTAGCCCGGCTGGTGGTGCGCGGGGATCGGCAGCAGGTCGTCGTGTTCTTCGGAGGCCATCACGCAGACGCGGCCCGTGTGGTCGTTCATCCGGAAGATGACCTGATCGGCGTAGACGTCGAGCTTTTGCTGCTTCTCGCCGTGGACGTTCTCGTCGGAGGTCGCGCCCAGGATGTTGGCGATGCCGGCCCGCGTGGTTTCGCGCGCGATCAGTTTCGCGGCCAGCGCGATGTCGTAGAGCAGGCTGGTCAGGCGCCCGGTGGCGCCGGGGTGCTGCCCCTGCTGGTCCAGGATGTGGCGTTCGATGGTGACGAGCGAGGATAAGGATGTCATGGCGGTCGTGTTTTCTCCCCAACTGGCTTCATGCGCGGGAATATTATACCGTATGTGACGAACTGGCATCCTGGCCGGTCATGATGTGAAAAAGGGGGACACGTGCGCGGGTTGAAATACGCGATGGTGGGGCTGGCCTGCCTGTTGATCGTGGTCGCGCTCGACGGGCTGACCAACGAGCTGGACACGGCCCGCTACTACTGGGACTTCGCACTGTATTACGACATGGCCGAGAACGGGCTGGCGGACAACGATCACCTCGTGGCGCCGTTCGCGTACCGTTTCGCCACGCCGCTGCTGGCGCGCGGGCTGAGCGACATCCTGCCGGAGGGGCGCGAGATCGTCATCCTCGCGTCCGCCGACGGCGCGCTGTTCGCCACGCGTACGTTTCGCGGCTTCCGGCTGATCGCCCTCGCCGGGGCGGCGGCGCAGCTCGCGCTGGTCTTCGTGCTGGCGGAAAGGGTGGGCGTCAACCCGCGCCGCGCGCTGGTGGCGGTGGCCGTCGTCGCGCTGTCGCTGTACAACGTGCGATTCCTGCTGTTCGACGTCTCGCGCCCGGATCACCTGGCCTATCCGCTGATGGTGATCGGGATGCTGGCCGCCGTCCGGCGCGACGTGCTGCTGTGCCTGGTCGTGTCCTGCGCCGGGTTGATGGTGCGCGAGTTCCTGATCATCCCGCCCGCCGTCCTGAGCGTGCTGCTGCTGCGCGCCTACCGCGCGACGCGCTCGCGGATGGCGCTCGGCAGCATCGCGATCCTGGCGCTGGCGACCGGGCTGTGCATCGCCATCCCGCGGGCGCTCATCCCGGTCACCGGGACCGGGCAGTATGTCGATCCCGTCAACGATCCGGATTGGCTCGGCAACCTGTTCGAGGCGCCCCTGTCCGAGCGGCGGGACTTCAACATCATCTTCAACGTGGTCAGCTACACGATGCCGGTCTGGCTGCTGCTCACGCGGGAGCGGCTCAAGCGGGCATGGGATCGCCTGGAAGGCTGGCGGCTGAGCCTGGGCGTGTATACCGCGCTGGCCCTGCTGCTGACTCTGTACGGCGGGACCGATATCTGGCGCTTCGTGTCGTACCTGTTCGTCCCGCTGGTGATCGTCCTGGCCGCGCTGCTGAGGGATTACTCGCTCGGCTGGTCGGAGATCGCGGCGATGCTCGTCGCGGTTGCGGTCTATAACAAAATCTGGCTGGACATCCCCAACCTGCACGCCGAATACCTGGATTTCTATGGCGGCTACGACAGCCGCGTGAACGGGGCTACCGCGTGGCGGATCGGGCAGATGGGGCTGCTGCTGGCGGGGATGGTCGCGCTGCGCGGCGCGCTCCGCTGGCGGGCCGCCCGGCAGGCAGACCGGCGAGCCCTCGCGGGGTAGCCGGGCCAACCAAAAACGGCGCGCCAGTGGGGCCGGCGCGCCGTTTCGATTCGTGCTGCGTGTCCGTTAGCCGAGGGGCAGAATGTCGCCCATGAGCTCGTTGTACGTCGGCTCCTCGGGGATCCGGTCGATCCAGTCTTCGTGGCGCGGGCCGATGTCCGCTTCCAGCTTCGCCTCGTTGAGCCAGTCCTGGAACGCCTGCTGCTTGCGGCTGCTCAGCTCGGCGGGGGTCAGCGGGCGAACCTCGCGGCCATTCACCTGGATGATGTGATAGCCGAACTCGGTTTCGATGGGGCCCACGATCTCGCCCAGCTCCGCTTCGCGGACGGTGTCGGCGAACGCGCCTACGTAGGTGTCGGGGCTGGCCCAACCAAGCTCACCGCCGGCGCTGCCGCTCCCGGTGTCGTCGGACATCTCCACCGCCAGCGTGGCGAACGGCTCACCATCCTGCAGGGCGCTCAGCACCGCTTCGGCCCGGGCCAACGCGTCGGCTTTCTGCTCGTCGGTGGGCGGGGGCGGTGCCTGACCGGCAGGCAGGGTCGGGTCGAACGACAGCAGGATGTGGCGCGCGTTGACCTGAAGCTCCTCGGTCGGCACTTCCTGGCCGATGTTCTCGGTCAGGGCCTGGCGCAGCGCGTCGTAGTAGAACACCTCGCGGACCACGCTGCGGCTGACATCCGCGCCGCTGGTGGCGTCCTCGAAGAAATCGCTGGATGCCTGCTCCAGCGTCGCCTGGATCTCGCTGGTCTGGAGCGTGGCGGTTGGCGTGGGCGATAGGGTCGCGGTCGGTTCTTCGGTGGGCGCCAACGTCGGCTCCGGCGTGCCGTCTTCCTCGCCGTCCTCGCCGGGCGTCGCCGTGGGCAGCGGGGTCGCTGTGGCGGTCGGCGCCGGCGTGTTGCTGGGCGTCGGCGAGACGAGCGGCGTCAGCGTGATAGTCGGCGTCAGCGTCGGCGTGGACGTCGGCGCGCCGGGGACCGGCAGCCCGAAGCCCTGGGCCATGAACTCGTCCACCTGGCGATCGATCTCAGCATCGTCGACCGTGATGCCCCGCGCTTTCGCCTCCTGCTCGATCAGCAGGTCCTCTTCCATCTCGGTGAGGATGGGGCTGCCGAACTGGATCGGGCTGGCGAGCTGGGTCACGAACTGCTCGATCTGCGTTACGTCGCCTGTGGTGAGGTAATAGTTGCGCAGTTGCTGCGCGGTCTGCCAGCGCAAGAAGCGCACGCGCTCTTGAAATTCCTTCGTCGTGATCTCTTCGCCGTTCACCTGGGTGATCGTCTGGCGCGGCACCAGCACCTGCTCGTAAAAAACGCTGTACAGCAGGACCACGAGGCTGAGGCCGACCAGGACGGCCGTCACGATCATAACCCGGCGCTGCCACATGCGGTCGCGCTCGGCGCGGGACTTGTATTCCTTGCGGCGCGTGAGGTCTTCTGTCGTCATCCGGCGGCTGCGCGGTCCGCCGGTCGTGCTTTTTTTCGCCATAAAGGAACATTCTCCTCCAAAGATGCCACCCAAAAGAGGGGTGCAAGCTGCCCCCCCGACGTTAACCGGGTGGACACGCCAACGCGTATCCGCCCGGTGTATTAGATGCGTTTACTCGGCTTGTCTGCCAACCGGAAGGCCTTTTTCGCTAGGTGCGCATATGCTCATCGGTGAAAGGCAGCAAGGCCAGGTGGCGCGCACGTTTGATCTGACGGGCGAGCAAGCGCTGGTTCTTGGAGGTGAGCCCGGTCTGGCGACGCGGGCGAATCTTCGCCCGGTCGGTCATGAAACGGCGCAGCGTTTCCACGTCCTTGTAGTTCGGCACGGTATTGTTGGCGTGAAAGTAGTCTTCCTTGCGACGGCGTCCGCGGCGGCGCCCGGAGCGTCCGCGCTGTTCTTCGTTATCGTCGGAGCCGGAATTCGCGACGTTCCGTTCCCGATCGTCCTGGTTAGCCACAGAGATTCCTCCCGTATAACTCGCTGCTAGAATGGGTAGTCATCCTCGCTGAGGATGTCCGTATCAGATGTGTCCTGCATGGCCCGGCGGTCGCCCAACAAGATCATCTCGTTGGCGACGAGCTCGGTGCGGTAGTGTCGCGTGCCGTTCTCGTCTTCCCAGCCACGGGTCTGCAGGCGGCCTTCGACGTACACTTGCTGGCCTTTCGTCAGGTGCGTCTTGCAGATTTCGGCCAGATTGCCCCACGCCACGACGTTGAACCATTCGGTTTCTTCGCGGCGCTCGCCTTCGGATGATGTCCAGGTGCGGCTGGTCGCGACGCTGAAGCTGGCAACGGGCCGACCGCTGGGGGTGTATCGCAGCTCTGGATCGCGCCCCAGATGACCGATGATCATGACTTTGTTCAGTCCACGGCCCATATGCATGTGCTCCCGTAAGGCTATTCGTCCAGACGCACGATCAGGTGGCGAAGGATGCGTTCGTCGAAGTGCAGGTTGTGTTCCAGGTCGCCGAGGCGCTGGGTGGGATATTCCATGTGAACGAAGACGTAATACCCTTCGCGGAAGTCGTTGATCGGATACGCCAACCGGCGCCGTCCCCAGTAATCGACCTTGGTGACACTGCCCTCGTTCTTCTCGATCCATTCCTGGACCGCGCCGATGACCGTCTCCGTGTCGCTTTCGGCCACGTTGCTGGGGATGATGAAACCTAATTCGTATTGACGATTGACCACAGGTTGAATTCTCCTTTCCCTGGGATTGCTCGCCTGGGCCAGTGGGCACTGGGCTGGCAAGCGGAAAGTCGCCCAACTCGGATGTGGGCGCGCAAGCGGACAGAATACTACCGCACGTTCGGCGGTTTGGCAAGGCCGGGAATCGCCCGCCCGCGGTCACGGTACGGTCACGGCGAGGCGTCATGATTCGATTCAGTGAGTGGCTAGGGCAATTCTTACTGTTCTCGGCAGCCCGGTTTCGTCCGGCTGCGTTCTGTATTACACTCTGGGAATGGTGCATGGACCAAGGAGGCAGGCGTATGCTGCACAGAAAATGGCTTTTCGTGGGAATGCTCGTCGCGGCCCTGGCGTGGCCCTCCGGTGTGTTTGGTGCCTGGGCGGCTCCGGCAGGCAGCGCCGATCGGTCGTCTGACCCGGCCCCGGCCCTGCGCGCGCATCGTGATGGCTGGCTGGTCGGGCTGTCGCCTGCCGAGCAGGCAACGGCGCTGGGGCGCTCGCGGGCCTGGCTGGAAGACTGGATGGCGCGGCGCGCACCACGCCCGCCCGTCGATCTGGTGCAGCAAACGCAGACCACCGCCGCGTGGACGGTGATGGTGTTCATCGCTGCGGACAACAACCTGGAGCCTGCCGGGCTGATGGACATCAACGAGATGGAGGCGGTCGGTTCGTCGCCGGACGTCAATATCCTGGTCGAAATCGACCGGTCGGAGGATTACGTCGATTTCGATGGCGATTGGACCGAGGCGCGCCGGTACTACATCCAGCAGGACCAGGACCTGGAAACCATCAACTCGCCGGTGGTGATGAACCTGGGGGAGGTGAACAGCGGTAGCGCGGACACGGTCGCCGACTTTGCGACGTGGGGAATCACCAATTACCCGGCGGAGAAGTACATGCTCGTCCTCTGGGATCACGGCGGTGCGTGGATCAGCCATGCCAGCGACGAGGAATCCGGCGACGACATCACGCTGCCGGAGCTGTCCGGCGCGCTGGAGAACGTGATCGCGCAGACGGGGATCGGGCAGTTCGAGGTGCTGGGCTTCGACATGTGCCTGATGGGGCAGATGGAAGTCTTCCAGACGATCGCGCCGTTTGCCCGCTACGGGATCGGATCGCAGGAGAACGAACCGGGGCCGGGGTGGTTTTACGTGTTCCTGGACGAGCTGATCCAGAACCCGGCGATGGACGGCGCGGCGCTGAGCGCCGAAGTGATCGACTATTTCATGTACTTCTTCGAGGAAATCTGGGCGTCGGATGACCTGTACGGCCTGGGCGCGGTGGACCTGAGTCGCAGCGGCGAGATGGCGAACGCCGTCAACCAGTTCGCCGATGCCGTGCGGGCCAATCCGCAAGCCGTGTTGAGCCCCATCGCCGACGCGCGCAACAACACGCTGAGCTATGGCGGCTTCGACGATCCGCAGTATTACGACGTGTGGTCGTCGGTGGACCTGTACCAGTTCGCGGACCTGTTGAGCGGGATCGCGGCGTCGCCGGAGATCCAGCAGGCGTCACAGGGCATCATGCAGGCCGTCGACTCGTACGTGATTCACGAGCGCCACGTGGCCGGGTTGGACGGATCGCACGGCGTCTCGATCTACTTCCCGCGCACGATCAAAGCCTACCGGATCGGCGGGCTGGACCAGCGCTACCCGGTCGAAGCGCCGCAGGCGATGGCCGATTGGGTGGACGTGCTGCGCGTCTATCACGGCGTGGCTGTGGAGACGGTGACCAGCGCGCCCCAGGTGGACGTGCTCGCCGTGTATCCCGACGTGGCGAGCATCTACCAGCCGGCGGTCGTGACGATGGAAGTGTCCGGGCGGGAAATCCTGCAGGTGAATTACGCCGTTTCGCAGGTGCTGAATGAGAACGAGCGCATCGTGCTGGATTACGATTACCTCGTCTCGCGCACGACGACCCCTTCCGGCGCGGACATCATCGACTGGTCGGACGGCGTGACGACGCGCACCTTCACCTGGGAAGCCGAAGTGCCGCAGCTAACCGACGGAACGGCGGTCACGTATGCGCTGCTGATCCCCAACCGGGACGACCCTAACACGGCGGTCGTGAATGGCGAATACCGGTCGGTTCGCGGGGGCAATCCCATCGAGGCGCAGCTCATCGTCGACCTGAACAGCCGCCAGTCGACCGCGCTGTGGGGCATCAACGAAACGGCCAGCGGGGCGCTCCAGCCGTTTCAGCTTCAGGTCGAGGCCGGTGACCAGTTCCGGCCCACCTGGCTGACGATGGACGCCAACAACGACCTGAGCGGCACCAGTTTCGGCGAAACGCTGACGCTCCAGACAGCCCAGTCGATCACGTTCGAGAAGGTCCCGGCGCCGAGCGGCACGTACTCGATCCAGTTCGTGGCCGAGAACGTCACCGGGCAGAAATCGAGCGACGAAGCGATCATCGAGGTGGCGAACGAGGGGCTCGACCCGGCGCTGCGCGGCTACACCGATATCACGTACGGGATCAACTTCCAGTACCCGGCGACGTGGATCCGCCCGCGCTTCACGCCGGACGGGCAGCGCCTGTTCACCGCCGACCTGGCGACGAATACGGTGCTGAGCCTGTTCCCGTACACGGACGTCGCCTCGGCGCAGGAAACGGAAGCCGCCATCCGCGAGAGCTGGACCGACCTGGCCGATCTGCAGGTCACCAACGAGCGCCAGCAGCCGATCGCGGGCCTGCCGGCCATCGTCACGGACTACACATACAGCTATGACGGCGAGCCGCGAATCGGCGTCGTAATCGCGATCTACGAGCCGGAGCAGGGCGTGGGCTACGCCTTCGACCTGGATGCCCCGGCCAGCGATACGCGCGCGGCGGGGCAGGCGGTGGTCGCGCTGGCGAACAGCCTCAACTTCTTCACGCCGGGCGACGTCGTGGGCACGAGCCCCTGGCAGACGGTGACCGGCGCGGGCGGGCTGGTCTCGTTCTCGGTGCCGTCGACATGGGTGGAGGAAAGCCAGGGTGGCTGGACGCTGTACGGCCCGGCTGACGATCCGGCTGTGTTCGTCGGGCTGGTGACGGCGCCCGCTTCCGGCCAGTCGAACGCGGCGCTGGCGCAGGAATGGGTTGATCAGCTCGAAACCAGCGTGGCGAACCTGGAGATCCTCGCGTCGGAGCCGTACTACGTGGGCAACCGCGAGTGGCATCTGGTCGTGTTCGTGTATGATGCGGACGTCAAGATGGCCGGCGCGTTCTTCGCCACGTCGGTGGGCGGGTCGGATGTCACCTTCTGGCTCGAAGCGCCCGACGCCGTATTCGACCAGCTTTACGCCGACATCTTTTCGGTCACGATCGGGGGCTTCACCTTCACCGGGTGAGAGTTGCCCGGCCTGCCGTGAGGCCCGCGCCCCTGGATGGCAACCCGTTCCAGGGGCGCGCGTTTTGGCGGGGGGAGCATCTTTTGTTACAGTCTCCGGGCTGGTGAGCAGGAAAGCATTGTCGAGGGGACGCATGACACGAATAGCAGTGATGGCCGACATTCACGGGAACTTACCCGCGCTGCAGGCGGTCGTCGAGGATGTGCGGCAGGTAGCGCCCGATCAGGTGATCGTGGCGGGGGACGTGGTCAATCGCGGGCCGCAGAGCAAAGAATGCCTCGACCTCGTCCGCGCGATGGGGTGGCCGGTGGTGTTTGGCAATCACGAGGAATACGTGCTCAAGTTCGAAGGCGATTCCACGCCGGAGGAGTGGCGCGGCGACTGGTGGCTGCCGACGCGCAGCGTGGCCCAGGACGAGCTGACCGCCGACGACCTGGCGTATCTGAAGGCGCTGCCGCTGCATTACGTGGTGGATGCGCCGGACCTGCCGGGAATCCGCATCGTGCATGGCAGCCTGCGCGCGATCAACGACGGGCTCGGGTTCTGGATGTCCGACGCGGAACTGATCGCGGCGGTGGGTGAGTCGCCGGAGCCGGTCGTGATCGGCGCGCACACGCACCGCCCGTTCAACCGCCGCGTGGGGCGCTGGTGGGTGCTGAACACGGGCGCGGTAGGCGTCCCGTTCAACGGCAACCCGGCGGCGCAGTACCTCGTTTTGACGGCGGACGGCGGCGACTGGCGGGCCGACTTCCGCGCCGTGCCCTACGACCGGGCGCCGGTCTACGCGGCGTGGGAGCGAACCGGGCATCTCGAGCGCAGCATGGCGGCGCAGGTGTTCAAGTACGAGGTCGAGACGGCCACCTTTCACCTGATGGCCTATATCGAGTTCTGCGAGGTGCGCGGCCTGCCGCTGAACGCGATGACGAGCTTCGTGAAGTACCGCGAGGCGTCCGCCGGCACGACGCCGGGGCGCTCGCTCCACTTTGCCGCGAGTTGACCGCATGCCCCGGCTCAAGCTGAAACGGTTCAAGGTCAAACGCCCCGCGCCGGACGTGCTGGTGCATTACGTGCGGGTCTATCCCAGCAAGGACCTGCACCACCGGCCCGGCGATCTGCCGCCGATTTCGCCCGCGGCGTTGTTCGGCCTGGAGCGCGCCATGGTGATCGACCTGGGCTGCGGGCGCGGCGAGTTCATCACCGCGCAGGCGCAAGAGCGCCCCGGTGAGCTGTTCGTCGGGTTCGAGTGGCACGACAAGTCGATCTGGGATGCTGTCAACCGCGCGCACGCCGCCCGCCTGGACAACGTGCGCTTCATCCGCGCGGACTTCCGGCGGGCGCTGGTCAAGGTGCCCGACCGCTCGGTGAGCGAAGCCTTCATGCTGTTTCCGCCGCCCATCACCCGGCCCAACCGGCTGAAGAACGACCCGCTGCCCGAACCCACCCTGCGCGAGATTCACCGCGCCTTGCTGGACGGGGCGGTGTTTACCCTGGTGACGGATTCGCCGGAGTATTTCCAGGCCAAGCGGGCGCTCATCGAGCGCAGCGGCCTGTTCGCCGATCTCGAAACGTCCAGGGCGTTCGAGGGCGGCCTGACGCGCTTCCAGCGCTTTTGGGAAGGGTTCGACATCGCCTCGCAGCGGCTGGCCTGCCGCAAGGCTTAGGGGCCGGCCCCGGCAGCGGCGAGGTCCGCGCGCTCGGCGGCCAGCCGGGTGGCGGCGAGCATCAGGCCCATGATGATCCAGACGACGGTCATCGTGGCGTGGAATTGATCGATGTTGAAGTAGAAGTGATCGAAGACCCCCCCCACCAGCATCCCGACCATGGCGGCGGTGAGGCCCAGCCACACGTCGTCGAGGTCCGGATCGCCGCGAATGGTCCGGTAGTGATACGCCCCATAACCGAACGCGCTCCCGATCATGATCAGGTAGGCGGCCAGCCCCACGAACCCGGCATGCGAGGCGATGGTCAGGTAGGTGTTGGCAACGCCGAGATACAGGTCGATCTCCGGTGTGCCGGAGAAGCCGACGCCGATGACCGGGTGGCGGTTGATCAGGGTGAGCGCGTCGCGGTATTCGCCGAAGCGCATCTGTGTTTCGACGTCCTGCCCGGTGATGCCCGCCTGGAACTTGGCGACATAGCGCTGCGTGACGGGCAAGAACAGCGCCAGCCCGCCCGCCAGCGCCATGATCAGCAGCAGGCGGCGGTAGCGCAGCGCGGCGATGAAAACCAGCGCCGCGCCCAGGGATAGCATGGCCCCGCGCGAGTCGCTCAGGAAGAGGGCGAGCACGACCACCGCCAGCATCAGCCCGGCGGCCTCGCGGCGGATGATCGGGCGGCGCGCGAAGACCTGCGGCGCGATGACCGCGCCGATCATTAGCAGGAAGCCGCCGAACGCATTGGGATCGATCCACGTGCCAATGGCCCGCTCGTTGAGCATGGCGCCCGGCGTCTCGCGGTAGCGGATGACGCCGCCGACCGGGTAGCCCAGGCGGCCCAGGCGGTTGAGCAGCGCCTCCGCGGTGAGGTCGGGGAGCATCCACAGAACGATGCCGACCACCGCGGCCAGCGACCCGCAGAGGGCAAGGGCCAGCACCGCCCGCCGGAGCAGCGCCGCGCTGCGCATCACGTCGACCAGGACGATCACCAGCAGCAGGCTCAGGATCATCTCGGCTACGCTGCGCAGCACGCGCGGGCTGAGCGGCGCGTGGCGCAGGCCCATCAGGAACGCGAACAGCATGATCCCGATGAACCCGATCACGACCGGCGTGATGGGCGTGGTGCGCATCAAGCGCCGCTGGCCGGTCATCCACTGGAGCAGATACACGCCGAAGAACCCGCCCAGGACGCCGTCGAGCAGGGTGGGCGTGACCGCGAGCTGAAAGGGCACGGTGCCGAACGGCAGCAGCGCCACGACGACCAGCATGATGTAAAACGCGGCGTGCAGATCGGTGAGCACGACCAGCGCGACGGCCAGCCCGATGACCGCGCCGAGGGCCATCACCGGCCCGGCGACGACGATCAGCAGCGCGAGGATGCCGCCCAGCGACCCGATCGCGACGCCGGCGGCGACCGCCCGCGCGCGGGGATCTTCCGTGAACCGGTTCGACAGGACCATGAGCTATCCCTCCGCTCGTCGCGCCCGGCGGGACCGGGCGGTGATCAGGACGGTGGCGGCGGCGACAGCGATCAGTGAAGCGGCGCTCAGGATCGCCCCGGCGGTGAACGTCCAGGGCCGGTAGCGCAGGATCACGGTGTATGCCCCCGCCTCCGGCAGGGCGACCGCGCTCAGGCCGCCATAGGCCCGCAAGATGTCGGCCTCCTGCCCGTCGATGGTGGCCCGCCAGCCGGGCACCTGTGGGAGCGACAGGGTCAGCACGCTGGCGGTGGGCGTTTCGACCTCGATCGCGATCGTCTCCGGCTCGAAGCGGCGAACCTCCGCCCGCCCGGCGTCTTGCGGCGTGCTGCCCGGCAGCGCCACGCCCGGATCGCGATCCAGGATCGCGTGCTGGCGCGCGTCGTAGGCCGGCTCGCGCAGCAGCCCGTACGCTTCATCATCGCTGGCGACGACCGTCGCGCCGTAGGTCAGCCAGGCGAAAGGCCGGGGATCGGCCAGTTGGTGGACGTTGTACGGCCCTGCGGCGTCTTCCGCCTCGGCGACGATCTCGCTCGGGACGGGCAGCTCCTCCCAGCCCGTGAGCACGAATTGAACGGCCAGCAGGTCCCACGCGCGGGCGGGCGGCAGCGCCTCCAGGAACGTGTGAACGCTCTGCACGGTGAGCGGGCTGATGCCGCGCACATCGGGGACGCCGTACAGCGTGCCGTAGTTGTCGATGATGCCGCGCTGCCCGTCGATGCGTGCGCCGGGGGCGAGCATGTCCTCGCGCAGATCGCGCGCGATGGCCGGCTCGGGCAGGCGGTCACCGGCGGGGATGGGATCGTAATTCGGCGTGCCCATCGTCACGCTGAACAGGTCGAACGCGATCACCGCGACCAGCGCCACGCCGGGCAGCCGGGAATGGGGCTGCCCGGCGATACGTGGCAGCAGCGCCGCGGTCAGAACGGCCAGCAGGGTGGCGAAAGCCGCCGAGCGCAGTGCCGCGTCGTAGTGCGCGCCGTCCGGCGTCTGCCACAGGACGAACCACGCAGCGGCAAACACCGCGCAAACCCCCGCCAGCGCCAGCAGCGCCCGCCGCAAGGCGGACTCCTCGCGCGGGGCGGCTCCCCACGTCAGCAGCGCGACCGTTCCCAGCCCGGCGAGGACGCTCGCGCTGTGGGCGATCACGAAGGCGGCGCGCTCCTGCCCGCGGAACCAGCTCGCGCCGGGCGCCAGCAGGTAGGCGAGGTCCCAAACCACCGTGCCCGCGCCGAAGCTCCAGACCAGCCCCACTAGCGCCGCCGCGCCGAAGAACCGGCTGCCCGGCGCGCTCCGCCAGGCGGCCACTCCCGCCAGCGCCAGCCCCGCGATCCCGAAGTAGAGCGGCGACCAGTGCGTGAGAAAGCCGGGGAATAGGACTTGCGCGACGTCCATGAACGGGAAGCCGTTGCCTTTGGCGTCGAATGACATCGCCTGGCGCGAAGTGTGCTGCAGGTATTCCAGGCCGGGCAGCAGTTGGACGGCGGCCAATCCCCCGGCGACCAGTCCCAACAGCGCGGCAGCGGGGACGAACCGGCGCGCCCATGCCCGCCAGTCGCGGGGGGCGTGCTGCCACAGCCGGTAAGCCAGATAGGCCAGCGCCAGGTACAGCGCGAACAGGCTGGTTTGCGGGTGCCCGGCCAGCAGCGACAGCGCGAGCGCTACACCGGCCAGGACGATGCACAACCAGCCGGGGCGGTCGCGCCACGTGGCCTGGAAGATGCCCAGCAGCGCCAGCGGCAGCCAGATGCCCGCCTCCAGCACGGCGAGCTGGAGCTGCGGGTAACCGCTCGTGTAGCCGCCGTAGCTGAGCGTGAGCGCGGCGACGATCCCGCCGAGCGCCGAAACGGTGGCGCCGTGGTCGGCGGTGATGCGCCGCACGAAGGCGTACATCAGCAGCGAGCCGAGCAGGACGTGCAGCGCCATCTCGGTTTGGAGCGCGGTATAGAGCGCGCCCGGCGACGGATTAGCCCCGACCAGCGCGACGGTCAGCAGGCGCGGGGGGTAGAACACGGCGGACTGCGTATCGGCCAGGAATGGATGCCCGGCGTAGTTGTACGGGTTCCAGAGCGGGATCTCGCCGCCCGACAGGCGCTCGACCTGGTAGCCGAAGAATGCGACGAACTGGCCGGAGAAATCGCCTTCGGTCAGCGACAGGGCATCGTTGGCCGACGGCGTGAAGATACGCCAGAAATAGAGCATCCACAGCGCGACCAGCGCCAGCACGGCGATCAGGTCGGCGCGGGCGGCGCGGTTGGTGGAGGGCTGGGGTTCTGGGGCCATCTCAGCGTACCTCGATCGTGCCCAACAGGACGAGATTGTTCATCTCCGGCGCGGCATCCGGCGTGAACAGCCGGTCCCGCGTGACGTGGTCGTAGACCCCGGCATAGAGCGACACCGTGCCCGGCTCGGACGGCAGCGGCACGCGCTTCACGTCGCCGAACCGGTAGCGCTCCGGCAGGGACGTGGTTAGCAGCGTCCCGTCCTGGGGCGCGCTGTCCGCCTGCAGGCCGGTGAACTGCCCCGCCGCGTCGAAGACGTAGACCGCCAGCGCGTACGAGTTGGTGATTGGCACGCCGGTCGTCTCCCAGCCGAGCGTCACTTCGACCGTCTCGCCGGGGCGCGCGGCGGCGGGCATGTCCCAGCCCCACAGCAGCAGCGTCTCGCCGAATGGCACGGGCTCGTCGCGCAGCGCCAACCCTTCGGGCAGCAAGCCATTTCCCCAGATGATCGCCGGCTGGGCCAGCTCCAGGTTGAGCGGCGACCCGGCGATGCCTTCCGCCGGCAGCAGCGGGACCGCGGTCGGACTCGAGTATACCGCGAGCATCAACTGGCCGCTGATCCCGACCGGGCCATCGTAGCGTTTGTAGCCCAGCCCGACGTGCTCCACGTAGATGCGGCCCGGCTCCCATTCGCTGGTGGGCGTGAACGGGTAGTTGACCACGCCAACCGGGTGATCGAAGCCGATCACGCGCCGGTCGTCGATGATGTAGGCCAGCCCGAAGCCGTAATCGATCGGCGTGCGTTCCAGAAGCTCCCAGTAGAACGTGATCACGTAGGGCTTGAACGGCTCGATGATCCCGGCGCGGCTGTACTCGGTCTGGACCTCGTAGCCCACCAGCCGCAGCGTGTTGTCGTAGGTGGCGCCGACCGGGCGCGCGGTGGCGGGCAGGGCGCTCACGGTGGGCGGGCGCGGCAGGTCGTTCTCCGCGAAATAGGCCAGCGCGACTACCACGACGATCACGGGAATGGGCGCCAGCGCGCGCCGGAGCCCCGGCCCGGACACCGCCCACGCGCCGCCGCTGCGCGTGACCGGGAACTGCTCGACCAGCGTGATGATCCCGTAAGCGGCAGCCGGGATCATGAGGACGATAGCCGGCGTGCGCAGGCGCGCCTCGACCCAGATCGTGAGAATCGCGGCCATCAGCACCACGAATGACACGGCGAGCAGTGCCGCTGTCGGGTGCCGCTCGCGTGCCAGGATCACCAGCCCGTAGAGCGCCAGGATCAGCAGGATGCGGAAGTCCAGCGGGACGGCGCGCAGCAGCGGCGACACCTTCTCGCCGGACAGGACGTAGTTCAGGTTGTTGCCCGGCTCGTTGGGCGAGAGGTACATGCCCACTTTGTGCAGCACCAGCTCGACGAAACGGCGCGGCGAGAGGCGAATGTCGTGCAGCAGATACGTCCAGTAATCGTCGGTCGTGGTGCGGCTGGCCTGCCCGCCGCCGTAGTCGCCGCGCGTGTCGCGGTTGTTGCCCCGGTAGATCTCCTCCGCGCCGACGGGCGTGATCAGGTAGTCCGCGCCCCCGGCCCGGTTGTGCAGGATGACGGGGATCGTCACGCCCACGGCGATGATCGCAGCCAGCGCGACCTGGAGCACTGCCCGCCGGTCGCGCCGGACGGCGATCAGCCACAGGCCGAACACCGGGGCGAGGAAAAATGGTTCGAGACGGGTGACGGCCAGCGCGCCGAAGCTGAGCCCATAGAGGATCGCGCCGGCCCAGTTGCGCGGCGAGCGCCACAGCCACAGGACCGCGAACAGCCCCAGCGTGAGCAGGATCGTGGCCTGGGACGTGATCACGAAGTCGGTGTCGTAAAACGCGCCGACCGGGTAGATGGCGAGCAGCACCCCGGCCAGGATCGCCACGTTGCGACGGCCCAGCGCCAGGCGCGTCACGGCGATGAACAGGCCGCAGTTGATCGAGGCTAGCGCCGCCACCAGGACGCGCAGCGTCCCCAGGTCGTCGGTGCCGATCAGCGCGCTCGCCCCGATCAGGAAATACGACATACCGGGCTGGTACCAGAACGTGTCCGGCGGGAAGGTGCCGTCGCGAAAGCCCTGGATGTGGCTGTAGTAGGTATGCTGGTCCGACCCGGCAGGCAGCGGCGCGAACGCGCCCTCGTGCGGCTCGTGTGCGCGGTCGACGATGATCACCAGCCGGAAGGCAAACGCCAGCGCGATGACGGCCAGCGCGATGATCCAGTCGCGGCGCGTGAAAGTGAGATCGGGCGGGGCGTGTCGTTGGCTCATCACTCAACCTGTATCCAGCTCAACCAGACGAAATCGGCGGCCTGCCCCCCGGTTCCGGCCAGCACGGGCAGCAGCGTTTCAGGGTGATCGGCATCGTAGACGCGGACCATCAGGCGATAGCGGCCTGGCGCGGCGTCGCCCGCAATGGTCAGCGTCCGCGCGTCGGTGACGGTCCCGCCGGGCAGCCATTCGGTGGTGGGGGGATCGGGCGGGCGGTCGTCCTGGGCGGCTTTGGCGAGCGTGTCCGGCTGGATGATCTGGACCGATACCGCGTAACTGGCGGTCAGCCGCTCCAGCCGCTCCCAGTAGAGGGTGATCGCCACCTCGTCGCCAGGGCGCAGCGAGCGGTCGCTGACCTCGTAGCCGAGCAGGCGCAGCCTGTCGTCGAAGTTGGCGCCGACCGGGTTGGGGACGCCTCCGGGCGGCGTCTCGAGTTGAATCTGCCCAAGGCGGACGCCGCGATAATCGGGGTGCGCGCCGTCGCCGGAGGGAAGCATCCGGTCGCCGGTGGCGTAGTCGTACAGCCCCAGGAACACGTCGAGCGTCTGCGGCGTGTAGATCCCCGGTGGGAGCCGGACCGCGATAAGGTTGTTCCACGTCTCGCCCGGCTCGATCTCCGCGGTGGCGATCAGGCCGCCGCCCGGATACACGTCGCGCTGCGCTTCGGTCAGCCCGTCCGCGTTGACGAGATGGACGAAGACGCTCCAGTTGCGCGTCATGGGGTGGGTGGCGGTCATGGTGGGCGTCAGCCGGAGATCATCACCCGGCAGCAGCATGCCGGACACGCCCCGGTAGGCGAGGCACAGCGCGTCGCGCTCGGCGCCCGGCTCGGCAAAACAGGCGGCGCGCGCCGGGCCGCTTTCGGGCGTGTCCTCGACCCACGTCGCTTCGGGATCGACCCGGTAGGCGGGGCGGATGGTGGTGAACGGCGTTATGGCGGCGATCGCGACGAAGACCGCCGCGGCCATGCCCAGGTTGATGCGAAGGGCGGCGGGCGAGCGGCGCGCCCAGTTGGCGAGGCCCACGGCCATCCACACGCTGAGCGGGGCCAGCGCGGTGAACCACAGCCGCCCCTGTGAGGCGAGCGTGACGCGCGTCCAGCTCAGCAGCGAGACGAAGACGATGACCGGCCACATTGCCGCGACACCCCGCGCCAGCCATAGCAAGCGTCCCTCGCGCGAGGGGGGCAGGATAGGCCGCCGGGTGACGAGCAGGAACACCCCATAGGCCAGCCCCAGGACGCTGAACGCGGCCAGGATGTTGAACAGCGTGTAGGTCGCGTCCGGCAGGGGCAGATTGACGCCGCCGAATAGCCCCCAGAAGGACATCATGAACGTCTCGCGCTCGGTCCATAGCTGGTGCAGGTCCGCCGGGGGGACGCGGCGCCCCACGATGTCGAGAAAGACGTTGATCCCGGTCGCGTCGCCGTACAGGTCGTAATTGCGCCAGTACCACCAGCCCGCGATCAGGATGGTGAGGCCGCCGGAGATCGCGCCGCCGAGGACGACCGGGCGCCAGTCGCGCTGGCGGATCGAGACGAACAGCAGCGCCAGCGCGATCACCGGGAGCAGGAAGCCGATCTGGTATTTGGCGAGCATCCCGGCGCCCGCGGCGAGGCCGAGCGCGACGTAGAAGCGGCGCGTTAGGGGCGCATCCGCCGCTTTGATCAGCCGCGCGATCAGCAGCAGGATGAGGCTGGCGAGCAGGTTGGACAGGTTGTCGTTGTTGATGGCGCCGCTGATGAAGGCGAACATGGGGTTGAAGCCGGTGAAGACCGCCGCGGCCAGCGCCAGGGCCGGCTGAGCGGGGAACAGCTCGCGCGCCAGCAGGTACGTGAGCAGGACGGTGCCCAACCCCATGCCGACCGACAGGAAGCGCACGAGGTGAACGGCCAGCACGGTCCCGCTCCACGGGAACGCCTCGCGCTCAGCATCGTGCAGCACCATGTTCAGGTTGCGATCGGGCGCGATAGCGCCGATGTCGGCATGGGGATTGATGCGGCGCACGTCGTCCATATCCGACGTGTCGATCCAGAACGTGGCGAGGGCGCCCAGCAGGTAATACAGCGGCGGCTGGCTCCCTTCCTGCCGCCAGGGGCCGACGTTGGCCGGGTCCTGACGGGGCAGGCCGAAGCCGTGATCGGCCACATATTTCACCATGGGGTAATGCCACAACTCGTCGGATGCTTCGAACGGCGGCGTGATCACGCTGTAGATTCCGGCCAGTATGACGTAACCCACGAGGATGGCGACCAACCAGGGCCGGTGACCTGTCGGGATGGTCTGTGTCGTCTGCATGGCGCCCCAAACAGAAACGGTGAGTCAGGCTGATTCGAGCGAGAAGTGTACCGGATGCCGGGGCGCTCTGCCAGGGCGGGTTCCCTGCGAGTGCATGACGGATGCCCGGCCAGCGAGCGCAGCGCAGCGCGGGCGCTTACTCCCCGCAGCGCAGTTCTTCGTAGAAAGCGGCGGTGCGCTGGGCGATGGTATCCCAGGCGAACTGGTCGGCCAGCGCGCGGGCATTCGCGCCCATCTTGGCGCGGAGCGCGTCGTTCTCGGCCAGGTCCTCGATCGCGATGGCGAGCGCGGTGGGGGAGTCCGGCGCGATCATGCGGACGTGGACATCTTCGACGAGGTCGGGCACGTCCACTTCGGGGTGGGTCGTGATGATCGCGCAGCCGTGGGCCAGCGCGGCCATCAGGCTGCCACGCCGGAACGAGACGCCGTCGCGGTAGGGGAGCGCGATCAGGTCGGCGGCCATCAGGTGCCCGCTGACGGCGGAATCGTCGACGAACCCCGTCCAGTTGATATGGTCGAGCAGGCCCAGCTCCTCGACCATCTGGTCGATCTCGCGCGCGTAGATGATGTTGGCCGGGTCGCTGGTGCCGGTGCGCCCGCCGATCATCAGCAGCTTGACCGGCAGCCCGTTGTTGCGCGCGATGCGCACGCTTTGCAGCAGCGTTTCGATGCCCTTGCTGGCGTTCAGGAAGCCGAAATAGCCGACGACGACGTCGTTGGGCTGGAATCCCAGCGCGGCCCGCCATACGGCCCGGTTGTAATCGGCGGGTGGGGTGGGGCGGATGTTCGACCCGATCGGGATGTGTTGCAGCTTCGCGATTGATTTCTCAGCGGAGAGACGCTCTTCGTCGCCGCGATTGGTTACGATCACGCCGTCGCTGCTGCGCGCCAGAGTGAGCACAGCCTGGTAGCGCAGCGGTCCGGCCTTGGGAAACAGGTACGGGACCAGCAGATCGTGGAAGGTGGTCACGACGCAGACGCCGCTCAGACGGACCGGCAGAATGTGGATGGAGGCCGCCATGTTGTACGCCGCGGCCTGGTACTGGATATTCAGGACGTCGAGCTGCTGCGCGGCGGCCCAGCGGCGGATGCGGCTGAGCGTGCCCCAGCCCCACGCGTGGGCGTCGGCGGTGACGTGCGGCGAGGCGTGGTTGTTGACCTCGGCGGCGCGGTGATCGGTGAACACGAACAACTCGTGCCCCTGCTCGATCAGCGCGCGCGCCAGTTCTTGCGTGAACGCGCCGACCCCTCCCTGCATCGGCGGGTATTCGCCGGTAATCTGGCCGATTCTCATGTCGTGTTGTCACCTGGCGCGGGCTGCGCCGTGCGTGCCAGCGCGCGGATCACCTGGACGTAGGTGGCGATGCGCGCGCGGCGCATAGGACGTTTGGACCCCAGGAGGGCTTTGATCCCTTCCTGGGCAAGCTGGACCACGTAGCTTAACAACAGAAAGGCCCGCAAAGCAAATGCGAAGGCCCGCCCGTGGTAGGTGCGAAAGTAGCGCAGCTTGCTTTGCTGGAAGTAGATATGCTTCTGCGCCTGGGCCTGCTCGGTGCTCTTACCGCCGTGGTGGGTGATGGTCGCATCGCCCACGTAGGCGACGCGCCAGCCGGCGTTTTTGGCCCGGCGGCACCAGTCCAGTTCTTCCGAGAACATCACGTAGCCGGTGTCCAGCCCGCCGATCTGCTTGTAGACCTCGCGGCGGGCGATCAGCGCGCAGCCCTGGACCCAATCGACGTCGAAAGTGCCGTCGTCAGGCTGGTCGGTCACGTAAAAGCGTTCCAGCAGGCGGCGCGGCGCGTAGCCCTGGAGCCACGTGCTCTCGAACAGGGCGGTGAGGGGCGTCGGGAAGCGCCGCCGCGTCGATTGGACGGTGCCGTCCGTGTTCAGGACGCGCGGGCCGGCAATGCCCACCGCCGGGTTGCCGTCCAGGTACGCGACCAGGCGATTCAGCGCGCCGTCATGCACGATCGTATCCGGGTTGAGGAGCATCACGTAGCGCCCGCGCGCGGCGGCAAGGCCCAGGTTGTTGCCACGCGTGAAGCCGACGTTGTCCGCCTGGGGCATCAGGCGGGCCCACGGGTAACGCTCGCGGACAGTGTCCACTGTGCCATCCTGGCTCGCCGAGTCGACGACGATCACTTCGACGAGCAGCGCGCCGTCGCCGTGCGGTGTGCCGTCCGGACCGGCCAGCGCGACCGGCCCGCGAGCGATGCTGTCCAGGCAGTCGGCCAGCAGGGCGGCCACGTTCCAACTGACGATGATGATTGATAGATCCATACCCGCTCACATGGGTCAGGTGGCCGGTTCCAGGCTCAACAGGTCGCCCACGAAACCGGCGTAATACACGGTGAAGCGCCCCGGATAGGACGGCGCGAGCCGTTTCCAGCGGCGAAACGAGATTCGCAGCTCGACCGCGCCCACCCGGACGCGCGGCTTGCGCGGCGTGCCGCCGCGTTGGATGGGTCCCGTGGCGCTCTTGACGTCCGGCGAGAAAACGCGCCACGCCGACACGACGACCAGCGCCGCGAACAGCGCGAGGCTCACCCACAACGCGCTCAGGACGATCCGCTGCCACGGGCGCTGGGCGCGCGGCGCAACCGCCGCCAGCAGGATCGCGTTCAGCAGCACGACGCCCAGCCCATTGACCAGGTAGCCAACGCTGCGATAGAACAGGCGCTGCCGCTGGCGCTGGCTGAGATAGCCGATACGGTTGAGCGCCAGCTCGTGCGGCGTGAAGCCGAAAAGCGCCGCCAGCTCGTGCCGGGCCGGATCGTCCGCGGTGCGACCGTTGTCCCCAAACCGACCTGCTATCACGCCTTCGACACCCCAAGAATCCCGACTTTCAAGGTCATTTTACCAGGAATTTACAAAACGTCTGCACTCAGTTGACATTTGGGGTGGAGAATGGCAGCACGTAAGCGAAACGGCCATCGGGCCGTGCATTCCGAGAAAGCGGAAGGGAGTCACTGAGATGAACAAGCAGATTCTACGCGTGGGCGTTGTGGTATTGGCGGTGGTGATGGCGCTGGCCCTGGCGGCGAACGCCCTGGCACAGGGGCCGGGCGGTCGGGACGACCCGTGGCGCGATCGCGGGGAGCAGTTGGGCCAGCGCCTGATCGATAGGGTGGCCGAACTGACCGGCGTGTCGTCCGACGAGATCCTGGCAAAACTCCGCGCGGGCGAGTCGCTGATCGACATCGCTGAGGCGAACGGGGTCGAGCGGGACGTCGTGATCGACGCGCTGAAGGACGAGGTCGGCGCAGCGATCGACGCGGCGCTCTCGGATGAGAACCTGGGCGCGTATTGGGGAGGTATGATGGCCGGGCGGCTGCACGAACCGTTTGCGGCGTGGCTCGATGGCGCGTGGGCGTGGGGCGCGGACCGTTTCGACGCCACGCTGGCCGGGGTGATCGCGGACCTGGGCGGAGTTGAATTAGGTGACATGCTGGACGAGCACTTCACGCGCCCGTCGCTGGCGGACATCGCCGAGAGTTACGGCCTGGACCGTGACGCGGTGCTGGCCGAGGCCGAAGCCCGCGCGACCGACGCGATCAACCAGGCGGTAGCCGACGGCTTCCTCACCCAGGCGCAGGCCGATGCCCTGCTGGATGGGCTGGGCGAGCGGCTCGAGTGGCGATTCGGCTCGGCGTTTGGGACGATGCACCGGGAGTTCGCCGGGCACTGGGACCGCCATTCGGGCGGGCACGGCAGGATGTGGCGCTGATCGTTCGCGCCGCGCACCGATAAATCGAAGCGGGCACCTGCGGGTCAGGCGCCCGCTTTTCGTGCAGCTCAGTTCGCCGGGATGACCGGCAGCACGACGTGGGACGGGAAACCGGCGGCGCGGTGAACCGTCACCGTGGGCGGCGGGTCGAGTTGGGGCGTCTGGAACGTGTCCGCATCGGCACCGGTCACGGTGATGCGGATGCGATTGCCGGCGTCGAAGACGTTCGACGTGGGCTGCAGGTCGAACACGAGCTCGACCGGCGTGCCGTCCGGCAGCGGGATGATGTCCGCCTCGAAACTGCGGTGAAAGGGCAGCCCCAAATTGTTCCACGGCGCGGCTGCCGTCGCGCGGTGCGACGCGCGCAGCACGCCTTCCGTGATGTACGTGGACCGTCCACGCCGGTCGACTTCTTCGAGATACACGAAGAAATCGCCGTCGCTGGCGGTCGATTTGACCCACAGATGGGCGACCGGGTGCCCGGTGATCTCCAGGTCCGTTTCCAGCGGCGGGGTGGTGTAGGTCAGGCTCTTTTCGTCGTTGGGACGCATGTCCGCGTAGCCGTAGCCGCCGCCGAAGCCATCCGTCCAGCGGGTGGTGTCGCCCGTCGTGGTCGAATAGTCGACCGTGTAGGCGTCCTGGCTGTGCCCCGCTTCGGGCGGCTCGGCGAGCAGCAGCCCATCGTTGATCGACTCGACGCTGCCGGATGGGCCAGCGTGGAAGTAGTACGCGGTGGGCCGCGTCTGGGGCAGGGGCCACTCGTCCGCCGTGCGCCACGCATCGCCGCGCGGCGCGCCCATCACGTTGTACACGATCGGCGGCTCGTCCATGATCCCGTTGTCGATACCCTTGAGCCAGTAGTCGTACCAGCGCAGGTGCTCGATACCGAGATCGAAGCCGCCGCTGCCGTTGTGCGACCACGGCGTCATGACGATCTTCTGGGGGACGGTGAGGTTGGCGAACCACAGCAGCGCGTCGCGCGGGTACATGTCGAACCAGCCGCCCAGGTGATAGATCGCCACGCCGGACGCGTTGATCGCGTCGAGGTAGGTCGAAGGGCTTAGCTCGGTGAACAGCGCGGCCTCGCCGGTGTTCTCGCGGCTGTCACGGAACGGGTTGGCGGTCGCCAGCGTGTAGATGTTGGTGTTGTCGACGTGCTCGGCCATCGCCGCCGCGCGGAGTTCGCCATCCGGATCGTCATCGACCGGCGCGGCGGGCAGGAGCTTGTCGAGCAGGATGGTGTTGCCGCCCCAGTTGCGCACGAAGTTCTCGTTGAAGACGCCGCCCGGATAGACGAACGTGTAGAGGTCAAACATCGCCATCATGGGGAAGATGGCTTTGAGGTGCGGCGGTTGCGTGCTGGCGGCGGTGTACTGCGTGATGCCCAGGTACGACAGGCCGTACATCCCGACGTTGCCGTTACTCCACGGCTGGGCGGCGAACCACTCGGTCAGGTCATAGGCGTCGAGCGCTTCCTGGCGGGTGAACTCGCCCGCGCGAGTGCCGAACGACGCGCCGCCGCCGCGCACGTCCGCCGCCGCGACGACATACCCGTAGCGAATGATTTGCGCGAGTTCGGGGGCCTGGTCGAGAATGGTCGTCAGCGTGCCGTCGCGGTCGATGCGCGCGCGGTGATAGCGGTGGAAGGTCCAGATCACCGGCAGGGGATCGCTCACCGGCGCGCCGTCCACTGCCGGGCGAAAGATATCGACGGCCAGCCGCGTGCCATCGCGAGCGGGCACGTACTGCGAAACACGCACCCAGTCATCGTACAGCGGCTCGGAATAGCCCCGGTACTCGCCGAAGCGCGAAACCCGGTCCGGGCTTTGCGCCGCGGTCGGCGCGAGCGCAGGCATCCCCACGAACAAGACCAGCAGCAGAACGAGTCCCACAGAAAGAACCGTCTTCATGGCGCGAAGATCTCCTTCCGACCCGAATGTGAACTTCATCACCAGTTTAATCGGCGGGCGTGGGCAGGGCAAACAGGCGTTCGGCGTTGGCCGTGGTCTGAGCGGCGAAGGCGTCGTCAGGCAGCGTGTGCAGCGCGGCGACCCGCTCGGCGATGTAGCGCACATAGGCCGGCTTGTTGGGCCAGCGCCCGCGGCGCGGCTCCGGCGTGAGGAACGGGCCATCCGTCTCGACTAGGACGCGGTCGAGCGGGACGCGCGCCGCGATACGCCGGAGGTCGTCGGCCTTCTTGAACGTCACCGGGCCGGTGAAGCCCAGGTAAAACCCGATCGCCAGGCCGCGCTCGGCGGCGGACTGCGGCGCGGAGAACGAGTGCAGCACGCCGGGGCGGTCGCGCAGGGCACCGGGCAGGGTAGGGGTCCACGCGGCGAGGATGTCCAGCACGTCGTCGCTGGCCTCGCGGTTATGGATGATCACCGGCAGCCCCAGGTCCGCGGCCAGGGCGAGCTGCGCTTCGAAGGCGCGCCACTGCTGCGCCCTGGGGGAGTTGTCCCGGTAATAGTCCAGGCCGATCTCGCCGATCGCGATCACCTTCGGATGGGCGGCCATCTCGCGCAGCGCGTCCAGCATGGGTTCGTCGAAGTCGGCGGTGCTGTTGGGGTGGATGCCTACCGCGGCATACACGCCGGGATAGGCGTCCGCCAGCCCGACAGCCGCGCGCGAGCGGGCGAGGTCGGTGCCCGGATTGATGATCCGCGTCACACCGGCCTCGGCAGCTTCGCGCACGATGGAATCGCGCACCGCGTCATAGGCGTCGAAGTCGAGGTGGCAGTGCGTGTCGATCAGGCGCATGGCGCGGCTCAGCTCGCTTTGCCGCCGGATTCGAGCAGCCTCAGATCCTCGTCGATCATCATCTGGATGAGCTGCTTGAACGTGACGCGCGGCTCCCAACCGAGCACTTGGCCCGCCTTGGACGGATCACCCACCAGCAGATCGACCTCGGCGGGACGCATGAAGCGCGGGTCCTGGACGACGTACTCGTGCCAGTCCAGCCCGACGTAATCGAAGGCGACCGTCACCAGCTCTTCGACTGAATGGGTTTCGCCGGTTGCCACGACGAAATCGTCGGGCGTGTCCTGCTGGAGCATCAGCCACATGGCGCGCACGTAGTCGCCGGCGAAGCCCCAGTCGCGGCGCGAGTCCAGGTTGCCCAGGCGCAGCTCCTTCGCGAGGCCGAGCTTGATCTTGGCGACGTTGTACGTGACCTTACGCGTCACGAATTCGATGCCCCGCCGCGGGCTTTCGTGGTTGAACAGGATGCCGCTGGTCGCGTGCAGGTCATAGCTCTCGCGGTAGTTGACCGTGATCCAGTGGCCGTAGACCTTTGCCACGCCGTAGGGACTGCGGGGGTAGAAGGGCGTCGTTTCGCGCTGGGGCACTTCACGGACCTTGCCGAACATCTCGCTGCTGGACGCCTGGTAGAAGCGGATGTCCGGATCGACGTGGCGGATCGCGTCAAGCAGGCGGGTGACGCCCAGGGCGGTCACGTCGCCGGTGAATACGGGCTGCGTCCACGAGGTCTGGACGAAACTCTGCGCGGCTAGATTGTATACCTCGTGCGGCTGGCATTCCGCCAGGGCGAGCTGCAGCGACGTCTGGTCGAGCATGTCGCCGGGGATCAGGCGAATCTGGTCCTGGATGTGCTCGATGCGGCTGAAATTGACGGTGCTCGTGCGCCGCACCAGCCCGAAGACCTCGTATCCCTGCGACAACAAAAACTCGGCCAGGTACGAACCGTCCTGCCCGGTGATGCCCGTAATCAACGCGCGTTTGCTCATGGTGTGTCTGCTCCTGCCTGTTGACCGGTGCCGGGCTGGAGGTTGTACCGCTGGCGCCAGTCGTTGAGAATATCCAATAGCGTTCGTTCGAATGGGATGGCCGGTTCCCAGCCGGTGCAGCGCCGCAGCCTGGACGCATCGCCCACGCGGCGCGGCACGTCCGAGGGACGCATGCGTGCCGGGTCCGGCCTGACTTCGATGGTCGCGGTGCTGAAGCTCAACAGCGTGTCGAGCAGGTATTGAATGCTGTAGGCTTTGCCGCTGCAAACGTTATAAGCTTCGCCCGGTTCCCCGTGCTCGAGCAGCAGGTGATACGCCCGGACCACGTCGCGCACGTCGGTGAAGTCGCGCTCGGCGGCGAGGTTGCCGACGAACATCACGGGGTCCTGGCACCCGGCCTCGATGGCCGCGATCTGGCTGGCGAAGTCGGCGGCGACGAACCCGCCTCCCTGGCGCGGCCCGATGTGGTTGAAGGGCCGGGCGCGGATGATCGTCATATCGTGCGACAGGTGGTATTGCAGGGCGAGCATATCCTGGGCGACCTTGCTCACGCTGTACGGATTGGACGGCATGAAGGGCCGGTCCTCGTCGAGCGGCTCGCCCGTGCCGCCCGCCGCGCCGTAGATCTCCGCGCTGCTGACGACCAGGATTCGCGGTTCCAGGCCGAGATCGTCGATGGCCTCCAGCAGGTTGAGCTGGCAGACGATGTTGTTCTCCAGCGTGGGCCACGGGTTTTTGAACGACTGGCTGACGTCCGCCATCGCCGCGAGGTGGACAACTGCATCGGGCCTGACGTCCGCCAGGACGGCGCGCACCGCCGCCGCATCGCGCAAGTCGACCGCGTGCTGGGCGACCGGCAGGCGATCGAGGGCCGGGTTATGGCCCGGCGGCAGGAACACCCCGCCGTGCACGCGCATATCCGGTTGTGTCAAAACGTAATCTATCAAATGGCCGCCGACGAACCCACCGGCGCCGGTCACGAAAAGTCGCACGTCGATTCTCTCCAGACGCGGGCGTCTCGCCGCCCGGGCGGGTCCATTATAGCGCGTCGGGTTCGTCGGGCAACACGCCGCGCGGCATCGAACCCCGTCACCCCTCGTGAGCCACGAGCAGCGTGTTGACGTTCAATCCGCTCGCATCGGGGAGGATGACCAGATCGTACGAGGCGCCGTCCTCGAACGTGGCATCCCGGATCGTATGCACCAGGATGGAGGACTGGCTCTCGACAACGCGCACCGGGTACGACCCGGCGGGCACCGACCGCTGGGCGGTGGCCCACCCGAACGGCACCGGCTCTGTCATCGCTATCTCCGCGGACTGGGGCATGGCGTCCGGCGTGGGCCCGGCTGTTGCGATCAGCGACGGGTCCTCGCGCATGAGCTGGAGGTCCGGCTTGTTATAGGCGGCGTTGAACACGCGAAGCTGGGCCAGGCCGCCGGGGATGTCGAACGCCATGTCCGGCACTAACTCGTAGCGCGGGCCGGTTTCGCCCTGGAAAACGAACAGGGTCAACGCGGGCGCGCTGCCGAGCGCCAACGCCGGCTCGTCGATCAGCACGCTGCCGCTGGCGCTGTCGTGCACGAGGAGAGTCGCCGGCGGAATCTCGAACTGGCGATAGACCGTCGAGGTGCCGCGCTGTACATCCTGGAAGATCCCCTCGCCGTCCATCTCCAGGTCGATGGGGGTGGGGTTCGGCAGCGCGTTGATCAGGCGGATCTCGACCGACTGCGGCTGTTCGGGTGCCTCCTGTGTGACGATGCCTTGCTCCGCGATAACGGTCCGGTCGACGCCGACCTCGGTTTCGAGCACGACCGGCTCCGTGTTGGGGTAGCCGGTGACGATGACGCTGTAGGCCCAACCCGCCTGCCAGTCCCGCTCGGGGAGAAAATCGACCGGATCGGACTCGGGCTGGTTGGGATCGAGGAAGAAGAACGCGCCCGGACCGGCGCTGTGCGCCAGCGGACGCGAGGCGGTGCCGAACGAAATCGGCTGCAGGCCAGGGATGGGGCCGCCGAAGGTTTCGATCGCGACCTGGATCGGGCCGATTGCCGCGTGGACGAACGTCAGGCGCGCGCCGTTGGCCGGGGTGGGGCTGAGGTCTTCTTCGACCTGGACGACTCGCAGCCGGTCCGCCGCGTCGAGCAGGACCACGTCGATGGCCCGGTTGGGGCTGAGCGTCAGCCGGCCTTCGTAGAGCGGCTCGGCGCTGACCGTCCCGGCAGGCACCAGGCGCAGCTCGGCCATCTGCGAGGGGTAGTCCGCCCACTCTTCCCACGCGCGATAGGCCAGATTGCGGGCGACCGGTTCGCCGTTCAGATAGACGTCGACGGCGGGCAGGTCGGGCGAGGCGTGGACGAAACGTGCCCGCGTGACGTCGTTCACGCGCGCCTGTATGTCGATGACCTGGACGTCCGCGCCAGCCGGATCGCCGACGACCACGAACGTGTAGGCGAACCGCTCCGACAGCCGGATGCCGGTTTCGGCCAACAGGTCGGTACCGGCCACGACGTCGAACGTGTGCTGCCCGCCGGGGACCTCGACCGGCTCGCTGGCGACGCCGAAATACACGTCCCGCAGCAGGGTCTGGTTCGCTTCCTGGAGGCTGATGCCCGGCCCGCGCGGGATGGCGTTGACCAGGGTGACGCGGGCGGTTTCCGCCGGGAGGGGCGCCAGGTCGTCCTCGTAGAGCATGACGTCCAGATCGCCGGCGGTTCCGACGATCAGCGCCGTCACCTTGCCGCGCTGGGCCAGGTCGAGCGGGTAGTCGAGCAGCGGCTCCGCCTCGCCGGGTACCGTCTCGGCGGGGAACACGCGCAGGGAATAGCGCCCGGCGGCGTAATACAGCGGCGTCGAGTGGAACTGGCCCAGCGTGAAGCCCCGCCCGATGGCCGCGCCGTCGAGGTACAGGTTGACGGCGGGGAGATCGGCGCTGGCGTGCACGACGCGCAGCTCGGCCCGCGTGGCCGGATCGTTGTCCGCGGGCGGGATCGGGAGCGCGGTGGGCGAGGGCGACGGGGTGACGATGGGGGTGCCGGGCGTGGTCGCGGCGGTTTGCGTTGGGGCGGGCGGGACCGGGGACGACGGTTCGTCTTCACCGCCATCGCCGCCGCAGGCCGCCAGTATCACACCGACCAGAATCGCAAGAATCGCACTCCAGGCCAGACGTCGCATCATATCCTCCCGTGCAGGCAAAACGTACAAACCGTATTGTACCGGGGTTGGGATGCGAGGGATAGCGCACGATGGTCCCATTCGGGCACGAAAAAGCCCGGCGATCGGGGGACGATCGCCGGGCGGCAGGTGGCCTTGCGGTGCGCGATCAGGTGCTTTTCACCGCGATCTGTCGCGGCTTGACGGCTTCGGCCTTGGGCAGGGTCAGGGTGAGAACACCATTTTCGAATGCGGCCTCGACCTTGTCGTGATCGATCGGCGTGTTGATGTTCAGCGTGCGCTCGAATTTCCCGGTCGGGCGTTCGAGCATGATGTACTGCTTCCTGTCCTGTTCCTGGCGCTTGATCTCGCCGCGGATGGTCAGCGCGTCGCCTTCGAGCGTGATGTCGAGTTCGTCGGCGCTGATGCCGGGGACGTCCGCCTGAATGACGATCGCGTCTTCGGTAATGTAGGCGTCCATGGGCAGCAGCCACGCGCCGGTGCCGCGTGTCTCGGTGCCGCGCGCGAAGGCATCATCCAACATGCGATCCATCGCCCGCCGCATTGTGATCATGTCGCGGATGGGGTCAAAACGACCGATCTTGTTCATGATTGAGCCTCCTCAAACAAGCTGGTTCTCACAACGCCGTTTCGATTCTTACTGTATGGTGGTTGCGCAAGAAGAAAATTAGCAGCGCGTTGGAAATGCATCAGCGCCGCGTCGATTCTTCGTAGGAGGCTAGGGAAGCGCCTGGCGCTGCGTGTCCCACAGGCGGCGGAAGTGCCCCCCGGCGGCCAGCAGGTCGCCCAGGGAGCCGCGCTCGACGACACGCCCGGCATCGAGCACGAGGATCTCACCGGCGTCTTCCAGGCCGATCAGCCGGTGGGTGATCATCAGGGCGGTCCGCCCGGCGCGCGCGGCCTGCAGCGTGCCCAGGATGGCGCGCTCGGTCACGGCGTCGAGGTTGGCCGTCGCCTCGTCGAGGATCAGCACCGGCGCATCTTTGAGCAAGGCGCGGGCGAGGGCCAGCCGCTGGCGCTCGCCGCCGCTCAGAGCGTGGCCCTGCTCGCCGATCCACGTGTCGAGCCCGTTGGGCAGCGCGGCGACCAGGTCGCCCAACTGCGCGGCCTGGATGGCCTCCCGGATCTCGTCCTCGCCGGCGGTGGGGCGGGCGAGCTTCAGGTTTTCGCGCATGGTCGCGTTGAACAGGTGCGTGTGCTGGCTCACCACGCCGAACAGCGCGCGGACGTCCTCGGCGGCATAGGCGCGCAGATCGTGCCCGTTGAGCAGAATGCGTCCCTCGTCCACGTCCCAAAAACGCAGCAGCAGGCTGGCGAGCGTGGACTTGCCCGCGCCGCTGGCTCCGACCACGGCGACGGTCGAGCCCGGTCGCAGCGCGAACGAGACGCCGTCCAGCGCGGGCGGATCGGCGGGGGCATAGCGGAAGCGCACATCCTCGAACACCAGGCCGGGTTGGCCGTCGCGCCACGCCGGGGCGGGCAGCGGGTCAGCGGGGTCCTGGGCGGCGGGGGCCGCATCGACCAGGTCGAACAGGCGGCGGGCGGCGGCGAGGTTCGCGTCGAGGTGCTGGCTCGCCTGGGGCAGCGCTCCCACGCCCTCGAAGCTGGTCATCGTCGCCAGGGCGAGCACGGCCAGCAGCACGCCGTCGAGGCGCCCCTCGGTCACCAGCGGGATCGCGATCAGCAGGGTGGCGAGGACCGCGCTCCCGGTGATCAGGCTGAGCAGCGCGCCGTCCAGCGCGGCGACGCGGGCCATCCGGCGGTTGTGCTGTTGGACCCGGCGGCTCAGCGCCTGCACGGCCCCAAACTGGCGATCCTGCGCGCCGTAGGCGGTCAGATCAGCCAGGCCTTGCACGCCATCGACCAGGGACACGGCCAGCTCGCTTCGCGTAGTCACTAGCGCCAACGAAGACGCCCGGCCCAACCGGCGCGTGAGCAGCGGCACGCCGATCCCGGCCAACAGGTGAAACACGACCAGCGAGGCGGCCAGCCACACGTCGTGCAGCCCCATGAAGACCATCGTCACCAGCCCGACGAGCACGGCGATCACCGGCGGGCCGATCACGCGCAGGTAGAAATTCTCCAGCGTGTCGATGTCGGACACGACGCGCGACAACAGGTCCCCGGAGCGGTGCTCCGCCAGCCGGGCAGGGGCCAGCGGCTCGATCCCGGTGAAGAACCAGACGCGCAGCCGCGCCAGCAGGCGAAAGGTCGTTTCGTGCGAGACATAGCGCTCCAGGTAGCGGAAGACGCCGCGCGCGATCCCGAAAAAACGCACGCCGACGATTGCCACGTTGAGCGCGCTGATGTGCGGGTGCAGCGCCGCCGAGGCGATGATCCACGCGGACGTGGACATCAGGCCGATGCTGCTGCCGATGGTGAGGAAGCCGAGCAGCGCCGACAGCGCCATCCACCAGCGGAACGGCGCGGCGATGCGCAGCAGGCGGGCGAAGGTGCGGCGGTTCTGCGCGCTCAGCATGGCGTCACCTCGGCGTCGTGGGCCCGGATGAGATCGCGGTAGAGGCCGGGCTGGGCGATGAGGTCCGCGTGCGCCCCCGCCTGGACGACCCGGCCCGCGTCCAGCACCAGGATGCGGTCGGCGCTCTGAACGGTGCGCAGCCGGTGGGCGATGATCAACGTCGTGCGGCTCTGCACGAGCGCGCGCATCGCGTCCTGAATGAGCGTTTCGGTGGCCGGGTCCAGGTTGGCGGTCGCTTCGTCGAGGATGAGCAGCGGCGCGTCCTTCAGGAAGGCGCGGGCCAGGGCGATCCGCTGGGCCTGCCCGCCGCTGAGCCGCGCACCGCGCTCGCCGATCGGCGTGTCGTAGCCGTCCGGCAGCGTCGCGACGAACCGGTCGAGGTGAGCCTGCTCGGCGGCGCGGATCACGTCCGCCAGCAGCGCGTCGGGGCGGGCGAGACGGATGTTGTCGGCAACGGTGTCCGCGAACAGGTACGGGGTTTGCGGCACCCAGGCCACCTGGCGGCGCCACTCGTCGGGCGGGAACGCGCACAGGTCGATCCCGTTGACGGTGATCCGCCCGGAGCCCGGCGCGAGAAACCGCAGCAGAAGCTGGGCGACGGTGGATTTTCCTGCGCCGCTCGGCCCGACCAGCGCGACCCGCTGCCCGGCTTCGACCGCGAACGTGATCCCGTTCAGGGCAGGGCGCTCGCCGCCGTCGTAGGCGTAGTGGACCCGGTCGTAGCGCAGCGCGTAGGGCGGTGGCGGGACGGCGCGCGGCGGCGCGGGAGGTCCGCAGTCCGGCAGGGGCGTCTCCAGCACGTCGAAGATGCGCGCGGCGGCGGCCACGCCGGACATCCCGGCATGAAAGCGCGTGCCCAACATGCGCAGCGGGAGGTAGAACTCCGGCGCGAGGATGAGCACGAAGAAGGCTTCCTCGAACGACAGGCGGCCATAGAGCAGGCGCAGCCCGATCTCGACCGCGATGATCGCGGTGCTGATCGTGGCGAGCATCTCCAGCACGAGCGCGGACAGGAACGCCACGCGCAGCACGCCCATCGTCGTGTCGCGGAACTGCTCGCTGATGCGCCGGATGATCGCGATCTGGTCGCGGCTGCGCCCGAACTGTTTGAGCGTGGCGAGCCCTTGCAGCACGTCCAGGAAGTGGGCGCTCATGCGGCTGAGCTGGGTGAACTGGCGGCGCGTCAGGCGAGCGGCCATGCCCCCGATCAGGATCATGAAGAACGGGATCAGCGGCGCGGTAACAAGCAGCACGAGGCCCGACAGCGGATCGACCGGGAATACCACGGCCAACATCCCCAGCGGGATCAGCAGGGCAAGGGAAAGCTGGGGCAGGTACTGGCTGAAGTAGGCGTCGAGCGCCTCGATCCCGGCGATGGCCGTGCTGGCAAGCTCGCCGCTGCGCTCGCCGCGCGTGTAGGCCGGGCCGAGCGCGATGATCCGCGCGAACAGCCGCTCGCGCAGGTCGCCCTTGATCCGCTCGGCGGTTTCGCTGGCGGCCACGTCACCGGCCCAGGTCGCCGCGGCGCGGGCGGTGATCACGAGCAGCAGCGCGGCCAGCAGCGGCGCGACCTCGCCCAGGCGCTGCTCGCGGAGGAAGACGCGAGCCACGATCTGCGACAGGGCCCACGCCTGGGCGATCAGCAGCAGCCCGCCCAACATACTGAGCAGGATCGCGCTCCCAAACAAAACCCGTACTGTCCCAAGCTGGCGCAGCAGCCGCCGATCGAGATTCATGATCGCATATCAACGTGAAAGATGTCTGGCCGAGACACAATCTAACTGGTAGAGTTTAGCATGGTTACCCGCATTGGGAGGCATGATGCGTTTCAAATACCTGATCTGGGACTTCGACGGCACGCTGTTCGACACGTATACCGTGCTCAACCGGTCGATACGGCGCGCCCTGGCCGAGCACGGCATCGAGGGCGACGCCGAGCGGATCGCCGCCATGCTGTCGGACACCCTGTCGAATACGGTCGAGGCGCTGGCGCGCGAGCACGAACTGGACATCGAAGCGTTCGTCGAGCGCATCCGGCACCACCAGGCCGAGGCGTCGCTGGGCGAGCGCCCTCCGTTCCCCGGCGCGATCCGCGTGTGCCGGCGGTTCGCCGAGGCGGGCGGGACAAACTACATCCACACGCACCGCGACGCGGCGTCGCTGGCCGCCTATCTCGACTTCCAGGGCGTAACCGGCCTGTTCGCGGATTGTGTGACCCGCGACGACGGCTACCCGCGCAAGCCCGATCCCGCCGGATTCGCCGCGCTGGTGGAGAGGCACGCGCTGCCGCGCGCGGCGGTGCTGGCCGTCGGTGATCGCGACCTGGACGTGCTGGGCGCGCACGAGGCTGGGCTGGCGGCGTGCCTGTTCGGCACGGAGCCGGGGCCGGGCGTCGAACCGGAGTACGTCATTCACGATTTCGGCGAACTGGAGCGTATTCTCGGCCTGGCGACGTGATCGCCGGGGCGCGCAACAACGCCGGGCAGGATGCGGTTGCACCCCGCCCGGCGAACGCGCTCCGTCAGGGCAAGGTCAATATTCGAGCGGCGCCTCCACCGTGACGCGCCGGCGGAAGATCCAGTAGCTCCATCCCTGGTAGATCAGCACCACCGGCACGAAGAACACGGCCACGATGGTCATGATCTCGAGCGTGTAGTCGCTCGAGGACGCGTTGCTCACCGTGAGGTTGTAGGCTTCGTCGGTGCTGGACACCATCACGTTGGGATACATGAACCAGAAGAACGTCACCAGCGCCAGGACGATTGTCAGCCCCATCATGACGAACGACCAGCCGTACTGCCTCTCGCGGACGAAATACCCGACGGACAGCAGCGCCGCGCCGGTGGCGATCGGGATGATGCCGGGATTGACGCCCACTTTGGTGAAGATGTCGATGTACAGGTAGTTGGCCGCGGCCAGAATGAGGCTCACCACGACGACCGGCGCCCACAGCTTGCGCGCGAGGTCTTCGGCGCGCTGGCGCAGCACGCCGTCCGTCTTCAGGCTGAGGAACAGCGCGCCGTGCAGGATGAACACGGACAGCCCGGCCACGCCGCAGATCAGGCTGTAGGGATTGAGCAGGTCGAAGAAGTTGCCGGTGAAGTCCATGTTGGCGTTGATCGGTGTGCCGTTGATCAGGTTCCCGAAGGCCACGCCCCACAACAGCCCCGGCACCAGGCTACCGATGAAGATCGCCCAGTCCCAGTACTGGCGCCACCGGGGATTCGCCTCTGAGTTGCGGAACTTGAAGGCGACGCCGCGCGCGATGAGCGCCAGCAGAATCACGACCAGGGCCAGGTAGAAGCCGCTGAACAGCGTGGCGTACCAATGCGGGAAGGCGGCGAACATGGCCCCGCCCGCCGTGATCATCCACACCTCGTTGGCGTCCCAGTGCGGGCCGATGGTGCTGATGATGGCCTTGCGCTCGGGCTCGGTCTTGCCGAGGAACGGCGCCAGAATGCCGACGCCGTAATCGAACCCCTCCAGGAAGAAGAAGCCGATGAACAGCACGGAAATCAGTACGAACCAAAGGTCTTGCAGATCCATTTTGTCTCGTCTCCCTTACGCGGTGACCAACACCGGCTCGGTGTCATCCTCAGTCGACTCGTCGTCGCCCGGTCCTTGCTTCCCGGTGCGGCCCAACAGGTACACGTCCACGACCATCAGCACCCCGTAGATCAGCGTGAACAGCACCAGCGACAGGGCGACCATGCCCGCCGACACGTTCGGCGAAACGGCGTCCTCGGTGCGCTGGAGTCCGAACACGATCCACGGCTGCCGGCCCACTTCCGTCAGCAGCCAGCCGGCGGTGTTGGCGATGTAGGGCAGCAGGAGCGCCGGGATGAGGATCTGCAGGAAGCGCCGGTTCGATGTGAAGCGATCTTTGAGGATGAGGTACAGACCGACCGCGGCCAGCGCCAGCATCAAAAAGCCGCTGCCAACCATCGCGCGGAAGCTCCAGTAACTGAGCGCGACCGGCGGGATGTAGTTCTTGCCCTCGCCGTACGTTTCCTCGTATTCCGCCTGAAGATCGTGAATGCCTTTCACCTCGCCGTCGAGTTGGTTGTACGACAGCAGACTCAACATGCGAGGTATGCGGATCGAGAAGACCTCTTCGCGCTGTTCCCAGTCACCGATTGTGATCAGGGACAGGGCGGCGGGGTCTTCGCTCTCGAACAACCCCTCGGCGGCGGCCATCTTCATCGGCTGGGTTTCGACCATGTGCTGGGCCTGGCTGTGCCCGACCAGAATCACCAGGACGATCGCGATCAGCCCGTAGACGGTGGCGATGCGAAACGAGCGGCTGAAGAAATCGCGGTGCTCGCTCTTGTTGCGTAGCAGGTGCCAGGCGCTGATGCCCAGCACGAAAAACGCCGCGGTGGCCATGCCGGACGTGACCACGTGCGGGAACTGCACGCGCACGTTGGGGTTGGTGATCAGCTCGATGAAATCATTCATCTCGGCGCGGTTGTTGCGCAGCACATAGCCGACCGGCTCCTGCATGAACGAGTTGGCGATGAGAATCCACAGCGCGGAGATGTTCGCGCCCAGCGCCGCCAGCCAGATCGAGGCGAGGTGCAGGCCCTTGGGCAGCTTGTCCCAGCCGAACAGCCAGATCGCCAGGAACGTCGACTCCATGAAGAAGGCCATCAGCGCTTCGATGGCCAGCGGCGCGCCGAAGATATCGCCCATGAAGCGGGAATACTCCGACCAGTTCATCCCGAACTGGAATTCGAGCACGATGCCCGTCACGACGCCCATGGCGAAATTGATGATGAACAACTTTCCCCAAAACTTCGCCATCCGCTTGTACACCGGGTTGTCGGTGCGGTAGTAGAAGGTCTGCATGATCGCGACCAGGATCGACAGACCCAGCGTGAGCGGTACGAAAAAGAAATGATAGATGGTGGTAGCGGCAAACTGTAGTCTTGCGAGATCTAACGCATCCATAAAAAGATTAACCTCCTTGTGAACCGGAAAGTTCCTGAGGCAGCGACAAGCAGCGACAGGCAGCGGCGAAGTTATGATGGTGGGACCGATAATCTAGTTTATCGTGACCACAATTTGTTTTTCATGTGACAAAAGCCACCAACTGAGGACGCCAACCGGCACTAAAGGGGGATTTACACGCGCCGCGTTTCGCGTTTTCATGAAAGTAACTCGCCAGTACAATAGGATCGATTGGGGAGGCAGCCATGAAACTTGAGACGTTGATCGCAGGGTTGGATCACCCGGACGCGGCTGTTCGGCGTGACGTGGTGCAGGTGCTCGGCATGGTGGAGGAAACGCGCGCCCTCGAAGCCCTGCGCCAGCATTACCAGGCCGAGGCGGATGCGGACGTGCGCGCCGCGATCGCGTGGGCGGGCAAGCGCCTCTTTGCCGCGCAGCAGGCCGGGCACGCGACCATCGACGCGATCTGCCGCCACTTCGGGATCGACCGGGAAATCGAACACGCGCCCGACGCGGCGGAGGCCGAGATGCTTCAGCGCATGCAGAACGCGCTCGACGCCGACCTGCGCAACATGCAGGGTAAGGCCGGGCTGCGCCGGGCGGGAATGGCCGTGGCTGCCGGGCTGGGCGCGAGCCTGGTGGCGGGGCCCATGATTGGGATGAGCGCCGCGGCGAGCTCGATGAACCCGGCGTCGGACGCGGCCTCGTCCGGCCTGGGCGGGCGCCCGGAGGGCAGCGTCCAGCGCGTCCCGGCGATGGCGCCGTCCAACGCGGATGTGAGCGTGTGGGTCCGGCGCCTGCGCGACGGGCCATCGGCTGGCGCGCGCGAGCAGGCGGCCATCGAGCTGGCACAGTTGAACAACCCCACAGCGCTGCCGCACCTGGCGGCGGCGTTCCTGGGTGACGCCTCGCCCAAAGTGCGCGAGGCTGCCGAGCGCCACGGCAAGCATCTCTACTGGAACGCGATCTACTGGACCATGGAGCAGGATGGCTCGATGGCGGCGGAGATCGCCCGGCGGGCCGCGGCGATGGGCAGGCCGCAAACGCCAGCCGCCGCGCCGCCGGACGCCGGAGCGCCGGACTCGAGCGGCAGCCCTGCCGGGCCGGCTCCCGCGCCGGAGCCGCCGCCGGTCGACGTGGGCGAGATTCTGCGCAAGGCCAACCAGGGGCGGGCCGCGCGCCGCCGGAAGAAACCGTGACCGACGTGTTTCGATTGACTCGGCGCGGGGGAGCGATTACACTCGGCTTGTTTTGGGGAGATAGCGATGGCGTGGAAGGATAGGTGCGATGCGATCCGTTGAGTGGACCGGCCAGAACCGGCTGCGCATGATCGACCAGCGGCGGATCCCCTGGGATCTCGTGACTGTGGAGTATGACGATTATCGCGAGGTCGCCCAGGCGATTTTCGAGATGGTCGTGCGCGGCGCCCCGGCGATTGGCGTTTCGGCGGCGTTTGGCATGGTGCTGGCCGCGCAGCAGTCGCGGGCGGCGAACACTGGCGACCTGTTGGGCGACCTGGAGGCCGCGGCGGAGACACTGAAACAGGCGCGCCCGACGGCGGTCAACCTCGCGTGGGCGGTCGATCACATGCTGGTCGTGGGGGGCGGCGCGGCTCAGAACGGCGTGGAAGGCGTTCGCGCGGCGCTGCTGGGCGAGGCGCAGCGGTTGGCCGATGAGGACGTCGCGACCAACAAGCGCATGGCCGCACACGGCGCGGCGCTGATCCGGGACGGTGACACGGTTCTCCACCACTGCAACACGGGGATGCTGGCGACGGTGGATTACGGCACGGCGCTGGGTGTGATCCGCATGGCGCACGAGAGCGGGAAGCGCATCCACGTGCTGCTGGACGAAACGCGGCCCCGGCTGCAAGGCTCGCGCCTGAGCGCGTGGGAATGCGAGCAGCTCGGCATCCCGTACGACATTCTGCCGGACACAGCCGCCGGGCATTACATGCGCCGGGGCGAGATCGACCTGGTGCTGTTCGGGGCGGATCGCGTGGCGGCCAACGGCGACGTGGTCAACAAGATCGGCTCGTACCAGATCGCGGTGCTGGCGCACGAAAACGATATCCCGTGTTATTCCGTTTTTCCGACCTCGACCGCCGACCTGACCATGCGCAGCGGCGACGACATCCCGATCGAGGAGCGCGACAAGGCCGAGGTGCTGGCCCCTTACGGCTGCGCCATCGTGCCGGAAACGTATTGCGCGCGCAACCCGGCGTTCGACGTGACGCCCGCCAAGTACCTGACCGGGCTGGTGACGGAGCAGGGCATCGTGCGCCCGCCATTCGACGTCAACCTGGCGGCGGTGGTTCGCGCCGGGCAGGGGATGGCGTGAGCCACAGGGCCTGCAGAAAACCGAACGGCGAGCGAAACGGGCTCGCCGTTTTTCATGGAGGGGAAGGCGGATCGAGCGGCAGGCCCGCCGCGCCCGGCCCGAGCGTCCACGCGCCATCTTGCCACGACAGCACAGGTTCGAGCGCGAGCGACTCGCCGGACGCTGCGGCCCGCAGCGCCGCGATCTCGCTGAGTTGGGGCGCGCTGCCGGGCGCTTTTAGCGCCACGACGAACGGGAAATGGCGGGCCAGCGCGGCGACGAGTTCGCGCTGATCCAGGGCGGGGCGCTCTTTGCGGATGAGCATGCTCAGCGCGCTGAGCAGCCGGTCGGGCCGGTGCGTCCCGCGGAAGACCGCGATCAGGCGCGGCGCATCGTCCCGGCTGAGGATGTCCCACACCGCCGCCGAGTCGTCGCCGCGCATCTCGTCGGCCACCAGCCAGCCCGGCGATTCACCTGCCGCCGCGCGCAGGGCCGCGCCGAAGTCGCCCCCGGCATGGTGCGCGGCGCCGGGCGGCAGCGGCATCTCGGCGGCGCGCTCGACGATAGCCGCGCGCGACTGGGCCGGCAGCGCGACGGCAAGCGCCCCGGCCAGGGTGGTTTTGCCGGTCCCCGCGTCGCCCACGATCAGCAGGCCGCGCCCCGCAGCCAGGATCGCCCGCAGCACGTCCGCGGCCAGCGGCGGGATCAACGCGGGCGCGGCGGTCAGGTCGTCCAGCGCGAGCGCGTGCGCCGGGTGCAGCCGCAGCGTCAGGCTGTAGCCAGGGCTGACCGGTGGCCCGGCGAGGCTGATCCGGGCACGGCGGCCCTTCAGCACGGCGCCCACTTCGGCGAACGGGCCAGCGTGGGCCAGGTCGGCCCCCCCGGCGGCGAGAATCCGGTCGAGGATGCTCTCGAAGTGGTAAGCGTCGTCGAAGGCCGGTTGAACCGGCTCGGGTTTGTCGCCCCGGCGCTGCGCGTGGACCGTGTGCGGGGCGGTCGCCGTGATCTCGATCACGTCGGGATCGAGCAGGCAGCCATCCAGCGGGCCGAACGAGAACAGGTTGCGGTAGGCGCGGTCGATCAGGTCCGCCTTGACGCGGTGATCGAGCCGGATCGCGTCCTGCCCCAGGACGTAATCGGCCACCTCGCGCACCAGATCGCGCTGCTCGGCCTCGGTGGCGAGGTCGTTCAGAATGTCGGGACGGTTGGCGGTTTCCTCGATCAACTCGCGCTCGATCCGCTCGCGCAGCGCTTCGAGCGAATAGCCGGGACGCCCCGACCGCCCCGGAATGATCGGCGACAGGTCTTGTGGCGGCGGCTGGTCCTGGCCGGAGTCGTCGTCCGGGGTGGCGGACAGGTGGTCGAGCAGTGGCATGGCGTCCTCTTTCCTGGTGGGTCAGCGCAGCGCTTTTTGCAGCAGCGTCTGGATCTGGTCCTGGTTTTCGCGCACGAACCACGTATCCAGCAGCGGCAGGTATTCGAGCTGCAGCAGGAACGGCAGTTGGAAGAAGTTGGAATGGACCGTGTGCCGGCAGCGCGGGCTGCCGCAGTTGCACAACCAGAGCGTATCACCCCGGCTGTTGATGCAGTAATCGAACGTCAGTTCCTCGGTCATGTAGATCATCTTGAGCGCGATGACGTAGCGCAGCCCGTCGAAGGTCTTGACGAACGCGTTGGGGCTGCAACTGTGGTTGATGTAGCGCTCGGGCGGCTGCATCAGCACGACGCGCCCGCCCATCAGGAAGTCGCAAAACCGGCGGTGCTCGCCGTCCGCCGGGCGCAGCGGATCGTCCGGCGTGACCTCGCGCGAATCGTCGAGGACGAGCACCGGCTCGCCCGGCTTGAGCGTTACGGCGGCGAAAACCCCCTGGCCGTGAATGCGCGACTCGGCTACGTATACCTTGCCCATCAGCGGCTCCGGTGATCAGGTGGCGGCGGGGACGCGCCGGACAGCCCACAGGTGAAATGCATCCCCTTCCAGGCCCTTGAGCGTGGCCTCGACCGGCAGCACGTCCAGCCCTGCGGATGGCGCAGCCAGCCAGTCCGCGACTTCGGGATCGCTCGTCACGCTGCTGGAAACGATCACGTCTGCGCCGCTGGACAGGGTTTGCAGCCGGGCGGCGATGTTCACCGTCGAGCCGAAGTAGTCCAGCCGGTCGTTGAGCGTGACGGCGATACACGGCCCGAAGTGCAGCCCGGCTTTGAGCAGCAGGGGGCGCCCTCCGGCGGCGGGGGGATCGGCCAGCGCGCGCTGGGCGTTCAGCGCGGTGCGCAGGGCGGCGGCGGGCGTGCGAAACACGGCCATGACCGAGTCGCCCAGTGTCTTGACGATGGCGCCATCTTCGGCGACGACGGCTTCGCGCAGGATGTCGAAGTGATCCATCACCAACCCGAAGGCGGGCGCGTCCCCGATTTCCCGGTACAGTCCGGTCGAATTGCGGAGATCGGTGAACAGGACGGCGACGTTGCCGACGGCGATCTGCTCGCCGGGGCGCAGCGCCTCGTTGGCGAACAGGTCGCGGAAGACCTGGAGCATCGTCACCTCGGCGGCGGTCGCGGCCTGGTCCGTCCAGGCCAGCCGTTCCAGGATGAAGAGCTGTTCGTCCGGCGTGTCGTTCACCAGGTGCAGCGCGGCCTGCGTCGCCAGCGTTTGCTCGCCGGGCGGCCAACCGTCCGGACCCGCGACCAGCGTGATCTCCGTAGGGCCGTCGGCGCGGGCGCTCAGCGACTGGCCGCCGCGCAGGCCCAGCGTGCGCAGCCGGTAGCGCCCCTCTTCCAGCGCGACCGCGACCGTCTTTTCGGCCCCCGCCGGCAGCAACTGCTGGACCGCGACGTGCGGCGTGGACTGGGGCCCGCCTATGCAATACTCGACCTCGTCCACCAGCCGGATGGCCGGGTTGGGGCGGAAGGTCAGCTCGACCGAGCGGTCGAAATTCACGTCGAAGTCGATGTTGCAGGTGTCGCAGTGGACATTCTGCTCGATGCTCCCCAGCGTGGGCGCGCTGTCCTTCGGATTGCGGCACAGCGGGCAGAGCACGTCCCACCGGAAATCGAGCAGGCCGTGGCGCGTCGCCAGCAGGAACAGCTTGAGTACGTCGCGGCGCGGCGCTCCCCAGCGGTCGGCCAGGGCGTACGGGCGCAGGTGGGCCAGCGCCAGCGAGTCGGCGTGTTCGATCACGTCGATCAGCCGGTCGAGCAGTGCCGGATCGGCCCCCTGGTCCAGCAGCGTCCGGCGCAGGGAGGCCACGCGCTCGCGCGCGCCGCGCACCAGCTCGACCCGGTCGGTGGCGAGATAGTCCGGCTGGCGCTCGGCCAGCAGCCGGTCGTAACGGCGAAAGCGGTCCTCGAAGCGGCGCGCAAAGGCGATCCCGACCTGGATGGGGATGATCAGCCAGCCCAACAGCGTTCGCGGGCGAGCCCAGGTGTTGTACGTGAGTTCGGTGCCGCCGTCCGGGCGCGGCTTTAGCTCGACCAGGGCGCGCAGCTCAGCCAGTGGCCCGGACGAAAACCGCCGGGTGAATCCGTAGCGGTGGGGATACACCCATTCGTAAGGTTCCTGCACGTAGTCCAACACGATGCCGCTCCGTAGGCGCTGCTGCAGGTGCAGCCGGGCGTTGGCCGCGCCGGTCTGGACGGCCAGCGGGCGACCCCCGACGTCGTGCGTGAAGCGGTTCGTGTCGGCGACCAGCGGCCACAACTGCTCGGGGCTGGACTGAAAATACCAGATCCAGCGGTAATATCTCTCGCGATAGCGCATCGTTGCCCCTACCTGTGACTGCTGCAAAGCTAGCGTAACTGGGCGCAAAATGCAACCGGCGCCCGGTGCCGGGCGGCGATCCGGGGTTCAAACGTCCCGATTTGGTGGTATACTTCCCGCCGGGTTTGGCTTTTTGTGAACGGGACAGGACATGAGAATCGTCATCACCGGCTCGATCGCATATGACTACCTGATGCGCTTTCCGGGCCGCTTTCGAGATCATCTGATTGCCGACAAGCTCGACCGGATCAGCGTGAGCTTCCTGGTGGAGAGCCTGCACCGCCAGCGGGGCGGGGTGGGAGCGAATATCGCGTACAGCCTGGCGCTGCTGGGCGAGCGGCCTATCCTGATGGGCACCGTCGGGCACGACTTCGGCGACTACCGGACCTGGCTGGAAGAGGCGGGCGTCGATCTGTCGGCGGTGCGCGAGATTCCGCACGAGTTCACCGCGTCGTTTTTCGCCAACACCGACGCCGAGAACAACCAGATCGGCTCGTTCTACACCGGCGCGATGGCCTATTCGAAGGATTACCGGCTGGCGGACGTGCTGGACGAAAATCCCGACCTGGTGGTCGTGTCGCCCAGCGATCCGACCGCCATGAGTCAACTGGCTGACGAGTGCTGCGTGCAGGAGATCCCGTTCATGTACGATCCCAGCCAGCAGGTGATTTGGCTGGAGGGGGACGTGCTGGTCCACGGGATCGATCGCTGCCGGATGCTGATCGTCAACGAGTACGAGTGGGAGATGATCGCCAACAAGACCGGCCTGACGCTCGACGCGCTCGTCGCGCAGGGCAAGACGCTGATCGTGACGCATGGCGGCGAAGGCTCGCATATCTACGCGGGCGGCGAGCACTATCACGTCCCGGTGTTCCCGGTGACGAAGATCGTCGATCCGACGGGCGTGGGCGATGCCTACCGGGCGGGGCTGCTCAAGGGGATCGCGTGCGGATTCGACTGGACGCAGTGCGCGCAGATCGGCGCGCTGGCCGCCGCCTACGTTCTGGAGCACGTCGGGACGCAGGATCACCACTACACGCTGGCCGAGTTCGTGGACCGGTTCCGCACCGTCTTCGACGATCAGGGCGCGCTGGACGCATGGCTGAAGTAACCCGCTGGCGCACCGTCCGGCTGGACGAACGAGACGCCATTCGCGCCTTCCTGAACCGGGATCGCGGCCTGACGGCGTATGCCCTGGGCGACCTGGATGACGCCTTCTGGCCGCAGAGTGCGTTCTTTGGCGCGCTGGATGGCGACCGGCTGGCGGCGCTCGTCTTGCTGTACCAGGGGCTGGAGCCGCCCGTGCTGACCGCCTTCGGCGATCCGGACGGCGCGCGGGCGGTGTTCGAGGCGCAGGCGCTGCCGGGCGAGATCTATTACCTCTTCCTGCCGGAGATGGAGGCGGTGCTCCGGGCGTGGTACGACCTGCCGAACGGCAAGCGCGAATGGCGCATGGTTCTGGACCCGGCGGCCTTCGCGGCGGCGCCCGGCGAGCGGGTGACGCGGCTTGGCCCTGGCGACGCGGCAGTGCTGAAAGACCTGTACCGGCACGCCGCAGAGCCGGGCGAGGAGGTCGTCGCCTTCAGCCCGTGGCAGATCGCGCATGGGGTGTTTTACGGCGTGTGGCGGGGCGGCGAACTGGTGGCAACCGCCGGGACGCACGTCTGGTCCCCGGCGGAGGGCGTAGCGGCGATTGGCAACGTGTTCACCCACCCGGACCGGCGCGGCCACGGATACGCCACCGGCTGCACGGCGGCGGTCGTGGCGGAGGCGCTGCGGGCCGGCCTGGACACGATCGTGCTGAACGTGCGCCACGATAACGCCCCCGCGATTCACGTCTACGAGAAGCTGGGCTTCCGGCTGTACCGGTCTTTTCTGGAAGGTCCTGGGCTGCGCCGGGGCTAGATGGCGATCCGTCTGGCGGGTGCAGGCTGTGATACAATGGTCCGGTGTCCGCGCTGCGGACAGGTGAGTAGATAAATGAGGAGACTTGCATGGCAGTTGAGCATGATGTTCGCGATCTGAAACTGGCGCCCGGCGGGCGTTACCGGATTGAGTGGGCCGAGCGGGATATGCCGGTGCTGCGGCAGATCCGCGAGCGCTTCGAAAAAGAGCGCCCGCTGGAGGGCGTGCGGTTGTCCGCGTGCCTGCACATCACGACCGAGACGGCGAATCTCGCGCGCACCCTGCAGGCGGGCGGCGCCGACGTGGTGCTGACGGCGTCCAACCCGCTCAGCACGCAGGATGACGTGGCGGCCTCGCTGGTGTCGCACTTCGAGATCCCGGTATACGCCATCAAGGGCGAGGACAACGCGACCTATTACGACCACCTGAAGCGCGCGCTCGATCACAAGCCGCACATCACCATGGACGACGGCGCCGACCTGGTGAGCGAGCTGCACAAGAACCGCACCGAGCTGCTGGACGAGGTGATCGGCGGGACCGAAGAGACGACGACCGGTGTGATTCGCCTGCGGGCGATGGCGCACGACGGCGCGCTCAAGTTCCCGGTGATCGCGGTCAACGACAGCCTGACCAAGCACCTGTTCGACAACCGCTACGGCACCGGCCAGAGCACGATCGACGGCATCATCCGCGCGACGAACGTCCTGCTGGCGGGGCGCGTGGTGGTCGTGGGCGGCTACGGCTGGTGCAGCCGGGGGATCGCCATGCGCGCCAAGGGCATGGGCGCCAACGTGATCGTGACCGAGGTGGACCCGCTGAAGGCGCTGGAGGCGGTGATGGACGGCTTCCGCGTGATGCCGATGATCGAGGCGGCGCCGATTGGCGACATCTTCGTGACCTCGACCGGCGACATCAACGTGATCGACACGCACCACTTCGAGGCCATGAAGGACGGCGCGATCGTGGCGAACAGCGGCCACTTCAACGTGGAGCTCAACATTCCGGGCCTGCGCGAGATGGCTACCGGCGAACCGCGACTGGTGCGCCCGTTCGTCGAGCAGTATCGCCTGCCCGATGGGCGCGCGATCAACGTGCTGGCCGAAGGGCGGCTCGTGAATCTCTCGGCGGCGGAAGGGCACCCGGCCAGCGTGATGGATATGAGCTTTGCCAACCAGTCGCTGGGCGCGGAATACATGCTGCGCAACGGCAAATCGCTCGAAAACAAGGTATATACCATTCCGGAAGAAATCGACCAGGAAATCGCCCGCCTCAAGCTGGAATCGATGGGCGTCACGATCGACACGCTCACCGAGGAGCAGGTCCGGTATCTGAACCAGTGGCAGGAGGGGACGACTTAGCCCCTGCAGCAATCGGAACCAAACAGGTGCGCCGCGCGTTTTGCGGCGCACCTGCCGCACGATCCACGTCCACTAGAAACACAGCCCGGTAAGTGGTACACTTCGCAAACAATGCCCGCGGAGGCCAATCGTCATGCCATCGTTGGGTAACCTGTCGGGTATAGGTTAGAATGGGACCGCTCGTCGCGTCAATGGTGAGGCGACGAGGAGATTAACGAGGAGAAAAACGGATGATGAAACGACGATTATGGCTTGTAGCCGGTCTGCTGGTTCTGGCTTTGGTGGCGGCGCTGGTTGGGCCGGCGCACGGCGGGACCGTGCGGGCCCAGGGCGATTCGTCGCGCGTGCGCTTCTTGCACGCCGTGCCGGGCGCGCCAAATGTGGATGTCTATTTCGATGGCAGCCTGGCGGTTGCCGGTCTGTCGTATGGCTCGGCGACGCCGCACATGACCGTCGCGGCAGGCGATCACCAGGTGGCGCTGCGCCAGGCGGGCAGCGATCCTTCGGCTGCCGCGCTGCTCGAGGTGACAGTGCCGCTGGCGCCCGACCTCGCGTTCACGGTGGTCGCGCAAGGGACGCCGGGTGCCCTGGAGGGCGGGCTTTACGAAGACATTTTGGACGAGCTTGAGCCCGGTTTCGCCCGCCTGACGGCGATTAACACGATTGCCGACGCGCCCGCGCTGGATGTGCTGACGACAGAGGGCGGCCCGCTGCTGCAAGGCGTGGGTTACGGCGCCCAGTTCGGCACGGTGAACATTCCCGCCGATCAGAAGGATCTGACGATCGTCCCGGCGGGCGGCGCAGTCGAGAGCGCGATCGCGCCGGTTGGCCCCGTGTCGTTGACCAGCGGCGTGCTGTATACGATCGTGTCGCTGGGCACGCTGGACGGCGACGTGACGCCCTCGCCGTTGGTGCTGGCGACGCCGGTGAACGGCGCCGCCGATTCGGTTCGCGTGCGGCTCGCGCACGGCAGCCCGGACGCGCCCGCGGTGGACGTCTACGCGAATGACACGCTGATCGCGCCGTCGCTGGGGCTGGGGCAGATGACGCCGCACATCCCGCTCCCGGCGGGCGACTATGCTGTGGCGCTGCGCCCGGCAGGCGCCGCCCCGGCGGATGAGCCGGTCTTCACGGCGGACGTCTCGCTGAGCGCGGATGCCTCGGCGGTGACAGTCGTGGTCACGGGCGAGTTGGAGGACGGCTCGATGGCGCTGGCGTCCTACCTGGACGACGTGGCGGATGTGACGCCCGAATCGGCGCGCATTGCGGTCATGAACGCCGTGCCCGGCGCGACAGCCACGGTGACGCTCGCCGATGAGGCCGCGACGGTGCTGGCCTCGGCGCTGGCCGAGACGGAGCAGGGCGACGCGATCGACGTGGCGCCGGGTAATTACATGCTGTCGGCCAGCGTGCAGGACGTGGACACGCCGGTCGACGTGGTCGTGCCCGAAGAAACCTACGCCGGTGGCATGTACTACACCGTGCTGGTCTTTGGCGGCGGCGCGGCGGGAGCACCGATTGATGCCCGCGTGGCCGGCACCGCGATCGCGGTCGAGGCGGGCAGCCTGCCCGGCTCGGGCGGCGGCGTGATGGTGGCGGATGTGCCGCCGGCGGAGGAGCCGACGGAAGCTCCCGTGATGGAAGCGACCGAGGAACCGCCCGCTGAAGTGACCGAGGAAGCGCCGCCGGCTGCCGAACCGACCGAGGAAGCACCCCCCGTAGAGGAGCCGTCCGAAGTCGTCGAGGCGCCGCCCGTCGAGGAGCCGACCGAGACTGAGCTTGTGATCGATCCGGAAAGCGCCGAAACCAGCACCGAGATCGTGGAATCACCGCCCGCCGATGTCCAGGCCCAGCCCACCGCCGCGCCGCAGCCGCTGGCAACGCAGGAGCCGGTTCCGATCGCGTACGTGGAGCTGAATCCGGGCGCGAACCTGCACTGCCGCGAGTATCCCAGCGCGACGGCGAAATCGTTGGGGCTGATCCCCAGCGGGGCGACGCTGACAGTGCTCGGCAAGACCGGCGAGCCGATCGTGCCCGACACTGGCGACCCGACGCCCGAGCCGACGCCGGTCGTGGAGACGCTGCAAGACCTGTGGCTGTCGGTGCGGTGGGACCCGCCGACGGGTGGTTTCCTGCGCTGCTGGGTGGCGGCGGAATATCTGCGCGTCGAGTTCCGCGGGCAACTGCTCGACGAGCTGGAAGAACTGCTCGAACTCCCCGAAGAGCCGTTCAACCTGCCGGGAGAGGCGGTCGATACGGATATCCAGCCGCCCACGCCGGTGTATGATGCCATTCTGGCGACCGTCAACCTGGACCCCGGCGTGAGCCTGCAGCTCCGCCGCTTCCCGCAGACGGACGCCGAGGCGCTGGATCGCGTGCCGGCGGGCGCGCAGCTTGAGGTGCTGGGCTACGTCGAATCGCCCAGCGAGGGTCTGGTGGGCCAGCCGGTCGATCCCAACTGGATTCGCGTGCGCTACCTGAAGGAGAACGGCGGCGCGACGGTGGGCTGGGTGTCGGCGCAGTACGTGACGCTGAGCCATCGCGACCGCGCGATCGAGATCACCGATCTGACGGTGCTCGACCCGGAGGAAGCGGGCTTTTACGAAACCCCAGGCCAGCAGCCGTTCATCCCGATCGAGCAGCAGGAGATCGTGGGCGTCGTGACACTTGATCCCGGCGCGAACCTGAACCTGCGCGACCGTCCCAACCCGGATGGGTTCGTGGTGGTCGGCGTGCCAAGCGGCGACGTGGTGACGGTCAACGGGCGCAACGGGGACGGCACCTGGGTGCAGGTCACCTACGAAACGGGTACCGGCCCGCTGGAGGGCTGGGTGGCGGCGCAGTACCTGACGATCACCCAAGGCGGCCAGCCGGTGAATCTGTCCACGCTCGCCAACCTGTCCGATGAGCCGGACGCGCTGACCGGTGAAGCGCCCCCGGCGGATGCCGAACCCGCCGAGGAAGAGGCGCCGGCGGAAGGATAACACGCCGCTGGCTCATCCCTCGACAGCAAAAGAAAGACCCCGCTCGGTGTTGAGTGGGGTCTTTTCTTCTGGAATGTGCCGCCTGTGGCGGGATGCGCGTTACTGGGCGTTGCGGTTGGCGGCTTCGGTCAGCGCCACCAGCGTTTCGTACGCCCGGCTGGGGGCCTTGGACCAGTTCACACCGTCATAGCTGATCAGGACGGTCGGGGTGCCGGTCACGCCGTTGTCCTGCGCGAACGTCGTGTGGCTCGTCAGCAGGTTGAGGTATTTGGCCGAGCTCACGCAGTCGACGATGTCCTCACTATCCAACCCCATGCTGTCCGCGGAGTCTTTGATCTGCGAGAGCGAAAACGCCGACTGGATGCCCATCGAGCTCGCCAGCCGGAACAGCTCGGAGCTCATCTCCCAGAATGCACCCTGTTCGCCCGCGCACAGCGCCGCCTGCGAGGCGGTCTGCGAATAGACCTGGCCGGTCCCGGTCGTCATGACGAATCCGAAGCTGGCCTGCCCATCCATCACGTAGTTTTCCATGAACCGCTTGAGATCGCCCTGGTGAAAATCCTGGCAGTGCGAGCAGGCGTAATCGGAGACGGTCACGAAATGAATGGGCGCGTTGGGGTCGCCCAGGAAGGCCACGCCGTTCTGGTTGAAGCCGCGCACCACGCCCGGCGCGCCGTGCGAGTCGGCGTCCAGGGTGCGGACGCCTTCGCTTTCGTTACCATCCAGCACCGGGTTAGTGGACAGGTTCCCGGCGAACGGCACGCAGTATTCGGGGAATTCCTCGCAACTCACCGCTTTGACCGCGCCGGCTTCGCGGTAGTTGAAATACACCACCAACCCCGCCGCCACAACGGTGATCAGCAGCGTCAGGGCGAGCGCGTTGAAATGCCGCCGGTACTGCTCCTGGCGCTGGCGGCGCGTTTTGCCCACACGGAACGACGCCCGCTGGCGCCAGGGGATGGGGCTTTGTTTTTCGGCAGTGTCGTGTGTTGCCATGATGTCTCTTCTTCTCCGTTACAGCACATTCGGTCCGTCACCAAGTTATATCAAATCTATCGTGAAGGCGGTAACTGTCAAAATTCGGCGCGGGGAGGTGGGCGCGACCAAACGCGGCGAATCGGCCCCGGACATGGTATACTCGCAGGCTCCTAAGGACCTTATTAACAACTCGACGAGGGTACGATGCGCGCGACGGATATTATCGAAAAGAAACGCGATGGTGGCGAGCTGACCGCCGGCGAAATCCGCTGGTTTGTGGACGGTTACACCCGCGATGAGATACCTGATTACCAGGCGGCGGCCTGGCTCATGGCGGTGTTTCTGCGCGGCATGTCCGCGCGCGAGACGCTCGATCTCACCCAAGCGATGGCCGACAGCGGCGACCGGCTGGACCTCTCGCCGGTGATCCCCTACGCCGTGGACAAACACTCGACCGGCGGGGTGGGCGATAAAGTGTCGCTGGTGGTGCTGCCGCTGGTCGCGGCGGCGGGCGTCCCGGTCGCCAAGATGAGCGGGCGCGGGCTGGGGTTCACCGGCGGGACCATTGACAAGCTGGAATCGATCGCCGGGTACCGCGTCCAGCTCAGCGACGAGGACTTCATGCAGCAGGTGCGCGATTACGGGATCGTGCTGTGCGGGCAGACGAAAAGCCTCGCCCCTGCCGACGGCAAGCTGTACGCCCTGCGCGACGTGACGGGGACGGTGCCCAGCCTGCCGCTGATTGCCAGCAGCATCATGAGCAAAAAACTGGCGGCGGGCGCCAACGCCATCGTGCTCGACGTCAAGGTGGGCAAGGGCGCGTTCATGAAAGGCGTCGACGAGGCGCGCGCGCTGGCCCAGATCATGGTCGGGATCGGGGTCGGGGCCGGGCGCGAGATGGTGGCGCTGTTGTCGGACATGAACCAGCCGCTGGGCTACGCGGTCGGCAACGCGCTGGAGGTGCGCGAGGCCATCGACGCGCTGCGCGGCGACGGTCCGCCCGATCTGCGCGAGCACTGCCTCGTCGTGGGCGGGCACATGGTGCGCCTGGGGCGGCAGGATACGCGGGCGGGCGCGCTCGACGAAGCCATCGCGGAGCTGGCGGACCTGATGGACAACGGGGGCGGCCTGGCGAAATTCCGCGAGCTGGTGAGCGCCCAGGGCGGCGACGTGTCGATGATCGATGATCCGGACCGGCTGCCGCGCGCCCGGCTGGTCGAAGACGTGCCCGCTGGGGCGGATGGATTCGTGGCCGAAGTCGACGCGCTGACCGTCGCCCAGGCGAGCCTGGAACTGGGCGCGGGGCGCGCGCGCAAGTCCGATCCGGTCGATCCGGCGGTAGGTGTCGTCGTGCGCTGCAAGGTGGGCGATCGCGCACGCGCAGACGATCCGCTGTTCACGATTCACGCCAACGACGAGGCGATGTTGGCCCGCGCGCGGGAGCTGCTGCGGCAGGCGGTGCGCTTTTCGGAGAGCAGGCCGCAACCTTTGCCGGCCTTTTACGATACACTATATAAAGAAGCCTAGTGCGAAGAGGCCGCAGCAGTCACCATGGCGATCTGGAATGCGATCGGCGCAATTGACAAAGCCCTGAAAGTGCTCACCGTGACAGAAGGAGTGCTCAAGATGACCGACAATCAAGAACCGACCGGTAAAGAGAAGCGTACGTTCAAGGAAGAGATTGAGCTTGAGGGACGCCAGCTTGTGGACCGCGTCAAGGAACTGCTGCGCGAAGGCAACGTGCGCAAGCTGAGCGTCAAGGATGCGGACGGCAAATACCTGCTGGAGATCCCGCTGACCGTCGGCGTGGTGGCCGGTGGCGTGTTCATGCTGTACGCGCCGGTGGCGGCGGCGCTGGGTGCCATCGCGGGCCTGCTGGCGAACGTGAAGATCGAGATCGTGCGCGAAGTTGACGACGACGATCCGCCCGGCGACGCGTGATCCGGTCCGGGCAGAACAGCGCCAGCCGCGCCATGTGAGTCGACTCGCTGGCGCGGCTGGTGTTTTTTACGCGCGGCTCACGGGCAGGTGAACGCCGCGTGATCGGCCTGTTGCTCCAGCGTGAAGAATTCGTGCCGCCCGTCGTTGTTGCACCCGGCGCGGAAGTAGAAGTATTCGGTCACCGCCGGGTTCAGCACGGCGTTGATCGATCCCAGGCCGGGCGACGCGATCGGGCCGGGCGGCAGCCCCTCGTTGAGGTAGGTGCTGTACGACTGGTTGGGCACCCCCGCCAGGCCGTAATAGTCCGCCTGCGTGATCTGCGGCCACCACGAGCCGTCGCGCGTGCTGCCGATGGCGTACTGCACGGTGGGATCGGCGTCCAGGCGCATGGGCAGGCGCAGCCGGTTGAGGTACACCGAGGCGATGATGGGCGCTTCGTCGGCGGCGACGGTTTCGCGCTCGACGATGGAGGCCATCGTCACGACCTCGTACATCGTGAGTCCCTGGTCCGCCGCCTGCTGGATCATGGCGTCGGTGACGTTGAGGTTGAACGCGGCGAGCATTTCGTCGCGCAGCTCGAAGGGCGTGATGCCCGGCTTGAGCTGGTAGGTGGCCGGGAACAGGAATCCCTCCAGCGATGGGGGCTGCCCGTTGCTCATCACGTCCGGGATGCCCACGCGCGCCTTGAAGTCCGGCGGGATGGCCGCGCCCGGCCCGACCACGCCCAGGAAGTCGCTGCCGGAGAAATCGAGCAGCGGGTTCTGGTCGATGATGTCCGCGATCTGCTCGATGCGCCAGCCCTCGAGCGTCAGCAGGGGGATGGTGGCCGCGCTGGCGTCGGTGAGGGTATAGGCGATCTCTTCGAGCGTCTGCGTCTGCTGGAGGAAGTACGTGCCCGCTTCGAGCTGGCTGTCCAGGCCGTAATACTGCACGTAGTCCACGAACAGACCGGCATTGGTGATCAGGCTCTGGGCCAGCAGGTTGTCCGCGATGGCGCTGGCGGTGTCGCCCGGCAGAATCTCAAACTTGCGGAACTGGGGATCGGCGCCGGCGGGGCGGGTGAGTTCATCTTCGTGCCGCTCCAGGCTGATGCGAAGCTGGATGGCCTTGAGCGGGTTCAGCCCTTCCTGGCGCGCCCATAGGAACAGCCCCGCGCCGGCGACGCACGCCACCAGCACGATTCCCAAAACCACGACGAGCACGACGGCGACCAGATTGCGAGAGGTTTGTGTCATCACGAGCTCCGTGAATGCAGCGCATTGTCAGCCGCGATTATAGGTGGAATGCCGCCAGGATAAAAGGCGGGTGGGCACCGATTAAACTACGCTGCTGGCCCCGCCGTGGCGTTCGGGACGTCACTCGCGCGCCGGTTCGACCGGGTCCGGCCAGGGAAATCCCTCGTCACGCAAGGCATTGAGGAACGATTGCAGGATCACGGCGGCGGCGACCGCATCGACGCGGTCGGGGCGCGCGTGCTCCGTCTCGGCCAGCAGTTCCTCGGCTTCCTGTGTCGAATGGCGCTCGTTCCACAGGTAGACCGGCACATCTACCGCCGCGGCCAGCCGGGATGCCCACAGCCGGACCCGGTCGGCGGCAGTGTAGACGGTGATCTCCGGCGGCGATTCCGGCAGGCCGACCACCACCCCGACCGCGTCGTGCTGGCGGATGAGCGCGTCGATGAGCGCGAAATCGGCCTTCTTCGACGTGCGGCGCAGCAGTTGCAGCGGGCGCGCAATGCTGCCCGTCGGGTCGCTGATCGCCAGCCCGGCGACCTTCAGCCCGTAGTCGATGGCGAGCAAGCGACCGGGAAAGTCGTGGGGTGTCATGGGGTCGCCACGCTCACGTTGATCCGGATCGGCAGGAACGGCATGCGGGAATACCACGCGGGCCACGTCGCGATCTGGGGCGGCGAGTCCGGATCGAGCAGCAGCTCGCGCTGCAGCCGGCGGCGGGCTTCGGACACGCTCACCCCGGCGATGCGACTCCGGACGGAATCCGGATCGATCGATTCGGCGATGTTGCCGGACACGATCATGGCGAATGTCACGCGCCCGTCCGGCGCGATCTGCTCGATGGCGCCGCGCGTGAAGGTCAGCGCGCCGGGCGATACTTCCTGGCCGCGCTGGATGTACGGCGCGATTCCGGCAAACGCGATTTGGCGGGCGTGCCGCTCGTCGACCACGACGGCCTGCACTTCGGCGCGCAGGTCGAGGCTGACGCTCTCGGCGACGTCGCCGACCAGCGCGTTGAAGATGGTCCATTCCGGGCGTTCCTGGATGATGGTGACCGATCCGGGGACGAGGAACTGCTCGCCGGAAAGCTGGTGCAGCAGCGTGTCGCGCGCCCGCTGGAGCACCTGCTGGCGCCCGAGGACGAGCAGCCGCTCGTGGTCCTGCGCGGTGACGGTGGCGCGCTCCTGAACCGCTCCGCCAAAGGTTGCGTTCGGATTCGTGACCGATACCACGTCGCCGAAGTTGCCCTCGATGCGGTTGATGGCGCCGGGGTTGACGTTGCCCACCGCGCCGGCGTGTTCGGGCAGCGCCTGGACCGGCACCTGCACTTCGACATCTTCGCCGGCGGGCAGGGTGGTTTCGATCAGCGTTTCGAAGCGGATCGGGAAGACGTCGCTGGTGGCGACGACCGTGCCCAGCGGGATGACCAGCGGCTCGTCCGCCAGATTGGTGAGCGTGACAAGGCCCTGGGCGAGCGATGCGCCAGCCGATTCGACGCCCGACGATTCGATGGTCACGCGGCTGGTGGCCTGCAAGGTGACGACCGCCGCCGGCATCCGGAAGTTTTCGATGTCCACGTCGGCCAGGTCCGGGTCGGCAGTGATCGAGACGGTCTCGTAAACCTGACGGCTGGCGGGCGTGAGCGTGACTCGGGCGCTGGGCGCGACCAGCACGAAGCCGAACAGGATCGCCAGCACCAGCGCGCCGAACACCGTCCAGCGGACCGCCTGACGCCAGCGCATTCCCGCCGGGGTGGCCGGTCCTTCGCGCAGGCGGGTGACGTGCTCGGCCAGCGCGGCCTGTTCGTAGGGGTCGCGAGGCTCGATGAACGCCTTGTCGCGCGGATGTTTCCAGCGCTGGCGGCGGGCGGCTTTCGCGTTAGGGAAAACAGAGATCTCCAGGTCGCGGGCGTGCTCGATCACGACCGGGTCGCGCGTGACCAGGGCGATGCGGATGCCGAGGCGGATGGCGTGGCGCTGCACCAGCCGCAGGTCCAGCTTGCGCCGCAAGACGCTGCCCTCGCTCGGCCAGACGAGCAGGGCGTAGCGCGCGGTGACGAACGCCAGCCGATCGCGAGTCGAGACCGCGTCGTCGTGTCGTTCGAGCTGGAGAATGTGCAGCTTGTCAGCCATCAGTTCACCGCGCCAGGGGCTGCGCGACTCGAACGCGCATCCCGGCCAATCAGAGCCTACCGGAGCGCCTCGGCGATCAAATCGGCGGCGTATTGCAGCGCGTCGGCGAGCTTGTCCGGGTCTTTGCCGCCGGCCATCGCCATATCCGGGCGGCCACCGCCGCCGCCGCCGGCTACCTGCGCCGCGGCCTTGATGACGTTGCCCGCGTGGACGCGTTTCGTCAGGTCTTTGGTGACCGCCGCGATGAGCTGCGGCTTGCCGTTCTCGGCCACCATGCCAAGCACAATCGCGCCGGACTGGACTCGGTCACGGAACCAGTCGGCCATCTCGCGCAGCGTGTCCGGCGTGGTGGTTTCGACCTGCGACACCAGCACCGACGCGTCGCCGATTTGCCGGGCCTGGGCCAGCAGCGTGTCGAACTCCAGCCGCGCGATCTGGCGGCGCAGGCGGGCGGCTTCGTGCTGCTGAGCCTTGATCTCGTCCTGCAGCGACGCGACGCGCGCGGTCAGGGTTTCGGGCGTGGCGCCGAGGCGGGCCGCCGCCTGGTTGAGGCGGCGCAGGCTGCGCCGGATGTAGGCTTCGGCCCCGTGGCCGGTCAGGGCTTCGACGCGCCGGATGCCCTGGGCGACGCTGCCCTCGGACGCGATCACGAACGGGCCGATCACGCCGGTCTGCGAGACGTGATTGCCGCCGCATAGTTCGTAGCTGTAGCGGCTGTCGTCCGGCGTCAGAATGCTGATCGTGCGCACCTGCTCGCCGTATTTCTCGCCGAACAGGGCCATCGCGCCCTCGGCTTTGGCAGTTTCGAGGTTTTTCCACGCGGCGACGACCGGCATGTTCGCCAGGATCGCCTCGTTGATGTTGCGCGCGATGGTGTCCAGCTCATCCGGCTCGATCGGGCGGTCGTGGCTGAAGTCGAAGCGCAGCCGGTCCGGCGCGACGAGCGAGCCGCGCTGCTGGACGTGATCGCCCAGGACGGCGCGAAGCTGGGCATGGAGCAGGTGGGTAGCAGTGTGGTTGCGCATGACGTCCAGCCGCCGCTCGCCATCGACGGTCACCGTGCAGGGAGCACCCACGGCGGGCGCGCCCTCGACGACCTCGCCGACGTGCACGATCAGCCCGCCGAGCGGCTGGCGGGCGTCTTCCACGTCCACCGTCCAGCCGTCGCCCTCGATCACGCCGGTGTCGCTCACCTGGCCGCCCGCCTCGACGTAAAACGGCGTGAGCGCCACGACCACCTCGACCCGGTCCCCGACTGCCGCCGACTCGACGATCTCGCCGTCGCGCAGAATGGCGAGAACTTCGGTTTCGCGGCTGAGCGGCCCGTACTGGTCCTGCTCGACCGGGCCGCGATCGCGCAGCATGTCCAGCACGCGCCGGTAGACTTCACCCATCTCGATGCTGCCGAAGGCGCCGCCGTCCCGCCCGCGGCTGACCGCCTCGTGATGTTTCTGCGCCTCGCGGAAGCCTTCCTCGTCGACGACGATCCCCACCTCCTGGGTGATGTCCTTGGTGATCTCCAGCGGCAGGCCCTTTTCGGCGTGGAGCCGGAAGGCCAGCTCGCCGGGGAACTGGATCTGCTTCATGGCGGCGAGCAGCGCCTCTTTCTGATCGTCCGGCAGGCTGGTGCGCCGGAAGCCGCTCACCAGTGCGTTGACGATCTGGGCGGGCTGGCGATCGACGTTGGCGAGCCTGACCACCAGATCATCGATCACGTCGATGGGCCCGCGCGACCCGGCGCGCAAGTCGGCGATCACCCCGTCGAGCGCCGCGCCCGGCAGCTCGCCGCGCTCGGCCAGGTCGGCCAGCGTTTCGCTCAGCGCGGCGGACAGAATACCGCGCAGCTCGTCGGATGGCTCGCGGCTGGCGCGCAGGGCGTCGATCATGCCGTAAAGCTCGTCCAGGGCGCGATCCATCGCCCGGCGGAAGCGAATCTCCTCGTTGGTGATGGTGCGCCGGATGGCCTCGCGCTTGTCGAGCAGTTCCGGATAGGCGACGGCCATCGTGTCGATCACTGTGTCGGCCACGTCCGCCAGGAACGGCTCCTGAAAGCCGAGCTTGGTGCCGAACCGGACCGCGCGCCGGATCACCATGCGGCAGATGTAATCGCGCCCGGTAGCGCCGGGCCGCACGCCGTCGCCGATCAGGAAGGTGGCGGCGCGCATGTGGTCCGCGATGACGCGGTACGGCACGATATTCGCGTCGCGCTCGGCGTCGGTGTGGCCGGTCATCTCCTGGACGCGGCGAATGATCGGCATGAACAGGTCGGTCTCGTAATTGGCCTGCTTGTCCTGCAACACGCTGACGATGCGCTCCAGGCCGAGGCCGGTATCGACGCCGGGCGCGGGCAGCGGTTCGTCCCACTGGCCGGTGTGGTCCGGGTCCGGCTGAAGCCGGTTGAACTGCATGAACACCAGGTTCCACAGTTCCAGGAAGCGGTCGCTGTCGGCTTGCAGCGCCGGGATGATGCCGTCGATCCCCTCTTCGGGGCGCAGGTCCCAATGGATTTCGCTGGTGGGGCCGCAGGGGCCGGTTTCGGCCATCTGCCAGAAGTTAGTCTTGGGCCCCAGCCGGGCGACTCGCCGGGGATCGACGCCGATGTCCTCGGTCCAGATGGCGTACGCTTCTTCGTCGCTCTCGTAGACGGTGAAGGCCAGCCGCTCGACCGGCATCTCGTACACCTTAGTGAACAGGTCGTAGGCGAAGCGGATCGCGTCGCGCTTGAAGTAGTCGCCAAAGCTGAAGTTGCCGAGCATCTCGAAGAAGGTGTGATGGCGCGGCGAGGGTCCCACGTTCTCGAGATCGTTGTGCTTGCCGCTGACGCGCATGCACTTCTGCGCGGTGGTGGCGCGGCTGTAGGGGCGCTGGTCCAGGCCGAGGAACACGTCCTTGAACTGGACCATCCCGGCGTTGGTGAACAGCAGGGTGGGATCGTTGCCCGGCACCAGCGACGACGAGGGGACGCGCTTGTGATGCATTTCTTCGAAAAAGTCCAGGAACGCCTGGCGCACTTCGGCGCTGGTCATTTTTTTCATGCGGGAGTTTTGCCTCTTGCTGCGTGTGATCGGTTCCGACGCAGCGATTATAGTGAAGCGTGGGGTGGTTGGCAATGCTAAGCTGGCCGATCGCGCAGCGGGCCAGATCGCGAGAGGGGACGCGCGTCCCCCCTCGGCAGAGTTATCCGGTTGGCCCGTCGCGTTTCGACGGGTCCGGCGGCGGCTCGACCTTCTTGCCGGACAGCCGCCCGTAGATCACGCGGATCACGTTGGGCGGCGAGAGCAGCATCAACCGCCGCCACCAGCGAATGAGCGGGCGGCGCAGCCCGGCCAGTGCGTATTCGCCCTGGCGGCGGCCCCAGGTGATCGAGTAGGCGGCTTTCGACGGGAGCGCCGACCATTCGATCACCATGGCGGCCCACGTCAGTCCACCGCCGAAGCCGACCAGCGCCACGATGTCGCCCGGGTTGATGCGCCCGTTCTCGGCGGCCTCGGCCAGCGCGATCGGGATCGACGCGGCGGACGTGTTGCCGTAGCGCTCGACGTTGCTGTAGACCTTCTCTTCCGGAATCTTCAGCGCCTTGGCCGCGTGGTCGATGATGCGCTGGTTGGCCTGGTGAGGGACTACCAGCGACAGGTCGTCCGGCGTCAGGCCCACCTCGCCCAGCGCCTGCCGGATGCTGTCGCCGATGACGCGCGTCGCGAAGCGGTACACGCCGCGCCCGTCCATGTAGATGCGGTGCATCTGGTGCGATTGGTCGTCCTGCAGGTACGTGTCGCGGCTGCTGACGGTCGGCAGGGTGAGCATGTCCCAACCGGAACCGTCGGAGCGAAGCACGCTGCTCAGCACACCGCCGGGCACGTCGCTGCCGCGCAGGATGACCGCGCCGGCGCCATCGCCAAACAGGATGCACGTGCCCCGGTCCGCCCAGTCGACCACCCGGCTCAGCGTCTCGGCGCCGATGACCAGCGCGGTATTGATCGCGCCCGTGCGAATCTTGCTGACCGCCATGTCCATGCCGTACACGAAGCCCGAACAGGCCGCGCTGAGGTCGAACGCGCCGGCGTTCGTCGCACCCAGCAGGTCCTGGACGAGGCTGGCCGTGCTGGGGAAGATGTGCTCCGGCGTGGCGGTGGCGACGATGATCAGGTCGATCTCGCTGGGCAGCACGTCGGCCACGTTCAGCGCGTTCTGAGCCGCGCGCGTGGCGAGGCTGGTCGTCGTCTCGCGCTGTTCGGCGATGCGCCGCTCGCGGATGCCGGTGCGCGTGACGATCCACTCGTCGTTGGTGTCGACGATGGCCTCCAGGTCCGAGTTCGACAGCACCTGTGACGGCATTTCCATTCCCCAGCCGATGACGTGCGCGTACCGCAGCGAGCGCTGGCGGTTGTTGGTGATCACGCGGCTAGGGAATAGCCGGGGTTGGCGAATGCTGGTATCAATCATTCTCACGGTAGCGGCTGAATATCAGCACGGCATTATGTCCGCCGAAGCCGAATGAATTGCTCATGACGTTGTCGATCTGCGCCGGGACACCGACGTTTGGCGTGTAGTTCAGATCGCATTCGGGATCGGGCGCGTCCAGGTTGACGGTCGGCGGGATGAACTGCTCGGTCAGCGCCTTGATGCTGAACACGGCCTCGACGCTGCCCGCCGAGCCCATCAGGTGGCCGGTGACGGACTTGGTCGAGCTGATGGGAACCTTGTATGCCTGCTCGCCGAACACGCCCTTGATGGCCCGCGTCTCGCTGACGTCGTTGAGGGGCGTGCTGGTGCCGTGCGCGTTGATGTAGTGAATCTCTTCCGGCCCCAGCCCGGCACGCTCCAGCGCCATCCGCATGGCGCGCTGGGCGCCTTCGCCGTTTTCGAGCGGGGCGGTGACGTGGAAGGCGTCGCAGGTGCTGCCGTACCCCGTGATCTCCGCGTAGATGCGCGCGCCGCGGGCTTTGGCGTGTTCCAGTTCTTCGAGCACCAGCGCCGCCGCGCCTTCGCCGACGACGAACCCGTCGCGATCCGCCGAGAACGGGCGGGACGCAGCCTGGGGATCGTCGTTGCGCCGCGAGATCGCCTGCATGTTGGACAGGCTCGAAATCGTGAGGGGAATCAGCGCCGCTTCCGCGCTGCCCGCCAGCATGACGTCGGCGGCGCCGCGCAGGATGATCTCGAAAGCCTCGCCGATGCTGTTGTTGCCGGTGGCGCACGCAGTCGAGATCGCCATGTTGGGGCCCCTCAATCCGTACTGGATGGCGACCTTGCCGGCAGGGCTGTCGGGCAGCATCATCGGCAGCAGCAGCGGGCTGACGCTGGCATGGCCTTTTTCCATGTAGAGGACCAGGCCATCGAGCAGCGACTGGATGCCGCCGATGCCCGTGCCGATCACGGCGCCGATGCGGTCGTTGTCCTGCCCGTCGATGGTGAGGCCGGAGTCTTGCAGGGCCTGGTCGCAGGTGTACAGCGCCATGTGCGTCACAGGGTCGGTGCGGCGGAAATCGCGGCGCCCCAGAAATTCCTCTGCGTCGAAGTTCTTGACCGTCGCGCCGAACGTGACCTTCAGGCCGAGGTTCTCGAATTCCTGAATGTGTTCGGCACCGGAGACACCGTTGGCGGCGTTTTGCCAGGCTTCGTCCAACGAGTTGCCGACAGGGCTCAGGATGCCCATGCCGGTGACAACTACGCGTTTACCTTCCACAGAATTATCCCTCCAGATCGATATGGGTGCTGCCCGTCTGGGCAGCCCGAGCGCTCGACACGTCGCGTCAGTGATGTGATGTAACGACGCGCGATTATAACGCGGAACTACGATCTGTCTGTATAACCCAACAACCCGCCAAAGGTTGCACCACAATCCGGCTCGTATCGCGTGGGGCGTGGTATAATTCCGCGCCGGAGGACATAACGTATGATCCTGGTTACAGGCGCAACAGGGATGGTCGGACGGGCCCTCGTGCCTCACCTCGTCGAGTCGGGCTGGCCCGTTCGCGTGTTGATCCAGCCGCGCCGGGGGGGGCGGACCGCGCGCTCTCCCTGGGGCGACGACGTCGATGTGGTTGTGGGCGATCTGTTCGACGTCCAGACTCTGCACAACGCCATGCAAGGCGTCCATACCGTGTTTCACCTGTCGAGCGCGCTGTGGTGGGGCACCCGGCGCGACCTGGAGCGCGTCGACGTGCAGGGCACGCGCAACCTCGTCTCGGTGGCGCGGTCGGCGAGGGTGGGGCGGCTGTATTACCTCAGCCAGCTTGGGGCCGAGCCGTCGTCGGCCTATGCTCTGCTGCGAGTCAAGGGGCAGGTCGAGACGCTGATCCGCAACAGCGGGGTGCCTTACACCGTAATGCGTTGTGGAACGATCTTCGGCCCCGAAGACCGGTTCGTCAACGGGATCGCCATGCTGCTGCGAACGAATCCCCTGATTTTCTTGCAGCCGGGCAACGGCGAGAATCTGCTGCACCCGCTGTACGTGAACGACCTGGTCAAGGCGTTGGAGCGCAGCCTGCAGAACATCGACCTGATCGACGCCGTGATCGAGATCGGCGGGGCCGAATACGTGACGTATAACGAGATGGTGCGCACGGTGATGCGCGTGTCGGGCGCGCGACGGGTGATCGTCCCGATCCCGCCGCACACGCTGCGCGCGCTGACGCGAATCGTCAGCCGGCTGGTGCCGCGCTGGCCGATGACCCTGCAGTGGTTCGACGTACTGGCGAGCAACCGCACCGCCAAGTTGGGGAATCTGTACGATTACTGCGGGGTTCGCCCGGTGCGCTTCGAAGATACACTCGTGACGTACATGCCCCAGCGCCATTACGGGCGCGAGCTGGTGCGCTCGTTGTGGCAGCGATCGGCGACGTGAGGAATCGAGACGACCCCGTGTTTGACAGCGATCACGGCTCCATGGTGACGACCGTCCAGGCGCTCAACGCCATGGAACGGATCACCGGGCTGGACGAAACCGAGGTTCGCACCCGCCGTGAGCGCGGCGAGGGCAACGACGTCCGGCTGGCGACCAGCCGCCCCCTGCGCGACATCCTCCGGCAGAACGTGTTCGCGCTGATCAACGTCGTGCTGTTCTCGCTCGGCGCGATCATGGTGTCGATCGGGCGCATCGACGAGGCGATCACGAGCGTCAGCCTGATCGTCATGAACATCACGGTAGGGACCTTCCAGGAAATCCGCGCCAAGCGCAAGCTGGACCGCATCGCGCTGCTGGCCCGCCCGCGAGCGACCGTCATCCGAGAAGGCGAGGAGCGCCAGATCGACCCGTCTGAGATCGTGCGCGGCGATATCCTGGTCGTCGGGCCGGGCGACCAGATCGTGGTCGATGGCATCGTGGTGGGCAACGGCGCGATCGAGGTCGACGAGTCGCTGCTCACCGGCGAGTCCGATCCCGTGCCCAAGCGAAACGGCGACAGCGTGCTGTCGGGCAGTTTCTGCGTGACGGGCAAGGCCATGTTCGTGGCGCGGCGCGTGGGCGAGCGCAGTTTTGCCAACCGGCTGGTAGCGGACGCGCGCGCGTTCCGCGTGGTGAAGACGCCGCTGCAGCGCGACGTCGATTTCGTCATCCGGCTGCTGATGCTGATCGCGATCTTCTTCGGGCTGCTGCTGCTCGTGTCGGCCTGGATTTCGGATATTCCCCTCATGCGCGGCGTGCAGATCGCCACGGTGATCGCCGGGCTGGTGCCCAATGGCCTGTTCTTCATGGTCATTGTGGCCTATGCCATGGGCGCGGTGCGGATCACCACGCAGGGCGCGCTGATCCAGCAGTCGAACTCGGTCGAGTCGCTGAGCAACGTCAACATGCTGTGCATGGACAAGACCGGCACCCTGACGGCCAACCAGATCGCGTTTTACGATGTCGCGCCGGTGGGGATCGATCGCGCCGGCCTGGAGCGGCGGCTCGCCGACTACGCGCACAGCGCATCCGTGACGAACCAGACGGGCGAGGCGATCCGGCAGGCGCTGGGGGGCGAGAGCCGCCGCGTGGTAGACGAGGTGACGTTTTCCTCGGCGCGCAAATGGAGCGCCCTGGCGATCGACGACGACCACCTGCACGGGACGTTCGTGCTGGGCGCGCCGGAGGTGCTGCAGCCGTACCTGGTGGCGGCGCCGGATCTGCCCCCCCAGGCGGACGCCTGGGCCGAGCGCGGGCTGCGCGTGCTGCTGTTCGCCCACAATCCGCAGGTGCTGCTGCTCCACGGCGCGGACGGTAAGCCGGAACTGCCGCCTCTGACGGCGCTGGGCGTGGTCGCCTTCACCGACGTGCTGCGCCCCGAAGCGCGCGAGACGCTGGCGGGCTTCGTCCAGGCGGGGATCCGGCTCAAGATTATCTCCGGTGACAACGCCGCGACCGTAGCGGCGCTGGCCCGGCAGGCCGGGGTGCCGGGCGACCTGACGGCGGTTTCGGGCCTGGAGCTGGCCGAGATGGGCGAGGAGCAGTTCGAGCAGACGGTCGAGAATGCGACGATATTCGGACGCGTCCGGCCCGATCAGAAAGAGAAACTGGTCGAGTGCCTGCGCGAGCGCGGCTACTACGTGGCGATGATCGGCGACGGGGTGAACGATGTGCTGTCGCTGAAGAAGGCGAACGTGGGGATCGCCATGGAGAGCGGCAGCGGCGCGACGCGCAGCGTGGCGGACATGGTGCTGCTCAACGACTCGTTTGCCGCACTGCCGCACGCGTTCCTCGAAGGCCAGCGCATCACCAGCGGCATGCGCGACATCTTGCGGCTGTACCTGTCGCGCGCGCTCCAGATCGTGCTGATCATCATCGCCGCGTCGATCGTTGGCGTGGGGTTTCCGTTCCTGCCGAAGCACGTCACACTCGTCGCGCTGCTGAACATCGGCATCCCGACGTTTGCCCTCGCCGTGTGGGCGCGGCCCGAACACGAGCCGCGCTCGCTGCTGCTGTCGGTGCTGCATTTCGCGCTGCCCGCCGGCATCTTGATCGCGGTGTTCGGGCTGCTGCTGTACGTGTTCACGTTCAACGCGATCGTGAACGATGGGCGCGTGATCGGCGTCCTGGAGTCGGACATCGAGTCGTTCCAGCGATACGCGGGGATCGACTACGAGATTTTCACCGAAGACGAATTTGTGTACGAGGTGGGAATTCTGTTCGCGCAGACCGTGCTGACCACGTTTTCCGTGTTGTCGGGGCTGGTGTTGGTGCTGTTCGTAGAGCCTCCCGCCCGGTGGTTCGTGGGCGGCGACAGATTCCGGGGCGACGGGCGCCTCGTCGTGTTGGTGCTGGCCCTGCTGGGGGTGTACCTGTTCATCATGGCCGAGCCGTCGCTGCGCCGGTTCTGGGAGCTGCTGCCGCTGGAGTGGAGCGATTGGGCGATCGTCGTGGGGGCAGTCGCCGTCTGGACGGTGGCGCTGCGCTACGTATGGCGGGCGCGGCTGTTCGAGCGGTTCCTGAAGCTCGAAGCGATCGTCGATCTCTCGGACGATTGGAACCCGGACGGGCGGTGATCGTCTCGTGTGCTTGCTCGGTTCGAGAGGGCGGGGGGGCGCCGTCCATACAGGTCGCTATGTGTTGTTTCTCTGCAGCGATTACCCTTCCCAGTCCGCGTCCATTTGCCTCAGCATTTCCAGCAGTTTCATCGTGGTACTCCAACTGCGGATGGTCATCGATTTGTAGGCGGGTGATGCGGCGATTTTGCTCAGCCGGCTCTTGGACCGTTGAGCGCTGAGGCGTTGTGAGTAGATCACGCCATCACCCGGCCAGATTTGGTCGACTCCCTCGCGCGGATTGAATGCAGGGAGGGCCTGGGCCACATCGATATCCATCAGGAAGATCGCATCGCTGTGATATTTCTCCGGCTGCTCGCCGAAGCCTTCGGGCTTGTTCTCGATGACGGCCCGGAACTGGTCGCGAGTCAGCACCAGGACTTTGACGAGGTCGTCATCAAGTTCGAAGCACTCAGGCAGAGCCTCTTCGATCTGGGCTTTGATCTTGCCCGCGCGTTTGTTGGATTCCAGAATCACGTTACCGCTGGCGATGTAGGTTGAAACGCTTGAGAACCCCAGTTCTTTGAGGCAATCTCTCAGGGCCGCCATCGGGACCTTATTCTTGCCGCCGACGTTGATGCCGCGCAGGAGTATCACGTAGGTATCCATTGGTCCCCTCATCATCACCTGTTGGGCTGCGTGCGAGCTTGTTCACTCTACAGCCTGAGAGAGCAGCGAGAGCAGAATCCAGGTGCGGCTGGAGTCGTGCTAGGACTGCTTCCCTGGGCTGACGTCCGGCCAGTCGAGGATCGTCAGCGGGTCGCCCAGGCCGAAGTGCGTCGACCAGAAATTCTGGTAGGTTCCGTCGGCGGCCATGTCTTGCAGCGCGATGTCGACCAGGTGCCGGAAATCGGCGTCGTTGCGCGGGACGGCGAACGTGATCGGCAGGATGTCGCCGTACCACGTGTCGAGCATCCGGACGCCGGCGTTTTCGTTCTGGCGCATGAGCGCCAGCAGCCGCAGGCTGTCGCCGTAGATGGCGCGGATGTTGTTTTCGACCGTCATGGTGTAGATCGCGTCCGACTCGCGCTGGATGGCGAATGTCTGGACGTTCGAGGCGACGTTGAAGATCTCGGCCATCTTCATGATGTTCTCTTCGTCGGCGGCGTCGTCGGCGAAGTAGCCGATCCACCAGCCGGTGCCCAGCATGTCGGCGAAGCCCTCGATCTGGGAGCGTTCGGGCACGAGCAGGCGGTCGCCGTGCTCGATGTACGGCACCGAATAGTCGACCCGGTCGGCGCCGTCCCAGCGCGGGCTGACGCCCACCGCCAGGTCGGCCTGGCCGTTTGCCACCAGATCGACCGCGTTCAGGGCCGAGTTGGGCACGTACTCGATCCGGGCGTCCCATCGGCGCGCTATCTCCTCGACCATGGCCCGGTTCAGCGCGTTGGTGATGCGGATCTGCGCCGGGGCGTTCGGGTCTTCCGCCTCCAGAATCCCGGCCACCCGGATGGGCTGGCCGTTGGCGATGCGGTCCAGAACGGGATTGGTCGGGAAGGGCACGTCGGCGTTGAACTGCTCGACGCTGCGCTCGTCGCCGTACAGCGTGTCGTACACCGGGACGAGGACGTTGAAATCAATCGAGTCGTTCGGGAACCACGCCGCGAAAATCTCGTCCAGCCGCCCGCTGGCTTTCAGCCGCTGCAGCGACCGGTTCAACAGGTTGCGCAGGTTCACATCCCAGCGCCGGACGGCGATCGCGTACGGCTCGACCATCACCGGCTCGTCGATCAGGCGCATCTGCTGGCGTCCGGCGCGGCGCAGGCTGTCCAGCTCGCCGACCATCCCCTCGACCTCGCCGTTCGCCAGGGCGTCCAGCGCGTCGCTCTCGGAGAAATACGTCCGCACGTCGAACGCGATGCCCCGCCGCTCGCCGAGATAGCGCAGCGCGCGCTCGCTGCGCGTGCCGATCTCGACGCTGACGGGCTGGCCGGCCAGTTGGGGCAGCTCGGCGTAGGGGCTGTCCTGCCGGACGACCATGCGCTCGGCGTTCAGGTAATACGGGTGCGAGAAATCCACCGACTCGAAACGATTGTCGGCCAGAATCTGCTGGCCGATGAGCGCGTCGACCTGCCCGGCCAGCAGGCTCTCGATCGCGTTGTTGCGCGTCACCTGGATGAACTCGATCTCGATGCCCAGCTCGATCCCGATCGAGCGCAGAATGTCGGCTTCGTAGCCGGTGACCTCGCCGGTGTCGTTCAGCCACACGAACGGGTATTCGTTGTAATAGGCGCCCACCCGCAGCACGCGGTCGCGTTGGATGCCTTCCAGGCCGGAGACGTCCACCGGCTCCAGTGTGGCGGGCCCGGTTTCGGGCATGGGCGTCGGCGGGACCAGAGTCGGCGCTGCGCTGGTGGGCGTTGGCGAAGGGAGCGGCATCTGCGTCGGCTCGGCGGTGGGCTCGGGCGTGGATGTCGGTGCGGGCGTCTCCGTCACCTGGAAGGCCGCCGCCTGGCGGCTCGTCCCGGCAAGCGCCGGCATGACGATAGCTCCGGCGAACAGGGCCGCCAGCGCGAGTCCGATCACGATCCACGTTGGTTTGGCGATCAGTCGTTTCATGGTTCGTTCCTATACAGGCCATGTTCTTCGATATACAGGCACACGTCGTCGGGGACCTGGTAGCGCACGCTGCGCCCGGCGGCGATGCGCCGCGCCAGGTCGCTGGCGGCGATGTCGATGGTGGGCGCGTCGAGCCACATCATGCGGCGGTGCAGGCCGGGGATCTCGCGCTCCAGGGCGTCGAGGTCGGGGGCCGCGCCGGGGCGGCGCATGACGCCCAGGCAGGCGAGCCCGATCAGCTCGCGCGGGCGGCTCCAGGTGGGCAGGTCGGCCAGCGAATCCGCGCCGATCAGGAAGAAAAGCTCTGCGCCGCGATGTTCGTCGCGCAGCAAGTGCAGCATGTCCACGCTGTAGTGAGGCCCTGGGCGGTCGAGATCGACGCGTGAGAGGGCGAAACGCGGGTTGCCCTCGATGGCGAGCCGGACCATCGCCAGCCGGTGCTCCGCCGCGGAGCGCAGGGTGGCCGCTGCTTTGTGCGGCGGAGTGCCCGCCGGCACGAACAAGACCCGGTCCAGCCGCAGGGTGTCGGCGGCGGTTTCGGCCAGGATCAGGTGGCCCAGGTGGGGCGGGTCGAACGTGCCGCCGTAGATGCCCAGACGTGGCGTAGTCACGAGGCTCTCCTCAGCAGGAGGGCGGTCAGTCGCCCCATTCGAGCTCCATGTCGCCGATGTGCACCGTGTCGCCGGACCTGACGCCCGCCTCGAGCAAGGCGTCCGAAACGCCCATCGACTCCAGGATGCGCTGGAAGCGGGTCACCGCCTGGTCATAGTCCCAGTAGGTCATCGCTACGGCGCGCTCGATGCGCTTCCCGGCGACGCGGAAGCTGCCATCCGGCTCACGCGTGATCGAAAAGGCGAGCGGATCGTCCTCAAGCTGGTAGACGGGCAGCTCTTCGGCTTCCGGTTCTTCTTCCGGCAGTTCGTCGAGCAGTTGCACGGCGCGGTTGAGGACGGCGCGCACGTTGTCGTGCGTGATGGCGGAAATCGCCATGGCGTCGTGTCCGAGCTTCTTCATCTCGGCCTGGATGAGCGGCCAGTATTCCTGGGCCTGGGGCAGGTCGAGCTTGTTGACGACCACGACCTGCGGCTTGTCGGCCAGCGCGTCGTCGAACAGGGCCAGCTCGGTGTTGATCTGGTGGAAATCGGCGACCGGGTCCTCGGCGCTGCCGTCGAGCAGGTGGATCAGCACGCGCGTGCGCTGGATGTGGCGCAGGAAGTCGTGGCCCAGGCCGGTCCCGGCGTGCGCGCCTTCCACCAGGCCGGGGATGTCGGCAACGACCAGATCGCGATCGTTCAGGACGACGACACCCAGGTTGGGCTGGAGCGTCGTGAAGGGATAGTCCGCGATCTTCGGCGTGGCGTTGCTGATGACCGACAGCAGCGTAGACTTGCCCGCGTTGGGCACGCCGACGATGCCGATGTCGGCGATCAGCTTCAGCTCCAGGCTCAAGGAGCGTTCTTCGCCCGGCTCGCCTTTCTCGGCGATGCGCGGGGCCTGGTTGGTGCTGGATGCAAAACGCGCGTTACCGCGCCCGCCGCGCCCGCCTTTGGCCACGCGGATCTGCTGGCCCGGTTTGACGAGATCCGCGACCAGCTCGCCGGTGCGGGCATCGCGCACGATGGTGCCCGGCGGGACGTCGATCAGCATATCGTCGCCGCTGCGGCCCGTCTTGTTGCTGGGGCCGCCGGGCGCGCCGTTCTCTGCGCGGAAGTGCTTGCGCTGGCTGAAGGCGATCAGCGTGTTGAGCGTGGGTTTGACGACGAGATAGACGTCGCCCCCTTTGCCGCCGTCGCCGCCGCTGGGGCCGCCGCGCGGGACGTATTTCTCGCGGCGAAAGTGCACGATCCCGTTGCCGCCGTCGCCGCTGCGCACGTGAATTTGAGCTTCATCGAATGTCATGCGGGGGAGTGTAGCGCGGGCCAGATACCGCGTCAAACACGCGGTGATCGCCGGCGGTCGCCGCTAGTGATCGCGCTCGATGACCGTCCGGGCCAGGGCGCGCAGTTCATCGAGCGCCGCGGACTCCGGCAGCACGTTCAGGCCGTCGATAGCGCGCTGCGCGTATTCCTTCGCCTTGGCGTGCCCCTTCTGGATGGCTTTGTCGAGCGAATCGCCCGGGAGCAGACCTTCCTTGAGCGGGGCGGGGGCGGTGTCCTGGTCGAGCGTGATGGCCGGTTTGGCGGCCACGGCTGCCCCGGCCTCGCCGCCATCGGCCACTACGGAGATGCCCCGTCCCTGGGCGATATCGACCCCGGCGTTTTTGCCAAGCTGGCCGGGGTCCGCGACGAGGTCGAGGACGTCGTCGATGATCTGGAACGCCAGCCCCAGGTGGAAGGCATAATTCCGCAGCGCGTCGATCCATTCCTGGGGCGCCTGGGCGGCGGTCGCGCCCAGCTCGGCGCAGGCCATGAACAGCGACGCGGTCTTCTTGGAGATGATCTCGAAATAAGTCGCCTGGTCGATCTTGCCATCCCTGGCGGCCTTGATTTGCAGCGTTTCGCCCTCGACCAGCTCGCGAGACGCCCGCGCGAGGATCTGGTTGAGCTCGCGGCTGTAGGGCGTCATGATCTCGTACGTTTTGGTGAACAGGAAATCGCCGGTCAGCAGGGCGAACGTGCCGCCCCAGCGCGAATTGACCGTCTCGCGGCCGCGCCGGAGCGTGCCGTTGTCGTTGATGTCGTCGTGGACGAGGGTGGCGGTGTGGATGATCTCGACGGCGGCGGCCAGCGGAACGACGTCGTCGATGTCCGTCCCACCGGCGGCTGCATGAGCGAGCAGGACCAGCCGTGGGCGCAGCCGCTTACCGCCTGCGCTGAGGATGTGCGCGCTGGTTTCGGTCAACAGCGGCACCGAGCTTTCGGTCAGGGACAGGAGCAGTTCATTTACAGCGCGGAGCGGTTTCTCGATACTCATGCAGCCTCGCAAGTTCGCCAGTGAGTCGTTTGTTTGTGTCTTTTAGAACTTTCTAAACAAATTATAACAACACGTTTTCGAGAGCGTCAATTCGCCCTCATTCGAAATCAATCCGCTTGATGTCGCCGACGTCCGGTTGTTCCTGGGCGTGCTGGATGAGGGTGACCAGGAGAAGCTGGGCCAGCCGGAAGAAATCCTGCAACTGGGCGAGCCGCTGCGTGTAGAACTCGGCAAGCTCGCGGTCGCGCTCATCCATGTCGGGAATGGACTGCTTGAGATAGGCGGCGTTGTCGTCGAGCACCCGCAGCGCCTGGTTGACGTCGCGCAGCTCGCGGCTGCTCAACACGTTGGTCAGAATGCGCCAGAAATCGCTCTCGGCGCGGTAGTATTTGCGGCGGTCGTCCTTGACCCACACCTCGCGGGCGATACCCATGCGCTCGAGCGTGCGCATGTTGGTGCTGACGCTGGCCTTCGAGATGCCGAGGAGGTCCATCAGGTCATCCAGGCTGAGCGCGTCCGGGCTGAGCAGCAGCGCGCCGAAAAGCTGCCCCATCACTTTGTTGAATCCGAAGTAGGTGGCGAGCTGGCCCATGCCCTCGAGCACGCTGTTGTTGACCCGGTTCAAAATGGGGTTGGAAGCGGCACGCGATGTCGAATTTTCCATGAAACCAGCTACCGTTTGTGTGCGCAGGCGGGCAGGAGTCGATCGATTGTCCAAGATGGTAACAGGGCGGCGTGCGTGCCGCAAGTCATTTTTTACAGCTTCGGAAGGTGCGGGTATAATGAGGGCAGGTTGTACCTCCAATTCGGGGAGGCCAATGAAGCGCAAACACCATACTTTAACCCTGTGGATTGTCGTGATCTGCCTGCTGATGGCAGGGGGAGCGCTGGCTGGATCGGCGGCGGCATCTCCGGTTGGTCACGGGCGCATGGCGCCGCTCAGGATGTTCGATCCCGCGCTGAGCCTCGTCGGCGAGTTTGCGCCGGGGTCGGTGGGCGTCCCTGGCGAGCAGGTCGTCTGGACGATCACCGTCGTGAACACCGGTAGCGCGGCGGGCACCGATATCCTGATCACGGATACGCTCAACGCCAATCTGCGGATCGACCGGGTCGAGATGGACCTCGGCACGTATTCGGTGAACGGGCAAACGGTGGTGTTCGACATTCCGACACTCAACCCCGGCGACACCGCCCAGATGCGGCTGACGACGACAGTCCTGGACGGGCCGGGCGATGGCTTGCTGGTGAATCAGGTCGTGCTCACCGGCCAGGGACCGGACGGCACGGTGACCGATCGCGCCATCACGCAGTTGTCGATGCCGACGCGGCTGCCATCGACGGGGTATCCGCCGCCTGAGGACCTGCCGGGCGAAGGCGAGCCGTCGGTGTTCGCGGTGGGGCTGGTCGCGCTGGCGTCGGTGCTGGCGACGGCGTATATTGTCTGGCGGCGGGCCAACAACCCCATCCTGCATTCGTGAGCGCGGCCTCTCGTTGGCGCGAAAAGTTTCGGTTAAAAAGCGTGTCTACCGGGCGACGCTTTTTTGATTCGCCGGTTTGTGCGGACTGCCCACACCGGCACGCGGGGTTGTACTGGACGTCACAAGCGAGCGCGTGTATACTTCACGACAATACAGTCGAATATTAGCGATGCAAGGTCTAAACAACTCGAATACTTCAACGCGACGTGGAGCTACACGTGCGCCCTGTTACGACTCCTTGGGATGGCAGCGGTGGGCGCCTCGCCGTGTGAGAGCGATCCGCAGACTGACGAAAAAGGAGCAAGCGGCCCGATGAGTAATCCAACGATACCGGACATTGTGATCGGACGGTTGCCGATATATCTGCGCGCACTCAACCGGATGATTCAGGAAGACAAAGACTACACGTCATCCCACGAGTTGGGCGAGCGCCTGGGAATCAGCTCGGCTCAGATCCGCAAGGACCTGTCACATTTCGGCGAATTTGGCAAGCAGGGGACCGGCTACAACGTCACCTACCTGCACGACCAGATCCGGCACATCCTGCAGGTCGATCGCGAGTGGCCGATGGCTGTCGTCGGGGTAGGGCAACTGGGGCGCGCGGTGGCAAACTACCGGGGGTTTCAGGCGCGGGGCTTCCGCGTCGTGTGCCTGTTCGACGTCGATCCCGCGATCATCGGCCAGGAGATCGCCGGGATGACGGTCCAGCCCATGTCGAAGCTGAAAGACGAGATCCAGCGCCTGGGGATCCAGGTGGCGATGATCTCCACCCCACTGGAAACGGCGCAGTTGGTCGCCGATCAGTTGGTAGAGGGCGGCGTGCGGGCCATTTTGAATTACGCGCCGATCACGCTGGCGGTGCCGCCTGACGTCCACGTGCAGTACATCGATCCGGTGGCGCACTTGCAGCGGATGACGTACTACCTGAAGCCCTGAGTTTGGCGTTTCGGCACGGGATGGGTATGCTCTCCCCGCACGCCGGGGAGAGCTTTGCTTTTCCCCGCATCACGGGCGAGCAGGCGGCTCCCGATCAGGACGGCAGCCACTGCGCCGGCGGCGTCCAGCGCGATATCGAGCGCCGAGGCGTGGCGGCCTGGCACGAACGCCTGGTGGAGTTCGTCGGTGAGGGCGTAAGCCATGGCGCAGGCGAGCGCCAGCCGCGCAGTCTGGCGCGTGGGCAGGCCGCGCGATCGGAACGCGCGCATGAATGCCAGGGCCAGCAGGGCATAGCCGGCCACGTGCGCCCCTTTCTTGACCAGCGTTTCGACGGCGCCGCTGAAGATCGGCATCATGCCGGAGAAGTAGACCGGGGCGGCGCCCGCGGGGGGCGGGTTCTTGGGCTGGGCGGAGGCGACGAAAATCGCCAGCATCAGGCCGACGACCGGGCCCCAGGTCCAGAGCAGATCAGTGAGCTTACCCACGTGTTTCGACATCATCGCCCGTTTTCAACTCGTTTTACCGGCCCGAAGCTAACACGGCTGGGCACCGTTCGCAATCGACGCTCGTGCGGCGTCTGCCTGACGCGCACGGACATGCTGGCCCGCCGCAGCGGGAATAGGAGCAGGACATGTTTTCGGATCTGACCATCGCTTTCATCGGCAGCGGCAACATGGGCGAATCCATGATTCACGGGCTGCTCAAGCGCGATCTCGTGAGCCCGACGCAGATCGTCGCGTCCGACCCGCGCGAGGAGCGGGGCCAGGAGCTGACCGAACGCTACGGCGTGCGGCACACGACGGACAACCTCGCCGCTGCGACCCAGGCGGACATCCTGGTGCTGTCGGTCAAGCCCCAGGTTCTGGATCACGTGCTGCCTGAGGTGCGCGGCGGTGCGCGGACGTGCTCGCTGGTATTGAGCATCGTGGCGGGTGCGCCGATCCGGATGATCGCGGATGGGCTGGCGAATCCGTGCGTGGTGCGCGTCATGCCGAACACGCCGGCGCGCATCGGCCAGGGGATCAGCGTGTGGACGGCCACGGCGGAAGTGCCGGAACGGCAGCGCGATCAGGCGCGGCTGTTGCTGCAAGCCTTTGGGCAGGAGATCTTCGTCGGCGACGAGGACTATCTCGACATGGCGACTGCGCTCAGCGGCACCGGCCCGGCGTACATTTTCCTGTTCATGGAGGCGATGGTCGATGCCGGGGTGCACCTGGGATTCTCGCGCCAGGTGAGCGAGCAGCTCGTGATCCAGACGATGCGCGGCTCGGTCGAGTATGCGGCGCAGTCGAAATCGCATCTGGCGATGCTGCGCAACGAGGTCACCAGCCCGGGCGGGACGTCGGCGGAGGCGATCTACCAGCTCGAAAAGGGCGGGCTGCGCACCGTGGTCGCGCGGGCGATCTGGGCGGCGTATCAGCGCAGCGTGGGCCTGGGCGGGGGGCGCAAAGTGTCGCGGCTGGCCGGTCGCCACCCGGACAATTCGGATGCGGACGAATAGGAGAGAATTTCTCTTTGTTTTTTTGATTTTTTCCTTCACTTGTTCTATTCTTAACTAACGGGTGATACCGGGGTGTGGCCGGTCATCGATGCCCGGCGCTGCACGCTGTTGCAAAATGTGAAATCTTTTACGAAACTTTAAAGCAGCAGAACCTCACGACAACCTTCTCAGGGCGCAGGAGAAAAAGCTACATGGCAGATTTGACCAGCGATATTACCAAAGGGCTGCTCGAACAAATCCAGGGCTTCGAGCGCAAGCGCAAAGCCGTCGACGTGGGCTACGTCATGGAGATCGGCGACGGCATCGCCCGCGTCGAAGGGCTGGAACACGTTCGCGCACAGGAGCTCGTCCAGTTCGAGAACGGCGTCATGGGCATCGCCTTCAACCTTGAAGTCGACAACGTCGGCGTGATCATCATGGGCGATTACACCGACATCAAAGAGGGCGACGAGGTGCGCGGAACCGAGCAGATCGTGTCGGTGCCGGTTGGCGAGGCGATGGCGGGCCGCGTCGTCGATGCGCTGGGGCGCCCGGTGGACGGTCGCGGGCCGATCAACGCCACGCAGCGGCTGCCGATCGAGCGTATCGCTCCCGGCGTGATCGAGCGCAAGAACGTCGATCGTCCCGTGCAGACGGGCATCCGGTCCATCGACGCCATGATCCCGATTGGCCGCGGCCAGCGCGAGCTGATCATCGGCGACCGCCAGACCGGCAAGACGGCCATCGCGCTCGACACGATCATCAACCAGAAAGGCCAGGATCTGATCTGCATTTACGTGGCGATCGGGCAGAAGCGCGCGCAGGTGGCGCGCGTAGTGGCGACGCTGGAAGAATACGGCGCGATGGAGCACACGATCGTCGTCGTGGCGTCGGCGTCCGATCCTGCCGCGCTGCAATACATCGCTCCCTATGCGGGCTGCGCCATCGGCGAGTATTTCATGGAAAGCGGGCGTGATGCGCTGGTGGTGTACGACGACCTGTCGAAACACGCCTGGGCGTACCGGCAGGTGTCGCTGCTGCTGCGCCGCCCGCCGGGGCGTGAGGCGTATCCCGGCGACGTGTTCTACCTGCACAGCCGCCTGCTCGAGCGCGCGGCCCAGCTCTCCGACGAGCAGGGTGGGGGCAGCCTGACCGCGCTGCCGATCATCGAGACGCTGCTCGGCGACGTGTCGGCCTACGTTCCCACCAACGTGATCTCGATCACCGACGGGCAGATTTACCTGGAGAGCGACCTGTTCTATTCCGGCGTGCGCCCGGCGGTGAACACCGGCCAGAGCGTGAGCCGCGTCGGCGGCGATGCGCAGCGCCCGATTCTGCGCAAGATCGCGGGGCGGCTGCGTACCGAAATGGCCCAGTTCCGCAGCCTGGCCGCATTTGCCCAGTTTGGGTCCGACCTGGACAAGGCGACGCAGCAGCAGCTCGACCGCGGGATGCGTCTGCAGGAGATCCTCAAGCAGCCGCAGTACCGGCCCACGCCGCTGACCGAGCAGGTGGCCCTGCTGATGGCGGGCACGCGCGGGAAGATCGATCACGTGCCGGTGCCGCAGGTCAAAGCCTGGGAAGACCAGTTCCTGACGTATTTCCGGACGAACTACCCGGATTTCGACGACAAGGTGGCCGCGGCGGATTACCAGTTGACGGATGAGCTGGAGCAGATCCTGCTCGAAGCAGCGGACGCTTTCAACGAGACGTGGGCCGACCTGACCGAACCGGCTGGCGCGTAAGCCGCCGCCAGAGGAGAGCGTAGGTATCCATGCCAACTACACGCGAGATCAAGCGCCGGATCAACTCGGTGAAGAACATCAACCAGGTGACCCGCGCGCTGGAGGCGGTGTCGGCGTCGAGCGTGCGCAAGGCGCAGAACGCCGTGCTGGCGAGCCGGCCCTATGCCCAGCACGCGTATGACGTGTTGGTCAACATCGCGGCGCAGACGACCGGCATCCCACTCCACCCGCTGCTGGAAGTGCGCGAAGAGGTCAACACGGTGGGCGTGCTGCTCATCACCGGCGACCGCGGCCTGGCGGGCGCGTACAACAGCAACATTGTGCGGCGCGCCATCCGCTTCGTGGAGCAGTACGAGCGGCCCGTGCATTGGGTGACGGTCGGGCGCAAGGGGCGCGACCTGATCCGGCGCTGGATCGCCCAGGTGAAAGCGGACGAACACGCGCCCGCGGTCCTCAAGGATCAGCAGATCGTGGCCGAGTTTTCGTACCTGCCCGCCGACCCGGACGTCGCCGACGTGGCGCAGATCGTCCAGATCCTGTTCGACGAGTTTCTCAACGTGCCGGTCGACGAAGTGTTCATCGCGTATACCCATTTCATCAACACGATGACCCAACAGCCGCGCGTGCTGCCGCTGCTGCCGCTGCGCCCGTTCGAGGCGCGGAGCGGCGCGATCTCCGAGTTGGTCGAGCCGGACCCGCAGGTCAAGCAGCGCAACCGGGACTACATTTACGAGCCGGATGCTTACGCGATTCTCAACGAGGTGATCCCGCGGTTCACCGAATTGCAGATTCTGCAGGCCATCCGCGAGAGCCTGTCGAGCGAGCACAGCGCGCGCATGGTCGCCATGCGCAACGCGTCGGAGAGCGCCGAAACCCTGGGGGAGGCGCTGCAGATTGAGTTCAATAAGGCGCGCCAACTGGCGATCACCAGCGAAATTCTGGACATTATCGGCGGCGTCGAAGCCCTCAACCAGGACGGGGCGTGAGGCTGTTTACTGGAGGAAATGACACGATGGTGACGAAAGTACAGCAAGAGGTCGAAGGCATCATTTCGCAGGTGCTCGGCGGCGTGGTGGACGTGGCGTTCGAACGCGAAGCCGACCTGCCGGACATCTTCGACGCGATTCGCGTGCCCCGCGCCAACGAAGCGGACCTGATCCTGGAAGTGCAGCAGCATCTCGGTGACAACCGGGTGCGGTGCGTGGCGATGGACGCGACCGACGGCCTGCAGCGCGGCACCAAGACGTACTCGACCGGCGCGCCGATCATGGTGCCGGTGGGCGACGCGGCGCTGGGCCGGATTTTCAACGTGCTGGGCCGACCCATCGACGGCAAAGGCGAGGTCAACGCCCACACTTACTACCCGATTCACCGCCCGGCGCCCCCGTTCGAGGAACAGTCGACCTCGGCTGAAATGTTCGAGACGGGCATCAAGGTGATCGACCTGGTCGCGCCGTTCCGCAAGGGTGGCAAGGCGGGCATCTTTGGCGGCGCGGGCGTGGGCAAGACGGTCGTGATCATGGAGCTGATCCGGTCCATTGCGAAGGAGCACGAGGGCTTTTCGGTGTTTGCGGGCGTGGGCGAGCGCACGCGCGAGGGCACGCAGCTCTACAAAGAGATGCAGGAAAGCGGCGTGATCGACCAGACGGCGATGGTCTTCGGGCAGATGAACGAGCCGCCGGGCGTGCGGCTGCGCGTGGCACTAACCGGGCTGGCGATGGCGGAATACTTCCGCGACGAGGGCCGCGACGTGCTGCTGTTCATCGACAACATCTTCCGCTTCTCGCTGAGCGGGTCGGAAGTGTCGGCGCTGCTGGGGCGCATGCCGTCGGCGGTGGGCTACCAGCCGACGCTGGCCCAGGAGATGGGCGACCTGCAGGAGCGCATCACCAGCACCAAGACCGGCTCGATCACGTCGCTCCAGGCGGTGTACGTGCCGGCGGACGATTATTCGGACCCGGCGCCGGTGGCCGTGTTCAGCCACCTCGACGGCACGCTGGCGCTCGAGCGTTCGATCGCGGCCCAGGCGATCTACCCGGCAGTGGACCCCCTGGCGAGCACCAGCCGCGTGCTCGATCCGCTGGTGGTCGGCGAGGAACACTACCGTACCACGCGCGAAGTGCAGCAGGTGCTCCAGCGCTATAAAGACCTGCAGGATATCATCGCGATCCTGGGCATCGACGAGCTTTCGGAGGAAGACAAGCTGATCGTCGCCCGCGCGCGGCGCATCCAGTTCTTCCTCAGCCAGCCGATGTTCGTGGCCGAGCAGTTCACCGGGCGCGAGGGACGCTACGTGTCCGTCAAAGACACGGTGCGCGGCTTCCGCATGATCCTGGATGGCGAGCTGGATCATATCCCGGAGCAGCAGTTCTACATGGCGGGCCCGATCGAAGACGTGTTGGAGCGCTATGAGGAATCGCAGCGCGAGCAGGATTAGCCGGCTGGCCCAGGCTGAGGAGCAGAGACTATGCCGATAGAGGTCGAAGTTGTATCGCGCGTGCGCCAGCTTTATCACACCGAGTCGGCGGACATCGTGATCATCCCTGGCAGCGAGGGGGAACTGGGCGTGCTGCCCAACCATACCCCGCTGCTGACCACGCTGGCGTTCGGCGAGCTGCGCATCGTCGAGGGCGAGGACGTCGTCAGTTTCGTCGTGTACGGCGGGGTGGTGGACGTACGCCCGCACAAGGTCGTCGTGCTGGCCGACGATGCCGAGTCCGTCTACGAGCTGGATATGGATCAAATCCAGGCCGCGCGCGACCGGGCTCGCCAGCTCATGGAAGAGGGCGTCGGCGGCGAACAGCGCGCCCAGATCGTGCAGGAGCTGCGCCGCGCGGAGATCGCGGCCAAGATTCGCAGCCGCATCGGCGAGCGACCGGGGCAGCGCATCCGTTCGCTGGAAGAAGACAACGGGTGAGCCTCGTCACGGGCCGCTGATTAGCAGTGCACAGGTATCGCGTCGGGCATGACTCCTGACGCGATATTTTTTCGTGTTTTCGCCTGGCATGCGGTATAAGTGTGCCAGATACCCTTGACCCGGAAGGTATTGTCGCGATGGGAATGTTATCTCGGAAACTCGGCGTTGATCTCGGTACGATCAATGTCATGATTTACGCGGGCGGCCAGATCGTGCTCCAGGAGCCGTCGATGGTGGCGCTCACCATCGAGGAGGAGCGCGTGGTGGCGGTGGGCCAGGAGGCGCGCGACATGTACGGGCGCCACCCGGAACACATCGAAGTACTGCGCCCGCTGCGCGATGGCGTCATCGCCGATTACGAAGTGACGGAAGCCATGCTGCGCTATTTCTTCCGCAAGGTGAGCGGGCGGATGCGCTTCCGCGGGCCGGAGGTGATGTTGAGCGTGCCGTATGGCGTGACCAGCGTCGAGAAGCGTGCCGTCCACGAGGCGGCAGTGCGCGCTGGCGCGCGCGAAGCGTACCTGCTGCCGGAGCCGCTGCTGGCGGCATTGGGCGCGGGGCTGCCGATCAGCACGCCAGCCGGGAACATGGTGTTCAACCTGGGCGGCGGCGCGAGCGAGGCCGCCGTGCTGGCAATGAACGGCATCGTCGTGGCCGACAGCGTCCGGATGGGCGGGACGCGGCTGGACGAGGGCATCATCAACTACATTCGCCGCAAGTACAGCCTCGTGATCGGCGAGCCAACGGCGGAGTCGATCAAGATTCAGATTGGCGCGGCGGTCGACATCGGCGAAGAGCTGAGCATGGAAATCCAGGGGCGCGACCAGGTCGGCGGGCTGCCGCGCACGATCACGGTGACGACCAGCGAGGTGATCGAGGCGATCGAGGAGCCGCTGACTACGATCGTCGATGCGGCGAAAGCCGTGCTCGAGAAAACGCCGCCGGAGCTGGCCTCGGACATCATCGATCGCGGCGTGCTGCTGACGGGCGGCGGCGCGCTGTTGCGCGGGATCGACGAGTTCGTCACGCGTCGCGTGGGCGTGCCGGCCTATCGCGCCGAGGACCCACTGGTGGCGACGGCAGTCGGCGCCGGGCGCGCGCTCGAAGACCTGGCGGTCATGCGCCGCATGGTGCAGGGTTTGTAGGCAGGCGGGCGGCGGCGCGGTATCGAGAACCAGGCACAACGGGCCATCGCGGGCGGGTCGCGGCGGCTCGTTTTTATTTCTGTTGGCGTGATTCATACGAAAATCTTGTTGTCGCTGCGCGGCGTGCTTTCCTATAATCACATTATCTGTCACAGGGATAAGCGTCGAGCCACTGACTCCCCATACCGCTGTGACGCTTTTCTACGAATAATGCATTCACAAGGAGAAAGCACCTATGGCGAAGAAACACGAACTGCCACCCCTGCCTTATGCGTATGATGCCCTGGAACCGCACATCGACGAGCAGACGATGCGGCTCCACCACGACAAACACCACCTGGGCTACGTCAATGGTTTGAACAAAGCCGAAGAGAAACTCGCCGAAGCGCGCGCGGCGGGCGATTTTGCGATGGTCAAGCACTGGTCGCGCGAGGCCGCGTTCCACGGTTCCGGCCATTTTCTGCACGCGATCTTCTGGCCGAACATGGCCCCTGCTGGCAACGGGGGCGGCGGCGCGCCGAGCGGCGCTCTGGCCGAGCAGATCAACAAGGACTTCGGCAGCTTCGAGGTGTTCAAGGCGCACTTCACCGCTGCCGCCGGCGCGGTCGAGGGCAGCGGCTGGGCGTTGCTGGTCTGGCAGCCGGTCGGCGAGAAGCTGGAAGTCCTCCAGTCCGAGAAACACCACAACCTGACGCAGTGGGGCGTCGTGCCGCTGCTGGTGCTGGACGTGTGGGAGCACGCCTACTACCTCAAGTACCAGAACAACCGCGGCGCGTACGTCGATGCGTGGTGGAACGTGGTGAACTGGTCCGACGTGGCGGAGCGCTTCAAGGCTGCGCGCGGCTAGAGCGTGTTATGCACTTTTGAGGTGCACAATGTTAAACTGGGGGCATGAGCGAACGAAAAGCATACCCCAGTGACGTAAGTGACGATGAATGGGCGTTTGTGGCTCCGTATCTGACGTTGATGACGGAAGAGGCGCCA
>JAHDLB010000054.1 GCA_018432315.1 Anaerolineae bacterium
CTGCGTCTTGAGGCTGCCCCAGTTCTCTTTGGCTTTCGCCAGGTCATCGCCGGCGATGTCGTCGAAGCCGTCCGCAAACGCCGTGGAGATCTCGCCCCACATCTGGTCGACTTCCTCGGACGACACGCCCAGCCAGTCGCCGATGGGGTCGCCGCCCAGCGACGGCAGTGCGCCGCCGCCCACCGGCATTTCCTCGTCCGCCGCGCCGCCGCCTTTGGCGGCTTTCTCGGTTTCCTCGGCGACCTTGCCGGCGGCGGTGCTCGCCTTCTCCGTCGCCGCGGCCACGTCCTCCGTCTTCTTCGCCCGCCGCGCCTGGATGGCCAGCAGCGCGCGCTCGACGGCCTGCTCGGAGCGCTTCAGCGCGAGCTGGTACTCGGCCTCGACGGTGATGTCCTCGGCCATCTGGATGCGCTCGCTCAGCGCGGCGTTCTGCCGGTCGAGGGCGCGCACCGCTTCGGCGTCGACTTCGCCCTGGGTGAACAATTCGAGCTGCCGGGCGAGCTTCTTCTGCAGGGCATCCTGCACGCCGCGCAAAGGCTCGATGAGCGCCTCCATCTTGGCTTTGGCGATGTCCAGCCGGTCGATGAACGGCTGCAGCGCGGCGTCGAGCTGCGCGATGCGCGCCGCAACCTGGTCGTGCGTGAACCGTCCAATCTTGCCCAGCTCGGCGTTGATCTCAGCCGCTACGTCCTTCACCGGCTGGAGCGACGTGCCCATGAACCCTTGCAGCCAGGCGCGCATCACGTTGGCGCCGCCTTCGTCGATGTGGCTCAAGGGACCCTTCTTCGGCGGCGAGAAACCCATCAGGAAGTCGGCGATGAACTCGGCTATCATGATGACTGCCGGGAAGATGTAGGTGTTCGCCGCCCACAGGATGCCCTGCGCCAGCGCGCCGAAGGCGTAGCCGGCCCGCCGGGCGAATTCCACCGGGTCGAGCGCCTTGCTCACCGGCTCGACCAGGTACTTCTTCAGGAACCCGGCCACCGGACCGAGCACCTTCGTCACGGTGCGCAGCAGCCAGTCCCAGGCCATCCCAAAGCCGCGAATGACGCCGACCAGCACGACCAGCCAGCGGTGAATCAGGTTGGCGACCGGCTGGAACACGTCGCTGATGAGCGACGTCGTGCGCTCCCAGGCGCGCGTCATCGGCCCGAACAGCGCGTTGGCGACCTCGTAGATGACCGGAATGACCAGGTTCTGCAGCGGCCACACGACCGCGCTCACGAACGTCTGCCCAATCGCCAGGATGTAGTTGAACAGCGGCTGCACAGCCACGGCCAGCTTGTCGAGCGTGTTGGTGATGGTCGTGCGGATGATGGCGATGCGCTCGCTCGCTTGCAGCGCGCCCTGGCCGTAGGTCTCGACGGCCAGCCGTCCGGCTTCCAGCGTGGCATTCAGCAGGGCGATCTGCTTCTCCTCCGCCGTGAGCGCCTCGACCGACTTGCCGATGGACTCGGCGAAGCGCTGGTTGGCCTCGCCGACCTTGAGCACCAACCCGGTGTTGTCGATGAGCATCGGACTGGAGCGCTTCACGCCGCTCACCAGTGAGTCGAACAGGAACCCCACGTCCTGCCCGGTCGCCCTGGCTTGTGCGCGAGCCACTTCCATCAGGCCGGCCAGCCCGCCGCCTTTGCCCAGCTCCTGCGCCAATCCCTCGCTCGCCCCGGCCAGCGCGACGTTGGCGGTCTTCATGAGCTGCATGTCGGCGATGGTCCCACGCGAGGCGGCGCGCAGGTCTTTGAGCAGAACCTGGCTGTAGACCCCCGCCCGCTGCGTCGCCACGTCGAAGGCCTGGATCACGCCGGGGAAGGCCGCGCCACGCATGCCCAGCCCCAGCAGCGCGGCGCCAAATATCGCCACGCCGGCGGTCGCCAGCGACAGGCCACCCGCCACCCCGCCCAGCGCGCCGGTGAGCTGGCCCAGGCCGCCGACCGCGCCTTGAATCTGCGGCGGCAGGAAGCCCAGCCGGCCGGTCAGCTCGCCGATGCCTTTCGTGAACGTGCTCAGCCGGTCGGTGGCCGCTTTGGGCACCAGGTCCTTGACGCTCTTGCCGCGCAGGTCGGCCAGCGTCGAGCGCACGTCGCCGAGCTGCACGCGCATCTTCGCGATGCGCGCGAACGTCGCCTCGACGCGCTCGGTGGCTTTGTTCACCGCCTCGGTGCTGCGGATGAACTGCTGATAGCCCTTCGCCTGGAATTCCAGGCCGGTTTTTCTCAGTGCCATTGTCCGTCTCGCTGCATTGCGTCCAATGCCTGCGCGATGCGGTAGCTCTCCAGGACCCACGCCTTGCAGTCGGTCGCCGCCGTCGGGTCCGACCAGCGGAAGTTGCCCGGCAGTGCCAGGAACGCGTCCCAGCTATAGCCGGCCCACACCGCCGCCAGCCGCCATTCGAGCAGCGACGTGATGGTGTACTGCAGCGCCTTACCCTTCGCCCGCTTCCGCTGCTTCGCCGCCTGCCGGCTCAGCCACCGCTCCAGGTCCATCCACGCGCCCCGACCCTCGCGCCACTGCGCTTTGAAACATCTCGCGGGCTTCGGCCTGCCCCGCCTCCGTCGGCATGGTCAGCGACAGCACGTCCTCGTAGAAGCGCTCGACGTCCCCCGGCGTCCGGAGCTTCGACGCCAGCCAGTTGTACTTGATGTCGTAGGCGTCGGTGAAGCCGATGGCGCGCATCAGGTCCACTTCCTCGGCGGGCGGGCCGTCCTTCACGCCGACCAGGAACAGCAGGCGGGCGATGCGGTACTCGGCGTTCGTCTCCCACTGCTGCAGCGCGATGCGGTAGTCGCGGTACGCCTGTTCGTCGGCGCGCTGCTGCTCGTCCTTGAGCTTCGCAATCTCGTCTTCTTCGAGCACCGGCTCGTCGTCGCGGCGGGCGACTTCCTGCACGCCGCCGCCGGCCATCTTGACCGTGCGTTTCGGCGGATCGGGTCGCCCGACCGTGCTCTGCGCGCCGATGAACATCAGCGGCGGGATGCCGTTCAGGCGGACGGTCGTGCCGTCGCTGAAGGTGTACGTCGCTTCCGGCGCGGGCGTCTGCTCGCCCACAATCTCGGCCAGCGTCCGGTCGTCGGGCATGCCGTTAGCCGGTTTCTTTTTCGTCTTTGGTGCCTTGGGTGTCGGCATAGCTTCCTCACTTCACCAGTTCGGCCAGGTCGCGCACCGCTTCCGCGATGTTCTGCGCCAGCGGTCGGAAGGCTTCGGTTAGCTGTACGAAGGCGTCTTTGATCGCCGCCGTGACATGCTCCGCCCAGGTCTGGAGCGGTGCCGTCTGCCGGTCCAACTCGTAGTGCAGCCGGCCTTCCTCGCCCTGGTACAGCTCCCAGCGCGCTCTCGCGCCGTCCTGCGCGTTCTCGGCGGCGATGCGCTCGCCCCATGCGCGAATGTCGAACATGCTCTGCCCTCGCTTTGGCGGGAGAGCGGACCGTGCCGCCCTCCCGATTCATTCACGGACGATGTCAGGCCGTCGCCAGCGCCAGGTAGCCGTCACCCGCCGCGGCCACCAGCCCGCCGGCGACCACGTAGTTCGGGCCGCCCACCGCCAGCGCGCCGATGCCTTCATTCGCGGTGTTGAACCCGCCCACGCTGAAGGTCTCCCACTCCGCGCCGTAGTCGGTCGTGCGCAGGACGTGCGCCGTCGGCGTGCTGGTGACGACGCCCACGTAGCCCACGCCCTTCAGGTCTCTGGCGAACCGCACCGCCCGGACCGACGCGACGGTCATGCCCAGGTTCACGGCCAGCCAGCTCGCGCCCCGGTCATCGGTGAAGTACAGCTTGTCGCCACCGATCCAGAACGTGTCTTTGTCCCACACGTGGACGGCATTCTGCGCGACACCGGCGGCGGGCCCGGTCGGGCTGGAGAACGTGCGCCCGCCGTTGCTGCTGACCAGCACGGCGTTGTCCGCCCCTACCGCCACAATCGTGTCGCCCGCGCCGTGGATGGCCGTCAGGTTCTGCGCCGTCAGGTCGCCGGCTTCGAGGGCGCTCACGTCACGCCCCGGGATGGTCAGCTTGTAGACGTGCCCGCCCAGCCCGGCGAAGTAGATCGAGCCGACCGCCGGGGCATAGATGGCCGTCGGGCCGTGACCGGAAGCAAAGCCAGAATCGACTTTCGTCCAGCCGGTGTTCGCCAGGTCGTCTTTCTTGGCGAAGTAGTACGCTTCGCCCGCGCTCGACGTGACGATGACGTAATCGCCCACGACGGCGATGTCGTCCGGCTCGTCGGTGCCGATCACCGTCAGCGATTCGGCAGTGAACGTCGCCCCGCCGTTCGTGCTGTAGACCAGCTTGGGCGCGGTCGTGTCGACCTTCGTGATGGCGTAGATCTCCTTCGTCGACGGGTCGCCCCGGTCGTCCTCAGGGTAGACGGCGACGGCCACCACTTCCTTCGTGATGTCGGTACCCGCTTTCTCCCCGAACGTGATGGGGAAGACGCGGTCGAAGGCGGCGAACTGCGCGTCGGCCTCGATCTGCACCAGGTCGTCCTCGTCGCCCTCCGCGTCGTTGCGCGTGAACGACGTCAGCCGCACGCCGTCGAAGACTTCTTTGGACTCCCAGCGGGTGTAGTTCTGCGGGTCGACGTTCTGGTGGATGACGGTGTGTACTGCGAACGGCTCGCCGGACTTCTTGAGCTGCTCCAGGAACGTCGCCGTCGCGCGGGGCATCAGCTCGGTGAACGACGTCGTCGGCGCGTCGGGCGGGGACTCGATTTCCCCGACCCGGTCCCACGCCCCGCGCCGCGTGACGCTCTTGCGGTAGCGCGGCTCCGGCTCGCCCAGCGGTTCTTCGGCGCTCCCCATCGCCCCGTGCAGCGAGAACAGCTCCAGCGAGTACCGCGGGCTGCCCTTGCGCTGGATGAACGAATAGACGTGCGTGCGCTTGGTGAGAATGTCTTCTCGGTTGATGGTTCCCATGTGCTCAGTCCTCCAGATGGAACCGGGCGGCGGTGCCGGTCAGGCTGTGCGCGTCGGCGCGCAGCGCGGCCACGAGCACCCGCCGTACCAGGTTGACGTTGGCGTGTGCCAGGTCTTCCTGCGTGTGGATGCCCGCCGCGTGCAGCCCGGCGGCGATGCGGCGGGCGGCGACCGTGGGCGTCTTGGCGACCAGGTTGCTCACCCATTCCTCCACCACCGCTTCGAGCGGGTCGATCTGCGCCGGCGCGATACCTTCGGTGTTCCCTCCGGTCATCGGCGCTTCTGCCGGTTCCGTCTCTTGTGCAGCCGCTGCCGGCTGCTCGATGTCGATCTTGCGTTTGGTCATAGTCCTCGCTCCACTGCCCGGGCAATCGCCCGCTCGACGTCCCGCTGGTGCGGCCGCTTGTGTTTCTTCTCGACCGCCTCGGGGAAGTCCCGCGCCCGGATGCCGGGCAGATTCAACTTCGCGCTGACGAAGATCACGCCGCCGCGACCGGGAAAGCTGTCCAGGACGCCGGGCCGGGTCTTGGCTTCGAAGTCGGGCGACATCAGCGCCCGCCGCACCCGCGTCCCGCCCGACACGTAGCCGTACTGCTCGTCCTCGGTGTAGACGACGACCGTCGGCTCCGGCTCGATCTCGGTGATCTGGTGAAACGTCGGTTGGTGCGCCCAGGTCCGAGTCGTGCGCCGGAACGAGCGCTTCATCTTCGCCGCGCGGTTCTTGTTGATGCGCCGCAGGTCGCGCCGGAACGCCTTGTCGTCGAACAGCTTTCCGCGCTTGCGGCCCACCTGTTTCGTCACCAGGGCGATTTGATCGGGCATGGCCTCACTGCTCCTTCAGCCGCCGCTACTCGTCCCAGTCTCGCGTCCCATGCCGCGCGGTGAAGAAGTCGTCGCGCGTCGGGTGGCGGAC